>CAVQSH010000010.1:0-44940 GCA_963715835.1 uncultured Alphaproteobacteria bacterium | reverse complement strand
TTCGAACACGGCCTCGCGGCGGGGCAGGTCCAGGAAGGTCGAGACCGAGCCGTATTGCAGGTCCAGATCAAGGATGCAGACGCGCGGGTCGGGCTTGCCCTTCTTGGCGACGTTGCACAGCTCCCAGGCCAGGTTCACGGCAAATGTGGTGGCGCCCACGCCGCCTGCCAGTCCCTGCACGGCCATGACCACACCTTCGCGGTCGTGGGCCGATTTGCGCGTGGCCGGGGCAGAGCCTGCCTCGGGGGCGGCCAGAACGGGGGCAGGTTCGGGCTGGCGGATGCGCTGGATTGCGGCCTCCAGCTCGTTTTCCGGCAGCGGATAGGGCACGAACTCGTCGGCCCCCTGCCGCAGCAACTGGTGCAGGGCGGCCGGGCTCACATCTTCCGCGATCAGAATTACGCGGATGTTCCGGCTGCGGGCCTGATGGATGATCTCTCCCAGCAGGACAAGGTTGTCCTCATCCTCCTGATCCATGGCGATGGCCACGAATTCAAGGGCATCCGCGTCGGGCTGCGCAAAGAAGGCCAGCGCCTCGCCGAAACCAAGATCGCCCCAGTTCTCACCGAGGACGGCTTCCATGTCCTCGATCAGCAAGTCGAAATTCTGCACGTCGCGGCTGATCGTGCAGGCCACGATCGGTGCCGGTTCCGGAGAGTGATGCACACTGCTACTCATCTTGCCTCATGTCCTTTGACCTCGGGGGCCGTCGTCTGGCAAGGCAGGAGCAATTTGAACCTCTGGTGGGTTCATTCCTGTTCCGGCATCCGACCACCCGTGCCCGGCACCTGCCGGACAAAGCTATCCCATTGAGGGTAAGGTCGCGGAAAATATGGGCAACATTAGGGCCAAAAGATCGTAATTGTACGGTATCATTGGACGATCAGAGGGGCCGTGGTCGGTGTGCGGCAGCGCTTGCTGCGGCCGTGGGGGCAGGGGGGCAACGGTGACGCCACAAAGTCACCTGATGGCGCAACCCCATGAAAACCTGCACCACATGCGCCAATTGTCGGGGCAAAACCCGGTCAGAGTCGGGGGCAGCCCAAGGGCCGCGCCCGATTATTCCGAGGCGGTTACGCTATTGTTCAGGCCGGACAGCGTGCTCAACGGGGCCGCGCTGTTGATGTATTCGCGGTAGATGATCTGGGCATATTTGCCGTCCAGAACCGGGATGCTTCGACCACGCCTGAGACCTCGGTGACGGTGCGGCGATTGCGGCGTTCGCGGCCTTCGGTCACGATCAGCGGCTGGGTTTCGCCGAACGAGACCACCGCCTCCAGCCGCGACCGGCTGATTCCCTGGGTGGCCAGAAAGCTGACCACGGCATGTGCGCGGCGCAGGCCGAGCGACTTGTTGTAGCTTTCGAGCCGACCGGATCGGTGTGGCCGTAGACGCGGAAGCGCACTTCGGGGAACTGGCGGATCCACCGGGCCTGCTCGCGCAGGGTATCGCGCGCCCCTGCGTCCAGCACGGCCGAGTTGAAGGCAAAGTTCACCGTCGTCGACACTTCCTGCGAGAAGCGCCGTGACAAATCATCACGAAAGCCTGCGATTCGTCATCACCAGGGTGTTGTTCATGGTGGCGTTGCCAAAGTTTCCGGTGTCGAGGATGGCCCCGGCTTCACCCTTGAAGGTGCGATAGATCGGATCGGCGCGGAACAGGCACTGACGCCAAGACGCCCTATAACTGCGAAGGTCTTGTACATGTTCCCCTGCATCCCATCAGTCCATCACATATCCATAAGACCCGTTGAAATCCTGTTTGGCAACCTCACCTGCAGCACCGCGCAGGTGCGGGCTGCCTCGCGGGCGACGCGGCCGAAGAGGAACAGGTCTTTTTCGCTTGGCGGGCGCACCCGGTCGGTCGGCAGCGCCAGCGCTTCGCCGCGTGTCGGTGTGACAAGATGGGCCGTGACGATGATGACAAGCTCGGACTGCGCGCGCCGGAAATCCGCGCTGCGGAACAGGGCGCCCAGAACCGGGATATCGCCCAGCCACGGCACCTGACCGGCGGTGTCGCGGAAGTCGTCCTGCAACAGACCTGCGACCGCAAAGCTTTCGCCGTCGCGCAATTCGACCGTGGTCGATGTTTCGCGGCGCTGGAAGCCGTCGATCCGGAAGGCGTTGAGTTCGATCCCGTTGCTCGGGTCGAGCGACGAGACCGCGGCCATCATTTCGAGGTTGATCAGATCGCCATCCACCACGCGCGGGACGAAGTTCAGCTCGACGCCGAAGGGTTTGAACTCGACCGTGATCGTGCCGTCTTCCTGCGCCACGGGCACGGGATATTCGCCACCGGCCAGGAACTTGGCTTCCTGACCGGACAGGGCGACCAGGTTCGGTTCGGCCAGTGTGCGCACAACGCCTTTGGTTTCAAGGGCTTCCAGCAGGATGCCCACTTCGACCGCGCCTGCGTCGAAGCCCAGACAGCATGGCGCCGTTGTTCGAGTTGATGGCCGGGATACCGCCCGACAGGCATTGGTCTGCGCGCCCAGGTTGTTGAGCGTATTGCTGCCGCCCGAAAGGCCCAGATCGTTGCTGAACGCGCTGCCGGTCGCGCCAGCGAGGCGCTGAGCGATTTCGACACGCTGCGCTGCATTTCGGCAAAGCGCACCTTGAGCATGACCTGCTGCACGCCGCCAACGGTCATCAGGTTGGACACCCGTTCCGGTGCGTAGCGTTCGGCCAGATCCAGCGCGCGCTGCAGTCGTTGGGTGCTCGACACCGTGCCCGACAGGACGATGCCGTCATTTGCGGTGCGCACTTCGATCTTTTCGTCGGGCAGGATCTGGCGCAGACGTTCCTTGAATTCGCTGACATCCGGGGCGACGCGGACATCCACATTGGTGATCAGCTGCCCGTTGGCGTCCAGAAGGGTCAGCGTGGTGATGCCCGGCGTCTTGCCCAGCACGTAGATCGTGCGTTCCGACAACGACGAGATGTCCGCGATCGACGGGTTGGCGATCGAAAGTTCCGCAAAGGGAACTTCGCTTTCGACCACGACTGCGCGGTTCATCGGAACGGCAAGATTGCCGAACGGCCTTCCTGAAGGACGCGCACGGTTTCCGCCTGACCTATGGCGCGATCGCAATGTGGCCGAGCCCAACGCCAGCCCAAGAAGGGCGGCCTTGATAAATCTGTCCATTTTCATGTGACCTGCCTTTCCGATCACGCCTCAGTTTGCGGGTCTTTGTTGCCCACTTTTGAAACCAAGTGGTCAATTTCGACATTTATTGCAAGAATCAATAGGTTCAGAGCCGTGCTTTATGTGGATAAATCGCAACAGTAGGCCTTTTGAGCCGGGCATGAGCGGTTCTCTGGCGATCTGCCAATGACCAAAAGGACAAGTCCCATCCGGAACCTGTCCCTTGTCCGGGGCTTTGGTCTGTGGATGGCGCGGCCGGGCCCGCCCCGCCATTCAGTTGGTGCAGGGGATCGCCAGCTCAACCACTTCGGCGCCACGGCGGACACGGGTCGTGCAGACTTCTTCCTTCTCGATCTCGACCGGTGCGGCGATCGGTGCGCTGACCAGACCCAGCAGGGCCCGCTGATCGACCTCGATGGCTTCGGCGATCGTATCGTCATTCGCACCCACCAGCGACAGCGACAGCCGCCCCGTGGATTGCGCCTGGGCCAGGGCCGCCACCTGGTCGGGGCGGGCGGCCACCGTCACCGTGCGTGCGATCAGCGCCTCGGACATGCCGCCATCGGCGCTTTGATCCACGGCGATCAGGCGCACGTTGGCCTCGATCAGCTTGGTGATCTCGCCGCGTGCCTCGCCCGCGATGTCCTGGTTGATCGCGCCGGTCCAATAGACATCGACCCGGTCACCCGGACGCAGGAAGCCCGACACGCCCGATGCGACATCGACCTTGATCGCAAAGGCGCGCATCCCGCGTTCGATCCGCGAGTTGATGCCCGCATCCTCGCCCGGCAGGCTGATCTTGCTGGCCATCAGCGCCTCATCCTTTTCGATGATGCGCAGGACATAGCGGGGCGCCTGATTGTTTTCGGGGAAAATCTCAGTGATGGCGGCGAAGCTGCCCTCGGGAATGGCATTGGTGGGCCATTTCACCGCGCGCAGGTCTTCGGTGGTCAGCACATCGCCGTAATTCAGGGTCTTGTTGGCCACGAAGACCTCGACCGTGGGGATGATCTGGCTTTGCGCGCTTTGCGCCTGGGCCAGTTGCATCTGATATGCGTCAAATTGCTTCTTCGCCATCATCACGGCGAAACCGGCCAAGCCGACACCGGCAATGAGAACAAGTCCAAAGACAGCTCGCATGATGTTACCTTTCCTGTATCCTGTTCCCGGTCATCGAAGATGCCTGAACTCAAACTGCGTCTGCTCGTGCAGTGTAATGACGGATTATGGCCAAATCTTGGAAACGCGAGGGATTTGGCATGTCGTCCAGGCGTCTCGATCATTCCGTGTCGGTGATCCGGACCATGACGATGATCCGATGCGACCATCGCCGGTTCTTCACATGTCAACCGCGCCCGGGTTTGGGGCGTGTCTCAACGGTGCACGGGGCCGCCGCGTCAGTCCAGATACGTGGTCATGTACGCCGTTGTATCGTCGGCCAGATCAACGGCTCCATCGCGCATCGAGCCATATCCTGCGGACAGCAATGTCACGGCAAGGGCTGACAACACGACCCAGTCGACGGTGACGGCGCCATCTGTTGCGCGGCTGAACCTTGCAAGCCTCTGGCGGAGTGTCGAGATGATCATCTGTTCTTCTCCTTCCGGCAGGCGAAAATGTCATGGAGACGTGCCGGATCATCTCCCGAAGGTAACATTGTGGGTCATAACGAGATGGTCGGTAAGAGAATGGCCGCACCCGGCAGGGCGGGAGCGGCCAGTTTTTCGGTCAAACGAATGGCTTGCGCCTTCGCTATTACATGCTGCCCGGAGTTCTGGGTGCCCATGAACGAGTTGGTCGACGAGGTCAGGTTGGACGCGCCGGTCTCGATCGAGGAGTAGGCAGCGATGGCCAGGCCAACGACGGCTGCGGTCAGCACAACCCAGTCAACGGTCACTGCGCCGGATTCGTCTTTGCTGAAGTTCTTGAAGAAGTTAATCATTTTGTGTCCCTCCAAAGGATCAGTTGCTTGGTTGCACAACCGCGCCGGTGACTTGCTGGGCTGTCTCTCTCTTGGCCCGTCTCCGTTTCGGTATGAACAGATATAGCCAGCGGATTGGGGCAACAGTTTGGCGGGATTCGTGCGTTTTTTCTTTTTCTGTATTGACCCTGAAATTTTGTATTAACCATATGATTTTAAATAATAAAAAAGTGAATTTTGCATAATTTCGGGGGTTTTGAGGGGTGGCGATTGCGGCAGGCGCGCCTCAGGTGGGCGCACGATTCGCATCAGAGGCTGGTCTTGAATCCCTTTTTCTGCGATGCTCATCGGCAATAATCGAGCGTGATAACCACGATAAAGGCAGGCATATCCGCAATGACGCGGTCCCAGAGAACGGATCGAAGGGCGATTCTACGCCCGATTCTCCATGGCAGGTGGTCTGCCGCGGCCATGATTCTATGTGCGACCCTGTCCCTTGCTGTCCCTGCGGTCGCGCAGGACGCCGCAGCCTTTCCCGATTTTACCTTCAAACGGGTGAAACCGCCCGAACCTGGCAGCACCGCGCCGCGCATCACCATCCAGATCGAGCCGCAGCCCGTGGCTGTGGCGCGCCCGGCAGCACCGTCGGCGGCGGCACCCGACGCGGATGAGGCCATCGGCCGCTATAGCTGGTTCTGGGAGACGATCTCGCCGCTGCTGGACGACAGCGGACCCGGACGGCTCGAACCTGCGCTCATCCATATCGCCAATGCGGACGCAGGGCAGCAGATCGCCGCGCCGCGACTGGCCGACCTGCTGGGTATCGCCCGCAATCACCGGGCCGAGCTTTTGCTCAACACCGTGGGCACGCGGGTATCCCCCGCACTCGTGCTGGCGGTGATCGCGGTGGAATCAAGCGGTCGGGCAGATGCGGTCAGTTCTGCGGGGGCTGTGGGGCTGATGCAGCTGATCCCCGCCACCGCTGACCGGTTCGGTGTGGCCGACAGCCTGAACGCCGGGCAGAACATCAAGGGAGGCGTCGCCTATCTGGACTGGCTCCTCGCTGAATTCGACGGCGATCCGATCCTTGCGCTGGCCGGATACAATGCTGGCGAAAATGCGGTGAAGCGCCATGGCGGTGTGCCCCCCTATGCCGAGACCCGCGACTATGTCCCCAAGGTGCTGGCGGCGTTCGCGGTGGCGCGCAACCTGTGCAAGACGCCGCCAATGCTGATTTCCGATGGCTGTGTGTTCAACCTGGGTGAGGGCTGACACGCGCATGCCTCGCGGCTGACGCACCCGTGGCACCGGGATATTTACAGCAAGAAGAAACGCAAAAAGGCCCGCGTTCATGGCGCGGGCCTTTCGTGTCTTTGCTGTGGCGCTGACTCAGTTGACGATTTTCGCCAAGGTTGCGGCGCGCAGCTCGTCCTCGGTCACGCCATCGGCGGTCTCGACGATCTTGAGGCCGCCTTCGACCACGTCCAGCACGCCGAGATTGGTGATGATGCGGTCGACCACGGCCTTGCCCGTCAGCGGCAGGGTGCAGTTCCGGCAGCACCTTGCTTTCGCCGGCCTTGTTGGTGTGATCCATGACCACCACCACGCGGCTTGACGCCCGCGACCAGATCCATCGCGCCGCCCATGCCCTTGACCAGCTTGCCGGGGATCATCCAGTTCGCCAGATCGCCCTTTTCGGACACTTCCATCGCGCCCAGGATCGCCATCGCGATCTTGCCGCCCCGGATCATGCCGAAGGACATGGCGCTGTCGAAATAACGCGGTCTGCGGCAGTTCGGTGATCGTCTGCTTGCCCGCGTTGATCAGGTCGGCATCCTCCTCGCCCTCGATGGGGAAGGGGCCCATGCCCAGCATGCCGTTTTCCGACTGCAGCGTCACTTCCACGCCCTCGGGGATGTAGTTGCTGACCAGCGTCGGGATCCCGATCCCGAGGTTCACGTACCAGCCGTCCTGCAGTTCCTGTGCCGCGCGCGCGGCCATCTGGTTGCGATCCCAAGGCATTATGCGGTCTCCCGCTTGCGCACTGTGCGCTGTTCGATGCGTTTCTCGTGCTGCCCCTGGATGATGCGGTGCACATAGATGCCGGGCAGGTGGATGTGATCGGGATCGAGGCTGCCGGTCGGCACGATCTCTTCGACCTCGACGACGCAGACCTTGCCGCACATGGCGGCGGGCGGGTTGAAGTTGCGCGCGGTCTTGCGGAACACCAGGTTGCCGGTCGCATCGGCCTTCCAGGCCTTGACGATGGCCAGATCGGCGAAGATGCCGCGTTCCAGAATATAGGTCTCGCCGTCGAACTCCTTCATGCTCCTTGCCCTCGGCAATCACCGTGCCGACGCCGGTCTTGGTGTAGAAGCCGGGGATGCCCGCGCCGCCCGCGCGCATCCGCTCGGCCAGCGTGCCTTGGGGGTTGAATTCCAGCTCCAGCTCGCCGCTCAGATACTGGCGCATGAATTCCGCGTTCTCGCCCACATAGGACGAGATCATCTTCTTCACCTGGCGGGTTTGCAGCAGCATGCCCAGATGCCGAAATCGTCCACGCCCGCGTTGTTGGAGGCCACGGTCAGGTTCTTGACGCCACTGTCGCGGATCGCCTGCGATCAGCAGTTCGGGAATCCCGCAAAGGCCAAAGCCGCCCGACGCGATGAACATGCCGTCGAACAGCAGCCCATCCAGCGCCTCGGCCGCTGAATTATAGACTTTCTTCATGATCTCTCCCTTGCGTCACTGTTGCGGCCTTGTTTGCCGCCGGTCATGGCAAGAGTCAATCAGATGCCGCACCGCAGAGGAGGCGGCGGTCGCGTTGCAAAGGCGCGACTCAGCTGCCCGTCTTCTTCGCCGGAGCCTTCTTCGCCGCCGCTTTGGCCGGGGCTTTCTTGGCAGCCGGCTTCTTGGCAGCCGCGGCCTTCGCTGCGGGTTTGGCTTTGGCCGCGGGTTTCTTGGCAGCGCCCTTCCTGCCGCCGGATTTCGCGGCCTTTTCGGCGATCAGCGCCACGGCCTCGTCCATCGTGAGCGCGGCCGGGTCGGTGTCCTTGGGCAGGGTCGCGTTGATCTTGCCCCATTTGACATAGGGCCCGTAGCGGCCGTCCAGCACCTGCACCGGTCCGCCTTCGGTGGGATGTTCGCCCAGTTCGGCCAGCGGCTTGGCCGCTGCGCGCCCGGCCCCCGGCGTACGGGCGGCCTTGGCGGCCAGTTCCTCGACCGCGCGGTTCATGCCGATGGTGAAGACGTCATCCACCTCCTTGATATTGGCATAGACCTTGCCGTGCTTGATGTAGGGCCCATAGCGCCCGATCCCGGCCTCGACCAGTTCGCCATCCTCGGGGTGAGGACCGATCTCGCGCGGCAGGTTCAGCAGCATGAGCGCCTTTTCCAGGTCCATGTCGTCCGGCGACCAGCCCTTGGGCAGGCTGGCGCGGGGCGGCTTCTTGACCTCTTCGGTCGCCTCGCCGCGCTGGACATAAGGCCCGAACCGGCCCGAACGCAGGCTGATCTCGTCACCCTGATCGACGCCCAGGACGCGGTCGCCCTGCGCCTCGGGATCGCCGTTCAAGGGGCGCGTATAGCGGCATTCGGGATAGTTGCCGCAGCCCACGAAGCCGCCGGTCTTGGAGGTCTTCAGGTGCAACTGGCCCTTGCCGCAGAGCGGGCAGGTGCGCGGGTCGGACCCGTCCTCGCGCGGCGGGTAAAGCTGCGGGGCCAGCGCCTCGTCCAGCACATCCAGCACTTCGGTGATGCGAAGCTCGGACGTCTCCGCAATCGCCGCCGAGAAATCGCGCCAGAACCGCGCCAGCACATCCTTGTAGTCCATATCGCCCGCGCTGACCTCGTCGAGCTGGTTTTCCAGATCGGCGGTGAAGTCGTATTCCACGTATTTGCGGAAGAAGTTCATCAGGAAGACCGTGACGATCCGGCCCTTGTCCTCGGGGAACAGGCGGTTCTTGTCCTTGCGGACATAGTCGCGGTCCTGAATCGTGGTGATGACGCTGGCATAGGTCGAGGGGCGGCCGATGCCCAGCTCTTCCATCCGCTTGACCAGCGTCGCCTCGGTATAGCGGGGGGGCGGCTGGGTGAAATGCTGCTCGGGCGTGATCTCGCGCTTGTCGGCCTTTTCGCCCTTCATGATCTGGGGCAGGCGGCGCTCATCCTCATCCGCCACGTCGTCGCGGCCTTCCTCATAGACCTTGAGGAAACCGTCGAAGAGCACGACCTGCCCGGTGGCGCGCAGTTCGACCTGCCCGTCCTTGCTGCCGATATCGACGGTCGTGCGCTCGAACCGCGCGGCCTCCATCTGGCAGGCGATGGTGCGCTTCCAGATCAGGTCATAGAGCTTGCGCTGATCGGCGTCGCTGATCCGCAGGCTTTCGGCATCGCGCGACAGTTCCGTGGGCCGGATGCACTCATGCGCTTCCTGCGCGTTCTTGGCCTTGTTCTTGTAGATGCGCGGGCTGGCGGGCACATATTCCGCGCCATAGCGGTCCTTGATCGCGTCGCGGGCCGCCGTCACGGCCTCGGGCGCCATGTCGATGCCGTCGGTCCGCATATAGGTGATGTGCCCCGCCTCATAGAGACGCTGGGCCGCGTTCATGCACTGCCGCGCGCCCATGCCGTATTTGCGGCTGGCTTCCTGTTGCAGGGTCGACGTCATGAACGGGGCCGAAGGGTTGCGCGAGGCCGGTTTCGCCTCGACCGAGATCACGCTCAGATCGCGCGAGGTCACCGCCTGCACGGCCATTTCGGCCTGCGTGGCATTCTCCAGATCATAGCGGTCCAGCTTCTTGCCGGCCAACTGGGTCAGCCGCGCCTCGAATTCCTGACCGCGCGGCGTGACCAGACGGGCGCTGACGGACCAGTACTCACGGGCGCGGAACGCCTCGATCTCCATCTCGCGCTCGACGATCAGGCGCAGACAGACCGATTGCACCCGGCCGGCGCTGCGCGATCCGGGCAGCTTGCGCCAAAGCACGGGCGAGAGGTTGAAGCCGACAAGGTAATCCAGCGCGCGGCGGGCGAGATAAGCCTCGACCAGCGGCGCATCGACCTGCCGGGGATGTTTCATCGCCTCGGTCACGGCGGCCTTGGTGATGGCGTTGAACACGACGCGGCTGACGGGCGTGTCTTTCTTGATGGCCTTGCGCTGGCGCAGGGTCTCTTCCAGGTGCCAGCTGATCGCCTCGCCCTCGCGGTCGGGGTCGGTCGCGAGGATCAGGGCGTTGTCCTTGGCCAGTGCATCGGCGATGGCCTTCACATGCTTGCGGCTGTCGGCGCCGACTTCCCATGTCATGTCGAAACCATGTTCCGTGTCGACCGAACCATCCTTGGCAGGCAGGTCGCGCACATGGCCGTAGGAGGCCAGAACCGTGTAGTCGGATCCCAGATACTTGTTGATTGTCTTGGCCTTGGCCGGGGATTCCACAACAACAACGGGCATCAAGCTTCCTTTCGACTCGCTCACTGGCCGATCCCGGACGGTTGCCGGGTGACCATGGCGGCGGACCATGTGGGGTGAAAGGGGGCTTTGTCAATGCGGGGTCCGAGGTGGGGCGACCTGCAGGAAGCGTCCGCGCGGTCCCGTGCCGCACCGCACCAAAGTCCCGTCACAGGACCATTCGGATGTCCCTGTCAGGGCGGATATTTCCGCGTTGGGCGGGTCTTTGCGCGACGGCCTGCGCGCTACTGGATGCGCGACAAGAGCCCGCCGGGCTGACGCTGGATCCGTCCCTCCAGTTCCAGCGTCACAAGGGCCGGTGCCACCTGATGCGCCGGGCTGTCCAGATCGCGGATCAACTGGTCCTCGGCCAGGGGCGAGGGGCCCAGTCGGTCAAGGATCAGCCCGTGAAGAGCCGCCGTTTCACGCAGCGACCGGCTGTCCTGCATGGGCTGCGCCGCTGGGGTTGTCCCTTCCTTCGATCTGGGAGCGGTGACTGCTGGCGTCAGCGCCTCGATCACATCGGCGGCGTTGCGGACAAGGCGTGCGCCGTCCCGGATCAGCATGTTGCAGCCCGAAGAGCGCGCATCGAACGGATGACCCGGCACCGCCATCACGTCGCGCCCCTGATCCAGCGCGCAGCGCGCCGTGATCAGGCTGCCGGATTTCGCGGCAGCCTCGACCACCACCACGGCCTGCGCGAGGCCCGAGATGATCCGGTTGCGGCGCGGGAAATGCCGCGCCTGCGGGACAAGCCCCATGGGTTGCTCGCTGATCCGCAGGCCTTGTGCCGCGATATCATGCGCGAGGCCCGCGTTTTCCGCCGGGTAGAGGACATCGACGCCGCCCGCCAGCACGGCCAGCGTGCCGGTGTCCAGCGTGGCCGCATGGGCCGCCGTGTCGATGCCGCGCGCCAGACCAGAGACGACGACAAAGCCCGCGTCGCCCAATTCGCGCGCCAGCGCCCGCGCCATGCGCGTGCCCAGCGACGAGGCATTGCGCGCGCCCACCAGCGCCACCATCGGGCGCGTCAGGACCGTCGCTGTCGCCGACAGCCCACAGAATCGGGGGGGCATCGGCAATCTCGGCCAGCGACGCCGGGTAGGCAGGATCGCCGATGCAGACCATGACGGCCCCGGCGGCCCGGCCCGCCTTCAGTTCGGCCACGGCCACCCCGGTCGGGCAGGGGTGGTAGTCCGTCACCCCCGCGGCGCGCGCCACATCGGGCAACGCCTCCAGCGCGGCGGCGGCGCTGCCATGTTCGGCCATCAGGCGGGAAAATGTCGCGGGACCCACCCGCGAGAGCGCAAGAGACGAAGCCATGACACCCGGTCATCTTCCGTGGTGGGTGGGAGTGGGGGGTGAGTGGAAGAAAGGGGTTCCCAGGTCATCACGACTCCGTCTGCTTGCAGAATCAGGTGTAGACCATGGCTGGTTAATGGCCGGTAAACCAAACCGAGAAACGGCCCGCCGCAAGGCAGGCCGTGTTGATGCGTGTTCCCGGATGGGTGGCGAAAAGGATCAGGTGGCCGATCCGCCCACGGTCAGCCCGCCGATCATCAGCGTGGGCTGGCCGACGCCCACGGGCACCCATTGCCCCGCCTTGCCGCAATTGCCCATGCCCGGGTCAAGCGCCATGTCGTTGCCGATGGCGCGGATCTGCTGCAGCGCCGTGGCGCCGTCGCCGATCAGCGTGGCGCCCTTGACCGGCGCGCCGATCTTGCCGTTCGTGCACGCGGTAGGCCTCGGTGCAGCTGAAAACGAACTTGCCGTTGGTGATGTCGACCTGCCCGCCGCCAAAGCCCACGGCATAGATCCCGTCCTTCAGATCGGCCACGATATCGGCCGGATCGCTGTCGCCGCCCAGCATATAGGTGTTGGTCATGCGCGGCATCGGCGCATGGGCATAGCTTTCGCGCCGCCCGTTGCCGGTCGGGGCCACGCCCATCAGGCGCGCGTTCTGGCGGTCCTGCATGTAGCCCACGAGGATGCCGTCCTCGATCAGCACGTTCTTGCCCGAGGGCGTGCCTTCGTCGTCGATGCTGATCGACCCGCGCCGGTCGGGGATGGTGCCATCGTCCAGCACCGTCACGCCGGGCGCGGCGATCCGCTGTCCCATCAGCCCGGCAAAGGCGGATGTGCCCTTGCGGTTGAAATCGCCCTCCAGCCCGTGGCCGATCGCCTCGTGCAGCAGGATGCCGGGCCAGCCCGGCCCGAGGACCACGTCCATCACGCCGGCCGGGGCCGGGACGGCCTCGAGGTTCACGGTCGCGATGCGCAGCGCCTCGCGCGTCTTGGCTTGCCAATCGGCGGGGTCCAGCAGCCCGTCCAGACCCACGCGCCCGCCGCCGCCAGCCGTGCCGCTTTCGCGCCGCCCGTTCTGATCGACGATCACGCTGACATTGACCCGCGTCATCGGGCGCATGTCGCGCAGTTGCAAACCGTCGGGGCGCAGGATCTCGACCTCCTGGATCGAGGCGGCGATGGTCGCGCTGACCTGCACCACGCGGGGATCAAGGCCGCGGGCGAAGGCGTCGATCTCGCGCAGCGTGTCGAGCTTGACCGGAAAGGTGACGCCCGCGATCGGGTCGTCATCCGTATAAAGCCTGCGGTTGGTCGCGCGCGGCGCCTCGGCCCAGGTGCCGCCGCCATCGCCCACGGCCAGACGCGCGGTGTCCATGGCCCGGCGCAGCGCCGCTTCCGAGATTTCCGTGGAATGGGCATAGCCCGTCACCTCGCCGCGCACGGCGCGCAGGCCGAATCCTTCGGAGGCGTCATAGCTGGCGGTCTTGATGCGGCCATCATCGAAAACCAGCGACTTCGGACCGGCGCCGTTCGAAGAACAACTCGCCATCATCGGCCCCTGCCGTCGCCTCGCGCAGCAGGTTCAGGGCTGTTTCAGGGGCCATGCGGTCTTCGAGAGGGCGGAAATCACGGTCTGACATTGGGAACTTTCTGGGGTTTCGCAGCGCGCACACTTGATCTAAATCAAATTCGCGTCCGTTTGCCGCAAGGGTCATTGTTGTTTTGTCTGTCAGAATATGGTTTCTCGCGACGACAAAACAACGGGATTCTATGGCATACACTGTAGACGACCGACGAAGACCCAGAAATACCGCAACCGATCAGGGTGACCCATGCGACAACTTTCAAGCCTGCTGGCGCTTTTCCCCGCCTTCCTTGCCGTTCCCGCCAGCGCGCAGGAGGCCTTGCAGATCATCGGCGCACCGAAACCCGGTGGCATCGGCTTTCAGCCGGCCGCGACCGAACTGGCCCGCGACCTGCAGTGGCTGGACGGCATGATCCTGGTGATCATCACCGCGATCACCCTTTTCGTCTGCCTTCTGCTGGCCATCGTGATCATGCGCTACAACCGCAGGGCAAACCCGATTCCCGGCACGTTCACCCACAACACCCCGGTCGAGATGGCGTGGACCATCGTGCCGATCGTGATCCTCGTGTTCATCGGCGCATTCTCGCTGCCGATCCTGTTCAAGCAGCAGGAAATTCCCGATGGCGACATCAACATCAAGGTGACCGGCTACCAGTGGTACTGGGGCTATGAGTATACCGATCATGATTTCGGCTTCGAAAGCTTCATGCTGAGCCGCGACCAGCTGGAAGATCATGGCTACAGCCAGGACGAATATCTGCTGGCAACCGATACCGCCGTCGTCGTGCCCGTGGGCAAGACCGTCGTGATGCAGGTGACCGCGGCGGACGTGATCCACTCCTGGACCATCCCGGCCTTCGGCGTGAAGCAGGACGGCGTTCCCGGTCGTCTGGCGCAGCTGTGGTTCGCCGCCGAAAAGGAAGGCATCTACTTCGGCCAGTGCTCGGAACTCTGCGGCAAGGACCACGCCTACATGCCGATCACCGTCAAGGTCGTCAGCGAGGAAGCCTATGAAGCCTGGCTCGACGGCGCGATCGACGAATACGGCGGCACCCCGCGCGAGGTTCAGGTCTCGCAGCTGGCAGCCGAATAATCCACGACACGGCCGCAGGCGGGGTTTACCCTGCCTGCGGATCGCAAGGGGCGCGCAGACCGCGCCACCCCCGCAAGATCGACCCGACAGGGGCCACACATGACCGACGCAAGCATCAACACCCAGATCATCGAACCCGAGGCGAGCTTTGGCGACTATGTCGCGCTGCTCAAGCCGCGCGTGATGTCGCTTGTCGTGTTCACGGCGCTGGTGGGCCTGCTGGCGGCGCCCGTGGGTGTGCATCCGATGATCGGCTTTGCCTCGATCCTGTTCATCGCCGTCGGGGCAGGGGCCTCGGGCGCGCTGAACATGTGGTGGGATGCCGATATCGACGCCGTGATGAAGCGCACCGCCAAGCGGCCCGTGCCTGCGGGCAAGGTCGCCCCCGGCGAGGCGCTGGCGGTCGGCGTGGCCCTGTCGGGCTTCTCGGTCGTGATGCTGGCGCTGGCCACGAACATGGTGTCGGCCGCGCTGCTGGCCTTCACGATCTTCTTCTACGCCGTCATCTACACGATGTGGCTCAAGCGCTGGACCCCGCAGAACATCGTGATCGGCGGTGCCGCAGGGGCCTTTCCTCCGATGATCGGCTGGGCGGTGGCGACGGGCGGGATCGGTCTCGAATCGGTCCTGATGTTCCTGCTGATCTTCATGTGGACGCCGCCGCATTTCTGGGCGCTGGCCCTGTTCATGAACGCCGATTACGAAAAGGCGGGCGTGCCGATGCTGACGGTGACACATGGTCGCCGCGTCACCCGCAACAATATCCTTGGCTACACCGTGCTGCTGGCCCCGTTGGCCGTGGGCACCGGCTTCACCTCGATCGGCGGTCCGGTCTATCTGGCGGTGTCGCTCGTGCTGAACGCACTGTTCCTTCTGGGGGCATTCCGCATCTGGCGGCGCGACGAGGAGACCTGCCAGGCCGACAAATACAAGGTCGAGAAGTCGTTCTTCGGCCTGTCGCTGCTCTATCTCTTCCTGCATTTCGGCGCGATCCTGGCGGAAGCCGCGCTGCGTCCCTATGGGCTGGGAGGCTGGGGATGAGCTTTCGCGCGACACATGAGCTGCACAACCGCCGCGCCGGACGCAATATCGGCCTGGCGCTGGTGCTGCTGGGTTTCATCGTCATCGTGTTCGGTCTGACCGTCGTCAAGGTCACCAACGGCGATCCGATGCAGGCCTTCGATCACGCGCCGCGGCCCGAAATGATGCCTGGTGCCACCCCTGTTCAAGGAGACTAGCATGACATTCTCCCCCAAAACGAAAACCGTCGCGCAGACCGTCGGCCTTGTCGTGGTGATGGGCAGCCTCGCGTTTGCATCGGTGCCCTTCTACGACTGGTTCTGCCGGGTGACAGGCTTTGGCGGCACGACCAGCGTGTCGGAAGTGGCACCGGAAGAGATCCTGGACCAGACCATCATCGTGCGCTTTGACGCCTCGAAGGACCGCGACATGCCGTGGGAATTCAAGCCGGTCGAGCGGCAGATGGAGATTCGCATCGGCGAGACGGGCCTGGCCTTCTACGAGGCCTACAACCCCACCGACCGCGTCGTCGCGGGCACCGCCAGCTATAACGTCACCCCCTACGAGGCGGGCGGGTTCTTCAGCAAGATCCAGTGCTTCTGCTTCGAACAGCAGGTGCTGCAACCCGGCGAGCGGGTGATGATGCCCGTGACCTTCTACGTGGACCCCGAGATCGTGACGGATCGCGACGGTCAATACGTCAAGCAGATCACCCTGTCCTACACATTCTACGAAACCGACCTGCCGGAAGAGCAGGCAGCGCTTGACGCAGCCGCCCCGGACGCGGATACCACCCTTAACTAAGAAGCCTTCCAACGAGGGAAAAACGAGATGGCGCACGAGAAAAATCACGATTACCACATCCTGGCCCCGTCACTCTGGCCCTTGCTGGCCTCGGTCGCGGCCTTCTTCATGCTCTTCGGCGCGGTGCTGTGGATGGCCCAGGGGATGCCCTGGATGTTCCTCGCCGGTTTTGTCGGCGTTCTTTACGTGATGTTCGGCTGGTGGGCCGATGTCGTGGCGGAAAGCCAGGTTGGCGATCACACCCCCGTGGTGCGGATCGGCCTGCGCTACGGCTTCATCCTGTTCATCATGTCCGAAGTCATGTTCTTCGCCGCATGGTTCTGGAGCTTCTTCAAGCACGCCATGTATCCGATGGGCCCGCTCAGCCCGGCCGTGGACGGTGTCTGGCCGCCCGCCGGGATCGAGACCTTCGACCCCTGGCACCTGCCGCTGATCAACACGCTGATCCTGCTGTGCTCGGGTGCGGCGGCGACATGGGCGCACCATGCGCTGGTGCATGAAAACAACCGCGAAGACATGAAGTGGGGCCTGATCCTCGCTGTCGCGCTGGGCGTGATCTTCACCGGCTTTCAGGCCTATGAATACACCCACGCAGGCTTCGGCTTTGCGGGCAACATCTATGGCGCGAACTTCTTCATGGCGACGGGCTTTCACGGCCTGCACGTGATCATCGGCACGATCTTCCTGTTCGTCTGCCTGATCCGCCTGCAACGCGGCCATTTCAGCCAGGAAAAGCACGTCGGCTTCGAGGCCGCTGCCTGGTACTGGCACTTCGTGGACGTGGTCTGGCTGTTCCTCTTTGCCGCTGTCTACGTCTGGGGTCAGTGATCCTGCCTGCCGGTGGCCCGCTGTGCTTTAGCGGTTGAAATCCGGCGGACAAAACGAAAGAAAGCAAAGCGCGCGGGTTCCGCGCGCTTTCCACGTTCAAAGGGCCCTCCTGTACGATGCGTCTTCTTCTTCCCCTGATCTTCGGCATGCTCGGCACGGCCATTCTGGTCGGCCTTGGTGTCTGGCAGATGCAGCGTCTGGACTGGAAAGAGGCGATCCTGGCCGATATCGACGCGCGCATCACCGCCGCCCCGGTCGCTTTGCCCGCGCAGCCCGACCCGCAGGCCGACCGTTATCTGCCGGTCACCGTGACGGGGCAGTTGCAGGACCCGGCGATCCGCGTGCTGGTCAGCCAGAAGCAGGTCGGCGCGGGCTATCGCATCATCCGACCGCTGGATGTGGACGGGCGCCGGATCATGGTTGATCTGGGCTTCCTGCCGATTCAGTCCCCCACACCCGCTGCGGGACCGGAACAGGTCACGGTGCAGGGCAACCTGCATTGGCCGGACGAGGTGGACAGCTACACCCCCGAACCCGATCCCAAGGCGGATATGTGGTTCGCCCGCGATCTGCCGCGCATGGCCGACCATCTGGGGACCGAGCCGGTGCTGGTTGTCGCCCGCGCCACGTCGCTGCCGGACAGCCCCCTGTCGCCCCTGCCAGTGGACACATCCGGCATCCCGAACGATCATCTGGGCTATGCGGTCACATGGTTCGGTCTGGCCATCGTCTGGGTGGTGATGACCGGCTTCTTCCTCTGGCGCATCCGCAAACCCGCGAAAGGCTGAAACAGTGCAGTATATCTCGACCCGTGGCACCGCCCCTGTCCTGACTTTCGAGCAGGCGATGCTGACCGGCCTTGCCCGCGACGGCGGCCTCTACCTGCCGCAATCCATTCCCGTGATGTCGCCGGATGCGATCCGCGCGCTGGGTGGCCTGTCATACGAGGAAGCGGCCTTCCGCATCATGCGCCCCTATATCGGCGAGACCTTCACCGATACGGAATTTCAGGACATCATCGCGCGCGCCTATGCGGGCTTCGGCCACGCCGCCCGCGCGCCGCTGGTGCAACTCGACAGCAACCATCACCTGCTCGAACTGTTCCACGGGCCGACGCTGGCCTTCAAGGATTTCGCGATGCAGCTGATCGGTCAGCTGTTTCAGGCCGCACTTGCGCGGTCGGGCGAGCGTGTCACCATCGTGGGCGCGACCAGCGGCGATACCGGCTCGGCGGCGATCGAGGCGTTCCGGGGCCTCGATGCGGTGGATGTGTTCATCCTCTATCCGCATGGCCGGGTGTCCGAGGTGCAGCGCCGCCAGATGACTACGCCGGTGGAAAGCAATGTCCACGCGCTGGCCATCGACGGGCATTTCGATGACGCGCAGGCGCGCGTGAAGGACATGTTCAACGATTTCGACTTCCGCGACGGGGTGCGTCTGGCCGGGGTCAATTCGATCAACTGGGCGCGTGTGCTGGCGCAGGTGGTCTATTACTTCACCTCCGCCGTCAGCCTCGGCGCGCCGGACCGCGCCGTCAGCTTCACCGTGCCCACCGGCAATTTCGGCGACATCTTCGCAGGCTACATCGCCAAGCGCATGGGCCTGCCCATCGACCGGCTGGTGGTGGCGACGAACCATAACGACATCCTGCACCGCTGCCTGTCGGGCGGCGAATACCGCCCCGACGGCGTGATCCCCTCGATCAGCCCCTCGATGGATATCCAGGTCAGTTCCAACTTCGAGCGGGCGTTGTTCTATGCCTATAACCAAGATGGCGCCGCTGTGGCCCAACTGATGGACGAGCTGAAAGCGGGCGGTTTCTCCGTCTCTCAAGGCGCGATGCAGGCCCTGCGCGAGGCGTTCGACTCGGGTCGCTGCGCCGAGGATGAGACCAGCGCCACCATCGGCCGCACCCTGAAGACCACGGGCGAGCTGCTTTGCCCCCACACCGCCGTCGGCGTGCATGTGGCCGAGGCGATGCGCGATCCCGCCGTGCCGATGATCACGCTGGCCACCGCGCATCCCGCGAAATTCCCCGACGCGGTCGAGGCGGCCACTGGTGTCCGCCCGCCGCTTCCTCCGCGCATGGCCGATCTTTACGACCGGCCCGAGCGTGTCACCCGGATCGGCAATGACCTTGCCGCCATCGAATCCCTGATCAGAGAGCGTATCGCCAATTGACCGTCCGTACCCATACTCTTGAAAACGGCCTGCGTATCGTCACCGAACGGATGGAGGGGCTGCAATCCGCAGCCATCGGCATCTGGGTCCTGTCCGGCGGTCGGCACGAGCGCCCCGAGCAGAACGGTATCGCGCATTTTCTGGAACATATGGCCTTCAAGGGCACCAAGCGTCGCTCCGCGCTCGAGATCGCCGAGGTGATCGAGGATGTGGGCGGCTATATCAACGCCTATACCTCGCGCGAAGTCACGGCCTATTACGCCCGCGTGCTCGAAGCCGATGTGCCGCTGGCGCTGGATGTGGTCTCCGATATCGTTCTGAACCCCGTATTCGATCCCGGCGAGATCGAGGTCGAGCGCGGCGTGATCCTTCAGGAAATCGGGCAGGCGCTGGACACGCCCGATGACGTGATCTTCGACTGGTTGCAGGAAAAATCCTATCCCGATCAGCCGCTGGGCCGCACGATCCTTGGGGCTGTCGACCGCATCCGCGCCTTCAACCGCACCGATCTGCAAGGCTTCGTGGCCGAACATTACAGCCCCGCCAACATGATCCTGTCGGCCGCAGGCGCGGTCGATCATGACGCCATCGTGGCCGAGGCCGAGGCGATCTTCGGCGCGCTGCCCAAGGGCAAGCTGCACCATCCCATGCCCGCGCATTTCGTGGGCGGCGAGCATCGCGTGGAAAAGCAACTGGAACAGGCGCATTTCGCGCTGGCGTTCGAAAGCCCCGATTACACCGATCCCGCGATCTATACCGCGCAGATCTATGCCTCGGCCCTTGGCGGCGGCATGTCGAGCCGCCTGTTTCAGGAAGTGCGCGAAAAGCGGGGCCTGTGCTACACGATCTTCGCGCAGGCCGGTGCCCATGCGGATACCGGCATGATGACGATCTACGCCGGCACCTCGGCCGAGGATCTGGGCGATCTGACCACGATCACGCTGGACGAGATGAAACGCGCCGCCGATGACATGACCGAGGCCGAAGTGGCCCGCGCCCGCGCGCAGATGAAGGCCGGTCTGCTGATGGGGCTGGAAAGCCCGTCCAACCGCGCCGAACGTCTGGCGCGGCAGATGCAGGTCTGGGGCCGCATCCCGCCGCTGTCCGAAGTGGTCGATCACATCGACGCCGTCACCGTGGCGGATGTGCGCGCCATGGCCGCCCATATGATCAGCGCAGCCCCCTCGGCCCTTGCGCTCTATGGTCCCATCTCGACCGCCCCTGACTGGCAGACACTTCAGGACAGGCGCGTGGCGTGATGCTTCTGGGCCGACGGAAAGTCCGGATCGAGACCGAGCGGCTGACCCTGCGCCCGCCCGCCCATGCCGATTTCCGAGACTGGGCCAGCCTGCGCCGCGAAAGCGAAGCCTTCCTCACCCGGTGGGAGCCGACCTGGGCGGCCGATCACCTGTCGCGCAAGGCCTTTACCAACCGCGTCTACTGGGCGCAGCGCTCGATCAACAACGGATCGGCCCTGCCGCTCTTTCTGATCCGGCGTGAAGACAACATGCTGCTGGGGGCGATCACGCTGGACAATATCCGGCGCGGCCCGGCACAGGCGGGAACGCTGGGCTACTGGATCGGCGAGAGCCATGCCCGGCAGGGCTACATGCGCGAAGCGATCGAGGCGATGGTGCATCACGCCTTCCACCGCCTCGACCTCAGCCGGATCGAGGCCGCCTGCCTGCCCGAAAACGCCCCCTCGCGTGGCCTGCTGGAAAAATGCGGCTTCAAATACGAGGGCGTGGCGCAAAGCTACCTTCAGATCGGTGGGCGCTGGCGCACCCATGTCCTCTATGCCAGCCTGCGGCTGGACCGGCGCGGACGCACCGACGCAGGCTGACGCCGACGTGCAACTGTGGATGATTGCACCGGGTCCTTGACAGGCGCTTTCCAAGATAAGACCGTCGGTCGCGTGTAGTGAGTATTGTTTTAAGGAATGTTGCATGGCCTTGTGGTTCGCCCAGGCGCGGTTCATGTCCCGTGATGGACAGCCAGCGCAATCGGACTGGGTCATCGAAGCGCAGACCGAAGCCCAAGCTCAAACTCTCTTGCGGTCCAGCCTGACCAAAGACGGGCGCGCGCTGATCGACGCGCAGATTGCGCCACTGGACCTTGCTCAGCAAAATCAGGCAGACTTGGCGCAAGGCGTGGGCATTTCGACGGTTCTGCGCGAAAGCACCGCGCGCGCACCCGCAAGTAGTGCCGCTGGCGTGCAGATACGTCCGGTCTACCCGGCATCGGATGACGCTCCGGATGAAACACCGCGCTGGATCGCGCCTCAGCTATGGCATGCGCTTTTTGCGCAGCAGGGCATGGGGCGGGTCTACGCGCTGATCGAGGCGGCCCGCTGGATGGGCGCGGATGACGATATCGCCCGCGCATTGACACAGGCGGATGTGCCGGGCGTCAGCCTTTTCGATCTGGACGACAACTCGCCATTGGCACCCTACGCACCATGGCTGATCGATTTGACTTTGACACTGCAGGACAACACGGACCCGCCGTCGGATATCCATCGGATGATATTCGCAACGCTCGCCAATGCGGGGCAGTGCACCTTCCTGCGCGCTGACAGCGATCTTGCCACACTGCGGCAGGCCCTGCGCAAGTTGACGCGTCTGCGCGATCTGGACGACAAATGGTATTACTGCCGCTTCTGGGAACCTGAATTCTTCCTGTATTTCATCCTGTTTCTCGAAAATCGGGCATTGTTGTCCCCACTGCAAAGCTTGCGCGGGTTCACGGTGATCATCGAGGGGGAAAGCGTCTCTGCCGACACAGCGCTGGCCGCCTGTGCCCATGCAACCCCTGACAGGGCCGGGGATCTGGATCTTTTGTTCGATGCCGGCACAGCCATGGTGTCGCTGGCCCATGCACGGCAGCTTGAACGCAGGTTCAAGCGCGGCTGTGCACCGCGAGAGGTCTACAGGCTGGCGCGCGCGCGTTTGTCACTGCGTGGCATGGACTACGCGGTGGTGCGCAAATGTACCGACATTGCTTATGCAATCCATGCCCATTACGGGGCAGATGCCGCGAGGATGCTGAACGATCGCATCACGTCACGCTGCGCGCCCGCACAGGCCGGGGCAGCAATTTTTCTGGAACTGCTACACGGACAGTGCATGTTTTCCCTGATTCATGATATCAAACCGCATCTTCTGCGCAGTGAAGTGGAGTTCTAGTGTCATGTCATCATCAGTAGCAGAGGACGCGCAAGACGCGGCTGGCATATCACAAAGCAGCGACACGCGCGGGGCTGGCGGTAGTTCCGAAGGAGGCTCGACCTCCTCGCAGGGGGGCAGCAGCGGTGCCGGCTCTGAGTCAACCGGTAGTCGCGGGTCCGAGGCGTCGGGCTCAGGCTCTAGCGCCGAAGGAACCATGGCGGCCGACAGAGAGGATCGTGAGTCGCGCACCTGTGCGACATGCCCTGAATGGCGTTATGAAATGGGCATCCGGCAGCTCGGTAGTGTTCCGTATGTCTATACATGGCACCATCTGTTCGTTCTGGGCTGGAATCGTGGCGGTTCGGGAAACAGCATCTCGACCTATAGCGCCTTCCCATCCGGGAATGGCGATCCGGGTATTGCGGGACCGATGTTTGGTGCCATGCAAAGTGATGCAACAAAGTCTGTTGAAGAGGATCATGAAATCGACCCGGACGACCCTGCAGATATGGGTTATCTCCAGTTCACGTATTTTGCGAATTACTGGCGCAGCGGTGAATATTCGCCAACGAACCGATTTGTAACGCTGAGCGATACAGACGAAAACCTTCACATGCCTTTGATCAATGCGGGGACCGAGATCGACGAACGCCGGATCCGCTATGTGGCGACAGGCCCCAACAGCAACTCTTTTGCGATGTCATTGGCCGAACGTGTCGGCCTTCCGCGCCGCAAGCCCAGTGGCGACGCGCCCGGTTCGGGGATGAGCCTGTGACCCGGCGCGATCACCTTGCCCTCACTTTGTTGGCCTGTCTGACCCTGTTCGCGCCCAACCCCGGAGATGCCATGGCCGACCCATTGCCAGAACTTGCCGCGACCGACAGCGTCGAGGAACTCGAGGTGAAATTGCAATCTGCACTCGCTGGTGTGGCGCTCGATCAACTGGAGTCGGTTCTGTCATCCATGGGTGCCAGAAACATCGGCATCACGCTTGACGATGATCCCTCAGAACCCGCTCCCGTGATGGCAATTTTCGGGTTGCGGCGCGGCTTTCTGCGCAATGATCGCCGCGTTCAGGTGTTCATCGGCATGGACGCCGAGCAGCGGCTGGGTCCGGTCGCGTCGGTCGAGACTTTTGCAAAGTGACCAGCCCGAGATTGCGCCTTACGCTTGCGATGAGCAGCGACGCGATCACCGACGCCTGCCAGGCTTGTCTGACAGGCGTGCATGCCGTCGACCTGGCCACCTGCATCGACCACCCCGCCGAGGATGTCGATGTGATCTGGCTGGCCGATGGCACTGCGGTGCTGACAATCCGCCTCTGGCAAGAGGTGGAGCCACCCTTCCGTCATGCAGTGGCCGTGATGTCGCTGGAGTTTGACACCGGTGCGGTCTGCGCCATCACAAACGTGGCCCGGCGCAGCTTCGGGGCGTGACCCCGTTTCAACGGACATGGCGCGGATTTGTCACGACGCATGAAAGCGCTATTTCCCCGGCTACAAAAGGAGGATGCCCGATGGTTCGATTGACATTTCCCCTTGCACTGACCGTATCGGCACTTGTTGCGGCGGCTCCGGCCACAGCACAGGACCGCATTCCCAGCCATTGCATCGCAGTGGCGGACTCGGCACCCGGCCTTGAATATGTGCATCAGGCCAGCTTCCGTGATCCCTTGCCCGCTGACACGGTGCGGATCAACTACATCGACCACGCCTCCTTCATGATCCAGACCACCGGCGGGCTGAACGCCGTGACGGATTTCACGGGCTTCATCGGCAATGTCGATCTGATCCCCGATGTGGTGACGATGAACCACGCCCATTCGACCCATTGGACCGCCAGTCCCGATCCGGCGATCCCCCATGTCCTGCGGGGTTGGGGCGAGGCGTTCGGCGAAGGGGTCGAGCATTACCTCGATCTGGGCGAGATGCTGGTGCGCAACGTCCCCACCGATATCCGCTCCTTCCGCGGGGTAGAGCCGCGCGGCAACTCGATCTTCATCTTCGAGGTGGCCGGACTTTGCATCGGGCATCTGGGTCACCTGCATCAGGAACCCAGCCCCGAACAATACGCCGCCATCGGACGGCTCGACGTTGTCATGGCGCCCGTGGATGGTGGCCTGACGCTTGACCTGCCGACGATGATGCGGGTCATGGGGCGGCTTCGGTCCTCGGTCGTGATCCCGATGCACTGGTTCGCCGAGGGAACGCTGCGCAGCTTTGTCGATGGCATGAGCACGCAGTTCGCCGTGGTGGATGCGGGCGACAGCAGCATCGAACTGTCGCTTGCCAACCTGCCGCGCCAGCCCACGATCATGGTGCTGCGTCCGCAACTCTTGCGGGACCTGGACTAGTGGCGCTGGACGGCGGCGGGCGGCGTGATAGAAACGTGGCCATGACCCTGAACCCTGCCACGCCCGATCTCGCCCGCGCCCTGCGCGACCACCTGCCCGAGCGCGCCTTCCGCGAGGTGGCCCCCGCCTATCTCGAGGAGCCGCGCGGCCGCTGGGCTGGTCATGCCGGGCTTGTGGTGGCCCCCGAAACGGTCGAACAGGTCTCGGCGGTGCTGCGCGCCTGCAACGCGGCGCGTGTCGGCGTTCTGCCCTATGGTGGCGGCACCGGCTTGGTCGGTGGGCAGATCATGCCCGACGGGCCCGCGCCGCTGTTGCTCTCCATGGAACGGATGACCGCGATCCGCGCCGTCTACCCGGAAGAAAACGTCATGGTGGTCGAGGCGGGCGCGATCCTGTCGGCCATCCACGATGCCGCGACGGCTGTGGGCCGCCTTTTCCCGCTCAGCATCGCGGCCAAGGGATCGGCGCGGATCGGCGGCAACCTTGCCACCAATGCAGGCGGTGTGAACGTGCTGCGCTACGGCAATGCGCGCGACCTTTGCCTGGGGCTCGAAGTGGTGCTGGCCGACGGGCGTATCTGGAGCGGCCTCTCGCGCCTGCGCAAGGACAACACGGGCTATGACATGCGTCACCTGATGATCGGCTCCGAGGGCACGCTGGGCGTCATCACGGCGGCCAGCCTCAAGCTGGTGCCGCGCCCGGCGGGCGAGGGGACGGCGCTGATGGTGGTCGAAAGCCCCGCCGCGGCCCTGACGCTTTTGTCGATGGCGCGCGACCTGATGGGCGAGGGTGTCAGCGCGTTCGAGTTGATGCATGCCAACGGTCTGCATTTCCTGACCGAGACCCTTCCCGACATCCGCCAACCCTTCACCGAGATCCCCGACTGGTTCGTGCTGATCGACGTGGGCCTGGCCCATGGTCTCGACCCCGCAGCCGCGCTGGAAACCCTGTTCGAACGCGCGCTGGACGCCGGTCTGGTCAGCGATGGCATGATCGCCCAGAACGAGATGCAGCGGCACCAGTTCTGGGAAGTGCGCGAACAGATCCCCGAGGCGAACCGCCGGGTGGGCGCGGTCTCCAGCCATGACATCTCGCTGCCGCTGGGTCTGGTGGCGGACTACATCACCCGCGCCGATGCGCTGGTCGGCAGTATCGGCGATTTCCGCATCAATTGCTTTGGCCATCTGGGTGACGGAAACCTGCATTACAACGTCTTCCCCTTGCAGGGGCAGTCCAGCGCGGATCACCTGAACAGCCGCGATCACGTCAAGCACGTGCTGCATGATCTGGTGCATGAGATGGGCGGCTCGGTCAGCGCGGAACACGGGATCGGGCGGCTCAAGATCGACGATCTGGAACGCTACGGCGATCCGGTCAAACTCGCGATGATGCGTGGAATCAAGGCCACGCTCGACCCGGAAGGCATCCTGAACCCCGGCGCGGTACTGCGGCGCGCCTGAGGTTCTTCTTGCCGCAAATATCCTCGGGGGGAGTCCCGCAGGGACGGGGGCAGACAGCCCCCTTCCGGCCTCAGCCCCGGATCACAGCCCCTCGAAGGCGCACAGGGCGTGCACCTCCATCCCCATCGCCTCAAGCCGCTTGCGCCCGCCCAGATCGGGCAGGTCGATGATGAAGGCGCAGCCCGCGATCACCCCGCCCAGCCGTTCGACCAGCCGGATGCCCGCCTCGGCGGTGCCGCCAGTCGCCAGCAGGTCATCGACGACCAGAACGGTCTGCCCGGCGCGTATGGCATCATCATGGATCTCGACGATCGCTTCGCCATATTCCAGCTTGTAATCCTGACTGATCGTGCGTGCCGGGCAGCTTGCCCTTCTTGCGGATCGGCACGAACCCCGTGCCAAGCTGATGCGCGATGGCCCCGCCCAGGATGAAGCCCCGCGCCTCAAGCCCCACGACCACGTCGATGCGCTGGCCCGCATAGGGGTGCAGCATCTGGTCAACGGCCATGCGGAAGCCGCGCGGGTCCGCAAACAGCGTGGTCACATCGCGGAACAGGATCCCTTCATGCGGGAAATCGACGATGGTGCGGATGTAATCCTTGACGGTTTTCATGGGGGCTCCGGATGTTTGGCCTCTGGTTTCTAAGCAATCTCAGAAAAAGTTGACAGGCTTTTTCGGTTCGAGATTGCGACCATCATCTAAAGCACGCGGCCGGCCACGGCATCAAGCCGGGCCACCAGATCGGGATCGCGCATGTCGGGGGCGGTCATGATCGCGTGCTCCAGCGCCCGGTCGCAGCCATGCGGGCAGGGGGCACGCTCAGCCCCCAGCCGCGAGGGCAGCCCCGCCACCAGCGCGCGGGCATGGGCGGCATTGCCCCCCAGCGTGGCGATGACCTGCGCCACATCGACCTGATCGTGATCCGGGTGCCAGCAGTCGTAATCCGTGACCATGGCGACGCTGGCATAGCAAAGCTCGGCCTCGCGGGCCAGTTTCGCCTCGGGCATGTTGGTCATGCCGATCACGTCGCAGCCCCAGACCTCGCGATACATCCGGCTTTCGGCCAGGGTGGAAAACTGCGGGCCCTCCATCGCCAGATAGGTGCCGCCCTCATGCACGGTGACACCGGCCGCGCGGGCGGCATCGGCGCAGGCGGCGGACAGGCGCGGGCAGGTGGGATGGGCAAGGCTCACATGCGCGACACAGCCTGATCCGAAAAAGCTCGAGGCGCGGCCCCGCGTGCGGTCGATGAACTGGTCCACGATCACGAAATCACCCGGCGCCATCTCCTCGCGGAACGAGCCGCAGGCGCTGACGCTGATCACGTCCGTCACGCCCAGCCGTTTGAGCGCGTCGATATTGGCGCGGTAGGGCACGTCCGAGGGCGCATGGACATGCCCGCGTCCGTGACGGGGCAGAAAGGCCATCGGCACGCCATCCAGCACACCGGTCAGAATCTGGTCCGACGGTATGCCCCAGGGGCTGGTCACGCTGACCCATTCGGGGTTCTGCAAACTGTCTAGCTGATAGAGGCCCGAGCCCCCGATGATCCCGATCCGCGTCTGCATGGGGTGCCCACCCTCTGATTGCCCTTTGTCGCCCGCAGGTTAGTCCAGTGGGCGCAGGCTGCAAGCGGTGATTGTGCCGCGCGTCAGTCGTCCGGGCGCGAGAGCGCGAAAAGTTCCGTGATGACCGCATAGTCGCGGTAACCCAGACGGGTCAGTGGCCGGAATGTGGTCACATCAAAAACACCGTCCACCAGGCAATCGTCGCGCATATGCACGCCCGTCACCTCGCCCAGCACCAGCGTGTTGCCCTCGCCCTCCAGCTTGACGATCTGCGTCAGGCGGCATTCCAGGGCCGCGGGCGCGGCGGCCACGCGCGCGCAGGCGATGGTCTCGCACTCGGCCCGCGCCAGCTTGGCATGGTCGAATTCCGACACGGCTGCCGGCAACGTCTTTGAGGACGCGTTCATCGCATCGCGCATGGCGAACTCCACGATATTCACGCAGAATACGCCGGTCTCGATGATATTGGCCACGGAATCCTTGGTGCCGTCGCGGTCCGGCTTGGTCCCGGTCGAGGCGAACATGACCTGCGGTGGTGTATAGGCCGTGGCATTGAAGAAGGAATAGGGGGCCAGGTTGTCCACCCCGTCCTTGCCCCGCGACGAGATCCAGCCGATGGGGCGCGGCGTCACGATGGCGTTGAACGGATTGTGCGGCAGGCCATGGCCGTCCTTGGGCTGGTAGAACATCTGGTCCCTCGTTTCTCTCACGCCATTTCTGCGATGGCACGGTCGCTTGTAGTTTGTGCCTGACCTAGCGCCATGTTAGGGGCGTTTCCACCTGAAACTGGAAATGACGCGCGAGGACTGGCGAAGGTGTTCCAATTGTCCGAGGAAACCGCCGCCGACTGGTGGGAGGTCGAGGCGCTCTATGACCTGTGCTTCGCGCCGGGCCGCGAGGCGCTGTCCTCCTATCGTTTGCGCGACAATATCCCGCCGGTGCCGGGCCTGTCGCTGGTGGCGCGGGACCGTGACGGCATCCTTGCGGGGGCCATCCGCTACTGGCCGGTGCGCGTGGGCGACAAGCCCGCCCTGCTTCTGGGACCCGTGGCCGTGCACCCCACCCGGCAGGGCGAGGGATTGGGCGCGCTGCTCATTCAGCACAGTCTGGAGCGGGCACGGGATGCAGGCTGGGAACGGGTCATGCTGGTGGGCGACGCCCCCTATTACAACCGCTTCGACTTCTGGAAGCTCGACGGTGTCGAGATGCCGCCGCCCACCAACCCCGACCGGGTCCTCGGGTATGAGGTGTTTGACGGCGCATGGCAGGGCGTCACGGGCCGCGTGACCCGCTGGCAAGACTGACCGCTGGCAAGACTGACCCGCAGCTTGCCGCTTGAATGCGCCGCCATGGCATCCAATCTATGACAGAGCAGCGCATGGAGAGGCCGATGACCACGAACACCCTGATCACCGTCGATGTCGAGGCCGAACTGGACCGGCTGGCGCAACGCTATGCGGCAGCGGGCGGCATGGGCATCCAGGTGCTGAACCTGATCGGCGGGCGCGCGGAATCGCTTCTGGACCGGCTGCCCGCCGCCGTGCGCGACCGTCTGGGCGAGGGAACCGAGGCCGCGCTCCACTGGGCGATGCGCGCGGCGCAAGGCTCGCGCGGGCTGGTGGGCGATCAGCCCGGCTGGATGAACACGGCCGTCACCACGGCCATGGGCGCGGCAGGCGGCTTTGGCGGCCTGCCCTCGGCCATGGCGGAACTGCCGATCACCACGACAATCCTGCTGCGCTCCATTCAGGGCGTCGCGGTGGAATACGGCTTCGATCCCGCCGCCCCCAATGTGCAATTCGATTGCATCGAGGTCTTTGCCGCCGCCGGTCCGCTGGCGCGCGATGACGGGGCGGATCTGGCCTTCATCTCGACACGGCTGACAGTGACGGGGCCTGTGCTGCACGGTCTGATTGCCCGTGTCGCGCCGCGTCTGGCGACCGTGATGGGGCAGAAACTGGCGGCACAGACCGTGCCCGTGCTGGGCGCGGTGGCTGGCGCGGCCACGAATTACGCCTATACCAGCTACTATCAGGAAATCGCCCATGTGCATTTCGGCCTGCGCAAGCTGGCCATTGACGGGGATGTGCCGCAGGCCGAACTCGCGGACCGCCTGCGCGCGCGTCTGGCCAAACCCGTGGCCCGCCGGGGCTGACCCGCTTCGGCGCTTGCCCTGCCTGCCGCTTTTCGGAACAGTGGTCCGCAAGCAGCAGGAGGAGCGCAGCAATGGACATCACCCCGAACGGCGCCCGCCCCACAGGGCGCGGCGAGGCCGATTATTTCACAGGCGACGTGCGGATGGAGCCGGTCATCACCGCGCCCGATCCGGCCCGTCTGCGGGCCGTCAAGGTCACGTTCGCCCCCGGCGCGCGCACCGCATGGCACACGCATCCGCTGGGCCAGACGCTGCTGGTGCTGTCCGGGATGGGTCTTGCGCAAAGCTGGGGCGGGCCCGTGCGCGTGATCCGGCCCGGCGATACGATCTGGTTCGCCCCCGGTGAAAAGCACTGGCACGGGGCCGCCCCGGCCAATGCGATGACCCATCTCGCCATGCAGGAAGCGCTGGACGGATCTGCGGTGACATGGCTCGACCATGTCAGCGACGACGACTACGCCCGCCCGGCCGAAGGATAGGGCCGACGCGGGCCGGACCTGCCGGCACCCCCACGCCTCTCGGCGATCAGCCTTTCTTCTTGGCCTCTGCGGCGGCCTTCATGCGCGCCAGCAGTTCGGCCTTGGGGGCCGCCTTGCCGTAGGGGTTCTTGTCGGTGCCCTTTTCGTTGTGTTCCTTGTGGCGCGGCATGTTCCTGGCCGACTTGTTTGCGCCCTGTTTTCCGTAATCCATGACCTTGCCCTCGACTGTCTGGGGTATTGCCTGCTCATGCACCACGGCGCGGTTTTGCACAAGGTCGATGCATCGGGCGATCAGGGCTGGAACATCTGGCGCAATTGCCCAAGACTGCCCGCCGGAGCAGGAGGAGGAGACCGCGATGACCGAGGCTTGGGTAGGCGATGACGACCGGCGCGTGAGCCGTGCCGCGCTGGAGGTGCGGGCGGCCAAGGGGGCAGGGGCCATGCGCGCACTTGGGCTGGCCGAAGATACGCCCGTCGCCGTCATCATGCGCAACGACCTGACCCAGCTCGAGGTGATGCGCGCCGCCGCCCATGCGGGTGTGGTGATCGTCGCGCTGAACTGGCACGGTGCCGCCGAGGAGGTGGGGGCGATCTGCGACGACAGCGGTGCGCGGACCGTCATCATCCACCGCGATCTCATCGCGGCGCTGCGCCCTGCGCTCGAAGGGCGGCAGGTGATCGGTGTGACCCCCGGCCCCGCGCTCTGCGCGGCCTATGGCATAGCGCATGCCGCCGCCACGGATGCGCCCGATGTCCCGGAATGGGCCGATCTGGTCGATGCCGCCGAACCCGTGCCCGAAAAGGCGATGACGCGACCCTTGATGCGCTATACCTCCGGCTCGACCGGCCGCCCCAAGGGCGTGCGCCGCGCCAGCAGCGGCCCGCGCCGCGACTTCGAGCCGGTGCTGCGGCAGGTCGGTGACGAGATGATGCGCCTGACCCCCGGTGCGCGTTTCTTCACGGCGGCCCCGATCTATCATTCCGCGCCCTCGACCCTCAGCAGCGCGGCTTTGGTCACGCCCGGTGTTTCGGTCCATCTGGCCCCGAAGTTCGAGCCGGAGGCCTTCCTCGCCCGGATCGCGCAGGACCGGATCACCCATGTCTACATGGTGCCCACGATGATGAGCCGCCTGCTGAAGCTGCCCGATGCGGTCAAGGCGCGGTATGACCTGTCCTCGGTCGGGTTCGTGGTGTCCACCGGATCGCCATGGCCGCATGACCTGAAGATGGCGATGATCGACTGGTGGGGGCCGGTCTTCTGGGAAAGCTATGGCGCGACCGAGATCGGGTTCATGACCATGGTCTCCTCGGCCGATGCGCTGGCGCGGCCCGGCACGGCGGGGCGGATGCAGATGGGCGGGACGGTGATGATCCTTGATCCGCAGGGCAACCCGCTGCCCCCCGGCGAGGTGGGCGAAATCCATGCCCGCATGGATGTCTTCGGCGGGTTCGACTATTCCAACGACCCGGCAGCACGCGCGGCTGCGGAAAAGCACGGGCATTTCTCCGTGGGCGATCTGGGCTGGCTGGACGAGGACGGGTTCCTGTTCATTACCGACAGGGCGAAAGACATGATCATCTCGGGCGGGGCGAATATCTTTCCCGCCGAGATCGAGGCGGTGCTGATCCGCGCGCCCTTCATCCGCGATGTCGCGGTCTTCGGCGCGCCTGATCCCGAGTTCGGGGAACGGATCGTCGCGGCAGTGGAGCCGATGCCCGGCTGGACGCCTGACGCGGCAGAGGTGCTGGCGTTTCTGGACGGCAAGCTCGCGCGCTTCAAACAGCCCCGGGTGGTGGATTTCCACGAGGCCCTGCCGCGCGAGGATAGCGGCAAGATCTTCAAACCCCGCCTGCGCGCGCCCTACTGGGAAGGGGCCGGGCGCAAGATCTGACGCTGTGGCGGCGCGGCCGAGGCGCAGGATAGAGGCTTGCCCGCGGCTGGCCCGGCATTCCGCGCGCGGGTCGTGATTGTTTCAGCAGCCTGCCGAAAATTGACCACAATTTTAAGCGAAGTGGACTTTGAATTTTTCCACCAAATGGCGAATCTGAAACTGGAACGCGATCATGGCCATTGTCGGCTATTACTCGATGACAACTGGCCAGGGGCTTGCGAGCCAGGTCGATGAGATCACCAACAACGGCGACACGGCCGTCAACGTCACCGTGCCCAATGCGGCGCAACTGGCCTCGCTGGATACGCTCTATGTGCTGAACCCCAGCAACGCCAGTTTCGGCGCGGAATACATGTCCAATCTGGGCGATATCTCGGCTGCGGTGAACGGCGGGATGAACCTGATCATCTTCGACCGCTATGTGACCAATGCGCAGACGATCCTGCCCGGCGGTGGCGGCATCACAGCGGTGCGCGATTTTGCCAGCGGGTCCGATGTGAACGTGGCGGCGGGGGCGCCTTCCAAATTCACCAACGGGCCCAACGGGGTCATCAACAACAGCACGTTTGACGGCGGGAATTACTCGAACCATGGCTATGTCCAGATCGGGTCGCTGCCCCCCGGCGCGACGCCGCTTCTGACGACGTCGAACCCCAATCATATCGTGGCCTTCACCTATCCATTCGGTGCGGGCAACGTGTTCTATTCCACCATTCCGCTGGATTTCTACACCGGCACCAACAATGCCGCGATCACGCCGGCCGAGATCTTCTCGCTTTTCGGCAATACGCTGGAGGTGATGTGTTTCGTGCGGGGCACCCTGATCGAGACGGCTGCGGGCCCGCGCCCTGTCGAGGCGCTGCGGGTGGGCGATGCGGTGGCGGTGGCGCGGGGGGGCACCAACCGGATCCGCTGGATCAGCAGCACCAGCCTCGGCGCGGCGGCTCTGCGGCGGCGACCGAAGCTGCGGCCCGTGCGGATCACGGCGGGCGCGCTGGGGGACGGGTTGCCGCGGCGCGATCTGCTGGTCAGCCGCCAGCACCGGATGCTGCTGACCTCTGCCGTGTCCGCGCGTCTGTTCGGGCGGCGCGAGGCGCTGGTGTCGGCGATCCGGCTGACGGCGCTGCCGGGGGTCCATGTGGACGACAGTCTGGAGGAGGTCGCCTATTTCCACATCCTGTTCGACAGGCACGAGGTGATCCGGGCGGAGGGGGCGGCGAGCGAGAGCCTGTTCACCGGGCCGGAGGCGCTGAAATCCCTGCCGCTGGCCGCGCGGCGCGAGCTGGAGGCGCTGTTCCCGGCGCTGTTCTCGATGGGCTACCGGGCGCGGTCGGCGGCTTTCATCCCCTCGGGCCGGGATCAGCAGAGGCTGGTCGATCAGCATTTCGCAGCCCCCTGAGCCCCGCCTGACCCGCTCGCCTGCCCCCTTAAGAGGGTCTGTCCCATGATGGGACATTTTGCGGAGCGTTTGTTTTCAATGGGTTGTGGGGGCGTGTTAACCTTTTTTTAACGGACTGAACGGGAATGGCGCGTTTTTCTTGTTCAACGTCGCTGACTGTAGGGGCTAGAACCGGACCTTTGCTGTAGTGCAGGCCGAGGTCGGCTGTGCGGACTTTTCGGCCGTTCGCACAATCTGCTTGTCGACCTACTTCCTAGCGATTTGCGGTCTTCGCTGGTCTCACCATCGTGATGACCTTTGGGTGACTGCCAACATCTATTGTGTAGTGCGGTCTGAAGCCAAATCTCTCATAGAACGGGACATTCTCTGGCTTTGTTGACTCGAGATAGGCAATTGTTCCGTCCTCATCGCACATATTCAATCCATGCGTCATCAAGGCCGCACCAATGCCCTGTTTCTTCATGAACGGATCAACACCCATCAGCGGCAAGAACCAATGAGGCTCCGATGGGTGCGCACGATCAAATTCAGCATAAACATCGAAGAGTTCAGCCTTCGCATCAGGCGCAACACTGCGCTCCAAGAGGGCATCTAGCGCCTCCTCGTCAGGATGGACATCCGGTGGAACCCACAGCGCAGCACCACGGTCACCGCAAATATGAGCACCGCCACGGTCCGCGCCCTTCTCACCGTAAATGCGCACGTATTCAGGGAAAAACCTGAGATACTGAGATGTGCTTGGGTAAAGGTATCGGCATACCGGGTCGTCTATAAAGCAATGTGTCATCAGCATGATAGCGGCTTCGAACTGATCAGGTTTCGCCGCTACTACCTTCATATTGACCTACTCTTGAACATGTCCCCGGGGTTACCCTTCGTATTCTGAGAGACTGCTGACGGTAATCAACCAAGTCCCATTTTCATCACGTTCGAATATATTCAACGAAAACCCTTCGCTTGGCGGGTCGGGTTCGGAAAAACGTGCAACGCACCAAGAGCTGTCCCGGTCAGTCCCTGCACGCAGAATATCCAGCGTCTTGTCGCCTCCGCCTTCCGAGACCCAATCACGATGTAAGTCTTCAATTGCTGCGCGGCCCTGAACCGGCGACGCATAGGAAGAGTAAACGACAGCGTTCAACGCATAGCATGCCGCACAACCTGCAGCATCTTTTTTACGATAGGCCTCCAAGTATGTTTGGAGCAGCGCCTGCATTTCGTCTTTAGTCGCCAATGAGACTCCCATTCGCTTTAGACCAATGGGTGAGAGGCTGAACCAAGTGTAAGGAGAAGTAAAAGACTTTTGCCAAAACCGACAGCAAAACGGGAGACATGAACGGGCTCGAAGCTACCGTTCGCTGCATCGCGCACGAAAGTCGGCTTTGGGCCGTGAGTGCGCGATAGTCGCTTTACCCTTCACCTCTGCCGGGCCAGACCTCCATCACGGAGGCCGGTCGCATGGGGAGCATGTCGAAGCGGATGGCGGCGAGGCAGGCGGCGACGACTGTCAGCGATAGCCTCACCCCGGAGGTTTGATGCCGTGCGGTCGCCGACACGCGGGGGGGCGATGCGACGGCAGTTCGGGGCAGTTTATGGTTGCCCGGTCATTGAACGGCAGTTCATGTCACAACCGTCGTAAAATCGCCGCCGCTGCTTCTTTAGAACGGGGGGGCGGGTCGGCGATCGCGCGGCGGCCTGCGGCCTTGATTCCGCGCGGGGGCTTGAGGCGGGTGTTGTTTTTTTAAATCGCCCGGCGCTTGGGGGCTTGGGGCGGGTGGTGTTTTTCAGATCGCGCGGCGCTTGGGGGTGGGTGGCGTGTAGCCACTAAGCCCCCTTCACCCCTGCTTTGCCAGAAACTCCATCACGGCGGGGCGGGCGCTTTCCTCGCCGCGGTCGCGGGCGCCGTAGATGACCTCGCGCAGCTCGTCCAGCCGGGTGCGGCGCAGGATCGACTTGACCGGGCCGATGGAGGCCGGGCGCATGGAGAGCATGTCGAAGCCGATGGCGGCGAGGCAGGCGGCCTCGACCGGGCGGCCCGCGTCCTCGCCGCAGAAGCTGAGCGGGGTGCCGGTGGCGGCGCAGCGTTCCACGATATTCTCGAGGAAGGTCAGGAAGCTGACGTTCAGCGTGTCATAGCGGCGGCGGACGCGTTCATTCTCGCGGTCGGCGGCGAAGAAGAACTGCTTGAGGTCATTGCCGCCGATCGAGAGGAACTGCACTTCCTCGTAGAACTGTTCGGGTGCGAAGGCGAGGCTGGGGGTTTCCAGCATCGCGCCCACTTCGAGCGCGGCGGGCAGGGGGTGGCCGAGGATGCGTTCGCGCGCCATGGCCTTGTCCATCTCGGCCTTGGCGGCGAGGTATTCGCTGTATTGCGCCACAAACGGGAACATGATGGTGAGCGCGCGGCCATTGGCGGCGCGGATCAGCGCCTGCAACTGCATCCGCATGACGCCCGGCTTGTCGAGGCCCACCCGGATCGCGCGCCAGCCGAGGGCGGGGTTCGGCTCGTCATTGGGCTTCATGTAGGGCAGCACCTTGTCCGAGCCGATGTCGAGGGTGCGGAAGACCACGCGCTTGCCTTGGGCTGCGTCCAGCACGCGGGAATAGAGGGCCGAAAGCTCGGAGCGTTTCGGCATCTGGTTGCGCACGAGGAATTGCAGTTCGGTGCGGAAGAGGCCCACGCCCTCGGCCCCTGATCCGGCGAGGCTGGGCAGGTCGGCCATGAGGCCTGCGTTCATGTGCAGGCCGATGACGCGGCCACAGGGGGTTTCGGCGGGTTTGTCGCGGATCGAGGTGTAGCGTTCCTGCGCCTGGGCCTGCATGGCGATCTTGTCGCGGAAGGCGGAGGCGACGGTTTCCTCGGGGCGCAGGTGGACCACGCCCTGATCGCCGTCGACCATGATGAGGTTGCCGTTCAGCGCCTCGGTCGTGATGCGGGAGGCGCGGATCACCAGCGGGATGGCCAGCGCGCGCGCGACGATGGCGGCATGGGAGCCGACGGAGCCTTCCTCCAGCACGATGCCGCGCAGGCTGCGGCCGTAGTCGAGCAGTTCGGCGGGGCCGATGTTGCGGGCGACCAGGATGGGGTCGGTGGGCATTTCGGCGCCGGTTTCCTTGCCCTGGCCGGTCAGGATGCGCAGCAGGCGGTTGGACAGGTCGTCCAGATCGTGCAGGCGTTCGCGCAGGTAGGCGTCGGTGACCTGTTCCATGCGGTTGCGGGCGTTGGACTGTTCCTTTTCGACCGCCGCCTCGGCGGTGAGGCCGCGGGCGATGTCTTCCTCCATCCGGCGCATCCAGCCCTTGGAATGGGCGAACATGCGGTAGGCCTCCAGGACCTCGTTCTGGTCCTTGTCGCCATTGGTGGTGGCCAGCAGTTCATCGACGCTCAGGCGCAGCTGGTCGACGGCCTCCTGCAGGCGTTCGTGTTCCTTGTGGGGGTCCTCGGAGATGGGGTTGGTGACCACCACGCGGGGTTCGTGCAGCCAGACATGGCCTTCGGCCGCACCTTCCTGCGCGGTGGTGCCGCGGATCAGGACGGATTGCTGGTGGCGGGCCGAGAGGGCGGCGCCTTCGCCCTGGAAGGCGCCCAGTTCGGTCATTTCGGCCAGCACCATGGCGACGACTTCGAGGGCGTAGACCTCGTCGCCGGAGAATTCGCGGGCCTGGCGGGACTGGACGACCAGCACGCCCAGTTTTTCGCCGAGGCGCTGGATCGGGACGCCGAGGAAGGAGGAATAGATCTCCTCGCCGGTTTCGGGCATGAAGCGGAAGCCCTTTTCCTGCGGGGCGTTGGCGGTGTTGATGATGCTGCCGGAGCGGGCGACGCGGCCGACCAGACCTTCGCCGAGTTTCATGCGGGTCTGGTGGACGGCCTCGGGCTTGAGGCCCTCGGTCGCGCAAAGCTCAAGGGTTTCGGGGTCGCGGAAGAGGTAGATGGAGCAGACTTCGGTGCCCATCGAATCGGCGGTCAGATGTGTGATCTTGTCCAGCCGGGCCTGACCCGCGCTGTCCTCGGCCATGGCGTCGCGCAACCGGCGCAGCAGCTTGCGGCTTTCGGATTCCGTCTGTTCCGGCATCTGGCCTGCCTTGTTCCCCGTCCCATGATCCGCTGGCCTGTCCGACCTGCCGGTCAGACCGGCAGCCGAGGCGGGGCCACCGATCGCCTGCTGTCAGGCCGATTTTTCCAACTCGAAGGCATCATGCAGCGCCTGCACGGCAAGTTCCATGTATTTCCTGTCGATCAGCACGGAAATCTTGATTTCGGAGGTGGCGATGACCTTGATGTTGACGCCTTCGTCGGAGAGCGTCTTGAACATCCGGGCGGCGACGCCCGCATGGCTGCGCATCCCGATGCCCACGACCGAGACCTTGGCCACGTTGGTGTCGGCCTCGAGCCGGTCGAATTTGATCAGACCTGCCTCGCGCGCCTCGATCAGCGCTTTTTCGGCGCGTTTCATCTGGTCGATGGGGCAGGAGAAGGTCATGTCGGTGACGCCGCCGGCATGGCCCTGATAGTTCGTCTCGGACACGTTCTGCACGATCATGTCGACGTTGACGCCCGCATCGGCCAGCGGGCCGAAGATCGAGGCGGCGATGCCGGGGCGGTCCTCGATGGTGACGAGGGTCATCTTGGCCTCGTCACGCGAGAAGGCGATACCGGAGACGGCTTTGGATTCCATGATAAGCTCCTCGTCGCAGACCAGCGTGCCTGCAGTGTCTGTGGGTTCCTCGAACGAGCTGAGCACGCGCAGCTTGACGTTGTAGCGCATGGCCAGCTCGACCGAGCGGGTTTGCAGCACCTTCGCGCCAAGGCTGGCAAGTTCCAGCATTTCCTCGAAGGCGATCTTGTCGAGTTTGCGGGCCTTGGGGCTGACGCGGGGGTCGGTGGTGTAGACCCCGTCCACATCGGTGTAGATGTCGCAGCGTTCCGCGTTGAAGGCGGCGGCGAAGGCCACGGCGGTGGTGTCCGAGCCGCCCCGGCCCAGCGTGGTGATGCGGCCTTCGGGCGAGATGCCCTGAAAGCCCGCCACGACGGCGACCTTCATGCCTTCGGCGAATTTGGCATTGATGTTGTCGGCGGGAATGTCCTCGATCCGGGCGGCGGAATGGGCCGAGGTGGTGATCAGCGGCACCTGCCAGCCCTGCCAGCTGCGGGCGGGGATATCCATTTCCTGCAAGCGTCAGGGCCATCAGCCCGGCGGTGACATTCTCGCCCGAGGAGACCACGGCGTCATATTCGCGCGCGTCATAGAAGGGCGAGATGTCCTGCACCCAGCCCACAAGCTCGTTGGTCTTGCCGGACATGGCCGAGACGATGACGATGACGTCATAGCCCTTGGCCACTTCGACGCCCACCCGTTTGGCGGCGCGTTTGATCCGGTCGAGGTTGGCGACGGAGGTGCCGCCGAATTTCATCACGAGAACGGGCATGGTCTGTCCTTGGTCGCAAGTTGCGCCCGCGTGTAATCTGTCGGTGTCACGCGCGCAATATCTATATGCGGGCGGCGGCCTGCGGCGACGCTATCTTGCGCCGGGCCGAGGACTGTCGCTAAGGTTGTGGCGCAACCCCCGACATTCCGATGAATTTGATGAAAGAGATTGATATGACCCCGACATCCCGCATCGCCGCGCCGATCCTGTCGCTTGTGGCCGCACTGGCCCTGACGGCCCCGGCCATGGCACAATCCGCGACCGATCTGCTGGACGGGTCCGACCCGGAGGCGATCCTGAGCATCGCGCAGGGCTATGGCTCGGCGATGCTGGATGTGGACGGGGTGGGTGATCCCAAGATCAGCGGGCGCATCGACGGGCAGGCCTATACGGTCTTTTTCTACGGGTGCGAAGGCGGGCAGAACTGCTCGTCGCTGCAGTTCACCACATGGTTCGTGGGGGTCCGGCCAGCGGCGGAGGAGGTCAGCACCTGGAATGACGAGAACCGGTTCGGCACGATGTATCTGGACGGCGACGGCGATCTGGCGGTCGATCTGGACGTGAACCTGTTCGGCGGTGTCACCCGGAAGAACCTGGATGACACCTTCGACTGGTGGCGCGTGGTGCTGGACGAGGTGCGCAGCGAGATGGTGCCCTGACGCGCCTGTGCTGGGCGCGCCGGAGTATTTGAGGCAAGATGAAGCGGCGGGTGCCTTTGCTTCAGTAGGGGTGGGCGCGCCCGTCCCATGTCTCGAAACAGCCGGTCGTGTCGAGGCTGAGGGCCGCGAAGCGGGCGATCAGCCCGTCGGCGGATTGATCCACCGTGATCTCGGCGGTGGCGCCGCCCATGTCGGTCTGCACCCAGCCCGGATGATAGATGCCCACGGCGATGCCGCGCGGTGCCAGATCGGCGGAGAGGTTGCGGCCAAGGTTGAGGGCCGCCGCCTTGGAGGCGCGGTAGATATAGCTGCCGCCGGGCGCGCGGGTGTCGCTGGCCATCTGCGAGGAGATGATGGCGATCTTCGGGGCGGCTGGCCTGTGCCAGATGCGGCAGCAGCGCCTGCACGGAGAGGAAGACGCCGGTGACATTGGTGGCGAAGGTCTCGGCCCAGAGGGGGGCGGGGTAGCCGGTGTCGAGGCTTTGGCCCTTGTCGGCATAGATGCCCGCGTTGCAGATCAGCAGGTCCACGGGGCGGTCGCCGAGGGTGGCGGCGAGGCGCGCGTGGGCGGCGGGGTCGGTCACATCCAGTGCAAGCAGGTCATCGCCGCCCGCGCGCGAGGTGCCGGTGACCTGATGTCCCTGGGCGAGGTAATGGGCGCGCAGGGCTGTGCCGATGCCGCGGCTGGCGCCGGTGATCACGATATGCATGTGGCGGTTCGCTTTCTGCTGAGGTCAATTGGTCTTGCGGCGGGGCACGAAGGGCAGGGGCGCGATGGGCACGCCTTCCTCGATCAGGCGGCGGGCCTCCTCGGGGCGGGCCTCGCCGATAATGGCGCGGTCGGGGGCGTCGCCGTCATGGATGGCGCGGGCCTCGCGGGCGAAGTCGCCACCGACATAGTCGGAATGCGTCTCGATATGCTGGCGCAGGGCGGCCAGCGCCTGTTCTGCGGGGGTGGCTTGTGCAGCAAGCGGGGTGGGGTGCTGCGCATCGGGCTGGGCCGCGGGGGCGGCATCGCGGGCGGGGCGCACGCGCGGCGCCATGACGGCCTTGTCCACCGAGGTCGCGCCGCAGATGGTGCAGCTGATCATGCCGGCGCGGGCCAGCTTGTCATAGGCCTCGGACGACTGGAACCAGCTGTCGAAGCGATGGTCATTGCTGCATTTCAGCGAGAACTGGATCATCTGGCCTGCTCTGCGGTCATCGCGCCATCTGCCCCGGGCGCTTGCGGGGGGCCATGGTGCCGCGGTCCACGGAATCCGCCTGCGCCCTGACTACCCTCTGACATATAGGCTTGGCCCGCGAAATCAAGTCAGCGCCGCAGCCGCCGGGGATCGAAATGGCGGATGATCTGCGCCAGTTCCGGTTCCTGCACGGCCTTGGCGGCCTTCTTCTGGCTGAACCACTTGCGCCGCCGCGCGCCGGATTCGGGATAGTCCTCGGCCAGGTCGCGCACGCGCACGGGATAGACCATCGCGACGCAGGGCAGCAGCGTGTCGGGGCCCAGCACCTTGGCGTAGGAGAACATGCCAAGACAGGTGTCGATGGCCTGACCTTCGACGCCCGCTTCCTCCCAGGCTTCGGTCATGGCGGCGCGGGCGGGGGTGACACCGTCCATCGGCCAGCCCTTGGGCAGGATCCAGCGCCCCGAGCCGCGGCTGGTCACCAGAAGGATCTGCGTCTTGTCCTTGACCACCCGATAGCAGAGCGCGGCAAACTGGGTGCGCACATCGCTTTTGTGCGACACCTGTAGCCTGAGCGGCAGCTGCTTGATGTTCTGGACCGTCAAGAGCCGGAAATCCTTGACGATGGCGGTGGTGGCGGGGCGGGGCGTTGCGGCAGGACGCCATGTAAAACTAGCGCATGAAGGCGGGCATATCCATAGGCACGGATCGCGGGGGTCGGCTTGGGCTGCGACCGTGGCGCATCAGCCGTGTCGGGCGCGGCTCAGGCATCGGGTCCGGTGGTAGTCCAGTTCCGGTCGCGGGCGACGGACATGGACTTGAGGATCGCGAAGGCGCTGTCGCCGGTCTTGAGGTCGAGCGCGGCGCAGGCGCGGCGGGTGATGCGGACGAGGATTTCCTCGGGGCCGATGTCCAGTGGACGATGACGCCGGGTCCCTGGCCGCGTCGGATCTCGGTGATCGTGCCGGGAAGGATGTTCAGCGCCGAAAGCCCCTCGGGCCGGTGGCGCGACAGGATCACGTCATGCGCCGCGATGCGCACGCGGACCGCGGTGCCCGGCGCGGCCGCGATCCGCGGCAGGAAGAGCGGCGTCCGCCGGCGGCGAGCTCGGTCAGCCCGTCGTCGTGGTGGGCGACGACGCGGGCCGTCAGCATCGAGGCGGCCTCGCGCGCGCCCGCGGCCGCGACGTCGCCCAGCACCTCCGCCGCCGGGCCGACGGCCGCTGACCCGGCCCGCCTCGAGCGCGACGACGGTGGTGGCCAGCCGCGCGACCTCGGCCGAGGAATGGCTGACATAGAGGATCGGGCACCGCCACCTCGTCGCGCAGCCGCTCGAAATAGGGCAGGATCTCGGCCTTGCGCGCCTCGTCGAGCGCGGCGAGCGGCTCGTCGGCCAGGATCAGCCGGGGCGCGGACAGCAGCGCGCGGCCGATGGCCACGCGCTGCTTCTCGCCGCCCGACAGCGCGCCGGGGCGGCGGTCCAGCAGAGGGCCGATGCCCAGCAGGTCGACCACGCGGCCGAGGTCTTCGCGCGCGGGCCGTCGCGCGGGGCGAACCAGCGCGCCGTAGGTCAGGTTCTGCCGGACGGTCAGATGCGGGAACAGCCGCCCGTCCTGGAAGACGTAGCCGAGGCGGCGGCGGTGCGGCGGCAGGCAGAGCCCGCGCGCGGTGTCCAGCAGCACCCAGTCATCGGCCGCGATCCGGCCCGCGTCGGGCCGCAGCAGCCCGGCCACGGCGTTGACAGCGTCGTCTTGCCCGAGCCCGAGCGCCCGAACAGCACCGTGACGCCGGGCGGCGCCTCGAAGCCGACGTCGAGGTGAAGCCGCCGAAGCCGTGGCGGAGCGCGACCGACAGCGTCATGCGCCCGCCACCCGTGCGGCGACGCGCCGGGCCGACGCACTTCGGACAGCAGCAGCGCCGCCATCGCGATGACGACCGAGACGATCACCAGCCGCGTGCGCCGCCTCCTCGCCGCCCGGCACCTGCAGGAAGGCGTAGATCGCCGAGGGCATGGTCTGCGTCTGGCCGGGAATGTTGGAGACGAAGGTGATCGTCGCGCCGAACTCGCCCATCGCCTTGGCGAAGGCCAGGATCGCGCCCGCGATGATGCCGGGCAGGATCAGCGGCAGCGTCACGGTCGCGAAGACCCAGAGGCGCGAGGCGCCAAGCGTGCCGGCCGCCTGCTTCGAGCTTGGGGTCGACCGCCTCGATCGACAGGCGGATGGCGCGCACCATCAGCGGAAAGGCCATGACCGCCGCCGCCAGCGCCGCGCCGGTCCAGCGGAAGGAGAAGACGATGCCGAACCATTCGTCCAGAAACTCGCCCACCGCGCCCGCGCCGCCCGAAGGTCAGCAGCAGCAGGTAGCCCGTCACCACCGGCGGCAGGATCAGCGGCAGATGGACGAGCCCGTTCAGCAGCTGCTTGCCCGGAAAGGACCAGCGCGCCAGCGCATAGGCCACGAAGATGCCCGAGCGGCAGGCTGACCAGCGTCGCCCAGAACGAGACCCGCAGCGACAGCGCGCACCGCCTGCCATTCCTCGGGGCCAGAGCCAGCTCCGTCATCGCGTGCCGCATCAGTCGAGCACCGCGAAGCCGCTAAGCCGCCTGCCGATCGCGCGCGGCCGGCGTCCGAGGAGAGGCAGTCCAGGAAGGCCTCGGCCTCGGCGGCTGTCGCGTTGCGCGGTGAGCGCGGCGGGATAGATGATCGGCGGATGGCTGTCGGCGGGAAAGGTGCCGACGATGGTCACGCTGTCCTCCGCCGCCGCATCGGTGGCGTAGACGATGCCGAGCGGCGCCTCGCCCGTGCGACGAAGGCCAGCGCCGCGCGCACGTTGTCGGCCTGCGCGACCTGGGCGCCACCGCGTCCCACAGCCCCAGCGCGGTCAGCGCGGCCTTGCCATAGATGCCCGGCGGGCACCGCGTCGACCAGCGCCATGGCCAGCCGCCGTCGCCCAGCAGCCCGGCAAGGTCGAGGTCGCGGTCCGATCGTCGACCGGGGCCGCGTCCGCCCGTGGGCGATCAGGACCAGCGTGTTGCCCAGGAGGTCGCGCGCGTGTGCCGGCGGCGCAGGTCGCCCGTGGCTTCGACCGCGTCCATCCAGTCGGGGCTGGCCGAGATGAAGATATCGGCCGGCGCGCCCTGCTGGATCTGCCGGGCCAGGGCCGATGACCCGGCGTAGGAGAGGGTCACCGGTGGCCGGTCTCGGCCGTCCAGGCCGCGGCGACGTCGTCGAGCGCATTCGTCAGGCTGGCGGCGGCGAAGACGGTCACGCCTTCGGCCGCGGCGGCGCAGCGGCGGCGGCACAGGCCGGCGCCGCGGCTGGCCAGCCGCGGTCGGCGATTCGCGGGCATGCGCGGTCCGCTGTTGATATGTTCCGCGAAACATATCGCAGGGCGAAGGCCGCGGCAAGCGTTATTTTCCGCCGGACATATCCTGCCTCCCGCATGGTCGCGCAGTTCCGCAAGGCGCTCCGCCCCCGCCTCGGCCATCGTTCTCGAGCTTGCGATAATGCGCCAGCACCGTCTCGCCGGTCTCGGTCAGTCGCGCGCCGCCGCCCCGCGCCCCGCCGCGCGTGCTGTCGACGAGCGGCGCGCGGAAGGTGGCGTTCATCTCCTCGACCAGCGTCCAGGCGCGCTTGTAGCTCATGGACATGGCGCGGCCCGCGGCGGCGATCGAGCCGGTCTCGCGGATGTGCTCCAGCAGGTCGGCCTTGCCGGGGCCCAGCATCGCCTCGTCGCCGAAGACGATGCGGATGCGCAGGCGCGGCTGCGCGGGGGTATCTGGGGGCTGGCTCATGCCACAAGACTTGGCGGATCGCAGGGTGTCTTGCAAGGACTTCGCCCTGCCGCGCGCGCTGCGCCGG
>CAVQSH010000009.1:7500-208841 GCA_963715835.1 uncultured Alphaproteobacteria bacterium | reverse complement strand
CCCTGGGCCACCGCATGGGGCACTCGCCACCCGGCCAGCACAGTCAACGACCATGCACTCAAGGCAAGCATCTCGTCTAAGATAAGTTGGCTGGGGCGGTAGGATTCGAACCTACGGTACACGGTACCAAAAACCGATGCCTTACCACTTGGCCACGCCCCAACGTGAGGGGCTGATTACTCTGACATTGCTACGGGTTCAAGACCCGTTCTTGAAAAAATCGACGGGTTCTGTTTTTCACCGCGATCAGTCGCGGACCTCGTCCGGCTTGACGCCCCAAAGCGCGGTCTTGGGGGCCCAGCCGCGATAGCCTCCGGCGGACAGGCGGCACCAGTCCGGGTTGCAATCATCGAGCCGGGCCACAACGCCCTGTTCCAGCTTGGCAGTGGCCGGGGCCTCTGCATCGGGCCGGCTGTGCAGGGCCAGCATGTCCTGGTCAACGATCACGGTCCGGGTCCCTGACAGCAGCGAGTAGTGCACCCATCCGCCCGCGCCATCCCTGTCGCGCACCCGGCGCCAATGGCCGTGTTCCGCCGTGATCTCGACCGGCATGTCCCTGCGCGTGAAGACCCAATCGACACGGTGGGTCAGAGAGGGGCCGCGCCGCACGTTCACCTCGCCCGACTTGATCGAGACATAGCGCGGCAGGGGCAGGTTGGTGACGCTGCCCTTGTCGGCGGCCTGCGCCGCCTGCGCGAAAGGTGACACAAGCAGCAGCGCGAGAAGCGCCACCACGACCCGGTTTGCACGCACAGACCTCCGGTCCGCCCGAAAAGTCAGCTTTTTCATTGTATCTGCCTGCCTTCTATCCGCTCTGATCCGGTTAAATCTGGAATGGGGTTCTTGTGCCCCGCCGGTTCATCCGCCACCATGCCATCAGGCAGATGATTTGGAAAGAAGGGGAGGGCCTGAATGCCAACTGCACGTCTGAGTGTTGTCGTGACGCGACGCTTGCCCGAAGCGGTCGAGACACGGATGAAGGAATTGTTCAATGTGCAGCTGCGTGAGGACGACAGCCCGATGACACGCGCCGAACTGGTCGAGGCGATCGCCTCGGCCGATGTGCTGGTGCCGACCCTGACCGACGAGATCGACGCGGGCCTGATCGCGCAGGCGGGGCCGCGGATGCGGCTCATCGCCAATTACGGGGCGGGCGTCGATCATATCGACGTGGCCACGGCGCGTCAGCGCGGCATCCTTGTGTCGAACACGCCCGGCGTGCTGACCGATGATACGGCGGACATGACCATGGCGCTGATGCTGGCCGTGATCCGCCGCATGCCCGAGGGGCTTGCCATCATGAACGAGGGGCGATGGACCGGCTGGTCGCCGACGGCCCTGCTGGGCGGACGCGTCGGCGGGCGGCGTCTGGGCATTCTGGGCATGGGGCGTATCGGGCAGGCCGTGGCGCGCCGCGCCAGCGCCTTCGGGATGCAGATCCATTATCACAACCGCCGTCGGCTGCGCCCCGAAATCGAGGACAAGCTGGAGGCGACCTATTGGGAGAGCCTTGACCAGATGGTGGCACGCATGGACGTGATCAGCATCAACTGCCCGCATACGCCCTCGACCTTTCATCTGATGAACGCAAGACGGCTCAAGCTGATGAAACCGGATGCGGTGATCGTGAACACCTCGCGTGGCGAGGTGATCGACGAGAACGCACTGACGCGGATGCTGCGCCGCCGGTGAACTGGCGGGGGCGGGCCTGGACGTCTACGAACATGGCACCGACGTGAACCCGCGCCTGCGTGACCTGCCCAATGTGGTGCTCTTGCCGCATATGGGATCGGCCACGCGCGAGGGGCGCGCCGAAATGGGCGAGAAGGTGATCATCAACATCAAGACCTTTGCCGACGGGCACCGCCCGCCGGATCAGGTCGTGCCATCCATGCTGTAGGGGGCAACGGACGCCCCGGAAAAGGAGGCTGTCGTGAAACATCTGGTTCTGGCTTTGGTCGCGGTCTGCGGGATTGCAGCTGTGGCCGGGGCGCAGCAGGCGACGGACGCAGTCGCGCCCGAGGCTGCGGGCGCGCGCGCAAAGGCCGAAGGACGCCCCGTCCTGGCGCAGGACTGGATGGTCGTGGCGGCGCATCCGCTGGCCGTCGCGGGCCGGGGCGGATGCACTGGCCGCCGGCGGGACCGCCGCCGATGCGATGGTCGCGGTTCAGGCCGTGCTCGGATTGGTCGAGCCGCAATCCTCGGGTCTCGGTGGCGGCGCCTTTCTGGTCTGGCATGATGCGGCAACAGGCGCAGATCACCACGCTTGACGGGCGCGAAACCGCCCCGCTGGCAGCGACGCCGCGCCTGTTTCAGGATGCTGACGGCGCGCCGTTGCAGTTCTTCGAGGCTGTGGTCGGCGGGCGCAGTGTCGGCACACCCGGAACCCCCGCCCTGATGGCCGAGGCGCATCGCCGCTGGGGCCGCGCCGACTGGGCCGGGCTTCTGGAGCCTGCGATCCGGCTGGCCGAGGACGGCTTTGCCGTCTCGCCGCGCCTTGCGACGCTGGTGGCGGGCGATGCCGAACGGCTGGCGGTGCATCCCGACACCGCCGCCTATTTCCTGCCCGGTGGTGCGCCATTGGCCGAGGGCGATACCCTGCGCAACCCGGCCTATGCCGCAACCCTGCGCGATATTGGCGGAACAGGGCGCAGACGCGTTCTACACTGGCCCCTTGGCCGAAAGCATCGTGGCCGCCGTGCAGGGGGCCGCGGGCAATCCCGGCGTTCTGGACATGGTCGATCTGGCGATCTACCGCGTCAAGGAGCGCGCGCCCGTCTGCGCGCCCTATCGCGTCTGGCAGGTCTGCGGGATGGGGCCGCCCTCGTCCGGTGCGCTGGCCGTGGGGCAGATCCTTGGCATGTTGCAGGGCCATGATCTGGCGGCCCTGGGCCCGACAATCCCGAAAGCTGGCGGTTGATCGGCGATGCCAGCCGCCTGGCCTTTGCCGACCGGGGCCGCTACGTCGCAGACAGCGATTTCGTGCCGGTGCCGGTGCAGGGCATGCTGGATCCTGCCTATCTGCAGGGACGCGCGGCGCTGCTGGCCGGGGATGACGCCCTGCCGGAAGTGACCGCAGGCACGCCGGAGTTCGATCACACGCTGCTCTGGGCGGATGGGGACACGCTGGAGCAGCCCTCGACCACGCATATCTCGATCGTGGACAGCTATGGCAATGTGTTGTCCATGACCTCGACCATCGAGAACGCCTTTGGATCGCGGGTCATGGCGGGTGGCTTCCTGTTGAACAATGAATTGACGGATTTCTCCTTTCGCAGCCATGCCGATGGCGTGCCGATCGCCAACCGGGTCGAGCCGGGCAAGCGGCCGCGTTCGTCCATGGCGCCGACCATCGTCCTGCGCGACGGTGCGCCGGTGCTGGCAATCGGCAGTCCCGGGGGCAGTTCGATCATCGGCTATGTGGCGCAGGCCCTGATCGCGCATCTGGACTGGGGCATGGATGTGCAGGAGGCCGTGGCCATGGGTCATGCGCTGAACCGCTTCGGTGTCTATGACCTTGAGGAAGGGACCACTGCCGAGGCGCTGGCCGCGCCGTTGCAGGCGATGGGCTATGAGGTGAAGATCGGCGCGCAGACATCGGGCCTGCATGCGATTGCGATTGGTCCGGACGGGTTGCAGGGCGGCGCTGATCCCCGCCGTGAAGGTGTCGCGCTGGGCGAGTGAGGCGACCGGGCACGGGGGCTGTCGGATTCCCGCGTTGAACTGCGTTCAACGCCCCCCGGGGATATATCTTGCAAGAAGAAGCAGGTGACGTCGCTTTTTGTCCGCAGGTCGCTTTCGGACAGGATTGCGTCGGCTGGTTCACACGCGCTTTTCTGTGCCTGCTATTGATCGGCCAACGCTTGATCCAAGGGAGTCGCAGGCACCATGAAAACACATGTCAAAGCTCTGGTCGTCGGCGGCGGTGCTGTCGGAACCTCGATCGCCTATCACCTGGCGCGCGCCGGGTGGCAGGATGTGATGCTGCTGGAACGCGACGAACTGACCTCGGGCTCGACCTGGCACGCGGCGGGCCTGCTGCCGCTGTTCAACATGTCCTTCGCCACGACCCATATCCACAAGTATTCGGTCGAATTCTACAAGTCGCTGGAGGCCGAGACCGGTCTGAACGCGGGCTTTTCCGTGGTGGGCAACCTGCGCATGGCGCAGACGCAGGCGCGGATGGATGAATACATGGTCTATGCCACCACGGCCGAAACCTGCGGCGTGCCCTATGAGTGGATGACGCCCGCCCAGATCAAGGATCGCTGGCCGCTGGTGCGCACCGAGGATCTGAAGGGCGCGATCTATCACCCCACCGACGGCTACATCAACCCGGCCGATGTGACCATGGCGATGGCCAAGGGCGCGCGCCAGCGCGGCGTGATGATCGAGCGCAAGTGGCAGGCGGATGCCTATCACTGGACCGGCAGCGAATGGGAGGTGACCTGCACGAAGATGGTCGAAAAGGGCGGCAACCTTGTGCCGTCGGACGAGCAGATCGTGATCACCGCCGAACATGTCGTCACCGCCACCGGCAACCACGCGCAGCGCACGGCGCGGCTGCTGGGGATCAAGTCGCCCGCGATCCCGGTCGAGCATCAGTTCATCGTGACCGAACCCGACCCCGCGCTGGTCGCCTATCGCAAGGCGGGCGGGCTGGAGCATCCGGTGCTGCGCGATGCCGACGCCAAATGGTATGTCCGCGAAGAGCGCGGCGGCTGGATCCTTGGCCCCTATGAGCGCAACGCGCCCGCGCGCTTCGAATTCGGCGTGCCCGACAGTTTCCGCGCCGACCTCTTCCCGCTGGATCTGGAGCGGATCGAGGAAGAATACATGTCGATGATCCACCGGCTTCCGTCGTCGGAATCCGTGGGCCTGAAGGACGATTTCAACGGGCCGATCTGCTATACGCCCGATGGCAACCCGCTGGTCGGTCCCGCGCCCGGCCTGCGCAACATGTGGCTGGCCGAGGGCTTCAGCTTCGGGATCACGGCGGCGGGTGGCACCGGCTATTACCTTGCCCAGATGATGGTCGAGGGCGAGGCCGAGATCGACATGGCAGCACTTGATCCCAAGCGCTACGGCAGCTGGATGACCACCGAATATGCCGCGCGCAAGAACGAGGAATGCTATGAGCATGTCTTCATCCTGCACCACCCCGATGAAGAGCGCGAAGCCTGCCGCCCGCTGCGCACCGCACCCGCCTATGACCGGCAGAAGGCGCGCGGCGCGCAGTTCGGCCATGTGAACGGCTGGGAACGTCCCAACTACTATGGCCCGCTGGATGCGCCGATAGTTTCGACCACGACGCGCGGTCCTTCCGTCGTGGCGGCTGGTGGCAATATGCGGTCGAAGAGGCAAAGGCGATCCGTGAGGGCGTGGGCCTGATCGACGCCACGGCCTTCACCAAGCATCTGGTCAAGGGGCCGGGGGCCACGCAGTTTCTGGATTGGTTCACCTGCAACAAGCTGCCCAAGGTGGGCCGGATCAACCTGACCTATGCCCTGACCGATCACGGCACGACGCGCACCGAATACACCATCGTGCGCTGGCCGAGGATGAGTACTACCTTGTCAGCGCCGGGGCATGGACCGACTATGACGCTGATTTCCTGCGCAAATCCGCCGCCGACAAGATGGGCGAGTTCGGCTATGTCGAGATCCAGAACGTCACGACCCAATGGGGTGTCTTCGCCATCGCGGGGCCGAAGTCGCGCGATGTGCTCAAGGCCGTGATCAAGGACGCCGACCCCGAAACCGCTCTGTCGAACAAACGGTTCCCCTGGCTCAGCGCGCGGCAGATCGAGCTGGGCATGTGCCCGGTCAATGCGATCCGCGTCGCCTATACGGGCGAGCTGGGCTGGGAATTGCACCATCCGATCGAAATGCAGAACTACCTGTTCGATCTGCTGGAAAAGGCCGGGGCCGCGCATGGCATGAAGCTGGTCGGTGCACGGGCACAGAACTGGCTGCGGCAGGAGAAATCCTATCGTGCCTTCGGCAACGAACTGGGCCGCGACGCCACCCCGCTTGAGGCGGATCTGCCGCGCTTCGTGGATCTGTCCAAGGACTTCCGTGGCAAGGCAGCGATGGAGGCCAAGGGCATTCGCTCCAAATGCGTGACGATCCTGGTGGACGGACCTGCCGATGCCGATCCATGGGGCCGCGAGGCGCTCTATGCGGCCGATGGCGCACGCGTCGGGCGTCTGACCTCGGGCGGCTATTCGGTGCATTTCGGACAAAGCATCGGGATGGGCTACGTCCGCCCCGATCTGGCGGTGCCCGGCACTGCGCTCAAGGTCAAGATGTTCGACCAGCTGTGGGATGCGAAGGTGGTCGAGGACAGCCCCTATGATCCGGCCAACGCCACGATCCGTCTGGATGGCTGAGGGCTTGGGCGGCGTGGCACGATGATGGCCACGCCGCAGCCATGGCGGTCGCGTCAGCCTGCGGCGGCGACCATCTCGTCATAACACTCCAGCGCCTTGGCGGCATACATCATGGACGGGCCACCGCCCATCTGGATGGTCATGGCCAGCACATCGCCGATCTCCTCGCGGGTGGCCCCGGCGCGGATCAGCGTTTCCACATGCAGCACGATGCAGGCCTCGCAGCGGGTGGCGATGGCGATGCCCAGGGCCACGAATTCCTTGGTCTTGAATTCCAGCACGCCGCCTTCCTTGACGGCCTTGCCCAGACCGCCGAAGGCGCGCGTCGCCTCGGGGATGGCCTTGTTGAGGCCGCGCAACTGGTTGCGGGTGCTGTCGAGCTTGTCATTCCATGTCATGGTCGGTCCTTGCCTTTGTGTCGGTCAGGCAAGGCCAGATCACAGCGGCACATGGCCCGCCTTGATCCTGATCAGAAAAACAGGCTCAGGCAGGGCGGCGCGCGACAAAGGCCATGTTGTTGGCGGGCATTTCGACGACCTGCACCAGATCAAGCCAGTTGGCCTGAATCCACTCGATCACGTCCCAGTCGTCCTTGTAGCCGATTTCGGGATCTTGCGCGCGCAGGCTCGCGTGGAAAGTCGCTGTCGCCCTCGGACGTGGTTTCGCCATCGCGCAGGAACGGACCGTAGAGGACAAAAATCCCGCCGGGGGCCAGCGCCTGTGCCACCTCGGCGATCAATGTTCTGGCCTCGGCCTCGCTGATCAGGTGCAGCAGGTTCACCAGCACGATCAGGTCCTGTCCGGCATGGGCCGCACCCCAGCCCGGCGCGGTGGCATCCAGCGCGATCGCAGGGCGCAGGTTGTCCAGACCGGCCACGGCGGCATGGGCATCGACAGACGACCGGCGCGCGGCGTCCACATCGGTGGGCTGCCAAACCAGACCGGGCATGGCCTTTGCGAAAAGTGACCGCATGTTCCCCGGTGCCCGAGGCGATCTCAAGAGCGCGGCCCGATGCCGGGGCGTGATCCGCCACCAGGGTGCTGATGTCGGCGGCATTGCGCGCGGCGGAGGGGGCGAACATGCGCCCGTCGTCGGATGGATGCGCGACCGAGGCCGTATCGGGCAGGTTCAGGCGGCGTGACATGTCAGGCAAACCTCGCGGGTGACAGGGCGGCGACAGTCGCCGCATCCAGCGCGGGGCTTGCCCCAAGCGCCAGATCGGCCAGCAAGCTGGCTGGCGGCAGGCGCGGTCTGGAAGCCATAGCCGCCTTGGCCCGCGCACCACAGGAACGTGGCCTCTTGCGGATCTGCCCCGATGACCAGCGCACGGTCGGGGGCAAAACTGCGCAGGCCCGCCCAATTGGCCAGCATCCGTGTCACCGGTTCGGTCACCGCCTCCTGATAGCGGGCCAGACCTTCGGCCAGCACCATGTCATCGGCCCAGGCATCATGCGGATCAACCGGGTCCTCGTCCGCCGGCGACACGATCAGCGCGCCGGCATCCGGCTTGCAATACCAGCTTTCACCGACCCCATCGACAAAGGGCCAATCGGCAGGCGACATGCCGCTGGGCAGAGCGATCCGCGCCATCGACCGGCGATAGGGCTGAATACCAAGCGGGCGCAGCCCCGCCATGAGCGCCACCTGATCAGCCCAGGCCCCTGCGGCGTTGATCAGCAGATCGGCTTCGTGGGTTTGGCCATCCTCGGTGGTCACGCGCCATCCGCTTGCCAGACGCTCGATGCTGCGCACCCGCGCGCCAGTCACGATCTGCGCGCCATGTGCGCGGGCGGACCGGGCGAAATTCTGGATCAGCAGATCGGTGTCCAGATCCTGCGCATCCTCGCGATAGGCCGCAAGGGCCATGGTATCGCGGTTCAGGATCGGCCAGAGGCGGGCAGCCTCATCGACCGTGATCTCTTCCAGCCCCAGATCCGCGCTGTCGGAGCGGAAGGCATCGGCATGATCCGGCCCCGCCACCATCATCATCCCGCGCGGCGACAGCACACCGCCATCGGCGTGGTGGTGATGATCCGCGCTGGCGGCGTTCAGGGCTTTGATCGTTGCATTGCCGTAATTGCGCAGGAACATCGCCGCAGACCGGCCCGAGGCGTGATAGGCAAGGCTCTCCTCGCCTTCCAGCACCGTGACCTGCGCGTGGGGGGCAAGGCGCGCCGCGGCGGAAATGCCCGCGACGCCGCCACCGATGATCAGGACGCGGCTCATGCCTCCTCCAGCCGGTCCGTGGCCGGGGCTGGCGTTGGCGCAAGCGCCGACAGCCGCGCATAGAGCGCATCATCCAGCGTGAAATCCATCGCCGCCAGTGACGGGGCCAACTGTTCGGCGGACCGTCCCGACACGATCGGTGTCGGACCCGCCGGATGGCGTGCGGCCCATGCCACGGCCAGTGTCGCGGCATGCACGCCGACATCGGCCGCGATCTCCTGCAACCCGACGGCGGCCTTGTGCATCCATTCGGGCGCATAGCGGCTGGCATAGGCCTTGTCCTCGACCAGCCGCCCGCTGCCGCCTGCCGCATATTTCCCTGTCAGCAGCCCCCCGCCCAGCGGCGAATAGGGGGCAATCGCGATGTCCTGATCCACGCAGGCGGGGAAAAGCTCCACCTCGGCCTGACGTTTGACGATGTTGTACATCGGTTGCAGGATGTCGATCTTGAGGTCGAATTCAGACGCGACCCATTGCGCCTTGATCACCTGCCAGGCCGCGAAATTCGACACGCCGACATAGCGGATCTGCCCCTTCTGCTTCAGCTCGGCCAGTGTCTGGAACGTCTCGCGCAGCGGCGTGTCATCGTCGAAGCGGTGCAGGTAGAGGACATCGACTTCGTCCATCTTCAAGCGCTGGCGCGAGATGTCGAAGGTCTTGAGGATGTTTTCGCGTGTCGATCCGCCCACATAGCCCGCCTTGGTCGCAAGGATCAGCCGGTCACGGTGCGGCGCGATCAGGCGCCCCGTGATCTCTTCCGAGGCGCCGCCGGTATAGGCATGGGCCGTATCGAAATGGGTGATGCCTGCGGCGAGGCTGGCCTCGAACATCGCTTGGGACGCGGCCTCGTCGGCGCGTCCACCGAATTGCATGGTGCCAAAGGCAAGGCGGCTTGCCGGGGTGCCGTCACGGCTGGTCAGGATATGTGTCATGCCGCGAACCTGCCACGAGTCTCGGGCAAGGAAAAGGGGCTACCTCAGTCTTGCTCGGTGATCCGCGCCTGCCGGAGCGCCCAGAGCAGGGACAGCAGATAGAGCAGGTCCATCATCATCAGCGTGACCCAGGGAAAGCTGATCAGCGCCGCAAGGAAACAGACGAAACCCACATAAAGATACCGCACGTTCTCGCGCCGGATGGTCAGGGACTTCAGCGACCATGTGGGCAGGCGGCTGATCATCAGCAGACCCACGCCCAGCATGTAGAGCGCGACAACGGCATCGGGGATCGCAGGTGCGCCGGGCAGGGCGCGGTCGATGAACAGCGGCAGCAGCACCAGCAGCGCCCCGGCGGGCGAGGGGACACCCTCGAAGTGGCGGGCGGGCTTGTCGCTTTCGCTGGCCTTGGTGCCGACGTTGAACCGCGCCAGACGCAGCACACAGCACAGCGCATAGATCACCACGGCGATCCAGCCCAGATTGCCCATGTCCTTGAAGGCCCAGAAATACATCAGCAGGGCAGGGGCGATCCCGAAGTTCAGGAAATCGGCCAGGCTGTCCAGTTCTGCCCCCAAGGCGCTGGCACTTTTCAGCAGCCGGGCCAGACTGCCGTCCAGACCGTCCAGCACGGCGGCCAGAAGGACCAGCTGCACAGCGACAGTGAAATTGCCCGCGGTGGCATAGCGGATCGCGGTCAGGCCTGCGCAGATCGCGCCCACCGTCACCAGATTGGGCAGCAGTTGGACGATCGGCAGCTCGCGCCGCGACCGGACGGGGGGCATCAGGTCGGGATCAGGCTGTTCGCCCATCACGCGCTCCTTCCGTCGAGGTGAGATCGGCGATCACCGTCTCGCCCGCGATCATCCCCTGTCCCACGGTCACCAGAGGCGACACGCCATCGGGCAGATAGACATCGACGCGGCTGCCAAAGCGGATCAGGCCGAACCGCTCGCCGGTCAGCAGGCGCTGTTCGGGCTTGGTCCAGCAGACAATGCGCCGCGCGACCAGACCCGCGATCTGCACCACGGCGATCTGACGGCCATCGGCCATTTCGATCGCCAGCGAATTGCGCTCATTGTCGACCGAGGCCTTGTCCAGCGAGGCATTGAAGAATTTGCCCGGCCGATAGGCCACTGCGGTGACGCGGCCTGCAATGGGCGCGCGGTTCACATGGCAGTTGAACACGTTCATGAAGACGCTCACGCGGGTCAGAGCATGATCCGCCATGCCCAGTTCGGCTGGCGGCACGGCTTTCTCGATCAGCGAGATCACCCCGTCCGCAGGGCTGATCAGCAGCCCCTCGCGCGTGGGTGTGGTGCGTTTGGGATCGCGGAAGAAATAGTAGCACCAGACCGTCAGGCCGACGCCGATCCAGCCCAGCGGGTCCCAGATCAAGAACAGCACCAGGCTGATGACGGCAAAGATCGCCACGAACTTGCGCCCCTCGGGGTGCATCGGTTTGATGAAAGTTTCCAGCATGGTCATGATGAGGGCCGTCCTTCGCGATGTTGGAAACTGCCCTACAACCTTGCGGGCCGTGGCGCAATGCGACTGACCGGCGTGGTCCGATAATGCGGGCGGTCTTTTGTAACTTGCACAGCTGTCATGCCGGCTCGATGCAGGAGAGCGCGGCGCTCTGACGTTGGTCAAGCAGGGCCGTCAATAAGGGCTGTCGCAACCGCAGTGGAGATGGGGAGGCCTCCATGGATTTCCACGAAAAGGAATTGACCTGCTTCGTTGCATTCAAGGAAAACATGTCGCCCCTCTGAATCCGTCCGCAGATCGAACGCACCATACCTGAGCCCCATCAACGCCATGTAGCGGCGGATGCAATCCTGGACTTGGAGAGGCAAGGTCACACTTGCGAAGGTTGCGTTCAATTCAGAGCGCCAGTCGATATGCGTGAAGCCCTCGGGGCGCTGCACACGGGCCGCGAATACGGCATCGTCAACAACGGTGACGCGCAGGTCATCACCGCCGAGAATGGCCTCCTGGAACATGGTTGGACAGTTGGACAGTGCCTGATCGTCGATGTCTTCGTCCGGCCGGACCAAACGCGTTTCGATGAAAGCCTGCGCATGTCCGTTCATGGGCTTGCAAACAATGGCACCCACCCGGTCGCGGAACCGCAGGATCGACTCCTTGCGCGTGGTCACGAGCGGTTGCGGAATGCAAAAACCGCTTTCTTGCGCGATGTGCAGTTGCAGCAGCTTGTGATTGGCCTGGGTCGCCCGATCAACCGGGTTGATGATATTTTTGATCGACAGCAGCCAGCCTTTCAGCGTCGTATCGATCTCCTTCTGCATGAAGGCATTCGTCGCTTCGTCAAGATCGTCGAGGGGTTCGGGCCGGGATACGCGCCGCCACCAGACACCGGTCACATCGACCGTATCAACGCCAAGCTGCTTGAGGCAAACCGAAACCTCCCGCGATCCGGCGCCGATGACATGCTCTATGTCAAGGTTCGCCCGATATCCCCGAAGATCGACGATGACCGCATCGCCCCCGAGCTTTCTGATCTCGGACTGCACGGCCAGCGAATGCACATCCTCCGCGCTACTGAAGATGACGATCATGATCTAGTCGTCGGTCCTGTAGCCATCGCCTTGGCAATCGTCCTGGACGCGCTGGTCATAATTCATGCCGGGTGCCGTAAACACGACACAGGAACTCGTAGTGTCATAGGTGCAGGTGCTTTGCGCGGCGGCGGCAGCGCGTCCCCCCCATTCGCGGCGCGAGATGATCTCGTTGATCAGCATCTCGAGGTCGGGCCGCTCGGGAAGTGTCGTCGGATTGAATGGCAGCCTGGGGGTAAGCCCAATGCGACCGAAATAGGCATTTTCCCTTGCTATGGCCTCGGGTCCAAGGCTGACGACCTGCGTATTCAGTCCAGGCTGTGATGACATCACATAGGGCGCGTTTGCCATCCGGGGCTGGCTGGGTTGATCCTGAACAGGACGGCTTACGATATGGGCCTTGCGGGTGGACAGGTCGGTGAAGATATAGACCGGCTCTTTCAGCAGATCTCCCACATCTTCCGAGAAGATCGGGATTTCTATGGTGCCGCTGATGCCCGCCTGCAAATCGCCCTCGACCGAGATAAGCCGCGCCGATCCGATCATCTTGCCTTTCACGCGCTTCTCGATCTCGGCCGCGATCTCGTCATCGTCAAGGGCAACGGCCAGCAGATGCGTCAGGGGATCCATTGACCCAACGGCAGCTTGCTTGACGGCTTCCTTCAGTTTCTTGAGGGGGGAAAGTTTGTCGGACATAGCATACTCACACTCTCAACTATCTAAAAACAAATGCTCCGTACCGTGAGCATGACGCATTCAAGCAGATTTTCAATCTTGTTTTCTCTGCCCTTGCTTCCGCAGGGGGGGCAGGGGCTGCCGCCGGACAAGGTACGGGATCGCATGCGCTTGCTGCCCGTGCCCGCCGTGGCACAAGAAAAAACCCCGCACGATGGCGGGGTTTTCCTGTTGGCGCTTTCTGATCCGATCAGTTCGGGATCGTGCCTTCGATGCCTTCGACATAGAAGTTCATGCCCAGCAGCGTGCCGTCATCGGCCACTTCGCCGTCAGCCAGCCAGACCGAACCGTCCTGCTTGTTCAGCGGGCCGGTGAAGGGGTGGTATTCACCCTTCGCGATGGCGTCTTTCATCGCCAGGGCCTCGGCTTTCACGTCGGCGGGCACCTTGTCGGTGATCTCGCCGATGCCGACCATGCCCGGCCCGATGCCGTCCCATGTGTCGGTCGAGGTCCAGGTGCCATCCATCACGGCGCGGGTGCGCGCGATGTAATAGGGTGCCCAGTTGTCGATGATCGAGGAGACGCGCGGACCATCGGCATATTCGCCCATGTCCGATGCCTGACCGAAGCCGATGATGTTGCCGGCTTCTGCCGCGGCTGCCAGCGGTGCGGTGGAATCGGTGTGCTGCAGGATCACGTCGGCACCCTGTTCGATCAGGACCTTGGCGGCGTCAGCCTCTTTCGCGGGATCGAACCAGGTGTAGGCCCAGACGATCTTGAACTGCACATCGGGGTTGACCTTGCGCGCATGGATGAAGGCCGAGTTGATGCCGCGGATCACTTCGGGGATCGGGTAGGAGCCGATATAGCCGATGATGTTCGATTCCGTCATCTTGCCCGCGATATGGCCCTGAATGGCGCGGCCCTCATAGAAGCGGGCCGAATAGGTCGACACGTTGTCGGCGCGCTTGTAGCCGGTCGCGTGCTCGAATTTCACATCCGGGAACTTGGCAGCGACGTTGATCGTCGGGTCCATGAAGCCGAAGGAGGTGGTGAAGATCAGCTTTGCGCCATCCAGCGCCATCTGGGTCATCACGCGCTCGGCGTCCGGGCCTTCGGGCACGGTTTCGACGAAGACGGTCTCGACCTTGTCGCCGAACTCGGCCTCGACAGCCAGGCGGCCCTTGTCATGCTCATAGGTCCAGCCGCCGTCGCCGACGGGGCCCACATAGACAAAGCCCACCTTGAGCTTGTCCTGCGCCATGGCGCCGGTCGCCAGGCCCAGCGCCAGCGCGGCGGTGGTCAATAGTTTGGTCAGTTTCATTCAGGAATCCCCCTGTTAGGTGAACGTCATGGTTTTGGCCTCAACGTGAGGCATGGAAAATACGGCCCAACGAGGCAGGCGCACTGCTCTTGTCGGCCGACATGATGACCAGCACGAGGATGGTGATCAGATAAGGCGACATTGCCAGATATTCGACGGGAATCGCAACGCCTGCCGCCTGCAGATTCAGCTGAATCACGGTCACGCCGCCAAAAAGATAGGCACCCAGCAGGACCCGCCAGGGCTTCCAGCTGGCAAAGACCACCAGCGCCAGGGCGATCCAGCCAATTCCGGCTGTCATCCCCTCGGTCCATTGGGGCACGCGGATCAGGCTGATATAGGCCCCACCCATGCCCGGCGCAGGCCCCGCCGAACAGGATCGCCATGATCCGGATCCGCACGACCTTGTAGCCCAGCGCATGGGCCGCCTCGTGATTCTCGCCCACCGCGCGCAGGATCAGACCCGCGCGGGTATATTTCAGCATGAACCAGACCGCCGTGACGATGATCAGGCCCAGATAGACCATCAGGTCATGCGAGAAGAAGATCCTGCCCACCACCGGCAGGTCCGACAGGCCCGGAATGTTCAGGCGCGGAAAGGACGGCGGGCGGATGCCCTGGTAGCCCTGACCGATCAGTGACGACAGGCCCAGCCCGAACAGCGTCAGCCCCAGACCCGAGGCCACCTGATTGGCCAGCGCCACCTGCGTCAGCAGCGCAAAAAGCAGCGACAGCACCGCCCCGCCGACCGCTGCCGCCAGCACACCCAGAAGCGGGTTGCCGGTATTGACCGCAATGGCAAAGCCGCAGATCGCGCCGGTGATCATCATCCCCTCGACGCCAAGGTTCAGAACGCCCGCCTTTTCGACCACAAGTTCGCCCACCGCCGCCAGCAGCAACGGGGTCGCCGCCACCATCAGCGAGGCCAGAAGCAGGATCGGATTGATTGACGACAGATCCATCACGCCACCTCACGCCATGTCAGCCGCAGCCGGTAATTGGTCATCACATCGACGGCCAGAAGGAAGAACAACAGCATGCCCTGGAACATCTGGATCGCCGCCGCCGGCAGGCCCAGCCGCGATTGCGCGATCTCGCCGCCGATATAGGTCAGCGCCATCAGCAGACCCGCCAGCAGGATGCCCAAGGGATGCAACCGGCCCAGAAAGGCCACGATGATCGCCGTGAAGCCGTAGCCCACGTTGAAGTCGATGCTGACGTGACCGGCGGGGCCTGAGACCTCGAACATGCCCGCCAGCCCTGCCAGCGCGCCGGCCAGACCCAGACAGATCAGCATCAGCCGCGCCGGATTGACGCCCGCAAAGCGCGCGGCGCGCGGCGCCTCGCCGGTCAGGCGGATATGAAAGCCAAGGATATGCCGGGTCAGCATCACATAGGCGAAGATCACCGCGATCATCGCCGCGACCACGCCCCAGTGCATCCCCGATCCCGCGATCAGCTCGGCATTATGGGCGCTGGGATATTGCTGCAGGTTGCGCGAGCCGGGAAAGCCGAAGCCCTCGGGGTTCTTCATCAGACCCAGCGCCATCGAGGCCAGCAACTGCTCGGCCACATAGACCAGCATCAGCGAGACAAGGATCTCGTTGGTGCCGAACTTCACCTTGAGCACCGCCGGGATCATCGCCCAGGCCCAGCCCCCCAGCGCGCCCGCCATCACCATCAGCGGAAAGATGAACCATCCCTCCATCGGATAGAAGGCCAGCCCCACACCCGCGCCGCAAAGGGCACCGACGATATACTGCCCCTCGGCCCCGATGTTCCAGATGCCCGCCCGGAAACCCAGGCTCAGCCCGATGGCGATCAGGACCAGCGGCGCGCCCTTCACCAGCAATTGCGGGCGGTAGAAGAACGCGAATTCCGAAAACAGCGGATCCCAGAAGATCGTGCGGATCGCCACCAGCGGGTCCTTGCCCAGAAGCGCAAACAGCGCGCCCCCCGACAATCATCGTGGCGATCACCGCCACCACGGGGGCCAGCCAGACCCAGGCTTTTGACGGTTGCGGGCGCTTTTCCAGCTTCAGCATGGCGCGGCCCCCGCTTCATCTTGCCTCAAATACTCATGCATGATGCCCTCAGACATGCGCCACCTCCATGTCATGGGCACCACCCATCATCAGGCCGATCTCTTCGATGTTCAGCTCGGACGTGGGCCGGATGCGCGACAGGCGCCCTTCGTTCAGCGCGCCGAACCTGTCCGCGATCTCCATCAACTCGTCCAGATCCTGACTGATCACCACGACCGCCGTGCCGCCCGCCGCCAGATCCAGCAGCGCCTGCCGGATCGCGGCGGCGGCCGATGCATCGACACCCCATGTCGGCTGGTTGACCACCAGCACCTCGGGGCGCTGCATCACCTCGCGCCCGATGACGAATTTCTGCAGGTTGCCCCCCGACAGCGACCGCGCGGCATTGCCCGGCCCGGGCGTGCGCACGTCGAACCGTGCGATGATCGCTTCGGCAAAGCCCTTGGCGCGGCCCCAGTCCAGAAAACCGCGCCGTTCCAGGCCCTCGCGCAGCGATCCGGTCAGCATCGCGTTCTCGGTCAGGCTCATATCCGGGGCCGCCGCATGGCCCAGCCGTTCCTCGGGCGCGCACAGCAGGCCGATCCGCCGCCGTTCCATCGGTCCCAGCATGCCGACGGGCTTGCCATGCATCTGCACCATGTCCGGGCTGCTGCGCAATTCGCCCGACAGCGCGCCCAGCAACTCGTCCTGCCCGTTGCCCGCAACGCCGCCAAGCCCCAGCACCTCGCCCTGCCGCACCGCAAGGCTGATGTCCTTGAGCGAACATCCAAAGGCCGAAGGCGAGCGGACCGACAACCCGCTCAGTTCCAGCGCCACATCGCCCAGCGCCCTGCCCGCTGCGTTCCGGCGTATGCAGCACCGTGCCCACCATCATCTCGGCCAGTTGCCGTGCGGTGGTCTCGGCGGGTGTGCAGGTCGCCACCTTCTTGCCCAGCCGCAGGATCGTGGCCGTGTCGCAAAGCGTGCGGATCTCTTCCAGCTTGTGACTGATATAGAGGATCGCCACGCCCTCGGCGGTCAGCTTGCGCAGGGTCTGGAACAGGATCTCCACCTCCTGCGGGGTCAGCACCGACGTCGGCTCGTCCATGATCAGCAGGCGCGGGTCCTGCAGCAGGCAGCGGATGATCTCGACCCGCTGGCGTTCGCCCGCCGACAGGTCGCCCACGATGCGGAACGGATCAAGCGGCAGGCCATAGGTTTCCGACACCTCGCGGATGCGCCCCGCCAGATCGGCAAGGCGCGGGGGGTTCTCCATCCCCAGGGCGATGTTCTCGGCCACGTTCAGCGCATCGAACAGCGAGAAATGCTGAAACACCATCGCGACGCCGGCAGCGCGCGCCGCGCGCGGCTCGGCGGGCGCATAGGGTTTGCCCTGAAAGGTCATGGTCCCGTGGTCGGGTTTGACCAGACCATAGATCATTTTCACAAGCGTCGACTTGCCCGCGCCATTCTCGCCCAGAAGGGCATGGACCTCGCCCTCCATGCACATCGAAGGACACATCGGCATTCGCGACCACACCGGGATAGGCCTTGGTCAGACCCTTGATGCTCAGAACCGGTGCCGTCATGCGCTGCGTTCCCTTCTGTCGGATATGGCCGCGATATCGCTCAATAAGCCCGAGGCGACGCCGATGGCAATCGCTTGCGGATGTTTGCCCAAGCGCGGGTGCGCCGATGGGGCAGCGGATGCGCGCGATTTGGGCGGGCGCATGGCCCAGCGCGCCAAGACGTGACCGGAACCGCGCCCATTTGGTGGCCGAACCGATCAGACCCGCGCTGGCAAAGCCATGGCCCAGAAGCCCGTGACACAGCGCCAGGTCCAGCGCATGGGAATAGGTCAGGATCAGGTGATGCGCGTCACGCGGCGCATGTGGCACCAGCCGCGCGGGATCGGCGGCGGGCAGGGCGGTGACACCTGCGGGCAGATCTGTCCGGAAAGCGTTCGGGCCCGGTATCGACCCATGTGATCGCCAGATCGGGCAGGGGGGACAGCGTCGCGACCAGCGCGCGGCCCACATGCCCCGCCCCCCAGATCCAGAGCGGCACGGAAGGTCGCGCCACGGGTTCGACCATCCAGCCCTCGATCAGTTGCGGCGCGGGTCGCTGCCCCTGTCCGCGCGCCCGGGTCAGCAGGCGCTGCACGGCCAGCGGCATCTCTGCCCCTTGCGTGACGGGACGGGCGATCACCTCCTGCCCCTGCAAGGCCTCGACAGAGGCGGCATCGTGAACCTCGCTCAGAAGCTGCACCGACCCGCCGCAGCATTGCCCCAGATCAGGGCCCAGCGCATGGCGGGAAAGCCGCGATACCGGGCCATCCGCCAACATCGCGCGCGCCGCCTGCGCCGCCTGATGTTCCAGCGCGCCGCCGCCGATGGTGCCCGCTTGCCCCTCGGGCCAGACCAGCATCGCCGCGCCGACCTCGCGCGGGGACGAGCCGCGCACCTGCGCGATCACCACCCGTGTCACGCGACCGTGGCGCTGCACGGCAGCGCGCAGGTTCTCGAGATCAAAGCCCATCGCGCACCCGTCCCACCGCCGCCAGAATCCGCTCGGGCGTGGCAGGCGCATCCAGCGCCGGATAGCCGGGCCGCAAGCCGCGACCGCATCCGAAATCGCCATCAGCGCCGAAATCCCCAGCATGAAGGGCGGCTCGCCCACCGCCTTGGAGCGATAGATCGTCTCCTCCCGGTTGGCCCCGTCCCAGAGCGCGACGTTGAACACCGCAGGCCGGTCCGAGACAGCCGGGATCTTGTAGGTCGACGGCGCATGGGTGCGCAGCCGGCCTTTTTCGTCCCAGACCAGTTCCTCCATCGTCAGCCAGCCCGCGCCCTGCACATAACCGCCCTCGATCTGCCCGATATCCAGCGCCGGGTTCAGGCTGGCTCCCGCATCATGCAGCAGATCGGCCCGCAGGATGCGGGTCTCGCCGGTCAGCGTGTCGATCACCACCTCGGTCAGCGCCGCGCCATAGGCGAAATAGAAAAACGGCCGCCCCTGTCCCTTGATCCGGTCCCACTGCACCTTGGGCGTGGCGTAGAACCCGGTCGCCGACAGGCTGACCCTTGCGGCATAGGCCGATTGCGCGGCTTCGGCAAAACTGTAGCTCGCCTCGCCCACATGGACGCGGCCATCCTCGAAGCGCACCGTGGCCGCTTCCACCTGATGCAGCTCCGCCAGATGCGCGGCCATGCGGTCGCGGATCGTGTCGCAGGCGGCCTTGACCGCCATCCCGTTCAGGTCCGATCCAGAAGACGCCGCCGTGGCCGATGTGTTCGGCACCTTGCCCGTATCGGTCGCGGTGATCTTCACCGCCGCGACATCCAGCCCGAACCGCGCCGCCGCGACCTGCGCCACCTTCTGGAACAGGCCCTGTCCCATCTCGGTGCCGCCATGGTTCAGATGGACCGATCCGTCCTGATAGACATGCACCAGGGCCCCCGCCTGATTGAGATGGGTCAGCGTGAAGGAAATCCCGAACTTCACCGGCGTCAGCGCGAGTCCGCGTTTCAGCACAGGGTTGGCCGCGTTCCAATCCGCCACGGCCTGCCGCCGCCGTTCATACGCGCCCGTCTCCGCCAGCCGGTCGGTCATGGCGTGGAGAATGAAATCCTCGACCTCCATCCCGTAAGGCGTGGTCTGTTTCTTCTTGCCGGAAATATCCTCGGGGGGGTGTTCACCGGAGGTGAACGGGGGGGCAGACAGCCCCCCGGCGCCGCCCGCCACGGGGCTGCCTCGGCATAGTAATTCACTCGCCGCACCTCCAAAGGGTCGCGGCCCAGATGATGCGCGATGTGATCCATCACACGCTCGATCCCCACCATGCCCTGCGGGCCGCCAAAGCCGCGGAAGGCGGTCGCGCTTTGCGTGTTGGTCTTCAGCCGGTGGCTTTCGATCCGGGCATTCTCCAGCAGGTAGGCGTTGTCCGCATGCAGCATCGCGCGATCCGCCACCGGCAGCGACAGGTCCTGCGCCCAGCCGCAGCGGGCATATTGCACGAACTCCACCCCCGTGATGCGGCCTGTGTCGTCAAAGCCCGCGACATAGTCGATCCGAAAGTCATGCCGCTTGCCGGTGATGACCATGTCATCGTCGCGGTCATAGCGCATCTTGCAGGGCCGTCCGGTCAGGGATGCCGCCACGGCGCAGGCCACGGCCAGCGCGTTGCCCTGGCTTTCCTTGCCGCCGAAGCCGCCGCCCATGCGCCGCACCTCGACGCGGACGGCGTGCATCGGCACACCCAGCGCCTCGGCCACCTTGTGCTGGATCTCGGTCGGGTGCTGGGTGGAGCTGTGCACCACCATGTCGCCGCCTTCCTGCGGCAGCGCCAGGGCCGCCTGACCCTCGAGATAGAAATGCTCCTGCCCGCCGATCTCGAACCGCCCTTCGACGCGATGGGGCGCGGCGGCGATGGCGGCAGGTGCATCGCCCTTGGCATAGATGCGCGGGCCATCCTCGAAGCGGCTGTTCGCGGCCAAAGCCTCGTCGATGGTCAGGATCGGCGCCTCTTCGGCATAGTCGATCCGGCCCAGCCGCGCAGCCTGACGCGCGGCCAGATGACTGTCGGCGACCACGGCAAAGACCGGCTGGCCGACGTAATGGACCTCACCCGTGGCCAGCAAGGGCTCGTCATGGGCCGAGGGCGAGACATCATTGGCAAAAGGCAGATCATCCGCCGTCAGCACCATGATCACCCCGGGCGCGGCGCGCACGGCGGACAGGTCCATCCCGGTGATCCGTCCCCGCGCGATGCCGGACAGGCCAAAGGCCAGATGCAATGTGTCGGCGGGCAACGGGATGTCATCGACATAGCGCGCCTGTCCGGTCACATGCAGGCGGGCCGCGTCATGGGGCAGGGGTTTGGCGACGCTCATGGCTGCACCTCCATGATCCCGATGCTTTTCCCCGTATCCTCAAGGAAATAGCGCCGCAGCATGTTCGCGGCCGTCTGCAGCCGGTAATCGGCCGAGGCGCGCATGTCCGACAGCGGCGTGTAATCCTGTGCGAAAGCCTGCATCGCTGCCGTGATCGTCGCGTCGGACCATGGCTGCCCGATCAGCGCCGCCTCGACATGGCGCGGCGCGTTTCGGGATGCCCGCCATGCCGCCAAAAGCGATGCGGGCGGCCGTCACGCGGCCATCGTCCACGGTGATGTTGAAACACCCGCAGACCGCCGAGATATCCTGATCGAACCGTTTGGACAGCTTGTAGCAACGCAACCGATCAGGCTGGCGCGGGATGGTGATGCTTTCGACAAACTCTCCGGGACGGCGGTCCTGCTTGCCGTAGTCGAGGAAGAATTCCTCCAGCGGCAGCGCGCGCCGCGCATCGCCCTGCCGCAGATGCAGCGTGGCACCCAGCGCGATCAATGCGGGCGGGCCATCCCCGATGGGCGATCCGTTGGCGATATTGCCGCCGATCGTGGCCGCCGCCCGCACCTGCGCCGAACCATAGCGCCGCAACATCGCGGCGAAGGATGGGTGCAACCCGTCCATCACGGGGATCATCCGCGCGATGGTGACACCCGCGCCGATGGTCAGGGCGTCCTCGCGATGCGCGATCCGCTGGAGATCGGCGCAGCGGTTCAGAAAGATCACCTGCCCCAGATCCCGCATCTGCTTGGTCACCCAAAGGCCCACATCCGTGGCCCCCGCCACCAGCGTGGCCGTCGGGGTGCGCGGCATAGGCGGCGGCCAGATCGTCGGCGGTGCGGGGCTGCAACGCAGCGGGGGGCTTGCCGCCCCCCACGTCGAACCCATGGTTCGACGATCCCCCCGCGGATACTTCCGGCAAGAAGAATCCGCGGTCGGCGGTCATCCAGTCAGGGACGGGCGCGCCCTCTGCCGCGCGGGCCGCACGGATGATCGGGGCATAGCCGGTGCAACGGCACAGGTTGCCCGCCAGGGCCGTGTCATGATCGGTCTCGCCGTTCAGATGCGACACGGCCATCGACGCGATGAAGCCGGGTGTGCAGAAACCGCACTGGCGTGCCGTGGTGATCGACCATCGCCTGTTGCACGGGATGCAGCGCGCCATCCGGGCCGGTGATCCCCTCGACCGTGCGCAGGGCGCGGCCATCGAGTTGCGGCAGGAACAGGATGCAGGCGTTCAGCGCCTGTGTCGTGCCGTCGGGGTCTGTGACCATCACGGTGCAGGCACCGCAGTCGCCCTCGTTGCACCCTTCCTTGGTGGCGGTCAGTCCACGCTCTCTCGCGCAGCCAGTCCAAGCGTGGTGGCCGTGGGTGCGACATCGGTCAGCACCACGTTTTCCCCGTTCAGACGAAAGGAGATATCCATGTCGTTAAAGCCTGCCGCCTTACCTGTTGTTTGCCCGTGATTGCGCTGTCCTCGATGCGGCGTAGAGCAGCGCGGGCCCCTGTTGGTCACGCCAAGAAAAGCCCGGATCGGCGCAGTTGGCAAGCGAAAGCTTCCGCGCGGGAACTGTCCTGTGCGGTGATCGCGCAGGTTTTCATCGCTTCCAGAGAGGCCGGGCATGGGGTAGCCTTGGTCTCATGAGCAGCTCCCCCCGATTCATCCACCTGCGTGTGCATACCGAATACTCCCTGCTGGAAGGGGCGGTGCGGCTGAAGAAGCTGCCCGGCCTCTGTGCCGCTGCGGGTATGCCTGCCGTCGCCGTGACCGACACCAACAACATGTTCGCGGCACTGGAGTTTTCCGTCGAGCGCCAGCGGTGCCGGCGTGCAGCCGATCATGGGGTGTCAGATCTCGCTGGCCTATCTGCCTGCCCAACCGGGCGAGCGGCCCCGCGATCCGGCGGGCATCGTCCTTCTGGCCCAGAACGAGGCCGGATACGAGAACCTGATGCGGCTGAACAGCTGCCTCTATCTGGACAAGGCCGGGCCAGTTGCCACAGGTCACGATGGAGGAACTGGCGCGAATTCAGCGCAGGGCTGATCTGCCTGTCCGGCGGCCCGGATGGCCCGGTGGGGCGGCTGTTGCGGGCCGGACAGCGCCCGGCAGCCGAGGCATCTGATGCGCAGGCTGGCCGCGATCTATCCGGACCGGCTTTATGTCGAATTGCAGCGCCACCCCGAAGGCGGCGGCCTGCCCGAAGCCGAGCGCCTGACCGAGCGCGGCTTCGTCGAGATGGCCTATGCCATGGACCTGCCGCTGGTGGCCACCAACGATGTCTATTTCCCCAAATCCGACATGTACGAGGCGCATGACGCGCTGATCTGCATCGCCGAGGGCGCCTATGTCGACCAGCAGGGGCCGCGCCGCCGCCTGACGGCGCAGCACTATTTCAAATCGCCGCAGGAGATGGTGACGCTGTTCGCCGATCTGCCCGAGGCGATTGAAAACACGGTCGAAATCGCCCGTCGCTGCGCCTTCAGGGCCTACAAGCGCGATCCGATCCTGCCGAAATTCGCCGATGACGAGGTGCGAGGAACTGCGCCGTCAGGCGCAGGAGGGGCTGGCCGCGCGGCTGGCCGTGATCCCCCATGCCGCCACGGTCGAGGAATATGAAAAGCGCCTCGAATTCGAGCTGGGCATCATCGAGGGGATGGGCTTTCCCGGGCTACTTCCTGATCGTGGCCGATTTCATCAAATGGGCCAAGGATCACGATATTCCCGGTGGGGCCGGGCCGTGGCTCGGGTGCGGGCTCTCTGGTGGCCTATGCGCTGACCATCACCGACCTTGACCCGCTGCGCTATTCCCTGCTGTTCGAGCGGTTCCTGAACCCCGAACGGGTGTCGCATGCCGGACTTCGACATCGACTTCTGCATGGACCGCCGCGAAGAGGTGATCCGCTACGTGCAGGAAAAATACGGCCGCGACAAGGTGGGCCAGATCATCACCTTCGGTGCGCTGCTGTCCAAGGCCGCCGTGCGCGATATCGGGCGCGTCCTGCAGATGCCCTACGGGCAGGTGGACCGCCTGTCCAAGATGATCCCGGTCGAGGGCGTCAAACCCGTCAGCATCGAAAAGGCGCTGGCGCAGGAAGAACGCCTGCGCGAGGAGGCGCGGCCGAAGAGGTGGTCGACCGCCTGCTGGACTACGGCCAGCAGGTCGAGGGGCTGCTGCGCAACGCCTCGACCCATGCGGCGGGTGTGGTGATCGGCGACCGCCCGCTGGACGAGCTGGTGCCGCTCTATCAGGACCCGCGCTCGGACATGCCGGCGACCCAGTTCAACATGAAATGGGTGGAACAGGCCGGGCTGGTGAAGTTCGACTTTCTGGGCCTCAAGACCCTGACGGTGATCCAGAACGCGGTCGATCTGATCAAGGGGCGGGCGGCATCTGCATATCCGCGCCGACGGCGTGCAGCTTTACGAGCCGCCCGAGGGGGCCGAGAACGATATCGGCGCGATCCCGCTGGATGACGAGGCAAGCTACAAGCTTTATGCCAGCGCCAAGACGGTTGCGGTGTTCCAGGTGGAATCCAGCGGCATGATGGATGCGCTGCAGCGCATGAAGCCCACCTGCATCGAGGATATCGTGGCGCTTGTGGCGCTCTACCGCCCCGGCCCGATGGAGAACATCCCGACCTATTGCGAGGTCAAGAACGGGCTGAAGGAACGCGCGTCGATCCACCCGCTGATCGACCATATCCTCGAGGAAACGCAGGGCATCATCGTCTATCAGGAACAGGTGATGCAGATCGCGCAGGAAATGGCGGGCTACAGCCTTGGCGGCGCCGACCTGCTGCGCCGCGCCATGGGCAAGAAGATCGCCGAGGAGATGGCCAAGGAACGCCCCAAGTTCGAGAAGGGCGCGATGGCCAATGGCGTCGACAAGAAGAAAGCCTCCGAGGTTTTCGACCTTCTGGAGAAATTCGCCAACTACGGGTTCAACAAATCCCACGCCGCCGCCTATGCCGTGGTCAGCTATCAGACCGCATGGCTGAAGGCGAACCACCCGGTCGAATTCATGGCCGGTGTGATGAATTGCGACAGCCACCTGACCGACAAGCTGTCGACCTATGCCGAGGAAGTCCGCCGCGGCATGGGGATCGAGATCGTGCCGCCTTGCGTCAACCGCTCGGAAGCCGGCGTTCACCGTGCGCGAGGGCAAGCTGGTCTATGCGCTGGGCGCGCTCAAGAACGTCGGCATCGAGGCGATGCGGATGATCACCGCCGCCGCCGCGACGAGGCGGGGCGCGAAAAGCCCTTTGTCACGCTTTTTGATTTCGCCCGCCGGGTCGATCTGAAGCGCGTGGGCAAGCGCCCGCTGGAAATGCTGGCCCGCGCCGGGGCTTTCGACATGCTGGACGCCAACCGCCGCCGTGTGTTCGAGGCGCTGGATGCGCTGGTGGGCTATTCCGCCGCGATCCATGAACAAAAGGCCTCCAATCAGGTGTCGCTGTTCGGCGAGGCGGGCGACGATCTGCCCGAACCGCGCCTGATGCCCGTGGCTGACTGGCTGGCGCTGAACGGCTGGACGAGGAACACAAGGCCATCGGCTTCTACCTGTCCGGACACCCGCTGGATGATTATCTGCCCGCGCTGAAACGGCGCAACGTGATGACGCTGGCCGAGTTGCAGGCCCGTGCGGAACAGGCGGGCGGGGCCATCGGCAAGGTGGGTGTGCTGGTCTCGGCCTTGCAGGAACGCAAATCCGGGCGCGGCACGCGGTTCTTCCGCATGAACATCTCGGATCCCACCAGTCAGGTGTCGGGCATCGCCATGTTCTGCGACGATTTCGACGCGGCACGGCGGGTATTCGATCAGACCCATCAGGTGGTGATGACGCTGGAAGCGCGCTTCAATGAGGGACAGTTCGATCCGGTCGGGCGGTCCGTCGTGGCCATGGACGGGGTGGTGGCCGAAGCAGGGGCGACGGGGCTGCGGATTTTCATCGAGGATGCGGGCGCCATCGCCAATGTCGCCTCGGTGCTGGCGCAAGCCGCCGAGGGGCAGCGCAACCTGCCGCGCGGGCCGGTGATGCTGTGCCTGATGGACCCCGGCCTGCCCGGCGAGACCGAGATCGACACGGGTCAGGAATTCCCGCTGAACCCGCAGATCAAGGGCGCGATCCGGTCATTGCCCGGCGTGATGGAAGTGCAGGAAGTCTGAGCCGCGACGGCGCGCGCGCAACTCACCAATGCGGCGGGCGCTGGTCGGCCAGGATCACGCTGTCTCCTGCCGTGGTTTCGCGCTCCGCCTCGCGCTGCATCAACATCTCGACCCGGCGGGTCAGGCGGTCGATCTCGGTCTGCTGCGCGGCCACCACATCTGACAGGTCATCGACCGTGCGGATCAGATGGGCCAGTTTCTCTTCCAGATGTTGCATGACGCCTCCATTTGCGGTCGTGTTGATAGCATGAGGGCAGATCACAGGGAAGGACAGGTCATGACGGTAGGTGTGGACAGGCAAGACCGGGTAGGGGTGGTCACGATCGACAGACCACAGGCCCGCAACGCGGTGAACCCCGCCACGGCACAGGCGCTGTTCGACGCCTTCATCGCGCTTGAGGCGGACACGGAGATTGACGTGATGATCCTGACAGGGGCCGATGGCGCCTTTTGCGCGGGCTTCGATCTGAAAACCGCCGCCGATGGCTCGGCGGCAAGCTGGATCGACGCGGTGAATATTCCCGATGACTGGACCGACCCTGTCGCGCAGCCCATTCCCGGCCCGATGGGGCCGTCGCGGCTGATGCTGTCCAAACCCGTGATCGCCGCCGTTGAAGGCCCCGCCGTGGCAGGCGGGATGGAGCTTGCCGCATGGTGCGACATGCGTGTCATGGCCGAGGGCGCGGTGATGGGCATTTATTGCCGCCGCTGGGGCGTGCCGTTGATCGACGGGGGGACATTCCGGCTGCCGCGTGTGGTGGGGCAGGGCCGCGCCAATGACCTGATCCTGACGGGCCGCCCTGTGGACCCTCAAGAAGCCTATGCCATGGGCTTGGCCGACCGGGTCGTGCCGCAGGGGCAGGCGCTGGCGGCAGCGCTGGATCTGGCGCAGACATTGACCCGCTTCCCGCAGGGCTGCATGCGCGCGGATTTCCTGTCGGCACGGATGCCGCCCGCCGATCTGGCGGCGGCCCTGCGCCGCGAATGGGCCTCGGCTGCGATGTTCGCCGCTGAAGGTCGCGCAGGGGCCTCGCGCTTTGCCGGGGGACAGGGCCGTTCGGGCCGTTTCGACGACCTCTAGCCCCGCTTGCCCCCTTGGCCCGCATCCGGTAGAGGCAAGCCGGACAAGACCGCCCCGCCGAAGACCGCCCCGATCAAGACTGAGGGAGCCTGCCATGGCCAAGGACAAGAAGACACCGCGCCCGCGCGCCGAGACCCCCAAAGGGTTCCGCGACTATTTCGGGGCCGATGTGACGATGCGCAGCCAGATGCTGGCGACCATCGCCGGGGTCTATCATCGCTACGGCTTTGACGCGCTGGAATCCTCGGCTGTCGAAACGGTCGAGGCGCTGGGCAAGTTCCTGCCTGATGTGGACCGCCCCAACGCGGGCGTTTTCGCATGGCAGGAAGCGCCCGAGCATGAGGGCGAGAACGCCAAACCGGGCGACTGGCTGGCCCTGCGCTATGACCTGACCGCCCCTCTGGCGCGTGTCTATGCCCAGCACCGCAATGATCTGCCGCTGCCTTACCGCCGCTATGCGATGGGCCCGGTCTGGCGCAATGAAAAGCCCGGTCCGGGCCGTTTTCGCCAGTTCTATCAATGCGATGCCGATACGGTGGGCGCCGCCAGCGTTGCCGCCGATGCGGAAATCTGCGCCATGCTGGCCGATACGCTGGAAGAGGTGGGCATTCCGCGCGGCGACTACATCGTGCGGATCAACAATCGCAAGGTGCTGAACGGTATCCTCGAGGTGATGGGCCTGCCCGAAGGCGACGCGCGCGAAGCCGTGCTGCGCACGATCGACAAGTTCGACAAGGTCGGCGAGGCGGGCGTGCGCGAACTGCTGACCAAGGGCCGTCTGGACGCTTCGGGTGCCTTCATCGACGGCGTGGGTCTGGATGCGGCGCAGGCCGAACCCGTGATCGCCTTCCTGACATCGAAAGCCGATACGGTCACCCGGACGCTGACAAACCTGCGCGCCGCCGTTGGCGGTTCTGCCGTCGGTCTGGAAGGGGTGGCGGAACTGGAACAGATCGCCGATCTGGTCGCGGCGCAGGGCTACGGCCCCGACCGCATCGTGATCGACCCCTCTGTGGTCCGTGGCCTGGGCTACTACACCGGCCCGGTGTTCGAGGCCGAACTGACCTTCGAGATCTTCGACGAGAAAGGCCGCAAGCGGCAATTCGGCTCGGTCGCCGGCGGCGGGCGCTATGACGATCTGGTCAAGCGGTTCACCGGGCAGGAAGTGCCTGCCACGGGCGTCTCCATCGGTGTGGACCGTCTGCTGGCCGCCCTGCGCGAAAAGGGGCGGATGCAGGCCAGCGAACAGGGCCCCGTCGTGGTGACCGTGATGGACCGCGACCGCATGGCCGATTATCAGGCGATGGCGGCCGAATTGCGCCGCGCAGGTATCCGGGCCGAGGTCTATCTGGGCAATCCCAAGAAGTTCGGCAATCAGTTGAAATACGCCGACAAACGCGCCTCGCCAGTGGCGATCATCGAAGGCGGTGACGAAAAGGCGCGCGGCGTGGTGCAGATCAAGGACCTGATCCTTGGCGCGCAGATCGCGGAAAACGCCACCCTCGAGGAATGGCAGAGCCGCCCCAGCCAATACGAGGTGCCGCGCGACCAGATGGTGGCGAAGGTCCTCGAGATTTTGCAAGGGCAGGGGTGATGCCTGAAACGGCAACCAAACGCACCGCCGCCCGCACGGCTATCCGGGACGAGGCCACGCGCCTGCGCAGCCATTTCGAGGCGGCGGGCGCGCAGGTCGTCGATCCGCCCGTGCTGCAACCCGCCGACACCCTGCTGGACCTCTATGGCGAGGATATCCGCGCCCGCGCCTATGTGACATCCGACGCCGTGCGCGGCGAACAGATGCTGCGGCCGGATTTCACCGTGCCCGTTGTGCAGATGCACATGGCGCATGGCGCCGAACCGGCCCGCTATACCTATGCGGGCGAAGTGTTCCGGCGGCAGGAGGATTTCCCGGACCGCGCCAACGAATATTTTCAGACCGGATACGAGGTTTTCGATCGCACCGATCCGGCGGCAGCGGATGCCGAGGTCTTTGCCCTGATCCGTTCTGCGCTGGGCGATCTGCCCCTGCGTGCCGCGACGGGTGATATCGGCATTCTGGCTGCCGCTGTGGACGGGCTGGACACCACGCCCGCGCGCAAGGCGGCCTTGCGCCGCCATATCTGGCGTCCCCGGCGGTTCCGTGCGCTGCTGGACCGTTACGCAGGCCGCGCGCCCGTGCCCGAGACACGCGCCGCCCTGCTGGCATCGGCGGACCCGCTGGCCGATTGCGCGCCGCTGATCGGCCTGCGCGACCGGGCCGAGATCGAGACCCGCGTGCAGGCGCTGCGCGACGATGCCGCCGCCCCTCCGATCAGCGAGAACGAAGTGGCGCTCCTGGATGCGATCCTCGGCGTGCGCGAAACACTGCCCTTCGCGATGGAACATCTGCGCGACATTTCGGTCGATCTGCCCGCCATCGGTCCGGCGGTCATGCGTCTGGAGGCGCGGGTCAAAGCCCTGTCCGCGCGGGGCATCGACATCGAGGCTCTGGAGTTCGAGGCCAGCTATGGCCGCACGTCCATGGAATATTACGACGGTTTCGTCTTCGGCTTCTACGCTGAAGGGCGCAGCGACCTGCCGCCTGTCGCCTCTGGCGGGCGCTATGACGCGCTGACCCGCGTTCTGGGGCATGGGGCGGAAATCCCGGCTGTGGGCGGTGTCATTCGCCCCGGTCTGCTGCTGGAGCTGAGGGCCGCGTCATGACGATCAAGCTGGGCGTGCCCTCCAAGGGGCGGCTGATGGAAAAGACCTTCGAATGGTTCGCAGCGCGCGGGATCACCCTGTCGCGCAGCGCGTCCGAGCGGGAATACGCAGGCGCCGTGGACGGGATCGCGAATGTCGAACTGGTGCTGTTGTCGGCGGGGGAAATTCCGCGCGAACTGGCGGCAGGGCGCATCCATCTGGGGGTGACCGGCACCGATCTGGTCCGTGAAAAACTGGGCCAGTGGGATCAGCAGGTGCAGGAACTGGCGGAACTGGGGTTCGGCCATGCCGATCTGATCATCGCCGTGCCTGCGGCCTGGGTCGATGTGGATACGCTGGACGACCTCGACGCCGCCGCCGCCGCCTTTCGCGCGCGTCACGGATTCCGCATGCGGATCGCCACGAAATACCACCGCCTGGTGCGGGATTTTCTGCGCCATGCGGGCGTCGCCGATTACGCTCTGGTGGACAGCCAGGGCGCGACCGAAGGCACCGTGAAGTTCGAAACAGCCGAGGCCGTGGCCGATATCACCTCGACCGGCGAGACGCTGCGGGCCAATCACCTGAAACTGTTGCAGGACGGGATGATCCTTCGGTCACAGGCCACGCTCTACCGCAGCCGTGCCGCCGACATGACCGAGGCGGATCGCGCGACGTTGCAGCAACTGTGCCAGATGATCGGGGTGGATTGATCCGCTATCTGTCGCGCGGATCGAACTGATCGGGCTTCACCCGCCCCGCGCGCAGCTTGAGTGCCAGACCCAGCGCCACGCCCACGCCGATCGCGACCGTCAGATCGACCAGCACGGTCAGCGTCATGGTCAGAAGCAGCAGCACCCGGTCCGACGCGCGTTCACGCATCCACGCGGCCCATTTGTGCGGCTCGGCCATGTTCCATGCGGTCAGGATCAAGAGCCCCGCCATGGCGGGCATCGCCAGCATCCCTGTCGGTCCGGCGGCCAGCATCATCATGGCAAGGATCGCGACCGCATGGACCAGACCCGCAACCGGCGTCTGTCCACCCGCGCGCACATTCGTGGCCGTGCGGGCAATCGCCCCCGTGGCCGGCAGTCCGCCGAAGGCCGCCGAGGCCAGGTTCGCCGCGCCCTGCGCCACGACTTCGGCATTGGGCTTGTGTGTCGCGCCGGTCATGCGATCCGCGACAACGGCGGACAGCAAGGACTTAATCCCTGCCAGAAAGGCGATGACAAGGGCCGAGGGCAGCACCTCGATCATCCGTGCGACCGAAAACTCCGGCAGGGCCGGCATCGGCAAGGTCGTGGGCAGGGAACCGAACCTTGCCTCGATCGTCTCGACCGGCAGGGACAGGACCACGGCAGCCCCTGACGTCAGCGCCAGCGCCACGATCAGCCCCGGCAGGCGCGGCGCGGCGCGGCGAAACACGACGATCAGGACCATGGTGGCAATCCCGACGCCGAAGGCTGCCATGCTGAAGCTGTCGCGCGCGTCCCAGAGTGCCGGGATCTTGTGCAGCAGTTCCGCAGGCTCGTTGGCCAGCGACAGCCCCATCAGGTCCTTGACCTGGCTTGCCGCGATCAGCACCGCAATTCCGATGGTGAAGCCGTTGACCACCGCCTCGGGCACATGCGCAATCAGGCTGCCCGCGCGGAAAAACCCCGCGATCAGCAGGATCACCCCCGCCATGGCCGTGGCCAGCACCAGCCCGTCATAGCCATGCTGTGCGATCACCCCGGCCACGACCACGATGAATGCCCCCGTCGGCCCGCCGATCTGCACCGTGCTGCCCCCAAGGGCCGAAATCATGAACCCGCCGACGATGGCCGTGATCAGCCCCTGCGCCGGGGTGGCCCCCGAGGCGATGGCAATGGCCAGTGACAGTGGCAGTGCGACCATGGCCACGGTGATGCCCGCGAAGATATCGGCCCGGAATGTTGCTGTGGAATAGCTGGAAAGGCTGCTCAGGATTTGCGGGCGAAACATTCTGTGATTTCCCGAAAGGATGCGCGCAGCATGCGTCCGGGCTGCGTGTGATTCAAGCGGGGTTTTCAGCCGGTTGCAGGGTCAGGGAGCCGTGTGCCGGGCGACGCGTATCAGAGCACGCCCAGATCAGCCAGAGCCGCGCTCAGACTGCTGGGCAGGGCGTCCTCATGGGCGCGCCCCTTGGCCAGATCGGCGGGCGCGTCCTTGGCCGTCAGATAGCGCCAGCCCTGAAAGGGTTTCTTCAGCGCCTGCGTGGTGCGGATCAATTCCGGATCCAGCACGATGCCACACCGGCGGATACCGTCGCCCCCGATCACCTCGTCCAGCCGCAGGATGCGCTGGCGGCATTGCAGCACACCCTTGATGACCCAGTAGATCGAGCCGCCGTCCAGAATCTCGGCCTCGCGCTTGGGCCACATGCGGGTCACGTGACGCGGCAGGCCGTCCGGCCCCTTGGCGCGTGCGCTGGCCTGCCATGCGGCAAGGTCTTCGACCCCTTCGGTGCCAACGGACAGTTTGATCAGATGCAGCGGTGCCGACATGTCATTTTCCCCAGTGGTTGTGGAGCATAGCGGCACCCACCGCGAGATCAAGGGGATCGGGCGGTATCTTTCCCACTGCTCGCCCGTTGACCCGGCCCCCCCTCCGGCCTATTCTCGACGTCCTGTCACAGGGCACCGCGTTCCAGCACCGAACGGCCTGTCACACCCTATTCCGCTGATCCGAGGACGCTGCCATGACCCGTTTTGCCGCCCCCATTTCCGAACAGATCTGGGACATGAAATACCGGTTCAAACAGGCGGATGGCACCCCCATCGACCGTTCGGTCGAGGATACCTGGCGGCGCATCGCCCGGTCGCTGGCGCAGGTGGAACAGGACAGCGCGGTCTGGGAAGACCGATTCTACGCGGCCCTTGAGGATTTCAAATACCTGCCCGCAGGCCGCATCACGGCGGGCGCAGGTACCGGGCGGCGGGTGACCCTCTTCAACTGCTTTGTCATGGGCACCATCCCCGACAGCATGGCGGGTATCTTCGACATGCTGAAAGAGGCCGCGCTGACCATGCAGCAGGGCGGCGGAATCGGATACGATTTCTCGACCATCCGGCCGCGCGGCGCGGATGTGCTGGGCGTGGCGGCCGATGCCTCCGGCCCCTTGTCCTTCATGGATGTCTGGGATGCGATGTGCCGCACGATCATGTCGGCAGGTTCGCGCCGCGGCGCCATGATGGCGACGATGCGCTGCGACCACCCGGATATCGAGGCCTTCATCACCGCCAAATCCGACGCGGCCCGCCTGCGGATGTTCAACCTGTCGGTGCTGATCACCGATCCCTTCATGGAAGCGGTCAAGGCCGATGGCCCGTGGGATCTGCAATTCGAAGGCAAGGTCTATCACACGGTGCAGGCGCGTGATCTGTGGAACAAGATCATGAAAAGCACTTATGATTTCGCCGAACCCGGCGTGATCTTCATCGACCGCATCAACGAGGCCAACAACCTCAACTATGTCGAAACCATTGCCGCCACCAACCCCTGCGGCGAGCAGCCCCTGCCGCCCTATGGGGCCTGCCTGCTGGGCTCGATCAACATGGCGCGCCTTGTGACCGATCCCTTCGGCAAGGCAGCGCATCTTGACCCCAAGCAACTGACCGATCTGGTCGCCGTCGCCGTGCGGATGATGGACAACGTGGTCGACGCCAGCCGTTTCCCGCTGGACGCCCAAGCGCAAGAGGCGCAGGCGAAACGCCGGATCGGTCTGGGTGTGACGGGCCTTGCCGATGCGCTCCTGATGGTCGGCCTGCGCTACGGGTCCGAGGAAGCGGCGCGTCAGACCGAGGAATGGCTGCACGCGATCGCCCGCGCCGCCTATCTGGCCTCGGTGGACCTTGCGAAGGAGAAGGGCGCCTTCCCGTTGTTCGATGCGGACAAATACCTCGCCTCCGGCACGATGCGCGCGATGGACGAGGATGTGCGCGACGCAATCCGCACCCACGGCATCCGCAACGCGCTGCTGACCTCGATCGCGCCCACCGGCACGATCAGCCTCTACGCGGGCAATGTGTCGTCGGGGATCGAGCCTGTCTTTGCCTATGCCTACAAGCGCAAGGTCCTGCAAAAGGACGGCAGCCGCACCGAAGAGGAAGTCGTCGACTACGCCGTGCAGATGTGGCGCGAGAAATTCGGCGATGCAGAGCTGCCCGACTATTTCGTCAACGCCCAGACGCTGGCCCCGCTGGATCACGTGCGGATGCAGGCAGCCGCGCAGAAATGGGTCGACAGCTCCATCTCCAAGACCATCAACTGCCCCGAAGACATCAGCTTCGATGCCTTCAAGGAGGTCTACATGGCCGCCTATGAAACGGGCTGCAAGGGCTGCACCACCTACCGGCCCAATGACGTGACAGGCTCAGTGCTCAGCGTGTCCGAGACCACCGACAAGACCCCCGAGGCGGATCAGGGCGCGGATGTGATCTACATGTCCGAACCGCTGGATCGCCCGCAGGCGCTGGAGGGCAATACCTACAAGCTGAAATGGCCCGACAGCGAACACGCGATCTATCTGACGGTCAACGACATCATCATCAACGGCCACCGCCGCCCGTTCGAGGTCTTCATCAACTCCAAGAACATGGAACATTTTGCGTGGACCGTGGCCCTGACACGGATGATCTCGGCCGTGTTCCGGCGCGGTGGCGATGTGTCCTTCGTGGTCGAGGAGCTCAAGGCCGTCTTCGACCCGCGCGGCGGGGCCTGGATGGGCGGCAAGTACATCCCCTCGATCCTTGCGGCGATCGGCGGCGTGATCGAACGTCACATGATCTCGATCGGCTTCATCGAAGGCGAGGGGATGGGCCTGAAGACCGACCCGCAGGCCAATGTCGTGGGCTTCGAAGCCCCGCGCGGCAAGGCCTGCCCGTCCTGCGGTCAATACGAGATGCGGATGGTCGAGGGCTGCATGACCTGCGCCAGTTGCGGCCACTCGAAATGCGGCTGACGCCGTCGCCGCGCCTGTGATGTTTCGACTTTAAGACCGGGTCCTGACCTTGACGATTTTCAGCGGGCCAAGTGGGCCGTGCAGGACCCGGGGTCAAATCAGGGTTTCCAGCCACGTCACGAATGACTCCATCAGCGGGTGATGCGGGCCTTTTGGATAGACGACACAATAGGCCACTTCCACATCGCGCGGCAGGGGCAGTTCGATCACGTCACCTGCCTCGATGTCGAAGCGGGCCATGCGTGCGTTGAACAGTCCCACGCCGATACCCTGCTTCAGAGCCTCGACCTGAAGGCTGGGACTGCCGATGCGCGCCTGACGTAATCGCTCTACCGGAAGACCGCTCTCGGCCATGAGCGAGAGCTTCAGGTCCATGTCCTCGTCATGCCAGAGCCACGGCAGGCGTGTGAGATCGCTTCCTTCGCGCGCGACCAGTGACGGTGCCGCGATGGCGACCATCGGAACGCGCGCAATCTCACGTGACTCGGTGCCGGGAAGATTTCAACGCCGTACCGATACCGAGTGAGGGGATGGCGAGGTCAAAACTGCCCTGCTGCAGCCCGCTGAAATCGCGACGCGGCTGGATTGAGATCTCGACGCCCGGATGCATTTGCCAAAACTGCGCCAGGTTTGGCATGATCAACCGATCGACAAGAAATGGCCGGGCCACGATACGCAACGGGCGGCTTGACCCGTAACCGCGCATATCTTCCACCGCCGCGGCAATCGTCCCGAATGCTTCGGACAGTGCCGCCGCCAATTGCGTTCCCGCATCCGTCAGGCTGACCCTTCGGCCGCTCCGGATGGCGAGGCTGACCCCCAAGGCCGTTTCCAGCGAACGCACCTGCTGGGCCACTGCCGCATGGGTCACGTTCAGCGCCCTGGCAGCACTCGCAAAGCTGCCATGACGCGCTGTCGCCTCGAAGGCACGAAGCGACGTGAGCGAGGGCAGGGTTTTCCAGTCCGGCAACACGATAGCTGATCTTTCTTCCCGGAAATATTGCTGATTCGGTCGGCAAGGGTCCTCCTGTTATACATCATGCATAAAGAGGTCGGATGGATGGAGATCTGGGTGATGCAAATACAGAAGAACGAGAGTGGACCATTTGTGCAGACCGCAACAGGGATGCAGGCGCCGACCAAGTCGCCAGCACGCCCCGAAGCTGTCGAAAACGCAGGGATGCTACGAACAGACGCTTCAAATTACGGCGCAAAGCCGGGCTATTTCCTCGAACGGTATATGAACCGCGCGGATATCCCGCGTGCCGATGCGGAAGCTCTATTGGAGGAATACGCGCAGATGATGCACGGTCGGTTGATACGCGGTGGCGGCCCGGACTTTGACTGGCGCCGCCATGTCGATGGCTTCTGGGCCGGGCTTGACGGGGTCTTGCCACCAAACGGCAGCTATCTTCTGGTGCGGGACCGCGCCGGTGCCATTGTCGGCACCGGAGCGCTGCGGCGCGTCTCTGAAACCACCGGCGAGATGAAGCACCTCTACATCCGGCCTGTCGCGCGGCGCACCGGGTTGGGCGAGGCTTTGGTGCGCGCGCGGATGGAGGATGCCCGTGCGCTGGGGATGCGATGGCTGATCGCCGACACCTTCAAAATCAACCCCGAACTGCCGAAGCTTTACGCAAAGTTGGGTTTTGTCGAAGTGCCTCCCTCGGGTGACAGCAAGAGCACGGCGATCACACCCGAGATCGAACAGTGGATGTGGTTCTACCGCTATGATCTGAACGCCTGACTGGCTTGATCTTCCGCCGTGCTCATCTGGACTGCCCTCTGGCGGGCTGGCGTGGCGTGCTTGCGCTGGAAGCTGAGGCTTCGACCAAGGATGGACAGATGGACATGCAATGGATTGACTGAGGGCGCGTCGGCAGCCTTGTCCGGGACATCTATAGGTCATGCGCGAACCCCTGTCACAACACCCCCGATGTTGAAGATCATCGGCTTGATTAGTCCAGCGTTTGGCGGATCGGGTTAGGGGTGGACGCGACAGACCACCATCAGATCACGCGGGACGGGTGTCATCCATTCGCCGGTCGCCATGCGCCGCAGCCCGGCAGAACGCGATCATGACCGCAAGCGCCATGACGAAATAGACCGTGACTGCGATGAGACCTGCGCTCATTGTCTTCCCTCTTGCCGCGCCTCAGGTTGTTCAGCCCGGGTTTTATACCTTCAAACCTGACCATATGGCGTCAGTTGCGCCGCTTCGGCATGTGATCAAGGTTGATCCTGACTGTGGTGCTAGGTGACAAAAAAAGCAGAAATGAGGCAGGATCGCAATTTGCACGGGTCTTGTGCCTTCAACGCTCTGCGTGACCCGGAACCAGATCTGCACAGCGTGTGATCCGGCTACAGCGGGCTGTTCAATGCAAGGTCTGCTGGAACCTTTTCCTGACAGACAACCCTGGTCCATCCTGATCTCGGCAAGGGGCCTCGGACAGAGACAACCCACTGTCCGAAGCGCGCTTTCGTCACGTGATGGCGTCCAGCCGTTCCTTGGACAGATCGCCCGGCACGATGGTGATCGGCACCGACAGGGTGCCCGCGCTGCGCGTCAGTTGCGTGACAAGAGGACCGGGCCCCTTCTTGTCCGTGCCCGCCCCCAGCACCAGCACGCCGATGTCTTCGTCTTCGGCGATCTGCGCCAGAATCTCGGTCACCGGCTCGCCCTCGCGGATCACCAGTTCGGGATCCACGCCCTGCTTGTCGCGCATCCATTTGGCGAAGACCTCGAAATGCGCATGGATACGCTCGCGGGCCTCCTCGCGCATGATGTCGCCCACGCCGATCCAGTGGTTGAACTCCTCTGGCGGGATCACCGACAGGATTTCCACCCCGCCGCCCGTGCGCGCGGCGCGCATTGCGGCAAAGCGCATCGCATTCAGACATTCGCGGCTGTCATCCAGCACGACCAGAAACTTGCGCATCTTGCATACTCCCTAGGCCGCGATCATGGCGCATGCAAACGGCCCGCGCAACTGTCGGCACGCTGCACTGACCTTGCGTTTCGTCCTGCGGAAAACAGCCCCGCGCGGTACGTCCAGCCTGTGGATCAGCCAGCGGTGGCCGCCCAGTCCCAATAAAGCGTGCGGGCACGCTGCGTGATCGGACCCACCGGATAGGTCGTGTCATCAAAGGCCGTGACGGGCGTCACCTTGCTCATGTTGCCGGTCAGGAAGACCTCGTCCGCAGCGTGGAAATCCTCGAACGACAGCACGGTCTCATGCACTTCGATCCCGTCGGCGCGCAGATTGGACATGTGGCGCGCGCGGGTGATCCCTGCAAGGAAGGTGCCATTGGCGATGGGGGTGAAGACCACGCCATCCTTGACCATGAAGACATTGGCCGTCGCCGTCTCGGCCACGTTGCCCATCACATCGGCGACCAGCGCGTTGCCGAAACCCTTGGACCGCGCTTCCACCAGCATCCGGGCGTTATTGGGATAGAGGCAGCCCGCCTTGGCATTGACCACGGCGCTTTCCAGCACCGGACGGCGGAACTGCGTCCGTGTCAGCGTGGTCGAAGCGCCTTCGGGCGGCATCGGAATGGCCTCGAGGCAGATGGCAAAACCCGTGCGGCCCGGCGCGGGCACGATGGCGGTCGGATCGCCGTCGATGCCCCAATACATCGGCCGGATATAGACAGCCGCGTCGCGCGGATAAGCGGCCAGCCCTTCGCGGACGATCCCCACCATCTCCTGTGTGGCGACCGTGGGTGTGATCATCAGCGCTTCGGCTGAACGGTTCACGCGGGCGCAATGCGCCTCAAGATCAGGGGCCATGCCGTTAACATAGCGCGCGCCGTCAAAGACCGTGCTGCCCAGCCAGCTTCCGTGATCCGCCGCACGCATGACGGGCAGATCGCCCTCGTGCCACTGGCCGTTGAAATAGGTGCGGATATCGGTTCCGGTCGCCATGGTCTGTCCTCTCGCCGTGAGCCTGCGACTTTACCAGCCCGGATCGGGGCGTAAAGCGTGGATCGTAGCCCGTCAGAACAGCGGCTCCTCATAGACCCGCGCCCCGTCGATCAGCAGCCCCTTGATCGCGCCGTTCCCCTTGCCATCCAGTGCAAGGATCACGCCCATGCGGTCGGCGCGGTCCAGGGCCTCAAGCTCTAGCGCGCGGTCCCTGGGTGCGAAATAGCGGTCAAACGGAAAGCTCAGGAACACCTGGGCACCACTCTCGTATTCGAAAACGCCTTGAATGACCGGGGCGGGTCCGTCGGGGCGGGTCGCGAACAGACCGGTGGCCTGCCAATACCCATCCGCGCCCTCGGCCAGGGTGGCATAGGCGGGCGCGCCGGGCTCGAGTGCGGGATCGAACGTGATATCGCCCCTATCGAGGCGGGTGATCGCGAGGTTCAGGATCGTATAGTGCCCCCGGAACAGATCGCGCGGGTCGATGGCGCCGGTTTCCAGCACCACCTCGACACCGTCGCGCAGCAGGGCGGCGCGGTCGGTGACCATCTTGCCCAGGGCCGCGGTTTGCAGCAGCGCTATGGCGACGATCCCGGCAATCAGCCAACGGGCGGGCATATCGCGTGTCATGATGCTTTCCCCCGTTTCGGATCAAGCCGGGTGGCGATCCAGGCCCCGCCCAGCAAGATCACGCCTGCCCCAAGGTAGAAGCCGCTGGTGCCGATCAGGGTGCCCACGGTCACGCCGTAGATCATCAGCAATGCCAGAACGAAGCCGCCCATCCCGATTACCCGCAGGCTGCGCTGGTCCAGCCGCCAGCCCATGCGCGTGATCCAGATGAAGACCGCCAGCAACAAGGCCTCAGGCAGAAGCGGCAACGGGATCAGCAGATAGACACCAAGGATCAGCACACCTGCCGCCACCGTGACCCACAGGTCATAAGAGAGCGCCCAGCCGCGCATCTGCCCCAGCAGCGCGAACACCACCGAAGGGATCAGCAGCAGGGCCGGGACGGTCCAGCCGCGCGGGTCCGGCTCGGTTTCCATCAGGTCGCGAAAGCCCGGCTCGGTCAGGCTCAGCGTCAGGTAGAAGGTGACCAGCCCCAGCATCAGCGCCGCATAGGCCAGCGCCGCGCCCTCAAACCCACGCAGGAAATGCGGCCCCGACAGCGAGGCCAGCATCCCCGAGATCGCCGCCAGTGAAAGCCCGGCCAATATCAGCGCCGCGAGTTCCGGCGAGGAAACGGTGGTCAAGGCGCTCAGCAGCCAGAAGCAAAGCGCCAGAACCGTGACATGGGCCGCGGCCCGGTTGTGAAGCCACAAGGCCATGGCGGCACCGGCCAGCCACCAGCCCAGATAGGGCAGGTTCAGGTCATGTGCGCGTCCGTAAACCTCGATCTGCATCCCATGCCACAGCGCGAACAACCCGATGGCCAGCACCAGCGCCATCGCGCCGCGCGTCAGCGCCGCCGCCAGCAACGTGCCCAAAGCCCAGAGCCAGACCGCATCGGCGGCATTGCCCTGGATGTGATAGATCTGGCTGACCAGCATGATGCCCGCGCCGAACATGCCGCAGGCCAGCACGATCAGCGCCTGATGCCACCAGTGCAACCCGCGCAACCCGGTCCAGAGGGCGGCCCCCCAGGCCGCCCACAGCGCCAGTATCACCAGCGCAAGGCGGCCAAGCCGGCTCATCTGGTCCCAGTTGGCGGCGACGAAGGTCATGGCGGCAAAACACAGGCAGATGACGCCCGCTGTGATGATGAAGGCATTGAAGCTGAAGCGACGCCCGCCGCGATCCAGATCGGCGCGCAGGCGCGTGGCGGTCTCTGGGTCCAGCAAGCCCCTGTCGCGCCAGTCGTCCAGCGCCTCGCCGATGACGGCGCTCTTGCTCTTGATATGCATCGAAGTCCCGTTCGCTGTCCCCAAGCGTCGCCACGGCATGCCGGGCAGAGTTCTGTCAGGCAACAGTGCAACGGATCTGGCCGCGCGGTAAAGTCCGGAATCCCGCGTCGATCAAGATGAGCAGGCCCGTGAAAAAGGCCCGACCCGAAAGGTGCGGGTCGGGCCGATACATGCTGAAATACAGTCGAACACGTCTTTCCCGAAAAGCCGGTAATACGGCATTACTGGTCACCCGATATGGGCAAGATTTACGGCGGGACGAGCCGCATCCTCACCTTCGACGTGGTCATGACAGATTGACAGGCCGGGGTGTCATTTTCGTGACGAAGGCCGCGCCTTTTCTGGGCCGGACCTGACCTTTCGGACGCAACGCGGCCTGGGAAAATCCCGGTTTTCTCCTGCCGCGACCACCTATTTCTGCTGCGATCCCTCGGCCAGCAGCGCGTCCAGATCAAGCCTGTGGTTGAACATCGACAGTGCTCCGGACGCATCGCGAGGCCAGTCCTCTGGCGCGCGGTCGCGGTAGATCTCGATCCCGTTGCCGTCCGGGTCGCGGAAATAGACAGCCTCGGACACGCCGTGATCGGCCGCCCCGTCCAGTTCGACCCCGGACGCAAGGACCTGCGCCAGCGCCGCCCCAAGGGCCGCCCGGTCTGGATAGAGGAAAGCGACGTGATAAAGCCCGGCGTGCCCATGCGGGGCAGGGGTGCCGCCACGGCTTTCCCAGGTGTTCAGGCCGATATGGTGATGATACCCCCCAGCCGACAGGAAGGCCGCCTGATCGCCGTAACGCTGCTGCAAAGCAAAGCCCAGCACATCACGATAGAAGGCGATGGCGCGCTCAAGGTCCGCGACCTTGAGGTGGACATGCCCGATGCGGGTGTCAGGGTGGGTGGCATAGGTTGTCATGGCGCTGTCTCCTTCATGCGGAAACATACGCTTTTCGGCACCTTCCGTTAAGGGCGATGGCTGCACCGTCCCTGTGCAGCGACGCAGATGACGCGGTTCACAAGGCAACGTGATTTGAGCCCGCGCGCCACAAACGGTTTAACGGCCCCGCCGAACTCATGAAGGAGCCGGACAGGACGACACAAAGGGCAGCGACAGACCCGCAGGAGGCAGCATGGCAGATCACTGGACAAGACGAACCCTACTGACCAGCGGGGCGGCGGCCTTGCTGGCCGGACGCGCCGGGGCCGCACAGGAACCGCAGACGCGACCCGCTGTCGAAGGTGTGCGCAACAACCTGTCCGCCTTTCGCACGATCCGCTGGCAGGATCATTTCGACACGCTGACGAATGGCGCGATCCTGGCCGACACGCGCTCGCGCGCAGTGCATTTCTGGTCCGAGGATGACAGCATCTACCGGCTCTACCCCAGTTCGGTGCCTGCCAGCGACGAACTCACCCGCTTGGGCTATACAAGTATCGTGCGCACCCGTGTGGGCCCGACCTGGACACCCACCCCCTCGATGCGCGAACGCGATCCCAGCCTGCCTGTCACGGTAGCGGCGGGTCCTGACAATCCGCTGGGCACCCATGCCCTCTACCTTAGCTGGCAGTATTACCTGATCCACGGCACCCATGACACGCGCAAGATCGGGCGGGCGTCATCCGATGGCTGTATCGGGCTCTACAACGACCATATCGAAGAGCTGTTCGGCCTTGCGAAAGTAGGCACGCAGGTCCGTCTGATCTGATCCTGGCACCTGTTCGGGCGCGCCTGCCCATGCGCTCAGCACTGATGGATATAGGTCCCCGGTGCATCGCAGAGCACAGGATAGCCCCGGTCCGCCGCGCCCATCGGGGGCGGCGCGACGCGCGCCCCGCTTTGCGCGGCCAGCCAGCGGCCCCACTCCTGCCACCACGATCCTTGCTGCGGCGCATTCCCTTTCAGCCAGGCATCGGGCCCAAGGTAGCGCCCGCCTGCCGGTCGGTGGCTGATGCGATAGTGCCGCCCCTTGTGACCGGGCTCGCTCAGGATACCACCATTGTGCCCGCCCTTGGTCAGCACGAAGGTCAGGTCACTGTCGGTGAAGAGCTGTGTTTTGTAGACCGAGCGCCAAGGCGCGATGTGGTCGGTCTCGGTCGCCACGACGAACATCGGCACCGCGATATCCTTGAGGGCGATCACCTTGCCCTCGACGGCGAACCGCCCGGCGCTGATCCGGTTCTCGAGGAAGATACCCCGCAGGTATTCCGAATGCATCCGCGCGGGCATCCGTGTCGTATCGCCATTCCAGACCGTGATGTCGGACGGCAGGTCCTCGATCCCCAGATAATAGCGTCGCACCGCACGGGTATAGATCAGGTCCTCGGCCCGGATCGCGGCAAAGGTCCGCGCCATCTGCGGCCGGTCCAGATAGCCCTGTTCCCACATCATGTCCTCAAGGAACGCGACCTGGCTTTCATCCAGAAACAGCAAAAGCTCGCCCGCCTCCACGAAATCGACCTGCGCGGCCATCAGCGTGACCGAGGCCAGACGGTCATCGCCGTCCCGCGCCATGGTGGCGGCCGCAATCGCCAGCATCGTGCCGCCCAGGCAATAGCCGTTGGCATGTATCTTTTGCCCCGGCATGACGGCATTGATCGCGTCCAGTGCCGCCATGACGCCACGCTTGCGGTAATCCTCCAGCGACAGCTCCGCCTGATCGGCCGTGGGATTGCACCATGAGATGCAGAAGACCGTGAAACCCTGTCCCACCAGCCAGTTGATCAGCGAATTCTCGGGCGACAGATCCAGGATATAGTATTTCATGATCCAGGCGGGCACGATCAGCACCGGTTCGGGATGAACCTCGCCGGTCTGCGGGCTGTATTGGATCAGCTCCATGATGTCATTGCGCCAGATGACCTTGCCCGGCGTGCAGGCCAGATGCTGGCCCAGCGCGAAATCGGCGGGGATCGGCTGACGCGACTGGGTCACGGTCTGGATCATGTCCTGCGGTGAAATTCACGGCCCCTTCGGCCAGATTGCGACCGCTCGTTTCGACGGACTTTCTCCAGGATCTCCGGGTTGAGCGCGGGAAAGTTCGAGGGCGAGACAGTGTCGAGCAATTGCCGCATCATGAAGCCGGTACGTTCCGCGCTCTTGTGGCGCAGGCCGCGCAGGTCGTCGGTGGCGTGATCCCACCAGTCCTGCATGGCCAGAAACCCCTGCTGCCACAGGCTGTAGGGCGGCTTGGCCCAGTCGGCATGGGTCCATCGCGTGTCATGCGGCTTGGGGGCGAAAGGGGCGTCCTCGGTCCGGCCTGTCATGGCGGCGGCGCTATGGTTCATCAGCTTGAGCGTATTGCGCTGCGCCCGCTCGATCAGCTCCAGCTGCCGCCCCGGCGCGCGGGCCATATGCAACCACCAGTCGGTCCAGGCATCGGCGACCGCATGAGGTGACACACCGCCCGTCACCCGCGCCATCGCAGCCATCACGCCCCGATCAAGGTTCTGATGCGGATGAGAGGGTTTCGCGGCCTTGTCGAAAGACGGCGCCGCTGTCTCAACCGCCGCTGTCTCCACCACCGCCGGCAACTGCACGCTGGCGCTGGTCTTTTTCGGTTTCCTGGCCGTTTTTGGCATGATGACCTCCCTTGCCCGGTATTTCTGGACAGCAAGAGTTCTAGCCGTTTCTCCATCGCGGCGGATTGACCTGCATCATCTGCGCCGGATTATCTTGCGCCCGGTGCTCGGGCCACGCGGCGCAAGACGCGCAGGAGCATGGACCCGAACAGGGATTGCAGCAGGCCAAGCAGAGCGGCCAGCGCGCCGATCAGCCCGCTGAAGACGAACCAGACCTCATCGGCGACACGCATCGACAGACGCATCAGCCGGGCCTTGCCCAGCACTTCGACCGCGCCCACGGTCCGCGTGCCCAGTGCATCCGAGACGCGGGTCAGACGCGACAGATCCGCCGGATCGTCCACGAATTTCATCAGATGCAGCGCACCCAGCGCCGATGTATTGCCCACCAGCCGCCCCGCATCCTCGACAATGATCGCGGCGGGACGCAGTGCCTCGGGCCGGAACAGCCGCATCAGGTCCCGGTTGCGGACCGCGTCCGAGAACCGGCTGGTGTCGAGACCCTCGCGAAAGGCACGCACCAGCGGGCGGGTCAGCGCATCGGGCAGGCGTTTCATGGATTTCGCCAGCTTGGCCAGCCCGGCGCCGGTCTTGATCGCCAGACTGCTGCCGCCGGTCGAAACGGCCAGCGCCACCGCCGTCAGGCCGATCACAGACAGGATCGCGTCGACCTCATCCACATCGCGCCCCGCGACATAGGCCCCTATGGCGCGAAAAACGCCGGCCACATCCCCGATGGGCGACAGGTCAACCGGCGCCCGGCACATCAGGACCGTCGACATGTCGCAGGCCGTGGCATCCCAGATGCAAGCCCCGCAGTTCTCCGCGGATGTCAGGAAGCCGCTGTCCGCCTCCCATGCTGCCGCACGTCGGGCCAGCAGGTCTGCGGGCAGGGGGATAGCGCGATCAGCCGCCAGCGCCTCGACCGCGTCGATGGCCAGCCAGTTGCGCGGCTCCTCGATCAGAAGGGCATCCAGCCGCGCGGCCACGACCTCGGGCGTGGCATGGACAAGCAGCGCCCGCTCGGTCGCGGCGGCAATCCCCTCGCTGCCGCGTTCGACCAGCGCCGCCCCGACCGGGGCGCGCGCCAGTGCCGCCATGTTGGTCCCCGCCAGCACCAGTGAGCCGATCAGAAGGCCGGTCAGCACAAGCCGCGCCAGCCAACGGATCGCGCCGACCGCCATCAGCTGCGGATCATCCCCACGATCTCATAGGTCTTTTGCAGGATCGGGCTGGCGATCTCGCGGGCACGCGCGGCACCTTGACCAAGGATGCGGTCGATCTCGGCCGGGTCCTGCATCAGCCGCGCCATATCCGTCGAAATGGGCGAGAGCTTGGCCACCGCCAGATCGGCCAGCATCGGCTTGAACTCGGAAAACTGCTTGCCCCCCACATCGCGCAGCACGGCGTCGACCGTGCTGTCGGACAGTGCGGCATAGATGTTCACCAGATTGCGCGCATCCGGGCGACCTTCCAGCCCGGCGGCCTCGGACGGCAGGGCGTCGGGGTCGGTCTTGGCCTTGCGGATCTTTTTCGCGATCGTGTCGGCGTCATCGGTCATGTTGATGCGGCTGGCATCCGACGGATCGGATTTCGACATCTTCTTCGACCCGTCGCGCAGGGACATGACACGCGTCGCCGCCCCTTCGATCACCGGTTCGGTGATCGGGAAGAAATCGACGCCGTAGTCATGGTTGAACTTGGCCGCCACGTCGCGGGTCAGTTCCAGATGCTGCTTCTGATCCTCGCCCACGGGCACATGGGTCGCGTGATACACCAGAATGTCGGCGGCCATCAGGGCAGGGTAGGCAAACAGCCCCAGCGAGGCGTTTTCGGCGTTCTTGCCCGCCTTGTCCTTCCACTGGGTCATCCGGCCCATCCAGCCCATGCGCGCCACGCAGTTGAAGATCCATGCCAGTTGCGCATGTTCCACCACCTGGCTCTGGTTGAACAGGATCGACTTCGACGGATCGAGGCCCGCCGCGATATAGCCTGCGGTCAGCTCGCGGGTCTGGCGGCGCAGCGCCTCGGGGTCTTGCCAGACGGTGATGGCATGCATATCGACCACGCAATAGATCGTGGGCGTGCCGCTGTCCTGCATCTGCACGAAGCGCTTGATCGCGCCCAGGTAATTGCCAAGGGTCAGCCCCCCCGAGGGCTGGATCCCCGAGAAGACGCGCGGGGTAAAGGCCGCGTTCGGGTTGGACTGCGTGTGGACCGCATCCGCCATGATGACATCTCCGTCTGGATTTATGGGTGCGGCTGGCTTACCCATGGCCCAAAGCCCCGTCAAGCAAAGGTCCATCATGCAACCTGATCCCCGGCGCCAAGGCGGCCCCAACACCAGCCCCGTCAATCCGTTGCCACCTGTCGTGATCGCGCTGTTCGCGGTCATCATGGCCATCGAGGCCATGTTCACGCTGGGGGCGCAGGGTATCGTAGGCGGCCCGCAGGCCATCGGCTGGCGGCTGGGCGCGATGCAGGGCTATGCCTTCTCGGCCGAGATTTTCCAGTGGATGCTGACCAACAACCGCTGGCCGCCCGAACATTTGCTGCGCTTTGTCACCTATCCCTTCATCCACGCCAATTTCACCCATGCCCTCTTCGCCGGTGTCATGGTGCTGGCCCTCGGCAAGTTCGTGGGCGAGGTGTTTCGCGGCTGGGCCGTGCTGGCGGTCTTCTTCGGCGCCTCGATTGGTGGCGCGCTGGTGTACGGCTTTCTGGTGGGATCGGCCGTGCCTCTGGTCGGGGCCTTTCCGGGCGTTTACGGCCTGATCGGGGCCTTTACCTACCTGCTCTGGCTGCGGCTCGGGCAGGAGGGGGGGCCGCAGATGCGCGCCTTTACACTGATCGCCTTTCTGATGGGGATTCAGCTTGTCTTCGGTATCCTGTTCGGCGGCAGCCGCGACTGGATCGCCGATCTGGCAGGCTTTGGCTGCGGTTTCGCGCTGTCCTTTGCCGTCAGCCCCGGCGGGTTCGCCCGGTTGCGCGGGAAAATCCGCCACGATTGATGTTGGAAAGCCGGCACCCCATGCGCGGCGCAGGCGGATATTTGCGGCAGAAAGACCCAGAATCAGCTAGTCTGCGCGCAGGCGGGTGCGTCCCCCGGAAGGACGGCCCGGCCTGGAGGCTGGGCGATGCGATTTGCGGATCGGACAGAAGCAGGACAGCAACTGGCCAAGGTGCTGGCCGGGCGGACGCTGGAGCGGCCGGTGGTGCTGGCCTTGCCCCGTGGCGGCGTGCCCGTGGCGCTCGAGGTGGCGCGCGCTCTGAACGCCCCGCTTGATCTCGTGATGGTGCGCAAGATCGGCCTGCCCGGTCAGCCCGAGGTGGCGCTGGCCGCCGTGGTCGATGGCGGTCGCCCGGATCTTGAGGTGAACGAAGGTATCGCACTCCAAGCAGGTCTGAACCGGCTGGACATCGTCAAACTGGCCGAGCCCGAACTGGCCGAGATCGCACGCCGCCGCGCGCTCTACCTGGCCGGGCGCAAGTCGGTGCCGCTTGCGGGGCGGACAGTGATCATGGTGGACGACGGGATCGCCACGGGTGCCACGGTCCGCGTGGCCCTGCGCGCGGTGCGCCGACAGGGGCCTGCGCGGCTGATACTGGCGGTGCCTGTGGCCCCGGCCGCCGAGCTGGACTCGTTGCGCGATCTTGTGGACGAGGTGATCTGCCTTCACGCGCCCGAGGCGTTCGGCGCCGTCGGCGCCTGGTATGCGGATTTCACGCAGGTCGCGGATGACGATGTCATCGCCATGCTGGCCGAGGCCGAGGCTTGACCCCTCAGGCGCTGCCCCCGCGCTGGAAGGCGCGCTTGAACTCGCCCAGCCGGAAGGCCCCAATCATCTGGCCGATCCCGAAATAGCTGATGATCCCGATCATGATCAGCCCCAGCAGCGCCAGATAGCGCCAGCCTGCCATGGCGAAAAAGGGCGTCATCACGACCATCGCGCCCCAGAGCACCGCCCCCATCGCCAGCGATGCCGCGATGATCCGCCAGATGCGTCCGTGAAACCGCGCGTCGAACCGGGCCACATCGCCCATCGGACGCGCGCCGATGGACAGCAGCCCCACCATGACCCAGGCCGCCAGCGAGGTGGCGATCGCGGCCGCGATCCAGCCGATGAGCGGGGCCAGACCCACGGCGACAAGCGCGTTCACCACCATCGCGACCACGGCATAGCGGAACGGGCTGCGTGTATCCTCGCGCGCGAAATAAAGCGGTTGCAGGATTTTCTGGATCACGAAGGCAGGCAGGCCCAGCCCGTAGACCGCCACCGCCATGGCGATGGCCGCACTGTCATCGGCGGTGGTCGCCCCGCGTTCGAACAGGACCGACACCAGCGGCAGCGGCACGGCCACCAGCGCCACGGCGGCGGGGACGGTCAGGGCCAGCGACACTTCGGCGGCACGGCTCAGCGCATTGCGCCCGCCTGCGTCATCTCCGGCGGCCAGGCGGCGGGACAGGTCCGGCAACAAGACCACACCGATGGCGATGCCCACCACACCCAGCGGCAACTGATAAAGCCGGTCCGCGGCATAGAGCCAGCCCACGGCACGGTCGAAATAGCTGGCGACCTGCTGGCCGACCAGCAGATTGACCTGCACCACGCCACCCGCAAGCGCTGCGGGAATGGCGATGCGCACAAGCCGCTTCATCTCGGGCGTCCAGCGGGGGCGGCGGGGCATCAGGGTAAAGCCCGCGCGCCGCGCCGCATGCCAGACCAGCGCCAAGCTGCGCGATCCCCGCGACAGGAATGCCCCAGATCAGCGCCATGGTCACGTCAAGCCCAAGCATCGCGGCACCGACCATGGCACTGACAAGGACCACGTTCAGCAGCACCGGCGCTGCCGCCGCCGCAGCAAAGCGCCCTGTCGCGTTCAGCACCCCCGAGAGCAGGGCGGCCAGCGAAATGAACAGGATATAGGGAAACACGATGCGCCCGAATTCGACCGACAGGCCGAACTGTTCCTGCCCGGCAAAGCCGCTGGCCAGCGCATAGATCATCCAGGGCATGAAGAGCTGCGCCGCGAGTGTCAGCAGGATCAACACCGAGGCAAGTCCCGCAAAGGCGTTCTCGGCAAAGCCCTGCGCATCGTCGCCCGCCTCGTATTTCTTCGCGAACATCGGCACGAAGGCCATGTTGAACGCGCCCTCGGCGAAGAAGCGGCGGAACATGTTGGGCAGGCGGAAGGCCACCACATAGGCCTCATAGGCGGGGCCGGTGCCCAGATAGGCCAGGATCATCGCATCGCGCACGAAGCCCAGAACGCGGCTGAGCAGGGTCCACAGACCCACGGTCATGAAGCCGGCGATCAGGCGGATGGGTTTCATGGCGAAAGGGCCTTTGCTGCGTCTGAGCAGGACCTATCCCAAGCCTGCCCGTCTTGGAAGAGGGGGCTGCGCGCGGCGACCCCGGTCAGGAGATCGCCCGCTCCACGCCTTTCTCGATCGCCTCGCGCAGCTTGCGCTCCAGCGCCTTCTGCTTGGGCAGCGAATGGAACTTCAGCCCGAACATGTCCTTGACGTAGAAGGTATCCACCACCTGTTCGCCATAGGTCGCGATCACGGCGCTGGCGATATAGACATTGGCATTGGCCAATGTGCGGGTCAGGTCGAACAGCAGGCCCGGACGGTCGCGGGTATCGACCTCGATGATCGTATAGATCTCGGACCCTTCGTTATCGAAGGTGATCGACGTCGCCACGCGGAAGGCGCGTTCACGCTTCTTGATCTTGTCGCGGCTCTTGATCGCCTCGGTCGTGACCACTTCGCCCTTGAGGGTCTTGTCGATCATCTGCCGCAGCCGGGTCAGGCGTGTCGCGTCATAGGGGCTGCCGCTTTCGTCCTGCACCCAGAAGACGGCGGTGGCGAAGCCGTCCTTGGACGTATAGGTGCGCGCATCCACCACATTCGCCCCGACCAGCGCCAAGGCCCCTGCAAGGCGCGAGAAGATGCCCGGATGATCGGACAGCGCGAAACAGGCGCGGGTGGCGTCGCGGTCCTCGTCGGGGACAAGGTCGATACGGATTTCATCATCGGGCAGATCGCGCAGCATATTGGCAAAGACAACCTGCGTGCGCGTGTCCAGCCCCTGCCAATAGGGCGGATAGTGCCGTCCCAGCTCGGTCTTGAGCGCGCCCGCGTCCCAGCCCTTGAGCGCGTCGCGCAACGCGGCCTTGGCTTCCGCCCCGCGATGCTCGCGGTTCAGATCCTCCAGCCCGTGTTCCAGCGCGCGGGTCGTCTCGCGGTGCAACTGGCGGATCAGCATGGCCTTCCAGTTGTTCCACGTTTGCGGCCCGACGCCGCGGATGTCGCAGACCGTCAGCACCGTCAGCAGGTCCAGCCGCTTGCGCGTCTTCACCGCCTTGGCAAAGTCGCGCAGGGTGCGGGGATCGGACAGGTCACGCTTCTGGGCCATGTCCGACATCAGCAGGTGATAGCGCACCAGCCATTCCACGGTCTCGCAATCGGCCTTGTTCAGGCCCAGCCGCGGGGCAACGCGGCGGGCGATCTGGGCACCCAGAACCGAATGGTCCTCGGTCCGGCCCTTGCCGATGTCATGCAGCAACAGCGCGATATAGAGAACCTTGCGGTTGACCCCGGCCTTCAGGATGCCCGAGGCGACCGGCAGTTCCTCGACCAACTCACCCCGTTCGATCTGGGCCAGGTTCCGAATGCACTGGATCGTATGCTCGTCCACCGTGTAGCTGTGATACATGTTGAACTGCATCATCGCCACGATGGGCTCGAATTCCGGGATGAAGGCGGCCAGCATCCCCAGCTCGTTCATCCGGCGCAGCGCCCGTTCCGGATTGCCGTGTTTCAACAACAGATCCATGAAGATCTGCTGCGCCTCGCGGGTGGTCCGTATCTCGTCGTCGATGAGGTGCAGGTTGGCGGTGACAAGGCGCATTGCATCCGGGTGGATCAGCATCCCCGTCCTGAGCGCCTCCTCGAACAGGCGCAGCAGGTTGACCTTGTCCTTGAGGAATTCTGTCTCATTCTCGATGGCCAGCCTGTTGTGGATCACCTGATAGCCAGGTTTGACCTTCGGCGTGCGCCGGAAGATCCGCTCCAGCAGCGGGCCGGACTTGACATGCAGCGCCTCCAGCTTGGTCAGGAAGATCCGCGTCAGATCGCCGACCGAGGTGGCATGGCGGAAATAGTCCTGCATGAAATGCTCGACCGCGCGGCGTCCGCCCTTGTCGACATAGCCCATCCGTTCGGCCACCTGCACCTGCAGGTCGAAGGTCAACTGATCGGCGGGACGCCCGGTGATCAGATGCAGATGACAGCGCACCGCCCACAGGAAATTCTCGGCCTTCTGGAAGGTGGCGTATTCCTCGGGGCGGAACATCTTGATCCGGACCAGTTCTTCGGGGTTCTGCACACCGTGCAGGTATTTCGCGATCCAGAACAGCGATTGCAGGTCGCGCAGCCCGCCCTTGCCTTCCTTCACATTGGGCTCGACCATATAGCGCTGGCCGCCCTGCTTTTCATGGCGGGCGTCACGCTCGGACAGCTTGGCCTCGATGAATTCCCGTGCTGTGCCCTTGAACAGTTCGGTCTGCAACCGCCGGTCCAGCTCCGCCGCCAGCGCCGCATCACCGCCCAGAAAGCGATGCTCCAGCAGGGCGGTGCGGATCGTGAAATCCTCGGCCCCGAGGCGCAGGCAATCCTTGACCGTGCGGCTGGCATGGCCAACCTTCAGGCGCAGATCCCACAAGATATAGAGCATCGTCTCGATCACCGCCTCGGCCCAGGGCGTGATCCGGGTCGGGCTGAGGAACAACAGGTCCACATCCGACTGCGGTGCCATTTCACCCCGGCCATAGCCGCCCACGGCAATCAGCGCGATCCGCTCGTTCTGCGCGGGGTGGTCCAGCGGATGCACCTGCCGGATGGCCACATCCTGCGCACAGGCCACCATGCAATCGGTCAGCCAGCAATAGGCACGGGTGACAGGGCGCGCATCGAAAGGTCTGGCCGCAAAGGCCTCGGCGATGGCGGCACGGCCCTGTTGCAAGGCGGCGTTCAGAACCGGAACCACCGCCGCGCGCATCTGCGCCGGGGCCAGCCCGGCGGTCGCCTCTGCCAGGGCATGTGCCACCGCTGACGCATCGAAGATGCGCTCGGCAGGACAGATCAGACTGTCCGGCACCCGTGGCAGGGCTGGATGATGATGGGTCAGTGCCGGATCAGAATCCGGCACCACCAAAGGTTCTTGGGGCAGGGTCAATCACAACCACCTGTCTGTCGCGGATCTGGGCGACCGCCAGCCCGCGTTCATTCGTTCCATCCGGCCGGAGGCGGAAAATACCGTTCACGCCCTGAAAACCTGCGCTTTGCGTCAACGAGGCACGGCTCAACGCATCGCTGCGGCCAGAGCTGACCAGCGCGCCGATGGCCGCGATCCCGTCATAGGCCAACCCGCCGATCGGATGCGGGCTTTCACCATAGGCGATCTCGTAGCGGCTGCGGAAACGCGCCGACATCACGGGATCGGGAAGGGCGAACCAGCCACCCTGCACACCCGGAAGATCGGTCGTCTGGCTCGGAATGTCCCAACGGGTCAGGCCGATATACTGCGTCACGCTGGGCGAGATGCCCGCTTCGGGCAAAAGCTGCGTCAAAAGTGGCAGGGCACCAGCCGTGTCGGCGGTCATGAACACCGAATCCGCCCCGCCGCTGCGCACCGCGCTCACGATCTGCGGAATGGCCTGCACGACACCGTTCTGGGAAAACTCATGGCCGATCGCGCCGACCGACGTGCCACCGTTGCGCGCCAGCGCCGCTTCGACGCGCCGCACGTCCGGCCTGGCCCGAAACATCCTGGGAATAGACAACGACAGTGCGGCCCTTGCCCTGACTGACGGCATAGCGCGCCAGCCGATCGGCCGTATTGTCGAAGGTCGGGCCCAGGATGAAGAGATTGCCCCCCGCGATCGAGGTGTTGTTCGAGAAGGCCAGCACATTGACCCCGCTCGAGGCCACGGCGACCGCGGCGGCATTCGCGTTTTCGCCGTAGACCGGGCCGAGAATGATCCGCGCGCCGTCAGCGACAGCCTGCATCGCGACCTGCTGGGTCGTGCCCGCCGCCGCTGCGGTGTTGTAGACCCGCAGGTCGATCGCCACATCGCCGAGATCCGCGATCGCCAGCCGCGCCGCGTTCTCGAGGGCGCGGGCCAGCACCTCGTCGCTGGCATTGCCCGAACCGCGCGGCACCAGCAGCGCCACAGGCACCGGGGCCGAAGGGTTGATGGCCGGGGCCGACCGTCCCAGGGATGTGTCCACGGGTTCGCAGGCCGCCAGCGCGCCCAGTGCGACAAGGGTCAATGATCCGCGGCGCAGCTGCGGTATCGCCTTGTTCAGGGTGCTGGTGGCTTTGACAACCTTGGCAACTGCCGCGACAACGGCCTTGTGCAACGGGTTGCGGGCGGGTGACGGAAAGGCAAACATGACACGAATTCTCCCTCGACAACGGCGGTGATCTGCGCCACCGGCACTTGTGGGGATAATAAACACCCCGCAGGGAGGGTCCAGTGTTGAATCCGAAACTCGTCAAACTGCCCGCTGGTCTGTATCTTGTGGCGACGCCCATCGGCACCGCGCGGGACATCACCCTGCGCGCACTGGATATCCTGACGAGTGCCGATGTCTTGGTCGCCGAGGACACGCGGACCCTGCGCAAGCTGATGGAGATCCACGGCGTGCCGCTGGGAGACCGCCAGGTGCTGGCCTATCACGATCATAACGGGGCACAGATGCGCCCGCGTCTGCTGGGCCTGCTGGAACAGGGTCTGACCATGGCCTATGCCTCCGAAGCAGGCACGCCGATGATCGCGGACCCCGGGTTCGACCTGGCCCGCGCCGCACATGAGGCGGGGTATCCCGTCACGGCCGCGCCGGGCCCCTCCGCCGTTGTGACCGCGCTGACGCTGGGCGGTTTGCCCACCGACCGGTTTTTCTTTGCAGGCTTCCTGCCGAATGCCAGCGGTCAGCGAAAAACCGCCCTGCGGCGCTATGCGGATATCCCCGGAACGCTGGTATTCTACGAATCACCAAAACGGATCGCCGCGATGCTGCGGGACGCCGCCGAGGTGCTGGGGCCGGACCGGCAGGCTGCGGTCTGCCGCGAATTGACCAAGAAATTCGAAGAGGTGATCCCGGGCCGTCTGCAGGATCTGGCCGAGATCTGCGCCAGCCGCACCCTGAAGGGTGAGATCGTGGTGCTGATAGATCGGAAATCTTCAGAGAATATTCATGAATCCGACCTAGAAGAGTTGTTGCGGGAGGCGTTGGCGGGGCACACGGTGCGCGATGCGGCCGATGCTGTTGCCACCCGCACTGGTCTGCCGCGACGGCAGGTCTATCAGATGGCATTGAAGCTGGAGCAGGGTGAATGACGGCATGGTTCGATCCGCACAGGGCAGTGGCAACGCCCGTTCAACTTGACCTGCCATTGCCGCCGCCGGCCGTGCGACCTGTCGTGGCGCCCGCGCCGCAGGTACGCCACGCCAGGCAGATCCGGGGGCGCACGGCCTATCTCTCCGGGCTGGCCGCCGAAGATGCGGTAAGCCGCCACTACACCCGGCTTGGCATGTCAGTTCTGGCCCGCCGCTGGCGTGGCTCCTGCGCCGAGATCGACCTGATCCTGCGTGACGGGGACGCCGTGATCTTTGTCGAGGTCAAGAAAAGCCGCAGTTTCGATGCGGCCCTGCTGTCCCTCGGACCGGCGCAGCGCCGTCGCATCGCACAGGCCGCAGCCGAGTTTCTGGGCCAGATGGCCGCCGGGCAACTGACCGAGGCGCGCGTCGATCTGGCCATGGTGAACGAGATCGGCGCGATCCGCATACTGGAAAACGCCTTCGGCGAAGAGGTCTGACGGGCCGGACCACGGCGCGGCGCATCGCTGCCCGTGGCGCGACAGTCGGGATTTCGCATTGTCTCGGACACGCCCTTGCGCCATGTAATGGCTCTATCCTCAGGGGAGCCGGACATGAAAATCGCCTTTCAGATGGACCCGATCGGGCCGATCAACATCAATGCCGACAGCACATTCCGCCTGATGGAGGAAGCGCAGGCCCGCGGGCACGAGCTGTTCTACTACACCCCGGATCGTCTGGCCTATCAGGAGGGTCGAATCACGGCGCGGGGCTGGCCCGTGACGGTGCAGCGCGTCGCGGGCGATCACTATGCGCTGGGGGCAGAGACAGAGGTGGACCTTGCGGATTACGACGTGGTCTGGTTGCGTCAGGACCCGCCGTTCGACATGTTCTACATCACCACCACCCATCTGCTGGACCGGATTCACCCCAAGACGCTGGTCGTCAACGATCCCTTCTGGGTGCGCAACTCTCCCGAGAAACTGCTGGTCCTGAACTTTCCCGACCTGACGCCGCCCACGACGATCGCCCGCGATCTGGCCACGATCCGCGCGTTCAAGGACAAGCATGGCGACGTCATCCTCAAGCCGCTTTACGGCAACGGCGGCGCAGGTGTGTTCCGGCTGACCGCCGACGACCGCAACCTGTCGTCCCTCTATGAGCTTTTCACCGGTTTCAGCCGCGAGCCGCTGATCGTCCAGAAATACCTGCCCGCCGTGTCCAAGGGCGACAAGCGCGTGATTCTCGTGGACGGCGAGGCTGTCGGTGCCATCAACCGCGTGCCTGCCGCAGGGGAGACACGCTCGAACATGCATGTGGGCGGACGGCCCGAGAAAGTCGGCCTGACCGACCGCGATCTCGAAATCTGTGCCCGGATCGGCCCGGTCCTGCGCGAGAAGGGGCAGGTCTTCGTCGGGATCGACGTGATCGGCGACTGGCTGACCGAGATCAACGTGACCTCGCCCACCGGCATTCAGGAACTGGAACGGTTCGACGGGGTGAATATCGCAGGCAAGATCTGGGAGCGGATCGAGGCCAGGCGCGCCTGACCCTCGCGTTCAGGCGCAGGCCGTCCGTTCGGACGGCCGTCCTGGCACGCGGTCAACTTTCCTTCACACCCACCAGACGATAGCTGACCGCCTCCGCCACGTGATCGCTGACAACCGCGTCATGTCCATCCAGATCGGCAATGGTGCGCGCCACCCGCAACACCCGGTGATAGCCGCGCGCAGTCAGCCCGAAGCGGTCGGCGACCTTGCCCAGCAGCGCGCGCCCGGCGGCGTCGGGCGTGGCGATCCTGTCCAGCACCGCACCTTCCGCATCGGCATTCAGATGCATCCCCTCGATCCCGGCGAAACGCGCGGCCTGCACCGACCGCGCCGCAGCGACCCGCCCGGCGACCGTCGCCGAACTGTCACCCGAAGCAGGCAGGTCCAGATCGGTATAGGCGACCGGCGGCACCTCGACACGCAGGTCGAAACGGTCCATCAGCGGCCCGCTGATCCGCCCGATGTAATCCTCGCCGCAGACCGGCGCACGGGTGCAGGCCCGCGCGGGGTCGGTCAGATAGCCGCATTTGCAGGGGTTCGCCGCAGCCACCAGCATGAACCGGCAGGGATAGCGCACATGCGCATTGGCCCGCGCGACCACCACCTCGCCGGTTTCGATCGGCTGGCGCAGGGTTTCCAGAACGCCGCGCGGAAATTCGGGAAACTCGTCCATGAACAGCACCCCATTGTGGGCCAGGCTGATCTCGCCGGGTTTCGCGCTGCGCCCGCCGCCCACGATGGCGGGCATCGAAGCGGTGTGATGCGGTTCGCGAAAGGGGCGCGTGCGGGAAATGCCGCCTTCGTCCAGCAACCCGGCCAGTGAATGGATCATCGAGGTTTCCAGCGCCTCAGCCGCTGTCAGGGGCGGCAGGATGCCGGGGATGCGGGCGGCCAGCATCGACTTGCCCGATCCGGGCGTGCCCATCATCAAGCAGGTGATGCCGCCCCGCTGCCGCGATCTCCAGTGCGCGTTTGGCGCGTTCCTGCCCCTTGACGTCCCGCAGGCACCGGGCACCCGTCTCGCCCGTCACCTCGCCGGGTTCTGCCGGCGCGATCGGGGCCTGTCCGGTATAATGGCGCACCACATCCATCAGCGATCCGGCCGCGATCACCTGGCAGGCCCCGACCCAGGCCGCTTCGGCACCCGAGGCGCGGGGACAGAGCAGGATCCTGTCCTCCTCCGCTGCGGTCATGGCGGCAGGCAAGGCGCCCAGCACGCCGATCAACGACCCGTCCAGCGACAGCTCACCAAGCGCCGTCGTGCGTTCCACCGCATCGGGCGGCACGATGTCCAGCGCCGCCAGCAGCGCCAGCGCGATGGGCAGATCGAAATGGCTGCCCTCCTTCGGCAGGTCTGCAGGCGACAGGTTCACCGTGATCCGCTTGCTCGGCAACGCGATCCCCATCGCGCTCAGGGCCGCGCGCACGCGGTCGCGCGCTTCGCTCACGGCCTTGTCGGGCAGGCCGACGACCGCAAAGGCGGGCAATCCGGGCGTGACCGCGCATTGCACCTCGACCGTGCGGGCCGAGATCCCTTCGAAAGCCACCGTATAGGCCCGCGCCACCATGTCCGCACTCACCCTGAACCAAGGTTAATGGCTAGGCCTCTTTCCTTTCAGATTGGTTAATAAGACCGAGGTGGCCTCCTCTGCCTGAAAGAATTCCGCGCCTGCGCATCCTTTGACGCGCGCCCTACGGCAAGTGGTTGATGCGCAATGCCTTCCACCCGACGCCGTCACGATGCAGTTCCGTCACCGACAGATTGTCGATCCGGTGGCTGAACGCCTCATACGCACCGATACTCAGCGCCTTTTGCACCTGTGTCAGGATCACGCCGAAATGCGCCACCGCGATGATGTCCCGACCCTGATGAGCCGTCAGCAGACGGTCGACCGCTCGCTCGACCCGGGCCGAGACCTCGTGCCAGCTTTCGCCGCCCGGCGGGCGGACATCGCCGGGATGATCCCAATAGGCCCGCAAGCGTTCCTGATCCTCGACCTCGTCGAAACGTGCCAGCTCCCAGTCTCCGAAATGGATTTCGCGCAGGTCCGGATCGTGGGGCAGCCGTTGCCGTGTGGCGGCAATCGCATCCGCCGTGGCACTGGCGCGGATCAGATCCGAAGAGACGACGACCGCTTCCTGCGGCAAGGCCGCAGACAAACGTGCCAACTGCGCGGTATCGGACAGATCAGCGGGCAGGTCGGACCAGCCCACCATGGATTTGGCATGTGTCGGTCCGTGACGAACCCAGAAGAAGCGGCTCATTGCTGCGGCTCCGGGATTTGCCCTTTCAGGACAAGCGGCAGCCCGGCCATCACGGCCACCACAAGCTCGGCCTGCGCGGCAAGTCTCTGGTTCAGCTCGCCCTGCGCCTGCCGGAAGCGGCGCGCCAGCGCATTGTCGGGCACGATCCCGGCCCCCACCTCGTTGCTGACCACGACGACGGGCGCCTGGCACAGCGCCAACGCATCCAGCAAGCCATTGGTCTGGGCCTCGGGGTCGCGCTCGGCCAGAATGATATTGCTGAGCCAAAGTGTCGCACAGTCCAGCAGCATGGCCTGTCCCTTACCCGTTTCGCGAAGCGCCGGGACAAGATCAAGCGGGGCTTCGAGTGTGCGCCACCCGTCCCCCCGCGCGGCGCGGTGACGGTCGATTTTATCCTGCATTTCTTGATCCCAAGCCTGCGCCGTGGCCAGATAGACGGCCTCTGACCCCGACCCCAGCACAAGGCGTTCCGCCCATGCGGTCTTTCCCGAGGCCGCGCCCCCCAGAACCAAGGTCAGCTTTGGCAGCATTTGAGACTCTATGTTTTTTGATCCGATCGGTTTCTGCCTGCGTATCAAACTACGAGACAAACAAAAACGGCCGACGTAGCGCAACGCTCGCAGCAGGCCATAGTCTGGGGGTAAAAATGGCACTTGATGCACCAAATGACATGACCCTGTCCCGCAAGGCGATGAAAGCCGAACTGCTGGATGCCGAGACCGAACTGAAACTGGCCTATGCCTGGCGCGACCAGCGTGACGAGGCGGCCTTGCACCGTCTTATCACCGCCTACATGCGCCTTGCCATCTCGATGGCCTCGAAATTCCGTCGCTACGGCGCACCCATGAACGACCTGATCCAGGAGGCCGGTCTTGGTCTGATGAAGGCGGCCGACAAGTTCGACCCCGATCGCGGCGTCCGTTTTTCCACCTACGCCGTGTGGTGGATCAAAGCCAGCATTCAGGACTATGTGATGCGGAACTGGTCGATGGTGCGCACCGGTTCCACCTCCAGCCAGAAGTCGCTCTTCTTCAACCTGCGCCGCGTTCAGGCACGGCTCGAGCGCGAGGCGCAGGCCCGGGGCGAGGAACTGGATCGCCACCAGATGCGCCAGATGATCTCGACCGAGATCGGTGTGCCCCTGCATGACGTCGAAATGATGGAAGGCCGCCTGTCCGGCTCCGATTTCTCGCTCAACGCCACGCAATCCTCCGAGGATGAGGGGCGTGAATGGATCGACACGATCGAGGATGAGGGCAGCCAGGCCGCCGATATCGTCGAGACGGCCCATGACACCGCAGCCCTGCGCAACTGGTTGCTCGAGGCGCTGGCCGCCCTGAATGACCGCGAGCGGTTCATCGTGCGCGAGCGTAAACTGCGCGACGATCCCCGCACGCTGGAAAGCCTTGGCGAGGAGCTTGGCCTGTCCAAGGAACGCGTGCGCCAGCTTGAAGCCGCCGCTTTCGCCAAGATGCGCAAAAAGCTGGAAAGTCAGTCGCGCGAGGTGCAAGACTTCCTCGCATGAGATGTCTTGCCCTGATCGCCGCCTTTGCCTCTGGGCCCGCCTTCGCGGGCCCATTGCCTGCGGACCTGCTGGAACGTGCCGCCACCGCCCCGGTCATCATCGCGGGCGAGGTGCATGACAACCCGGCCCACCACGACACGCAGGCCGCACTCGTCGCGCATATCCAGCCCCGCGCCATCGTGTTCGAGATGCTGACCGCGCCGCAGGCGGCACTCGTGACATCCGACAACCGCACGGATCAGACCACGCTGGGGACGGCCTTGGGCTGGGCCGAAAGCGGCTGGCCCGATTTCGCGATGTATTACCCCATCTTCACAGCCGCCCCCGAAGCCGCGATCTACGGTGCCGCCGTGCCCCGCGACGCGGCCCGTGCCGCCATGCAGGCGGGCATCGCCGAAAGTTTCGGCCCCGAGGCTGACGCCTATGGCCTGACCACGCCCTTGCCGCGGGACACCCAATCCGCGCAGGAAGACCTGCAACAGAGCGCGCATTGCAACGCCATGCCACCCGAAATGCTCCCGGTCATGGTTGATCTGCAACGCCTGCGCGATGCTGTTCTGGCGCGCGAAACCCTGCGCGCGCTGGACGAAACCGGCGGCCCGGTTGTTGTCATCACCGGCAACGGCCATGCCCGCGAAGATTGGGGCGTGCCCGCCTATCTCGCAATGCAGCGCCCCGACCTCGATGTTCTGACCATCGGCCAGCAGGAAGATGGCGCGGGCGCGCCCGGCGGGTTCGATATCATGCTCGTCCGCCCCGGCCGTGGACCGCCCCGACCCCTGCGAGGCCTTCCGCAACCGCGGTTGATCCACCCGGCCTTGTCAGCCCGCCGCGCCGGTTCTACTGTCGCCCCACTGGCGGAGGCGGGGAACATGCTGACAGGCAAACGTATTCTTCTGATTATCGGTGGCGGGATCGCGGCCTATAAGTCGCTCGACCTGATCCGTCGCCTGCGCGAACGGGGCGCGACGGTGACACCTGTCCTGACACGTGCCGGATCTGAATTCGTGACACCCCTTTCTGTCTCGGCTCTCGCGGGCGAAAAGGTCTTCACCGACCTCTTCGACCTGACGGATGAGGCGGAAATGGGCCATATCCAGCTCTCGCGCGTCGCCGATCTGGTCGTGGTCGCCCCTGCGACAGCCGATCTGATGGCCAAGATGGCCCATGGTCATGCCAATGATCTGGCCTCGACCCTGTTGATGGCGACGGATACGCCCGTATTGATCGCGCCCGCCATGAATGTCCGCATGTGGGACCACCCCGCGACGCAGCGCAATCTGGCGCGGCTGCTGGCTGATGGGATCCGCCTCGTCGGCCCCAATTCGGGCGACATGGCCTGCGGTGAATACGGCCCCGGACGCATGTCCGAACCGCTTGAGATCGTGGCCGCGGTCGAGGCGGCATTGGGGCAGGGACCCTTGACCGGCAAGCGCATCCTCGTGACCTCCGGCCCCACCCACGAACCGATTGATCCCGTGCGCTATATCGCAAACCGCTCCTCCGGCGCGCAAGGCACGGCAATCGCGCGCGCTTTGGCGGCGCTGGGGGCCGAGGTGGTTTTCGTCACCGGGCCCGCCGATGTGCCGCCGCCGCCGGGTGTCACGGTCGTTCCGGTCGAGACAGCGCAGCAGATGCTGCACGCGGTCGAGGCGGCACTGCCCGCCGACGCCGCCATCTTCGCCGCCGCCGTGGCCGACTGGCGCGTGGCCTCTGCCTCCGGCTCCAAGATCAAGAAGGATGCCGGTCGCCTGCCGGTTCTGGAATTCGCCGAAAACCCCGACATCCTCGCGACGGTCAGCCAGCGCAAGACCGACCGCCCCGCCTTGGTCGTGGGCTTCGCCGCTGAAACCGACGATGTGATCGCCCACGCCACGGCCAAGCGCGCGCGCAAGGGGTGCGACTGGATCGTCGCCAATGACGTCAGCCCCGCCACGGGGATCATGGGCGGAACCGAAAACGCCGTGCATCTGATCACCGCAGACGGGGTCGAGGATTGGCCGCGCATGTCCAAACACGCAGTAGCCGAGAAACTGGCGGCAAGGATCGCCGCAGCCCTGGGCTGAAGGCCTCAGCCGGGGCAGGCCAGTGCGCGGTCCCAATCCTGCGGGCCGGTCAATGGCCCCAGTGCGCGGCTGGTCAACCCGCCGTCCTCCCAGCCGACCGCCACGATCTGGCGCCAGTCGCCTGATGCCAGCACGGCCTCGGTCCGCCCTGCGCAGACGCGCACGCCGCCCGCAATCGCTTTCCTCTCCGATCCGGTGGTTGGTGACGCCCGACAGCGCTGCCCGTTGCACCAGACGATCACCCTCCAGCCCGACAAGGCGCAGGGTGCGCCCCAGATGCGGGGTTTCGACATAGGCGATCTCAACCCGCCCATCGCCGGTGAAATCGCCAAAGCCGAAGGGTGCCAGCCAGCGGAACCTTGTCCCGATGAAATCTGTCGCCGCCAGCATCCGGAACAGCGGTGCAGCACCATCCACCGTGTCGCGCAGTTCCCAGACAGTCAACCGTGCCCCAAGCTGCTCATGACTTTGCACCAGCACGATTTCGGGCCGCCCGTCCCCCGTGATGTCCCAAAGGCGCGGCGCGACATCCTCGAAGACCAGCGGTGCCGGCAGGGTCAGCTCTGCGGCCACCTGCGGTGACGCGCAACCCGTGCAGACCTGCGCCGTGACGGTCAGCGTGGTGAAAGCCGGGATACGGCCCAGCACATTATGCGGATAGCGATCCGTCGGCCCCGACAATTCGGCCAGGATCGGCCATGGCCGCGCCTCACCTGCCGCCGCAGGTTGCCCTTGCACGGAAACGCGCTCCGGGCTGGCGAGAACGGGGCTGGCCAGAACCCAGAAGGCGAGAAGGATGCGAGAAAACATTGATGAATATCCGCTGTTGGTAATGAAATGTTGCGCCAATTGGCAATTTCGACGTCAGTTGTTGCGAAACCGGTCTCTGCGCAGCATGGTCCTGCACAACCGGTCCCCGTGTCCTCTGCAGGTTAGACGTGGAAAACGGTGCCGCATAGACAACCTTGCGTCAGACCGATCAAAACCCGGTGATACCTTGCAACACGGGACCTTTCGGTTATGTCTCAAGGCAGCCCCGCGGCCTGTTCAATCGCCGTCAGGGAAAGACACCACCATCCGAAGGGCGCGCCATGCCGACCATCCGCTGCACCAGAACGCCGGACGCTGATCCTGCCGTGCCCTTGCCGTCCTATGAAACCAGCGGCGCGGCCGGTGCCGATCTGCGGGCGAATTTCCCGGAAGATCAACGCGATGGCGTCACATTGGCCCCCGGCGCGCGCAGCCTGATACCCACGGGCCTCAGGCTTGCGATCCCGGAAGGCCATGAGGTGCAGATCAGGCCACGGTCCGGCCTTGCCCTGAAGCATGGCATCACCCTGCCCAACAGCCCCGGCACCATCGACAGCGACTATCGCGGTCCCTTGGGGGTCATCGTGCTGAACGCGGGGACCGAGGCGTTTCACATCGCCCATGGCGACCGCATCGCCCAGATGGTTCTGGCCCCCGTGCTGCGCGCGACCTTCGATCTGGTCGAAACGCTGGAGGACACCGCCCGCGGGCAGGGCGGCTTCGGCTCGACCGGGCGGGGCTGACCCATGGCGCTGGTTTTTGTCTTGGCAGGTGTTCTCTGGGGGATCGGCGCGTTCATGGGCACGCCGCGCCGGATGCGCTGGACCATGATCGCCTTCCTCTGGGCTGGCGTGGTGGTCATCCATCTGACCCTGCCCGCCGATGCGCCGCTCCGCCTGTCGACAGGGGGCAGCGCCGCGCCCTGGCTCTTGCTGGGGGGCTTTGCCGCGCTGATCCTGCTCTACCGCGCGCTGCTGTCCCGCCTGCGGGTCCACGCCGATGGCACCGCTTTCGATCCCGCGCAGACCGCACCGCAAGGCCCGTTCTCGGACACGGAACTGGACCGCTATGCCCGCCATATCGTCCTGCGCGAGGTCGGCGGGACCGGGCAACGCAAGCTCAAGGACGCCAAGGTGCTGGTGATCGGGGCAGGGGGGCTTGGCTCGCCTGCACTGCTCTATCTCGCGGCGGCGGGGGTCGGCACGATCGGCGTCATCGACGACGACACCGTGGACAATTCCAACCTGCAACGGCAGGTGATCCATACCGACGACCGCATCGGCATGCCCAAGGTCTTTTCAGCCGAGGCCGCGATGCGCGCGCAGAACCCTTTCGTGACGGTGCGCCCCTACAATCGCCGCCTGACGGCCGATGTCGCCGACCGATCTTTTCGCCGAATACGACCTGATCCTTGACGGCACCGATGACAGCGCCACCCGCTATCTGGTCAACGAGACTGCCGTGGCGCTGGGCAAGCCGCTGATCTCGGGCGCCTTGTCGCAATGGGAAGGGCAGATCGCCCTCTTCGACCCGGCCCGTGGCGGCCCTTGCTATCAATGCATCTTCCCCGCAGGCCCCCGCCGCCGGTCTTGCCCCACGCTGTGCCGAGGCCGGGGTGATCGGGCCATTGCCGGGTGTCATCGGGCTCCATGATGGCGCTTGAGGCGATCAAGCTGATCACCGGGGCCGGGCAGGACCTGCGCGGCCGGATGCTGATCCATGACGCGCTTTATGCCGAACATCGCACCATCCGCCTGCACACAGCGCGATGATTGCCCCGTCTGCGCCGCATCCCGACCTGTAGGAGTGACCACCGATGACCAACCCGCTGCTTGAGACCTGGACCACGCCCTTCGGTCTGGCACCATTCGACCGGATCAGGGACGAAGATTTCGCCCCGGCCTTCGACGCGGCCCTCGCTGCCCACAAGGCCGAGATCGACGCGATCGCCGCCAACCCGGACGCTCCGGATTTCGACAATACCGTGGGCGCGCTCGAGGCGGCGGGCAAGGAACTCGATCAGGTCCTGTCGGTCTTCTACACCGTGGCCGGGGCCGACAGCACGCCCGCGCGCGAAGAATTGCAGCGCGCCTTCTCGCCCCGCCTCGCCGCGCATTCCGCCGAAATCACCGCCAACAAGGCGCTCTTTGCCCGCGTGGCGGATCTCTGGGCGCGGCGCGACGACCTGGACCTGACCGAAGAACAGCAGCGCGTTCTGATGCTGACCCATCGCGGCTTTGTCCGCTCCGGTGCCGCCCTGACCGGGGCCGAGGATGCGCGCATGGCCGCGATCAAGTCGCGTCTGGCCGTGCTGGGCACGCAGTTCACGCAGAACCTGCTGGCGGATGAGCGCTCATGGACGCTGCCGCTGTCCGAGGATGATCTGGAAGGGCTGCCCGGTTTTCTGGTCTCGGCGGCCCGTGCCGCCGGCCGCGAAAAGGGCGCGGATGGCCCGGTCATCACCCTGTCACGCTCGCTCATCACGCCCTTCCTGCAATTCTCGCCGCGCCGCGAGCTGCGCGAACAGGCCTGGCGCGCCTCGGTGGCGCGCGGTGCCAATGGCGGGGACACGGACAACCGGGCCATCGCTGCCGAAATCCTGTCATTGCGCGCCGAACGCGCGGCCCTGCTGGGCTATGACAGCTTCGCCGCCTACAAGCTGGAAACCGAAATGGCCCGCACACCCGAGGCCGTGCGCGACCTGCTGATGGCGGTCTGGACCCCCGCCCGCGCGCAGGCCGAGGCGGATGCCGCCGTGCTGGAACGGATGATGCATGAGGACGGGATCAACGGCGATCTGGAACCCTGGGACTGGCACTACTACGCCGCCCGCCGCCGTCAGGCCGAACATGATCTGGATGAGGCGACGCTGAAGCCCTACCTGCAACTGGACCGGATGATCGAGGCCAGCTTCGCCTGCGCCAACCGGCTGTTCGGGCTGGAATTCACGCCGCTGGACCTGCCGCTCTACCATCCCGATGCTCGTGCATGGGACGTGACGCGGGGCGGCCAGCACGTGGCCGTCTTCATCGGCGACTATTTCGCGCGCGGCTCCAAACGCTCGGGCGCATGGTGTTCGGCCATGCAGTCGCAGGCGAAATGGCCCGAGGTGCGCCACCCCATCGTGATCAACGTCTGCAACTTCGCCAAGGGCGATCCGGCGCTGCTGTCCTATGACGATGCGCGCACGCTGTTTCATGAATTCGGCCATGCGCTGCACCAGATGCTGTCGGATGTGACCTATGCCGTCGATCTCCGGCACATCCGTCGCGCGCGATTTCGTGGAACTGCCCAGCCAGCTTTACGAACACTGGCTGGAAGTGCCCGAAGTGCTGGCCGAATTCGCCACCCATGCCGAAACGGGCGCAGCCCATGCCGCGTGACATGCTCGACCGGCTGCTGGGGGCCGCGACCTTCGACATGGGCTTTCAGACCGTCGAATATGTCGCCTCGGCCCTCGTCGATCTGGCCTTCCACGAAGGCACGCCGCCCGCCGATCCCATGGCGAAACAGGCCGAGGTCCTGGCCGAACTGGGGATGCCCCGCACCATCGCGATGCGCCACGCCACGCCGCATTTCGCGCATGTGTTTTCCGGCGACGGCTATTCCAGCGGCTATTACAGCTACATGTGGTCCGAAGTGATGGATGCCGATGCCTTCGCCGCCTTCGAGGAAGCGGGCAGCGCCTTCGATCCCGAACGGGCCAAGGCGCTGGAAGCGTTCATCCTGTCCACCGGCGGATCGCGCGATCCGGCAGAGCTTTACACCGCGTTCCGCGGGCGTCTGCCGGGGGTCGAGGCGCTCTTGAAAGGGCGCGGCCTCGCAGCCTGATACGAAAAAAGGCCCCGGTTTCCCGGGGCCTTTGTCATTCCGTCACCGAAGGATCAGATCGTCTGGTCGTAGTCGCCCACAGACGGCTCGGTCCGGATCACCGCGTCGATATCGGCAAAGATCGCCCGCATTTCGGCCTCGCTTTCGGGGCTTTCGCACACGACCACAAGGTTCGGCGTGTTCGAAGACGCCCGCACCAGACCCCAGCCGCCATTGTCCAGGATCACCCGCGCACCATTGACCGTGACCACCTGCGCGATCTTGCGCCCGGCCAGCGTCTCGCCCGCCTCATGCTTGGCCACCAGCTTGGCGACCAGACGCTCCAGCACCTGATATTTCTCGGTATCGCTGCAATAGGGCGACATCGTCGGCGTCGCCCATGTCTGCGGCAGCGCACGGCGCAGGTCGGACATCGACATATCCGGGTTGCGATCCATCAGTTTGCAGATCTCGACCGCCACACGCATCCCGCAGTCATAGCCGCGCCCGATCGGACCGGCCAGGAAGTAGTGCCCCGATTTCTCGAACCCCGCCAGCGCGCCCAGTTCCTTGACACGGCGCTTCATGTGGCTATGCCCGGTCTTCCAGTAATCCGCCTTGACGCCGTTCGCGATCAGTTCGGGGTCCGAGGCGAACAGCCCCGTGGATTTCACATCCGCGACAAAGGTGCTGCCGGGATAGAGCTTCGACAGGTCGCGCGCCATGATGACACCCATCTTGTCGGCGAAAATCTCCTCACCCTCGTCATCGACCACGCCGCAACGATCGCCATCGCCATCAAACCCCAGCGCAAAATCCGCGCCCGAGGCTTTGACGCTGTCGGACATGTCATGCAGCATTTCAAGCGCTTCGGGGTTCGGGTTGTAATGCGGAAAGGTGTAATCCAGCGTGTTATGGCTCGGGATCACCTCGACCCCCAGACGGCGGAACAGTTCCGGCGCAAAGGCCGATGCGGTGCCATTGCCGGTCGCGCAGACCACGCGCAGTTTGCGCGTCATGCGGAAATCGCCCACCAGATCGTCCAGATAGGCCTCGCGCACGCCATCGACGAATTCATAGGCCCCACCGGGGGCGGGCTGGCCTTCGCCGTTCAGCACGATATCGCGCAGTTCGGCCATCTCGTCGGGGCCATGGGTCAGGGGACGGTCAAAGCCCATCTTGACGCCGGTCCATCCATTCGGGTTGTGGCTGGCGGTGACCATCGCCACGGCCGGCACATCCAGATGGAACTGCGCGAAATAGGCCATGGGCGACAGGGCAGGGCCGATATCCTTGACCGTGATCCCCGCCTGCATCAGGCCAAGGATCAGCGCGTTCTTGATCGACAGCGAATAGTCGCGATAGTCGTTGCCGACCGCGATCACCGGCGCGATGCCGCGCCGCCGCATCTGCGTGCCCAGCCCCAGACCCAGCGCGGTGATGCCGGGCAGGTTGATCTGGTCGGGATATTTCCAGCGCGCGTCATATTCGCGAAAGCCGGTTGGCGTGATCATCGCATCACGCAGGAATTCCCAGGTATTCGGTGTCACGGTGGGCGCGGGTTTGGTCACGTGTGCAATCTCTCTTGTCTGAAAAGAAGTCAAAGGCGGATCGGATCGGCCTTGGCCAGCCGGTCAAAGGCCATCAGGCTCTGGATAAGTGCATCCATCCGGTCGAGCGGGATCATGTTCGGCCCGTCGGACGGTGCCGTGTCAGGGTCTTCATGGGTTTCGATGAAAACAGCGGCAATGCCAAGCGATACGGCCGCACGCGCCATCACCGGGGCGAATTCCCGCTGCCCGCCGCTGGACCCGCCCTTGCCGCCGGGCTGTTGCACCGAATGGGTCGCGTCCATCACCACCGGATACCCTGTCGCGGCCATCTGCGGCAGCGAACGCATATCGGCCACCAGCGTGTTATAGCCAAAGGACGTCCCGCGCTCGGTCAGAAGGATGCGGGTATTGCCGGTGCTTTCGATCTTGGCGATCACATTGGGCATGTCCCAGGGGGCCAGGAACTGGCCCTTCTTGACGTTGATCGCCGCCCCGGTCTGACCGGCGGCCAGCAGAAGGTCGGTCTGGCGGCACAGGAAGGCCGGGATTTGCAACACGTCGCAGACCTCGGCCACCGGGGCGCATTGCGCCTCGCTGTGCACATCGGTCAGGACAGGCACGCCAAGGCTCTCCTTCACCCGCTGCAACACGCGCAAGCCCTCGTCCAGCCCCAGCCCGCGCTGCCCGGCAACCGACGTCCGGTTGGCCTTGTCATAGCTTGCCTTGAAGATGAACTGCGCGCCCGCTGCGGCACAGACCTGCTGCATCCGCGCGGCGATCATCAGCGCGTGATCCGCGCTTTCCAGTTGGCATGGCCCTGCAATCACGGTCAGGGGCGCGTCATTGCTGACGTTCAGGGAACCGATCGACACTGTCTTCATGTCAGGTGGACACCTGTTCGCGCAGGATCGAGGCGGTGAGTGAGATCATCAGGTAAATTCCCGAGAAGATGAGGAAGGCAAGGATCGTGTTCTCGAACGCGCGCGGATAGGTCGGCTCGTCCGGGGCCACGGGCCGCACGCTGGTCGTCAGGTATCGCACCTGACGGTTGGCCTCAAGCTCGGTCTGTTTTTCGTTCTGAAGCGCCGATTGCAGGAACAGGTCAGCCGTCGCCAGATCGGCCTGCGCCATCTGGATCTGCGCGGTGACCGCCGCCAGAGAGCTTTGCCCCTCGGTTGCGTTGGTCAGGCGCCGGTTCTGCTTGTCCAGATCGTCGCGCAGCAATTGCACCTCTGAGCGCAGCGCATCCACGCGCGCGGCATTGGGGCGGGCATTGTTCAACTGAGAGTTCAGCGCCAGTTCCTTTTCCTGCAACTGCAACTCCACCGCGTTGATCAGGGCGCGGATACTGGCGATTTCACCTTGCGGATCAAGGATCGAGCCTTCCTGCAGCGACACCAGACGTTCCTGCGCCTCGCGCCGGTCAGCCTTGGCCCGTTCCAGGCTGGCACGGGCATCCCGCATCTGGTCTTCGCGCTTGCGGCGCGACAGCTCGTCCACCCGCTCTTCGGCATATTGGATCAGATGCGAGGAAAAGGCGGCGCTGACCTGCGGATCGGCGGCGATCACCTCCATCCGGATCACGCCTTCGGTCGGATCGTAGCCGATCTTGACGTTCTTCTTGTACACCTTGTAGGCGGCTTCATCCGTCGCATCCGTATCCAGACGCTGTATCGGATCAATCCAGTCCTGCTTGAAATGCGCCTTGAACCCCATGTCCTCGTTCAGGCGCGACATCGCATCACGCGACTGCATGTAGGACTGGACCGCGATACTGTCCTGATTGGTGGCGAATTGCGTCCCGCTCAGAAGACCACCGATACCGCTGCCGCCACCCTGTGCATCGGCCTGCAGGATCAGGAACTCGGACTTGGTGGCATACATCGGCGTGGCATAGTTGAAGTAATACCACCCCGCCAGCAGGGTCGGCAGAAACACGAAAGCCGTAAGCCGTGTCAGCAGCAGGACAAGCTTGCGCCGCCGCCGGCGGGCGATGTCGCGCTGGATGTCCATGATGTCATTCGCCCGCCGTGCCGCGGGGCTGACCTCGGTGGATGGCAGGTAGGGATTGTTGGCGGGCATCGTCTGGGGCAGTTGCACGCGGCCGATCTGGCTCGCGGCAGCGGCGCTTGCGGCACCCTGCGCGGCAGGGCGAGGTTGCGCCGCAGGTGCGGTGTCTTCCTCCTCGGCCTCATCGTCGCGGGGCATCACCAGATCCAGCATCGTTGCCCGCTGGAAAGGATCGATCCCTTCGGCCCGCAGCAACCGCACCGCATCGAAATCGGATGTCGGGGCAAGCCCGTGTTTCTGGGCGACGCGGCGGGCCATGCGCAATTGACGCCCTGTCAGCCCCTCGCGCCGGATCGCGTCGATCTCGGACCCGGCTTCGGCATGGGGTTCCGTGTTCACCAGTTCCGAAAAGTCGGGACCCTGGTCGTCGTGAATGGGTGACATGCCCTGCGCCTCGGCGCGGCGCGGGGCGGGCTGATCGGCCATCGCATCGCGCAGCGGCGCTTGCCGCGCGGTCTCCTGTCGCGGCGGGATCAGCGGGACCGGACCCTTGGGCTGTGCCGCATCCTCTGCCGCAGACATGCCGCCCTCGGTCTCGGGCGCGCTCATGGCCTCGGTCAGGCTGCGCCGGATGCGGAATTTTCTAGCCTTGGGTTTCGTAATCATAGAGCTCTTTCGCTTCTTCCAAGGTGTCAAACATATGCAGCTTGCCGTCCATCAGCACGGCGGCGGACCGGGCGAATTTCTCAAGCACCTGCGGCTGGTGCGAGACGATGATGACGGTCGTCGTGCGCAGTCTTTCGCGCAGGACTTCCCCGGCCTTGCGGTTGAACTCGACATCCGTGGATCCGGGCATCCCTTCGTCGATCAGGTAGATGTCGAAATCCAGTGCCAGCATCAGCGCAAAGGAGAAGCGCGAGCGCATCCCCGAGGAATAGGTGCCAAGCGGTTGGTCGAAATATTCGCCCAGATTGCAAAGCCAGCGGCAGAACGCTTCGACATAGTCGGGGTCCAGACCGTAGAGACGCGCGATGTAGCGGCTGTTTTCCACCGCCGACACGCGCGAGACGACGCCACCCATGAAACCAAGCGGAAAGCTGATCCGCGACTCGCGCCGGATGACGCCTTCGTCCGGTTTCTCCAGACCCGCCATCATGTTGATCAGCGTGGTCTTGCCGGTGCCGTTCGGTGCCAGAATGCCAAGCGAATTGCCAAGCTCGACGCGAAAGCTCACGCGGTCAAGGATCACCTTGCGCTGCATGCCCGTCCAGAAGGACTTGCTGACGTTGTCGAATTCGAGCATGAAACGCTCCGGTCTGCTCCTGCCCACCCTCTTAGCGGGGTTGCGTTAACTCTCACTTATCAATGGCCTTGGGCGCATGTCGAGCCATTGCTACCACATCGCAATCTTTCGCGGCAAAATTATGTCTTTGCCGCATGAGTATACCTTACGTTGGTGCGGTTCACCAAGCCCAACTTGGCAAGCTGCGCACGATGCCGCCGCAGATCGTCTGGACCCGGAAAGGTGACGTGCTAGACTAATTGCGATGAATACTCCTCCCGGCGATCTTGTGCAGCGTATCACGGACTGCACGCTCTGTGCGTCCCGCTTTGCCGCCACCGCCACGGCCCATGCCCCGCGCCCGGTCGTCTGGTTTCGGCCCGGTGCCCGCATCCTGATCGCAGGGCAGGCCCCGGGGATGCGGGTGCATCTGTCCGGGCGGCCCTTCGATGACCCTTCGGGCGATCGCCTGCGCGACTGGCTGGGCCTCACGCCCGCGGAATTCTACGACCAGAGCCGCGTGGCGATCGTGCCCATGGCGTTCTGCTTTCCGGGCTATGACGCGGGCGGATCGGACCTGCCACCACCGCCCGTCTGCGCGCGCACATGGCACGCGCAGGTGATGGCCGGGCTGACCCAAATCCGGTTGCGGATCCTCGTCGGGGCCCATGCGCATCGCTGGCATCTGGGCACCCGCCTGCCGGTGACCCGCACGGTGGCGGATTGGCGCACCCAAGACCCCGGGGTTTTCCCCTTGCCTCACCCGTCATGGCGCAATACCGCTTGGCTTCGCAAAAATCCGTGGTTCGCGGCCGAGGTTCTGCCCGCGCTGCGCACCGCTGTCCGGAGTGTGATGGATGACCGACCTGACCCCGCTTGATACTGCCCATGCCGCGATGGAAGCCGCTCCCGCCGATGATGGCGCAAGGCTGCGCTTTTACGAACGGCTGGCCGATTGCGAGCTGTTCCTGCTGCTGACCGAAGAGGCGCAGGGCGACAACATCACCCCCGAGGTCTTCGATCTGGGTGATGCCAGTTTCGTGCTGGTCTTCGACCGTGACGACCGTCTGGCGCAATTCGTGGGCAAGCCCGCGCCCTATGCGGCCCTGTCCGGCAGGGTCATCGCGGGCCTTCTGGCCGAACAGAACATCGGCATGGGTGTCAATCTCGACGTGGCCCCCTCATCCATCCTGATCCCGCCCGAAGCGGTGACATGGCTGGCAGGCACGCTGGGCAACGCCCCCTCCGAGGCCGAGGCACGGATCGAAGGTCTCGCCCCGCCGCGCGGCTTGCCCGAATTGCTGCTGACGGCGCTGGATGCCAAGCTGGCAAGCGCCGCCGGACTGGCCGACGCGGCCTATCTGCTGGGCGTGACCTATGAGGGCGGCGGCAAGGGGCATATGCTGGCCTTCGTCGATGCCGCCCCCGGCGCGCAAGGTGCCCTGGCCAAGGCCGTGGCCGAGGCGCTGACCTTCTCGGGGATCGAGGCAGGCGCGCTGGATGTGGCCTTCTTCCGCGCGTCCGAGCCGATGGCAGCAAGGCTGGCGCAGCATGGTCTGCGCTTCGATCTGCCCCAGCCGGTCGAAGCCGTGCAAGAGGTGCTGCGCATGGCACCGGGGTCGGACCCCGCAAAGCCGCCAAAGCTGCGCTGACGCGGGGCAGGGCTGTCAGTAGCCCAGTTTGCGGTCCACCAGATGCACGAAAGGCTCACCGGCCTCGCCGCGCCGGACATTTTCGGCAATGACGCGCGAGGCCGAGGCGGGACGCGTCTCGGATGCGATATGCGGCGTCACGGTCACCGACGGATGCGCCCAGAAGGGATGATCCGCAGGCAGCGGCTCGACCCGGAACACATCCAGCGTGGCATGGCCGATCTGGCCGCTGTCCAGGGCCGCCAGCAGCGCATCGTCGTCGATCAGCGCGCCACGTCCGGGATTCAGGATCACCGCGCCGCGCGGCATCTGCGCCAGACGGGCCGCGTTCATCAGGTTCTCGGTCGCTGCCGTCAGGGGCAGCAGCAGCACCGCGATCTCGGCGGTGGACAGCGCCTGCGCCAGACCGTCATCACCATGCAGACAGCGGACCCCGGCCACCTCATGCGGGCTGCGGCTCCAGCCGGTCACGTCGAAGCCCAGCCCGGCCAGCGCCTTTGCACAGGCCGATCCCAGCGCGCCAAGGCCAAGGACCGTCACGCCACGATCCTCGGCCAGCGGCGGCACATGCTTGTCCCAGACCCCGTTCAGACCGTGGATATGCCGATCCATCCCCAGATGATGCCGCAGCGCGTGCCCGGTCACCCATTCCATCATGCCCTGCGTCAGCCCGTGATCCACCATCCGCGCCAGCGGCTGCGTGAGCGTGGTATTGCCCACCACGTTCTCGACCCCGGCCCAAAGGTTCAGAACCGCCTTGCAGCGGGTATAGGGCGTGAAATCCTGCACCGTGCTGTTGGGCGCATAAACGATGTAATCCACCTCATCGGGGGCGAAGTCGCGCGACAGGTTCGCCTTTACACCCTTCTCGGCAAGGGCCGTTGTCAGGGGCGCTTCATAGGCGGCCCAACTGTCTGGTTTGGCGGCGAAAAGGATATTGACGGTCATGTCTGGGGCCTTCCGGGCAGTGCGGGGAAATTCAGCGGGGTTTGTGGATATGCGCGCTCTGCACAAGGCCGAACGCGATCATCAGCACCAGCATCGCCGATCCACCATAACTGACCAGCGGCAAGGGCACGCCGACGACAGGGGCCAGCCCCATCACCATCGACATGTTCACGGCGAAATACAAAAAGAACGTCAGCGCGATGCCCAGCGTCAGCAGGGACGAGAAGCGGTCCTTGTTCGACAGGGCGGTTGCCACGCAGAAGACGATGATCAGCGCATAAAGCCCCAGCAACGACATCCCGCCGATGAAGCCGAATTCCTCGGCCAGTGTGGTGAAGATGAAATCGGTATGTTTCTCGGGCAGAAAGTTCAGCCGGCTCTGCGTGCCCTGCATGAAGCCACGCCCTGTCCAGCCGCCCGATCCCAGCGCGATCTTGGCCTGTGTGATGTGATAGCCCGCATTCAGCGGGTCCTGTGCGGGGTCCAGAAAGGTGTCGATCCGCCGATACTGATAGTCCTTGAGCAATTGCCAAGACGTGCCGCGCGATTGCAGGACAGCGGCGACCAGTCCGATCCCCGCCGCGATGACAGCACCGAAATAGCCCCAATGCACGCCCGCCACGAACATCAGACCGCCACCGCCAAAGACCAGCAGCAAAGCCGTGCCCAGATCGGGTTGCGTCAGCACCAGAAAGGTCGGCAGCAAGATGAAGAACAGCGGCACCGCGACCCAGAACGGGTGCGAGACCTTCTTCATGGGCAGCCAGTCATAATAGGCGGCCAGGAACATCACCAGCGTGACCTTGGCCAGCTCCGAGGGCTGCAACCGCATGAACCCCAGGTCGATCCAGCGCTGCGCCCCCATGCCGGTGACGCCGAAGAACTCGACCACCAGCAGCAGAACCAGCGACACCAGATAGGCCAGGGCCGCCATGTTGCGCCAGAACCAGATCGGCACCATCGCCACCACGAACATCACCGTCAGGCCAAGAGCGAAGCGCTTCATCTGCGGTTCGACCCAAGGGTTGAACGACCCGCCCGCCACGGAATAGAGCATCAGGAACCCGACACTGGCCACCGCCACCAGCAACAGCAGGATCGGCCAGTTGAGATAGAGCACCTTGCGAATGCCCGATGGGACCGTCTTGACGGTATACTCAAGATAACTCATGCGCGATCCTGTGCCGGCCGCACGTTTTGCGGCCGCTCGCGACGCAGTCGCTCCTGCAGGGCCTCGATACGATCCCGGTCACGCTCGGGATAGGCCTCAAGCGGCGGATCGCCATTGTACAGCGCCTGCAGCGTGATGTCCCGTGCGACCGGGGCAGCCACGGCAGAGCCGCCGCCGCCATGCTCCACCACGACCGCCACGGCGATCCGGGGGTTGTCATAGGGCGCATAGTTCACGAACAGCGCATGGTCACGCCGCTCCCACGGCAGATCCTCGTTGCGGATCACGCCGCGCGCACGCTCGGCGGCGGTGATGTTGCGAACCTGGCTGGTGCCGGTCTTGCCCGCCATCCGGTAGCCATCGGTGATGATGCGACTGCCATAGGCAGTGCCGCGCCGGTTGTTCGTCGCCTCGAACATGGCGCTGCGGATGGCGCGCAGGTGGTTCTCATTCAGGCCCAGCGGTTCGGCGGCCACCACGGGCTGTTCGATCCCGTCGATGCTGCGCACCAGCCGTGGCTCGACCTTGCGCCCGACCGCCAGCCGCGCGGTCATCACCGCCAGATGCAAGGGCGAGGTCAGCACATAGCCCTGTCCGATCGAGGCGTTGACCGTATCGCCCACCCGCCATTCCTGACCCGCGCTTTCGCGCTTCCACTCGCGCGTGGGCGCACGTCCCCGCGCCACGGCGGACATCGGCAGATCGAAGCGCACGCCGATCCCCAGCTTTTCCGCCATGGCCGACATCGCGTCGATCCCGACTTTCAGCGCCAGATCGTAATAATAGACGTCGCAGCTTTCGCGCAGCGCCGTCTCGAGGTTCATATGCCCGTGGCCCGCGCGTTTCCAGCAATGGAACCGCCGCCCCGAGATGTCCAGATGACCGGGACACCAGACCGTTTCCTCGGGGCTCACCACGCCCGCATCGAGGGCGGCCAGAACCGTGACCATCTTGTAGGTGGACCCCGGCGGATAAAGCCCCTGCACGGATTTGTTGGCCAGGGGCCGATACTTGTTCTCGGTCAGCATCGAATAATCCGCCACCGAGATCCCGCGCACGAACAGGTTGGGATCGAAACTGGGCGCGGATGCGATGGCCAGCAGATCGCCGGTCTCGCAATCCATGACCACGGCGGCGGCGCTTTCGCCCGCAAGCCGCGCCTGCACATAGCTCTGCAGGGCGTTGTCCACGGTCAACTGGATATTGGCCCCGGCCTTGCCCTCCTGCCGGTCAAGTTCGCGCATCACGCGGCCTGCCGCATTGACCTCGACCCGCTTGGTGCCCGCCTTGCCGCGCAGGATCTCCTCCTGACGCGCCTCAAGCCCGACCTTGCCGATCTGGAACCGGGGGATCCGCAACAGATGGTCGGGGTTCTCGATCTTGGACAGGTCATAATCGCTGATCGGGCCGACATAGCCGACCACATGGGCGAAATCCGCCCCCGTCGGATAGAAGCGCGACAGGCCCACCTCGGGTGTCACGCCGGGCAGGGCGGGGGCGTTGATCGCCACTTTCGAGATGTCGTCCCAACTCACCCGGTCGGCCACGGTCACCTGCGTATCGCCCCGGCTGTCGCGCATTTCCTTGAGCGCGCGTTCCTGATCTTCCGGGCTCAGCTCGATCAGCGTGGCCAGACGCTGCATCACCATGTCGATGTCGCCCGCATCCTCGCGCACCATGATGATCCGGTAGCTGGGCTGGTTCTCGGCAATCACCGCGCCATTGCGATCATAGATCTGGCCGCGCGCGGGCGCGATCAGGCGGATGCTGATCCGGTTCTCCTCGGCCAGAACGCGGAACTGGTCGGCCTGCTCGACCTGCATGTAGCGCATCCGCAGGCCCAGAATACCCATGAAGGCCAGCATGGACCCACCCATGACCAGCCCGCGCCGGGTAATCCGGCGGGCGGAATCGGCGCTGTCCTTTGGATTGCGTCTCATATCCGTTGCCCCAGCCTGTCCAGGTCGCCGGGGGCGGCCTTGCGCACCCCGAACACCCATTGCGAGATCATGACAACCACAGGATAGCAGATCAAGGTCATCACGACATGGATCACGGTCAATCCCAGCGGCGCCTGCGGCACCATCAGCACCGCCAGCACCAGCCGGTTGCCCAGCGAAATGGCCAGAAATATCCCGGCCACCGCCAGCCATTCCATCATGAAGGGCTGGTCGCGCAGGTTGCGCGCCCGGTTCTTCAGGGCCTGCGTGCCGATCACCATCAGCGCAGCCCAGAGGCCGGGCGGGCGCAGGAACAGCAGATCCGCCAGCAACACGATCAGACCGACCGACAGGGCCGGCACGAATTCAGGCCGCCGCAGGGCCCAGGCGAATGTCAGGGCCACCAGCAGATCCGGCCCGGCCCAGACCTGCGGACGAAAATCCAGCGGGATCAGCTTGCCGAAGATCAGGATCAGCGCCAGCACCACGTACAGCAGCCGCATGCCCCAGACGCGGGGTGTGCTTCCCTCAGCCATTGCCATCCTCCGTCTCGGACAGGATGTCACCATCCTCGGGCAAAGGGGCAGGGGCGCTGCGTTCGCTGGCCGGGGCCACCAGCGCGCCGGGATCGCGGATCACCTCGGTGCCCGGATTGCGCAGCACGCGCAGGAATTCCAGCCGCTCGTAATCGGCAGCCAGCACCACGCGCAGCCGCCCGCCCGGATCGGCGGCGACCTGTCCGATCAGCAGACCCGCCGGGAAGACGCCACCATCGCCCGAGGACACCACCCGGTCACCGGGCCGCACAAGGTCGGGGTCCTCAAGAAACGAGATCGGCGGCGCCGCGGTATTGTCGCCCTGCACGATCGCGGTCTGGCCCGACGGCTGGATCGTGGCTGGGATGCGGCTTGCGGGATCGGTCAGCAGGATCACGCGCGACGTGTCACGCCCCACGCCCGAGATGCGGCCGACCAGCCCGATCCCGTCCATCGTCGCCCAGCCATCCACGATCCCGTCGCGTGCGCCCACGTTCAACAGAACCGACTGCCGGAACGGAGAGCCGCTGTCGGCCAGCACCACGCCCGTGACAAAGGTCAGACGCGGATCAAGCCGGACCTTGTTCAGATCCAGAAGCCTTGCATTCTCCTGCTCCAGTTGCAGCGCGGCCTCTTTCCAGGCCTTCATCTTCTGCAATTCGTTGCGCAGGTCCTGGTTCTGCTGGACGATGCGCTGATAGCTCTGGAAATCGCGCACAAGGTTCACGGTCGCCGTCACCGGCGCCATGGCCCAGTCCACGTTCGGCACGACCCGGTCGACCACGGCGGCGCGGAAACGCTCGACCCGGGGGCTGTCGATCCGCCAGATCAGGAACAGGCCGATCAGGCACAGGACCAGAACCCCCACAAGCAGGCGCTTGAGGGGACCCAGGAAATCATCGGCCTGTGATCTGTCCTTTGCCAAGGTCTTTCCCTGTCCTTGTCAGAGTCCGTGTCAGAGGGTGGGGCGGTCAGCTGTCGTAATCAATCGCATGGCGCAGTTGTTTTTCATACTCCAGCGCCTTGCCGGTCCCCAGCGCCACACAGTTCAGCGCCTCGTCCGCGATGGACACGGCCAGACCCGTCTGCTCGCGCAGCGCCAGATCCAGATCGCCCAAAAGCGCGCCGCCACCCGTCAGCATCACGCCGCGATCCACGATATCGGCCGCCAGATCCGGCGGCGTCGCTTCCAGCGCGGTCATCACCGCCTCGCAGATCTGCTGCACCGGTTCGCTCAGCGCCTCGGCCACCTGGGCCTGGCTGATCTCGGTTTCCTTGGGCACGCCGTTCAACAGGTCGCGGCCCCGGATCATCATGGATGTGCCACGCCCGTCATCGGGCATCCGCGCGGTGCCGATCGAGGTCTTGATGCGTTCCGCCGTCGCTTCGCCCACCAGCAGGTTGTGCTGGCGACGCAGGTAGTTGATGATCGCCTCGTCCATCCGGTCGCCGCCGACGCGGACCGAGCGGGCATAGACGATGTCGCCCAGCGACAGCACCGCCACCTCGGTCGTGCCGCCGCCGATATCCACCACCATGTTGCCGGTGGGGTCCGTGATCGGCATGCCCGCACCGATGGCCGCAGCGATGGGTTCGGCGATCAGACCCGCCTTGCGCGCGCCTGCAGACAGCACCGACTGCCGGATCGCGCGTTTCTCGACCGGAGTCGCGCCATGCGGCACGCAGACGATAATCTTGGGTTTTGAAAAGGTGGACCGCTTCAGGACCTTGCGGATGAAATGCTTGATCATCTCTTCCGCAGTGTCGAAATCGGCGATGACACCATCCCGCATCGGGCGGATCGCCTCGATGCTGCCGGGGGTGCGGCCCAGCATCAGCTTGGCATCCTCGCCCACAGCCAGAACCTTCTTTACACCGTCCTTGATATGATAGGCCACGACCGACGGCTCGCTGAGCACGATACCCTTACCCTTGACATAGACCAGCGTGTTGGCCGTGCCGAGGTCGATCGCCATATCCGAGGCGAACAGGCTGGGCATCTTATCGAAAATTGACATCGTGTCATGTCCCGTAGTTGAAATTGTACAAGTGGCCAGCGACTCTGCTTGAGGCGGCCAGTTGCCCTTATAGGGCTGAGGTGCCCTTTGTGAAAGACCCCCCTTGATTTTGCGTCAGCACACTTCCGCCTGAACGGTCAATGGGCTATGCAGCGGCGATGCTGTCCTATCAACATATATACCACGCGGGAAACCCGGCGGATGTCCACAAGCACGCGTTGCTGTGCCGGATGCTGGAATACCTGACGGCCAAGGACAAGCCGCTCAGCTATATCGAAACCCACGCCGGTCGCGGCCTCTACATGCTGGACGCACCTGAGGCGGTGAAGACAGGCGAGGCGGCCGCCGGGATCGAGACGCTGCTGCGACAGGGCGGCATGGCTGCGGATCATCCCTACCTGAAAGCCTTGGCCCATGTGCGCGCCACCCACGGCCCGCAGGCCTATGCCGGCTCGCCCGTGCTGGCGGCCACGATCCTGCGACCGCAGGACCGGATGTATCTCGCCGAATTGCACCCGCAGGAACATGGTGCGCTGGAATTCGCCATGTCGCCTTACGCCGCCCGCATCTACCGGCAGGATGGCTTTGACATGGCGCAGGCCATCTGCCCGCCCGATCCGCGCCGGGGCCTGTTGCTGATCGACCCCAGCTATGAGGTGAAAACCGATTACGAGACGATCCCGTCACAGATCGCTAAACTCCACCGCAAGTGGAACGTGGGCATCATCTGCCTGTGGTATCCGATCCTGACCAGCCGTGTGCATGTCCCGATGCTGGCCGCGTTGAAGGCGCAGAACCTGCCCGGTGCCCTCAGCCACGAAGTGCGCTTCCCGCCCGTGCGCCCCGGTCATCGCATGGTGGGGTCGGGCCTCTTCATCGTAAACGCGCCCTACGGCACGGAAGTCGAGGCGAAACGCCTGACTTCATTGTTCGCCTCGGGCTGACCGGCACAACCGGAAACGAAAAGACCCGCCACCCCAAGGGCGACGGGTCGGATATTCGGTCAAAAGTGACGATCAGCTCACATCTTTATAGTTGATCTCGCGCCGATCAGCACCGGGGCCAGCCTTGTCGCGCCGCACGAGCAGCCGGTTGAGCGCGTTGACATAGGCGCTTGCGCCGAAGCGACCACCGTATCGGTATCCGCCGACTGGCCGGTGGCGATCATGCCGTCCTCTTCCAGCCGCACGCTCACCGTGGCCTGGGCATCGGTGCCCTCGGTCACGGCATTCACCTGATAAAGCTGCAGCCGCGCCTTGTTCGGATGCAGCGCCCGCACCGCCTTGAAGGTGGCATCCACCGGCCCGTCGCCATGTTCGGTGGCGATCATCTCCTTGCCGTCGATCTCCATCTCGAGCGTCGCCTCGGCAGGCCCGCCGGTGCCGCAGAGCACCTTGAGCGACACGATCTGCAGACGGTCATTGCCCGCATCCGCCGTGGCCGAGACAAGCGCCACGATATCGTCGTCATAGACTTCCTTCTTGCGGTCGGCCAATTCCTTGAACCGCACGAAGATGTCCTTGAGCTGGTTGTCGCCCACCTCATAGCCCAGATCCGCAGCTTGGCGCGCAGCGCGGCGCGGCCCGAATGCTTGCCCATCACAAGGTTCGACGCGCTCAGCCCCACATCCTCGGGGCGCATGATCTCGAAGGTCTCGGCGTTTTTCAGCATCCCGTCCTGATGGATGCCGCACTCATGCGCAAAGGCGTTCTTGCCCACGATGGCCTTGTTGAACTGCACCGCAAAGCCCGACACCGTCGCGACCCGGCGCGAGATGTTCATGATCTTGGTGGTGTCGACACCGGTGCGGTAGGGCATGATGTCGTTGCGCACCTTCAGCGCCATCACCACCTCTTCCAGCGCGGTATTGCCCGCGCGTTCGCCCAGACCGTTGATCGTGCATTCGATCTGCCGCGCGCCGCCTGCGACGGCGGCCAGCGCGTTGGCCGTCGCCATGCCCAGATCGTTGTGGCAATGGGTGGCGAAGATCACCGTATCGGCACCCGGCACCGCTCCTCGATCAGTCGCGGATCAGATCGGCGCTTTCGACGCGGCGCGGTATAGCCCACGGTGTCGGGAATGTTGATCGTCGTGGCGCCCGCCTTGATCGCGATCTCGACCACGCGGCACAGGTAATCCCATCTCGGTCCGCGTGGCATCCATCGGCGACCACTGCACGTTGTCGCACAGGTTGCGCGCATGGGTGACCGTCTCGTGGATGCGCTCGGCCATCTCGTCCATGCGTCAGGTTGGGAATGGCGCGGTGCAGCGGCGAGGTGCCGATGAAGGTGTGGATGCGCGGGCGTTGCGCGTGTTTCACCGCCTCCCAGCAGCGGTCGATATCCTGGCAGATTGGCGCGCGCCAGCCCGCAGATCACCGCGTTCTTGGACCGTCTCGGCGATCTCGCTTGACCGCGCGGAAATCGCCTTCCGAGGCGATGGGAAACCCGGCCTCGATGATGTCGACGCCCATGTCGTCGAGCAGTCTCGGCGATCTCCAGCTTTTCGGCATGGGTCATGGTCGCGCCGGGGCTCTGCTCGCCGTCGCGCAAGGTCGTGTCGAAGATCAAGACGCGGTCTTGTTCGGATTTATCGGTCATGTCGGGTCTCTTTTCATGTCTGCTGATGGGACTTGGCGCGGGTGCACATCCTCTGAGCGGTCGCGCCGGGCGGCACGCTCAGAGGCGGCTTAGGACAGCAGAAGGGCAGCGGCGAAAGGCGCGCAGGATGCGCGTGCAGGGGTCGCCTTATGTGCCAAAATCGTCATGGGTTCAGGTTATACGCGGCACGTGGCGAATGAAAAGCCCGAAATTCGCGCCTGCTGCATTGAAGCGCCGCGCCGTGCGGCTAGGTCTGCGCCACATGGAAAAAGCATTGATCATAGGGGCTTCGGGCGGCATCGGCGCGGCACTGGTCGCCCAGTTGCAGGCGCGCGGCGTGGCCGTGACCGGGCTGTCGCGGCGCGACGACGGTCTGGACGTGACGGATGAGGACAGCGTGGCCGCCGCCCTTGGCGGGCTTGCGCCGGGCCGTTTGACCTGATCCTTGTCGCCACCGGCGCGCTGGTGATCGACGGGGCCGAGCCGGAAAAGACGATCCGGCGCGTGACGGCGCAGGCCATGGCGGACCAGTTCGCGCTCAACTGCATCGGCCCGTCGCTGGTCCTCAAGCACAGTCTGCGGCTGATGCCGCGTGACCGGCGCGCCGTCTTTGCCGCCCTGTCCGCGCGGGTGGGCTCGATCGGCGACAACCGCCTGGGCGGCTGGTACAGCTACCGCACCGCCAAGGCCGCGCTGAACCAGATGATCCACACCGGCGCCATCGAACTGGCGCGCAGCCATCGCCATGCGCTCTGCGTGGCGCTGCATCCCGGCACGGTCGCCACGCGCTTCACCGCGGACTATCGCCGCCACCCATGACCGTGTGGCACCGGATCAGGCCGCAGCCAACCTGCTGGGCGTGATCGAAGGGCTGACCCCCGCCGAGACGGGCGGTTTCTTCGACTGGCAAGGCAAGAGGGTGCCTGGTGACGCGGCTGGTTCTGGTTCTGGGCGATCAATTGTCCGATGGCATGGCGGCGCTGCAAAGCCGCCGATCCAGAGCGCGATATCGTGGTCATGGCCGAGGTGGCCGAGGAGGCGGCCTATGTGCCCCACCATCCCAAGAAGATCGCCTTTCTCTTTGCGGCCATGCGCAAATTCGCCGCACGTCTGCGCGACGCAGGGCTGGCAGGTGGACTACACCCGGCTCGATGACCCGGACAACACCGGCACCATCACCGGCGAGCTGATGCGCCGCGCCGCCGAGACGCGGCGCGCACGGGGTGATCGCGACCGAACCCGGCGAATGGCGCCTGCGTCGCCGCGCTGGACGACTGCCGCTCAAGCTGCACATGCTGCCGCGACGACCGCTTCATCGCCACCGCGACCGAGTTCGAGGACTGGGCCGAGGGGCGCAAGCAACTGCGGATGGAGTATTTCTACCGCGAGATGCGCCGCAAGACCGGGCCTGCTGATGGACGGCGATCAGCCCGCGGGCGGCAAGTGGAACTACGACCACGACAACCGCAAGCCCGCGCCCGATGCCGTCGACCTATCCGCGGGCCGCTGCAGTTCGAACCCGATGCCGTCACCGCCGAGGTGCTCGATCTGGTCGAGGCGCGCTTTGCCGACCATTTCGGCGCAGCTGCGCCCCTTCTGGTTCGCCACCGACCGCGGACAGGCGCTTGAGCGCGCTGGACCATTGGATCGCGAGGCGGCCTGCCGGGGTTCGGCGACTATCAGGACGCGATGCTCGACGATCAGCCGCTTCCTGTATCACGCGCTGATCGCGCTTTATCTGAACGCGGGCCTGCTGGATCCGCTCGAGGTCTGCCAGCGGGTCGAGGCCGCGTGGAAAGCGGGCGAGGCGCCGCTCAACGCGGTCGAAGGCTTCATCCGCCAGATCATCGGCTGGCGCGAATATGTGCGCGGCATCTACTTCCGCGAAGGTCCCGACTACACGCGCCGCAATGTGCTGGAGCCACAACGCACGACTTGCCCGATCTTTTACTGGGGCGCGCCGACACCGACATGCGCTGCATGGCACGCGCCGTGACGCAGACGCGCGGACGAGGCCTATGCCCACCACATCCAGCGCCTGATGGTCACCGGCAATTTCGCGCTGCTCGCCGGGATCGACCCCGCGCAGGTGCAGGAATGGTATCTGGCCGTCTATGCCGATGCCTATGAATGGGTCGAGGCGCCCAACGTGATCGGCATGAGCCTCTTTGCCGATGGCGGCATCATCGCCTCGAAACCCTATGTGTCGTCCGGCAATTACATCGACCGGATGTCGGATTACTGCGGCGATTGCGCCTACCGGGTCAAGGACAAGACCGGGCCGCGCGCCTGTCCGTTCAACCTGCTCTACTGGCATTTCCTGATCCGCCACCGCGACCGCTTTTCGTCGCAATCCCCGCATGGGGCAGATGTATGCCACCTGGGACCGCATGGCCGAGGATCGCCGCACCACCGTTCTGGCCGAAGGCGATGCCTTCCTTGCGCGGATGCAGGCCGGCAAACGTATCTGACAGCGCGCGCGGCCCTGCTTCTTCTTGCGTCAAATATCCATGCCGGACCGCGCCACAAGGCACGCGGTCAGTCGGCGGGCACGGCCGGTGCGTCAGTCGCGGTCTCCGCAGGTGTTTCCGCCGGGGTCTCCTGTGCTGCGGGCGCAGCGTCTTGCACAGCCTCAGCACCGCGGCGGGGTGCCGTTCTGCCAGATGCCCGAGACTTCCTGACCGCTGGCATAGCGCATCGTGCCCTCGCCCTGACGGCGGCCCGCGCTGAACATCCCCTCATAGACATCGCCATTGGCATAGGTCGCGATGCCGCGCCCGTCGATCTCGCCCGCGCGCCATTCCCCGCTGTAGCGGAACCCGTCGGGCATCACGATCTCGCCCGTGCCCTCGCGCTGCCCATCCGCGAATTGCCCGGTATAGACCGTGCCATCGGGATAGGTCGCCACCCCCTGACCGTGGCGCTGCCCGTCCTGCCACTCGCCCTCATAGCGATAGCCGTCGGGATAGGTCATCACGCCGCGCCCGTGGTTGCGCGCCTCGCGAAAGCCGCCCTCATAGACCAGACCGTTGGCATAGACCGCGCGGCCCTCGCCCTCGATCACGCCGGCGAACCACGCCCCCTCATAGGTCGAGCCATCGGGATAGGTGATCTTGCCCTGCCCCTCGGGCAGGTCGCCGCGGAACTGGCCTTCATAGACAGACCCGTCCGGATAGGTGACGCGGCCCTGGCCCGATCGATCTGTCCCGCCACCCAGGACCCGTGATAGACATAGCCATCCGTGCCGGTGAACGTCGCCCTCACCGTGGCGCAGGTCATCGGCGAAACTGCCGTCATAGATGTCGCCGTTGGCATAGGTGACGCGGCCCTGACCTTCACGGCGTCCGTCCACCAGCGTGCCCTCATAGACATCGCCATTGGACTGGGTCAGCTTGCCCTCGCCGTTGATCTGGCCGTCCTTCCAGGTGCCCTCGTAGATCAGCCCGTCGGGCATGGTCAGCGTGCCCTGACCCTCGCGCGCACCGCGCACCACCTGGCCTTCATAGATCGCGCCATCGGGATAGGTGATCGTCGCGCTGCCTTCCTTGACGCCACGCTCCCATGTGCCGTCATAGACATAGCCGCCGGGGCTTTGCATCACGCCCGCGCCCGTGGTGCATCGCCTCGAGGAAACCGCCCTCATAGCGCATTCCGTTGGCATAGGAGGCGATCCCCTGTCCGGTGATCTTGCCATCCAACCATTCGCCCTCATAGGTGCCGCCATCGGTAAAGACGATGCGCCCCATGCCCTCGGGCTTGCCGCGCTGGAACTGGCCCTCATAGACCGATCCGTTGGGAAAGCGCGCGACGCCATTGCCGCGGATCTCGCCCTCGACCCAGTCGCCGGTATATTCGTATCCGTTGGGCAGCCGGTAAGTGCCGGTGCCATGCTGCAACCCGTTCAGGAAGGTGCCCTCATAGACCCCGCCATCATCATATTGCTTGGTCTGCACCCCGTCCGCCTGCTGCGCCGCAAGGGCGCCGCCCAGCATCAGCCCCGCCGTGAGGCAAATCCCGAAGATCGCGCGCGTCTGTGTCATGCATGCCCCTGATGCTCTCGGCCCGCCCGGCGCGGACAGGCCTTGCCCGTGCCAGAACCTAAAGGAGGGCAGCCTGCCAGACAACGCCTTTTGCCGCATATCGGCTTTCCCTTGCCTGTCGATCTGCTAAGTCAACAGGCAAGAGACCGATCAGAGGGCAGACCATGGCCACGCATTTCCGCCTGACACTGGCGCAGCTCAACCCCGTGGTGGGCGATCTGGCCGGCAATGCCGCCCGCGCCCGCGCCGCCTGGGAGCAGGCCCGCGCCGACGGCGCCGACATGGTGGCCTTGCCCGAGATGTTCATCACCGGCTACCAGACGCAGGACCTGATCCTGAAACCCGCCTTCCACAAGGCGGCCATCGCCACGATCGAGGCGCTGGCACGCGACTGCGCCGATGGTCCGGCCATCGGGATCGGCGGCCCGGTTCTGCACAACGGCCATCTGCACAACGGCTAGTATGTTCTGGCCGGGGGCAAGATCCACGCCCGCGTTCTCAAGCAGCATCTGCCGAACGAGAATGTCTTCGACGAAGACCGCCTGTTCGAACCAGGGCCCCCGCAAGGCCCCTACAGCATCGGCCCGCTCCGGATCGGCAGCCCCGATCTGCGAGGATGCCTGGCACCCGGATGTGGCCGAAACCCTGGCCGAGACCGGGGCCGAGCTTCTGCTGGTGCCCAATGGCAGCCCCTATTCCCGCGGCAAGATGGAGATCCGCCAGAACCTGATGGTCGCCCGCGTGATCGAGACGGGTCTGCCGCTGGTCTATCTCAACATGGTGGGCGGGCAGGACGATCAGGTCTTTGACGGCGGCTCCTTCGTGCTGAACCCCGGCGGCGCGCTGGCCGTGCAACTGCCGCTCTTCGACGAGGCCATTGTCACCGTCGATTTCAGCCACACCCCCGACGGCTGGATCGCAGAGGGCGGCCCGCGCGCCACCATCCCCGACGCGATGGAACAGGACTACCGCGTCATGGTCGAATCCTTGCGCGACTACATGCGCAAGACCGGCTTCAAATCCGCCATTCTGGGCCTGTCGGGCGGGATCGACAGCGCCATCGTCGCCACCATCGCGGCCGATGCGCTCGGCGCGGACAACGTGCGCTGCGTGATGCTGCCCTCGGAATACACCTCGCAGGGCTCGCTGGACGATGCCCGCGCCGTGGCCACCGCGCTGGGCTGCGCCTATGACACCGTGCCGATCACCGGCCCCCGCGCCGCCGTGACCGAAACGCTCGCGCCCCTTTTCGACGGTCTTGCGCCCGATCTGACCGAGGAAAACATCCAGTCCCGCCTGCGCGGCCTGCTGCTGATGGCGATGAGCAACAAGTTCGGCGACATGCTGCTGACCACGGGCAACAAATCCGAAGTGGCCGTGGGCTATGCCACGATCTATGGCGACATGGCGGGCGGCTACAATCCGATCAAGGACATGTACAAGACCCGCGTCTTCGACGCCTGCCGCTGGCGCAACGCCAACCACCGCGACTGGATGATGGGCCCGGCGGGCGAGGTGATCCCGCCCCGCGTCATCGACAAACCCCCCAGCGCCGAACTGCGCCCCGACCAGAAGGACGAGGACAGCCTGCCACCCTATCCAGTGCTGGACGCCATTCTGGAATTGCTGGTGGACAAGGATGCCTCGGTCGCCGACTGCGTCGCCGCAGGGTTCGACCGCGCCACCGTCAAGCGGATCGAACATCTGCTCTACATCAGCGAATACAAGCGCTTCCAGTCGGCCCCCGGCACACGGCTCAGCCCCGGTGCCTTCTGGCTGGACCGCCGCTACCCGATCGTGAACCGCTGGCGCGACGACAGCGACGCCTGATGCAAAAGGCGCGCGCGGACGCGCCTGCCTATTCCCACCACGGATCGACGACAGCGATATCGTCGTCGGACCATCCGAAATGATGCGCGAATTCGTGGATCGTGACATGCGCCACCAGTTCCTCGATCGTCACATCGCCCCGCGCGCGCCATTCATCCAGAATCGGCTCACGGAACAGCCAGACGGTATCCGGCCCCATCGGCTGATCGAAGACCGACTTTTCGGTCATCGGGATACCGTCATAAAGCCCGGTCAGATCCAGCGGATCGTCGATCTCCAGCTCGTCCAGCATGTCCTGATCCGGCCAGTCCACCACGCAGATCGCCACCTGCAGGGCCGCCGCCCGAAAGGCAGGGGGCAGGCCATCCACCGTCTGGCGGGCCATCTCTTCCATCTGGGCAAGGTTCGGTATCGCATCGCGCATGGATGCGATATGGCAAGCCTGCGCCGGATTTGAAATCCCCCACCGATGCGCGCAGATGAAAAACGACCCCAGGGTCGCGATTTGACGCGCAGGGCAGGGGATGGCTTGGCATACGCCCCTGACCTCAACCCAAGGATAGCAGAATGATCGCGGTTCACGCGCGGGCGGCGGCCTTTTCCGCCGAGGAATGCGACCGCATCGTCGCGCTGGCAGACACGGCCCCATCGCGCGACGCGCGCCTTGTGGGGCAGACGCAGGATCACAACCTGCGCCGCGCCGATCTGGTCTGGCTGGACGATGTGCCCGGCAGCGACTGGGTGATGGACCGCATCATCGACCTCGTGCGCGAGGCCAATCGCGACACCTTCGCCTTCGATCTGCAAAGTTTCTCCGAAAGCGCGCAGGTCGCCCGCTACGATTCCGCGCGCGAGGGGCATTTCGACTGGCATTCCGACATCGGAGACGGCCCCTTGGCGCGGCAACGCAAGCTGACCATGGTGGTGCAACTCTCGACACCCGAGGAATACGAGGGCGGCACGCTCGAAGTCATGCCAAGCGCCCATGTGCATCAGGCCAGCACGGCGCGCGGCGATGCCACGATCTTCCCCAGCTTCCTGCTGCACCGCGTGACGCCCGTCACCAAGGGACAACGCCTCTCGCTGACGATCTGGGCGCATGGGCCGACATTCCGCTGACGGCGCGCGTCTCAGCCCTTGGCGCTGACGATCCGGTTCACATGCCCCATCTTGCGCCCGGCCTTGACCTCGGCCTTGCCATAGAGATGCAGCGCCGTGGCGGGCTGTCTGGCCAGGTCCGGCACCCGGTCCATGTCATCGCCGATCAGGTTCTCCATCACCACATCGGCATGGCGCGACCCGTCGCCCAAGGGCCAGCCCGCGACCGCGCGGATATGCTGCTCGAACTGGTCGATGGTGCAGCCGTTCTGCGTCCAGTGGCCCGAATTATGCACGCGCGGCGCGATCTCGTTCACGATCAGACCCTGCGGCGTCACGAACAGCTCGACCCCCATCACGCCCACATAATCCAGCGCGTTCAGGATCTTGCGCGGTCAGCAGCACCGCATCCGTCCGCTGGCCGGCTGACAGGCGCGCGGGCACGGTGGTCGTGTGCAGAATCCCGTCCCGATGCACGTTCTCGCCCGGATCATAGCAGGCGACTTCGCCGCGCGCATTGCGCGCGCCGATGACAGACACCTCGTGACTGGAAATCCACAAAGCCTTCCAGAATCGCGGGCGCGCCCGCCATATCGGCCAGCGCGCGTGGCGCGTCATCCGCCGACATCATCCGCGCCTGCCCCTTGCCGTCATAGCCGAACCGCCGGGTCTTGAGGATCGCAGGCACGCCGATCGCCGCAATCGCCGCCTCCAGGATCGCGGCATCGTCCACGGCCGCATAGGGCGCTGTCCGCAGCCCCAGACCTGTCAGGAAATCCTTTTCCGTGATCCGGTCCTGACTGATCCGCAGCGCCTCGCGCCCCGGTCGGATCGGGCGCAGCGGCTCCAGCAGATCCAGCGCCGCCGTGGGGATATTCTCGAACTCATAGGTGATCACATCGACAATCGGCGGCAAAGGCGCGCAAGGCCGCCGCATCCTCGTAAGGCGGCGGTCGTCACCCGGTGCGCCACATCGGCCGCAGGCGGATGCGCGCCCGGCTCGAAGATATGGGTGCGAAAGCCCAGGCGGCTGGCCGCAACCGACAGCATCCGCCCCAACTGCCCGCCACCCAGAATGCCGATGGTGGCACCCGTCTGTCAGCAGCTCACTCATCCACCGGCTCCTCGGGGATCGAGGCGGACAGATCCGCGCGCCACGCGTCCAGACGTCGCGGCCAGCGCAGGGTCCTGCAAGGCCAGAATGCCCGCCGCCATCAGCCCGGCATTGGCCGCACCCGCCGCACCGATCGCCATGGTCGCCACCGGATAGCCGCGCGGCATCTGCAGGATCGAATAAAGGCTGTCCACACCCGACAGCGCCTTGGTCTGCACCGGCACGCCGATCACCGGCACGCGGGTCTTGGACGCCATCATGCCCGGCAGATGCGCCGCCCCGCCCGCGCCCGCGATGATCACCTGCAAGCCACGATCCACGGCGGTCTTGCCATAGTCCCAAAGCCGGTCCGGCGTGCGATGCGCCGAGACGATCCGCGCCTCATAGGCCACGCCCAGCGCGTCCAGAATGTCGGCCGCCTCCTTCATGGTGGGCCAGTCCGACTGGCTGCCCATGATGATTCCCACCTTGATCTCGGCCATGCCAGCGCACCCCCTGAAAGATTGAGCGCGCACTATAGCCAAGGCACCGCGCTGCGCAATGGCACGGGGTCAGGCGATGATGTCGGGGGTCAGCCGGTCTTCGATCCGGGCGATCATGTCCTTGAGGCGCAGCTTCTGCTTCTTCAGCCGCTGGATCGTCAGCTGATCGCCGGTGCCTTTCTCCACAAGGGCGGCGATCGCATCGTCCAGATCGCGGTGTTCGCGGCGGAACACCTCAAGCTCCACGCGCAGCACATCGTCCGTCTTCATCGAGATATCGCTGATGGCATTCATGGCACGACATTCCCTGACAGGTGATTCCCCCGTGTCCGGCACGGAGGATCAAGATACTGAAAAAACCGAAAAATCGCAAAACATCTCGGCAGGCAGGCGCGGTTTTGCACAAGCCGGGCGCTGCGCCGCTCCCAGGCTCTTGCACAGCCCCGGATGACGCCCCATATCTTGACAGAGGCGGGTTGCCACAAAGGGGCCCGTATCTTGGACGGTCGCTTTTTGACAAGGACGTGTCGATGACGAAACTGACGTTGGGGTCACACCCTTACCTGCTGGGCTTTGACCAGCTGGAGCGTTTGCTGGAACGCAACGCGAAATCCGGGAACGAAGGGTATCCGCCCTTCAATATCGAGCAGACCTCGAACAATTCCTACCGCATCACCCTGGCCGTGGCCGGCTTTGCCGAAAACGATCTGGCGATCACCGTCGAAGACCGGCAACTGGTCATCCGGGGCCGCCAGCGCGATGACGGCGAGGGGCGGGTCTTCCTGCATCGCGGCATCGCGGCGCGGCAGTTCCAGCGCAGCTTCGTGCTGGCCGATGGCGTCGAGGTCGGCGAGGCGATCATGGAAAACGGTCTGCTGCACGTCGATCTGACACGCGCGCAACCCGAGACCGTGGTGCAGACGATCAGAATCAGGAAAGGATAAGCCCATGGATGCGAAATTCGATTTTCCGGATCAAGGCGAAGATCCCATTGTCTATGTCCGCCCCGTCAAGGTGGCCGACCTGCCGGATGAGATCCGTCAGCAGGCCGCAGGCGTCGACACGCTCTATGCCGTGCATGACGCAGAACGGCGAACAGCTGGCGCTGGTCGAGGATCGCCGCCTGGCCTTCGTGCTGGCGCGGCAGAACGACATGGCCCCGGTGACCGTTCACTAACGCGCTCCGGGCGCGCTTCGACCACCAAGCCACAGACATGAAAAAGGCCGCATCCCCTCGGGTGCGGCCTTTTGCATTGTCGTGTCGGACGCAGGATCAGACCGCGATCAGACCCATGCTTTCCAGCTTCAGGATCACCTGATGCGCGCAGTTGTCCACATCGCACATTTTCGGTGTCCAGACGCAGTTCGGGTTTTCGGGAACATCATAGGGGTCGGAAATCCCGGTGAATTCCTTGATCTTGCCCTCGCGCGCCAGCTTGTAGAGACCCTTGCGGTCACGCCGTTCGCATTCCTCGAGACTGGTCGCGACATGCACCTCGATGAAGGCGCCAAACTGCTCGATCTCCTCGCGCACCGCGCGGCGGGTCGTGGCATAGGGCGCGATGGGCGCACAGATGGCGATGCCGCCGTTCTTGGTGATCTCGGAGGCGACATAGCCGATCCGGCGGATGTTCAGATCGCGGTGTTCCTTGCTGAAGCCCAGTTCCGACGACAGGTTCTTGCGCACGATATCGCCATCCAGCAGCGTCACGGGACGGCCGCCCATCTCCATCAGCTTGACCATCAGCGCATTGGCGATGGTCGATTTGCCCGACCCGGAAAAGCCCGGTGAAGAACACGGTAAAGCCCTGCTTGGAGCGCGGCGGGCGGGTGCGGCGCAGCTCGTCCACCACCTCGGGAAAGGAGAACCATTCGGGGATTTCCAGCCCTTCGGGCAGACGACGGCGCAATTCGGTGCCGGAGATATCCAGGATGGTGACATCGTCCTTTCGGGCACCTCGTCGGCGGGGTAATACTGCGCCTTTTCCTGCACATAGACCATGTGCTTGAAATCGACCATTTCGAGCCCGATCTCGGCCTCGATGCTCCGGAACAGGATCCTGCGCGTCATAGGGGCCGTAGAAATCCTGCCCCGCGGAGTTCTTGCCGGGGCCGGCATGGTCGCGGCCGACGATGAAATGGGTGCAGCCGTGGTTCTTGCGGATCAGCCCGTGCCAGACCGCCTCGCGCGGGCCGGCCATGCGCATGGCAAGGTTCAGCAGGCTCATCGTCGTGGTCGACGGACGGATACTTGTCCAGCACCGCCTCATAGCAGCGCACGCGGGTGAAATGGTCGACATCGCCCGGCTTGGTCATGCCGACGACCGGATGGATCAGCAGGTTGGCCTGCGCCTCGTTGGCCGCGCGGAAGGTCAGTTCCTGATGCGCGCGGTGCAGCGGGTTGCGGGTCTGGAAGGCCACGACCTTGCGCCAGCCCAGCTTGCGGAAATAGGCGCGCAATTCGTTCGGCGTGTCGCGGCGGCCCGGAAATCATAATGCACGGGCTGCTGGATGCCGGTGACCGGCCCGCCCAGATAGACCTTGCCGGCCGTATTGTGCAGGTAGTTCACCGCCGGATGCGCGCAATCATCGGCGCCGAAGACCATCTTCGGCCTCATGCGCCTTGTTGGGCACCCAGCGTGTCGGTGACCGTCATCGTGGCAAGGATCACGCCTTCCTGATCGCGCAGCGCGATGTCCTGCCCGAGCTCCAGCTTCTCGGCAAAGGCCTCGGACACATCCAGCGTGATCGGCATCGGCCACAGCGTGCCATCGGCCAGCCGCATGGTGTCGACGACGCCGTCGTAATCCTCCTCGCTCAGAAACCCTTTCAGCGGGTTGAACCCGCCATTCATCAGCAGTTCCAGATCGCAGATCTGGCGCGGGGTCAGATCCCAGCTGATCAGCTCGGCCGCCTCGATCTTCAGTTTCTGTGCGCTGTCATACGAGACGTAAAGTTCGGGGATCGGGGCCAGGTTGGGCGTATACATGACAAGTCTTTCAATGCGTGATCAGACAGGAAACTGGGAACAGCGTGGGCGGGTGACACCCGCTGCAAAATCAAGGCCAGGGTCGCGCGCCGTCTAGCCGCTGAAAGCGGACGAAATTCAAGCCGACTTTCGGCCGAAAGCCGAGATTTCGGGCCAAAGCTGAGCTTGTTTGCAGGCCGTTTGCGACGATTATTCCTGATGCTCGGCCAGAAAGCGTTCAGCATCCAGCGCCGCCATGCAGCCCATGCCCGCCGAGGTGACGGCCTGACGGTAGTTGTGGTCGGTCAGATCGCCCGCCGCAAAGACGCCGGGAATCGAGGTCTCGGTGCTGCCCGGCTTGACGGTGACATAACCGCCGTTGTGCAGTTCCAGCACGATCCTTGACCAGCTCGTTGGCCGGCGCATGGCCGATGGCCACGAACACGCCCTTGCAGGGGATTTCCGTGATCGCGCCGGTCTTCGACATGCTTGACGCGCACCGCCGTCGACGCCCTTGGGATTGTCGTCGCCGAGCACTTCCTCCAGCTGCGTGAAACCACAGCGTTTCGATCTTGGGGTTCTTGAACAGCCGGTCCTGCAGGATCTTCTCGGCGCGCAGACTGTCGCGGCGATGGATCAGCGTCACCTTGGAGGCGAAATTGGTCAGGAACAGCGCCTCTTCGACAGCGGTGTTGCCGCCGCCGATCACCACGATCTCCTGCCCGCGATAGAAGAACCCGTCGCAGGTGGCGCAGGCCGACACGCCAAAGCCCTTGAACTCATCCTCCGACGGCAGGCCCAGCCATTTGGCCCGCGCGCCGGTGCGCAAGGATCACCGCATCGGCGGTATAGATCGTGCCGCTGTCACCCTTGGCCACGAAAGGGCCGCTTCGCCAGTATCCAGCGAGGTGATGATGTCGCCGATGATCTCGCAGCCCATGGCCTTGGCGTGATCCTCCATCCGGACCATCAGGTCCGGCCCCTGCACCTCGGTGTCGCCGGGCCAGTTCTCGACCTCGGTCGTGGTGGTCAGCTGCCCGCCCGGCTCGATCCCCTGCACCAGAATCGGCTCCAGCATGGCGCGGCTGGCATAGACGCCCGCCGTATAGCCCGCAGGCCCCGAACCGATGATCAGAACCTTGGTGTGTCGTGTCTCGGCCATGCGGGCAACCTTTGTCTTTGAATCCATGTCTGAACACAGCATATAGACCCGCTTGCGCGATGATCGAAAAGCCCCCAGCTTGGCCAAGGCCGGACCGCAACCTGTCGCTGCGGCATGGACGATCGAAACGATGTTGCGCCGGAGTGAAAGAATATTGCGCGCGCCAATGGCGATGCTATAAGAAACCGTCTTCAAGGAGAGCAGGAACATGGCCGGAACGCGGCTTGACCCGATTGATCGGAAAATTCTGGCAGAATTGCAGGCCGATGGTCGCATGACCAATGTCGAACTGGCCAAACGCGTGGGCATTTCCGCGCCGCCCTGCCTGCGCCGCGTGCGCACGCTCGAGGAGGCGGGCTATATCCGGGGCTATCACGCCGATGTCGACCCGCGCGAACTGGGGTTCGAGGTGCAGGTCTTTGCCATGGTCGGTCTGCAAAGCCAGGCCGAGGCCGATCTGTCCGCCTTCGAAGCCCGCTGCCGCGCCTGGCCGCTTGTGCGCGAATGCCACATGCTCAACGGCGAGGTGGATTTCATCCTCAAATGCGTGGCCCCCGACCTGCAGCACCTTCCAGTCCTTCCTGACCGGAACAGCTGACCGCCGCCGACAACGTGGCCAGCGTCAAGACCAGCCTCGTGATCCGCTGCGCCAAGGATGAACCCGGCGTGCCCTTCGACGTGCTGGAAGCCCGTCTGAATCGCTCCGCCTGATCCGCGATACCGCCGCTGGGTGCCCTTTCGGGGCACCCGCGACAGCGCACTTGGCGCATCCATGGCCGTCGGACATGGCCTGTCCCGCCCGCCAACCTGTCCCGAACAGCCGCGCCCACCCCTGAAAATATATCCATCTCCGGCCTGTGCGCACGTCCCCGCATAGGCGCATCTGCGCCTGTGCTCTGTCGCAAACGGAAACCCATGCGGCGTTGCAGCGAAAGCAGCCGCGCCGCGCGTGTCTAGTCTCAGCCGTATCAACGACGATACCGCGATGCAGGAGGGGATGTCATGATCAAGGTCCTGTCCAGCATCTGGGCGCTCTTGCTGGGTGTCGTGCTGATCATGCTCGGCAACGGGATGCACTTCACCCTCATCGGCCTGCGCGGCGGTATCGAAGGGTTTTCCCCGACGGAACTGGCCGTCGTCACATCCGGCTATTTCCTCGGTTTCCTCTCGGGCGCGCGCGGAACGCCCTTGATGATCCAGCGCGTCGGCCATGTGCGCGTCTTCGCCGCGCTGGGCAGCTTCATGTCGGCGGCATTGATCGCGCTGCCGCTGCTGACCGAGCCATGGGCCTGGACCGTGCTGCGCATTCTCGTGGGCTTCTGCATGTCCGGCATCTATGTCGCCGCCGAAAGCTGGCTGAACGCCGCCGCCACCAACGACACGCGCGGCAAGGTTCTGTCGGCCTACATGATCGCCCAGACCCTTGGCATCATCGGGGCGCAAGGGCTGCTGACCCTGGGGGACGCGGGCACATCCGTGCTCTTCATCTGTGCATCCATCCTCGTCTCGGTCTCCTTCGCGCCGATCCTTCTGTCTGCCGCCGTGGTCCCGGCGGTCGAGGTCGCGCGCCCCATGCCGCTGCGCGACCTGTTCAAAGGCTCGCCGCTCGGCACGGTGGGTATCTTCCTGCTGGGCAGCGTCTATGCGACGCAATCGGGCATGGGGGCCGTCTTCGGCACCCAGATCGGCCTGACGGCCACGCAGATCTCGATCTTCATCGCGATGCTGTTTGCCGGTGCGCTGGTGTTGCAATACCCGATCGGCTGGCTGTCGGACCGGATGGACCGGCGCAAGCTGATCTTCGGGCTGGCCGCGCTGGGCGCCACATCCTGCGGGCTGGGCTGGGTGACCGGCGGAGGGTTATGGCTCCTGATGACGGCCGCATTTCTTGCCGGTGGCGTGACCACCCCGCTCTATGCGCTGTTTCTGGCCTATACGAACGATTCCCTGTCCGCTGCCGAAATGCCGGCGGCATCGGGCGGGCTTGTCTTCACCTTCGGCCTTGGTGCCATTGCAGGCCCGCTCGTGACGGGTTGGGCGATGCAGGCGCTTGATCCCTACGCTTTCTGGTTGGTGCTCGGGATCACCTTCGCCATCATCGCGGTCTATGCGCTCTACCGCATGACGCAGCGGGCGGTGACGCCGGTCGATGAAACCGACAGCTACCTCAACATCCTGCCCACAGCCTCGCCTGTCGCGGTCGAGGCGGCGGGCGAATGGGCCGTCGAAAACGCCGTCTCCGAACGCGACGCAACCGCGACCTGACGCCGTTCAATCGTCAGCGCCGGGGGAGTCCGGCACAAAACCCATGCCCTCCGACACAAACCGAAAAGGGCGCCTTGAGGGCGCCCTTTGTCCGGTCTGCCACCAGTCCGATCAGGCGGCCGTCAGGCTGTCCAGCGTTTCGCGCGTGGCGCGCGGATAGGCCAGCGGCCCGAAGTCATCGAGGCTGTTGATATGCGGGAACAGCGACAGGAACAGCGACAGCATGTTCGGCCCCATCCGCTGCTCCAGCCCCGGACCGGGGTGGAAGCTCTCCATCTTGATCCCCGACACCTTGATCGAGGCATGGCGGTCCAGACACAGGTGATAGACCGTGACGGGGCGCGGCGGGGTGATGCGGATCGTGCTCATCCCGTCCTCGAAATCCGCCGCCGGGGTGAAGACCTGACCGGACCTTGCCCCTGTCCCGTTCAACTCGCGCAGGGCCGCCGGGCGATGCAGCAACCGCGCGCCGGGGCCGGCGACCACATCCGTCATCGGGCGACCCATGCCGAATGTATCGGCCATGATCCGTGTCATCCGCGTCTGGTCGGGTGTCTCGACCGGCGCATCCGGCAGGATCGTCATCGACCCGATCCACAGCACCGGGCAGGGCCCGAACTCCGATGTCTCGATCAGCATCCCCGGCAGCAGATCCTCGATCGCACACAGGCCCTGATCCGTGGTCAGCAAGGTGCCGCGCGCAAAGGCCGAGAAGGCCGCCTCGAACTGCGGCGTGGCCGGGGCCACGTGGCGGCTCGATACGATCTCGCCAGCGGCGTCGAGGGACATGACCTCATAGCGGCGCATCACAGGCAGCTTGCGGGGCGCTGTATCACACACCGGCGTCACCGCGCGGCGCATCGGCAAGGGCTGCGGCTTGCGGGCCATCGCGGGGTTGCCGGTCAGGCGCGGCGTTTCACAATGCGGCTTTTGTGTGACCGTGTCGCGGGCCGAATAGGCGTGCGAGCGCGCATCCTGCGGCGCAGAGGCCACGCCATGCGCAAGGCTGATTCCGGAAGATGTTTTCTTGACTGCCAGATGTCTGGCAGAGGGGGCGTCGAATGCCATGCGGTTCACCACTAATTGGCGTCGCAGTCGTGTCGGCCCCCACCGACAACACCGAAAGGACTTTGGTTTCAGGTCGTTTTCAGTAAGACCTTCATGACCAATTCTCGCCTTCTTTGTCAAAAATTCAGGACAATCCGAGGCGCGGCCAGTCCAATGGCATCTCTGACGGGGTTTTGTTTCAGCAGGCTGAACAAAGCTGCCACAATTTGATTCGACTTGTGGCTGTAGCGGGTTTTTCCCTCGCAAGCGGGGACAGAGCGGCCTGACACAAAAAAGCCGCCCTTCGAAGGGGCGGCTTGGCTGTCGTTCCCGGCAGGAAAGGCGCGTCAGGCGCGGCGGGCGACCTTGAGGCTGGGGCGGCGCTTGGCGGTCATCGCCGCGCGCACGGCACCGCGCTGCCAGGGCAGGGCGGTCGCGGCCATCTCGGGGCTTTTGGCCGTTGCGATCACCGATTTCATCCAGCGTCTGGTCTTCATGTCTCTCGTCTCCGTGGCGTGGCGGGTCTGGCCTGTTGCAGGCCGCCGGCCGCCAAAGTTTCACTGTCTGTGGAAACAATCTGCCCGATCAATGCGGCATTGTTTTGGCCGCGATGATGTTTTTGCGGTTTCGGCCGGGCCAGAGGGGGATTTTCAGGATGTCCCACGATGGGACAAAATAATATTTAATAAAAACATATACTTCCGGGGTGATCCCTGCGCGCGGTCAGGTAAGGCCGCTATGAACCCCTGCGCCGCGATGTCCCGAACTGGGGCGCAAAAGCCCCATTCCTGCCCGGATCAGAGGCGGATCGCCGCGATCAGGCGGCCATAATCCGCCTCGCCTGCATGAGTCGTGCGGCGATAGGAAAAGAAACGCTCGGGGTCCGAATAGGTGCAGTGCCGCGTCCATTCCGCATGGCCCACACCCGCGCGGCGCAGGCGGTGCAGACCATAGCCCGGCAGATCGAACATCATCCGGTCACCGTCCCCTTGCGCGAAGAAGCGGGCGTTGTCCGGGTCCTCGGCCAGGAACTCGTCAAAGAACTCGGGTCCCACCTCATAGGCGCGCTGGCTGATCGAGGGGCCGATGACGGCATGGATCTGCCCACGGCGCGCGCCCAGCCCTTCCATCGCGTCCACCGTCGCCTCCAGCACACCGTCCAGCGCACCGCGCCATCCGGCATGGGCGGCACCGATCACCCCGGCATGGGCATCGGCAAAGAGAACCGGCTGGCAATCGGCGGTCAGGATCGCCAGCGCCAGACCGGGGGTCGCGGTCACGATCCCGTCGGCGCGCGGCTTGTCGTCCAGCGGGCCGGTCACATGGACCACATCCGCCGAATGGACCTGATGCACGGTGACCAGATGTTCCGGTGCCACATCCATGGCCTGCGCGACACGGGCGCGGTTGATCGCCACGATTTCCGCCTGATCCGAAGACCCGGGGCCGCAGTTCAGCCCCTGGAACACGCCCGAGGACGCGCCACCACGCCGGGTGAAGAACCCGTGGCGAAGTGGCATCAATGCCTCTGATGTGAGTATTTCCAAAGTCATGTCGGTGTCAGGTATCCAGTCCGGGGGGCGGAGGCGCCCCTGTCGGAAACAGCGCCACCACTTTGAAGAGCGTCCCCATTTCCTGCGGATGCGTCAAGCGCCGATGTGCGGCGACGTGATCCTCCAGCGCGGCGCCGGTCAAATCATCGGCCAGCGCCTGCGCGCGGGCGGTGATGCCCAAGCGTTCCAGAAACACGCCCTGCGTGGTCAGGCGGCTGTGCGCGCAGGGGACATCGGCCAGCAAGCGCCTCGAAATCCACATGCGCGGTCAGGTCGACCTCGCCGGGCGCGCGCGAAGGGTGAGGCATATGCCTGCCCGCCCATCGCTTGCAGCGTATCACCCAGAGAGCGCCAGTCGCCGTAATCAAGGATCAGCGCCGCGCCGCCGTGATCCGCGATCCGCTGGCCGACCTGCGCGGCGATCAGCGGGGCTGCGGCGCAAATCTCGACCACGTCGCCCGCGCGCGTATCGGCAAGGCGCGCGTCCAGCGCCGGGTTTGCCGGGGCAGGGACCAGACCGACCGTCAGCCGGTCCTCGGTCGCGCCCACGACCAGTTCCGCGAAACCATCCGCCGTCCGCTGGAACTGGCGGATCGGCAGGGCGTCGAAAAACTCGTTGGCCACAAGGTAGATCGGCAGCTCCGGCAGATCGTCCACGCGGTCATGCCAGGTGATCCGGTCGGCGGGCCACACAGGGCCCAGCGTGCTGGCCTGCGCCGCGCGCATCCGGGGCGAGGCCTCGACCAGATGCACATGCGCCGCCGTCGTGAAAGCCGGGCACGCGCCGTGTCGCGCGCAGGATATCCGCCATCAGCGTGCCGCGTCCGGGGCCAAGCTCGGCCAGCGCGAAAGGGCCGGGCGCGCCCTGATCCAGCCAGGTCTGGGCCAGGCAAAGCCCCAGCATCTCGCCGAACATCTGGCTGATCTCGGGCGCGGTGATGAAATCGCCCGCCGCGCCGAAAGGCTCGCGCGTCGTGTAATAGCCCAGCGTCGGGTGCAGCAGGCATTCGGTCATGTAGTCGGCGATGGTCATCGGACCCTGCGCCTTGATACGGTTGAGAAGAAGGCGCTCCAGCGCATTCATCTCGCGCGGCTGGTCCGTCATGCGGGCAGGCCCTGCAAGCGGCGCCGTGCGAAAAGGATCAGACCACGCCCGCGGCCAGCATCGGCAGCGACAGAAGCTGCCCCATCGTGATGCCGAAGCTGTCACCCAGCCGGATCACATGGCCCAGCGGATTGTCCGGCGTCACGAATTGCGCATCGGCCTGCCGGAAATACTCGACCACGAAACGCGCCGCGCCATAGCCCGCCAGAAACACCCCGGTGATCTGGCCCGGCACCTTGAGCGCGTCGCGCCGGAACGCCAGCCACAGCATGACGCGCCAGCAGCAGCGCGCCCTCCAGCCCCGCCTGATAAAGCTGCGAGGGGTGGCGCGCGCAAAGCCCGACCACGCCCGCGCAATCCTGTGCGGCGGCACCCGGAAAGACCACGCCCCATGGCACATCCGTGGGACGGCCCCACAGTTCGGCATTGATGAAATTGGCCAGCCGGCCCAGCATCAGCCCCACGGGCACGCCAAGGGCGATCGCATCGGCGGCGGCAAGGCGCGGCACCTTCTGGCGCCATGTGAAGATCCACGCCGCGACGACCACGCCCAGAAAGCCGCCGTGAAAGGACATGCCGCCCTGCCAGACCATCAGGATCTGCGCCGGGTTCGCGAAGTAATAGGCCGGCTGGTAAAACAGGACAAAGCCAAGCCGCCCGCCCAGCGATGATGCCGATGATGATCCATGTCAGCAGATCCTCGATCTGCGCGCGGGTCATCGGCGGCACATTCCCGCGCCACAGGCGCGGGCCGCCGGATCGCGGCAAGGCTGATCTGCCACGCGATGACGATGCCCACGATATAGGCCAGCGCATACCAGCGCAGCGCGAACTCGAACCCGAACAGGGTGATCGAGAAGATCTCGGGCGAAAGGTCGGGAAAGGGGATCATGGCGCGCATCTGCGTCTGTCTGCCTCTGGCATCGGGGGGAAGTCAACCTTGTGGGTCGCCCCGTTGCGGCCCATATAGGGAGGTAAAGGTAACGCTGGAGAGCCGCAATGCAGACCCGCAACAAAATTCTGGACGACATCTCGCAACTGATGACCAACGCCATGGGCGTGGCGCAGGGGGCCAAGGACGAGGCCGAGACGGCGATGAAGTCGATGATCGACCGCTGGCTGGCGGATCGCGATTTCGTCACGCGCGAGGAATTCGACGCGGTGCGCGCCATGGCGCAGAAGGCCCGCGAGGAGAACGAAGCGCTCAAGGCGCGGCTGGACGCGCTCGAGGCGCAGGCGCAAGTAGGCCTTCTCGCCGCTCGATCAGACCTGACGCGACGCGCGTGCCCCTGCGGGTGCGCGCGTTTTTCATGCGATGCGCCCGCTGTGACCCCGGGGCTGGATATTTGGGGCAAGAAGAAACAGAGGTCGCCGTTGCCTCAGGATTGATCACGATGCTGTAGTATTGCCGGGTTCATCCACATCTTATTGCGGTTATCCCCAAAATATTGCTTTACAGGTCGGGGCAGTCATACCACCATATCTTGTAGGGGCGAGGGGAATAGCCTCCGTCCTTTGAGCAGGCACCTAGCGGTTGAGGCGAAACAACGTCCCGACGCTACAGGCAGAGAGGTGGCGCCATGGCACTATCCGAGCAGTTTCCTTGAGGATGACATTCACCCGATCGATATCGTCGAGAATATCGCGGCCTATCATGACTGGGATTTCGACCGGATCGGTCGAGGACCAGATCGCCATGGCGGTCGAGGGACAGTGGCGGACCTATTCCATCACGCTGGCCTGGTCCAGCTATGACGAGACGCTGCGCCTGATCTGCACCTTCGAGATGGAGCCGCCCGAAGCGCGGCTGCCGCAGCTCTACGAGACGCTGAACGCGGTCAACGACCAGTGCTGGGCCGGGGCCTTCACCTTCTGGGCGGAACAGAAGCTGATGGTCTATCGCTATGGTCTGGTCCTGTCGGGCGAGCAGGTCGCCAGCCCCGAGCAGATCGACACGCTGATCAACGCCGCGGTGACGAGCGCGGAACGCTATTACCCGGCCTTCCAGCTGGTGGTCTGGGGCGAGCGGTCCCCGGCCGATGCGCTCCAGGTCGCCATTGCAGAGGCCTACGGGCGCGCGTAACACTGCCCCCCGACGCGAACCAGCCGAGGGGGGTATTTCATGGATATGCAAGAGCTTGGCCGCAGGGGGCTGGTGCTTCTGGGCTGCGGCAAGATGGGATCGGCCATGCTGGCGGGCTGGCTGGCACGTGGGCTGCGACCCGGCTGGCGTCTGGGTGATCGACCCCAACCCGTCGGACTGGCTGCGCGGCACAGGCGTGCAGATCAACGCCGATCTGCCCGCCACGCCCGCCATCGTCATCGTCGCGGTCAAGCCGCAGATGATGGGCGCGGCGCTGCCGACGCTGGCGGCCATGGGCAATGGCGAGACGCTGTTCATCTCGGTCGCCGCAGGCACGCCCATCGCCAGCATTCGAGGAGGTTCTGGGTGCCACGACACCCATCGTGCGCGCCATGCCCAACACCCCCGCCGCCGTCGGGCGCGGGATCACCGCGCATCGTCGGCAATGCCCATGCCGGCACCGAGCGGACTGGACGCTGGCCGAAGCGCTGCTGTCGGCCGTGGGGCAGGTCGTGCGGCTGGAGCATGAAGGCCAGATGGATGCCGTCACCGGCCTGTCGGGATCGGGCCCGGCCTATGTCTTTCACCTGATCGAGACGCATGGCCGCCGCGGGCGAGGCGCAGGGCCTGTCCCCCGATCTGGCGCTGCAACTGGCCAGGCCACCGTGGCCGGGGCCGGCGCGCTGGCCGAAGAGGCCGACGAGACCCCGGCACAACTGCGCATCAACGTGACCAGCCCCAACGGCACCACGCAGGCCGCGCTGAAGTGCTGATGGACGCCGAAAGCGGCTTTCCCGCGCTGCTGGACCGTGCCATCAAGGCCGCGACCGAGCGATCCAAGGAACTGTCCCGTGGCTGAGATCACCTTCGACGATTTCCTGAAGGTCGATATCCGCGTGGGCCGCGTCACCCGCGCCGAACCCTTCCCCGAGGCGCGCAAACCCGCGATCAAGCTCTGGATCGACTTCGGGGAGCGAGATCGGGGAAAAGAAGACCTCGGCCCAGATCACCGCCCATTACACGCCCGACGCCCTGGTGGGCAAACAGGTGATGGCCGTGGTGAATTTCCCGCCCCGCCAGATCGGCCCGTTCATGTCCGAAGTGCTGGTGCTGGGGGTGTCGGACGCGCAGGGCGGGATCGTCCTGCTCTCGCCCGATCTGGACGTGCCGCTTGGCGAAAGGATGCATTGATGCCCAAGGTTCTGATCAGCCGTCGCTTGCCCGACTCGCGTGCTGGAGGCGGCCCGATGCCATGTTCGACGTTGAACTGCGCGACAAGACCACGCCCATGACGCCCGCCGAGATGCGGTCGCGGCGCTGGCGCTGTTACGACGCGATCATGCCGTCGCTGGGCGACACGTTCTCGGCCGAGATCTTTGCCGAGTTCGGACGCCCCCGCTGCAAGCTGCTGGCCAATTTCGGCGTGGGCATACAACCATATCGACGTCGAGGCCGCGCGCGCCCATGGCGTCAAGGTCACCAACACGCCCGGTGCCGTGACCGATGCCACCGCCGATATCGCGATGACCCTGATCCTGATGAGCGCGCGCCGCGCCGGCGAAGGCGAACGGCTGGTGCGCTCGGGCGCGTGGGAGGGCTGGCACCCGACCCAGATGCTGGGCCTGCATGTGACGGGCAAGACCGTGGGCATCGTCGGCATGGGCCGGATCGGTCAGGCCATCGCGCGGCGCTGTCATTTCGGCTTCGGGATGGAGGTGCTGTTCTTCAACCGCTCGCCCAAGACCGTCGATTTTCCTGCCCGGCAGATCGACAGCCTGACCGACCTGGCGGCCATGGTCGATATCCTCGTGGTGGCCACGCCCGGCGGGGCCGAGACCCATCACCTGATCGGGGCGGATGTGCTGGCCGCGATGCAGCCCCATGCCCATCTGGTCAATATCGCGCGCGGCGATGTGGTGGACGAGGCGGCGCTGATCGCGGCCCTTCAGGCGGGCCGCATCGCTGGTGCGGGGCTGGATGTCTATGAGTTCGAACCCGCCGTGCCGCAGGCGCTGCGCGCGCTGGACAACGTGACGCTTGCTGCCGCATCTGGGCACCTCCACGCTGGAAGTGCGCGAGGCGATGGGGCGCATGGTGCTGGACAACCTGGCCGCCCATTTCGCCGGAGAGCCGCCGCCAAACCTGCTTTGACGCAAGGGAAGGCACCGCGGCCCTTGGGGCATGGCCCCTTGACCTTGCCGGTGCCTTGGGATGATCTGGGGCACCACAAGGGAAGAGGCGCGTCATGTATCAACCGGTCATCAGCGGCACCGGGGTGTTCACACCCTCGCAGGTCATCACCAATGACGAGCTTGTCGTGGCCTTCAACGCCTATGCCGACCGCTACAACGCCGAACACGCCGCCGAGATCGCGGCGGGCACGGTCGTGGCGAAGGAGCATTCCTCATCCGAGTTCATCTTCAAGGCCTCGGGGATCGAACAGCGCTATGTGCTGGACAAATCGGGCGTTCTGGACCCGGCGGTGATGCACCCATTGCTGCGCCAGCGCAGCGACGAGGAACCGGGCGTCATGGCGGAAATGGCACTGGATGCCTGCTCCAAGGCGCTGGACATGGCGGGTCTGACGGGGGCGGATATTGATCTGGTGATCTGCGCCGCCAGCAACATGGAACGCGCCTATCCCGCGATTGCCGTGGAAATACAGCAGCTTCTGGGGGCGGGCGGCTTTGCCTTCGACATGAACGTGGCCTGTTCCTCGGCCACCTTCGGCATTCAGGCGGCCGCTGACATGGTGCGGGCGGGATCGGCGCGCCGCGCCATCGTGGTCAACCCCGAGATCTGTTCGGGCCATCTGGAATGGCGCGACCGCGATTGCCATTTCATCTTCGGCGATGTCTGCACCGCCACCGTGATCGAGCGGGAGGAGGACGCGAAGGGCGCGCATTTCAAGATGCTGTCCACCCGCTGCGCCACGCAGTTCTCCAACAACATCCGCAACAACAACGGCTTCCTGCGCCGCTCGCGCCCCGACGGGGTGGAGGACCGGCGCGACATGCAGTTCATGCAGAACGGCCGCAAGGTCTTCAAGGAAGTGGTGCCGATGGTGTCGGACCATATCCTGGCGCATCTCGAGGCCGAAGGGGTGAACCCCGGCCAGCTGCGCCGTCTGTGGCTGCATCAGGCCAACAAGTCGATGAACGATTTCATCGGCCGCAAGGTTCTGGGCCGCGAACCTGAACCGGGCGAACAGCCGAATATCCTTCAGGAATATGCCAACACATCCTCGGCCGGGTCGATCATCGCCTTTGCGAAACACTCCGCCGATCTGAAACCGGGCGACATGGGGCTGATCTGCTCCTTCGGCGCGGGCTATTCCGTGGGCTCGGTCCTGATCCAGCGGGTCTAGCGCAGCGCGGCTTTCATCGACGCCTGGGGGAAACAGGTGGGCGTCTGGCCCGTCGCCTCTTGCCACGCGCCGATGGCGCGGCGGGTGCGGAACCCGGCCAGACCGTCGGCACCGCCCGTGTCATGGCCCATGCGCTGCAAGGCCGTCTGCATCGCAGCCACATCCGCCCGCATCAGCCCGCCGACACGGCCCCATTGGCCCTGAAAATCGCCCATGCCATAGGCGATCCGGTCCCCGACATGGCCCACGAACAGGGCGTAGAGGTCGGACATGTTGTAATCCTTGAGCACATAGAAATTCTGCGTGACCACGAAGGCAGGGCCGAAGCGCCCGGCGGGCATCAGCAGAAAGCCGTCACGCGCCAGTTCATCGTCCGGGAAGGGGCGCCCCCCCGTGCGTGGTGATCCCCATGGCGGCCCAGTCGGCGAAGGGACGGCCCTGATCCGGGCCCTCCAGCGCGCAGGAGACGGTGGCAGGCACGCTCACCTCGAACCCCCAGTCGCGCGCCCTTCTGCCAGCCATGATCCGCCAGATAGGCCCCGATCGAGGCGATGGTATCCGCCTCGGACCCCCAGATGTCGGCGCGCCCGTCGCCGTCACCGTCGCGCGCATGGGCGCGCACGTTCGACGGCATGAACTGCGGCTGCCCCAGCGCCCCGGCCCAGCTTGACCGCAAGCCGCGCGGGGCCACGACACGCGCCTCGACCAGTTGCAGCGCCGCGATCAGCTCGTCGGTGAAATAGGGCGCGCGGGTGGACATGAAGCCCTTGGTTCCCAGCACGGCAAAGGCGTCATGCGGGATCGAGGCGCGGCCAAAGGCGGATTCGCGGCCCCAGATGGCCAGGATGATGCGGCCGGGCACGCCCGTCTGCTGCTCGACCCGCGCAAGGGTCGTCGCATGACGCCGGGCCATGGTGATGCCGTCGCGGGTGGTGGCCGCCACCGTGTTGGGCGCGAAATAGGCGGCAGGGCTGCCGAATTCGCCCTGACGCTGGGGGCCGGGGGCGGGGGCTGTGCTGCCGGGCGGGACCAGATCGGGCAGGTCCCACATCAGGCGGACGCCCTGAAACGCCGCCTCATGCGTGGCGCGGCTGACACCCGCGGCGCGCGCCGCCGGCCAGACGGTCTCCTCAAGCCATGTGCGGAACTGCCGCTCCACGGCGGCGCGGTCCTGCGCCATGGCGGGAAGGGCGGCAAGCAGCAGGATGAGGGCAAGAAACGGCGCGCGCATGGTGGTCTCCGGACAATGGTGGAAGCCTAGCACAGCCGCGTGGCGCGGTCAGCCGCCCGTTGCGGGCGCGGAGCGGTCGCCGACAGCCTCGCGCCAATGGATGCGGCAGAGGCTTTCATAACTCTCGTTGCCGCCGATCAGGACCTGTGCCCCATCGGTGAGCGCGCGCCCGTCCGGCCCCTTGCGCACCACCATCGTGGCCTTCTTGCCGCAATGGCAGATCGTGCGGACCTCGCGCAATTCATCCGCCAGCGCCAGCAGCGTGGCCGAGCCGGGGAACAATTCGCCCCGGAAATCGACGCGCAACCCGTAGCACATGACGGGCACGCCCAGATCATCGACCGCACGGGCCAGATCCCAGACCTGCGCCGGTTCCAGAAACTGCGCCTCGTCGATGAAGACGCAGGCGACAGGCCCCGCCGCCATCCGCTCGGCCAGTCGCTTGAGCAGGTCATCACCGGGCGCGAACGTGTCCGCCGCCTCTCCGATCCCGATCCGCGAGGCGACGCGGCCATGACCGGCGCGCGCATCCACCTGCGCGGTCAGCAGATAGGTCTGCATCCCCCGTTCACGATAGTTGTGCGAGGCTTGCAGAAGCACGGTCGATTTGCCCGCGTTCATGGTTGAATAATGGAAATAAAGCTTGGCCATGGCGTCGATTTAGCCGCTGGTCAGGGGCAAAGGCAAGTAGGGACCCGGTGCCTTGAATTTGCCTGAAAACCGGAAACCCGGTCCGGTTGAGACCCATTTCCGTCCGCCGCGTGACTGCCCTTGCAGGCCTTGCCGTCCCCAGAAGCAAGAACGCGACGGACTAAACCAAACCCTGCCGGAGAATCAGGGCTACTCAACACACCTGCCACACAGTGCAGATAGTTTTGTTACTAACCAATGGTGGAAAAAGGATGAAGTATTTTTATGCATCCCCGGTGCACAAAATGGTGTGCTGCGAAAGGTCATGCCTCGAAAACGACACATTCGCGCAACTTATGGAAAAGGATGGAACAAATATCCGTTTCCATTCTTGCGCGACCGGGGTCTGCCCCTCGTTTCAGCCCTGAAGCGGCATCACCGTGAAATCGCCCTCTTCACGCGCCCGCATGGCCAGGGCGGCAGCATGGCTGCCCGCAGCGGTGGTGAAATAGGGTATCTTGTCGTAAAGCGCGACCTTGCGGATTTCGCGGCTGTCCTCGACCGCCTGCGCACCTTCGGTGGTGTTCATGACAAGGGTGATCCCGCTGTCCTTGAGCATGTCCACGATGTTCGGACGCCCCTCATAGACCTTGTTCACGACCTCGCAGGCAACGCCGTTCTCGGCCAGCCAGGCGGCGGTGCCACGGGTGGCCACGATCGACAGACCCAGCGCCGTCACGATCTGCGCCGCCTCGACCATATCGGCGGTCTTGTCGGCATCGCGGATCGAGATGAAGACGCGGCCCTCGCGCGGCAGATCGGTGCCCGCACCAAGCTGCGCCTTGAGGAAGGCCAGCGGGAAGGACACGTCCCAGCCCATCACCTCGCCGGTGGACCGCATTTCCGGGCCAAGGATCGTGTCGACACCGGGGAAGCGGGCGAAGGGCAGCACCGCTTCCTTGACCGAGAACCACGGCATCGCCGGATCGGCCAGCGTCAGCGGATCGGCCATCGGCAGGGTGCCGGGCTTGGCATCCTTTGGGTAGGGGCCGCGATGCGGGAAGTTCGACATCGGCTCCCCGGCCATCAGCCGCGCCGCGATCGAGGCAATCGCGCTGTCGGTCGCCTTGGCGACGAAAGGCACGGTGCGCGAGGCCCGCGGGTTCACCTCGATCAGATAGACCTCATCGTCCTTGATCGCGAATTGCACGTTCATCAGGCCCACGACACCCAGCGCCAGCGCCAGCGCCTCGGTCTGCTTGTGCACCTCGTCGATGATGTGCTGCGGCAGCGAATAGGGGGGCAGCGAACAGGCGCTGTCGCCGGAATGCACGCCCGCTTCCTCGATATGCTGCATCAGGCCCGCGACATGCACGGTCTTGCCATCGCACAGCGCGTCCACATCCATTTCCACGGCGCCCGACAGATAGCTGTCCAGCAGAACCGGGCTGTCGCCCGACACCACCACGGCCTCGCGGATGTAGCGTTCCAGATGCGCCATGTCGCGCACGATCTCCATCGCGCGGCCACCCAGCACGTAGGAGGGGCGGATCACCAGCGGAAAGCCGATATCCTCGGCAATCGACAGCGCCTGCGCATCCGTGCTGGCAATACCGTTGCGCGGCTGTTTCAGGCCCAGTTTGTTGACCAGTTGCTGGAACCGCTCGCGGTCCTCGGCCAGGTCGATGGCATCGGGCGTGGTGCCCAGGATCGGGATGCCTTCCTCGTAAAGCGCATTGGCCAGTTTCAGCGGGGTCTGCCCGCCGAACTGCACGATCACGCCATGCAGCGTCCCGTTGGTCTGCTCGACCCGCAGGATTTCCATCACATGTTCAAAGGTCAGCGGCTCGAAATAGAGCCGGTCCGAGGTGTCATAGTCGGTCGACACGGTCTCGGGGTTGCAGTTGATCATGATGGTCTCATAGCCCACATCCGACAGCGCGAAGCAGGCATGGCAGCAGCAGTAATCGAACTCGATCCCCTGACCGATCCGGTTGGGACCGCCGCCCAGAATGACCACCTTCTTGCGATCCGACGGGCGCGCCTCGCATTCCACATCGCCCATCGCGGGGGCCTCATAGGTGGAATACATGTAAGGTGTCTGCGCCTCGAACTCGGCACCGCAGGTGTCGATCCGCTTGAAGACGGCGTTCACGCCAAGGTTCTGGCGCGCGCGGCGCACATTGGCCTCGGACCGGCCCGTCAGATGCGCCAGACGCGCATCGGTGAAGCCCATCATCTTGAGCTTGCGCAGACCGTGTTCCGTGACCGGCAGGCCGTTGCGGCGCACCTCATCCTCGGCCTCGACGATCTCGCGGATACGGGCCAGGAACCAGGGGTCGAACATGGTGGTGGCGTGGATCTCGTCATCGCTCAGACCGTGGCGCATGGCCTGCGCGATGGTGCGCATCCGGTCCGGCGTGGCCTTGGAGATCGCCTTGATGACGGCGGATTTCTCGGGCGCGCCCTCGATCTCGACCTCGTCAAAGCCGGTCAGCCCGGTTTCCATCGAGGCCAGCGCCTTTTGCAGCGATTCGTGGATCGTGCGGCCGATCGCCATCGCCTCGCCCACGGATTTCATCGCGGTGGTCAGGTTGGGCTGGCTGCCGGGGAATTTCTCGAAGGCGAAAGCGCGGGATCTTGGTCACGACATAGTCGATGGTCGGCTCGAAACTGGCGGGCGTGACCTTGGTGATGTCATTGTCCAGCTCGTCCAGCGTATAGCCCACGGCCAGTTTCGCGGCGATCTTGGCGATGGGGAAACCCGTCGCCTTGGACGCCAGCGCCGACGACCGCGACACGCGCGGGTTCATCTCGATCACCACCATGCGCCCGTCGGCCGGGTTGATCGCCCATTGCACGTTGGACCCGCCGGTCTCCACCCCGATCTCGCGCAGCACGGCGATGCTGCCGTTGCGCATGATCTGGTATTCCTTGTCCGTCAGCGTCAGGGCAGGGGCCACGGTGATCGAATCGCCCGTGTGCACGCCCATCGGATCGACGTTCTCGATGGAACAGACGATGATGGCGTTGTCGGCGCGGTCGCGGACCACCTCCATCTCGAATTCTTTCCAGCCCAGCAGCGATTCATCGACCAGAATCTGCGCCATGGGCGAGGCTTCCAGACCGGACCGGCAGTAATACTCGTAATCGTCGCGGTTATAGGCCACGCCGCCGCCGGTGCCGCCCAGGGTAAAGGCAGGGCGGATGATGGCGGGCAGGCCGATATCCTCCAGCGCCTCCATCGCCTGTTTCAGGCCGGCGGCGATGTCGTATTTGCCGTTCTCTTTCTTGGGGGCGGCCACGATGGTCGCCTTGGGGTTCTCCAGCCCGATCCGGTCCATCGCCTCGCGGAAGAGCTTGCGATCCTCGGCCATTTCAATGGCCTGGCGGTTCGCGCCGATCAGCTCGACCCCGAACTTCTCCAGCACGCCCATATCGGCCAGCGCAAGGGATGTGTTCAGCCCGGTCTGCCCGCCCATCGTCGGCAGCAGCGCGTCGGGGCGTTCCTTTTCGATGATCTTGGCCACGACCTCGGGGGTGATCGGTTCGATATAGGTCGCATCGGCCAGACCCGGATCGGTCATGATCGTCGCGGGGTTCGAGTTGACGAGGATGACCCGGTAGCCTTCCTCGCGCAGCGCCTTGCACGCCTGCGCACCGGAATAGTCGAACTCGCAGGCCTGTCCGATCACGATGGGACCGGCTCCGATGATCATGATGGAGGAGATATCGGTTCTTTTCGGCATGTCGGTCCCCTTTTGGCGCGGCGCATCAGACAGGTGACGACCCGCGCGGCAGCTTGGCGCAGCAGGGCAGCCCCGCGCGCAAATTCTCGTGGGTTATAGACATCCCGAACTGCGGCGCAAGCCCTGTTTGGCGGCGAAAATCATCCTGCGACTCCGCCGGGTGCGCCCTCTTGAATTCAGATTTTCGCATACTTATGTCAACTTCGATTGACAAGTTCGGGTCACGGTTGGCGTTGCGACGCCGCTTTTTCCTTTTTAACCCAAATCCGCCTCCCCTCTGGAGGCTGTCCTGCTGCGATCCACGGGCGGGGATGGAAGGAACTGACATGGCATTGCCGATCCGGCTGCTGGAAGGAACGTCACGATGACCGCCCCCACGGCAGGTTTGCTGCGCGCCCCAAGGCGCAAGGGGATGATGGGATCACAGGCGGTTCTGCCGCTGGTGGCTGCGGTCGAGCGCAGGCTGGGTGCCGCGGCGGTGGCGCAACTTCTGAACGAGGCCCGCTTCACCCATCTGCCCGAACCCGGCGAGCCTGTGCGCGAGCGGCAGGTGGCGGTCCTGCATCAGTCGCTGCGCCGCGCCTGGCCCGACATGGCCGCCGAGATACAGCGCGAAGCCGCGCGCGATGCGGTCGAATGGATCATGGCCAACCGGATGCCCGCGCGCGCCCGCAAGCTTCTGTCCAACATGCCCTGGCCGCTGGCGGTCTGGATGCTGGGCCGCCATGCGGTCCAGAACGCCTGGACGTTCGGCGGCTCTGGCAAATTCACCGTTCTGGGCACCAATACCTTTCAGATGGTCGACAACCCGCTGGTGCGCGGCGAACACAGCAGCAGCCCGATCTGCGTCTGGCACGAGGAGTTGTTCCAGCACACCTTCCGCCGCATGGCGCACAGCCGCCTGACCTGCGTCGAGACAGAGTGCATGGCAACCGGCGCGGATGCCTGCCGATTCCAGCTTCAAATGGAGCCTGCACCGACAGGCGCTTGATCTGTGTCAATTAAAGTTGACACATAATGTGTCAGATTTTCTGTAAATCACAGGGAGTCTGCCATGCGCATTCTGTTCGTTCACCCCAATTACCGCTCGGGTGGGGCCGAGATCGCCGGAACCTGGCCGCCAGCCTGGGTCGCCTATCTGACAGGCAGTCTGCGGCGCGCGGGTTTCGATGACATCCATTTCATCGACGCGATGACCGACAATATCGCGGATGAGGACCTCGCGGTCCGCATGGCGGCGCTTGATCCCGATGTGGTGGGGGTCACCTCGATCACCCCCTCGATCTACCGCGCCGAGGATGTCTTGAAACTGGCGCGCGATCATTGCCCGCGCGCCGTGCGGATGATGGGCGGGGTCCATGCCACCTTCATGTTCAAGCAGGTCATCTCCGAAGCGCCCTGGGTCGATGTGATCGTGCGCGGCGAGGGCGAGGAGATCCTGACCGAGCTCATGCTGGCCGTCGAGGATGGCCGCTGGCCCGCCGACCGGCACAAGATCAAGGGCATCGCCTTTGCCGATGGCGATCAGATCGTGGCCACCCCTGCGGCCAGCACGGTCAAGGATCTGGACGGCATCAGCCCGGACTGGTCGATCCTCGAGTGGGAGAAATACAAATACATCCCCCTGAACACCCGCGTCGCCATCCCCAACCTCGCGCGCGGCTGCCCCTTCACCTGCTCCTTCTGTTCGCAGTGGAAATTCTGGCGCGACTACCGCGTGCGCGATCCCAAGAAGGTCGTGGACGAGATCGAGGATCTGGTGAACAACCACAAGGTCGGCTTCTTCATCCTCGCGGATGAGGAACCCACGATCAACCGCAAGAAATTCATCGAATTCTGTCAGGAACTGATCGACCGGGGTCTCCCCGACCGCGTGAAATGGGGCATCAACACCCGCGTCACCGACATCTACCGCGACAAGGACCTGCTCAAGTTCTACCGCAAGGCCGGGCTGGTGCATGTCAGCCTCGGCACCGAGGCTGCGGCCCAGATGAAGCTCGACATCTTCAACAAGGAAACCAAGGTCGAAGAGAACAAGATGGCGATCAAGCTCTTGCGTGACGCCGATATCCTGGTCGAAGCGCAGTTCATCGTGGGTCTGGACAACGAAACCCCCGAGACGCTGGAAGAAACCTACAAGATGGCCTGGGACTGGCAGCCCGATCTGGCCAACTGGTCGATGTATACGCCATGGCCCTTCACCCCGCTGTTCCAGGAACTGAAGGATCAGGTCGAGGTCTTCGATTTCAGCCGCTACAATTTCGTGACGCCCATCATGAAACCCGCCGCGATGACGCGGGATGAATTGCTGGACGGGGTGATGAACAACTACCGCCGCTTCTACATGAAAAAGGCGTTCTTCCATTATCCATGGCGCGGCACCGGGTTCCGGCGGCGCTACCTGCTGGGCTGTCTGCACGCCTTCCTCAAGGCCGGGTTCGCGCGGACCTTCTACGATCTGGGCAAGGTCGGCTACACCGGGCCGCAATCCAAGGGCCGGCTGGATTTCCACTTCGACGAAACCCGCACCATCGCCGAGGCGCAGATGGAGGATTGGGAAGCCTCCGCCGACAAGGCCGCCCGTGCCGCCGAACGCCGCGCGGCCCTGCGCGAACAGGGCAAGGAGCGCGCGGTGGAACGCGCCAAGGGCTTCAAGATGCCCAACGGGGCCGAGGTCAAGGCCTGCGGCGGCGGCTCGCAGCAGATGGAGGACGTCTGACCCATGCAGCCGGGGCAGGGCGCCGGGCTGATCGGGCCGAACGCGGTCCTGCAACTGGTGCCGCTGCTGGACCGCGCGGGCGGACCTGACTGGCGCGCGACACTGATGGCGCGGGCAGGGCTCGAGGCGCTGCCCGACGGATCGGGCATGATCCCCGAAGCCCCCGTCGCGCGCCTGCATCAGGCGCTGCGCCGCGACCGGCCCGATCTGGCGGCGGGTCTGGGCTGGCAGGCGGGTCTGGCGACAGGCGATTACATCCTCGCCCACCGCATCCCGCGTGCGGCGCAAGTCCTGCTCAAGGCGCTGCCGTGGAAGCTCTCGGCGCGCCTGCTGTCACAGGCCATCGCCCGCAACGCCTGGACCTTTGCCGGATCGGGGCAGTTTCTGGTCATCAGCCCGCTGGTCTTCGAATTGCGCGCCAACCCGCTGGTGCGGGGCGAAGTGGCGGATCACCCGATCTGCGACTGGCACCGGGGCGTCTTCACGCGGCTCTACCAAAGCCTCGTGCACCCGCATCTCACCTGCACCGAGCCGCGCTGCTGCGCCGCCGGTCACGCCTCCTGCCGGTTCGAATTGCACCGGGATGCGTCTTGAAGGCGGGCATTTCCGGCTGATCCCTTGACTTCCAAGCGCGGGCGCGGTGTATCGGGCCAACCGATTTACCCCGAAGGGACCGTCCCATGCACGCCTATCGCAGCCATACCTGCGCCGCTCTGAACATCTCACACGTGGGCCAGACGGTCCGCCTCTCCGGCTGGGTGCACCGCGTGCGCGACCACGGCGGGCTGTTGTTCATCGACCTGCGCGACCATTATGGCGTGACACAGGTTCTGTGTGACCCCGACAGCCCCGTCTTTGCACAGGTCGAAAAGGTCCGCTCCGAATGGTGCATCCGCATCGACGGCGAGGTGAAGGCGCGCGATGCGTCGCTGGTGAACCCCAAGATCCCGACGGGCGAGATCGAGGTTTTCATCCGCGATATCGAGGTGCTGGGCGCGGCCAGGGAACTGCCGCTGATGGTCTTCGGCGATCAGGAATACCCCGAAGAAACCCGCCTGCGCTACCGCTTCCTCGACCTGCGCCGCGAGGCGATGCAGCGCAACATGACCCTGCGCTCGGACGTGGTGGCCTCCATGCGCAAACGCATGTGGGACAAGGGCTTCCGCGAATACCAGACCCCGATCATCACCGCCTCCAGCCCCGAGGGCGCGCGCGACTTCCTGGTGCCCTCGCGCCTGCATCCGGGCAAGTTCTACGCCCTGCCGCAAGCCCCGCAGCAGTTCAAGCAGTTGCTGATGGTGTCCGGCTTCGACAAGTATTTCCAGATCGCGCCCTGCTTCCGCGATGAAGACCCGCGCGCCGACCGCAGCCCCACGGATTTCTACCAGCTGGACATGGAAATGTCCTTCGTCACCCAGCAGGACGTGTTCGACACGATCTCGCCCGTGATCGCGGGCGTGTTCGAGGAATTCGGCGGCGGTCGCCGCGTCGATGCCGCGCAGGACTGGCCGCAGATCTCCTACAAGGATGCCGCCCTCTGGTATGGCACCGACAAGCCCGACCTGCGCAACCCGATCAAGATGCAGGTCGTGTCCGAGCATTTCGCAGGCTCCGGCTTTGCCATCTTCGCCAAGCTGCTGGAACAGGACGGCACCCAGATCCGCGCCATCCCCGCGCCCGGTGGCGGCAGCCGCAAATTCTGCGACCGCATGAACGCCTTCGCGCAAAAGGAAGGTCTGCCCGGCATGGGCTATATCTTCTGGCGTCAGGCCGAGGATGGATCGGGCATGGAAGCCGCAGGTCCGCTGGCCAAGAACATCGGCCCCGAACGGACCGAAGCCATCCGCCAGCAGCTTGGCCTTGGCGTCGGCGACGCGGCCTTCTTCCTCGGCGGCAAGCCCAAGCAGTTCGAAGCCGTCGCGGGCAAGGCGCGCACTGTGATCGGCGAGGAGCTGAACCTCACCGACAAGGACCGTTTCGCCTTCGCCTGGATCGTGGATTTCCCGATCTACGAGCAGGACGCCGAAACCGGCAAGATCGACTTCGAACACAACCCCTTCTCCATGCCGCAGGGCGGGATGGAGGCGCTGATGGGCGACCCGCTCGCCGTGCGCGGCTTCCAGTACGATCTGGCCTGCAACGGCTATGAACTGGTGTCGGGCGCCATCCGCAACCACAAGCCCGAGATCATGTTCAAGGCCTTCGAGATCGCGGGCTATGGCAAGGACGAGGTCGAAAAGCGTTTCGGCGGCATGGTCAACGCCTTCCAATATGGCGCGCCGCCCCATGGTGGCTGTGCCGCAGGCATCGACCGTATCGTGATGCTGCTGGCGGATGAGGCGAATATCCGCGAGGTCATCCTCTTCCCGATGAACCAGCGCGCCGAAGACCTGATGATGGGCGCACCCAGCGAACCGCTGGCCCAGCAACTGATGGAGCTCAACCTGCGCGTGATCCCGCAGGACTAAGCACAAGCATCACGGTCGCGCGCCACGCCGCCGATGTTGAAAATATGATAGGGCGGGGCGGTGCAAAACCACCCCGCCTTTGCTATATGCACAGGATGGTGCAACCCCGGCAGGAGGGGACGTGGTGCGATTTGATCCGGCTCTGGCAGAAATGCGCTTCGGCAACGGCCTGTCGCCTGTCGTCGGCCCGCCCGCCTCGACGCAGCAGATGCTGGACCGTCTGGCTGGCCCCGACCTTGCCGCCGCCCGCTTCCCGGTCGAGACCTTCACCCAGTACCGCGAACGCATCATCCGCGTGCAGGACGCGTGGAAGGTGCGCCAGCAACAGCGCGGCTCTGACGAGGCCGGTTTCGCCCGCAAGGCCGTGAACCTCGAAAAGAAAGCCGCGCGTCTGGATCGCCTGCGCTGGCTGGGTCAGCAGATGCTGCGCCGCACCTGGACCGAGGATGGCCTGCGCGAACGTCTGGTGGGCTTCTGGGCCGATCACTTCACGGCGCAGGGCAAGGCGGGTCTGCTGCGCTGGTCCGCGACTCCTTACGTCGAGGAAGCGATCCGCCCCCATGTCACCGGGCGCTTCGCGGACCTGCTGGTCGCGGCCACCACCAGCCCCCTGATGCTGCATTATCTGGATCAATACCGCTCCTACGGCCCGAACAGCCGGCGCGCGGCGCAGCAGGGCGGGCGCAACGGTCTGAACGAGAATCTGGCGCGCGAGGTGCTGGAACTGCACACGCTGGGCGTCGGCGCGCCCTATGACCAGCGCGATGTCACGGCGCTGGCGCTGCTCTTCACCGGCCTCAGCTATCAGCCCGAACAGGGCTTCGTCTTTCGCAAGCCGATGGCCGAACCGGGCCTGCATCAGGTGCTGGGCGTCAGCTATGGCGGCGATCAGGCGCGCTTGCAGGACATCGTCGCGGCCCTGCGCGATCTGGCACGGCATCCCGCGACCGCGCGCCATGTCGCGCAGAAGCTGGCGGTGCATTTCGTGGCCGACGCCCCGCCGGAGGATCTGGTGGCGCATCTCGCGGCGCGGTTCCTCGCCACCGATGGCGATCTGATGCAGGTCACCGCCGCCCTGCTGGACCATCCCGCCGCCTGGACGCCGGACCTGCACAACGTCAAGCCACCTTTCGATTTCCTGTCCTCCGTCGCGCGGGCGCTGGCCCTGCCCGAGGACCGTTTCGACAGGCAGAACGAACGCGGGCTGGCGCGCCTTCTGCGGGTGCCGCTGCAAGAGATGGGCCAACCCTGGGAATCGCCCCCCGGCCCCGATGGCTGGCCGGAGGAAGACACCCACTGGATCACGCCGCAGGGTCTGGCCGCGCGGTTGCGCTGGGCGATCACATGGCCCGCCATGGTGCTGCCGGATCTGCCGGACCCGCGCGATTTCGCGACGGTGGCGCTGGGCGACCGGGTGCCCGAACCCGTGCGCTTCGCGGCCATGGCCGCCGAGAACCGGGCCGAGGGGCTGGGGCTGATCCTGGCCTCGCCCGCCTTTCAGCGCCGATAGAAGGGTTGATGATGACAAATCCCCATGACGCCATCCTGTCCCGCCGCAGCTTCCTGATCCGCACCGGGCTGATCGGCTGTTCGGTGGCGGCCAGCCCCCTGCTGACGCCCATCAGCTTCGCCGCCGCGCCCGGCGAGAACCGGCTGGTCGTGATCATCCTGCGCGGGGCCATGGACGGGCTCGACGTGGTGCAGCCCTATGGCGACCCCGCGATGGCGGCGCTGCGCCCGACCCTGCTGGCGGGCGAGGCGGCGGGGAGCAGCGATCTCGACGGCTTCTTCGCCCTGCATCCGGCGATGGCCGGGCTGATGCCGCTCTGGCAGGCGGGTGAACTGGGCTTTGCCCATGCGGTCTCAACGCCTTACCGCGACAAGCGCAGCCATTTCGACGGGCAGGACCTGCTCGAGGCGGGCACACCCGGACTGGGGCAGGCGCGCGATGGCTGGCTGAACCGGTTGGTGCAACATCTGCCCGATGCGACCGCCCAGACGGCCTATGCGCTGGGCCATGAGGACATGCTGCTGCTGCGCGGCGCGGCGCAAGTGTCGAACTGGACCCCGGATGCGGGTCTGCGCCTCAGCCCGCAGGCCGAGCGTCTGGCCGGTCTCGTGATGCATGACGACCCGCTTTTCAACGCCGCCCTGCAAGAGGCCCTTGTCCTGAGCGCGGCAGAGGATGCGCCGCAGATGATGGCCCCGTCAGAGACGATGTCGGGCATGGCCGCGCCCGCGATGGCGGACGGGGCGCGGCAAACCGCGTCCGGTCACCTGCGGCTGGCGGCCTTTGCGGCGGATCAGTTGCGCGGACGCAGCCGCATTGCCGCCTTCTCGCTGGGCGGCTGGGACACGCATCAGGCGCAGGCCGCAGGGTTGACCCGTGCACTGGGACGGCTGTCCGAGACCGTTCTGGCCCTGCGGGACGGGCTGGGGCCGGTCTGGCAGCAGACGGCGGTGCTGGCCGTGACGGAATTTGGCCGCACCGCGCGCGAAAACGGCACCAAGGGCACGGATCACGGCACGGCGGGGGCGATGCTCATGGCAGGGGGCGCGATCCGGGGCGGGCAGGTGCTGGGCGGTGCCGCGCAGAATGCCTGGCCCGGTCTGGCACAAGGCGATCTCTATCAGGGGCGCGATCTGATGCCGACGCGCGATGTGCGCGCCCATGCGGCCTGGGCCATGCGCGGCCTCTTCGGGCTCGAGACAGCGGTGCTGGAGCAGGCTGTCTTTCCGGGGCTCGAGATGGGCCCCGATCCCGCCCTGCTGCGCTGAGGGCTGACGGAAAGCCCAAGGCCTGATGGAAAGCCCAAGACCTGACGGAAAACTCAAGAACTGACGGGGACAGGCCCGGGGATCAGTCGGCAGGCTGGGACATATGGTCCGACGTGCCATTGGCCAGATCCAGCGTGCCCTCCTCCATCGCGAAAAAGGCGGCGATGCACAGCATCAGGACCCCCGCCACCAGCACCACCCATTCGGCAGAGACGGCGCCGGTTTCATCGCGCGCGAAGGCCCTGGATTGTCTCGACATATTCAACTCCAAGGCACGTGCCGCACCGTTCAGTGTTCAGTTCCCTGCTTGTGCGACAGGAATGTGGCGAGTTTGCGGGAGAAGCGGCGCATCATTCGGGCAATCCGCCCAAGGCAGCCTCCGCGCGCGTTTTTTCCGCGCCATCGGCCCGGTCAGATCGCAACCCGGTCGGCCAGACGCTCCTGCAACAGCCCGGCCAGCGTCGCCAGGTCCGAGCACAGCGGCTGCCCGCTGTCATGGGCGTGGCGCAGCGACCTGTTCGCCTCCAGCAGGGCGCGGTCCCCGGCCAATACGGCCACCCCTTCCAGAAACCGGGTCACATAGTCCAGAACGCCCGCATCCTCGCCCGACCCCAGAAGACTGGCGATATGCGCCATGTCATCCCGATAGGCGATACTGTCGGGACAGACGACCTCGTCCTGCAGGCGGCGCGGTCCGCTGGGCTGGCGGTCGGCGGGCAGGTGCCGCAGGATTTCCGCCTGAAAGATATTCAGCGATTGCAAGGGCTTCTCAAGGAAACCATCCGCCCCGGCGGCAAGGCACATCCCGCGCGCATGGTCGTCCGCGCTGATGCCCAGGATCACCCCGATCCGCGGCGACGCGGCATGCGCCTCGTCGATCAGCTCGATCCCCGATCCGTCGGGCAGCCCCAGATCGACGATCAGCACCGAAGGACGATAGACCTGCAGATGCCTGCGGGCCGAGCGCAGGCAATCCGCCCGCCGGATCCGCGCGCCCGAATGCATGCACAAAAGGCGCATCGCCTCGGAGGCGAAGCGGCTGTCCTCGACCAGCAGCACGGTCAGGCCCAGCAATGGCCGCGCAGGCGACGGAAAGCGCAGCGTCGAAAAGGGATAGCGGTCATCCATGAAGTGATCCTTTCATCCGGCGAGCAGGGGGGCGGGAGGGAATGCGACTCGCTCTCCAGACTGTGTCGGTCATCCCTAAGATGGCGTTAACGTCACACCTGCGCGCGGATGCCGCCCCGGTTCGTCTTGCTTAAACCGGCTTGGCAGGCCATATCCGGGTCACGGATCGTCCAGAAACAGGAGTTGCCCATGATCGGCCGCCTCAACCATGTCGCCATTGCCGTGCCGGACCTTTCGGCCGCAGCGGCGCAGTATCGCGATGCTTTGGGCGCCAAGGTCGGCGCACCGCAGGACGAACCCGATCACGGCGTGACCGTGATCTTCATCGAACTGCCCAACACCAAGATCGAACTGCTCTATCCGCTGGGCGAGGACAGCCCGATCAAGGGTTTCCTCGAAAAGAACCCCGCCGGCGGCATCCATCACATCTGCTATGAGGTCGATGACATCATCGCCGCGCGCGACCATCTGAAATCCACCGGCGCGCGGGTCCTGGGAAGCGGAGAGCCCAAGATCGGCGCCCATGGCAAGCCCGTGCTGTTCCTGCATCCCAAGGATTTCAACGGCTGCCTGGTCGAGCTGGAGCAGGTCTGATGGCTGTCACCTCCGCTCTGGTCCTCTATGCCGTCCTGTGGTTCCTGACCTTCCTCGTGGTGCTGCCGATCCGGCTCAAGACGCAAGGCGACGTGGGAGAGATCGTGCATGGCACCCACGCGGGCGCACCGCATCACCCGCAGTTGAAAAAGCGCGCGCTGATCACCACGGTCATCGCCCTGATCCTCTGGGCGATCATCGCCTATGTGATCATCTCGGGAACCCTGACGGTGCGCGACATCGACTGGTTCAACCGCATGGCCCCGCGCGAGTAAGGACAACCGGCCGACGGACGGGCTGACCTGTCCGTCGCCCTTATCCTTTCAGGCGCAGCCCGTGAAACAGATGGGTGAACGTCGCCGCACCCAGCACCGGCACCGCAAGGTTCACCAGCGGGATCGACAGCGGCATCGCCATCAGCACCCCCGCCAGCCAGACCGTCGCGCCATTGCGCTTGCGCATCTGCGCCGCCCCCTCGCGGCCCAGATGACGGATCGCGACAAGGGTGAAATATTCACGCCCCAGCAGATAGCCGTTCAGCCCCCAGAAGATGAACAGCGCCACGGGCGAGAAGATCAGATAGAGGATCAGCGCCACGATATTCGCGGCGATCATCACACCCAGAAAGCCGATCGAATCGCGCAACGCCTCGACAAAGGGAACGGCGCGCGCCTGTCCCGCCTGCGGATAGTGCCGCGCCTCGACCGCATCCGCGACCCGGTCCAGAAACAGCGCCGACATGGCCGAGGCGACAGGCACCATCAGCACGACCGACAGCAGGATCATCACGACGGGACCCGACCATCCGGCCAGCGTGGCGATCCACGTGACCTCACCGATCCAGGGCAGGGTGACACCATCGCCCGCCCACCACAGCAGCAGCGCCTGCACCCCGGCCGAGGCCAGCGCCAGCAGGACCAGCGCCAGCCCGATCCCCAGCCAGAGCACCCGCGACAGGCGGCTGTCGCCCAACTGCCGCAGGGCCTTGAAAAAGCTGGACAGGATCAGCGTGATCCCCATCTCAGAACCTGTGCCCGATCACGACCTGCACCATGTCACGATCTGCGCCAGATCCGGGCGCGGACGGTCCGGCGGAACGCTCGTTTCGGTGCCGATATGGATGAACCCCGCGATACGTTCATGCGCCGCCAGATCAAGCGCCTGCGCCATGAACCCCCGGTCGTGGCTGGGCCAGCCGGACAGCCAGTTGGCGCCCCAGCCGCTGGCCAGCGCCGCGTTCAGCAGCGCAAGACACACGCCGCCCACGGCATAGGTCTGCTCCAGTTCGGGGATCTTCTCGGATGGTTTGCGCACCTCGATCACGGCGACGGCCAGATGGCCGGTCTCGAATTGCTGCGCGCCCTTGTCGGCCTGTTCATTGTCCAGACCAAGATCGGTGGCGCGGGCACGGGCATGATCGCCCAGACGGCGCAGCGCCGCCCCTTCCAGCACGATGAAACGCCATGGCTCCAGCTTGCCGTGATCGGGGCTGCGCGCGGCGGCGGTCAGGATCGGCAGCAACTGGTCCGGCGTCGGCACCGGCAGGCCCAGTGTCTTGGCCGGGCGCGACCGGCGCGACAGCAGGAATTCAAGGGCGGCGGGATTGGGATCGGGCATGGATGGTCCTTCTTGACCTTTCGACGGTCGCTTGGTCCGCAGGTCACGCGCGGACTGGCTTGGTCTCTATGTCGGGGCTGGGGCGCGCGGGGTCAAGGCTGCGCTGGCAAAGGCAGCAGGCTTTGCGCCATCTCGTCGATCAGCGTCGCGACAAAGGCGTCCATCCGGGCCGACGGCTGGCGCGCCGCCACGATGGGGGCCATCGGATCGGGCGCGTCGATGTCGCTGCGGGCCATCTCCTGGATCACCGCATGACCGCAGAAGGGCACATAGGCCTCGGAATACCCGCCCTCATGCACCATCACCAGCCGCCCGCCACACAGCCGTTCCGCCGCTGCCATGACCTGCCGGGTCATCGCGCGGAAGGTCTCGACCGTGGCCAGCATCCGGGCCAGCGGATCGAAACAGCCCGCGTCATAGCCGCAGGCGATGATGATCATGTCGGGGCGGTATTGCTCCAGCGCGGGCAGCACGATCTGCTCCATCGCGGCCAGATAGCTGACATGACCCGCGCCGGGGGGCAGGGGGATGTTCATGTTGAAACCAAGCCCCGGCCCGCGCCCGCGATCCTCGAGAAAGCCGGAATCCGTGGGATAATTCCGCTCCTGATGCAGGCTGATGGTCAGCACATCGGCGCGGTCGTAGAACACCGCCTCGGTCCCGTTGCCGTGATGCACATCCCAGTCGATCACCGCGATGCGCCCGCCATGCCCCGCCGCCCGTGCCGCCCCGATGGCGATGCCGATATTGTTCAGCAGGCAAAAGCCGTTGGGCCAGTCGGGCAGGCAGTGATGCCCCGGCGGGCGCGACAGCGCATAGGCATTGTCGCAATCGCCGTTCCACACCGCCAGCAGCGCGGCCTTGGCCAGACCCGCCGACAGGCTCGCGATCTCGAACCCGCCCTTGGCAAAGGGCGTGCGCAGACCCAGCTCGCCGCCGCCCATGTCCGACATCTCCTTGAAACGCTGCAGGAATTCCTCGGGATGCACGCGGGCCAGATCCTCCCATGTGGCAGGTGCGGCGCGGCGCATCTCCAGATCATCCGACAGGCCCGTGACATCCATCAGGTTCTTGAGCCGCCGCTTGGTCTCGGGGTTCTCAGGCAGGCCGCCCGCCGCCAGCGGCTGCACCAGCCCGCCCAGCGGCAGCGTCAGCGCATAATTGCCGCCCGCATGCCAGAAGCACCGCTCATCCCAGAAAAATCCCGTCCCCATCGCGTCCCCCGCCTGTGTCTTCTTGCCTCAAATATCCCCGCCGGCGACGGAGAGTCCACCGCCCTCACGCAGGGCGCTGCCGCATCCGGATGGCATGGCTATGGTGGCAAGGCGCGGCACGAGCAGGCAAGGGCCGCGACAGGCCCGAACCTCAGGCGCCGCGACGCAGGTGATAGACGCCCTCGGGCAGGTTCAGCGCAGCGGCCAGATCGCGCACCTGCGTCATCGACAGGGTGATCTTCTGCATCTGGTCCAGCCGCGCATCGAACTGCTCGATCGTGATGCAATCCTCGAAAGCGTTCACGATCACATCTTCCTGCAGATGGGTTTCACCCTCATCGACAAGGGTGATCACGGTGGCGTCGAATTCGTGTTCGATGGTAAACATGCCGCCAGCTTACGGCGGCAATCGGCCAATGCAAGCCCTGCCTGACGGCAGGATGGCGCGCCTAGCGTCCGCCCGGCCATGTCAACTGCGCGTGAGCAGGTCTGGCGTCCGGCGCGCGGACTGCTATTGATAGGATCAACCTCTCTCGGAAAGGGAATGCGGATGCGCTGGTTTGTCCTCTCGGCCATGATGATACTGGCGGGCTGCGTCAGCCCGATGGATGCCCCACAGGCCCCGCGCCCCGGCGTCGTCCAGCCTGTCGCCTCCGGCGTCACCCAGACGATCACGCCGCAACTCTTCCAGCAGGTGCAGGCGCGCGTCCAGCCGGTCGCCGAGCAGGAATGCCGCCGCCAGCGGCCCAATACGGTCTGCGATTTCCAGATCGTGGTGGACAGCCGCCCCGGCCAGCCGCCCAACGCCTTCCAGACGCTGGACCGCAACGGCAACCCGGTGATCGGCTTCACCGTCGCGCTGCTGAACGACATGCGCAACGCGGATGAGCTGGCCTTCGTCATGGCCCATGAGGCGGCGCATCACATCGAAGGCCACATCCCGCGCCAGCAACAGAACGCCGCCGCCGGTGCGGTGATCTTCGCGGGCCTCGCCTCGCTGACCGGGGCCGACACCGGCGCGATCCGCTCGGCCCAGGAACTGGGCGCCACCGTGGGCGCGCGCACCTATTCCAAGGAATTCGAGCTTGAGGCCGATGCCCTCGGCACCGTTCTGGCGGCGCGCGCGGGCTTCGATCCGCTGCGCGGGGCCGAGTTCTTCAACCGCATCCCCGATCCCGGCGACCGCTTCCTGGGCAGCCACCCGCCCAATGCGGACCGGGTCGCCATCGTGCGCCGCACCGCCGCCGGTCTCTGAACCGCTGCCGCGCCACAGGCGCGCGGCGGCTTGATTCAGGTCAAGGCGCGCCATCCCCGCCTCATGTTTATCTGACGCTATCCCGCCCGCCTTCCGGGCCGGGATCACGCGGAGGACAAGCATATGCTGTCAAACAAGACGATGCGCCGGCACGCAGATCTGGTCGACCGGATGGCCGGAGCCTTGGGCATGGATCTGCAAGAGGCCGTGATGCGCGGCCAGCTTGCGATGGACGAACTGCCCGACATGGTGCTGCGCTGCACCGGCTGCGCCAACCCCGACGGCTGCACGGCCTTTCTGGAACAGGCCGAAGCCCGTCCCGACGCAGGCGAGGCCCCCACGACACCCTATTACTGCCGCAACGCCGGGGTCTTCGATGACCTCGGGCGGCGCTGACCGACAGGACGGGGTTGCGCATGGGTATCATCGCCCGACTGGGAGACCCTGATCGCCATTTCTGGCTGGTGCGTTCGGTCGCGCGGGTGATGGACCTCGACCTTGGCGGCGCACTCGCGCGGGGCGAGCTGCACCGCGACGACTACCGCGCCTTCATCAACAGATGCCGCACCTGTCCGCTGGTCGATGCCTGTCAGAACTGGCTCGCCACCTCGACCGGCCCGTCCGAGACACCGCCTGCGGGCTGCCTGATCTCGGCGGACCTGAACCGATTGAAACGGGAAACACCAAACAAGGGGACCCATTGATGGGACTGTTCAACAAGATCGACCACCGCGCCGAAGTGATGACGCGCATGGCAGACACACTGGACGTGGATTTCGCCGCGGCCATCGCGCAATCGCCGGAAAACGTGCGCACCTATCGTCAGGCAGTGATGCGCTGCGTCTCCTGCGGCCATGAAGGCGAATGCACCGCATGGATGCAGGACCATCCCCACGCGGCCGAGGCGCCTGACTACTGCCGCAACAAGGATATCCTCGAAAGCCTCGCCAAGGCCTGACCCGTTCAGCCGCCCGCGCGCTGCCGCCGCAGATGCGCGCGGTAGAGCCAGGGGGCAAGGATATGGTCATAAACCAGCGTCGCGGCCTGCCGGATGCCCGGCAGCGCCACGATGCGCGCGATCCAGCGATAGCGCGGCATCTGCCGCCACAGGGCGATGAAGGCCGGAATGCCTGACAGAACCTGCCCGTCATGCACCACATGCAACCGCCGCGCGGCCTGATCCGCGCTCACCCCCCACATCCCCAGATCGACCCGGTTCAGATCGTCAAACCCGATCGCCAGACCCTCGCGCCCGGCATAGTCCGCATAATGCGTGATCTCCGCCCGGCAAACCGGGCAGTCATGGTTGTAAAGAACGCGGGTGTCTGTCTGTGCCATGAAGGTGAGGTAGCAGGGCAGGGTCGCGCGGCAAGGTCCCGGCCCATGGTGGTGCCGGGTGATGGGCGTCACCATTTCGTGCAGTCAAACCGCGCGGATGGCGGAAGCTGCAGTATCAGGGAAGTAGCTAGTGGCTGCTTTGAGCCCTTTTTTTGACGTCGCGAGCCCCGTCACGGGTCGAACTGTTGAACTACGGGCTGACGTTCATTCGAGATGAATCATCATGGCATGGACATCCTCGGTACCGTTCACTTTGCCCGTGTGCCCCTTTCCAACAGTATCCTCCATCAACAGGACATCTCCGGGAACCAAATTCATCAAAGCGCCGTCGCTGGCTTGGCCGGTAAAATCGCCCGCCAAAAGAACGAACAATTGGCGGCGCGGTGTGGGATGAAGATCGCTCGTCCAACCTGCGGGAAACCTTACGTAAATTAATCCGGTTGCCTCTATCCGCTCAGAAAGACCAAAGGGCGGGGCCGGCGGCGCAGAGTCAATCGGGCTGAACTGAACCGACATCTCTTCCACATGGCTTTCGCCATTCGCATCTGCGTACAATCTTAAATACTTCAATGAATCCCCCCCAGTGTTTTCAAAAAAGGACAATTACGGCGAGCGTCGTACATGGTCCGATGATGGCAAATCCCAAGTCAAACTTAGTCGGCGGCTCACACTTTGACTAGTAAGTTAGTTCAGGAACGTCCGCTTTGTCCGCACTGCGGACGTTCGGCACGCTCGCGGCGCAGGGCTGGCTTGCGCCCGTCTTGTTGAATGCTGCGCCAAGCGGAAAAGTCTGCTAAACAAGTGACCATCGCTTTTGGGGAAACATAAAGACATCTCTTTCCCTCACAGAAGATACCTCGACGTCCGAAGACCAAATCAAGGATGGGACGACACATGGAACATCATGCGCGGTGTTATTGCGGGCAGATTTCACTTGTCGCCGAGGGTGATCCGGTCATCCAGTGTTTTTGTCATTGCACCAGTTGCCGTCAGTGGTCCGGACAGCCTGTAACCGCCTGCATTTTGTGGCCGGAAGACCGGATCCGCTTTGCAAAAGGCAAGGAACTGCTTCGCCGTTTTTCCATCACGGATCATCCCGAGGGCGGAAGATTTAGCTGTGCAGTCTGTGGCGGCGCGGTCTGCACCTTTCTACCCGGTTCCAGATTGTTCGACATTTTCGCAGGCGTCCTCGAGGCGTTTGATTTTCAGCCAACGATGCACATCAATTATGCTGAACGCGTTATCTCTCTGCCCGACGGATTGCCGAAATACCGCGACATGACGGAAAGGTCGGGTGGGAGCGGGGTGCTGATTCCTGAGTGATTGTCCGTTGGCGAAACCCGACAGCAAGGCTCTCGCCTGCAACTTGGAGATGATCGCCCGCTTTATCCACGCAGAGGATGTTCGCATGAGCTCTCACTTGATGGGCCGGACATAAAGACGTCGGACGAAATGCCTTAACCGTGCCCGTAGAACCTCGCCCAAGACCCCGAAGACGAGGCGCGCTGACAAGATCACACAGCCCCGGGTGTTTTCGCGTCTCTCTGCAAGGCGCAGCCAAAGACTGCCAAAGGCAGCCAATTCTGCGCCAATCGTTAAAAAGTCGTGAATGCGCCCCGCTAACCCTTTGAAATATAAGCCTTTGAAAAATGTCCCATCGTGGGACATCCTCCAGCGGCCCGGATCAAGGCTCAGATCACCCGCCCCCAGAGGTCATATTCCCCCGCCTCGTCCACCTCGACCCGGACCACGTCGCCCACGTTCAGCGCCTCGGTGCCCTCGTCGATGAAAAGGTTGCCGTCGATCTCCGGCGCGTCGGCCCAGGTGCGGCAGGTGGCGATGCCGTCCTCGTCGATATCGTCCACGATGGCCTCGACCACGCGGCCCACCTTGGCGGCCAGCTTCGCCTCCGAGATCGCCTGCGCCTTCTCCATGAAACGGTCCCAGCGCTCCTGCTTGACCTCTGCGGGCACATGGTCCGGCAGCGCGTTCGAGCGCGCACCGGCGACGTTTTCATACTGAAAGCAGCCGACCCGGTCCAACTGCGCCTCGTCCAGCCAGTCCAGCAAGGTCTGGAACTCCGCCTCCGTCTCGCCGGGATAGCCGACGATGAAGGTGGAACGCAGGGTGATATCAGGGCACTGGCTGCGCCACGCCGCGATCTCATCCAGCGTCTTCGCCGCCGCCGCAGGCCGCGCCATGCGGCGCAGCACATCGGGGTGCGCGTGCTGGAAGGGGATATCGAGGTAGGGCAGCACGCCCGACGCCGGATCCGCCATCAGCGGGATCAGGTCGCGCACATGCGGGTAGGGATAGACGTAATGCAGCCGCACCCAGGCCCCGAGGCTACCCAGATCGCGCGCCAGATCGGTGATATGGGCGCGGTGCCCGTTGGCGGTGGCGTGCTTGATATCCACGCCATAGGCCGAGGTGTCCTGAGAGATCACCAGCAGTTCCTTGACCCCGTTCTGCACCAGCCGCTCCGCCTCGCGCAGCACCGCATGGGCCGGGCGGCTGACAAGGCGGCCGCGCATGTCGGGGATGATGCAGAACTTGCACTTGTGATTGCAGCCCTCGGATATCTTCAGATAGCTGTAATGGCGCGGCGTCAGCGATACGGCGGAGGCGGGCAGCAGGTCGATGAAGGGATCGGGCGAGGGCGGCACGGCCTTGTGGACGGCGTCCAGCACAGCCTCGTATTGATGGGGGCCGGTGACGGCCAGCACCTTCGGATGCGCGCCGGTGATGTATTCAGGCTCTGCCCCCAGACAGCCGGTCACGATCACGCGGCCATTCTCGGCCAGCGCCTCGCCGATGGCATCAAGGCTTTCGGCCTTGGCGCTGTCGAGAAAGCCGCAGGTGTTCACGATCACCGCATCGGCGCCGGAATAATCGGGGCTGATCGCATAACCTTCGGCGCGCAGGCGGGTCAGGATCCGCTCGGAATCCACCAGCGCCTTGGGACAGCCAAGGCTGACCATGCCGATGGTCGGCTGGCCGGGGCGGGGCGCGTCCTTGATCAGGGCGCGCGGGGCAAGGTCGGGGCGGAGGCTGGGAGGGTTCTGGCTCATGTCGCGCATATACTGCGCAGCGCGGCATGTGGAAAGCGGGATTCCTGCGCGTCCTTTTGCCGGGATTAGCGACCGCCGGGGCGTGACAGTCCCGAAAAGTCGCGCTAACCTGTCGGCATTGACGGAGGATGCGCCCCATGTATCGCGGGATCTGGTTTACCTGAGCACATAAGCCCAGCCGATGGGCATTGTGGGTGCGCTTGCGCGCCCTAGCTTCACGTATCCAATTCCGGAAGGCCCCCTCCATGTTCCGTTTCTTTGAAAATCTTGTCGATCCCTATGGTCCCTATCCCGAAAAGGACCACCCGCCGCAGACGCTGTGGCGGTTCATGCTGGACTATGCGCAGCCCTTCAAGCGGGTGTTCTGGGTCACGGGGATCCTGTCCGTGCTGGTGGCTGCGGTCGAGATCGCGCTGATCTGGGTGATGGGCTGGATCGTCGATGCGCTTCAGGGTGATCCCGCGCAATTCTGGGCGGATCATGGCTGGCAGATGATCGGGCTGGTCATCTTCATCCTTGTGTTGCGCCCGGCCATTCAGGGGCTGGATGTGCTGCTGCTGAACAACACGATCCTGCCGAATTTCGGCACGCTGATCCGCTGGCGCGCCCATGCCCATGTGCTGCGCCAATCCGTGGGCTGGTTCGAGAATGATTTCGCGGGCCGCATCGCCAATCGGATCATGCAGACGCCCCCGGCGGCGGGCGAGGCGGTGTTTCAGGTCTTCGATGCGATCACCTTCTCGCTGGCCTATGTGGTGGGGGCCGTGGTGATCCTGGGGCAGGCCGATGCGCGGCTGATGCTGCCGCTGATCGCGTGGCTCGTGGCCTATGCCGCGCTGATGCGCTGGGCGATCAAGCGGGTGCAGCCCGCGTCCGAGGCGGCGTCGGATGCGCGCAGCGCGGTGACGGGCCGCGTGGTGGACAGCTATACCAATATCCATTCGGTCAAGATGTTCGACCAGCACGGGCGCGAGCTGGAATTCGCGCGCGAGGCGATCGAGGATGCCCGGCTGACCTTTCAGGCCGAGATGCGGCTTTATACCAAGATGGATTTCGGTCTGGTCTTTCTGAACGGTCTTTTGATCGTGGGCGTCGTGGGATGGGCCATCTGGCTCTGGATGCAGGGGCAGGCAAGCGTGGGCGCGGTGGCGGCGGCCACGGCGCTGACCCTGCGGCTGAATGCGATGACGGGCTGGATCATGTGGGCGCTGACCACGTTCTTCCGCCAGTTGGGGGTCGTGGCCGAAGGGATGCAGACCATCGCGCAGCCCATCACCCTGCCGGATGCGCCGGATGCCGTGCCATTGCATGTCACCCAGGGCGAGATCGTGATGGAGGCTGTCCGCCACAGCTATGGTCGCGCCGGTGGCGGGCTGGAGCAGGTCGATCTGCGGATCGCACCCGGTGAGAAGGTGGGGCTTGTGGGCCGCTCCGGCGCGGGCAAATCGACGCTGATGAAGCTGCTCTTGCGCTTCTATGCGGCCGAAGGCGGGCGCATCCTGATCGACGGGCAGGACATCGCCCATGTCACGCAAGCCAGCCTGCGCGCCCATATCGGCATGGTCCAGCAGGACTCTGCGCTGTTGCACCGTTCGGTCCGCGACAACCTGCTCTATGGTCGCCCCGATGCCACCGAGGAGGAGATGCGCCGCGCCGCCGCACAGGCGCAGGCGCTGGAGTTCATCCCCGACCTTCAGGACGGCAAGGGGCGGCGCGGGTTCGATGCGCAGGTGGGCGAACGCGGTGTGAAGCTGTCCGGCGGGCAGCGGCAACGCATCGCACTGGCCCGCGTGATCCTCAAGAACGCGCCGATCCTGCTGCTGGACGAGGCGACAAGTGCGCTGGACAGCGAGATCGAGGCGGCCGTGCAGGACACGCTTTACGGCATGATGGCGGGCAAGACGGTGATCGCGATTGCCCACCGCCTGAGCACGATCGCGCAGATGGACCGGATCGTCGTGCTGGACCGGGGCCGGATCGTCGAGGAGGGGTCTCATGCCGATCTGCTGGCGGCGGGCGGTCTCTATGCCGCGCTCTGGGCGCGCCAGTCGGGCGGGTTTCTGGGGGACGAGCTGGAGGAGGGGGCGGCCTGATCGCCGCCGCCTCCAACAGGCGCTGCTTTGGCCTTGACGCCTGTGGCGATTCCGCCTAATCACCCCAAACGGAATTCGGGGCGCCGCCGGTCGCGGTGCCCTTATGTGTTGAAGGCGCCGGATGCGCCCCTGATCAAGACGAGGATAAAGCCATGTCGCGCCGCTGCGAACTGACCGGAAAAGGCCCGATGTCTGGCAACAATGTCAGCCACGCCAACAACAAGACCCGTCGCCGGTTTCTGCCGAACCTGAACGACGTCTCGCTGCAGTCCGAAACGCTGGGCCGCGTGGTCAAGCTGCGGATTTCCGCCGCTGCCCTGCGCTCGGTCGATCACCGTGGCGGTCTGGACGCGTTCCTGGCGAAAGCCAAGGACGACACGCTGTCCGACGCGGCGCTGAAGATCAAGAAAGAGATCGCGAAGGCACAGGCAACCGCCTGATCCCTTTCGATTACGGCCAAGTTTCAACAGCCTCGCCGATCCGGCGGGGCTGTGTCCATTTGCTGCATGTGTTTCGGGCATGTCCGCGGGATTCGCCTCTTTTCGCCGCTGCGCGCGGCGCATATATGCGGATCATGACGCGTCGCAACCACCCTCTTGTCGCCATCGCGCTGGCCCTGCTGCTGGTCCTGACGGCCCAGTCCATGGCCGTGGCGCGGGGTATGCCGGGGGCCGCGGGATCAATCGTCCTGTGCACCGGCACCGGGCCTGTGACGATCCTGACGGATGCCGATGGCCAACCCGTCGGCCCGTCCCATGTCTGCCCCGACTGCACCCTGTCGCTGATCGTGGCGGTGGCGCAAGCCGCCCCCTCCGTCGCGCATCCGATGGGCCGGGCCGAGGCTGTGGGTCTGCCGCTCCGGCGCGTGGCCCTGCCGCAGCAGGTCAACCCCTTCTCGGCGCGCGATCCCCCTGCCGTGGTCTGATCTCCAAACCTTCACATCAGACACAACAGCAGACAAAGGAGAGACGCGATGTCTTTCAAATCCACCCTTCTTGCGGCCAGTGCGGCCGCTTTCCTTGCCCTTCCCGCCTTCGCCGCAGGGATCGAAGTGCAGGACCCCTATGCGCGCAGCGCCTCCGAAATGGCGACGACCGGCGCGGCTTTCATGGTGATCACCAACCCGGATGGCGCCGCTGACCGGCTGATCGGGGTCACGTCGGACGTGGCCGAAAAGGTCGAACTCCACACCCACCGCGAGGACAGCAACGGCGTCATGCGGATGATCCATGTCGAGGAGGGGTTCGAACTGCCCGAGGGCGGCGAGATCGTGATGGAGCGCGGCGGGAACCACGTCATGTTCATGGGCCTGAAAGAGCCGATGAAACAGGGTGACATGATCGACGTGACGCTGACCTTCGAAAAGGCGGGCGATGTCGCAGTGCAGATCCCCGTCGATCTGGAGCGGATGCCGATGCATGGCGGCATGAACCACGGCACCATGAACCACGGCACGATGAAAAAGGACTGACCGGGTCTGACCCGACGGTCGCACAGGCCGGGCCCCTAGGGGTCCGGCCTTTGGCATTCACTGCGCCAGCAAGGCCGCGACCCAGCGCGGCACCTCGACCGAGGCCTTGCCGAACCGCGTCTCGGCGAAATCGGACACGACGGCCGAAGGTTCCAGATTGATCTCGACCGTATGGGCCCCGGCGCGCGCCGCATCCTGCACGAAGGCCGCTGCCGGATAGACCTGACCCGAGGTGCCGATGGCGGCGAAGATGTCGGCCCCGCGCAGCAGGTCCCAGATTTCGTCCATGTGATAGGGCATCTCGCCGAACCAGACGACATCGGGCCGGGCGGCAGGGGCCTTGCAGGCGGGGCAGGGGTGGCCGGGTGCCATCTCGGGCGGGGCAGTCCAGCGATGCCCGCAGGCGGCACAGAGCGCCCCTGCCAAAGTGCCATGCATGTGCAGCACGCGCCGTGATCCCGCGGCTTCGTGCAGCCCGTCCACATTCTGGGTCACGATGGTGACCTGTCCTGCAAACGCGGCCTCAAGCCGCGCCAGCGCGTGATGGGCGGCATTGGCTTGCGCCGCCGCCGCCTGCACGCGCCGCGCGTTGTAGAAACGGTGCACCAGTGCAGGGTCGCGGGCAAAGCCTTCGGGCGTGGCCACATCCTCGATCCGGTGCTGGGACCACAGCCCGCCTTCGTCGCGGAAAGTGCCAAGCCCGCTTTCGGCGGATATGCCCGCCCCGGTCAGGATCACGATGTTTCCCATATTGCCCCTTGGTGTTGGCGCAGCCCGCGCAGAGTGTCCGGGCATTCGGCGCCGGGGGTCCCTTGGGACAGACGACTGCGCGGATGATGGGCGCAGGCGGACCGAGGCACGGCGCGGAAGGGTGATCTCAACTGCACGTGGCGGCAGCGGTTTCCCCGAAGGCGCGATACTTGCGCCAGAAGATTTCATGGCTCTGGTTGTCGGACTGGCGGATGTCCTGCGCCCTTTGCGGGTCGCGGAAGAACTTGGCGGCCATGCGCTGGTCGCTGCGTGACAGGGTCTGGTCGGCGACACGCTGTATGCAGGCGCACAGACGCGGCGAACGCGCCTTGCGGTCCGAGGACATGCAGGCCCGGTCGATCGGTCCGGCCATGGCCACGGAGGGTGTCACCACAACCATCACAGGTGTCATTGCCACGGCCATAGCGGCCGCCATCAGAAACTGCTTCATTCCACGCCTCTTGTCTGTAACCACGGCTCCGGCCTTTGCGGCCATGTCGCGCGCGGCGCCTCTGCTCTGGCGGAACTATGCCTGAAAAAGCGACTTTGTCAAAGGGCTGAAATGCCGCGCCGGGGGGCATTTGCGCGCCCGGCACGGCAGACACGCGGCCTGCTCGGGCTGTGGACCTGATCCTCTGCATCCCCGCCCCGTCGCAGGCGACCCGCACCGGAGAGATGCCCGGCACATGCACCGGGCAAGGACGCTGTCGCATGCAGGGCTATGAGGGCTGCGAGACCATGCCGCCCCTGTTCGACCTGTGAGCAGAGGGCGCATCCCTGCCGCTGGGCCACAAGTCGGGCCCTATCGCAGTCCTTGTGATACGCCGTCTGGCAGGCTTCCGGCGCGTCCTTGATCAAAATGGACGACGCGGGCGTCATCGCGGAGGTTTCGCCACCCCGAAACTCTCCAAAAAATCTGACGAAATGAGAGCACTGTGCCACGCCACCGTGCCTGCGCGGCCGCGATCCGGTCGATCCCCTGCCCAAGGGGGTGCATTGCGTTTCATCTGCGGGCATCCAGCCCTTCAAGCCACCTTGACCAACGCCTGTTTCCCCATCATATCCCCCTGCATGACAGAGCTTTCGCGCATTCGTAATTTCTCCATCGTTGCCCATATCGACCACGGGAAATCCACCCTGGCCGACCGGCTGATCCAATCCACCGGCACCGTGCAGGACCGGGACATGAAGGAACAGCTGCTCGACAGCATGGATATCGAGCGTGAGCGGGGTATCACGATCAAGGCCAACACGGTCCGCATCGACTACAAGGCCGATGACGGTGAGACCTATGTCCTCAACCTGATCGACACGCCCGGTCACGTGGACTTCGCCTATGAGGTGAGCCGGTCGATGCGCGCGGTCGAGGGATCGCTTCTGGTGGTGGACAGCACCCAGGGCGTCGAGGCGCAGACTCTGGCCAACGTCTATCACGCGCTGGACGCCGATCATGAGATCGTGCCCGTCCTGAACAAGATCGACCTTCCGGCGGCCGATTGTGACCGCGTGGCGGCCCAGATCGAGGATGTCATCGGGATCGACGCCTCTGAGGCGATCCGCGTCAGCGCGAAGACAGGCATCGGCATCCACGAGACGCTGGAGGCCATCGTCAAGCGCCTGCCCGCGCCCAAGGGCGACCGCAACGCACCGCTGACCGCCATGCTGGTCGATAGCTGGTATGACGCCTATCTGGGCGTGGTCGTCCTGGTGCGGATCATGGACGGTGTGCTGAAAAAGGGCGACCGCATCACCATGATGCAGAACGGCTCGGTCCATCAGGTGGACCGGATCGGTGTCTTCCGCCCCCAGATGCAGAATGTCGATCAGCTTGGCCCCGGCGAGATCGGCTTCATCACGGCCCAGATCAAGCAGGTGCGCGACACCCGCGTGGGTGACACGATCACCCATGAGAAAAAGGGTGCCACCAAGGCGCTGCCGGGCTTCAAGCCGTCGCAGCCCGTCGTGTTCTGCGGCCTGTTCCCGGTGGATAGTTCCGAATTCGAGGATCTGCGCGATGCCATCGAAAAGCTGGCGCTGAACGATGCTTCCTTCACCTATGAGATGGAAACCTCGGCCGCCCTCGGCTTCGGGTTCCGCTGCGGGTTCCTGGGGTTGCTGCATCTCGAGGTGATCCGCGACCGGATCGAGCGGGAATATGACATCGATCTCATCACCACCGCGCCGTCGGTGATCTATCATGTCTATCTGCGCGACGGCACGATGAAGGAATTGCACAACCCCGCCGATATGCCGGACCTGACCTATGTCGACCATCTGGAAGAGCCGCGCATCAAGGCCACGATCCTTGTGCCGGACGAATATCTGGGCGACGTGCTCAAGCTCTGCCAGGACCGGCGCGGTATCCAGCAGGATCTGACCTATGCGGGCAGCCGGGCGATGGTCGTCTATGACCTGCCGCTGAACGAGGTGGTGTTCGATTTCTACGACCGCCTGAAATCGGTGACCAAGGGCTATGCCAGCTTCGATTACCAGCTGACCGGCTATCAGCAGGACAATCTGGTCAAGATGTCCATTCTAGTGAACGATGAGCCCGTCGATGCCCTCTCGATCATGGTGCACCGCGACCGCGCCGAGATGCGGGGCCGGTCGATGGTGGAAAAGCTGAAAGAGCTGATCCCCCGCCACATGTTCAAGATCCCGATCCAGGCCGCTATCGGTGGCAAGGTGATCGCACGCGAAACGCTGGCCGCCCTGCGCAAGGACGTGACCGCAAAGTGCTATGGCGGCGACGCCACCCGGAAGCGCAAGCTTCTGGACAAGCAGAAGGCGGGCAAGAAGAAGATGCGCCAGTTCGGCAAGGTCGAGATTCCGCAGCAGGCCTTCATCAACGCGCTGAAGATGGACACCTGAGGGACGGGCCCCGCGCCTTGTGTCTTTTCGTGGATCGGCGTTAACCCGACGTTTGCGGGTTCCGACAGATAGTCTGGTCAAGGCCCCGGGGCATTCCGCCCCGGGCAATTCCAGAGTATCGCCCATGCAAAAGACCCTGCCCGCCGTGCTTGTCCTGATCCTTCTCGCCGGGTGCGAGGTGCCCGCGCAGGACCCCGTCGTGACCGCCTACAACGGCGACAGCGTCAATATCATCCAGCCGGCCTTCACTTCGGCCACGGATGCGCAGCTTCTGGCGCTGGCCAACAGCATTTGCCAGCGTGGGTCGAAGAAACATGCCGAACGTGTCTCGGCACGGCCGTTGCCGGATTTTCAGGGGACGGAATATCTGTTTCTCTGCCTGAATCGGCCCTGATCCCGGTTTCGCTTGGCGACGGCTGCGGGATATCGTATTCTGACGGTCGAATGTGTCAAAACGAGATCCGCAGATGCCGACACCCGTTCCAAGCGCCTATTCCCGTCTCCAGATCCGGCTTCACTGGCTGGTCTTCGGGCTGCTGGCCCTGCAATACATCCTGCACGAACCGATCACCGAGGCTTTCGACAGGCTGGAAGAAGGGTTGATCCCCGATTTCAACCCGCTGGTCGCGGCGCATGTCTTTGGCGGCTTCCTGCTCTTCGTGCTGACCGCCGCGCGTCTCTATGTCCGCAAGGAACGCGGTGTGCCGCCGCCGCCGCAGGCCGACCCCCCGCTGCAACGCATGACGGCGCAGGTGACCCATCTGGGCCTCTATGCGCTGCTGGTCGCCATGCCGATCAGCGGTGCCGTGGCTTGGTTTCGCGCCAACGAGGCGGCGGCTGATGTGCATTCGGTGATGCGGATCGTCCTTCTGGCCCTGATCGCCCTGCATGTAGCCGGGGCGCTCTATCATCAATTCGTGCTCAAGGACGGGTTGATGCAGCGCATGCGAAAAGGCGACAGCGTCTGACACAGATCAAGGCAACGGGGCGTCACGCGGTCTAGACTCAGGCAAAGTCATTACCGTTACGGAGGCCGCGCCATGCTGCGACTTGGGTTCATTCTTCACCTGTTCATCGGGTCAACCTTGGCCGGGGTCGGCGTGATCGCAGCGCTGGCGACAGGCTATGACACGCTCTATCCGATCCTGATCGCGGCGCTGATCGGGTTTCTGGTCGCGTTCCCCGTCACATGGGCGGTGACGCGCAAGCTCTACGAAAACGGCTGAGCTTTCGTTTTCCCGCTTTCACAGGCGGGCCATGATCCTGTCCCACGGGGCAGGCGGGACGGCAGCGGTGCGAGGGAGGGGTCCCCGTTGGGGCCGCAGCCGTTCCGAAAACGGGCAGGGAGGGTGATTTGCCCTTCCTGCCTTTTTCATGCTCAGGCGGCCAGCCAGGCGCGTACGGCGGCTTCGAATTCACGCGGTTTCTCGGCGTGGAGCCAATGCCCGGCACCTGGGATCTTGGCAAAACGCGCCGCCGGAAACAGCGCCTTGATCGGGCCGCGATGATCCGGTTGGACATAGTGCGAATTGGCCCCGGTCAGAAAAAGCGTCGGCTTGTCGAACTGTGCTGCGATCTGCGGAAAGCCGAGGATCTGCGGCATCTGATCGGCCAGCACCTCCAGATTAAGCCGCCAGCGCCGCTCCTTGATGTCCAGCGACTGGGTGAAAAAGGATGGCAGCGTAGGATCATCGACCAGCGCCGCAAGCTGCGCCTCGGCATCGGATCGCTTCTCGACCCGGGACAGGTCCACCGCCTGCATCGCGGCGATATACCGGCTCTGGTCATGGTCATAGGCGACAGGGGCCACATCGCCCACGATCAGCCGCTCGACCAGATCGGGATGCGTCAGCGCCAGCATCATCGCCGCCTTGCCGCCCATCGAATGGCCCAGAACCGCCATCGGGCCACCTTGCGCGTGGATCACCTCGGCCAGATCCTCGGCCATATCGGTATAGCTGTGGTTGTCCATCCAGGGGCTGGAGCCGTGGTTGCGCATGTCGACCGCGATCACGGTCCGGTCGCTGGACAGGCGCTTGGCGATCACACCCCAGTTGCGCCCTGACCCGTAGAGGCCATGGGCGATCAACAGCGGGGTGGCACCGGCGGGGCCGTCATGGCGGATCATGGTCAACATGGCCGTGGAAATAGTCGCTTTGCGCCGCACTGTCCACGGGACTGCATCACCGCAAGGGAACCGTTCCGCGTCATCGGCGTTGAAACCGGATGCAATATGATGAAACCGCCTCCCTTCCCTTGAATCGCGGCTTTGCCCGTCTGACCGGCAGTGATCCCGATGATCTTGCGCCCCATGAGGCGCGCAACGGTCTGATCCATGTGGTCGCCCTCAGCCTGACGAAGGTTGCCGACAGCCTGATCGACCCCAAGCTGGTGCTGTCATGGCTGCTGTCCGCGCTGGGCGCGCCCGGCGTGGTGATCGGTGCGCTGGTGCCGGTGCGCGAGGCGGGCGCGCTCTTGCCGCAACTGGCGCTGGCGCGCCATGTCGAGCAGGCGGCGCAGCGCAAGCGGATCTGGGCCGCCGCTGCCATGATGCAGGGTCTGGCGGCGCTGGGGATCGCGCTGGCCGTGCTGCTGCTGGACGGGGCCGTGGTCGGGTGGAGCGTTCTGGCGCTGGTGGCTGTCCTTGCCGTGGCGCGGTCCGCCGCGTCGGTCAGCTACAAGGACGTTCTGGCGCGCACCATCGAAAAGGGGCGGCGCGGCGCTGTGACAGGATTTGCCGTGGCCACCGCGTCGATCGCGGCCTTCACTTTCGGCCTTCTGATGGCGCTGGGGGTGTTCGACGTGGCGATCCCGGTTCTGGCCGGGGCGGTCGCGGTGGCTGGCTTCGCCTTTGTGCTGGCGGAGCTGATGTTCCTGCGCCTGCGCGAGCCGGAAAACGGCGATGAAGCGCAGCAGCGCGAGGGGATCGCCGCATTGTTCCGCCCGCTGCGCGAGGATCGCCAGTTGCAGATATTCGTGGCCGCGCGGGCCGCCCTGACCGTGACGGCGCTGGCGCCGCCCTTCATTGTCATGCTGTCCTCGGCCACAGGAGAGGGCGCGCTGGATCAGCTGGGGCCGATGGTCATGGCCTCGACCGCGGCCGCCGTGCTGTCGTCCTATGTCTGGGGGCGGTTGTCGGACCGGTCCAGCCGCCAGACCCTGATGGCGGCAGGCGCGCTGTCCGCCGTCGTGTTGCTGCTGACCGGGCTGGCGGGGCTGGCCCTTGGCGGGCTGGGCGGTCCATGGGGGGCGGGGCTGGCCATTTTCGCGGCACAGATTGCCTATGAGGGAGTGCGTGCGGGCCGCAAGCTGCATCTGACCGACATGGTCGGCGATGACTTCCGCGCCCGCTATACCGCCTTGTCCAATACGCTGATCGGTGTGGTGCTGATGGCCGGGGGGCTCTTTGGTCTTGTTGCGGACTATGCCGGGCCGGCGGCACTTCTTGTTGTTTTTGCGGGGTTTTCCGTGGTCGGCGCATTGATTGCCACGCGCCTGAACGAGGTGCAGCGCGACTGAGTTTCCCCGTCCGGTTGCGTTCCGGGGGCGGCTTCCATAGTGTGGCCCGCTCATTGACCGGGGGTCGAGGCTTCGCGCCAGCCTTGCCTATCTCCGGTCCCTGCCGTGTGGCGGGTTCATTGGCGGCATCGTCGCCAGAAGACGAAAATAAAAGGACAGTGCTCATGCAAGACGAGGGCAAGACACCCCCGGCCGAGGCCGAGGGGATCGACGCCATTCCGGAACCGGAAGGCGAGACCGAAATCATCGAAACCGATTACACCATCGGACAGCACAATATCGCGACCCGCAAATGGGTGTTCGACTTCGACATTCACCACCCGGTCTTTCCGGTATCCGCCATCGCGATCCTGCTGTTCACCTTTCTGACGCTGGCTTTCCAGAATCAGGTCGAGCCGTTGTTCGTGGGGCTGCGCGACTGGCTGACGGGCAATCTGGACTGGTTCTTCATCGCATCGGGCAACATCTTCGTGTTGCTGTGCCTTGCGCTGATCGTGTCGCCGCTGGGGCGGGTGCGTCTGGGCGGTCCTGATGCCACCGCCGATTACAGCTATGTCGGCTGGTTCTCGATGCTGTTCGCCGCAGGCATGGGCATCGGGCTGATGTTCTTCGGCGTGTCCGAGCCGATGTCGCATTACGCGGCGGCGTTCGACGGTGTCACCGTCGGCGCGGACGGGGTGCGGACCGACTGGGCGCCGCTGGGCGGGGCCGAGGGCGATGCCGATGCCGCGCGTCGTCTGGGCATGGCCGCCACGATCTTTCACTGGGGGCTGCATCCTTGGGCGATCTATGCCGTGGTCGCGCTGGCGCTGGCCCTGTTCAGCTACAACAAGGGTCTGCCCCTGACGCTGCGCTCGGCCTTCTATCCGATCCTGGGCGAAAAGGTCTGGGGCTGGCCGGGCCATGTGATCGACATCCTGGCCGTTCTGGCCACGGTCTTCGGCCTTGCCACATCGCTGGGGATCGGGGCGCAACAGGCCAGCGCGGGGCTGGATTTCCTGTTCGGATTGGGCAGCACGGATACGGTGCTTATCGTGCTGATCGTGGTCATCACCGCCATTGCCATCGTCTCGATCATCCGGGGCCTCGATGGCGGCGTGAAGCTGCTGTCCGAGATCAACATGGGTCTTGCGGCGCTGCTGCTGCTGTTCATCATCCTTGTGGGGCCGACCCTGTCGATCCTGTCGGGCTTTTTCGCCAATCTGGGCGCCTATGCGCAGCATCTGCCTGCGCTGTCCATGCCTTTCGGGCGCGAGGATTCGAACTTTGCCAGCGGCTGGACGGGCTTCTACTGGGCCTGGTGGATCAGCTGGTCGCCCTTCGTGGGCATGTTCATTGCCCGTGTCAGCCGGGGCCGGACGGTGCGCGAATTCCTGATCGCCGTGCTGATCGTGCCGACCCTGCTGTCGGTCCTGTGGATGACCGCGCTGGGGGGCACCGCCATCAGCCAGGTCGTTGATCAGGGAGTGACGACGGTGCAGGACGCCGCGCTGGAGCTGAAGCTGTTCGAGATGCTCACGCTGTTGCCGCTGACGGGCATCACCTCGCTGGTGGGGATCGTGCTGGTGATCGTGTTCTTCATCACCTCCTCGGACTCAGGCTCGCTGGTGATCGACACGATCGCGGCGGGCGGCAAGACCAATGCGCCGGTGATCCAGCGCATCTTCTGGGCCAGCTTTGAAGGCATGGTGGCGATTGCCCTGCTGCTGGGCGGTGGTCTGGCGGCCTTGCAGGCGATGGCGGTGTCGACCGGCCTGCCGTTCACCCTTGTTCTGCTGGGGGCCTGCTATTCCATCGTGCGCGGGCTGATGAACGAACCACGTTGAAGACCCGGCCGATGACGGGCACGAAAGGGCGGTGCGCGGCAGTGTGCCGCCCTTTTCGTCGGCGGTTGCAGAATCGGCCTGTGGCTGATCATGTGCTTGATATTATGGGGTTATCGCGCGCATTCTGGCCTCGGCCACCACTGGGCCGCGCAGGAAAGGCATGATCATGACCGCGCCGCAGATGATGATATTCGGCATTCTGGCCCTGACCATGGCGCTGTTCCTCTGGGGGCGGCTGCGGCACGATGTCGTGGCGCTGGCGGCCTTGATGGCCTGTGTCGTGGCGGGGCTCGTTCCCGGGTCTGAAGCCTTCGCGGGCTTCGGTCATCCGGCGGTGATCACGGTCGCCTGTATCCTGGTTCTGAGCCAAGGTTTGCAACAATCCGGCGCAATAAACGGGTTAACGCGCAAGATTTTGCCGCGAAATGCCGGGACGGACTGCAACACTTGGCGCGCTGATGGGGCTGGGCGCGCTGCTGTCGGGGTTCATGAACAACGTGGGGGCGATGGCCCTGCTGATGCCCGTGGCAATCCAGGCCTCCGGGCGGCTGGACATGACACCGGGGCAGGTGCTGATGCCGCTGGCCTTCGGCACGATCCTCGGGGGCATGACGACCCTTGTCGGCACGCCGCCCAACCTGATCGTGTCGGGCTTCCGGGCCGATGCGGAACTGGGCCAGTTCGGCATGTTCGACTTCGCGCCGGTGGGCGTGGCGGTGGCGCTGGCGGGGCTGGTCTTCGTGGTCCTGCTCGGCTGGCGTCTGGTGCCGGCGCGCAAGGCCTCGACCGGCGAGGGGTTCGAAACCGGGGCCTATCTGACCGAGGTGCGCGTGCCCGAGAAAAGCAAGGCCGTCGGCCTGACCCTGCGCCAGATCGAGACGCGAACTGGAAGGGGCCGAGGCGCAGATCGTGGCGCTGGTGCGCAACGAGGTGCAGATGACCGCGCCGCACGGCGGGCGCACGGATCCGGCCGATGACATCCTGATGCTTGAGGCGGATGTCGACGGCCTGTCCGAGGCGCTGTCGGTCTTCGGCATCAAGCTGGAGCAGCAGGGGGCCTCGTCCGACAAGGACAAGGCGGAGAAGGCGGAGAAAGCGGCCAAGGATCAGCCATCCGACAAGGCGGACAAGGCCGAGCGGCGGCGCAGGCGGCCGGACGGTCCGATGACCAGACGATGGTGGCAACGGTCGGGCAGGACGGCGACGACAAGAGCCCGATGACGAGGAGAGCTATCGCGACGAGGACATCGTCCTGCGCGAATTGGCGGTTCTGCCCGCCTCCAGTATCGTCGGGCGCTCGGCGCGCGATCTGCGGCTGCGCTCGCGCTATGGCCTGAACCTGCTTGCGGTGGCACGCGAAGGCCGCCGCCCCACTGCGCGGCTGCGCACGCTCAAGCTCAAATCCGGGGACCTGCTGATGATGCAGGGACCGGCCGAGGTGCTGTCGGATTTTGCCAATGAAACCGGCTGCGTGCCGCTGGGCGAGCGTGACCTGCGTATCCCCGACGCGCGCATGGCGATCCTGTCTACCGCGATCATGGGCGGGGCGATTGCTGCTGGTCACCTTCGGTCTTTTGCCCGCGGCCGTGGCCTTTGCGCTGGGGGTGCTGGCCTCGATGGTGCTGCGCACGGTGCCGCCGCGCGACGTCTACACGGCCATCGACTGGCCCGTGATCGTGCTGCTGGCCGCCCTGATCCCGGTGGCGGGCGCGATGGAGCAGACCGGCGCCGCCGATGTGATGGCGCGGTTCCTTGTCGAAACCGTGGCGCAGGGCAATGCCATCGCCGCCCTTGCGGTGATCCTGATCGTCACCATGTTCCTGTCGGATGTGATGAACAACGCGGCCACAGCGGCGGTCATGTGTCCCATCGCGCTGGGGATCGCGGCCAGTCTGGGCGTCAATGCCGACAGTTTCCTGATGGCGGTGGCCATCGGGGCCTCCTGCGCCTTCCTGACCCCGATCGGGCATCAGAACAACACGCTGATCCTTGGGCCGGGCGGCTTCCGCTTCGGCGATTACTGGCGTCTTGGCCTGCCGCTCGAGGCGCTGGTGGTGGCCGTCAGCCTGCCGATGCTGCTGATCGTCTGGCCGCTGTGACGGCCATCGAACGCGCTTGGCCCGAACGGGCGCGCGGTCTAGACTGAGGGTGAAAAGGAATATCGCCATGCATCACTTCTCGCTTCTTGATCTGTCCCCGGTGCCCGAGGGGGCCAGCACCGCGCAGGCGCTGGCCAATACCGTCGATCTGGCGGTGCATGCGGAACGCAGCGGCTATCACCGCTACTGGCTGGCCGAGCATCACAACATGCCCGGTATCGCCAGTGCGGCGACGGCGGTGGTGATCGGGCGGGTCGCTGCGGCGACGTCGACCATCCGCGTGGGATCGGGTGGGATCATGCTGCCCAATCACGCGCCCCTTGTCGTGGCCGAACAGTTCGGCACGCTGGAGGCGCTGTTCCCCGGCCGCATCGACCTTGGGCTGGGGCGCGCGCCGGGCACCGACATGAACACCGCCCGCGCCCTGCGCCGCTATATGGATGGGGCCGATACCTTTCCGCAGGACGTGGCCGAGCTGCTGACCTATCTGGATGACGCCGCCCCTGACGCGCGCGTGCGCGCCGTGCCGGGGCAGGGATCGCATGTGCCGGTCTGGATACTGGGCTCCAGCCTCTTCGGTGCGCAGTTCGCGGCCTATATGGGCCTGCCCTATGCCTTTGCCTCGCATTTCGCGCCCCAGATGCTGGAGGATGCGCTGCGGACATATCGGGCCACGTTCAAGCCGTCGAAATATCTGGCCAAACCCTATGTCATGGTCGCGGCAGGCGTCTGCGCCGCCGATACGGATGCCGAGGCGCGCTATCTGCGGACCTCGCAGATCCTGTCCTTCGCGCGCCTGCGGTCGGGCCAGCCCGGCAAGCTGCCCCGTCCTGTCGAGGATCTCGAGGCGCAGGTGCCCGCCCCTATGCTGCGGATGGTCGAGGAGGCGATGGCTGTCTCGGCGGTGGGTGGCCCGGATGCGGTGCATCGCGGCCTGGCACAGATCGTGGCGCGCTATCGCCCGGACGAGCTGATGGTGACCGGCATGATCCACGATCACGCCGCGCGCCTGCGGTCCTTCGAGATCGCGGCCCATGCCCTGAGCGATATTCAGGCGGCGACACAGGCCGCCTGAGCCGTCTTGCACGCGCGCGCTATCCGGGTCAGGATACCCCCCTTGCCGGAGACCACATTTTGCACGACGACGATATTTCAGCCAAATCAGAGGAGTTATGCGCCCTGCTTGCGGACAAGCTGTCCCTGAAGCATGGCAGCCTCGAGGAGCGGTTGCGCCGTGCCGGACGGCGCCTGCCCGCGCGTATCCGGGCGCAGGGCCAGATCGTGGCCGAGGCCGAGGCCCTGGCCGTGCATCCCAAGCTGGCGCGCCGGATCGACCGCGACACTGTCGCGCGCGCCTTTGCGGAGGTGCGCGCCCATCTGGTGGCGATTGATGCCGGATACCTCAGGCGCGGGGCGCTTCTGGGCATGTTGGGCGGGCTGGCCTTCAACATGCTGCTGTTCGCGGCCCTTGCGCTGACCTTCCTGCGCTGGCGCGGCGTGGTCTGACGCGCCCCCGATGAAACGCGAAACGCCGCCCCGGTGAGGGAGCGGCGCTTTTATTCAGTGACGGTCCAAACGGATCAGAGGCCCGGATAGATCGGGAAACGCGCGCACAGCGCCTCGACCTCGGCGCGCACGGCGGCCTCGACCGCGGCGTTGCCGTCCTCGCCATTGGCGGCCAGGCCGTCGACGACCTCGCACGATCCAGTCGGCCGATCTGGCGGAACTCGGCCTCGCCGAAGCCGCGCGTCGTGCCGGCGGGCGAGCCCAGGCGGATGCCGCTGGTGATCGTCGGCTTTTCGGTGTCGAACGGGATGCCGTTCTTGTTGCAGGTGATATGCGCGCGGCCCAGGGCCTTTTCGGTGGCGTTGCCCTTCACGCCCTTGGGGCGCAGATCGACCAGCATCAGATGGGTGTCGGTGCCGCCGGTGACGATGTCCAGACCGCCCTTCATCAGCTGATCCGCCAGCGCCTGCGCGTTGCTTGATGACCTGCGCCTGATAGGCCTTGAACTCGGGGCGCAGCGCCTCGCCGAAGGCCACGGCCTTGGCGGCGATCACATGCATCAGCGGGCCGCCCTGGATGCCGGGGAAGATGGCCGAGTTGAATTTCTTGGCCATGATCCTCGTCATTGGTCAGGATCATGCCGCCGCGCGGGCCGCGCAGGGTCTTGTGCGTGGTCGTGGTGGCGACATGGGCATGCGGGAAGGGCGAGGGGTAATGGCCCGCCGCGACCAGGCCCGCGAAATGCGCCATGTCCACCAGAAGATAGGCGCCCGACGCTGTCGGCAATCTCGCGCATCTTGGCAAAGTCGATGATGCGCGGAATGGCCGAGCCGCCGGCGATGATCATCTTGGGCTTGTGCTCGGTCGCCAGTTCCGCGATCTGGTCATAGTCGATCTGCAGGTCCTGCTGGCGCACGCCGTACTGGATCGCGTTGAACCATTTGCCCGACTGGTTGGGCTTGGCGCCGTGGGTCAGGTGGCCGCCGGCATCGAGGCTCATGCCCAGGATCGTGTCGCCGGGCTGCAGCAGCGCGGTGAACACGCCCTGGTTGGCCTGGCGAGCCGGAGTTGGGCTGCACGTTGGCAAAGCCGCAGTCGAACAGCTGGCTGGCGCGTTCGATGGCCAGGTTCTCGGCCACGTCGACGAACTGGCAGCCGCCGTAGTAGCGCCGGCCCGGATAGCCTTCGGCGTATTTGTTGGTCATCACGCGAGCCCTGCGCCTCCATCACGGCGGCGGAGACGATGTTCTCGGAGGCGATCAGTTCGATCTCGTCGCGCTGGCGGCCCAGTTCGTCGGTGATGGACTTGAACAGCTCGGGATCGCGCGTGGACAGCGCTTCGGTGAAGAAACCGGTATCGGTCATGTGCAGGGCTCCGTTCATGGGGATCAGCCTTGGGCGTTGTGTCCTAGTGCAATAGCGCCCAAGGGCAGGAAGGGCCGAAAGCGACGCAGGGCGCAGGCGACATGCGGCAGGCCAGGGCGGCGGGGCTGGCGCAGCGGGGAAGTTTGTGCTTCCATCGGCGCGCGACGACGCGCATTGGAAACAGGACGGCCGCCCGGAATGGCCCTCAAGATCGCCTTTTGCGCCAGCCACCGTGCCCAGCGCGCAGGAGGCTTAGACGCGGCTGACCGCGCGCTATGGCGAGCGCGGCCGAGGACGAGGCCGATGTGATCGTGGCGCTGGGCGGCGACGGCTTCATGCTGCAGCACGCTGCACCGCACGCAGGACCTGCGCGCGCCGGTCTACGGGATGAACCGCGGCACGGTCGGGTTCCTGATGAACGAATATCACGAGGACGGACCTGCTGGAGCGGCTGGACGCGGCCGAGGAGGCGGTGATCAACCCGCTGGCGATGACGCGCGACCTGTGCGGACGGATCGGTGCATGAGGCGCTGGCGATCAACGAGGTGTCCCTGCTGCGCGCAGGGTCCGCAGGCGGCGCAGCTGCGCATCAGCGTGGACGGGCGGGTGCGGATGGAGGAACTGGTCTGCGACGGCGCGCTGGTCGCCACGCCTGCCGGATCGACCGCCTACAACTACTCGCGCCCATGGGCCGATCCTGCCGATCGGGTCGGATGTGCTGGCGCTGACGGCGATGGCGCGCCTTCCGGCCCCGGCGCTGGCGCGGGGCGCTGCTGCCCAAGACCGCGCTGGTGCGGTTCGATGTCGAGGAGGCCGACAAGCGCCCCGTCATGGCCGATGCCGATTCGCGCTCGGTGCGCGACGTGGTCACGGTCGAGATCCGCAGCGCGCCCGAGATCGAGCATCGCATCCTCTTCGATCCCGGTCACGGGCTGGAAGAGCGGCTGATTCAGCGAACAATTCGTCTGAACCGCGCGTGACCGCCGGTCAGTAGAAGCCCACCTCGGCCACCGAGACATCGGCCGTGTAGTCGCGCCCGTAGGCCACGATCCCGATGCTGCGGATACTGTCGGGGCGGATCTGGCCGCGCAGCAGCGCGCCCGAGGGTTTGAAGTCCGCGAAAGGTATGCGCACCTCGACCCAGTCGGCCGTGGTCGCGAAAGGGGCCTGGTAATACTGCCATGGCAGCAGGGTGCCCCCTGTGCGCAGATGGACGAAATACCCCTCGCCATTGCCGCGCACCCGGATCAGCACACCCTGCGCCTGTGCAGGTGGCGCGTCCTGCAACTCGATCCGCGCCTGAATGAACCCGCCGCGATTGGCGGTGCTGACCTGCCCGGTCAGGCGCAGATGGGATGCGCCGTCCACAGTCTCGATCCGCGCGCCGCCTGTCGAGACGCCGCCCATCACCTGATCGCTGACATAGGTCCAGCTGGCATCGGGGGTCATGCGGATCGGATCGGTCATCTGGGCCCTCGCGTGGATGGGCAAAAGCAGCGCTATGCCGAGAAGCGCGCCAAGTGTTCTGTGTTTCATCGCCCTGATATGGGGCGCGGCACCTGCCGGTTCAACGGCGGTGCCCCATGCTGCTGTCGGATTGGATATTTGCAGCAAGAAGAAGCCGAAAGGCCCCCCGGATGGTCACACCCGGAGGGCAGCAGGATCACTTCGCGTAGCCCAGCGTTTGCAGGGCGCCGCGGATCTCGTCGAGGATGGCGGGATCGTCGATCGTGGCGGGCATCTTGAACTCCTGCCCGTCGGCGATCTTGACCATCGTGGCGCGCAGGATCTTGCCCGAGCGGGTCTTGGGCAGGCGGTCCACCACCACGGCCAGCTTGAACGCGGCCACCGGGCCGATCTGGTCGCGCACCAGCTTGACGCATTCCTTGACGATCTCGGCATGGGGGCGGTTCACGCCCTTGGTCAGGCACAGGAACCCCATGGGCAACTGCCCCTTCAGCTCGTCCGTGACCCCGATCACGGCGCATTCGGCCACATCGGGATGACCGGCCAGGACCTCTTCCATCGCGCCGGTGGACAGGCGATGGCCCGCCACGTTGATCACGTCATCGGTGCGCGCCATGATGTAGAGATAGCCGTCCTCGTCGATCATGCCCGCGTCGCCCGTCTCGTAATAGCCGGGGAAATGCGTCGAGATAGGACTTGCGGATACCGCGCCTCGGCGTTCCACAGGGTCGGCAGCGTGCCCGGCGGCAGCGGCAGCTTCACGGCAATCGCGCCCAGCTCGCCCGCAGGCATCGGGATGGCCCGCCTCGTCGAGGATCTGCACATCCTAGCCCGGCATCGTCACCGAGGGCGAGCCGATCTTGACCGGCAGCGGCTCGATCCCCAGCGGGTTGGCCGCGATGGGCCAGCCGGTTTCGGTCTGCCACCAATGATCGATCACCGGCACCTTGAGCAGGTCCTGCGCCCAGATGATCGTGTCCGGATCGGCGCGTTCGCCCGCCAGATAGAGCGCGCGCAGGCAGGTCAGGTCGTATTTCGCCCGGAACTCGCCCTTGGGGTCCTCGCGCTTGATGGCGCGGAAGGCGGTGGGGGCGGTGAAGAAGGAGCGGACCTTGTGATCCGAGATCACGCGCCAGAAGGTGCCCGCATCGGGGGTGCCGACGGGCTTGCCCTCGAACACCACGGTGGTGTTGCCGTGGATCAGCGGCGCATAGCAGATATAGCTGTGCCCCACGACCCAGCCCACATCGGACGCGGCCCAGAACACATCGCCCGGATCGACGTTGTAGATGTTCTTCATCGTCCAGTTCAGCGCCACCAGATGCCCGGCGGTGGGACGGACCACGCCCTTGGGCTGGCCGGTCGTGCCGGAGGTATAGAGGATATAGGCCGGATGATTGCCCGACACGGGCACGCATTCGGCCGGTTCCACGCCGTACTGAAAGCCGTGCCAGTCATGGTCGCGGCCGGGGATCAGTTCGCGCCACTTCCTGCTCGCGCTGGAAGATCACGCAGAAGTCGGGCTTGTGGCTTGCCTGTTCGATGGCCGCGTCGACCAGCGGCTTGTAATGCACCACGCGGCCCGGCTCGATCCCGCAGGAGCCGGCGATGATCGCCTTGGGCGTGCAGTCGTCGATCCGCACGGCCAGTTCATGGGCCGCAAAGCCGCCGAAGACGACCGAATGGATCGCGCCCAGCCGGGCGCAGGCCAGCATCGCCTCCAGCGCCTCGGGCACCATCGGCATGTAGATGATGACGCGGTCGCCCTTGTCGATGCCCTTGGCCCGCAGCGCGCCCGCAAGCGCTGGCGACGCGGGTCTGCAATTCGGCATAGGTGATCTTGTGCACTGGTGTTGGTGACCGGGCTGTCATGGATGATGGCGATGCGGTCGCCGTGGCCGGCCTCGACATGGCGGTCCACCGCGTTCCAGCAGGTATTGACCTCGGCGTCGGTGAACCATTCGTAAAGCGGCGCGTTATCCGCGAACAGGGCCTTCGAGGGCGGCTTGACCCAGTCGATGGCGCGGGCCTGCTTCCATCCAGAACCCTTCGGGATCGGCTTTCCAGCCCGCGTAGACGTCCTTGTATGCCATTGTATTCCTCCTCCGGCGCGTGCTGATGGCTTACCCAAGGTCACAGGCGTCGCGCAAGGGGCTTGTCCACGGGTCAAGGCCTGTCACATGCGCGCTATGGTCACGTTTCGCGCTAACAGTCGCGTTCAGCGGGGTCCGGCGACGATTCCCTGATCGAAGAGCTGCGCGATCTCATGCGATGGCAGACCCGCCACATCGGCCAGAACTTCCTCGGTATTGGCGCCCAGAACCGGGGCTGCCGCAGGCGCTGGCGTCTCGGCGCCCGAGAAGGTGATCGGTGAGGCCGGAACCGGATAGCGCCCGATACCGGGCTGGTCCACATGGGCGAACATCGGGTTCTCGCCCGGTTGCAGGTCCGGATCCTCGTGCACGGCGCGGGCGAAGCTGCGGAACTCCGACCATGTCAGCCCCTCGGCCTCGAACAGGGGGGCGATATCGGGCAGGGTGCGGGCGGCGAACCAGGGAGTCAGGGCCTCGGTGATCATGGCGCGCGCCTCCCAGCGGCCGGCCTCCTTCGCAAGGTTCAGCCCGGTCTGCCGCGCGATCCCCTCCATCGCCTCGGGCGCTGCCGGTCACCTTGACCAGACCGCGCCATTGCCGGTCCGTCAGACCGATCACCATGATCCGGCGCCCGTCCGCGCAGACGAAATCCTGCCCGTAGGCACCGTAAAGGGCGTTGCCGCTTTTGGGCCGGTCCACGCCATTCACCGCAACCTCGCCGATGATGCCCAGATGGCCCAGCATGGCGGCGGCCACATCCTTGAGCGTCAGATCCACATCCTGACCCTCGCCGGTTCTCAGGCGATGCCGTTCCGCCGCCAGCAGGGCCGAGACCGCCATGTTGCCCGCGATGCAATCCCAGGCGGGCAGGACATGGGCCACCGGTTCGCTGCTGCCAGCGGGGCCGGTCGCATCGGGAAAACCGAGCGCGGGGTTGACGGTGTAATCCACCGCAGGCCGCCCATGACGGTCGCCCGACAGGGTGACCATGATCAGATCGGGGCGAAACTGGCTGAGGGTGGGGTGATCCATCCAGCCGCGCACCCGCAGATTGGTCAGGAACATGCCCGCATCCTTGCCCGGCGCGGTGATGATCTGGGTCACCAACTCGCGCCCGCGCGGGGATTTCATATCCACCGCGACCGAGCGTTTGCCCTTGTTCATCCCCGCCCAGAAGAGGCTCTGGCCCGTCGCGGTCACCGGCCAGCGATGCGCGTCCAGACCGCCTTCCAGCCGGTCGAAGCGGATCACATCCGCCCCCATCTGCGCCAGCGTCATGCCCGCCAGCGGGATCGCCACGAAGGCGGACCCCTCGACCACGCGCATGCCTTGCAGAATGCCGTTCATCAGGACCAGCCTGCCGTGGCCTGCGTCCCGATATGCCCCTGGGGGGCGGCGGTGCAAAGGGTCATTGTGTCATCCTCGGTCTTGGTTCCGATCAGGCGCAGAGGATGCGTGTCGAACATCGGATGCACGCCCCTGTAGCGGAAGGTTTCAGGGGGGCGGCCCGCATGGCGCGTGGCCGCGTCGATCAGCAGCGTCGCCTGCAGCGGGCCATGCACGACAAGGGCGGGGTAGTGTTCGACCTGCGTGGCATAGTCACGGTCGTAATGGATGCGGTGGCCGTTGAAGGTCACGGCCGAGTAGCGGAAGAGGCGCACGGGATCCATCGCGACGGTCTCGTCGAAATCGGCCGCTTCGGGCGCGGGGATGGGCTTGGGCGGGCTGTAGCGGTCGGGCAGGGGCAGGTAGACGATCGTCTGATCCTCCGCGATCGCCGGCCCGCGCGCCGTGTCGATCCGGTGGCGCAGGGTCAGCACGGCCATCGGGGTGCTGCCCGCCTGCTTGTGCTCGAGGCTGACGATCTCGGACTGGCGGGTCAGCGCCTCGCCGATATGCACAGGGGCAAGGAAGCGCAGAGAGCCCCCGGCCCACATGCGCCGGCCAAGGCCGAGGTCAGGCAGGAAGCCACCGAGTTTCGGATGACCGTCGGTGCCGATCTCCTCCATCGGGGCGGTCGGCGGGAAAGGCGGCCCAATGCCACAGCGGCGGCAATGCATCGCCATCGCAGAGCGATCCTGCCACCCAATGCGGGCGCAGGGTCGCGCCGATCATGTCGGCCTGCTGTGCGGTGATCGCACCCGTGGCCCGGGCGGTGCGGCCCACTGCCGATGTCGTGCCGTCCATGGCTGATCCCCCCTCCCAGAAATGATCGTGCCGGAAACATTCAATCAGGGAAATATTATTACCTATGTGCTTGTCAATGCGTAATTTTTTGTATGCAGAGGTGCACAAACGCCGCGCGGCACCCGTGGCGGGGCCTGGATCGAGTATTTGGAGCAAGATGAAAGAAAAGGCGCGCCCTGATGGCAAGGCGCGCCTGTCCGATGCGTCCTGCAAGGCTCAGCCGTAATGGGCGACCGGCGTGCCCGCGATGGCGGCCATGTTCAGCAGGCCGCGCGGCGTGATCGAGGGGGTGACGATATGGGCGCGGTTGCCCATGCCCATCAGGATCGGCCCGACCTCCAGCCCGCCCGCCTTCATCTTGAGGATGTTGCGCACGCCCGAGGCGGCATCGGCATGGGCGAAGACCAGCACATTGGCGGCCCCCTTCATCCGGCTGTCGGGAAAGATGCGGGCGCGCAATTCGGGATCGAGCGCGCTGTCCACGTTCATCTCGCCCTCATAGGCGAAATCGCGCGGGGCGGCGTCGAGGATGGCCAGCGCCGCGCGCATCCGCTGCCCGGCATCGGTGTCCATGTTGCCGAACTGCGACTGGGTGCAGAAGGCGACGTTGGGCACCAGACCGAAGCGGCGCACGTGGCGCGCGGCACCGATGGCGGTCTCGGCCAGTTCCTCGGGCGATGGCGTGGCGCGCACATGGGTGTCGGCGATGAAGAGCGGCCCGTCTTCGAGGATCATCAGCGACAGCGCGCCATGCGGGCGATGGGTCGCCGTGCCCAGAACCTGGCTGACGTAGTTCAGATGCCAGCGGAATTCCCCGAAAGTGCCGCAGATCAGGCTGTCGGCCTCGCCGCGATGCACCATGACGGCGCCGATGGCGGTGGTATTGGTGCGCATGATCGCCCGGGCCAGATCGGGCGTCACGCCGCGCCGGGCCATGATCTGGTGATAGGTGTCCCAGTAATCGCGGTAGCGCGGGTCGTTTTCCGGGTTCACGATCTGCACATCCCGCCCGATCTTGAGCGCGAGGCCCGCACGCTCGCAGCGCGCCTCGATCACCTCGGGGCGGCCGATCAGGATCGGGTTTCTCGGTCGTTTCCTCGAGGATCGCCTGTGCCGCGCGCAGCACGCGCTCGTCCTCGCCCTCGGCAAAGACGATGCGGCGTTCGGCGGTGGCGGCCGCGCTCGAAGACCGGGCGCATCAGCAGGGCGGATTTGAACACCGATCCGTCCAGCTTGGCCTTGTAGGCCACCAGATCCTCGAGCGGGCGGGTGGCGACGCCGGTGTCCATCGCGGCGCGGGCCACGGCGGTGGACACGACGCCCGACAGGCGCGGATCGAACGGTTTGGGGATCAGGTAATCGGCCCCGAAGGTCATCTGCTCGCCCTGATAGGCGGCCGCGGCCTCGGCGCTGGTGGTGGCGCGGGCCAGGGCCGCGATCCCGTCGATGCAGGCGATCTGCATCGCGTCGTTGATCTCGGTCGCGCCCACGTCCAGCGCGCCGCGGAAGATGAACGGGAAAGCACAGCACGTTGTTGACCTGATTGGGATAATCCGACCGGCCCGTGGCGATGATCGCATCGGGCACCACGGCGCGCGCCTCGGTCGGGCGTGATCTCGGGCGTGGGGTTGGCCAGCGCGAAGATGATCGGCCGCTTGGCCATCCGCGCCACCATCTCGGGCGTCAGAACGCCGGGGCCCGACAGGCCGAGGAACAGGTCCGCCCCGTCGATCACATCGTCCAGCGCGCGCAGGTCGGTCTTCTGCGCAAAGGCGGCCTTTTGCGGGTTCATGTCGACTCTCGCGGCCCTTCATAGACCAGCCCGTGGATGTCGCAGAGCCAGATGTTCTCGCGCTTCACGCCCAGCTTGAGCAGCATGTTCAGGCAGGCGATGCCCGCCGCGCCGCCGCCGGTGGAGACGATCTTGATATCCTCGAACCGTCTTGCCCGCGACATGCAGCGCGTTGGTGGCCGCCGCGCCCACCACGATGGCGGTGCCGTGCTGGTCGTCGTGAAAGACCGGGATGTTCATCCGCTCGCGGCACAGCTTTTCGACGATGAAGCAGTCGGGGGCCTTGATGTCCTCGAGGTTGATCGCGCCGAAGGTGGGTTCCAGCGCGCAGACGATATCGGCCAGTTTCTCGGGGTCGGGTTCGTTCAGCTCGATGTCGAAACAGTCGATATTGGCGAATTTCTTGAACAGGACCGCCTTGCCCTCCATCACCGGCTTGGAGGCCAGCGCGCCGATATTGCCCAGGCCCAGCACGGCGGTGCCGTTGGTGACCACCGCCACCAGATTGCCGCGCGCGGTATAGCGGCTGGCATTGGCGGGGTCGTCGCTGATCTCGAGACAGGCCTCGGCCACGCCGGGCGAATAGGCGCGCGCCAGATCGCGCCCGTTGGCCAGCGGCTTGGTCGCGCGGATCTCCAGCTTTCCGGGTTTGGGGAATTCGTGATAGGCCAGCGCCGCCTGACGCAGGGTTTCCTTGAGGCTGTCTGTCATGTCTCGCTCCCGTCTTTCCAGATAGTTTAGCGTTAAACTAATTCCCGATGCATGGGAAGATGCCGATTTTCCGCCGCGACTGCCAGCACCGGCTTGCAAATCGGGGATCGCAGGGTCAAGGTTTTTGCCACGCAAGAGGATGCCGCAATGACCGACACAATGGCCGAAGTCTGCCTGCCACCACCGACCTGCCCGGCGATATCCGCTTTTTCACCAAGGTGCTGGGCATCCGGCATGGACATGATCTATCCCGCCGACGATCCGGCGGTTGCGGTCTTTTCCGGCCACGGCCTGCGCGTCCGGCTGGAGCGGGATGCGGGTGCACCGGGCCGGTTGCGCATGTCTGTCCGACGACCCCGACAGTATTGCGGATGGCGCGCGCGCCCTGACCGCGCCCGGCGGCACGCGGATCGAGATCGACGAGCGCGAACCCGCCCCTGGTCCTGCCCGCCACGCTGCACACTTTCGTCGTGCGCCGTCTGGCCGATCAGGCCCCTTGGGTGATCGGGCGCGCCGGGATGCATTACCGCGACCTGATCCCCGACCGGCTGGGCGGGTCGATCATCGCAAGCCATATCCGCATTCCCGATGGCGGGCCGGTGCCGGACATGGTGCATTACCACAAGGTCGGGTTTCAGCTGATCTTCTGCATCAAGGGCTGGGTCGATGTGGTCTACGAGGATCAGGGCCCCCCGATCCGCCTGACCGCCGGCGATTGCTTCATCCAGCCGCCCGAGATCCGCCACCGCGTGCTGGAGGCCAGCGACGGGATCGAGGTGATCGAGATCGGCGTGCCCGCCGAACATGTCACCGCGATCGACCACGAGATGACCCTGCCGACCCCGCATCTGCGCCCGGACCGCGAATGGCAGGGCCAGCGCTTCGTGCATCAACGTGGCCGAGGGGGCGGCATGGCAGCCCTTCCGCATGCCCGGCTTCGTCGCGCGCGACACCACCATCGCCGCCAATACCCGCGATGTGGCGGGCGTGCAGGTGGCGCGACCGGATGGCGGGCCGACAGGCTGGACATGGCATGACAGCGACATCCTGTTCACCTTCGTGATGCAGGGCGGGATGCTGCTGGAGGGCGAGGGGCGCGATCCTTTCCGGCTGTCACGCGGGCGATGCCTTCGTGATCCCGCCGGGCGATGAAGACCCGCTACAGCGAGACGACGCCGGATCTGGAACTGCTGGAGGTGTCGCTGCCCGGCCGCTTTGCAACACATATGGGAGAGACATGATGACGATGATGGACCGCGCCCGCGCCGTGCGCGAGAACGCCTATGTGCCCTATTCCCATTTCAAGGTCGGGGCCGCGATCCGGGCGCGCATCGGGCACGGTCTATGTCGGCTGCAACGTCGAAAACGTGGCCTATCCCGAAGGCACCTGCGCCGAAGCGGGCGCGATTGCCGCCATGGTCGCGGCGGGTGAGACCGAACTGACCGAGGTTGCCGTGATCGCGGATGGCGAACACCCCGTCACGCCCTGCGGCGGGTGCCGTCAGAAACTGGCCGAGTTCGGGCGCGGAACGGTGCCGGTCACCATGGCCACGCTGGACGGGCAGGAGTTGCACATGACCCTGGCCGAGCTGCTGCCCGGTGCCTTCACCGCCGCCCATATGACCCGCGCCGGAGGGGGCGCGTAACGCGTGGATGCGCGCCGGATCATCACCCGCCTGCGGCGATCGGGACAGTCTGACCCGGGACGAGCTGGACTGGTTCGCGCGCGGTCTGGCGGATGGTGCGGTCTCGGATGCGCAGGCCGGGGCCTTTGCCATGGCGGCCCTGCTGAACGGTCTGGGCGAGCAGGGCCGCGTGGCGCTGACGCTGGCGATGCGCGATTCGGGGCATGTGCTGCACTGGGATCTGGATCGTGCCGGTGCTGGACAAGCATTCCACCGGCGGGGTGGGCGATTGCGTCAGCCTGATCCTTGCGCCCGGCACTGGCGGCCTGCGGGGCCTATGTTCCGATGATCTCGGGGCGCGGGCTGGGCCATACCGGCGGCACGCTCGACAAGATGGAGGCGATCCCCGGTCTGCGCACCGATCTGGACGAGGCGCGGTTGCGCGCTGTCGTGGCGCAGGCGGGCTGCGCCATCGTCAGCGCCAGCGCCGCCATCGCCCCCGCCGACAAGCGGCTCTATGCGATCCGCGATGTGACCGGCACGGTGGAAAGCCTTGATCTGATCACCGCCTCGATCCTGTCCAAGAAACTGGCGGCCGGGCTGGAGGGTCTGGTGCTGGACGTCAAAACCGGCAGCGGGGCCTTCATGAACACGCCGACGAGGCCGCAGGGGCGCTGGCGCGGGCGCTGGTCGAAACCGCCAATGCCGCCGGATGCCCGACGACGGCGCTGATCACCGACATGAACCAGCCGCTGGCCCCCGATCTGGGCAACGCGCTGGAAGTGGCGGCAGGCGCTGCGCGTGCTGACCGGACAGGCCACCGGGCGGTTGCTGGACGTGACCGTGGCGCTGGGCGGTGAGGTTCTGGCTGGTGCGGGCCTGACGGCGGATGGCGGACGCGGGCGCGCAGGCGATCCGGGATTGCATCGCCGATGGCCGCGCGGCCGAGGTCTTTGGCCGCATGGTCGCGGCCCAGGGCGGGCCCACGCGTTTTGTCAGCGACTGGGCGCGCTTTCTGCCCGAGGCCAATGTGATCCGCGAGGTGAAGGCCCCGCGAGCGGGCTATGTCGCCGCGATGGACGGTGACGCGCTGGGCCTGGCCGTGGTGGAACTGGGCGGCGGGCGGCAGGTGGAAAGCGACCGGGTCGATCCCGCCGTGGGCCTGTCCGACATGGTGGAACTGGGCGCATGGGTCGAGGCGGGCCAGCCGCTGGCGCGCATCCATGCAGCCCGGCCCGAGGCCGCGCAAAGAGCGATGGCGCAGGTCATGGCGGCGGTCACGATTGCCGACACCGCACCCGCCTTGCCGCCGCTGATCCATGACAGGGTCGGGACATGAGCCGCGCCTTTCTGGTGGTGATGGATTCGGTCGGCATCGGCGGCGCGCCCGATGCGGACCGCTTCTTCAACGGCGACCCGCCCGGATACGGGGGCCAACACGCTGGGCCATATCGCGCAGGCCTGCGCGGCAGGGCAGGCCGATGAGGGCGCGCGGCCCGCTGCACCTGCCGACATCTTGACCGTCTGGGTCTGGGGGCCGCGCTGGAACTGGCCAGCGGGATGGCGCCGCCGCCGGGGCTTGGAGGCCACGCCGCAGGGCCTCTGGGGGGCGGCGACGGAAGTCTCGAACGGCAAGGACACGCCGTCGGGGCATTGGGAACTGGCCGGTGTGCCCGTGCCATGGGACTGGCACTATTTCCCCGACACGCAGCCCGCCTTTCCGCCCGACCTCAGCGCGCCGGATCGCGGCGCTGGCGGGCACCGATGGCATCCTGGGCAATTGCCACGCCTCGGGGACCGAGATCATCGCCCGGCTGGGGGCCGAGCATCTCCGCACCGGCTGGCCGATCTGCTACACCTCTGCGGATTCCGTCTTCCAGATCGCGGCGCATGAGGAACACTTCGGCCTCGACCGCCTGCTTGACCTGTGCCAGCGCGCGGCTCCGATCCTGCATGCCATGCGCGTGGGTCGCGTGATCGCGCGGCCTTTTGTCGGCACGGCCGAGGCCGGTTTCACCCGCACCGCCAACCGCCACGACTACGCCATCGCCCCGCCATCCCCCACGCTCTGCGACTGGGCGCAGGCCGATGGCCGCCGCGTCCATGCGGTCGGCAAGATCGGCGACATCTTCTCGATGCGCGGGATCGACGATGTGGCCAAGGGCGATGACGCCACGTTGATGGGGCATCTGGCGCGGCTGGTGGAGACGGCAGAAGAGGGCAGCCTGACCTTCGCCAACATCGTCGAATTCGACAGCCTTTATGGCCACCGCCGCGATGTGGCGGGCTATGCCGCGGCGCTGGAGCGGTTCGATGCGGCCCTTGGCCCGATCATCGCCGCGACTGCGCCCCGGTGACATGATGGTGCTGACCGCCGATCACGGCAATGACCCCACATGGACCGGCACCGACCACACCCGCGAACGCGTGCCGGTGCTGGTCGCAGGGCAGGGCGCAGGCCCGCTCGGGCATCTGGCCTTCACCGATGTGGCCGCCGCCATCGCCGCCCATCTGGGCCTGTCCCGACGCGGACCGGGACGGCCTTTTCCATGAGCTGGCAATCCACCCCCAAGATCGAACTGCACCTGCATCTGGAAGGCGCCGCCCCGCCCGACCTGATCCGCCGTCTGGCCAAGGAAAAGTCCGTCGACATCGCCGGTATCTTCGACGAACGCGGGCACTACACATTCGACGATTTCCCCCATTTCCTGCAGGTCTATGAGGCCGCCACCTCTGTGCTGAAACGGCCCGAGGATTACGCCCGCCTGACCACCGCCGTGCTGGAACGCAGCGCCGAAGACGGTGTGATCTATACCGAGGCCTTCCTCAGCCCCGATTTCTGCGGTGGCGGGGATCTTGCCGCCTGGCGCGAATATCTGCACGCGATCCGCGAGGCGGCGGACAGGCCGAAGCCGCCTATGGCATCACCCTGCGCGGCATCGTCACCTGCATCCGCCATTTCGGCCCCTACACGGCGCGCCAGATTGCCCGCTGTGCGGCCGAAACCGCGGGCGACTTCATCACCGGTTTCGGCATGGCCGGGAACGAGACGATGGGCAAGCAGGGCGATTTCGCATGGTCCTTCGACTGCGCGCGCGAGGCGGGGTTGCGCCTGACCACCCATGCGGGCGAATTCGCGGGGCCTGCATCGGTCCGGCAGGCGCTGGACGATCTGCGCGTCACGCGCATCGGCCACGGCGTGCGCGCCAGTGAGGACCCGGCCCTGATGGAACGGCTCGCCGAGGCGGGCACCGTGCTCGAGGTCTGCCCCGGATCGAACATCGCGCTGGGCCTTTATCCCGATTGGCGCGCCCATCCCATTGCGAAACTGCGCGCGGCAGGGGTAAAGGTGACGGTGTCCACCGACGATCCGCCCTTCTTCCGCACCACGATGACGCGGGAATATCAGGGGCTGGAACAGGCCTTCGGCTGGGACGAAAGCGATTTCGCCGCGCTCAACAGCACGGCACTGGACGCGGCCTTCTGCGATGCCGCTTTGAAAGACCGCCTGCGGGACAGGCTGAAGACAGGAACGGAACCGACATGACCGATCATCTGACCATCGTCACCCACCCGCTGGTGCAGCACAAGCTGACCCTGATGCGCGACAAGAACACCTCGACCGGGGAATTCCGCGCGCTGCTGCGCGAAATTTCGGCCCTGCTGGCCTATGAGGTCACGCGCGAGCTGGAACTGACCACCCGCGCGATCGAGACCCCGATGCAGGAGATGGACGCCCCCGTTCTCAAGGGCAAGAAACTGGCGCTGGTGTCGATCCTGCGGGCGGGCAACGGCCTGCTGGACGGGGTGCTGGAACTGATCCCCTCGGCCCGTGTCGGGTTCGTCGGCCTCTACCGTGACGAGGCGACGCTGAAGCCCGTGCAATACTATTGCAAGCTGCCCGAAGGGCTGGAGGATCGTCTGGTGATCGTGGTCGATCCGATGCTGGCCACGGGCAATTCCTCGGTCGCCGCCGTGGACCTGCTCAAGGCCGCAGGGGCCACGAACATCCGTTTCATGTGCCTGCTGGCCGCCCCCGAAGGCGTCGCCCGCATGAAAGAGGCGCACCCCGATGTCCCCATCGTGACAGCAGCGCTGGACAAGCGTCTGAACGACAAGGGTTATATCCTGCCGGGACTAGGTGATGCGGGCGACCGCATGTTTGGCACTAAATAAGCCATCTGCCCTTTACGGGCGTTTCCGATTCAGGCACAGTGCGTCCACGCTATGTTGGGGGCGCTTATGATGTCTGTACGGGTTTTTTCGATGGCGGCGCTGCTGGCCGTCACCAGTTTCACTTGGGTCGCGCCGGTCGAGGCGCAGACCACGCGTTACCGCGAACCAGCCGAATTTCCGCCGGCCTCCTTCACCGGGTCGCAATATGTCGACAGCCGGGGCTGCATCTTCGTGCGCGCCGGGATCGCCGGGGCCACGACATGGGTGCCGCGGGTCACGTCGGCGCGGCAGAACCTCTGCGGCGCGCAGCCGACCTTCGCCAATGGCGCCTCGGCGCAGACCACCATTGCCCAGGGTGCGATCCCGCCGGGCGCAACGGTGATCACCGCGCCGCCGGTGGCGGGCGCGACGGCTGCCCCGGCTCCGGCCCGGACACCGGCCCCGCAGATCGAAACGCGGACGGCCCGCACTGCACCGGCCCCCGTGATCGCCGCACCCGCCGCGCGCCCGGCGGCGCAGCGGTCCGTCCCCGCTCCCCGCCCGCAGGCCACCGCCCGCGTGAATGCCCGCGTCGCCCCGCAAGCGCCCGTCGCCGCCGCGCGGCCCGGTGCACCGATGCGGACCATCGCCTCGATCACCACCCCGCCCAGCCACGGCGCGGGTCGTGGCCGCGCCGACCAACCGCTGCGGCGCAGGCGTGCGCTGCGGTCCGCAGACGCAGGACCCGATCACCCGTGGCACCGGTGCTGGTCGCGTGTCAGAGCCGCCGGTGATCGTGCTGAACCGCCGCACGACGGCCGCGCTGGACCCGCAGACCCGGATCGTGCCGCGCCACGTGGCGCAGGCGCAGGCCGCAGCGGCAGATGTCGTCGCCATTCCGAAAGGCTATCGCCCCGTGTGGGAGGATGACCGCCTCAACCCGCGCCGCGCGCAGGGCACCATTGCGGGCAAGGCCGCGATGGACCTGGTATGGACCCGGACCGTGCCGCGCCGCCTGATCGACCGCTCCAGCGGGCGGGACATGACCGCCTATCATCCGAACCTGCAATATCCCTATACCGATCTGGCCACGCAGGTCCGTGCCGGTGTCCCGACCTCGGCGGGGACCACGCTTTCCACCAGCGGCAAGGCCAAGGCGCAGCAGCCACGGGTGGCGCATGTCTCGACCCGGGCGACGCCGCAGGCGGTGCAGCCCTCGAAACCGCAGCGGGTCTCGGGGCGCTTCGTGCAGGTGGGGGCCTTTGCCGACGCCAACAACGCCAACACCGCGATCCGCCGGTTGCAGGCCGCTGGTCTGCCGGTCAGCATCCAGCGCGCCACAAGCAAGGGCAAGCCGGTGCAGGTCATCCTCGCGGGGCCCTTCGGCAATCCCGGTGCGCTGTCGCAGGGTCTGGGCGCGGCGCGCGCCGCCGGTTTCCGCGACGCCTTCCCGCGCAACTGATCCGGTTCAGGCCCCGCAGATCGACTGCAACCGCAACCAGTCCCCATCGGACAGGAGCGGTTGCGGCGGGGCGCTGGCGAATGGATCGGCCTCGATCAGGGCGATGGTCTTCTCGCCGGTCGCATCCCTCGCATAGGCATAGGGTGTGGCCCGGACCGAGAGGCGGGCGAAGCCTTCCTTCAACGCCTGATCCGAAACCGGCTGCGGCGCGGCTGTCAGCAGGGTCTCGGCATAGGCGCGCAGGGTGTCTTCGGGCAGGGTGCCGGTGGTCAGCATCCGAAAGCTGGCCATGATCCCGCCCCAGTCCAGCAACCGTCCCAGCGGATCGCTGGCGGCGGCGCGGGCCTGCTCGGCGATGATATAGCCCGCCATGACATCCGGCTCGTCGTAATCCTCGACCAGACCGCGCCCGATCAGCAGGATGCGGCCGGGCAGGCGGACGGTGTCGCGCACGCCGCTGCGGATCACGATCAGGGCGTTGCGCTGGCCCGAGGCTTCGGGGAGGCGGGCGGAGAGTTTCTGCAGGACCTGCAGGCCTTCGGGGGCGACGCAGGGCAGGCCGGTCACGCGCTCCAGATGGGTCATGAGGGAACGGCCCAGATCCTCGCGCTTGGAATCCGGCACGAGGGTGAGGGTGTGGTTGCGCATCGCGCCGGGCAGCCAGAACACGGCCAGCACGGCGACGGCGGCGAAGGAGGTCAGCATGCCCAGCCCGCGCAGGCGGCCGGGGCGGGGGCGGCGGCGTTCGACGGCGGTGCGCAGCTTCTCGATGGCGGCGATCATCTCGGCCTCGTCGGCGGAGAGTTCCAGCGTTTCCGACGGATCGCCCTCGGGGTGGTAGAGGGCCGGGGTCTCGCCGGGGTTGGCCCGCGCGATGGCGGCCAGCGACCAATGGGTGAGGGGGCGGTCGCTGGTGTCCGAGATCACCAGGGTCGCCTCGCCGATGGAGACGATCACCTCGCGCCGCTGGTCCTCGGGCCTGGCCCGCCAGAGGGCCGATGCCTCAAGCCGCTGATACTCCTGCAATGCCGTCATTGATGGGGCTGCCCTGCCTCTGTTTCACCGAGTTTAGCATGTGGCGGGGCGGGGTGGTAGGGGGCAGGCTTGGCGAGGCCCGCAAGGCGGGCCGGGGGCCTGTCCCATGATGGGACATTTTTCGGATCGTTTGGAATCAATGGGTTGCGCGGGCGTGTTAGGGAAATTTTAACGGTTGGGGGAGTTTTCTGATTGGTCGGGGCAAACCGGCGATGCCGTGTCCCATCCTTGGGAACAGACCGCTCAAGGGCCCCACGGGCAGCGCATCGACTGCGTCTGGGCGAGCGCTTTGGCCACGTTTGGGCACGAGGTCGTTTTGAGTGCGGCTGCACGATGAACTTCCAAGCGGCGGGCTGTAGCGAGGCCACCCGCTGGCAGGCGCTGGTTGGAGGCGATGACGTGTAGGCGACAGCCCGGTGCGTTCTCGAAAGCCAGTGTTTGCTTCTATTTCTTATTATCGCCATAAAATTGTTTTTTGAGAAAAATTCTTGCGAAAGGATTTGCTTTGCTAAGGATTATTTTGAGAGCACTTTTCCGCAGTCGTCCTGTGCGGAAGAAGAGAGCCGATTTGGCAGTATTCGACGAACCGCGCTTTCAGCGAGATCGGCCGCGCAAACCCATTTACGGCGACCAGAGAGTAAACATCTCTGTCGTAAGAGAAGTCGTCGAAGTAGACGTGTTGGAGCAGTCCGAAGCACTGGTGCAAACACTCACCGGCACTTGTTATGTGGTGGATGGAGACACAATCAGGATTGGCAGTGTAAGTCTTCGGCTGGCTGGAATTGATGCCCCTGAGTTGGATCATCCTTGGGGGCAAAAGGCGAAATGGGAACTTGTTCGTTTATGCAAAGGGCAAACTATTACTGCAAAAATAGAACCCGGTATGTCCTATGATCGCCTGGTTGCAACTTGCTATCTGCCCGATGGCCGTGACCTGAGCGCGGAAATGGTGCGGAGAGGTCATGCAATAGATTGGCCCAAGTTTTCCGGCGGAAAGTATGCGCATCTAGAGCCGGATGGCGTGCGAAAGAAACATTGGAAAGCTGCCGCAAGGCAACGAGGCCATATGCATATTTTCAATAAGTGAAATTCGAAAGCGGACAGACGGTATTTTTTCCTGTCCATTGATGTGTCCCCCGCGCGGAATCAAGGCGCGTAGCGCCGCCGCGCGATCGCCGACCCGCCCCCTGGGGCGGCGATTTTGCAACCGTTGTGCATAGAACTGAGGTTCGATGACTGGGCGGCCATAAAGTGACCTGAATTGTCGTTGTTCGCCACCCCGCGGGTCGGCGAGCGCGCGGCTTGGGGCGGTGGGAGGGGTCGATTTGCAACCGTTGTGCATAGACTGCGGTTGGAGGACTGGCGGGGATAAAGTGACCTGAATGTCGTTGTATCGCCACCCCGCGGGTCGGCGAGCGCGCGGCTTGGGGCGCGGTGGGAGGGGTCGATTTTGCAACCGTTGTGCATAGAACTGAGGTTCGATGACTGGGCGGGGATAAAGTGACCCGAATGATCGTTGTTTCGCCACCCCGCGGGTCGGCGAGCGCGCGGCTTGGGGCGCGGTTGTGGGGCGGCGAGCGCGCGGCTTTGCCTTTCTCACAATCCCTTGGCAATCGCGCGCAGCTCGAATTTCTGGATCTTGCCGGTCGAGGTCTTGGGCAATTCCTGAAACACCACCTGTCTTGGGCGTCTTGAACCCGGCCAGTTTCTCGCGGGCGAAGGCGATGAGGTCGGCCTCGTCGCCGGTGACGCCGTCTTTCAGCTCGACGAAGGCGCAGGGCACCTCGCCCCATTTCTCGTCGGGTTTGGCGACCACGGCGCAGAGGAGCACGTCGGGATGGGCCATCAGCACGCCCTCGACCTCGACCGAGGAGATGTTCTCGCCGCCCGAGATGATGATGTCCTTGGCGCGGTCGGCGATCTGCATATAGCCGTCGGGGTGCTGCACGGCGATGTCGCCGGAGTGGAACTAGCCGCCGCGCAAAGGCCTCGGCGGTGGCGTCGGGGTTCTTGAGGTAGCCCTTCATCACGCCATTGCCGCGAAACATGATCTCGCCCTGGGTCGTGCCGTCCATCGGGACCTGCTCCATCGTGTCGGTCATGACGGTGACATCTTCGATGAAGGGCATGGCGACGCCCTGACGGGCCTTGATCGCGGCGCGGTCGTCGCCCTCCAGCCCGTCCCAGTCGGCGTTCCAGGTGCATTCGGTGCCGGGGCCGTAGGTCTCGGTCAGGCCGTAGACCTGCGTGACGTTGAAGCCCATGGGTTCGATCTTGGCCAGCGTCGCGGGGGCGACGGGGGCGCCTGCGGTGAAGACCTCGACCGTGTGGGCGAAGTCGCGGCGTTGGGCGGCGGGCGCGTTGACGAGCGTGTTGAGCACGATGGGCGCGCCGCCGAAATGGGTGACGCCCTCATCCGCGATGGCGTCGAAGATGGCCGGGGCGGTGATGTCGCGGCAGCAGACCAGCGTGCCGCCGAGGACCGGCATCATCCAGGTGTGGCACCAGCCGTTGCAGTGAAACAGCGGCACGATGGTCAGGTAGCGCGGGTGCAGCGTCATGCGCCAGCTGATGACCTGTCCCATGGCGTTCAGATAGGCGCCGCGATGGTGATAGACCACGCCCTTGGGGCGGCCCGTGGTGCCGGAGGTGTAGTTGAGCGCGATGCTTTCCCATTCGTCCTGCGGCATGATCCAGTCGAAATCGGGATCGCCCGAGGCGAGCAGGTCTTCGTATTCCATGTAATGGCCGTGGGCATGGACGCCCGCGTGATTGTCCGGCGACCTCGATCACCGTGGGGGCGGGGCCTTCCATCCGCTCCATCGCCTCGGCGGCCATGGGCAGGAATTGCGGATCGACCAGCAGGACCTTGGCGCCGCCGTGGTCGAGGATATAGGCGACGGTGTCGGCCTCGAGCCGGGTGTTGATCGTGTTCAGGATCGCGCCACAGGCGGGCACGCCGAAATGCGCCTCGGCCTGGGCGGGCAGGTTGGGGATCAGGGTGGCGACCACATCGCCGGGCTGCACGCCCAGTTTGGTCAGCGCCGAGGCGAGGCGGGTGACGCGGGCGTGGTACTCGGCATAGGTCTTGCGATGCGCGCCGTAGATCACCGCCGGGTGGTCGGGAAAGACGCGTGCCGCGCGTTTCAGGAAGGACAGCGGCGAGAGGGGCGTGTAATTGGCCGCCGTCTTGCCCAGACCCGTTTCATCTGCCATCCAGCCCATTGATCACCCTCTCCCTGATTGCGGCGTCCCGTGTCGCTTCGGGGACAGAGTATGTCCTGAAGCTGGGCCAAGGGAAGAGGCATGACACTGGAACGCACGAACAAACCGCTGGCGGCGGCTGGCGTGATGCTGGCGGCGATGCTGATCATCGGCTTCATCGACAATTACGTGGCCGCGATCTCGCAGGAGATCGGGCTGTGGCAGTTCTTCGTGATGCGCACGGCGATCATGTTGCCGCTGGCCTTTGCGATGTCCTGGATCGGGCTGGGGACGATCTGGCCGCTGTCCTGGGTGCGCGTGGGCGGGCGGTCGGCTTTGGCGGCGATCGCGATGCTGTGCTATTTCGGCGGGCTGGGGTTCATGCCGCTGGCGCAGGCGCTGGCGGGGTTGTTCACCTCGCCCATCTTCATCCTGCTGATCACATGGGGGCTGATGGGGCAGAGCATCGGGCCGTGGCGGGTGCTGGCGGTGTGTCTGGGGTTTCTGGGCATCCTGCTGGTGTTGCAGCCCGATACGGGATCGTTTTCCTTCTGGACGCTGTTGCCGGTGGCGGGGGGGCTGTTCTATGCGATTGCCATCATCGCCACGCGGGAATGGTGCGAGGGCGAGAGCACGATGACCCTGCTGGTGGGGGTGATGGCCTTTCAGGGCGGGATTTCCGCGCTGGCGGCGGTGGGGCTGGTGCTGCTGGATATTGCCCGAGACGAGGATTCCTGAGCCAGCGCTGGGTCTGGCCGGTGCTGGAGGTCTGGCCGCTGATCTGGTTGCAGGGCGTCGGGTCGCTGGCGGGGGTGTGGTGCATCATCAAGGCGTATCAGCTGGGCGAGGCGGGGTTCGTGTCGGTGTTCGAATATTCGGTGATGATCTTCGGGCCGTTCTTTGCCTGGTGGCTGTTCGGGCAGCCCGTGGGGCTGTGGCAGGCCGTGGGGATCGCGCTGATCGCATCGGCGGGGATCATCATCGCGGTCAGGTCGGGCGCGGAGCAGCGGCGCGAGATCATTCCGGGTTGAGCAGGCTTGCGCCACCCGGTCGATGGGGTAGCGTGGCGGCATGATCATCTCGCCGGGCCGCCGCTATATCTTTGTCCATATTCCCAAGACCGGGGGCACGGCGCTGGCGCTGGCGCTGGAGGGGCGGGCGCGGGCGGATGACATCCTGCTGGGCGACACGCCCAAGGCGCAGCGGCGCAGGCACCGGCTGAAGGGGGTGCAGGCGGCGGGGCGGCTGTGGAAACATTCCACCCTTGCCGATATCGACGGGCTGGTCAGCCCCGCGCAGATCGCGGACAGCTTCTGTTTCACGCTGGTGCGCAATCCCTGGGACCGGATGGTGAGTTACTACCACTGGTTGCGTGAGCAGGGGTTCGACCATCCCGCCGTGGCGCTGGCCAAGGCGCTGGGATTTTCGGAATTCCTGAACCATCCGCAGACCCGCGCCAGCCTGACGGCATGGCCCTATGGGCGCTACATGCGTGATTCGCACGGGGTCGAGCGCTGCGCTGCCTTTATCCGACTGGAGCATCTGGAGGAGGATGCGGCACCGCTTTGGGCGCATCTGGGGTTTCGGTTGACGATGGAGCGCGGTCAACGCTTCACAACGCGAAAAGTCCTATCAGGAGTATTTCACGGACGCGGATACTCAACTTATAGCGGATTATTGCGCCGAAGACATTGCACGTTTCGGTTATGTCTTTTGACGGCTCTGGGCCGATTGTCGCCTATTTATCTGTATTGATGAGATTTTCTATTTACTGTTTCTGATTTGGAAATAGTATGAACCTGCAGCACGACCCCCAAGTGCAAACGGCGCGGACCATTATGGACCGCGCCGTTTGTATTTCTGTCAAGTGGTCAGGCGATCAGGCGGCCTGCTTCTCCTTGCCGAAACGGCCGTAGAAACTCTGGCCCTTGTCGGCCATCTCGCGCAGCAGGGCGGGGCAGGCGAAGCGGGGGCCATAGGCTTCGGTCAGTTGATCGCAGCGTTCGGCGGCATAGGGCGTGCCGATGATGTCGAGCCAGCTGAACGGGCCACCGGACCACGGCGCAAAGCCCCAGCCGAGGATCGCGCCCACGTCGCCTTCGCGGATGTCTTCCAGCACGCCTTCTTCCAGCGCGCGGACGGCTTCCAGCACCTGCGCGAACATCAGGCGGTGCTGCACTTCGATCAGGCTGGGCTGGTCTTCGGCGGGGGTATTTGTCGGCGAGGCCCGCCCAATAGCCCTGCCGCTTGCCGGTCTCGTCATAGGTGAAGAAGCCTGCCTTGGCCTTGCGGCCCAGGCGGCCCTGACCTTCCATCCAGAAGATGATCTCATCGACTTCGCCATCGGGATAGGCATTGCCCATCGCGGCCTTGGTGGCGCGGGCGATCTTGGCGCCCAGATCAATCGAGGTCTCGTCCACCAGTTGCAGCGGGCCCACGGGGAAGCCGAGCATCCGCGCGGCATTGTCGATCAGGGCAGGGGCGACGCCTTCCTTCACCATCCGCATGCCTTCGTTGATATAGGGAATGATGCAGCGGTTGGCGTAGAAGAAGCGCGCGTCATTCACCACGATCGGGGTCTTGCGGATCTGGCGGACGTAATCCAGCGCCTTGGCCACGGCGACGGGGCCGGTGGCTTCGCCCTTGATGATCTCGACCAGCAGCATCTTCTCGACCGGCGAGAAGAAGTGGATGCCGATGAACTGCTCGGGGCGCGAGGAGGCCTTGGCCAGTTCCGAGATCGGCAGGGTCGAGGTGTTGGAGGCAAAGATGCAATCCGCGGGGATCACGGCTTCGACCTTTTTCGTGACCTCGGCCTTGACCTTCAGGTCCTCGAACACGGCCTCGATGATCAGGTCGCAGCCCTTGAGCGCGTCATAATCGGTGGTGGCGGTGATCAGGTCCAGCATCGCCGCCTTCTTGTCGGCGGTGACCTTGCCGCGCTTGATGCCGCTGTCAAGATAGGCCTCGGTATAGGCCTTGCCCTTGTCGGCGCTTTCCTGGCTGGCGTCGATCAGCACGACTTCGATGCCCGCCTGTGCGCTGACCAGCGCGATGCCCGCGCCCATCATGCCCGCGCCCAGAACGCCCAGTTTCTTGACGCGCTGATCGGCGACGCCTTCGGGACGCACCGCGCCTTTTTCCAGCGCTTCCTTGTTCAGGAAGAGCGAGCGGATCATCGCGGCGGAGGAGGGGTTCATCAGCACGTTGACGAACCAGCGCGCCTCGATCTTCAGTGCGGTGTCGAAGGGCACCAGCGCGCCTTCATAGACGGCCGAGAGCAGCGCCTTGGCGGCCGGGAAGGCGCCTTGCGTCTTGCCGTTCACCATGGCGGAGGCCCCGACGAAGGTCATGAAACCGGCGGGGTGATAGGGCGTGCCGCCGGGCATCTTGTAGCCCTTGGCGTCCCATGGTTTGACGATGTCGGCGTCCTTGGCTTGCAGGACCCATGCGCGGGCGGCGGCGACGGGATCGTCGGCCACCTCGTCGATGATGCCTGCGGATTTCGCCTTGGCCGGGTCCAGCAGCTTGCCTTCCAGCAGGAAGGGCGAGGCGCCCATCGCGCCCAGCTTGCGCACCAGGCGGGTGGTGCCGCCCGCGCCGGGGAAGATGCCGACCATGATTTCCGGCAGGCCGATCTTGGCCTTGGGGTTGGGCGCGGCAAAGATGCGATGCGTGGCCAGCGGCAGTTCAAGGCCGATGCCCACGGCGGTGCCGGGCAGGGCGGCGGCGATGGGCTTGCCGCCCTTGTGGGTCTTGGGGTCCATGCCCGCGCGTTCGATCTTGCGCAGGACGGCATGCATTTGCATGATCCCGTCGAAGAGGCCGCGCTCGGGTTCGTCGCCCGCGTCTTCGCGCATCTTGGCCAGCACGTTCAGGTCCATGCCGCCGGCGAAGTCTTTCTTGCCGGAGGTGATGACGATGCCCTTGACGGCGTCATCGGCCAGCGCGTCGTCGATCAGGCTGTCCAGATGGATCAGCGCCTCGGTGTTCAGCACGTTCATGGATCTTGCCGGGGCAATCCCAGGTGATGGTGGCGATGCCTTCGGCATCTTTCTGCATGGTGAAATCGGTCATGTCAGGTCTCCCGACTTGGGTTTTGAGTTGGGGGCGTGCAGGTCGCGGCCCTCGTAATGTTTCAGGTAGCTGAGGATGGTCTGCAGCGTGGCGGCGGGGCCGTTGGCGAAATCCTCATCCTCGAGCACGATGCGCTTGTGGCCGCTGAAATCGGTGCGGTCGATGCTGTCGCGCGGATCGGCCTTGTATTTGAAGATCAGCGCCGGGCTGTCGCAGAGGATGCGGACATAGGCGCCGTCATTCTCGCTGACCAGACGCAGATCGCTGCGGTCCGCGGCCAGATCGGCCACGGCGCGCAGGGGATGAGGAGCGGCGGCCATCAGACCCGCTCGATGATCGTGGCGGCACCCATGCCGGAGGCGATGCAGAGCGTGGCAAGGCCGGTGCCCTTGTCGGTGCGCTCCAGCTCGTCCAGCAGCGTGCCGATGATCATCGCGCCGGTCGCGCCCAGCGGGTGGCCCATGGCGATGGAGCCGCCGTTGACGTTGACCACCGAGCTGTCCACGTCGAAGGCCTGCATGAAGCGCAGCACGACCGAGGCGAAGGCCTCGTTCACCTCGAACAGGTCGATGTCGCTGATGCTCATGCCGCTGTCGGCGAGGATCTTCTGCGTGGCGGGCACCGGGCCGGTCAGCATGATCGTCGGATCGGTGCCGATCTTGCAGGTGGCCTTGATCCGGGCGCGGGGCTTGAGGCCCCATTTCTCGCCGAATTCCTTGTTGCCGATCAGCACGCCGGCGGCCCCGTCCACGATGCCGCTGGAATTGCCGGCGTGGTGGATGTGGTTGATCCTCTCCAGATGCGGGTATTTCATCAGCGCGACCTTGTCGAAGCCGGGCATCACCTCGCCCATGTCCTTGAAGCTGGGCTTCAGCGCGCCGAGGCTTTGCATGTCGGTCTGCGGGCGCATGTATTCGTCATGGTCGAGGATCGTCAGGCCGTTCTGGTCGAGGACCGGCACGATGGATTTGGCGAAGCGCTTGTCATCCCATGCGGCCTTGGCGCGGCGCTGGGATTCGACGGCCAGCGCATCGGCGTCATCGCGGGAGAAGCCGTATTCGGTGGCGATGATATCGGCGCTGATGCCCTGGGGGACGAAATAGGTCTCCATCGCGATGGAGGGGTCCACGGCAATGGCCGCCCCGTCGGTGCCCATGGGGACGCGGCACATCATCTCGACCCCGCCTGCGATATAGCCCATGCCCGCGCCGCCGCGCACCTGGTTGGCGGCAAGGTTCACGGCTTCCATGCCGGAGGCGCAGAAGCGGTTGATCGCCAGACCGGGGATGCGTTCATCCAGATCCGAGGCCAGCACGGCGGTCCGGGCAAGGCAGGCGCCCTGTTCCATCACCTGCGTGACGTTGCCCCAGATCACATCCTCGACGGCGTGGCCGTCAAGGCCGTTGCGGTCCTTCAGCGCGTTCAGCACCTGCGCGCTGAGGCGGGCCGAGGTGACCTCGTGCAGCGATCCGTCGGTGCGGCCCTTGCCGCGCGGCGTGCGGATGGCGTCGTAGATATAGGCGTCTGTCATCGTCGTCTCCTTGGGTTTGGCCGCTCGAGAGGGCCGATCTTGTCTCAGGCGCGGTCAGCCGGGCTGCCGGGCATCAGGTCATAGGGGTGTTTCCAGCCGGGGGTCTGTTCGATCCGGGTCAGCCAGGCGTCGATATGGGGCCAGTCCTTGCGGTCGAAGCCGAAGGGTTCGGGGTAGAAGAGATAGCCGCAGCAGGCGATGTCGGCGATGGTCAGCCGGTCACCGACCAGCCAGTCCTTGTCGGCCAGCTCGTCATTCAGCACCTTGTAGGCGGCTTTCAGGCGGCCCTGCATGAAGGCGATCACCTCGGCGGGGCGCTTGTCCTCGGGCAGGAAATTCATCAGGAAGCGGGTCATCCCGGCCTGGCTGGAGAGCTTGTGGTTGTCCCAGAGCACCCAGCGCATGATCTCGCGCCGCTCGTTGGCGCTGCGCCCGCCCAGCTTGCCGCCCTTGGTGCTGATGTAGTCCTGAATGGCCCCGGATTGCGACAGGGTCAGCTCGCCATCCACCATCACGGGCACTTCGCCCATCGAGTTGATGGCGCGGAATTCCGGGCTGCGGGTCTCGCCGTTGAAGAAATCGACAAAGACCGGCTCCCATTCCAGCCCGGAGAGTTCGAGCGTCAGCGCCGCCTTGTAGGCATTGCCGCTTTCGCCGAAGCAATAGAGTTTGATGGTCATGGTCTGTCCTTCCTGTGGCGCGCCTGATGGCGGCGCTGCGTTTTGAGTATTTTTGGCAAGATGAAATAGAGGCCGTGTCTGCTTAACCCTGCTTTAAGCCATTTGGGTCAGAATGGTATTTGCGTTACAGGCTGGAGAGCCGATGGACGTGCAAGGTGAAGCCCCGTTCCGATAGTCCGATAGCCAGGCGGCAAGGCGGGGCGGGGCGGACCTCTGGCTTCATCTTGCTGCAAATACTCATCTTTTTGATCTCTCAAGGCGCGTGGCGAGGAGGTGTTCACGCGGATTTCCGGTCGATGAAGCTGCGCGCGATCAGTTCCTTCATGATCTCGTTGGTGCCGCCATAGATGCGCTGGACGCGGGCGTCGGTCCACATTTCGGCGACCGCATATTCCTGCATGAAGCCATAGCCGCCATGCAGTTGCAGGCAGTCGTCGAGCACCTCGTTCTGCGTGTCGGTGATCCAGTATTTCGCCATGGCCGCTTTTTCGACTGATCAGCTCGCCGCGCAGGTGTTCGGCGATGCATTCGTCGAGGAAGGCGCGGGCCACTTTCGTGCGGGTCAGGCATTCGGCCAGTTTGAAGCGGGTGTTCTGGAACTGGGTCAGCGGGCCGCCGAAGGCCTCGCGTTCCTGGCAATACTGGATGGTGCGGGCGACGGCACCCTCCATGGCGCCGATGGCGCCGCAGGCGATGATCAGGCGTTCCTGGGGCAGCTGGCTCATCAGCTGGTAAAAGCCGCGGCCTTCTTCGCCGCCCAGCAGGTTTTCGGGCGGGATGTCGACATTGTCGAAGAACAGCTCGGACGTGTCCGAGGCCTTCATGCCGATCTTGTCGAGGTTGCGGCCGCGTTTGAAGCCTGCCGCCCCGTCGGTTTCCAGCACCATCAGCGAGACGCCCTTGGCGCGCTGGCTGGGGTCGGTCTTGGCGGCGACGATGATCAGGTTGGCGTGCTGGCCGTTGGTGATGAAGGTCTTCTGGCCCGACAGCCTGTAGGTGTTGCCGTCGCGGATCGCCTTGGTCTTGATCGCCTGCACGTCCGAGCCGGTGGAGGGTTCGGTCATGGCCAGCGCGCCGACCAGTTCGCCGGAGATCATCTTGGGCAGCCAGCGGTGTTTCTGATCATCCGTGCCGTAGGCGAGGATGTAATGCGCGACGATGCCGGAATGGATGCCGTTGCCCCAGCTTGCCAGATTGGCGCGGCTGGCCTCGATCAGGATCGCGGCCTCATGGCCGAAATCGCCGCCATGGCCGCCCTATTCCTCGGGGATGGAGGGGCAGAGCAGGCCCAGTTCGCCCGCCTGTTGCCAGATCGCGCGGTCCATCTGGCCCTGGTTGCGCCAGCGTTCGAAATGCGGGGACCATTCATCGGTGATGAATTTGGCCGTCATGTCGGCCAGCATCTGGTGTTCGTCGGTCATCCAGGCGGATGTCATGCGGGTCTCCTCCCCCGGTTTGGTCGTCTTGGGCCTAGCGTTTTCGCGCGTCCAGTTCGGAATTGAACAGGCGCAGGCGGTGCGCGAAGGTGTCTTCGTTGATGACGCTGTCGAAATTCTCGAACAGGAAGGACAGCGCCTCGCCCTCGTCCAGCCCGGCCTCGGCCGCGAATTTCTTCAGCCGGCGGTAGCCATCCTCGGTCATGGCGACGGGAAAGCGGCGGGTCAGGCGGAAGCGTTTGGGCATCGGCGGGCTCCTTGGTGCAAGGGCGGGCGGGGGCTGGCCCCGCCCGGCACCTGTCAGAAGTTGGCGGCCTCCAGCGCCATCACCGTGTCCGCGCCGGTGTGGATCCGCGCCAGATGCAGCGCGGTCGCGGGCAGGCGGCGGGCCATGTAGTAGCGTCCGGTGGCCAGTTTGGTCTCATAGAAGGTGACGTCTTCCGTGCCCGCCTGCAATGCCTCATGCGCGGCCTTCGCCATTTGCGCCCACATCAGGCCGAGGCAGACATGGCCGAACAGGTGCATGAAGTCATAGGAGCCGGAGAGCGCGTTGTTGGGGTTCTTCATGCCGTTCTGCATGAAATACATGCATCGCGGTCTGCAGATCCTTGGACGCGGCCTTGAGCGGGTCGAGGAAATCGGCCTTCAGCGCGGCGTTGCCTTCGTTTTCCTTGATGAAGGTCTTGACCATGTCGAAGAAGGCCATGACGTGCTTGCCGCCGTCCTGGCCAGCTTGCGGCCCACCAGATCGAGCGCCTGCACGCCGTTGGCGCCTTCATAGATCATGGCGATGCGGGCGTCGCGGGTGAACTGCGACATGCCCCATTCCTCGATATAGCCGTGGCCGCCGTAGACCTGCTGGGCCTTGACGGTCATGTCATAGCCCTCATCGGTCAGGAAGCCCTTGATCACCGGGGTCAGCAGCGAGATCAGACCGTCGGCGGCGGCGTCGTTGTTGCGATGCGACGCGGTCGATCAGGGAGGCGCCCCAGAGCATGAAGGCGCGGGCGCCTTCGACGAAGCTTTTCTGGTCCATCAGCGAGCGGCGGATGTCGGGGTGCACGATCAGCGGATCGGCGGGGCCGTCGGGGTTCTTGACGCCGGTCACGTCGCGGCCCTGCAGGCGGTCCTTGGCATAGGCCAGCGCGTTCTGGATAGGCGACCTCGGCCTGCGCCAGGCCCTGCATGCCGACGCCGATGCGGGCCTCGTTCATCATGGTGAACATGGCGCGCATGCCCTTGTGCGCCTCGCCCAGCAGGTAGCCGGTCGCCTCGTCATAGTTCATGACGCAGGTGGAATTGCCGTGGATGCCCATCTTCTCTTCGATCTTGCCGACGGAGACGCCGTTGCGCGCGCCGAGGCTGCCGTCCGTCGTTCACGAGGAACTTCGGCACGATGAAGAGCGAGACGCCCTTGATGCCGTCGGGGCCGCCGGGGATCTTGGCCAGCACCAGGTGGATGATGTTGTCGGCCATGTCGTGATCGCCGGCGGAGATGAAGATCTTCTGCCCGGTGATCTTGTAGCTGCCATCGTCCTGCGGCACGGCCTTGGTGCGCATCAGGCCCAGATCGGTGCCGCAATGCGGTTCGGTCAGGTTCATGGTGCCGGTCCATTCGCAGGACACCATCTTGGGCAGATACATGTCCTTCTGCGCGTCCGATGCCATGGGCGAGGATCGCCGAGGCCGCGCCGTGGGTCAGGCCCTGATACATGGTGAAGGCCTGGTTGGAGGCCGAGAACATCTCGCCCACGGCGGTGCCCATCACATAGGGCATGCCCTGGCCGCCGTATTGCTCGGGCATGTCGAGGCCGGTCCAGCCGCCCTCGCGCACCTGGTCGAAGGCCGCCTTGAACCCGGTGGGGGTGCGGACCACGCCGTTTTCCAGCTTGCAGCCTTCGGTGTCGCCGACCGACATTCAGCGGGGCGAGGACTTCGGAGGTGATCTTGCCCGCCTCTTCCAGCACGGCGGCGGTGAAATCGGCGGTCAAGCTCGGCATAGCCGGGGATGTCGGAGGCTGACACCTTCAGCACGTCGTGCAGGACGAACTGCAGGTCTTTGGCGGGGGCGGTGTAGCTGGGCATCTGGGTCTCTCCCTTGGGTGGGTCTTGGGTGTCAGGTCAGGCGGGGGCGGATCACTCCGCCGCGCGCGTGGCGTGGTTGATCGAGGCGATCATCTTCTCGCCCCACTTCATCTGTTCGCGCAGATCGTCGATCGCGGCGTCCAGCTCGTCGCGCTGGCGGTCCAGGTCGTCGAGCCGCTTCTGCGCCAGTTCATAGGTGCGGGCGAGCTGCGTCTGCTGCTGGTCGCCGATGCGGTAGAGATCGAGCAACTGGCGGATTTCCTCGAGGCTGAAGCCGAAGCGCTTGCCGCGCAGGATCAGCTTGAGCCGGGCGCGGTCGCGGCTGGTGAACAGCCGCTTCTGCCCGTCGCGGATCGGGAACAGCAGTTCCTTGGCCTCGTAGAAGCGCAGGGTCCGGGGTGTCACCTCGAAGGCGTCGCACATCTCGCGGATCGTCATGGTCTTGTCGGTCATCACATTACCTCAGGTAAAGGTTTCTGCGTGCTAGCTGTGCATTTGACGCCTTCGATACAACAGGTTTCGCAGTTGACGTAATCGCTACGTCACGTCACTTTGAGGTTGACGTAAGATCAGCCAACGTCAAGCGGGGTGCAAAGCAATTTCATTGCTTGGGCATCGGCCATGGCGAGGGACTTGCCGCAGGCGCGCCATGGGGGAATCACCCGCCTGTGCAGGGATTTGATGGGGGGCAGTGATTGAGGGGCAGGTGATCGCGTTTGGCCGCGCGGGGCCTAGCCCTTGGCCAGGGCGTCGGCGGTTTCGTCGCGCAGGCGGCGCAGTTCGTCCATCGCCTCGTCAAGCTGGGCGCGCTGTTCGGCCAGTTCGTGCAATTGGCGGTCGGCCATCTTGACCCAGGCCTCCATCTGCGCGCGGGTGCCTTCCTTTTCATAGATCAGCAACCACTGGCGGATGTCTTCCAGCGCATAGCCGAACTTGCGGCCGCGCAGGATCAGGGTCATGCGCGCGCATTCGCGCGGACCGTAGAAACGGGCGCGACCCTCGCGGTCGGGTTGCAGCAACTCGATATACTCGTAATAGCGCAAGGTGCGTGGGGTCACGTCGTATCTTGCGCACATCTCCTTGAAGGTCAGGCGTGGTTCGGACATCGTTCGGCTCCCTTGGCGGCACGCTATGCGAGACGCGGGCGAAGGGCAACGGGGGACGGGCAACGGGGACGGGCGACGGGTGCTCTTGCACGCGGCGCGGGATGCAGGACATAGTGCAGCGCAAGTTGAGGGAACGGGACGGATGGACAAGGACAAACTGGCGCGGCAATTCACCGAGGCGATTCCGCATGCACGGGCCCTGTCGATGCAGATCGACCATCTGTCCGACGGGGTCGCGGAAATGTCGATGCCATATGATCCGCGTTTCATCGGAGACCCCGATACGGGCGTGATCCATGGCGGCGCGGTCTATGCCCTGCTGGATACCTGTTGCGGGGCCGCGGTGGTGAGCCATCCTGCCGCGCATGGGGGCACGGCGACCATCGATCTGCGGATCGACTACATGCGCGCGGCCACGCCGGGGCAGACGATCCGCACGCGGGCGGAATGCTATCACGTCACGCGCTCGGTCGCCTTCGTGCGGGCCACGGCGATGGATGACGACACCGACCGCCCGGTGGCCAGCGCCACGGGGACCTTCACGGTGGAGACCAAGTCATGAGCGAGGAATCCTTCGTCAAGCCGCGCGGCGGGCGGCCCGAGCCGGTGCAGGTGATCAAGCAGCGCCGGGATGCGGCGCTGGGCGCGCTGGTGCACGGGGTGCCCTATATCCAGTTTCTGGGGATCGAATTCGACCGGCGCGGGGACGAGCTGACCGCCGTGCTGCCCTTTGACGACAAGCTGATCGGCAACCCGCTGCTGCCTGCCTTGCATGGCGGCGTGACGGCGGCGTTTCTTGAGGTGACGGCGATCATCGGGCTGAGCTGGGCGAGCCTGTGGGAAGAGATCGAGAGCGGGCGCATCGACGCGCAGACGCTGGTGGCGGGGAACCTGCCGCGCCTGCCCAAGACGATTGATTTCACGGTGGATTACCTGCGCACCGGGTTGCCGCGCGATGCCTATGCGCGGGCCAAGGTGAACCGGTCGGGGCGGCGCTATGCCTCGGTCCATGTGGAGGCGTGGCAGGACAACCGGTCGCGGGCCTTCGCGCAGGCGACGGGGCATTTCCTGATGCCTCGGATGGATGGCTGACACAGGCTCATCAGGCGCGGCCTCGTCCGGTGCGGCCAGCTTGGGCGTGGCCCGGCCCGTGGTCACGCATCGGCGCGTGTTGAAAGTGGCGCTGCCCATCGTTCTGGCCAATGTGACCGTGCCCATTCTGGGCGCGGTCGACACCGGCGTCGTGGGGCAGATGGGGCAGGCCGCGCCGATTGGGGCCGTGGGTCTGGGCGCGGTGATCCTGACGGCGCTCTACTGGGTCTTCGGCTTTCTGCGGATGGGCACCACCGGGCTGACCGCGCAGGCGCAGGGGGGCGGGCATCAGGGCGAGGTGGCGGCGCTGCTGACACGCGTGCTGATGATCGGGGCCGTGGCGGGGCTGGCGGTGATCGCCTTGCAATGGCCGCTCTTCTGGGGCGCCTTCCGGCTGGCCCCCGCCAGCGCCGAGGTCGAGGAGATGGCCCGCGCCTATATGCAGATCCGCGTCTTCAGCGCGCCTGCGACCATCGCGCTTTACGGTGTGACCGGCTGGCTGATCGCGCTGGAGCGGACGCGGGCGGTGCTGGTGATCCAGCTCTGGATGAACGGGGTCAACATCCTGCTGGACCTGTGGTTCGTGCTGGGTCTGGGCTGGGGCGTCGAGGGCGTCGCCTGGGCCACGTTCATGGCGGAATGGAGCGGGCTGGCGCTGGGGCTGTGGTTCTGCCGCGCGGCCTTTGCGGTGCCTGCGTGGCGCGACTGGGCGCGGGTCTTCGACCGTCCGGCGCTGGCGCGGATGATGGCGGTCAATACCGACATCCTGATCCGGTCCCTGCTGTTGCAGGGGATTTTCCTGTCCTTCCTGTTTCTGGGGGCGGGGCAGGGAGATGTGGTTCTGGCGGCCAATCAGGTGCTGTTGCAGTTCCTGCATATCACCGCCTATGCGCTGGACGGGTTCGCCTTTGCCGCCGAGGCGCTGGTCGGGCAGGCGCTGGGCGCGCGCAACCGGGCGGGGCTGCGGCGCAGCGCGGTTCTGGCGTCAGGCTGGGGGGCGGTCAGCGTGGCGGGGCTGGCGCTGGCCTTTCTGCTGGCGGGCGGGCTGATCGTCGATCTGATGACCACGGCCGAGGAGGTGCGGGCGGCGGCGCGCATCTATCTGCCCTATATGGTGGCCGCGCCGCTGCTGGGGCTGGCGCCGTGGATGCTGGACGGCATTTTCATCGGGGCGACCCGCACGCGCGACATGCGCAACATGATGGCGGTCAGTTTCGCGGTCTATGCGGTGGCGGTGCTGACGCTGTTGCCGCTGTTGGGCAATCACGGGCTGTGGCTGGCGTTGCTGATCTCGTTCGTCGCGCGCGGGGTGACGCTGGGCCTGCGCTATCCGGCGCTGGAGGCGGACGCGGGCCGGGTTTGAGTATTTGCGGCAAGATGAAGGGGGGCGGCGCGTCAGGGGGCGAGCCGGGCCTTGAGCCAGTCGGTCAGGGCGTCTTCTTCGGCCCGGTCCAGCACGCGGGTGTTGAGCAGGTCCATCGCGCGCAGGCCGTGGATCGCCAGAAAGGCAAGCGTCGCCATCTGCGGATCGGTGGCATTGGCGCGGATGCGGGTGAGGAAATCCCGCTCGAAGCGGCGCACGGGGGCCAGCATGTCGGGGTCTTCGGCCAGGGCCGCCAGCAGGCCCGAGGGGGGCGGCGCATCGTGTTTTCGTTCGGTGAGGAATTGCGCGATATAGGCGCGGATCGCCGCATCGGGGCGGCCCGTGCCTTCCTCGACGGTCAGGGCGGCGTCGAAGCGGGAGAGGTAATCCTCGACCAGCGCCTCCATCAGGCGGTTTTTCGAGGGGAAGTGATAGAGCAGCCCGCCCTTGGACACGCCCGCCCGTGCCGCGACCGCATCCAGCGACAGGTTCCCCGATCCCGAACACTGGGCGAGATCCTGTGCCGCATCCAGAATGCGGCGGCGGGTGTCACCGCGCGGGGCGGGGGTTTCGATGGGCTGTGTTATGGGGGGCCTCCGACATGGTCTGGTGGGCTTCGTTGACTTTACCGACCAGACGGTATAGTTACAGCCCTTGAAAAGCAAGCGATGTGTTGCCGCACGACAGGCGCAGCTCGCGGCCCCGGATTTTGCCACGCGTGTCCCGCGTGGCGTTTTGCATCAGCGCGCACCGTGCAAGCCTTGCGCGGGTTGTCTCAACAAGGATTGTCTCATGGTCAAACGTATCGTCATCGCCGCCGTTCTGCTGGCTCTGGTGGGGGGCGGGCTGGTGGGCTTCAACCTGTTCCGCGACCGCATGATCACGCAGATTTTCGCCAACCTGCCGGTGCAGCCGCTGGCGGTGGAGACCGTCACGGCGCAGCCGGTGACATGGCAGCCCGCGCTGAACGGGATCGGCACGGTCAATGCCAATCAGGGTGTCGATCTGACGGTCGAGGCGCCGGGCATCCTGCGCGAGGTGGGGTTCGAACCCAATACGCAGGTGGAGGCGGGACAGTTGCTGATCCGGCTGGACGATGTGGTGCAGCGCGCCGATCTGGAAGCCGCGCGGACGCAGCTTGAGCTGGAGCAGGCCAACCTGACCCGCCAGCAGGAGTTGCAGAGCCGCGGTGTGGCCACCAGCGCCACGCTGGAGGCGACGCAGGCCGCGTTCCGCGCCGCAGAGGCGCAGGTCGCCCGTGCCGAGGCGGTGGTCGAGCAGCGGCAGGTGACGGCCCCTTTCGCGGGCACCATCGGCCTGTTGCGTGTCGATCTGGGCCAATATGTGCAGCCCGGCACCATCATCGCCACCTTGCAGGATCTGGACACGATGCGGGTGGATTTCAGCCTGCCCGAGCAGAACCTGCCCGATCTGTTCATCGGCCAGACCCTGCATCTGAGCAGCGACGAGGCGGGGCAGTCCTTTGAAGGCCAGATCAGCGGGATCGACCCGCGTGTGGACCCGTCGAGCCGTCTGGTGGCGGTGCGCGGCACCGTCGACGGGGCAGGGGGTGCGCTGACGCCGGGGCAGTTCGTGCGCCTGCGGCTGGACCTGCCGGTCGAGGAGGGCGTGATCGCCCTGCCGCAGACGGCGGTGATCAGCAGCCTTTACGGGGATTTCGTCTATGTGGTGCGCCCGCGTGAGGGCTCGGGTGAAGGCGGGGCCGAGGCGCTGGAGGTGCGGCAGGTCTTCGTCACGCCGGGGCGGCGTTCGGAGGGGCAGATCGAGATCCGCGACGGCATCGCGGCGGGGGACCGGATCGTGACCACGGGCCAGAACCGGCTGTCCAACGGCGCGCCGGTGACGCTGGCCGAAGCGGCGGCGGCCCCTGCCGGGGACGCCAGCGCCGCAGCGGATGAGGTGGCCAAATGAGCCTGTCAGAACTTTTCATCAAGCGGCCCGTCGCCTCGACGGTGCTGGGCCTGCTGATCGTGCTGCTGGGGTTGCAGGGCATGTTCAACCTGCAGACGCGGCAATATCCGGAGGTGGATGAAACCGTGGTCACCGTGACCACGGTCTATCCCGGTGCCTCGGCGCAGTCTGATCCAGGGCTTTGTCACCTCGCCCATCGCGGCGGCGGTCGCCACGGCGGAGGGGGTGGATTACGTCACCACGCAGTCGCGGCCCTCGGCCTCGGTCGTGACGGTGCAGATGCGGCTGGGCCAGAACCCCGACACGGCGCTGACCGAGGTCATGTCCAAGGTGCAGCAGGTGCGCTCGCAACTGCCGCAGGACGCGGAGGATCCCAGCATCGTCAAGGGCACGGGGCAGACCTTCGCCACCATGTATCTGGGCGTGCAGAACCCGTCGATGACGCCCGAGCAGATCACCGAATATATCGAGCGGGTGATCGTGCCGCGCATGTCCACCATCGAGGGCGTGGCGGAATTGCAGGTTCTGGGCGGGCAGAGCTATGCGATGCGGGTCTGGGTCGATCCGGTGCGGCTGGCGGGGCAGGGGCTGACCGCCTCGGACATCAGCGCCGCGATCAACGGGGCGAACTTTCTGGCTGCCCCCGGACGGACCGACAACGAACTGGTCAGCTATGCGATCACCATGGAATCGACGTTGCAGACGCCCGAGGCCTTCGGGATGTTGCCGATCTCGGGCAGCGGCGACGAGGTGGTGCGCCTGCATGACGTGGCGCGGATCGAACTGGCGGCCGAGAGCACCGACACGATCGTGAATTTCAACGGGCGGCCCGGCACCTTCATCGGGGTCTTTCCGACGCCGTCGGCCAACCCTCTGGATACATCGGCCAATGTGCTGGCCGAACTGCCCGCGATCCAGGACAGCCTGCCCGAGGGCATGACCCTGACGATGATGTATGACGCGACCGAGCAGATCGCGGCCTCGATCAACGAGGTGTTGCGCACGATCATCGAGGCCACGGTGATCGTGGCGGTGATCATCCTGCTGTTCCTGGGGTCGATGCGGTCGGTGTTGATGCCGCTGGTCGCCATTCCGCTGTCGCTGGTGGGGGTGATGTTCATCCTGTTCCTGATGGGCTATTCGATCAACCTGCTGACCCTGCTGGCCATGGTGCTGGCGATCGGTCTGGTGGTCGATGACGCGATCATCGTGGTCGAGAACGTCCAGCGCCATATCGACGAGGGGCTGAGCCCGATGCAGGCGGCCTTCACCTCGATGCGCGAGCTGTCCACGGCGATCATCGCGATGACGCTGACGCTGATCGCGGTGTTCCTGCCGCTGTTCTTCACCGGCGGTCTGACCGGGGCGCTGTTCCGGGAATTCGCGGTCACGCTGGCGGGGGCGGTCTTCATTTCGGGGATCGTGGCGCTGACCATCTCGCCGATGATGGCGGCGCGGCTGTTGAAGAAGGGGGGCGAGAACCGCTTTCAGAAACGGCTGAACCGTGGCTTCACCCGCTTCGAGGGCTGGTACGAGCGGCGGGTTGCATCCTCTCTGGATTATCTGCCGGTCACGGTGATGGTCGTGGTCGTGCTGATGGGGGTGACGGGCTATCTGTTCACCAAGACCTCGTCCGAGCTGGCGCCGGAGGAGGATTCGGGGGCGCTGTTTTCCTTCGTGAACGCGCCCAGCTATGCGACGTCGGACTATACCCAGACCTATGTGGACCAGATGCGGAGCCGGACCGAGGATCTGCCGGAACTGTCGGCCAATTTCTCGATCACCGGGTTCGGCGGGGCGACGACTTCGGCGATCATGCTCTGGGCCTTTGACGACTGGGCGGATCGCGACCGGTCGCAGACCGAGATCCAGGCCGATCTGCAGGCGCGGCTGGCCCCGGTGGCGGGGGTGCAGGCCTTTGTCTTTGCGCCGCCCTCGCTGCCCGGAGCGGGCGGTGGTCTGCCGATTTCCTTTGTGGTGCAATCGACGGGCGATCCGGCGCAGGTCTACGAGGTGGCCGAGGAGATCCGGGCCGCCGCGCAGGCCTCGGGCCGCTTCATCGTGGTGCAGAATTCGCTGAAGTTCGACACGACGCAGCTTGTGATCCGGATCGACCGGGACCGGGCGGCGGCGCTGAACCTGCCGGCGGCGCAGATCGGCGCGACGCTTGGCCTGCTGGTGGGCGGCGGGGCCGATTTCCCAGTTCGACCGCGACAGCAACAGCTATGACGTGATCCTGCAGGTGCCGCAGGAATATCGCGACAACCCCGAACGGCTGGGCGAGTTGTTCGTGCGCGCCACGACGGGCGAGATGGTGCCGCTGTCCGCTGTGATCGATGTCGAGACCCGCGCGGCCCCGGCGACGATCGAGCAGTTCAACCAGCTCAACTCTGCGACCATCACGGCGCTGCCCATTCCGGGCGTGTCCACCGGCGATGGTCTGGCCAAGATCGAGGAGATGGCGGGACCGCTGCTGCCGGGCGGGTTCTTCGTCGATTATGCCGGCCAGTCGCGGCTGGAGAAATCCGAGGGCAGCACGATCCTTGTCGCCTTCGGGCTGGCGATCGTGGTGATCTATCTGGTGCTGGCGGCGCAGTTCGAGAGCTTCCGCGATCCGCTGATCATCCTGATGTCGGTGCCGCTGTCGATCTTCGGCGTGATCGTGCCGCTGAACCTCGGGCTGGGGACGCTGAACATCTATACGCAGGTCGGGCTGATCACGCTGATCGGGCTGATCACCAAGCACGGCATCCTGCTGGTCGAGTTCGCCAACCAGCTGCGCCACGAGAAGGGGCTGAGCCGGGAGGCGGGGATCGTCGCCTCGGCCAAGCAGCGTCTGCGTCCGATCCTGATGACCACGGCTGCGACCGCGCTGGGCGTGGTGCCGCTGATGACGGCGGATGGTGCGGGGGCGGCGGCGCGCTTTGCCATGGGTCTGGTGATTTTCGCGGGCATCACGGTGGGCACGCTGTTCACGCTGTTCGTGGTGCCTGCGTTCTATGCCATGATCTCGCGCCGCGAGATGGCGCCCGATCCTGAAGAGCCGGTGATCGAGACGAGCCGCGCCTGAGTATTTGGGGCAAGATGAAGCAAGGGGCCCGTGCCGGATCTGGCGCGGGCCTTTTGCGTGGAATTCAGAGCCAGTCGGCGCGGCCTGTGCCCACGGCCTCGGCCACGGTGGCGAAACCGTCGCGCGCGAGCAGGGCATCGAGGCCGTTTGCGATCTGCGGGACCAGCGAGAGGCCGTGATAGACCAGCGCGGTGTAGAGCTGCACCGCCGAGGCCCCGGCGCGGATCTTCTGGTAGGCCTGTTCGGCAGAGCTGATGCCGCCCACGCCGATCAGGGGGATCTGGCCGTCGGTGAGCTGCGAGAGCTGCGCCAGAACGCGGGTCGATTTCTCGAACAGGGGCGCGCCGGAGAGGCCGCCTTTTTCATCGCGATGCGTGCTGGCAAGGCCCGTGCGGTCGAGCGTGGTATTGGTGGCGATGATCGCATCAATGCCCGATTGCCGCGCCACATCGGCGATTTCCGACAGTTCGGATGCGTGTCAGATCAGGCGCGATTTTCAGAAAGACCGGGATGGGGCGGGGCAGCCAGGCGCGCGCCTCCATCACGCCCGCGAGCAGGGCCGCGAGGGCCGCCGCCCCTTGCAGGTCGCGCAGTTTTTCGGTGTTGGGCGAGGAGACATTGACGGTGGCGAAATCCAGGTGCCGTCCGCAATGGGCCAGCACGCGGGCGAAATCCTCGGCCCGGTCGGCGCTGTCCTTGTTGGCCCCGAGATTGAGGCCGATCACGGCATCCCTGGGGCGCGCGGCGAGGCGTTTTTCCATCGCCTCCATCCCCTGATTGTTGAAGCCGAAGCGGTTGATCGCGGCGCGGTCCTCGGTCAGGCGGAAGAGGCGCGGGCGCGGGTTGCCGGGTTGGGGGCGCGGCGTGGTGGCGCCCACCTCGACAAAGCCGAAACCGGCGCGGGCAGAGTTGCGCCAGTGCGTCGCCGTTCTTGTCGAAACCTGCGGCGAGGCCCACCGGGTTGGGCAGGTCGATCCCGGCCAGCGTGGTTTTGAGGCGGGTGGAGGTCACCGGGCCGGGCAGGGGCATGAGGCCCGAGGTCAGCGCGCGGATGGCAAGGCCATGGGCGGTTTCGGGGTCGATGCGGCGCAGCGCGGCGAGGCCGAGGGATTCCAGAAGGCTCATGTCATCTCCGGCGGGAAGCGGTGGGTGCCGTCCACCAGCGGCAGCGGTTTGTGCCAGAGCACATCGGACAGGCGCAGCGGGCGGTAGAGATGCGGGAAGAGCGCGCCGCCGCGCGAGGGTTCCCATGTGAGCGCCGCGCCCAAGGCCGCGGCGTCGAGCGCCAGAAGGGTCAGGTCGCCTTCGCCTGCGAAATGCTTGGCGGCAGTCTCCTGCGCCTGCGCGGCGGTCGAGAAATGCACATAGCCATCGGCGATGTCGATGGGGGCGCCGAGGGTTTCCCCCTGCGCCTGCAAGGCCGCCCATTCGGGGGCACGGAATATCTTGTAGATCAGCATGTGTGATCACATGACGCGCAACGTGGGTCCGGTCAAGCGTGATCCCGCCACGTCAGGGCAGTTCGTCTTTGACAGGCTGCGCGGGGCGCGCCACCATCCGCTGTGACACACCCAGAGGGAGACCCCGCCCATGATCATCCGCCCCGCCAGTGCCGCGCTTGCGCTTGTCCTGACTGCCGGTTTCGCGCAGGCCGACTATACGCTGCACATCCTGCATGTGAACGATCTGCACAGTCGGATCGAGCCGATCACCAAATCCGATTCGACCTGCAAGGCGGAGGATGATGCGGCGGGCGAATGCTTCGGCGGCGTGGCGCGTCTGGCGACCAAGGTGGCGGAACTGCGCGCGGCGCTGGAGGCCGAGGGGCAGAACGTGATCCTGCTGGATGCGGGCGACCAGTTTCAGGGCAGCCTGATGTACACGACCTACAAGGGCGCGGTGGAGGCGGAGTTCATGGAGGCCATCGGTTTCGATGCCATGGCCGTGGGCAACCACGAGTTCGACGATGGGCCGGAAGGTCTGGCCGGGTTTCTGGACAAGGTCGGGTTTCCGGTGATTTCCGGCAATATCGACGTGAGCGGGTCCAACTTGCTGGCGGGGCGCGTGGGCAACCATGTGGTGCTGGAGGTGAACGGCGCGCGGATCGGGATCGTCTCGGCGCTGGCGGTGGATACGGTCGAGACATCGAGCCCCGGTGATGATGTCGTCTTTACCGATGAGGCCGAGGCCCTGCGCGCGGATGTGGCCGCACTTGAGGCCGAGGGCGTGGACAAGATCATCGCCCTGACCCATGTGGGCTTGTCGAAGGACCTTGATCTGGCCGCAAGCGTGCCGGGGCTGGATGCGATCGTGGGCGGGCATTCCCACACGCTGATGAGCAACACGGCGGAGGGCGCGCTGCCCTATCCGCAGATGGTGGGGGCCGTGCCGGTGGTGCAGGCCTATGCCTATTCCAAATATCTGGGCCATCTGGTGCTGGAATTCGACGCGGCGGGCAATGTGACAGCGGCCAGCGGTGACACGATCCTGCTGGACGCGAGCGTGACACCCGATCCGGCGATCGCGGCGCGGGTGGCGGAACTGGCCGGGCCGATCGAGGCGTTGAAGGCGCGGGTGGTGGCAGAGGCTGCGGCGGATATCGACGGTGGGCGCGAGACCTGCCGCATCGGCGAATGCGCCATGGGCACGCTGGTGGCCGATGCCATGCTGGCGCGGGTGCAGGATCAGGGGATCAGCATCGCGATCCAGAACGGCGGCGGATTGCGCGCCAGTATCGCGGCGGGCGAGGTCACGATGGGCGATGTGCTGAGTGTGCTGCCGTTCCAGAACACGCTCTCGACCTTCGAGGCGACCGGGGCCACGGTTCTGGCGGCGCTGGAGAACGGGTTGAGCCAGATCGACGATGGCGCGGGGCGGTTCCCGCAGGTGGCGGGGATGCGCTATGTCTTTGACCCTGCCGCCGATGCGGGCGCGCGGGTCGTCAGCGTCGAGGTGATGGAGGGCGGCGCCTGGGTGCCGCTTGATCCCGCCAAGACCTATGGCGTGGTGACCAACAACTACATGCGCGGGGGTGGCGACGGTTATGCCATGTTCGAGACCGAGGGCATGAATGCCTATGATTTCGGTCCCGATCTGGCCGATGTGCTGGCGGCCTATATGGCCGGGAACGCGCCCTATCAGCCCTTTACGGACGGGCGCATCACGATGAAATGAGCCAGCCCCGCGCGATGCGTTTTGCGGGTGCGGACGCAAGGGCGCTGTGGCATGAGGCGGCATGAGTATTGCCAGCCCTTCCCCTGTCGCCGCCCCGGAGCGGGCCGTTCCTGCATTGCTGATCGCGGTGCTGTCGGTGTCGAATTTCGTCATCGGCATGGGGGCCTTCATGATCATCGGCCTGCTGGAGCCGCTGGCCGCTGATCTGGGTGTGTCGGCGGCGCGGGCGGGCACGGTGCTGACGACCTATGCGGTGGCCTATGCGGTGCTGTCGCCTGTGCTGGTCTCGGTCACGGGCGGGATCGGGCGCAGGCGGGTGCTGGCGGCGGGGCTGGCGCTGTTCGGGCTGGGGTGCCTCTTGCCGGTGGTTTTGCCGAGCGAGGGCGCGCTGCACGCGAGCCGGATTCTGGCGGCGGCGGGGGCGGGTATCTTCACGCCGGTGGCCGCGGCTGTCGCAGCGGGGCTGAGCGCGCCGGAGCGGCGGGCCAAGGCGCTGGCGGCGGTCTTCTTCGGCATGACGATGAGCCAGATCCTTGGCCTGCCGCTGGGCAGTTTCATCGCCTATACCTATGGCTGGCGCGTGGCCTTTGCCGTGGTGCTGGTGGTGCTGATCCCCTGCCTGTGGCTGATCTGGACCATCGTGCCGCGCGGATTGTCGTTCCAGCCCGTCACGCTGCGCGATCTGGGGCGGGTCATGCGCAACGGGCGGCTGATGCTGGCGGTGGGGTTCACCACCAGTTTCCTGACGGCGGGCTATGTGGTGAACACCTTTCTGGCGCCGCTTCTGTCGCAGAACCTGGGCTGGGGGCGCGACGGGATCACGCTGGCGCTGCTGGTCTGCGGGATCGGCGCGGTGCTGGGCAATGTCATGGGCGGCGCGATGAGCGACCGGATCGGGCCGGCGCGGACGCTGACCTTCCTGTGTCTGGCGCAGCTTGTCGTGCTGCCGGGGTTCTCGGCTCTGCCGTTGGCGGGGGGCGAGGCCGGGTTGCTGGCGGGGACGCTGGCTCTGGGGTTGCTGGTGCTGTGGTCGGTCTTTGGCTGGTCCTTCATGGCGGCGCAACAGGCGCGGCTGATCGGGATGGCGCCCGAGGCCGCCCCGGTGATGCTGGCGCTGAATGCGGCGGGCGTCTATGTGGGCGCGGCGCTGGGATCGGCCTTCGGCGGGCTGGTGCTGGCGGGGTATGGGTTGGGTCCGCTGGGTCTGGTGGCGGGGGCGCTGATGGTGGTGGCGCTGGTGCATCTGCGGCTGTCGGTGCGGCTGGGCTGAGACCTGCGCCTTTTTGAGTATTTGCGGCAAGATGAAGGGGCGGGCGCTGGATTTGCGCGCGCGGCTGAGGCAGTCTGGACACATGTGCGGACGCTTTGCCCTGACCCTGCCCAATGACGCGATGGCGCGCCTGTTTCAGGCGGCCCCCGCCAATGACCTGCCGCCGGTGCCGCGTTTCAATATCTGCCCCACAGTGCAGGTGCATGTGGTGACGGCGGGCGAGGGGGCGCGGCGGTTGGGGGCGATGCGCTGGGGGTTCGTGCCGCAGTGGTACAAGAGCCCCACGGACGGCCCGCTGCTGATCAACGCGCGGGCCGAAACGCTGGCCGAGAAACCCGCCTTTCGCGCGGCGGCCCGCGCGCGGCGGTGCCTGATCCCGGCGGACGGGTTTTATGAATGGACCAAGGGCGAGAGTGGGGCACGCCTGCCGTGGTATATCCGGCGGCAGGACCGCGAACCGATGGTCATGGCGGGTATCTGGCAGGACTGGGGACCCGCAGAGGCGCGGATCGCCACCTGTGCGGTTGTCACCACGGCGGCGGGCGCGGATACGGCGGCGCTGCATGACCGGGTGCCGCTGATCCTTGATCCCGCCGACTGGCCGCTATGGCTGGGCGAGGCGGGGCATGGGGCGGCGGCGCTGATGCGGCCGCCCGGTGCCGGTCTGCTGGAGGCCTGGCGGGTGGACGTGGGCGTCAATTCCAACCGGGCCGAAGGCGAGGCGCTGCGCGCGCCGATCGACGCCTAGTCCTTTTGGGGCTGATCCAGCGTGCCCTCGGCCCGCATCTCGTCGAGCACGGCGCGGGCGACGCGGAAGCTGTCGATCATCGCGGGCACGCCGCAATAGATGCCGACCTGCAGCAGCACTTCCTTGATCTCGTCCGGGGTGAGGCCGTTGTTGATGGCCCCGCGCACATGCGCGCCCAGCTCGTGCGGGCGGTTCAGCGCGGCGAGCATGGCGAGGTTGATGGTCGAGCGTGTCTTGCGTTCCAGCCCGTCGCGGCCCCAGACCTCGCCCCAGCAATAGGTGGTGACCATCTCCTGCAATTCGCGGGTGAAATCGTCCATGTTGGCGATGGCGCGGTCCACATAGGCGTCGCCCAGTGTCGCGCGGCGGATCTCCATACCCTTGTCATGGGTGGCCTTGTCCATTGTCTGTCCTCTCGTTCCGGGTGTTTTGCCGGCGGCAGACTGGGGCGCAAACCGCGCGACATGCAAGCGGGATTCGCGTCGCCGCCCTCAGGCGGCGTTGATGCGGACGACTGTGCTGTCGGGGCGCCAGACCGCGCGGAACTGCTGGTCGAGCAGGAGGATCTCCGGTGTCTCGGCCTCGGGCGGGGTCTGGAAGAGGCGGCTGCGGGACGGGGCGGAGGACCAGGCGATGATGAGGGGGGCCACCATCATCGGCAGAAGGACCGGGGCCAGCCATGGCAGCAGGGCGGGCGAGAGCCAGAAGGCGAGGACCGCGCCCAGCACGCCGCAGATCACGATCCAGCGGCTGGCGTGCCAGGCTTCGGTCACGCGCATCGCGCCGTCGCCGCGCGCCTGCGCGGGCCAGCCGCCATCGACGCCGGAGATCACCTGAAGCACCGAGCGGGTGTTGAACATCAGAAAGACCGGGGCCGAGAGGGCCGAGAAGAGCAGTTCCGCCCCCACCGCGCGCGCGGCCGCCAGCGCCCCGCCGAAGCCCCGCGCGCGGCCGCGCCAGGCGGCATCCAGCAGGATCAGGATCTTGGGCAGGAACAGAAGCGCCACGATGCAGAAGGCCAGCGCCAGCGCCTTGGAGGCGTGGGAGACCGGGATCACCGGCCAGCGCCAGCCTTCGATCGGGAAATAGTTGATCGGCGGGGCAAAGACAGGTGCCGCGATCGAGCAGATCAGGAAGGCCAGCCAGATCACCGGCGAGAGATAGGCGAGGATGCCTTGCACGAAGACAAAGCGGCTCCATGGTTTGAGGCCGGGCGCCGAGAGCAGGCGGGCGTGTTGCAGGTTGCCCTGACACCAGCGCCGGTCGCGCTTGGCGTGCAGCACCATGTTCTCGGGGCCTTCCTCAAAGCTCCCGGTCAGGTCGTCATCGACGCGGACGGTCCAGCCTGCGCGGGCCAGCAGGGCGGCTTCCACATAGTCATGGCTGAGGATATGGCCGCCGAAGGGCGGAGGGCCGGAAAGTTCGGGCAGGCCGCAGCTTTCGGCGAAGGCGCGGACGCGGACGATGGCGTTATGACCCCAGAAGGGGCCGGTGCGGCCCTGCATCATCGCAAGGCCCCGGCAGAAGACCGGCGAGTAGAAGGCGGCGGCGAATTGCTGGATGCGGCCAAAGCGCGACCGCGCGTTCACGATCTGCGGCAGGGTCTGCAGAAGGCCCAGTCTGGGGTCGGCCTCCATCCGGCGGACCATTTCGACCATTGTCGCGCCTTCCATCAGGCTGTCGGCGTCGAGGATGACGGCCAGATCGTAGGCGGCGCCGGAACGGGTGATGAAATCCTCGATATTGCCGGCCTTGCGGCCACGGTTGTCGTCGCGGCGGCGGTAGAAGATGCGCCCCTCGGCCCCGGTCAGGTGCAGCAGGCGCAGGAAGCCGCGCTGCTCGGCCTCGGCCACGGCGGGATCGCGGGTGTCGGAGAGGATCGCGATGTGGAACCGGTCGCCAAAGCCGGTGCGGCGCAGGGAGGCCTCCATCGCGGCGATGCGGGGAAAGGTGCCGGAGGGGTCCTCGTTATAAACGGGCACGAGGATCACGCAGCGCGAGGTGATCGGATCGTCGTGACGCGGCACGGCGGGGGGGCGGGTGGTCAGACCGGCGAAAGCCTGCAACGCGCCCCATGCGAGCCAGAAGGTGGACATCAGGATCAGCGCCGCGCGCAGCAGGTCCATCGCGTCCAGCCCGTCCGCCGCGCCATAGCGCAGGAACAGCAGGAACCCGCCGCAGCCGATCAGGATGCTGCCTGCCAGAAGACCGGTGCGGATCGCAGTCACCCGCCGGTCAGAGGGCAAGGACATGGGTCAGACCCCGCGAGAGGGCTGCCGGGCAGGGCGGAACGCGGCCAGAAGTGTGGTCATCAGGCTGCGCGGGCGCTGCTCCAGCACCTGCGGCGGCATCGCCATCGGCGCCTCGGGCGGGGTCGATTGCGGCAGGGCGAGCGGTTCGGGATCGGCCTGGAATATGCCTGAAAGGTCATTCATCTTGCGTTGATCCACTGATAGAGCCAGTTTTCCGTCATCTTGCGACCATAACCCGCCAGATGGGCCGACAGTTCCACGACCGCGTCATTTTCTGCGCGCACGTCGATGAACAGACGCCAGACCCCGTTCTGCGGCACCCGTTGCAGCACGCTGCTGATCACCTCGCCATTGGCGACGGTGACGACCGGGGCAATCTGCGCGTCGGCCCCCATGCGGTCGAGAAAACCGCCACGGAAATCGACCACGAACTTGCGCAGCCCGTCCTGGATCTCGACGCCGGCCACGCCGCCGTGTCCGGCGCGGGTCACCTCGACATGGGCGATGGGATCGGCCGGATCGAGCGGCAGGTCGCCCCAGTGCATCCGGTAGGCGAATTCGCGGGCGTCTCCGGCGCGGGCCGGAGCCTCGGGCACCCAATAGGCGACGATATTGTCATTGGCTTCGAGGTCGGACGGGATCTCGACAAGGCGCACATGGCCCCGCCCCCAGTCGCCGATGGGTTCGATGTCCAGCGAGGGGCGACGGTCGTAATTCGCTTCGGTGTCCTGGAACTGCTCGAAGTCACGCTCGCGCTGGTGCAGGCCGAAGCTGCGGGGCGCGGTTTCGGGGAAGTAGCTGCCCGAGAGGCGCGGCGGGTTGTTGAGGGGCCGCCAGATCGCCTCGCCATCGGCGCGCAGGATGCGCAGGCCGTCGCTGTCGTGGACCTTGGGGCGGAAATCGTCGAACTGCGTGTGATTCTTTTCCGAGTAGAGATACATCGAGGTCAGGGGCGCGATGCCCAGTTCCTCGACGTCTTCGCGGAAGAAGAGGCGCGCGGTGACCTCGATCGTGGTCGCGGCACCGGGGAAGAAGACGAATCGGTAGGCGCCGGTCACGCTGGGGCTTTCCAGTGCGGCGTAGACCGTGATGAGGCCGGGACCCGTGCCGCGTTCCATGTAGAAGCGCGAGAAGCGGGGGAATTCCTCGCCCGAGGCGGTGGCGGTGTTCAGCGCCAGTCCGCGTGCCGACAGGCCATAGGCGGAGCCGCGCCCGAGCGCGCGGAAATAGCTGGCGCCGACGAAGGCCACCAGCTCGTCCATCACATCGGGGCGGTTGAGCGGGTGGTGCAGGCGGAAGCCCGCGACGCCGGGCATATCGGTCAGCGGCGGGATGCGGTCGCCCAGATCGTTGAGGTATTCGAAATCCTCGGTGGTGAAGCGCATCTCGGCCGCCATGCCATCGGCCACTTCATACAGGATCACGGGTTCCTTGAAGAGCCAGCCCATCGGGAAGGCGGCGAGGGCCAGCGTGCTGGTCTCGGAGGCCCAACGCATCCGGTCGGGGCGGAAGCGCACGAGGCGGTAATCGTCGTAATCCAGTTCGGCCAGAAAGCCGCCCACGGGTTCGGGCACGCGGTGCGGTTCGGTGCGACAGAAGCCGCATCTCTTCGCTCAGGATGTCGAAGGAGAATTGCTGCGGCGCGGCATTGGCGGGGCTGCCGCTTTCCTGTGCGGACAGGCGCAGGGGAAAGGTGCTGGCAAGGGCGGCTGTCGCGGCCAGGAAATGGCGGCGCGAGAGTTTCGGCGTCAGGGCGGCAGAGACAGGCATTTCGCGTTTAAACCCAAGGATTTCCGGCACCGAATTCCGGCGCCTGTTCCCCGGCATATATGGGCTTGCATGGTATCTGTGCAAGACCGCTTCGCATGGGCGCAAGATATGCGCGGGAAAGGGCCAATAGGGTGGGGCAGACTGTGCCTAAATTTCGTGCAGAGCCGATGCTGCGCGTGCAAAGTCGGGCAGATGGGCTGATCCGTGCCGCCCGGACTGCGGGGGACAGCACCACCCCGCCGGGGTGGTGCTGCAAGGGGTGCGGGCCTCAGCCTTTGGCGGGCATGGCCATGCCTTCGACCTTGTCGCCGTAGGGCAGGGGCGCGGGGGTGGCGAGGCCCTTGCGCGCGAGCCATGCCAGCACCGGACCCGCCACGAAGAGCGACGAGGCCGTGGCGATCACCACGCCCGCGATCATGGGGGCGGCGAAACCGGCCACCGCAGGGCCGCCCCAGATCGCCATCGGCAGGAGGGCGGCGACCGTGGTGCCCGAGGTGAAGAGGCAGCGGCCCAGCACCTGATTGAGGCTGCGGTCGATGACCTGCGCCAGCGGCACGGCGCCGTCCTCGCGCAGGTGTTCGCGGATGCGGTCATAGACGACGACCTTGTCGTTGACCGAATAGCCGATCAGCGTCAGCAGGGCGACGATGGTGGTCAGGTTCACCTCCCAGCCCATCAGGGCGATGAGGCCGAAGGTCTTGGTCACGTCGAGAAACAGCACCGCGATGGCCCCCAGCGCGAAATGCCATTCGAAGCGCAGCCAGATATAGGCGAGCATGGCGAAGACCGCGAGGGCGAGGGCCAGGCCGCCCGCCCAGGCCAGATCGGCGCTGAAACTGGGGCCGACAAGGTCGATCTGCGGGAAGCTGACGCCCGGCACTACCTGCGCGGCGGCCTGTTCGACGGCCTGAACGGTGGCGGTTCCGGCCTCGCCCTGCACGCGGATCAGCACCTGTGTGGGATCGGCGAAGGCTTGCAGGCTGGCATCGCCCGGCACGGCGGCGGCGAGGGCGGCGCGCATCTCGGACAGGGGCACGGGGCTGGGCGCGTCGAGCACCATCTGCACGCCGCCGGTGAAGTCGATCCCGAGGGTGGGGCCGGGCATATAGAGCGCGCCGATGGCCCCGAGGGACAGAAGCGCCGAGACCGCCAGCGCCATGCGGCCCTGCCGCATGAAGCCGAACTGTCCGGGGGCGGCGACATGGCCGATCAGGGGCGCGATCTCGAGCCGCCGCATCTGGCGGCGGCGCAGGATGGTCTCCATCACCCAGCGCATCAGCACGATGGCGGTCAGCATCGAGATCACGATGCCAAGGCTCATGGTGACGGCAAAGCCCCGGATCGCGCCTGCGCCGAACCAGAACAGGACCAGCATCGCCAGCAGCGTGGTCAGGTTGGCGTCGAGAATCGTGGCCCAGGCGCGGTCATAACCCAGACGCAGCGCCTTGGTGGCCGAGGCACCATTCGCGGTTTCCTCGCGGATGCGGCTGAAGATGAGGATGTTGCTGTCCACCGCGATGCCCAGACACAGGATGATGCCCGCGATGCCGGGCAGGGTCAGTGTCGCGCCCAGCATCCCCAGCGCGGTCAGCGTGAGCATGACGTTCAGCCCCAGCACGGCGCTGGCCAGTAGGCCCCAGCCGCCATAGAGGGTGACCATGATCCCCACGACCAGCGCCAGACCCAGTGCGCCGGTGATCAGGCCGGTGGTGATGGAATTGCTGCCGAGGGCGGCACCGACACTGCGTTCCTCGATCACCTCGAGCGAGGCGGGCAGGGCGCCGGAATTGAGCAGGACGGCGAGGGTCTGCGCCTCCTCGACGGTGAAATCACCGGTGATCTGGCCCTTTCCACCGGGGATGGCCTGCTGGATCACCGGGGCGGTCAGGACCTGACCGTCCAGCACCACGGCGAAACGCTGGCCCACATGCCCGGCGGTCAGTTCGCCGAAGCGGAGGGCGCCCGCGTGGTCGAAGCCGAAGCTGATGACGGGGCGCTTGGTGCGCTGGTCGAAGGCGAGGGCGGCGTGGTTCAGGCGCTCGCCCGACAGGGCGACGCGGTCCTCGACCGGAAGGGTGCCGGTGCCGTCACGCATCGGCAGGGCGGTGACGCCCGCGCCGGTGGTGCCCGATGTTTCCGTGGCGACCATGTGAAAGCCCATCTTGGCGGTCGAGCCCAGAAGATCGCGCAGCTGGCCGGGGTTGTCCACGCCGGGCATCTGCACAAGGATGCGGTCGCTGCCGACCCGGCTGATGACGGGTTCCGAGACGCCGACCTGATCGACGCGGTGGCGGATCACTTCAAGACTGCGGTCGGCGGCATCGGTGGCGGCATGGTCCAGCCCGGCCTCGGTCAGGGTGAGGCGCAACGCGTCGCCCTGACGCTCGAGCGTGACGGGGGCGGGCTGACCGGGGACGGCCGCTTCGGACAGGGCCGCAGTAATGGCCTCTTCCGCCGCCGGGTTGGCGGGCAGGGTCAGGCCGGTGTCGGTCATGGTGATGCGGGCGGGCGGTTGGCCTGCCGCGCGCAGCGCCTCTTGCGCAAGGGCGCGCAGGTCGTCGCGGCGCGCCTCGGCCAGTGCGGGCCGGTCGACGGCCAGCAGCAGATGCGCGCCGCCTTGCAGGTCAAGACCCAGCGAGACGGTTTGCGCCGTGGCCCATGCGGGCAGGTGCGCGCGCTGGGCATCGGTCAGAAAGTTGGGAATGGCCGTGGCCACTGCGAGCAGCAGCAGCACGGCATAGGTCATCACGACCCATGGTGATCTTGGCATTGGAAACGGTCCTTGATGTGTTGCGATTGTCTGGCGTCGAAGGCTCAGACCGCAGGAGGACCTTGGGGGAAGGGGCGCAGACGGGTGGCGCGCGCAGGCGATGCGGGGGCCGGAGCGGGCGTTGCGGATGATGCGCCTGTGGCGGGCGATGGCAGGATCAGGGTGTGCGGCAGCAGCGCGTCGCTTGCATGATGTGGCGGCAGCGCCGCCGCGATGCGCGCGCCCTCGGACGGCAGGATCGCGGCGGTCTGATCGAGTGTCAGGTTCGCGGCATCCACCGGGCCGGGCGCGGCCTGCGCTGCGCGCGGATCGGGGATCAGGTCACCCAGCAGCAACCCCAGAATCAGCAGCAGCCGCGACAGGATCGCGGCGGCGCTTGATCTGAACAGGGTTGCGGGCCTTCTCATCCCTGGGCGGATACCACGTATGCGGCATAGCCCGCCAGCATGATCAGGCCCATGCCGCGCCCGATTTTGGGGCGCGTGACCAGAAGGAAGGTCAGCAGGGCCGAAACGCCGATCATGATCGGCAGGTCGAAGGTCAGGAAGCGGGCCGAGACCGGGATCGGCGCGATCACGGCGGTGATGCCGAGGATGCCCAGGATGTTGAAGATGTTGGAGCCGACCACGTTGCCGATGGCGATTTCGGACTGACGGCGGAACGCGGCGATGAGCGAGGTGGCCAGCTCCGGCAGCGACGTGCCGATGGCGACGATGGTCAGACCGATGAAGGCCTCGGACAGGCCGAAGTCACGCGCGATGTTGACGGCCCCGTCCACCAGGAAGCGCGCGCCCAGCATCAGCGCGACCAGACCGCCCGCGACCCAGAGCAGGGCGACGGGCATCGTGGCGGGGGGCTTGGCGTTCTCGTCCTCCTCGGGGGCGCTGGCGGACTGGCGGTAGGCCCAGATCAGGAAGGCGGCAAGGCCTGCCACCAGAAGGGCACCGGCGGGGCGGCCCATCATGCCCATGGCGAAGATCGGCACAAGCGCGAGGGCGGCGGCCATCATCACGGCGGTGTCACGGCGCAGCGTGTCGCCCAGCACCCGGATCGGCCAGACCATGGCGGAGAGGCCGACGATCAGCAGGATATTGGCGATGTTCGAGCCGACGACATTGCCGAGCGCGATGTCGGGCACGCCGCGCAGCGCGGCATCGACCGAGACCAGCAGTTCGGGGGTGGATGTGCCGAAGCCCACGATGGTGAGGCCGATCAGCAGGGGCGGGATCGAGAGGCGGCGGGCGATATCGACGCTGCCACGGACAAGGGCTTCACCGCCCAGAAACAGTCCGACGAGGCCACCTAGCAGGAGAAGATAGTCCAAGATGAGAATCCTTTTGCGCCGGGATGTCCGGCCATGCCGCGTGAGGTGTTGATGGCGGTTCACGCCCGCAAGCCCCGCCTGAAAATATTTCCGCCCTGATGCAGGTGCCGCAAGCTCTGGCCGCGCCGCTTTCCGCCGGACGCTTTGACGATCGCGCTGTCGCATCTTGACGCGGACCGGCCCCGATCCAACCTGTGCTATCCTGTCAGCAAGGATGGAGCCGCTGATATCGCGGCGCAAGGGATCGGAACGCGTGGGTTATGGACAGGATCATCGGGCCGTCCCGGTCAGAGGGGCAGGGCCGGAGGTGACCGGGGACGATCCCGCGCGCCATGCGGCGGCGCGGCAGATCATGGCGCGTGCGGCGCGGGTCGATGATTTCGTGCGCCGTCATTTCCGCCTGCGCGGGACGCTGCGCCTGCACGGGGCGGCGCTGGGCGGCGATATCCTGCGTGCGCCTGTCAATCTGGTGCTGGCCCCGGTCCATGCGCTTGTGCTGCTGCTGGCCTTTGTGGCGGCGTCCTTTGGCGCGCGGCGGATCGCGGCGTGGTTGCGGGGGCGTCGCATCCTGCTGCGCACGCGCGTCGGCAGCAGGGTCGAGGCGCTGATCCTGAGCGAGCTTCTGGACCTGCCCTGGCCGGACGCGGGCGGGCGCGCGGTGGTGTCTGCCGATCACGAGGCGGCCGTTCTGCGCACGTTCCTGTCGGCGCCGCAGTTGCGCCCTGCGCTGCGCGCGCAAGGCGACCCCGCCGGGGCCGAGGCGCAGGCGCGTCGTCTGGCGCGGCTGCTGTCGGCCTATGCGGGCACCCGGTCGGCGGTGGCCGAGATCGCCACGGCCCTTGTGCTGCTGCTGGTCGGTGCGCTGGTCTTTCGCGCGCTGACGCCCGGCATGATCTCGATGGCGCCGAATCTGGCCGGGGTCGTGGCCCATGGCGCGGCGGTGGCGGATTTCCCGCTGGGCCAGACCCTGGGCGGGGTCTGGTACGGTGTCTTTCCGGTCGGTGTGCCGCCGTGGTTGACGGCGGCGGCAGTGGTCGCGCTGATGATGCTGGGCGCGGTCATGGCCGCTTTTGCCGGGATCCTGGCCGATCCGCTGCAAGCGCGGCTCGGGATTCATCAGCGCCGCCTGAAACGCCTGATCGCGGCGATGGCCTCCGAGATCGAGGGGGCGCAGGGCAGGGGCTTTGCCGCGCATGAACACGCGCTGGCCCGCGTCGTGGACGCCTGGGACGCGGTGGTCAGCCTTGCGCGGGTCTTTCGGGGCTAGGCGCATGTGGTGAGGGCGGTGCAGATGCTGTAGATGAGGACATCAGGCAGCCTGCGCGCTGCAAGTTGGGGATCTGCATGTATCTGGAAATCGGAATCGTTTTTCTGCTCACTCTGGTCAATGGCCTTCTGGCGATGTCGGAACTGGCCATCGTGTCGGCGCGCACGGCGCGGCTGCAACTGATGGCGGATCGCGGCAGCAAGGGGGCGCTGACGGCGATCCGCCTTGCTGCCGATCCGGGCCGGTTCCTGTCCAGCGTCCAGATCGGCATCACGCTGGTGGGGGTCCTGTCGGGGGCCTTTTCCGGGGCGACGCTGGGGGCGCGGCTGTCGGACTACCTGCTGGTGCAGGGCGTGGCCGAGGGCATCGCCCTGCCGCTGGGCGTGGGCTCGGTCGTGGTGGCGATCACCTATCTGTCGCTGATCGTGGGGGAACTGGTCCCCAAGCAGATCGCCCTGCGCGCGCCAGAAGCGGTGGCCGCGCGGGTGGCCCCCATGATGCAGTTCATCGCCACGGTGGCCGCGCCGCTGGTCTGGGTGCTGGACCGGTCGGGCAAGGTGATCCTGCGGCTTCTGGGACAATCGGGCGATCAGGCCCAGCAGATCAGCGACGAGGAGGTGCGGTACATCATCTCGGAGGCCGAGACGGCGGGCGCGATGGAACCGGCCGAGACCCGGATGATCGCAGGCGTGATGCGGATCGCCGACCGTTCGGCGCGCGGGCTGATGACGCCACGCAGCGAGGTCGAGATGATCAACATCGCGCTGGACCGGGCC
>CAVQSH010000009.1:0-2500 GCA_963715835.1 uncultured Alphaproteobacteria bacterium | reverse complement strand
ATAGGGCGTTGAGTTCGTGGGATCAGACCCGAAACCGAGTGATCTAGGCATGACCAGGATGAAGGTTAGGTAACACTAACTGGAGGTCCGAACCCACACCTGTTGAAAAAGGTCGGGATGAGTTGTGCCTAGGGGTGAAAGGCCAATCAAACTCGGAGATAGCTGGTTCTCTGCGAAATCTATTTAGGTAGAGCGTCATCCGAATACCCCGGGGGGTAGAGCACTGGATGGGTAATGGGGCCCCACAGGCTTACTGATCCTAACCAAACTCCGAATACCCGGGAGTACTAGATGGCAGACACACGGCGGATGCTAACGTCCGTCGTGAAGAGGGAAACAACCCTGACCTACAGCTAAGGCCCCCAATTCATGGCTAAGTGGGAAAGCAGGTGGGACGACCAAAACAACCAGGAGGTTGGCTTAGAAGCAGCCATCCTTTAAAGATAGCGTAACAGCTCACTGGTCTAAATAAGTTGTCCTGCGGCGAAGATGTAACGGGGCTCAAGCCATGAGCCGAAGCTTAGGATGCCGTAAGGCATGGTAGCAGAGCGTAGTGTGACATAGTATCTATCCTCTTTAGCCCCTCTCGGGGGGCCTTGGAGGACAAGATACTTTCTGTGAAGCCGGCCTGTGAGGGATCCGGTGGAGAGATCACTAGTGAGAATGATGACATGAGTAGCGACAAACAGGGTGAGAGACCCTGTCGCCGAAAGTCCAAGGGTTCCTGCTTAAAGCTAATCTGAGCAGGGTAAGCCGACCCCTAAGGCGAGGCCGAAAGGCGTAGTCGATGGGAACCAGGTTAATATTCCTGGGCCAGGAGGATGTGACGGATCGAGACTGTTGTTCACCCTTATCGGATTGGGTGGGCCGCTGATCGGTTCCTGGAAATAGCCCTCCATGAGATCGTACCCTAAACCGACACAGGTGGACTGGTAGAGAATACCAAGGCGCTTGAGAGAACTATGTTGAAGGAACTCGGCAAAATACCTCCGTAAGTTCGCGAGAAGGAGGCCCGGTTTCTAGGCAACTAGAGGCTGGGGGCACAAACCAGGGGGTGGCGACTGTTTACTAAAAACACAGGGCTCTGCGAAGTCGCAAGACGACGTATAGGGTCTGACGCCTGCCCGGTGCCGGAAGGTTAAAAGGAGAGGTGCGAGCTTTGAATTGAAGCCCCGGTAAACGGCGGCCGTAACTATAACGGTCCTAAGGTAGCGAAATTCCTTGTCGGGTAAGTTCCGACCTGCACGAATGGCGTAACGACTTCCCCGCTGTCTCCAACATAGACTAAGCGAAATTGAATTGCCTGTCAAGATGCAGGCTTCCCGCGGTTAGACGGAAAGACCCCGTGCACCTTTACTACAACTTCACACTGGCATCAGGCCAAGCATGTGCAGGATAGGTGGTAGGCTTTGAAGCAGAGACGCCAGTTTCTGTGGAGCCTCCCTTGAGATACCACCCTTGCTTTGCTTGATGTCTAACCGCGGTCCGTTATCCGGATCCGGGACCCTGTGTGGTGGGTAGTTTGACTGGGGCGGTCGCCTCCTAAAGAGTAACGGAGGCGCGCGAAGGTTGGCTCAGAGCGGTCGGAAATCGCTCGTTGAGTGCAATGGCAGAAGCCAGCCTGACTGCGAGACTGACAAGTCGAGCAGAGACGAAAGTCGGCCATAGTGATCCGGTGGTCCCAAGTGGGAGGGCCATCGCTCAACGGATAAAAGGTACGCCGGGGATAACAGGCTGATACTGCCCAAGAGTCCATATCGACGGCAGTGTTTGGCACCTCGATGTCGGCTCATCTCATCCTGGGGCTGGAGCAGGTCCCAAGGGTATGGCTGTTCGCCATTTAAAGAGGTACGTGAGCTGGGTTCAGAACGTCGTGAGACAGTTCGGTCCCTATCTGCCGTGGGTGTAGGATACTTGAGAGGAGTTGCCCCTAGTACGAGAGGACCGGGGTGAACGTTCCACTGGTGGACCAGTTGTCGTGCCAACGGCAGTGCTGGGTAGCTATGAACGGAAAGGATAACCGCTGAAGGCATCTAAGCGGGAAGCCCCCCTCAAAACAAGGTATCCCTGAGGGCCGTGGTAGACCACCACGTCGATAGGCCAGAGATGTAAGCGCAGCAATGCGTTCAGTTGACTGGTACTAATTGCCCGATAGGCTTGATTTGATCCAGTAAAAACAAGACTTTACTGGTCAAAAGCATACACACCAACAGTCGTACGCGACTTGGACAACGTTCACGTTCCTTCCTCGGTTTGGTGGTCATAGCACGAGCGAAACACCCGGCTCCATTCCGAACCCGGCCGTTAAGCGCCGTCGCGCCAATGGTACTGCGTCTCAAGACGTGGGAGAGTAGGTCACCGCCAAACCTAGTAAGGAACAAGATACAACGTATCTCTCAACGATGAAAAATGCGCACAAAAAACCAGCGCGGGATGGAGCAGCCCGGTAGCTTCGTCAGGCTCATAACCTGAAGGTCGTAGGTTCAAATCCTACTCCCGC
>CAVQSH010000008.1:0-141674 GCA_963715835.1 uncultured Alphaproteobacteria bacterium | reverse complement strand
CTGTCAGAATGCCACTGCTTGCGCGGTGATCCAGATTGCGCCATAGGGCACTGTCAAAGGAAACCAGGTTAAGGCGCGTAAGGCAGTTCCGTATGGTCTGGGCATGACCATACGTTAGCCTTTTCGCTGGTACTGTCAGAGGAAACCAGCTTAAGGGCTCTGTCAGAAGAACTTGGCTTGAGCGGGGCAGGGCGGTTTCGTAGCCTCTGCCGATGACCAAACGCTCGCCTTTCGAGTACTTCAAGACCAGTCCCGAGATCATCCGCCTGGCGGTGATGCTCTACGTCCGGTTTCCGCTGTCGCTTCGAAACGTCGAAGATCTGCTCCACGAGCGGGGCATCGACGTAAGCCACGAAACCGTCCGGTTCTGGTGGCATCGGTTTGGCCCGATGTTCGCGGCGGAGATCCGGAAACGCCGGATCGAGGGCATGAAATCGAGCCGCTGGAGATGGCATCTCGACGAGGTCTTCGTGAAGATCAACGGCGAGCGGCACTATCTTTGGCGGGCCGTGGATCACGAGGGCGAGGTGCTGGAAAGCTATGTCACCAAGCGTCGTGACAAGAAGGCGGCGCTGAAATTCCTCAGGAAAGCAATGCGTAAGCACGGCCAGCCTGAGACGATCGTCACTGACAAGCTACGGTCCTACGGCGCCGCGCTGAAGGAGATCGGGGCCGCTTCGAGGCAAGAGACAGGCCGCTGGATAAACAACCGGGCGGAAAATTCACACTTGCCGTTTCGACGACGCGAACGGGCGATGCTCCGCTTTCGACGCATGCGAAGTCTGCAGAAATTCGCCTCCGTCCACGCCTCCGTCACAAACCATTTCAACCAGGAACGCAGCCTTTCCAGCCGAACCCATTTCAAGCTCAACCGCGCCGCCGCTCTCACCGAATGGCGCGGTCTTTGCGCGGAATAAGCGGCAGCGTCACTGTCCTAGCTGAGACTGGTTCGAATTCGTCTGACACCACCGCCACCCACCCTTGAAATAATTGAATAAAACTGGCAGTTTGGCTGTCTTGGCCCACATCGCCTCCCACATTTGGAAAATGCTTGAATTGGGATGCCTTTGGGTGCTGGCTGGCGGTTCTGATGCGGCCTGGTCCCGGGCCGCAGCAACCGATCCGAGGTGGAGATCGTGCGGATTGCCCGCGTCCGCTGCCGGGTTCTGGTGCTAGGCCTTCGATCTGACCATTTCTCTATGCCTGGTATGCGCGCGCGTTCCGGTTTTTGCGGCACAAGTCAGCGTTCTTTCCAGCGTTGTCAGCACGGCTTTCGGAACCATGTGTTCGGCGCGAACGGGCTTGCGTGGGGCGCAACCCTCTCCATATTTTCATCATACCCTTTGCGCAACGTGCGGGAGACACACATGGGCTATGTGAAGACAGCGATGCTGATGGCGGCGATGACTGCGCTCTTTACGGGTGTCGGCTTCCTGATCGGCGGATCGGGCGGGGCGCTGATCGCGCTTGTCGTCGCTGCGGGCATGAATACCTTTACCTGGTGGAACTCGGACCGGATGGTTCTGCGGATGCACAATGCGCAGCCGGTGGCGCCCGGTGACCGGATGGGGCTGCATGCCATGACCATGGACCTTGCGCGGAACGCGGGGCTTCCCGCGCCGGCGGTCTACCTGATCGACACCCCGCAACCGAATGCCTTTGCCACGGGGCGCAATCCGGCGAATGCCGCCGTGGCCGTGACCACCGGCCTGATGCGCAGCCTCAGCCGCGAGGAGCTGGCCGGTGTGATCGCCCATGAGCTGGCGCATATCCGCAATCATGACACCGCGATCATGACCGTCACCGCGACATTCGCCGGTGCGATCTCGATGCTGGCCAACTTTGCACTGTTCTTTGGTGGATCGCGCGAGCGGTTGGGGCTGGTCGGCACGCTTCTGATGATGATCCTTGCGCCGATGGCGGCGGCTCTGGTGCAGATGGCCATCAGCCGGACGCGCGAATACGCGGCGGACAAGGCCGGGGCCGAGATCTGCGGTCAGCCCCTCTGGCTCGCCTCAGCCCTGGAGAAGATCGCGATGGGGGCTGCGCGGATCGATAACCACGCGGCTGAACGCAATCCGGGGACGGCGCATATGTTCATCATCAACCCGCTGCACGCGCATAAACATGACAGTCTTTTTGCGACCCATCCCGCGACGGAGAACCGCGTGGCAGCCCTGCGCGCGATGGCAAAGCCCGATCGACCCGTCTCAGATGCTGCGATGACGTCCCTGTCGGCCAGCCGTGTGCCCACCACCGGCAACCGCCGGCGCACTGGTCCCTGGGCCTGAACCCAGCACCGGCGTTCAGGCATCCGATCAGGCGCGTGGCAAGATCACATCGCCACACGCTCGCCCAGTTCCACCACGCGATCACGTGGCAGATGATAGAAATCCGACGGATCTGCTGAAAAGCGGTAGAGCAGGGCGTAAAGCTTGTCGAGGACACGCTGCCAGCCAAAGGGGCCTGTCACGACTGGCCGTCTACGGCCCAGGAAGAAGGTGGTGCGCATCACGTCGAATTTCAGTCCGGCGCGGCGTGCGATGCCCATCGCGCGTGAAACATTGGGTGTCTCCATGAAGCCGAAGCGCAGGGTCAGGCGCGCGAAATGTGGCCCCAGCGTTTCGAAGGTGACGCGTTCTGTCGGATCCGCCAGCGGCACGCGCAAGGTCTCGATGGTCAGGATCACGGTCTGGTCATGCAGCACGTGATTGTGCTTGAGATTGTGCAGAAGCGCCGAGGGCACGACGTCGGGATCGGGGCTGAGGAAGAAGGCGGTGCCGGGAATGACATGCACCGAACTATTGGCCATCGACCTGACGAAGCTTTCGACAGGAACAAGCTGTCGGTGCGATTTGATCAGAATTGACTGCGTGCCGCGCCACCAGGCCCACATCGAGACGCCCAGAACCAGTGCGACGATCACAGGCACAAAGCCGCCATCCAGGATCTTGGTCAGGTTGGACATCAGGAACACGGTTTCGATCGCGGCAATGGGTGCCACGATGACAAGTGCGAGCGGAAGGGGCAGAAGCCCGGAACGGAACAGGTAGAGACAGGCCAGGATGCTGGTCACAATCATCGTGCCCGTCACCGCGATGCCATAGGCATGTGCCAGGCTTTCAGAAGACCTGAACGCCAGCACCAGCCAGATCACACCCGCCAGCAGCGCCCAGTTGATCGTGCCGATGTAGATCTGCCCGCTCTGGTCGGCGGCAGTATGGCGGATCATCATTCGGGGCAGAAGGCCAAGCTGGATCGCCGCGCGTCCCATCGAGAAGGCGCCCGATATCACCGCCTGTGCCGCGATCACGGTCGCCGCCGTCGCCAGCATCACAAGCCAGGGCAAAACGACAGGCGGAACCATGGCGAACAAGGGGTTCGACAGGGCCGTCGGATCCGTCAGCACCAGGGCACCCTGGCCCAGATAGTTCATCACCAGCGCCGGAAAGACCAGGATGAACCAGGCCGCCATGATGGGGCGACGCCCGAAATGCCCCAGATCCGCATAGAGGGCTTCGGCTCCGGTGACGGCCAGAAAGACTGCGCCCAGCACGGCAAAGGCGATGAGTTTGTGTTCGATCAGGAACGCCACCGCCCAGACCGGGTTGAAGGCCGCAAGCACCGCCGGTGCCTGGAGGATGTGCCACAGCCCCAGCCCGGCCAGGACAGAGAACCACAACACGGTGATCGGCCCGAAGGCCCTGGCGATGCTCTTCGTGCCGCGGCGCTGGACGGCGAACAACCCGATCAGGATGCCCAGTGTCGTGGGAACCACCCATTCCTCAAGCGCAGGCATGACCAGTCCCGCGCCCTCGACCGCGGACAGGACCGAGATCGCAGGCGTGATGATCGCGTCGCCAAAGAAAAGAGCAGCACCGATGACCGCCAGCGCCAGCACCGGAACAGATCGCCGCCCGATCGCCAGCCGCACCATCGTATAGAGCGCGAGAATCCCGCCTTCGCCCCGGTTGTCGACCCGCAGCAGAAAGAACACGTATTTGAGCGTGACGATCAGGATCAGCGTCCAGATCAGAAGCGACAAGAGACCCAAGACTTCGGACGGGGTGACAGAGCCATTGCCGGCCACGGGGCGGAGTGCCTCGCGAAAGGCATAGAGCGGGCTCGTACCGATGTCGCCATAAACGACTCCGACAGCGCCAATGGTCAATGCCGCGAAGCTTTGTTTGTGGGTAGGGGCGGCGGGTTCTTCGCCCTCGTCGCGCAGGTAGTCCGCGATATCCAGTTCGTCCTCATCGAAGAACGGAATGCGGGTTTCGTCCCGTAAAAACGGGGAGTTGGAGTTGGATGATGTCATGATGTTTTTGGCCGACAGGTCCGCCGCGTCTTGCGAAGGGTATTGGCGCGAGACGCAATCCCAGCAGGGGTCTGCAAAGGCTCCGATGGCAATCGCTCACCTGCGATCGAGTCGGAGAATACCACATGTGCGCGTTGTGCCGCAATGCAGCGTTCGTGCTGGCACAGAATGGCGCAGGTCCGTCCCGCACCCCGTTCAGAGGGCAGTCAGAGCTGCCCCGAAAAGGGATCGGGTCGTGGATCAGGTCATCCGCGCCCAAGCCTGCCCGAGACCGTCCAAGACGGCCCGTGCGTGGCCTCGATCCAAAGCCGGATCTGACGCGGGTGCTGGATGGAACGCTTGATCGGACCAAGTTTGTTCGCCGACCGGCGGATGCTGGCCGCGACGAACCGGCTTGCGCATACTGCCAAAGTATCAGGACCCCGAATTGCCGGAAGTCCGTCCCTGCTTTGGAAATATCGCGGAGGGGCTGGTGCCGATGCGGCGCGCGTCCCACATAGGGGGGATGCAAAAGCTGAAGACCCTGTGGCGGGGCGACATTGAATTGAGTGATGCGTTCTGGACCTGGGCTGTCCTTGGCGGCCTGTTGGTCAATGTGACCACGAGTATTCTCTTTCTGGTGCTGATCACGCTCGACTTGCCATGGTTGGCGCTGGCGGTCGGCTATGGTCTTTCGGTGCCATACAATGTGGTGGCGCTGGTCGGTGTCTGGCGCGCCGCCGCGCGCTATCAAGGGCCGGGTCATCATGCAGACCTGGCACGCGGCGTGTCGGCGATCCTTCTTGCCGGTCTGAGCCTGACATGATCCCGGTGATCGGCGCCCTGCCTGACGCGCTGGCAGCTTGCAGACCTCATGCAGCAGATTGTCTTTCGCATGGATTGGTGGGATGTTGAGCCGCATGACCAGACCCCGCCAGATCGCAGCCCTGACCCGCCGGACGCTTGCCGTCTGGTCCCTGCTGCTGTCGCTGCTGCTGGTCTGGTCGTTTGGCGCAGACCGGGGCCATGCAGGGTCCGGTCCCGTGGCGCAGCAAGAGGCGATCGGCCTTCAGGGCACGCCTGAACTTGCTGCCGTGCAGATCAAGCCAAGCCCCGTCCAGCGGCCTGCGGATGACAGGTTCGGCACGGGTCCCGACGCATCGCTGCCGACAGACCCGTCCGTTCCTGACACGGTCCTGCCGACCTCTGACAGCTTGGCAGGGTGGAGCCTGGATGGCCCGCCGGGCCGCAAACATGCCCCCCACAGCCCAAGGGCACCGCCCGCAGCCTGACCACTGGCCGTTCCCTCATGCGGGCCAGCATTGTGCGCGATCCGATACCGTCTTGATGCCGTGCCCTGTCCGGCCGTCATGACGCCGGGTCCGCGCCCCTGTCTGGCCGCATGACCCTTGCAGATTTCACCGATCAAGCCGGACCGGGCCAGGCGCCCGCCCTTCATCGGCCAAGGATAAACCCATGTCCAAGACACTCATCTGGAAACGCCTCCTGATCTGGAGCGTTTGCCTCTGGGGGCTGATCTTTGCCCTGCCCAATGCCTTCTACCCGCAGGTCGAGCGGTATAACGATGCCCTCGCCGTGCAAACCGAAACCGGCGCGCTGTCGTCTGCACAGGCCGCCGATCTGGCGGGCTGGCCCGCGTGGCTGCCATCAAGCCTTGTCAACCTCGGGCTCGATCTGCGCGGTGGCGCGCATCTTCTGGCCGAGGTGCAGGTCGAGGATGTCTATGCCGCGCGCATGGATGCCTTCTGGCCGCAGATCCGCGACGCGCTGCGCGACCTGCGCGATGAGGTCGGCACCATCCGGCGGCAGGACGCGGCCCCCGGCGAATTGCGCATCGCCCTGTCGAACCCCGCGGGCCAACAGGCGGCCATCGCGGCTGTGCGCGCGCTCGCCTCGCCGGTTGCCTCTGTTGCGGGCGCAGGGCAGAGCGACATCGAAGCGCGTATCGAGGGCGATACGCTGGTCGTGACCCTGTCCGAAGCGGAACGCGCGGCATCGGATCAACGCACGTTGCAACAAAGCCTTGAGATCATCCGCCGCCGCGTCGATGAGGTGGGCACACGCGAACCCACGATCCAGCGGCAGGGCGAGAACCGCATCCTGATTCAGGTGCCGGGGATCGGCTCGGCCTCCGAGTTGAAGGCCCTGATCGGCACCACCGCGAAACTGAGCTTTCATCCGGTCATCGGACGCGCCCCGAGTGCCGAGACCCCGACAGAGCCCGGCACGCTGATCCTGCCCTCGCTGGACGAGGCGGGGGTGTTCTATATCGTCGATCAAAGCCCGGTCGTCAGCGGCGACAACCTTGTCGATGCGCAGCCCGCCTTTGACCAGAACAACCGACCCGCCGTCAACTTCCGCTTTGACCCCACCGGCGCGCGGGCCTTTGGCGATTATACTGCCGCCAATATCGGCAGCCCCTTCGCCATCGTTCTGGACAATGAGGTGATCAGCGCCCCTGTGATCCAGAGCCATATTCCCGGCGGTTCCGGCATCATCACCGGACAATTCAGCGTCGAGGAGAGCACCGATCTGGCCGTGCTGCTGCGCGCGGGCGCGCTGCCCGCAGGCATGAGCTTTCTGGAAGAACGCACCATCGGGCCGGAACTGGGGCAGGACAGCATCGACGCAGGGCAGCGCGCGGCTGTCATCGGCATGGTCGCGGTGATCGTGTTCATGGTGGCCTGCTATGGCACATTCGGCGTGATGGCCGTGGTCGCGCTGGGGATCAACATGACGCTGCTCATGGCGGCGCTGTCGTTGCTGGGGGCGACCCTGACCCTGCCGGGGATCGCGGGGATCGTGCTGACCATGGGCATGGCGGTCGATGCCAATGTCCTGATCTTCGAGCGTATCCGCGAGGAGTTGCGGCAGGGTCGCCCTGCGGCGCGCGCCATCTCGCTGGGCTTCGACAAAGCCCTGTCCGCGATCATGGACAGCAACCTGACCGGGCTTCTGACCGCGCTGATCATGTTCGCCATCGGCTCGGGCGCGGTGCGCGGCTTTGCCGTGACGCTGGGTCTGGGCATCCTGACCTCGATGTTCACCGCCGTCTATGTGACGCGGCTGATCATCGAGACATGGATGCGCTGGCGCAATCCCGCCCGCATCACCCTGAAGGGGTGGATCAAGCTGACGCCGGACAAGACGACCATCGACTTCTTCCGCGCGCAATGGGCGACCTTTGGCGTGTCGGTCTTTGCGGTCGTGGCCTCGCTGGTGCTGGTGGCGACGATGGGGCTGAACTTCGGGATCGACTTTCAGGGCGGCACCACCTTCCGCACGGAATCCGCGCAGCAGATCGACCTTGGCGCCTACCGCGCGGCGCTGTCGGTGCTGCAACTTGGCGATGTGGCGATTTCCGAAGTGTTCGATCCCACCTTCCGCGCGGATCAGCACGTCGCGATGATCCGCGTGCAGGCGCAGGACGGGGTCGAGGCGATCTCGGCCGCGACCATCGCGCAGGTCCAGGACGCGCTGCGGGCGGTCGATCCGGCCATTGCCTTCACGGCGGTGGATTCGGTCGGCCCCAAAGTCTCGGCCGAGCTGATCTGGCTGGCGCTGGCCGCTGTCGGGGCAGGGGCGATGGGCATCCTCGTCTATGTCTGGATGCGGTTCGAATGGCAGTTCGCCGTCGGCACCGTGGCAGCGCTGGCGCATGATGTCATCGTGACCATGGGTGTCTTCGCGCTGTTCCAGTTGCGCTTCGATCTGACCATCGTGGCGGCTTTGCTGACGATCCTTGGCTATTCGGTCAATGACACGGTCGTCATCTTCGACCGGCTGCGCGAGAACCTGGCGAAGTACAAGACCATGCCTCTGCGCGACCTCATGAACCTGTCCGCGAACGAGACGCTCAGCCGGACATTGATGACAGCGGTGACGACATTGATAGCACTTGTCGTGTTGCTGGTGTTCGGCGGCGACGTGATCCGGGGGTTCGTGTTTGCGATGCTCTTCGGCGTGATCATCGGCACATGGTCCACGCTCTATGTGGCCAAGAACATCGTGCTGTTTCTGGGGCTGGACCGCAGCGACAAGGCGAAACGCAAGGTCGAGCACGAGTTTGCCAACATCGACGCGTGATCCCGGGACACACCGGCGGCGACGCCGGTGTGTCTCTATCTCCGAGCGCCGAATTATTTTTCGACCGGGGTTGAAGGCTCTCGGAACAACGCCGATCTCACTGTGACGGGCCGGGCCCCTCTGACGATGGTCAACCATCGTGATGTCGGACCGTCACAAGTGCGCTTGTGGCATGCCCGGAATGGATCCCAGCCAAACCGGGCATGTACCCAAGCGCGTCACAACGCTCATGAGGGTCCTGCATTGGAAATCCTGTTCCTGCTCTTTCTGGGCAAGCCGCTATGGATGTGGCTTGTCTTCCTTTCAATCGTCATTGCCCTGCTGATCTTCGACCTTGGGGTCCTGCACAAGGACGACCACGAGATCGGCGTTGCCGAAAGCCTCAAGCTGTCGGCGATGTATATCACGCTTGGCCTTTGTTTTTCCGGCTTCATCTGGTGGCAAATGGATGCCACGGCCACGGCGCAATACCTGACCGCCTTCGTGGTGGAAAAGACGCTGGCGATGGACAACATCTTCGTCATCGCGCTGATCTTCGGCTTCTTCGCGATCCCGCGCGAATACCAGCACAGGGTCCTGTTCTGGGGTATCCTGGGTGTGATCGTCCTGCGCGGCATCATGATCGGCCTTGGGGCGACAATCGTGGACCAGTATCACTGGGTTCTCTATATCTTTGCCGCGTTCCTGATCTTCACCGGCATCAAGATGCTGTTTGTCGCCGACAAGGAACACAAGATCGAGGAAAACGGCCTGCTGCGTTTCCTCAAGCGGCGCATGCATGTGACCGAGGACCTGCACGGCCACAGCTTCTTCGTGCGCAAGCCGCATCCCGAAACCGGCCGGATGGTGCGCTATGCCACGCCGCTGTTTCTGGCGCTGATCATGATCGAGATCGCCGATCTGGTTTTCGCCGTCGACTCCGTGCCTGCCGTGTTCACGATCACGACCGACCCCTATATTGTCTACACCTCGAACATCTTCGCGATCCTTGGTCTGCGCGCGCTCTATTTCGCGCTGGCCGCGATCCTGCACCGGTTCGCCTACCTCAAATATGCGCTGTCGATCCTTCTGGTGTTCATCGGCTCCAAGATCTTCATCGCCGACCTGATGGGATGGGAGAAGTTCCCGCCCGCATGGTCCTTGGGTATCACCTTCGCCATTCTGGGAGCGGGTGTCGTGTTCTCACTCTGGAAGACGGGCGCACCCAAGGCCGATGCGGTGGCGGCCAGTGCAACGCAGAACCAGTCGCGCGTCTGACCGGCGGGGTCGCATGGCATGACAAGGAGGGGCGCAATCCGGTTGCGCCCCTTTTTCAACGGCGCGGCGAGGCCTCACCCCTGTAGCGTCAGCAGGCCGAGTGCCGCGCTGCCCACGATGATGCGCCACCAGCCGAACGCGGCATAGCCATAGCGCGACACATAGCCCAGCAATCCTCGGACGACGAACACCGCCACCACAAAGGCCGCCACGAACCCGACCGCGATTTCAGTCAGCGAACCGCTGTCCAGAACGGCGCGGTTCTGCCACAGGTCATAGGCGAAGGCACCGGCCATCGTGGGCATCGACAGCAGGAACGAGAACTCGGCCGCGGCGCGCTTGCTCGCGCCCAGCGTCAGGGCACCGACGATGGTCGCACCGGATCGTGACACGCCGGGGATCATGGCAAGGCATTGAAACAGCCCGATCTTCAGGGCCACGCCGAGCGGCAGATGCATCGCATCGTCGAAGCGCGGCGCAAAGGCGATCCTGTCCACGACCAGCAGCACGACACCCCCAAGGATCAGCATGACCGCGATCAGCCGAGGGCTTTCGAACAGGATGGTCTTGATGATGTCATGGGCCAGAACACCGACCCCCACAGCAGGCAGAAAGGCGATCAAGACTGACAGGATCGTGCGCCGCGCCTGCGGATCATGTGGCGCGGCTGAAAAGAGTGCCCAGAGCTTCGTGGCATAGACCAGCATCACCGCCAGCACCGCGCCCAGCTGGATCACGACCTCGAAGGTTTTGCCCGCGCTCTCGAACCCCATGAAATGTCCGGCCAGCAGAATGTGACCGGTGGACGAGACGGGGATGAACTCGGTCAGCCCTTCAAGGACACCCAGTGCAAGGGCCGCGAACAGAGTCTCGGGCATGTGGATCACCTTTCGACCTACAACTGGTTTGGCCGCGTTTCCGCAGCGGTGGGCAAGCGATCATGGGGCCGCCGACCACGATAGACCCCGCAGACCGATGCGCGCGCGTTCGTCGGTAAAAAAGAGGCGCGATGTGATGACCGCGCGGATCACCCCACCAGTCGGGAGCGTGGCGAGCAACCCGACAAGCACCCCCGGACCCCCTTGCAAGACCATGATCGATACGAAGGACAGCGAGGCCTCAGGGCATAGCGCCGTGTCGGCTGATGCCGCATCCCGAAACACCTGATCTCATCGGTTTGCATCTTTGGCATCCGGCCCGCTGGAGAGTTGGACATCGGGGCTTTCCTCAAACGCGTCCTCGTCGAAATAGCCCTCGGCGCGCAATCGTGCCTCGCGCTTGGTTTCCACGCGACGGACCAGGAAGATCGAGATCTCGTAAAGCCCGTAGATCACCGAGAAGAGAATGATCTGACTGACCACGTCCGGGGGCGTGACAAGCGCCGCCACGATCAGGATCCCGACCACCGCATATTTCCGCACATTGGCCAAGCCCTCCGCGCTGACGATGCCGGCTTGGCCCAACAGCGTCAAAAGGACTGGCAACTGAAAGCACAGACCGAAGGCCACGATGAAGGTGATCGTAAGGCTGAGGTATTCCTGTGCCGAGCCTTGGAAGGCGATGCCCGCCACGGCTGTCTCTTCGGCCACGCCATCACCCAGAAGGCTGCCCGGTTGCTGAAAGCCCAGGAAGAAGTCAAAGGCCAGCGGCGTGATGGCGTAATAGGCAAAGGCCGCCCCCAAAAAGAACATGAAGGGCGAGGCCAGGAGGAAGGGCAGGAAGGCCCCTTTCTCGGACCTGTAGAGCCCCGGCGCGACAAAGCGCCAGAGCTGGAAGCCGATGTAGGGGAAGGACAGCATCAGCCCGCCCATCAGCGAGATCGACACGGCGACGAAGAAACCTTCCTGCAAACGGATCAGGATCAGGCCGCAGTCTTCATGCCCGCGCTGCTCCATCGCGGAGCACAGCGGTTCGGTCAGGAAATTGAAGATCGGGTTCCAGACTGAAAAGCAGATCACCATCCCGATGATGAAAGCCACGACCGAGTGGATCAGCCGCGTGCGCAATTCGGCCAGATGCGCGATCAGCGGGGCGCTGCTGTCGTCTATATCGTCTTGTTCGGTCACGATTTATCCTGGCAAGGTTCAAGCCATGGCGATTGGTCCGGCATGCGAAGAAGCCGGCGTTTGAAAGGCCGCGATTGCCAAACGGCGTCTAGGGAACCGACCTTGTACCTTGCAGGATGTCCCGGTCTGTCTCCAGAACCGATGCAGACATTTGAGCCAAGCTTTGTGCAGAAAGCGTTTGGGTGTCTCCCTCACGAGACGCCCCTTTCACAAGAGCGAGAAAGATCATGAAGCTCGCGCCCAGAACAATGAGGGCTATGAAATCCAGCCCCGCCGAGCCCATAGCCGCGAGGCTGAAGCCGTCGGACAGATCATCCTGCAGACCCAGAAAGATGGCACCCAGCGCCAGGGGGAAGAAGCCGGATAGAACGGCGATGAGCAACGATTCCAGGACTTCTCCGCGCGCCCAGCTTCCCGGCTTGGAGAAAATTCTGCAGCTATAGATCGCGCAGACAGCACCGAGGCAGATGAAGCTCGTTATGATTGCCGTGAGGTATGGCATTTGCGTGTTCTTTCTGAACGTGCGCGAACGACGTCGCGCATTTGCATGGTTGTGTTGATGTCATGGGAAAAAGGTCGGATGTCCGGGATGCCGTATTTGCCAGACTGGCAAAGGCCCCGTGGTGCCGGAGGGTCAAAGGGGCAGCCAGGTGATCGCAGCGATCACAAAGCGCCCAAGAACCAGTTGCACCAAAGCAAGCTAGTTGGAGTGCCTCACGATTGAACAGACTTCTGTCGAAGCGCAATTCGTTCAAACCTTTGAGCCCGACGATGGCGGGCAGACACGATTATCCTTCAGGCGGTCAGATGGATCTTCTGGTTGCCAGCACCTTTGCCTGATCCGCCGCGGATCGCAGGGATATCGGCATGCCCATCGTGCTCTTCAATCCGTCTGTGCAAGTTTATTTTCGCCAAATGCTGTGCGCTGCGGGCAGCACCCGGACGCCGCGCTGTGCGGCGCGATCCGAGGGCCGGGCTGCTGGTCCGCAACCCCATGGTTTTCATGCAGCATCGGCCCAAAGGTGCCGTTTCTGCGCCCCCCGCTTCGGCGCGCAGGTCGACAATCTCACGCGGCGCGTTTTCAAACCGCCTGCGACTGCGCCGCCCAGACGAGAGAGACCAGCAGCAGGGCGGCAGACAGTCCGCAGGCGACGGTGCGCACAGTATTCCAGAGGGTCCAGCGGGGCAGATAGGTGCGGGTCCAGTAGTCCAGCGTCGCATCCGCAGAGGTCTCCATGCCCGCCAGTTTTTCGTTCATCGGCACGTTGAAGAACACCGTGACCCCGAAGCATCCGACGAAATACACAAGCCCGGCCAGCATCATCATGTGTCCCGGCCCGTGCCCGACGACGATTGCGCCATAGGCCGCGATAAGCAGGGATACCGGCACCAGCCCGAGGAAGAGCACCATGAAAACCCAGCGGAAGACCTCTCGGTTGATGGCCTGCATCGCCTCGACGCCACCCTGACCGCTGGTCACAGACAGGGCGCGCATGATGAAATCCGAGAAGGCAAGAAAGACGCCGCCGACCATCGCGTAGCCGAGGACGACAAGGTGGGCGAGGTAGAACAGAACGGGGGACATGGGACAGGTCTCCTTGAATGGGGCGGCGGCATGACGTCGGGGGTCCTGCCGCCGCGACAGGTTCACCGCGTGGGCTGCGCCGTGGAGAGGCCGGGTGCCGTCTGCCAGAGACGTCGGCGGAAGGCCGCGAGGCAGAGCGCTGCAAGGATCAGCTCCACGACGAGGGCACCGATGACGCCACTGGACGGCATCCCGTCCATCGTCAGCCCGACAAGCCGTCCGGCCGGAAAGGCGATGAAGACCGTCAGGGCCGCAGCCATGGCGGCGGTCAGGCCCGTCTGCCGCCAGATACCGCGCAACATCAGAAGGCCGAAACCGGCGAGACCCGCGCCGGGGGCGCGCAATTCGCTCAGCAGACTGGCGTCTTCGCCCAGCGGGATGCCGTAGCTGGCGTAGAAGGCGTGCGGCGCGAACAGGATGAAAGCGCCGATGGTAAGCGCGGTGAGGCCGGAGAGGCCGAGCGCGATCTTCTCGAGCAGGGTGGGTTTCATGTCATGGTCCTTTCATCCGGGCAGGTCAGGCGGCGTTTGTCCAGGCGCCGGTCCGGGCGGTTGCCCTGGCGAAATCCGCAAAATCGCGGGGGCGGCGGCCAAGCGCGCGCATCACACCGTCCGTCGTGTGCGCGTTGCGCCCGTCCAGCGTTTCGCGCGCGATGGCGGTGAAGACGTCGGCGACAAAGGCGCCACCCGCCTCGGCGATGGTCGCGTGGAAGCTATCGAAGCTGATCGGCATGTGCCGGATCTCGCGCCCGGTGGCCTGAGAGAGCTCGGCCGCCATATCCGCGAAGGACATCAGCCGCGGGCCTGTCACCTCGTAGAGTTCGCCTTTGTGGCCCTTTTCGGTCAGCGTCGCGACGGCGACATCGGCGATGTCGTCAATGTCGATGATGGGCTCGACGACATCGCCGCCGGGCATCGGAAGAACGCCGGCCAAAACCGGATCGCGCAGGTAGCCTTCCGAGAAGTTCTGCGCGAACCAGGCGGCCCGGATGATGGTGAAGTCTATGCCGGAATGGCGCACCACCTCCTCGCCCAGCCGCGCATGGTGTTCACCGCGCCCGGAGAGCAGCACAAGGTGCGCGACGTCCATGTCACGCGCCGTCTCGCAGAGGGACTCGAGCTTTTCCACGGCTCCCGGAAAGGCGAGATCGGGAAAGTAGGTCACATAGGCCGCACGGGCTCCGCGCAGGGCTGGCCCCCAGGTCTCCGGCGCCTCCCAGTCGAAGGGCGTCGCGGAGTGGCGCGAGCCGCGGCGCACCGGAAGGCCCTGCGCTTCGAGGCGGCTGGCGACGCGACGGCCGGTCTTGCCGGTGGCGCCGATGACGAGAATGTCCTGATCTTTCATGGGGTGTCTCCTTGGCTTGGGTCACAGTAGCCAAGGGATAGGCGCGGGGATGCCGCGCGGTCTTGACCGTGGGTGCCAGCGTTTTGACCGCCGTCGCCAATGCGCCCGTCAGCGGAGAGAGATATCCTTGCGATAAGTCGCGGGTGTCGTGCCGACCCAGCGCTTGAACGCGCGGGTAAAGGCGCTTTGTTCGGAGAAACCGGTGAGAAACGCGATTTCGGCCAGTGAGTGCCGCTCGTCCCGCAAAAGCCCCTCGGCGAGGTCGCGGCGGGTCTCCTCGGTGAGGCTCTGAAAGCTCATGCCATGCTCGGAAAGCCGCCTGTGGAAGGACCGCGCACTGAGCCCGAGGCCGCTGGCGATCTCGGCCATCTTCGGCGCTCCCTCGCTGAGGGCCTGGGCGATTGCGGCTCTCGCCTGCATGACAAGCGCGGGTTCCCGGGTCATCTCCGACAGTTCCGCGTCGAGATGCGTTGTGAGGTATTGCGAGATACCCTCGTCCCCGAGGATGTTGAGCCGGGCGAGTGTCTCATCGGAAAAGAGGATCGCGTCGCGCTCAGCGCCGAAGCGCACCGGGCAGCCGAACCACTCCTCGTGCGCGGCGACCCTGCGCGGGGCGGGATGCCGGACCAGCACTTCCACGGGCGCAAGCGGCACCGGGCAGACCTGCCTTGCGATGGCAACCGCGCTCACCAGGGTTGCCTCGTTCGACAGCCGCATCCCGAGCCGCCGTTCGCCCGCCCGATGCAGGATGAAAAGCGTGCCCCCGGTCGCCGGTCGCAGCTCGTATTCGACGACGCTGGTCCAGAGCCGCGCATAGCGTTCCACCCGCGCAAAGGACGCCCCGAGCGTCGTCGCCGCCTTGAAGGCCAGCCCAAGCGCGCCGTATTCGTCAAGCCGCATGGAGGCCCCGGTGCGCACCGGCAGGTCGGTCACGTCGATCTGACCGGCGATTTTCTCAAGCAATTCATAGTAGCGCTGGGCCGGAATCATCTGCCCGGCGTCCAGGGGCGCGTCGGGGGCGATCCCGACGCTGGCCAGCATCGCCGCAGCATCGACCCCACCGCCCGCAGCGGCGACCACCTTGTGCGCAAAGAGCGATGTCACATATCCCATCCCCCGCATTCTACGATGCGCTCGGTGAGCCGCCAAGCGTGCGGTGAGACCGGGCGCGCGGCGGACTGGATGGGCGCTTTTCCTTTGGGCTTGGATCCACCTTGCCCGTGCAGCGGATGCCTGATCGAAGCCTTGCACCGTCTGGTGCCCGGATGGTGGCTGTGAAAGGCATTTCAACTGCCGGAATCACGCTCTTTTTGTATTTTTTTCAGAGACTTAACAAATTCCTGGACTTTCCGCGTGCGGTGCAAGTCCACATGGGTCACGATCCAGATATCTGTCGACCACCCGTCCCGCGACGACATGATTTCGACAAGACCTCGGCGCTGTTCCGCGTCATGTTCGGCCAGAAACCCAAGTCCCAAACCCGCAAAGACCGCTGCGTTGATGACATTCTGATCCGACGTTTCAAGCACCAGTTGATCTTGTGTGACCTGCGTGTTCATCCATTGCGCATAGGGGCGTCGCGAGGATCCATCTATGGCGCCGACGAACTGATGTGCCGACAGGTCGGACGGATCCGGCATGCCGAACTCGTCGATATAGGATTTTGCCGCGAACAGACCGAAGCGGAGCTTCAGAAACGGCTGCACGACATAATCCGCCTCTTGCGGGCGTGATCCGGCGCGGATTGCGACATGGGCTTCACCATACTCCAACCGGGCAAGTGCATCATCCGCGTTGAACACGAGATCGAGGTCTGGATGCTCTGCCTTGAATGCCTTGATGGCTGGCATGATCAGCGGTGCAAGGCCTGCAAGCGACGTGATCAGCAACGACCCTGACAGTTTCCCGACCTGTCCCTTGCTGCGACCTGCAAGATCGGAAAACATCTCATCCGCGCGGCCTGCCACATCCAAAAGATCCCGACCCGCTTCGGTCAAGGTATAGCCGCGGGCATGGCGCTGAAAGAACTTGGCCCCAAGCGCCGTTTCGAGGGTGTCGACATGGCGGTTGACCGTCGCGCGGTGGACTCCGAGGTCCTCCGCCGTAGCACTGACCGTCCCGAGCCTGGCCAACCGAAAGGCGGTGCGAAGTTCAAGCCAGTGATCCATGGCAATGGACCTAGATCAATGTGATGTCGCTTCAACGCGCATGGGGTGCGCGCAAGGTGCACTTATGCGCGCTCAGGTCTGGTGGCACATTCGGGTCAGACAATCCGTCGCCTGTCATCCACGCAGACAGCAATCCGGGCGTGAGCGTTCTCGCCTGCCCGGCCCCGGCGCAAATCCCTTGCGCCTCTCGATCAACCTCAGGAGCAACACCATGCGGAACACGGCAATTCTCAAAGTCATAAGTATGCTTTGGATAATCTGGGGGCTGGTCCATGCGTTTGCAGGGATCATGACGATCGTGGGCGAGACACCTGCCGCGATTGCAGCGATCGCGGATGCGGTAGATCCGGTCTTGTTGGCTGGCCCTTACCATGAAGCGGTCGGTGCCGTCGTCAACCAGCACGGGTTCAATCTGCTTTGGATCGGACTGACCACAACCATGTGCGCAGGCTTCATCTGGCGCGGCAACCTCACCGCGCTGTTTATCGCCGCCCTCACAGGCGGGCTTGCTGACGTTGGATACTTTCTGTTCCTCGACCTCGGTGGCTTCGTTTACTTCGTGCCCGGGAGGGTCATGACACTCATCTCTTTCCTGGCCATCCTGCTGAGCCTCTGGGTTTGGAGACAATCGCAAGCGCCATCCTGAAGCGGCCATCGCCGCAGGGCTGACGCATGTCGGGAAAGACCGGCAGAGCAGACACCGGCGATCATCCAGACAGAGCAGTGTCGCGCCAGTCGGCGGAAACTGTCTTGGGGCTTATCAATTCACATACCGAACCGATCTGCATGGGCACGCGAGCCGCACGACAGTCCCAGCCGTCGCCCAGAGAGCGCGCGGTGCAGGTGTCCGGCTGCGGGGTCTTGGGACCGATGCCTGCGACGCGCTGCGATGCTCATCCTGAACCCCGCCGGCCTTGCCAGATCCCCTGTCATTGCCCGAGCACACCTGTTCGGGCGGCATATTCCTTCCCCAACTCAAGCAAAGTCCAGCCACAATTCTCCAATATCCACCGCAAATGTGTGGAATTTTCCGTGCGCCGTTTGTTGGTGCCGTCGCGAAGTCCGCCTGTGTGTAACGAGTAGCGACCAGGAGCGTCCAGCTTGGCGATCAGTGTAAAGACGAGTGACGAATCTCAACCCGGTGGTAACGCGCGCGCACTTACAGTGCGGCATGTGAATGCGTTGTCGCATGAGAGTCTTTTTCCAGTGAAGGGCGTGTAAAAAGTGGCCACCTATATCATCACGACATCGAACTGGAATTCGATCGCCTTCTGGTCTGCCATCACCCAGACAGGCGCGGGCCACACACTTGACTTCTCGGGTCTTGGCACCGGTTTTACCGTCATCGTCGATCAGGGCACGGGGATCGTCACGCTGTCGGACGGGGCCACAACCTTCACCGTCGGTGAGGCGGGCCTGTCCGGGGTGGATGCCAATCTGGGCGGCGCGACGCTTCTCGATTACTTCACGGTCATCACGGGATCGCAGGGCAACGATACGGTCATGGGCGCAGGCTCCGGTGACCTGATCGCCGGCAATGGCGGTGCCGACTGGATTTACGGCAATGGCGGCGCGGATACGCTGAGCGGGAATGACGGGGAAGATGTCGTCTATGGCGGGGACGGCAACGACTCGATCACAGGCGGCAACAACAACGATCAGCTCTTCGGGGGCGATGGCGCCGATACACTGGACGGCGGAGGAAGCGACGATTTCGTCAGGGGCGGTGCGGGGGCCGACCTGATCTTTGGGGGTGGCGGTGCCGATCATCTTGAGGGTGGCTGGGAAGACGCGGCCGCCGACACGATCTTTGGCCAGAGTGGCAACGATCTGATCCTTGGCGGTGGCGGGAACGACTCGCTCGTCGGCGGAACGGGTAACGACTGGATCGATGGCGGCGCTGACAACGACTACATCGAGGGTAACGCGGACACGGACCGTCTGGTGGGCGATCAGGGTATCGACACCCTCCTTGGCGGTGCCGGCTATGATGTCCTGTCGGGCGGCGAGGGTGCAGACAGCATCGACGGCGGCGATGATGCCGACCAGATCTGGGGCAACGCGGGCGATACGATCTTCGGCGGCGAAGGCGGGGACGACAACGACACGCTCTATGTCGCGCATGTCAATTTCATCACCTACACGACCGCCGAAAGCGGCACGGTCACCTTCAACTCGGGTCAGACGCTCACGTTCAGCGGGATCGAACAGGTTGTCGAGATTACACCCGATGGCGTTGTGGATGGCACCGCGGGCGATGATCAGATCGGCCAGTTCTATTTCGATGCGGATGGTGAATGGATCGACAATGGCGATGCCATTGGCGAGGGTGACGGCGATTCCGTGCGCGCAGGCGCGGGCAACGATACGATCTGGGCCAATGACGGCAACAATACCGTCTTCGGCGAGGCCGGGAACGACCAGATCTATGTCGGGTTCGGAAACAACGTGGTCTTCGGCGGAAGCGGGGCCGACACGATCCAGGCGGATATCGGCAATGACACGCTCTCGGGCGACGACTTCACGACGACCGGGCCGAACCTGATCGTCAACGGGTCATTCGAAAACACGGCAGGGATGACCGCGCAGTCCTTTGGCTTCTCCAACGCCACGGGCAACGTCACCGGCTGGACCGATGCCAACGGCTTCCGGATCGACTTCCACAATGACGCGCGCGGCGGACTGACAGCCACGAACGGCAACAACTGGATCGACATGGAAGGCGGCAGCGGTCAGCACAATGCCATCAGCCAGAACCTGTCCGGGATCAACGCCGGACAGGTCTATGTCCTGAGTTTCGACGTCGGTGACATGGCCAGCATCAATGACGGCACCACGCTGGACAACCAGTTGCAGGTGATCTGGAACGGCGATGTCGTGGGCACGATCGACGCCGTGGATGGCGGCTGGCGCAGCTATGAGTTCCACCTGATCGGCGGGTCTGGAAACGGGTCGAACCGGCTGACCTTTCAGGGTCTGGGCGGGAACAACCAAATCGGCGTCGCGCTTGACAATGTGCGGATGTTCGAGGGCGTCGAAGCGGCGGGCGGTGCGGACAGCATCCTGGGCTGGAACGGTGATGACGACATCATCGGCGGCGCAGGCAACGACACCATCGACGCCGGGGTCGGCAACGACATGGTCGTCGCTGGCTCTGGCGCTGACAGTGTTCTGGGCGGTGATGGGGCCGACACCATCTATGGCGGCACGGGTGCCGACACCATCGACGCCGGGGCCGGGGCCGACAGGGTCTGGGCCGGCGGTGGCGCGGACAGCATTCTGGGCGGCAGCGGCAACGACACGCTGAGCGGGAATTCCGGGGCCGATACGATTGACGGGGGCGATGGCGCAGACCACCTCCAGGGCGGCCAGGGCGGCCAGGGCGGCCAGGGCGGCGACAGCATCGCCGGTGGTGCAGGCAATGACAGCATCATGGGCGACGGACTATGGATTGACCCGACCGCCCATGCCTCGGCAGGCGGTGCGGCGACAACGCTGACCGTCACCAACTCCGCCGATGGTCCGATCCAAATGTGGTGGATCAACGGGGCCGGAACGCTGGTGCAATACGGCACGGTCCAGCCCGGCGCCACCCGCGTTCAACCCACATTCGAAGACCACAACTGGGTCCTGCGCGATCTGGATGGCAATATCCTCGAACTGATCGAGGGTGCGCCGAACCAGACGATAAACTACGGCGCCGAAGGGCTGGCCGACAGCATCGACGGCGGCGAGGGGGATGACACGATCTATGGCCAGTTCGGCAATGATACCATCAACGGCGGCAACGGCAGCGACCTGATCTATGGCGGCACCGGCAACGATTTCATCAACGCCGGTGGCATCGAAGCGTCGCTTGCCCTCGATACGGTGTTCGGCGGTGACGGCAGCGACACCATCTCGGCGGGGATGCAGGCCGACAGCCTGTACGGGGGCGCGGATGATGACACCTTCCTGATCGAAAATGCATTCGGCAACGACACCATCGCCGGCGGTGAAGCGGTCACCACCGGCACCGATTTCGACACCGTGGACCTGAGCGCGGTGACCACCGGCGTCGCCGTCACCTTTACCGGCGATGAGGCCGGGACGATCACCGACGGGTCCGACACGCTCGCCTTCTCCGAGATCGAGAGCCTCGTCCTGACGGACAGCAACGACAACTTGAATGCCAACGCAGGCGCGGCGGGCATCATGGTGGACGGTGCGGGCGGCGATGACACGCTGATCGGCGGCACCGGCGACGACACGATCCTGGGCGGTGCGGGGGCCGACACGATCTCTGGCGGCGATGCAGGCGTCCGCCCGGTCGATGTCGCCAATGGTACAACCGTTCTGGGAACGACATCCGCGAACACCTTCCGCTGGCTGGCGGAACCGGGATCGAGCGCGACGGTCGATCTGGACAACGGCACCGGCGGCAACCATGCCGGCGACGGTGCGGCGGATTACGTCGTGGTCTCGACCACGAACGCGACCGGCACGCTCAACGTGCGCAGCTTCGACTACGGGATCGACCGGATCATCCTGCCCGAGAATTACTCGGTCATCGGCACGACCATCGGCACCCCCGGCCCGAACCAGTATCTCTATAACGTCACCATCCGTTACGCGAACGGCAATACACAGAACTTCAACATCGAGATCAACTCGACCACGGGCGTCTTGACGTCGGGTCTGTTCTCGACCGATCAGAGCCTGATCAGCGAAGAGGGCAACGATCTTCTGTCCGGTGGCGACGACGCGGACACCTTCCTGGTGACCAACGGTTTCGGCAATGACACCATTGTCGGCGGCGAAGGCACGACCACCGGCGCGGATTACGACACCATCAACCTGGGCGAGCTGACCACCGGCGTCACCGTGGACTGGACCGGCCCGGAGGCCGGAACGATCACCAGCGGCACCAACACGGTCGCGTTCAGCGAGGTCGAGCATATCGTCCTGACCAATCAGAACGACGTTCTGAATGCCAGCACCGAAACGGTGGGCATCTCGGTCGATGGGGCAGTCGGCAATGACTCGCTGCGCGGCGGCGCGGGCAACGACACGATACTGGGCGGCACCGGCAACGACACGCTGATGGGCGGCGCGGGCAATGACAGCCTGTCGGGCGGCGCGGATGCCGATACGTTCACCTATTCCCGTGGTGAGGGTGTTGACACCATTGTCGGTGGCGAGACCGGGGATGACCGTGACACGCTTCAGTTGAACGACGCGGCTTTTGGCGGGCTTGGGGCGACGATCACCTATACCTCGGGCGAGGGGGGGAGTTTCAGCTTCAACTCTGGCAGCGGCACCTTCTCGGAAATCGAGGTGGTGCGCGGTGGCGAGTCTGGCGACGCCTTCCTGGGTGGCAGCGCCAACACGGGGATCGAGGCCTATGGCGCGGGCGGCTTCGACTTCATGCAGGGCGGGTCAGGCAATGACTTGTTCTACGGCGGAACGGGCAACGACTCGATGCGCGGCGGTGCCGGGGCCGACCAATTGCATGGGGATGACGGCAACGACACCCTGCGCGGCGAGGCAGGCAATGACTCGCTCTATGGTGGCGCGGGCAACGATAGTCTGGATGGTGGAGCAGACAACGATAGCCTGTTTGGCGGTGACGGGTCTGACACGCTGAGTGGCGGCGCGGGCAACGACAGCCTGTCTGGCGGCGCGGATGCCGATATGTTGATCTATGCCAATGACTGGGGCGTCGACACGCTGACGGGCGGCGAGACGACGACGGCCGGTGGTGTCGACACCGACACGCTGGATATGTCCGCAGTCACCAGCAATATCACTGTCACGATGACCAGCACGGAAGCTGGCAACGTCACCAGTGGCACGAACTCCATCAGCTTTACCGAGGTTGAACGCCTTGTCACCGGGACGGGGGCCGACACGATCTTTGGCGGTGTCGGCACCGGCCCGATGTGGGTGGATGCGGGCGCGGGTGCGGACCGGATCGTCACCGGGTCAGGCGCGGATAATCTCATTGGCGGCGCAGGCAACGACACGCTGATCGGCGGCGCGGGCAACGACAGCATCTATGGTGGCAGCGAAAGCGACCTGATCCAGTTCAGCTCCGGCTGGGGCAACGATCTGATCGTTGGCGGCGAAAGTGCTGGCGATTTTGACCACCTCGACTTTTTCACGGTGACGTCGGGCCTGACCCTGACCTTCCGCGGCATCGAGATGGGCACCGTCACCGATGGCACCAATATCGCCAACTTCTCCGAGATCGAACGCTTCACCCTCGGCTCGGCGTCCGATGTGGTCTTCGGCGGATCCAGCTCTGCGGCGATGTATGTAGAGACCTATGGCGGCAACGACACTGCCACCGGCGGGTCGGGGAACGACAGCATCTTTGGCGGTGCGGGCAATGACTCGATTTGGGGCGGCGCGGGCAATGACAGCCTGCATGGCGGCCTTGGCAATGACACCCTGATCGGCGGGGCCGGGGCCGACACGCTGCGCGGCTGGGACGATGCCGATGTCATCTATGGCGGCGCGGGCGACCTGGTGATCGGCGGCGAAGGCGGCATCGACAACGACACCCTGTTTCTGAACTATGCCGATGTTGAATCGATCACCTATGGCGGCGGCAACAACGAAGCGGGCACCGTGACCTTCACCGCAGCCTCCGGTGGCGGCACGCTGACCTTCTCCGAGATTGAAAGCGTCCAGTTTGTGGGCGCGGTCGAAGGCACCACTGGCAATGACAGCATGGGCATCGGCTATACCGATGCCGAGGGCGATCAGATCGACGGGTCTGATGGTCTGAACGATACGATCTTCGCGGGTGGCGGCGATGACACGATCAACGGCGGCGCGGGCGGCGACACGGTCTACGGTGGTGACGGTGCTGACGAGATCACCGGCGGAAGCGGCGCGGACGAGCTTTATGGCGGTGCAGGCAATGATACCCTGCGCACCGGAAGCGATGCCGACAACGATGGGGCCTATGGCGGCGATGGCGATGATCTGGTCATCGGCGAGGGTACCGGCACGGACGCATTGTTTGGCGACGCGGGTAACGACACCCTCCAGGGCTCGGCCACAGGCAGCACACTGGCCTATGGCGGCGACGGCAACGACCTGATCACTGGTGGCAATCAGACCGACATGCTTCTGGGCGAAGCGGGCAACGACATTCTCGATGGCGGCGGCGGGGCGGATTATCTCTACGGCGAGGAAGGCAATGACACGCTGATCGGCGGCGCGGGCAACGACACCGTGGACGGCGGGCTCGGGGCCGATGATATCACTGGTGGCACTGGTGATGACAGTATCGTTGCGGGTCAGGGATCGGACACGATCGGCCTGGGCGACAACCACGGCGCAGACATCATTCTGGGTGGCGAAGACGCGGATGGAACCGACCGCGACTGGCTGGATCTCTACGAAAACGGCACCGGTCAGGGCGCAACCGTCACCTATACCGGCAACGAGGCCGGTATCGTGGAGTTCGACGGAACGCCGGGCGCTATCTCGACCTTCTCGGAAATCGAGGTGATGGACGGCACCAACCAGGCCGATTTCATCGACGCAAGCGTGACGACGGATGGTGTGGAAGTCTATTCCAACTGGGGCGACGACACCGTCATCGGCGGCAGCGGCGCGGACACGATCTATACCGGACTGGGCGCGGACAGTGTCTACGGCGGCAGCGGCAATGATATCCTGACAGGCCAACAGGGCGACGATGTGATCTTCGGCGACGCCGGTGACGACACCCTGACCGGCAACGAAGGTCAGGATTCGCTTTTCGGCGGCGACGGCAATGATCTGCTGACCGGGGATGGTCCGGCAAGTGCGACCGGCGGGCAGTTCGGTCTGTTTGCCCTGCAAAGCGCCGGCACGACCGGCATCTTCTTCAACGGAACCTATACGTTCAACGCCGGTGCGGCCAGCACGACCGTTCAGGTGACCGATGACGAGAACGCCTTCGAGGACCTCAACTCCTCCTCGGGCAGCACACAGGACACCGGCGCGCCGCAGGTTCTGACGCAAGACATCACGATCGGATCGACCACCTATCTTGCGGGCACCACGATCCATGCGATCGCCCAATCCGATATCGTCAACGCCACGACCGGGGAAACCGGCAACGCCTGGCTGATCCAGATCGGTCCGGTCCAGGCGGGCAACACCTACTGGGCCTATGATATCGCCGTGAATGACGGGGACCAGATTACCTGGACCTCTTCGAACTCGGCCGCGATCCAGACCCCTGTTTTCGCCAACACTACAGGCCTCGACTATGCCGATCTGGTGCAGGCCAATGGCCAACATCTGCCCTCCAATGACACGCTTGTCGGTGGCGCAGGCAATGACACGCTGTTTGGCGGCGTGGGCGATGACAGCCTCGTGGGCGGTGACGGCACCGACTCGATCTCGGGCGGCAGCGGCGCCGACTGGATCGACGGAGGCAGTGGCGATGACACCGTGGATGCTGGTGACGGCAACGACCAGGTCTTCGCCTGGACGGGCAATGACAGTGTGCTCGGCGGTGCGGGCCGCGACACGATTTTCGGTCAGAACGGCAATGACACCATCTTCGGCGGCGCGGGCAATGACTACCTCGACGGCGACGACGACCTGGCAGGTGCGGATTCCATCTTCGGTGAAGATGGCAATGACACGATCATCGGCGACGGCGGCAATGACACGCTCTTCGGTGGCAATGGCAACGACCAGATCTTCGCTGGCGCGGATGACGACAGCGTCTCGGGTGGTGCCGGGAACGACCAGATCTTCGGCGAGGCTGGCAATGACAGCATTGATGCCGGTGTGGGCGATGACACGGTTCTTGGCGGCGACGGCAATGACACGATCATCGGTTTCGAGGGCAACGACAGCGTAGACGGCGGCGCGGGCGATGATGTCATCAACACGCGCACCTCGCCGGGAACGGGTGTGCCGGACGAGGGCTACGGCGCGCCCGGCAATCCGCTCTACTACCCGGCGGACCCCGCCGCATTCAACGACCGTGACACCGTGGATGGCGGCACGGGCAATGACAGCATCCTGACCGGCGATGACAACGACCTCATCTTCGGCGGCGACGGGGCCGATACGGTCGATGCAGGCTTTGACGACGACCAGATTTCCGGTGGTGCCGGGGCTGATGTCCTGGAAGGCAACGAGGGCAACGACACGATCAGTGGCGGCGCGGACGGCGACATCATCTATGGCGACGTCGCACCGACCAATCCGGACTTTGCGCTTTTCGCACCCTATGATCTGCCCAATGACGGCACCGATCTTGCACCGGGCAACAATGCCGACCTGCTGCACGGCGATGGCGGCAACGATACGATCTACGGGCAGGACGACAACGACACGATCTACGGCGGCGATGGCGACGACGTGGTCTACGGCGGGTTGGACAACGATTTTCTCTATGGCGAAGCAGGCGCGGATACGCTGTTCGGCGGGGCCGGGAACGACGTCCTGTATGGCGGTCCGGACGCCTCCGCCGACAGCCTTGTCGGTGGCGATGGAAACGACACGCTGGGCGGCGGCGGTGGCGATGACACCGTCGAAGGTGGCGCTGGCGACGATGTGGTCTCGGGTGAAGCTGGCAACGACACCGTGCGTGGTGGCGACGGCAACGACAGCGTCTACGGGGCCGAAGGCGACGACGTCATGTATGGCGACGCCGGAAATGACAGCATGGAAGGCTGGTTCGGCGACGACACCATGTATGGCGGCAGCGGCGATGACTATATCGACGCCGGGAGCGGTGCTGACCTTCTCGAAGGTGGTGACGGCAACGACACGCTGCTTGGCGGCAGCGACGTGGGCAACGATACCCTGCGCGGTGGTGCCGGAAACGACAGCCTCAGCGCGGGCGGCGGCGACGATATCCTTGAAGGCGGCGACGGGGCGGATTTCCTCTTTGCGGCGGAAGGCGACGACCAGCTTGACGGCGGCGAAGGGGATGACACGCTGCACGGCTGGCTGGGCAATGACACGATCAATGCCGGTACCGGCAATGACCTGATCCTTGGCGGCGACGGGAACGACACGTTCATCTATGCCGCGGGCGATGGTCAGGACACGATCACCGACTTCAACGTCGGCAACTCGGGCACGCTGGCCGACGGTGACATCACCAACAACGACTTCATCAACCTGTCGGCCTTCTACGACAACATCTGGGAACTGCACGCAGACCAGGCCGATGATGGCATCCTGAACCAGTCGAACGATGGCGTGAACGGTGTCGACTATTCCGACAATGCCAGCTTCGGCAGCGGTGGCCTCGTGTTCTCCGGCGCGTCGGCCGATGCCAATTCCTTTACCATCGAGAACACCGGTGTGGTCTGCTTCGCGCAGGGCACCCGCATCCTGACCCCGCATGGCGAGGTTCCGATCGAGCGTCTGCGCCTCGGCGATCTTGTCGTCACGCGCGACAACGGGGTGCGGCCGATCCTCTGGATCGGCGCGCGGCAGGTCTCGGGCGCGGAGCTTGCACGGAACCCGAAACTGCGACCGATCCGGATCACCCCGGACATCACCGGCGGTGATGCACCGCTGATCGTGTCGCCGCAGCACGGGCTTCTGGTGCGGATCGACGGTGCGGATGAAACCCTCGTGCGCGCCACCCATCTGGCCCGCCTGCGCGGCGGCAAGGCGCGTGTGATGAACGGATGCAAAGGCGTCACCTATTTCCACCTGATGTTCGAGGCGCATGAGATCCTTTTTGCGAACGGCGCGCCGGCGGAAAGTTTCTATCCCGGCCCCAGCGCGTTCGGTGCGCTGCCCGTCGCGGCCCGCAACGAGATCCTGACGCTCTTCCCCGATCTCGATCCGGCGCTGGCGCAAGAACGCTATGGCGCATATGCCCGCCCCTTCGCGCGCTTCCGCGATCTGCCTGACCACGTTGCGGAGCTGTCACTGACGATGCCCCTGCGGCGTCGGTCGTCCGGCGTGATCTGCGGGGATCAAGCGCCTGCAGCCGCGATGCGGAAACAGGCCTGATGGGACGACAGGCCTGCCGGGGCTCGTCCTTGTCGCAGGGCTGCGCCCACGCGCCTGCGCGCGCAGGGTCGGTCGCGTGTCGTGTTGCCTTTGCGGAAATGACGAAATGCATGCCGCGCCGCAGGATGGACCCACGGCGCGGCATGTCAGTGTTCAGCGGGTTCAGTCGCGCGGTTTCGTCTTGCCGCTGACCTGCGCCAGATTGGCGCTGATCTGATCGCCGATCTTTTGCAGGCTGGGCAATTGCACTGCCATATCCATGATCGCATCGACCGTGGCATTGACCGGCGAGGCCGGACGCTCGCCACCTTCGCCGCGCGCACCGCCCACGCCATTCAACTGGTTGATGCTGATACCGGTGATCTTTTCGGCAGGGCGCACCATCTCGGCCAGAATGCGCGGCATCGCCTCCAGCCGGGCCTTTTCCAGCTCCATCGCGATGATCGCATCGGAACGGGCGTTCTCGGCCTCGATCCGGGCGCGGTCCGCCTCCACCCGCGCCAGTTCGACGATTTTCGTGGCCTCGGCCTCGGCACGACGCGCCTCGGCCTTGTCGGCGGCGGTGGCCTTGTCGGACGCGGCGGCGATTTCGGCGCGTTTCGCGGCAGCTTCCGCCTGTTCCTGCGCCATGATCAGCGCCAGCGCACGGCGGCGCTCGGCCTCGGCCATGGCGCGGGCGGTCTGCACCGCTTCGGCGGCGGTCACGGCCTCGGCGCGGGCGGCATCGGCCTGCGCCTGCGCGCGGCTTTCTTCCTGACTTTTCGCGGAAAGCTGGATCTGGCGGTCGCTTTCGGCATCCTCCAGCGCACGGCTCTGGGCGATCTCGGCCTCGCGGATCGCCTGCTCGCGGGCGATATCGGCGGCCTGGATATCCTGCTCCATGCGGATGCGGGCCTGCGCGGCGGTGCGCTCGCTATCGGCCTTGCGCTGGGCCACCTCGGCCAGTTGCGCGGCCATCAGGGTTTCGATCTCCTGCCCTTGGGCGATCTCGGCGCGGCGCTGCTCGAGGTCGATCTCCAGCTTGCGCTTGGCGGCCTCCATCGCGGCGCGGCGCACCGAGACATCGCTGTCGCCTTCGATCTCGGCGCGTTCCTTTTTCGACTTCGCGATCACCTCGGCCAGCTTGCGCATACCGACGGCGTTGAAGGCGTTGTTCTCGTCCAGCGCCGAAAAGGGCGTCTGGTCCAGCCCGGTCAGCGAGACGGAATCCAGTTGCAGACCGTAGTTGGCCATCGCCTCGGCCAGGCTTTCGCGCACCTCGCGCACGAATTGCGCGCGGTTCTCGTGCAGCTCGTCCATCGTCATGCGGGCCGCGACCGAGCGCAGCGCGTCGATCATCATCCCGTCGATCAGCCCGCGCAACTGGTCGGGCTGGAACAGGCGCTTGCCAAGGGTCTGCGCGGCGCGGGTGATCGCGTCGGCCTGCGGCGTGACCGAGACATAGAAATCCGCCCCCACATCCACGCGCAGCCGGTCCTTGGTGATCAGCGCCGCCTCGCCGGTGCGCGCCACGGTCATGCGGATCGTCTGCATGTTGACCCGCGTGATCTCGTGGAAATAGGGCAGGGCCAGCGTGCCGCCGTCGATGATGACGCGACGCCCCCCGATCCCCGTTTTCACCAGCGCCACCTCGTTCGTGGCGCGTTGATAGAACCATGCGGCCAGCGCGATCAGCGCGGCGGCGATGACGATCAGGACTATGATCCAGCCAATTGCAGACATATCAGCCTCCCCTTCAGCTAAGCCCGTGCATTTCGCACAGGATGTTCGACGACATGCCGCCGTCGACAGGGATATTGGTGCCACGGATCCACGTGGTCATGTCCGACAGCAGGAAGGCCACGACCGGGGCGATATCATCCGCGCGGCCGGGGCGGTCCATGACGCGCATGTCTTCCTCGGCGCGCGCGCCCAGCGTCTCGATGAAATCGCCAAGGATCGGCGTGTCCACCGGGCCGGGGCTGACGCTGTTCATGCGGATGCCCCGGTCGCGCCATGTCCAGCGGTTGGCCTGCGTCCATGCGATCAGCGCTTCCTTGGAAAAGAAATAGCTGCGCCCGCCCGCGTTGGTGATGTCGTAGCGCTGCATGAAACCCGCCAGATCATCCATGTCCGCCTGTTCCGAGGCGCGGATCGCCGCTATCGCCTGCGGCCAGCCGAACCCTGCCAGCGAGGCAAGGTTCACGATCGAGGCGCCGTCGTTCAGCTTGGGGATCAGCCCCAACGTCAGGCGTTTCAGCCCGAAAAGGTTCACCTTCAGCACCTTCTCCGCCGGGGCCGTGGGCGGCAGGCCCGCGATATTGGCGATCCCGTCGATGCCTGAGGGCAGCACATCGACCAGCGCATCGATCGTGCGCGCATCCGACAGATCGGCGCGGTAGAACTCCTCGACATGATCGAAGCGTTTGGTGACATCGACGCCCAGAACGGTGGCCCCCATCGCGGTGCACAGCCGCGCGGTCTCGAACCCGATACCGCTGGCCGATCCGGTCACGACGATCACCTTGCCCTTCAGAAGGGCGCTTTTTTCCCAAGCCGCCATCAGAACACCGGCGGAAAGGGGCGGTGGCCACGGTCCAGCGTGATCCAGCGCGTTTCGGTGAAAGTCTCGAGCGACCACTTGCCGCCATGCCGCCCAAGGCCCGAGGCCTTGGAGCCGCCAAAGGGCACATGCGGTTCGTCATTGATGGACGAGCAGTTGACGTGGCACATGCCCGTTTCCAGCTGGCGCGCCATGCGCCAGCGCGCGTTCCTCGTTGCGGGTGATGATCCCGGCGGACAGGCCGTATTCCGTGTCATTGTTCAGGGCGATCGCCTCGGCATCGGTCTTGAAGGGCACGACCACGGCCACGGGGCCGAAGGTCTCGTCCCGCCAGACGGCCATGTCGGGGGTCACGTTCGGTCAGGATCGTGGGTTCGACGAAGCGATCCCAGACACGCCCCGCCCAGCACGGCCTTGGCCCCCTTGGCCAGCGCATCCTCGATCTGGTGCTTCACGCGGGCGACCTGCCGGTCGTTGATCAGCGGGCCGATGACATTGGCCTTGTCCTTCGTGTCCCCGGTCTTGAGCTTGGACGCCCGCGCCACGAATTGCCGCAGGAAATCGGCATAGATGCTCTCCTGCACCAGCACCTTTTCCACGCTCATGCAGATCTGGCCCTGATGCATGAAGCTGCCGAAGCTGGCCGCACTGGTGGCGCGGTCCATATCGGCGTCTTCCAGCACGATCAGGCTGTCCTTGCCGCCCAGTTCGACGCAGCATTTCTTGAGATGCGCCCCCGCCTTGGCGGCGATCTGGCGGCCCACCGGGGTCGATCCGGTAAAGGAGATGCCCTTGACCAGCGGGTTCTCGATCATCTCGTCGCCCATCTCCTGCACACGCGTCGCGCGAGCAGGTGACGACGTTGAACACGCCCGTGGGAACGCCCGCCTCCTCCAGCACCTCGGCGAAGAACAGCCCGCCGGCATAGGGCGTGTCCTCGGAGGGTTTCAGCACGATGGTGTTGCCCGCCGCCATCGGAAAGGCAAAGCCGCGCGACGGTCAGGATGCCGGGCATGTTCCAGGGCTGATCACGCTGATCACGCCCATCGGCACAGCGCACCGCGGTCGAGACCTTGCCATGCTCCGACGGCAGCACCTCGCCGATGGATCTGTAACAGCACGCCGGCGGCGGCGCGGAACACCTCGGGCACATAGCCGGCCTCGAACATGCCCTTGCCGAACCAGCCGCCGCCCTCGGCCTGGGCGGCGGCGACGAAGTCGGGCGCGCGCTTGTCCCAGACATCGGCGATCTTCAGCATGTAATGGGCGCGTTCCTGAAACATCAGCTGCGACCATGCCGGAAAGGCGGCTTGCGCGGCCTCGATCGCGCGCGCGCGTCTCGGCCCGGCCCGCCATCGGGGATGCGCGGCCCAGACGCGATCCGTCGGACGGGTTGATGTCGTCAAAGCTGCCGCGTGCCGGCGACCCAGTTGCCGCCGATATACATGCCCTTGATCGCGTGGTCGCGAGTGCGGTGTGTCCAGCATCTGGCTCTCTCCTATGACCGTGTCGAAATCAGTCGCCGCCGGGCCGGCGGCGCCAGACCTCGACGCGCGGCGCGCGGTAGACTTCGATGATGACCGGCGGTTCAGTCGGCGGCGCTGTCTGCGGCGTGCGGCCGGTGTGCGTGCGTCGGCGCCGGCACGGTCCTGCGGGCGGCTGCGCTTGGCTCGCGGGCGCGGCGCGCGGCCTGCGCGGCGCGCTCGATCTCGGCCAGGGTCGCCGCGAGGCGGTCGTCGCACCTGCCGGCTGGCGCGGGCGGGTCGGCGCGCTTCGGCGGTCGCGGCGGACTGCTGCCGCTGGCTGGCGCCGGCGCACCAGATCGGCCACCGACCGGCCAAGCAGTTGTATCGGCGGTCACGGTCTGCGTCGGCCGCGGGCGCGATGGCGAAGCCCGGCGGTGCGGCACGTCGGCGCGGGCGCCGGCGGCCGCGTCGGCGTGCATGCGCAGGCTGCGCGGCCGCGCCGCCGCCCGCCCCCAGATAGGCGGCCTGCACCGCCGGATCGCTGCGCAGGTCGGCGGCGCTGTCCTCGTGCACGATATGGGCGTTTTCCAGCAGGTAGCCGCGGTCGGCGATGGCCAGGCTCTGCTTGGCGTTCTGCTCGACCAGCAGGATGCCGATGCCCAGGTCGCGCACCTTCGTCGAGGTTCTGGAACAGCTCCTTGCACAGCAGCGGCGACAGGCCCAGCGACGGCTCGTCCAGCATCAGGATCTGCGGGTTCGACATCATCGCGCGGCCGATGGCGACCATCTGCTGCTCGCCGCCCGACATGGTGCGCACCACCTGGCCGCTGCGTTCGATCAGCTTGGGAAACAGGCTGTGGACCCGGTCGAGATTGGCCGCCTCATCCTCGCGCGCGCGCGCCGAATAGGCGCCGAGCGATCAGGTTCTCGCGCACGGTCAGATCGGCGAAGATGCCGCGCCCCTCCGGCACCAGCGCCACGCCCTGCTCGACGATCCGTTGTGCGGGCAGACCCGAGAGATCGCGTCGCCGTCCAGCGTGACCTGGCCGCCGACCTGCGCCCTCGCAGATCCCGCTGATGGCCTTGCAGCAGCGTCGATTTGCCCGCCCCGTTGGCGCCAAGGATCACCACGATCTCGCCGGGGCGGACCGTGACAGACGCGTCCTCCAGCGCGCGGTGCTGGCCGTAGCTGACGGTCAGGTTGCGGACTTCGAGACCTCAAGCATCGTCATCCCCCAGATAGGCGCGGATCACATCCGGGTCGGACAGCACCTGCTGCGGCGTGCCCTCGGCGATCTTGGTGCCCGAGGACATGACCACGCAGCGGTCGCAGAGCGACCGGATCGCGTCCATCACATGTTCGACCAGAATGATCGTGCGGCCGTCGTCGCGCAGCGCTTGGATCAGGCTCGATCCCGATCTGCAACTCGGTCGGGTTGAGCCCGGCCAGCCATTCGTCCAGCAGCAGGAGCTTCGGATCACTGGCCAGCACGCGCGCCAGTTCCACCCGCTTGGTGTCGATATAGGTCAGTTGCCCGACGGCGCAGATGGCCCTTGCCCTCCAGCCCGACGCGGTCCAGCATCGCGTCGGCATGGGCGTCGGCCTCGTGGCCCCAGCGCCGGCGATGGCCGAAGACGGCGCCCGCCACGACGTTCTCGAGCACCGTCATCGACGGCAGCAGGCGCACAAGCTGGAAGGTCCGGGCGACGCCGCGCCGGTTGATCTGCTGCGGCGGGCAGGGTCGGTGATCGGCGTGCCGCGCAGCAGCGACCTCGCCGCCCGATCAGCTTGCAGCGCACCCGAGATCAGGTTCATCGTCGTGGACTTGCCCGAGCCGTTGGGGCCGATCAGCCCCATCACCTCGTGCTCGGCCACGTCGAAGCTCATCGCATTCGACCGCGACCAGACCGCCGAAGCGCTTGGTCACATTGCGCAGGGACAGGACAGGGCGTGCTCATGCCAGCCCCTCCGCCGTCTTGCCCGCTGCCCGGTGCGCGCAGCTGTTCCAGCAGGCCGACAAAGCCGCGCGGCAGCACGTAGACGATGACCAGAAAGGCGACGCCCAGCAGCAGCGTGGTCTGGTTGCGGGAAGCTGGACGAGATCAGCTTCCCACAGCAGGGTGAAGGGGATCACCCCGACAAGCGGCCCCCACAGCCGCCCCGCCCCGCCCAGAAGCGCCATGATCACCACCTGGAACGACAGCATCGGCGCAAAGGCCAGGCTGGGTTCGATATAGACGTAGCGCGGTGCGAGGATGGCCCCGGTCATGGCGGCGACGAACCCGGCACCATGAACAGAAGCACCTTGGCCAGGCGCGGTGTTGATGCCGGAATGGCGCGGCCACGGTTTCGTCATCGCCGATGATGCGCAGGGCGAAACCCAGACGCGACCGCCCGATCAGCCAGCCAGTCAGGAAGACCGCCGCGGCCAGCGCCAGCAGCATCCAGTAGATGTCCGCCTCGGTGATGTCGGTCAGGACATAGAGCCCCTTCTGCCCCGAGACGTGTTCTGCACCCAGGTGATGACCTGCCGCACCAGCTCGGCCAGGCCAAGGGTGAAGATCACGAAATAGACCCCCGACAGGCGCAGCGTGGCCAGACCGACCAGCGCCGCCAGCACCGCGCCGATCACGCCTGCGATGCCGATCAGCGCCCAGAAGGGCAGGGTCTCGAACCCCAGCCCGGTGACATAGGTGCCGACACCGAAGAACGCCGCCGTCGCCAAGCGAGATGTAATGCGTCGGCCCCGAAAACAGCGCCCAGCTTGTCGCCAGCACGGTGAACATCGCGATGGTCACGCCGATCGACAGCCAATAGCCCGACCCGGACAGCGGCAGCAGGGCGCAAAGCCCACAGCGCCAGCGCGGACAGGCAGAGGTTGCGGATATCCGTTCCGGTCATGTGGGCTTCTTTCCGAACAGGCCCTGCGGGCGGAACAGCAGGATCAGGATGAAGAGCGTATAGGCCGCCGCCAGTGTCAGGCCGGGGTCGATCAGGGTCGCCACGAGTGGTCTCGACGATCCCCAGCAGCAGCGCCGCGACGATGGTGCCGCGCACGTCGCCGACGCCGCCCATGATGACGATGATCAGCGCCTTGAGCGTGAAGATCACACCCGTCGAGGCATCGAGCGTCAGATAGGTCGAGATCAGCGCGCCGCCGACCGCCGTGACCGCCCCGCCAAGCGCGAAGGCCAGCGCCGCACAGATGCGGTCACGTTGATGCCGACCAGCCGCGCGCTGTCCGGCGCCGACGGCGATCGCGCGGATCGACAGGCCCGGCGCGGCTGCGGTTCAGCCAGAGGTAAAGCGCCCCGCAGATCACGACGGCGGCGATGAACGACGGCGACACGGTTCAGCGCGAAGGTATCGCCCGACGATCACGATGGGCCGCGCGAGGTAGGAATAGTTGAAATAATCCGCCGCCGAAGACCATCAGCATCAGCCCGACCATCACGAAGGACAGGCCGAAGGTGGCGAGGATGCTGTCCGTCTCAAGCTGCCCGCGGGTCTTGGCGCGTTTGACCAGCGGTTGCAGCATGATCTGGTAGATCAGCCAGTTGCAGCGCGAAGGCCAGCGGCGCCACGCAGGAAGATCGTCAGGAGCGGGCTGATCTGCGCCGCCCGTATACAGCCAGAAGGCGGCGAAGCCGCCCGCCACCAGCATCTCGCCATTGGCCAGGTTCATGATCCGGGCCACGCCGTATTGCAGGTTCAGCCCCATCGCGATCAGCGCATAGGTGCCGCCCAGCAAAAGCCCTGTGATCAGAATGTCCATCTGCGTCCCGTTCCCGCCATTCCCCGCGCCAGCATGGGTGCCCCGGTCGGAACCGGGCACCCGAAACGCCGGTCTTACTGCCAGCCATCCTTGAGGATCACCGGCACAGCACCGTCGCGATCGCGCGAGGCGACGCCCCGGAACACGCCGTCCTGCCACTGGCCGACGGTCCAGAACGCCTGGTTGTTGTTGTTCTCGTCAAAGCTGATCGGGCCCAGCACCGTGTCGAAGGTGCCTGCTGCGCAGGTGATCGGCCACGGCCTTGCGGTCGAGCCCACGGCCTCGATCGCCTGCTCGAGGATCTCAAGCGAAGCATAGGTGGTGGCCGAGGCCCAGTAATCCGGCTTGGCACCCGGTCACCGCCTCATGCGCCGCGGCGTATTCCTGAAACGTCGGGTCATCCGACATTGATGCCGCCGGCGCCCAGCACGCCGTTGGCCGCCGCACCGAAGCGCGCGCCGAAGGCCGGGAAGGGGGTGGCGACGGCGGTGTAGAAGGCCTTCACCTCCAGGTCCTCGATGATCGCCTGCTCGGTCAGCGCGAAGGTGTCGGGCGGATAGGACCAGGCCACGAAAGCATCGGGTTCGGCGGCCTTGGCGCCCTTCATCACCGGCGACAGGTCCTGCGTGCCCAGCGGATAGGACGTGTCGTAGACGATCTCGAACCCGGCTTCGGTGAACATGCGGCGCGCGCCACGTCGGCCAGTTCGATCCCGAAGGCGTCGGCCACGTTCACCATGGCGACCTTGTTGCCGATACTGGCCGGCGTCGCGCATGTCGGTCAGGATCTTCACGGCATCCTCCGCCAGCGCCGTGGTCGTGCCCAGCGTGAAGAACATGTTCGGAAACTGCTTGGACAGCGTCGGCGCTCTGGTCGGTGATCGCCGAGACCGCGATCAGCGGATAGCCGTAGCGCGCAAAGATCGGCGCGGCGGCGACGATCAAGCCGGTGCCGTAGGGCGCGACGATGAAATCCACCTCGTCCTGCGTGGCCAGGCGCTGGACGGCCTTGATCGTCTCGCCGGGGTTGGTCTGGTCGTCGTATTCGATCAGCTCGATCAGCATCATCGTGCCGCCGACATTGAGCCCGCCGCGCTCGTTCACCTGTGCGACCCAAAGCTGGACGTTCGGCCACTGGGTGACCGCGGCACCGCCGGCCAGCGGGCCGGTCTTGGGCGCGACGGCCCCGATCTTGATCGTCTCGGCGCTGACGGCGCCTGTGGCAAGGCTTGTGCTAAGGGCAAGGGCGGCCACGAATTTCAGGGCTGTTCTGCGTTTCATCTTGATCCTCCTCCAGGGTCAGTTGTCGGGTTTCGTCTTGTCGGTGCTCTTGGCGGCACCTGTTCACAAACTGTGGCGCGCCTCTGCGGGATGCAGGGCGATCCAGCGCAATTCGGTGAATTCATCCAGCGCGGTCTCGCCGCCGAACCGGCCATAGCCGCTGGATTTCATCCCGCCGAAGGGCATGGCCGGATCGTCATAGACGGTCGATCCGTTGATATGGCAGATTCCCGTCTCAAGCCGCGCCGCCAGCGCCAGCGCGCGGTCCGTGTCGCGGCTGAAGATCGCCGAGGCGAGGCCGTATTCCGTGTCATTGGCGATGGACAGCGCCTCTTCCTCGTCCCGCACCCGCAGGATCGAGGCGACGGGGCCGAAGCTTTCCTCGTGATAGATCGCGCATGTTGGAGGCGACATGGTCGATCACGGCGGGTTGCATCACCGCCCCCTCGACCCGGCCCCCGATCAGCAGCACGGCGCCCTTGTCCTGCGCATCCCGGATCAGCCCGGCCACGCGTTCGGCGGCAGCGGCATGGATCAGCGTGCCAAGCGGTGCGCTTTCGCGCTGCGGATCTGCGGCGCGCAGGCTGCGCGTCTTGGCCACCAGCTTGGCGACGAAGACGTCCGCGATATCGTCCAGCAGGATGATCCGCTCGGTCGACATGCAGATCTGGCCCTGGTTGAAGAACGCCCCATGCGCCGCCGCGTCGACGGCCGCATCGAGATCGGCATCCTCCAGCACGATCAGCGGCGCCTTCCCGCTCAGTTCCAGCACGCACCGCTTGAGGTGCTGCGCCGCCGTCACGGCAACCTGACGGCCGACCCGCGTCGATCCGGTGAAGTTGACGCGCCGCACGGCAGGATGCGCGATCAGCTGGTTGACCACGGGCCGCGACTGATCCGGCAGGGCGGTGACCACATTGGCCACCCCTGCGGGCAATCCCGCCCCGTTCAGGATATCGACCACCGCGCGGTGGGTCTGCGGGCAATGCTCCGACCCTTTGAGAACGACCGTGTTGCCGCAGGCCAGCGGCGTGGCGATCGCCCGGACCGCCAGCGTGATCGGCGCATTCCACGGCGCGATGCCCAGAACCACGCCCACGGCCTGCCGCCGCAGGATCGAGATGCTGCCGTCCGCCGCAGGCGGCATCTGCCGGTCCGCCAGAAGCGCGGGCAGGCCCGCCGCCTGATGCAGGATGCGCAAGGCCAGATCAATGTTGAACTGGGTCCAGCCCGGAGCCGCCCCGACCTCCCGCGCGGCAAGATCGACCAGCCGGGCGCGGTTGGCGTCAAGGGCGTCCGCCATGCGGCGCAGGTGCCCGGCGCGATCCTCGGCGGGCCGCTGTGACCAGTCCCAGAATGCCGCCGCAGCAGCATTGGCCGCCGCATCCGCGTCGGTCTGGCCCGTGTCCACCACCCTGAAAGGTGAGGCCACGGACGGGCTTTGAAAGACCCGTTCAGCGTCCAATCCGGTATCCCCCCTGAGGCGAATTCCGCTTGCAACCCTCCCCGGTCGCGCGGCGCGGTTCCGCCAACTTTGTTCTGGCATTCAAAATATCTGTAGGGCGGGCGATAGAAATGTGAAATCATGGGATATAACTTACAAATTCCGGTTAAATGGCCCCTACGTCAACCAGACTCCCCGTCAAACCAGCGCCCTCCGTGCCCGGAAGCGCCCCGCCGCCTGTTCCGTTTCATGTGGAGGTGATTCAATCGGGGTTGCAGGAAAAAGTCCTCGGCGGGCTGGTCGATCTGCACGGGCGCAGCTGGTGGGTCGTCCTGCTGGAAAGCGGTCAACTGACCATCAGCCGCGACGGCGGAACCACGACCGTCACGGGGCCTGCGCTGCTCTGGCTGCCATGGGACCGCAGTCAGCGGATCAGGGCCAAGGCGGGGACGGTCGGCGGTCATCTGGTGATGGGAGAGACATCCCTCGCCAATGCCATCGGCGTCAAACCCGAGGCGGCGGACCTGCGGGTGCTGTCCGAACGCGCCGTGCATCTGCCGCTGGACGGGCGCGAGGCGCTGCACCGGGACATGGCGCGCTGTTTCGACCTGATCCTGCGGGAATCCGCCGGACACGCGCCCGGCTCTGCCACGGTGATCGAGGCGCAGGTGCGCGTCATCCTCGTGATGCTCTGGCGGCACACCGCGCGTCCAGACGACCTGCGCCACACCGGGGCCAACACATCCCTGATCCTGCAACAGTTCCGGCAGGCGCTGGAAACCCACTTCCGGGACCGCTGGACGGTCGCCCGCTATGCCGAAGCCCTGCATATGTCCACCGACCGGCTTCATGACATCTGCCAGCGCAATCTGGGCAAGCCGCCGTCACGCCTGATCCACGAACGCTTGGGATATGAGGCGCAGGTGCTGCTGGAACGATCCTCCATGACGCTGGACCAGATCGCCGAATTCCTGGGCTTCCGGTCAGCCGCGCAGTTCAGCAATTTCTTCAAGGTGCTGCACGGGGTCCGCCCCGGTGCCTGGCGTCGCGCCGTGCGCGGCAGCGACAAGGATGTCTCTGCGCATGAGGCGCAGTCCTATGCCGATTGGCCATGATCGGCGACGCGCCAGTGCGTGATCCGCAGGACAGCTTCCCCGGATGCGCCCGGATTTTGCACGATGTCCGCAGCTTAGGCGTAGAAACACGTCAGACACCACTTCGCCCTTGCGGCTTTCGGACCGGCATAGGATGCTGCCCCCATGCAGTCTTCGACACCGCTCGTAGTTTTTTCCGATCTTGACGGGACGTTGCTGGACCATGTCACCTATCGGTGGGACCCTGCGGCACCCGCCTTGGCTCGGCTGGCCGCATGTGGGTGTCCGGTCATCCTGTCCAGCAGCAAGACCGCCGCAGAGATCGCGCCCTTGCAGGACGAGATGGGGCTGACGCCGCATCTTGCGATTGTCGAAAACGGCGCGGGGCTGCTCCGGCCCGGTCAGGCTGCGGACACCGCCCCGCAATATCCCGCCCTGCGCGCGGCGCTTGACCGTGTTCCCGCCGACCTGCGTCACCTGTTTCGCGGCTTTGGTGACATGAACCTGCACGATGTGATGCAGACCACCGGCCTGTCCGAGGTGGCGGCAACCCGCGCCAAGGCGCGCGCCTTCTCGGAGCCGGGGCTGTGGTCGGGTGACGCGGCGCAGCTCTCTGCCTTTGTCGCCGCGCTGAAAAGCGAAGGGGTCTCCGCAAGGCGTGGCGGGCGCTTCCTGACCCTGTCTTTCGGCAAGACGAAAGCCGACCGCATGGACGAGGTGATCGCGCATTACGTCCCCCGTCACACGCTGGCGCTGGGCGATGCCCCGAACGATATCGAGATGCTGCAAAAGGCCGATTTCGGCGTGATCGTCGCCAATCCGCACGCAGCCCGCCCTGCCACCGCAACAGGGCGAGGCAGAGGGCCGCATCATCCGCACCACAGAGCCGGGTCCAGCAGGATGGAACACCGCCGTCCTGACCCTTCTGGACCGGCTTGACCTCGGCAAAGAAAGGCATCCGCATGGTTGATTTTCATCAGAACGGAAACATCGCGACGCTGCACAATCTGCGCACGCGCGACCTTGCCGGACATGACCTACGAGCTCGAAACCTTCGCGCAGACCCGCAAGATGTCGCTGATCCTGCCCTGCCTCTATTCCGAGCTTGAAACCGAGGCGATGCCGCAACATCCTGGCCGAACTGTCACGGGTCACCTATCTGCACCGCATCATCATCGGTCTGGACCAGGCGGATGAGGCGCAGTTCCGGCAGGCCCGCCGCTTCTTTCGCGGACCTTGGACCAGAACCATGTCGTGATCTGGAACGACAGCCCGCGCATGCAGGCGCTTGAGCGCGCGGCTGGAGGCGATGGGACTTGGTCCGGTCGAGGCCGGGCAAAGGCAAGAATGTCTGGACCTCCATCGGGCTATCTGATCGGTTGTCAGGACAGCGCGGTCATGGCGATCCATGACTGCGATATCCTGACCTATACCAGCGAGATGCTGGCGCGGCTGATCTATCCGGTGGCCAACCCGACCTTTCCCTATCAGGTGGCCAAGGGCTATTACGCGCGGATCGGCGCCGGAAAGCTGAACGGGCGGGTCACGCGCCTGCTGGTCAGCCCCTTGCTGATCGCGCTCAAGCGGGTGGTGGGGGATCGCGACTACCTCGATTACCTGCGCAGCTTCCGCTATCCGCTGTCGGGCGAATTCGCCATGCGCACCAACATCCTGCCCGATCTGCGCATCCCGTCGGACTGGGGGCTGGAAATCGGCGTCCTGTCCGAGGCATGGCGCAACCTTGCGCCCACGGCCGTCTGTCAGGTCGAGATCGCCGACGCCTATGACCACAAGCATCAGTCGCTCAGCCCCGAGGACGCGACGACCGGGCTGAACCGCATGTCGATCGATATCTGCAAGGCGATCTTCCGCAAGCTGGCCGCCGATGGCACGGTCTTCACCACCAACGTGTTCCGCACCCTCAAGGCCACCTACTACCGCAGCGCGCTCGACCTGCTGGAGGCCTATTACACCGATGCCAAGATGAACGGCCTGTCGCTGGACCGCCACGCCGAGGAAGCGCTCGATCGAACTCTTTGCCGAAAACATCATGCGCGCCGGGCAGACCTTTCTCGACAACCCGCACGAGACCCCGTTCATCCCGACATGGAACCGCGTCCATTCGGCCGACCCGGACGTTCCTGCGCGATCTGCACATGGCGGCGGCCGCAGGATGCCGAGGAGTTTCAGTAGGCGGCGTTGCTGATCCAGCGGCACTGATAGGGCGCCAGGATGATCTCCTCGCCCGGATCCGGTCTCCGATGACAAGAGGTCGATCCAGACTTCATCCTCGATCAGGTTCAGCGTCGCGACCGGGATCGTGACCGTCTCGGCGCTGACATTGTGCAGCGCGAAGATGGACTGCTGCCGGTCAAGGCTTTGCCGCCAGAGGCCGAACACGCGCTCATCGCCCGCATGCGATCGTGAACTGTGTGGCATTGGGGTGAAACGCGGTCTGCCGCTTGCGCAGGTGCAGGCGCTCGCTTCAGACCCGCCATGACCTGCGCCTGCGGCGTATCCGGCGTCGGCAAGCCTGTCGCGCAGCGTGGCATAATCCCAGCGATGCCGGTTGATCGCCCGGTTCATGCCGCGCTGCGTCGACGGCCGTCAAGATCGTTCGGCGTGGCCAGCATCGAATGGATGTAGAAGGCCGGGATGCCTTCCAGCGACATCACGATGGTCTGCGAACACAGAAACCGGTCGATGTGATGCGCATCCGGACCCGTCAAAGGTCTGGCGCATCGCATCGAAGAAGGTGGTGTTCAGCTCGTAGGGTGCCTCGCCCCCGTCGGGCAGGGCGCGCATCGACACCAGCCCGCCGCTCTTGCGGACCGTCTCGATCACCGCGGCCTGATCCGTCGGCGGACAAGCAGCCCCTCGGCGGGGCGCATCCCGATCCCGTCATGGCTGGCGGTGAAATTCAGATAGGCGCAGCCCAGCGGCGCGGGCGGCATCCTGCGTTGCCATTGCCACAGATGACGCGCCGACCCCGACATGCATCGCATGCAGGATCAGGGGCGGCAGCGGGAAAGTTGTAGATCGACATGCGCCTCGTCGCGGCTTGCCGAAATAGCTCAGGTTCTCGGCCTTGGGCACATTGGTTTCGGTGACCAGAACCACCGGTTCGACGGCATAGTCGCACAGCAGCCGGATCAGTTTGCACGATCGCATGGGTCTGGGGCAGATGGATCGAGGGCGATCCCGACCTCTTTCCACAGGAAAGCCACCGCATCCAGCCGGATGATCTGCACGCCATTGTCCAGATGCAGGCGGATGATCCGCAGAAACTCCAGCAGCACCTCGGGGTTGCGGAAATCCAGATCGATCTGGTCATGGCTGAAGGTGCACCAGACATGGCGCGGGCCATTCGCGGTCTCGACCTCCTGCAACAGGGGCGTGGTGCGCGGGCCGCACCACCATGCTCAGATCATCCTCGGGCGAGGCTTCGAAGAAGAACCGGTCATAGGGCGGCTTGCCCTGCCGATAGGCGTTGAACCATGGCCCCTGGCTGGAGACATGGTTCAGCACCAGATCGGACATCAGCTTGAACTCGATCCGCGATCCGGTTGATGTCGGCCCAGTCGCCCAGCTGCGGATTCACCGCGCGGAAATCGGTCACCGCGAAACCGTCGTCCGATGTGAAGGGAAAGAACGGCAGCACATGCACCCCGTTGACCGTCTCCCGCAGATAGCGGCGCAGGAAATCGTTCAGCAGATCAAGCGGCTTGTGCACACCGTCGACAAGCGAATTGCCATAGGTGATCAGCAGGATGTCGCCTTGCGACCAGAGTCTGTTGCCCCGTGTCCGCCGCCGGTTGCGACGGCGCTGCCCTTCCGGCCAGAACGCCTCGACCACCCGCGCGGCAAGCGCCTCGGTGTCGACGGCGGGATAGATCTGCGCGACATGGTCCGCAAGCGCGCGGGAGAAGGACGGCGTGTCGGGCTTTTGTCCGATGTTCATGACCATTCTGACAAGCAAGCATATCCTGAAGGCAGTGACAAATGCCCGACGCCATTTTTCACCCTGCCGCGCCGGAAGGAAAGGTTTTGTCCGAAAAAACCCTGTCTCATGCAGGCCACGGCACAAAAAATGGCCGCCGCCTGCCTCAAGTCACCGATGAGAGGCGATGGTTGTCACCGCATCCTGCCCGGACCGCATCACCCGCCCGGACGGGCGCGGCGGTTCAGGTCCCGCGAGAGGGGCGCGCGGTCAAGCTCCCAGATAGGCGTCGGTGGTCACGACCTTCGCATAGGACCCGTTCAAGGCACCCATGATGGTGGCGTGAACCTGCTCCGCCGGCACCGAGACCCCGCCAAACGCCGTATCCTTCGCCCCGCAGGCATCCTCGACGACCGTGACCTCGAACCCCATGTCCCTGGCCGCACGTGCGGTGGCGTCGATGCACATCTGCGACATGGCCCCGCAGATCGTGACCGATCCGATCCCTTTGTCCCGCAACAGCGCTTCAAGGCCGGTGTTCACAAAGCTGTTGGGCCTGTGCTTGAGAACGGTCGCCTCGCCCTCCAGCGGCGCCACGACCGCGTTGATCCCGGCACCGGGGGTTCCGGTCACGAAGAACGGCCCGCCCTCGGGCATCTCGTGGTGGACATGAACGACCATCTCGTGTTTGCCGCGGGCGTCTGCCAGCAGTCTCGCGGCGTTCGCACCGGCCTGCTGCATTTTCGCGACGGGCCATTTGCCCCCCTCGAAGTAGTCATTCTGGATGTCGACAAGGATGAGTGCGTTTGTCATGTGGTTCCCGATGGTCCGTGTTTCTGGCCTGATCCGGCGTGTCCGGTCGTTTCAGATCCCTGCGATCTGCCCGAACCCGTTCCGGCTGCGTGCCCCAGACCTAACACAGTCCGCGCCTGCGCCAAGGGCAAGTCGTCTTTTCAGCCAGTGGCGGGATGCGCCCCGGCGCGCCTCAGGCAGCGGGCACGACGGTCAACGGGGATGCGGTCCTGATACCGCCCATGCCGCTCATCCGCACGGCGGGACCCGTGCGCCTCAGGTTCGGCCAGGCCTGCGTCAGGGCGATCAACCCTTCCTCCAGCTCGGCCCGCGCCAGCGCCTCGCCCAGGCAACGATGCGGCCCCCCGCCGAACACCAGATGCAGGCGGGGATGGTCGGTGCGAGTAATGTCGAAGCGGTCTGGATCGCTGTAGAGGGCCTCGTCCCGCATCGCCGACATCATCGACAGCGACAGCACCCGGTAAGCCGGGATCACGACGCCCGAGGCTTCGATCGGCTCCAGTGTGAACACTGGGATCGACCCGATGGAGGGCTCATAGCGCAACCCTTCGGCAACGGCACCCGCCGCCATCTCCGGGTCCGCGCAGACAAGGTCCCATTGCGCGCGGTGGTCCATCAGCAGTGACACAAGCGCCGTCATCGCCGCCCGCGTAGTATCGGCGCCACCGATGATGACGGTGACGATCTGGGCGATAATCTCGGACGGGGACAGGTCGCCATCCGCATCGACGCGTGCGACATACGCGCTCAGAAAATCGTCGCGCGGCCGCGCGCGGCGGTCCGCCAGCAACCCGTCCACATAGTCGTGCAGATCGGATGCCGCCTGATGAATGTCATCGAACTGGTCGGGCAGGGTGCCGAACGCCAGCCCCTTGGTCATGCGATAGACCAGTGCGGTGAAGTCCGGCACGTCCTCTTCCGGCGCGCCCAGAATTTCGGCGATCGTGCGGGCCGGCAACTGGGCGGCAAAGCTGTCGCGCAGGTCTACTGCCTCGCCCGGCGTCCAGTCGGCGATCAGCCGATGCGCGGCCCGGCGGATCGACGGGCGCAGCGTGTTCATCAGCGGATAGGCGAAGGCCCGCGCCAGCGGTGTGCGTCGCCGGACATGGTCGCGGCCATGCGAAAGCAGCAATGTCTCGCGCGCCCAGCCAAGGAATGGCCCCTCCGCCACACCGGCGGCCTGCATCCCCTCGACACCGATCTGGCGGATGCGCGGATCACCGAACATCCCCTGCACGTCGGCGGCGCGCAGCAGCATGGCCGAGCCGTCGCTGAAACCCGCCACCGGACCCAGTGCCCGCGCCGCCTTGAACATGCCATGCGGGTCGGCCATCAGCGATTTGAACGGAATACGGACCAGACCGCTCTCGGGTATCAGGAACGGCGCATCTGGGGCGGGGCTGTCCTGGGCTGGCGCGTCTGTGGTCATGGCCCACTCCTCAAGGTTGCAGGTCCGCAAGCGGCCCGTCAGGCCGGTCATGCTGGACCATGACCGGGGCGCAGTCAAACGCTTCGACTGGCACCGTCGGGCTTGCGCCCCGGTTCACGGCGCGGCGACCAGAAAGCGCGCACGGGCACCGATGCGGTAGCTGCCGTTCGACTGCCGAAAGGGGGCCAGCGCCTCGAGCGTGGCCTCGATGAAGGCGTCTTCCCCGGAATGCTCGATGGCCTTCACCGCCACGCCGGAGGAGCCGAGCCCGGCCAGCGCGGTCTTCGCGTCGCGGTAATACCAGGGCGTATCGACATCGCGCACCTCCACCGACCTCAGCCCGCCGTTGGCCGCGAACTGGTGCAGCGCGGTCTCATCCGACAAGGCGAAAGGGCCGGGCGCGCCGGGCGGCGGGGTGGGCAAAAGCGGCTTCATGGCCGCCACCAGCGAGGCCGCCTCCATGCCTGCGGGATCGCCCCATGTCATGATCACGATCATGCCGCCGGGCCGGGTGACCCGGCCCGCCTCGCGCAGCGCCTGTGCCGGATCGCCCGCGAACTGAAAGGCGTTGAACCCGGTCACCAGATCGAAGCTGTCATCCTCGAAAGGCAGCGCCTCGATGTCGCCATGCCTGAAATCGCCCAGGGGCGTGCGCTCCCGCGCGATCGCCAGCATCCCCTCCGCTGCGTCAAGCCCCGCCACCTTGGCCCCGAGCGAGGCCGACAGCGCCGCCGCCATCCCCGCGCCGCATCCCGCGTCCAGATGCCGGGTGCCCGGACCGACGCCCGCATGGGCCAGCACCGCGTGATAGGCGGGGGCGAACTGGCCCTCCTGCACATCGGCCCAGATGCGCGAGCGTGCGCCCCAGAGGTGGCCATTGGTTTGCGCAGCTTTCGACAGTGACATGCAGTTTCCTTTCGAATTTCAGAAGAACCAGGCTGAGAACAGGACAAGCAAGGGGACCGGCGACACCGCGACCAGCACCGTGGGCACGAACTCCCACCAGGTGAGCAGGCGGCTGGCCCCCGCCGTCATGGCGATGCCGCCACCGCCGCCGAGAATGGAATTGCCGGGCGTGTTGATCAGAACTGCAAGGCTGCAGCACCGATGCCGCAACAGCATGTCGGCCCAACGCCCCAGCCGGGTCTGCCCGGCGTCGGGCCGGTGCAGCAGACGCGCCGCGTCGATCCGCGCGGCGATCCCCTCCAGCAGCCTTTCGGGCAGGCAGCGCCCCATGGTGAAGGACAGCACAAGGGCCATGACCGTGGCCAGGTAGACATGACCGACGATCGGTGGACCGAAAACCGCGATCAGCAGCAGCCCCAGTTCCGCGCCCGGCACGAAGGGAATGGCGATCAGCACGACATAGGCCGCAAGCAGCCACCAGATGATCGGATCGCCCAGCATCGCATCACGCGCCCATTGCTGAAATTCGGCCATGCGGTAGATCGCATGGGCCAGAAGCCCGCCACCAACCGTCAGCGCCAGCGCAAGCAGCAGCGCCAGAGCCGCAACGACGATAAGCTGCCGATGGGGCATTGCGCCTTTCATCACGCGTTCCATCTATCCGGTCTCCGACAAGGGATCGCCGTCCCAGTCGCCATGGCTGACCACGGCGCGCAGGCGGGTGAAGGAGGAGCGGTCCATCAAGGCACCGTCCCGGTATTCGTCCATCCGGCCACGGTGGCGGCCGGGGTGATAGGCCGTCTCGCGCATCGCCGCGTCGGACTGCCAGAGCGACAGGGTAAAGCCTTCGCGCCCGTCGGGGCCGTTGAACACGTCATTGCGGATGTTCGAGGGCAGGGCCGTGAACCAGCCCATCACCTCGGAGACACCTTCGACAAAGCGCTTGATGCGCGGCAGGTTTGCAGCGTCCCGGTGCGTGAAACCCGCCGAGGTGACGACGATCAGCGCGCCACCCGGATCAGACGGGGCGGGCCGGATCGCGGTGCCATCCTCGATATGGCCGCGCCAGTTGACCTCTCCGCGATGGCCGACGGGCAGGGCAAGACAGTGCCAGCTTGCCACCGCCTCCGATAGCCAGGGCATGGCCCGGTCCGGTCGGGCCAGCATCGCCTCGGCCTCGGCGCGGCTGTTCCAGATGCCCATGCCGCCCCAGATGTCCGAAACCAGCGTCACCAGACCGTCAGGCCCCGGGCTGTGCTGCGGGCAAAAGCGCCAGACATCCGCATCGCGCACCGGCGGAAACGGCCGCTCATGCGCCGAGACGGGGGTCGCGAACCGGATCCGGTGCAGCGTGATCCAGTGATGATCCTGCGCTTGGTCCATGTCGCCAGTTCCGCCCTCTTCGACCCTGTTGAGCCTCCATTAGGGAACAAGGGGCGGGGCGCGGTCTATCAGCCGGACTAAAATGATCTAAATCGGGGCGGTTTCCGTGGGCCTAGCGCAGGGCATCGGCCGCATCCGGAGGGGCAAGGCCCGCCGCGATCCGGAAGAACATATGGGTCCGGGCAAGGTAGTCGGGGGTCGAGCTGAGCCAGCGCCCGGCCAGCCGCGCCTCGACCAGCGCGGGGGCCATGGCCGCCACGCGCGCATAGGCGTCGCGGGCGCGGTCGATCTGGCCCATGCCGACAGCGGATATGGCCAGCAGGATCAGCGGCGTGGCGCTGCCTGCGGACTCGGCCAGCGCGGTCTGGGCCGCTTCGGCTGCGGCGGCGTAATTGCGCCGCGTGAACTGACCGAAACCCAGCGCGGCCAGAAACGACCCGCGCGCGGGATCGCGCGGACTGCGGCGCAACGCGGCCTCGATCATGGCCACGCCGACAGCGGGATCGCCATGAAAACCCTCGTAGAACCCCAGCCACGCCAGCGTCACCGCGCAGTTGGGGTTCATGTCATGCGCCAGCCTGAGTTCGGGCAGGCCAGCCTCGGGTTCCTGGTTCATGAACCGCAGCATCGCCCTGAGGCGCCTTGCGTGATGATCGCTCGGATCCGCGTCAATGGCCCGCGTCGCGGCGTCGATGCCCTCGGCCACCGTCCGCTCCGGAACCGAGGGCGTCGTGGCATGATAGGCGTGCCACCAGGCGACCCAGGCCAGAACCCGCCAGGCCAGCCCGGACCCGGATCCCGCGCCAGCGCCTGCCGCGCAAGCGCCTCGGCCCGGTCGCGCGGGCGCGCGGTCATAGGCCATTTCCGCCGACGAGATGACCGACCATCCCTGCATCGCCAGACCATGGGCCGTCAGGTCCTCGGGCGAGGAAACCCGCACACGTGTCGCCTCGGCCCGGTCGATCTGCGGGGCAAGACAACTGACGATCGCCCCGGCCACATCGGTCTGGGTGTTGAAATGATCTGTCAGCGCGCGCTCGAATGTCTCGGCCCAGACCTGTCCGCCCGTGGCCGTGTCGACCAGCTGTGCCGTCACGCGAACCCGGCCGGCCCTCGCCCGCACGCTGCCCTCGACCAGATAGCGCACGCCCAGTTCGCGCGCCACGTCCTGCGGGTCGCGCGGTGTCTGGCGAAAGCTGAAGGCCGAGTTGCGCGCCACCACGAACAGATCGCGAAACCGCGACAGGTCGGTCGTGATGTCCTCGACAAATCCATCCGCCAGCCAGTCGAGATCGGTCTCGCTGCCAAGGTTCGCGAAGGGCAGGACAACCACCGAGGGCCGGTCCGGCAGGGACAGCGGCGGTGTCTCCTCCGACCTCGATGCGCGAAGCGCAGCCCGCGCCCCGGAACCGTGATGATCGCGTCGCCCCCCAGGATCCGCCGCAGATTCGCGACCTGGACGTTCAGGTTGTTCTCGCCCACCACGGTATCCGGCCAGACGGTGTCCATGATCTCGTCACGCGACACCACCCGGTCGCGATGCGAGATCAGCAGCTCCAGCAGATCGAAGGCACGCCCACCCAGCGGCAGAACCTGCGCGCCCCTGATCAACTGGCGCGTCCTTTTCTGGACGACGAAATCGGCGAAACGAATGTTGTCCATGAATCCAAACGTAACCTGTCAGATCGTGACAGGCTAACCCGAAACGCCCGGGTTTTTCATAGCAATAATGCGGCGATGCCATAAAAAGCCACCGATCCCGGTCTGCGCCGCCGCCGGATCGGGCTTTTGCCGCAACCGGGCGGCCTTAATGCGGGGCGCGATCCTCGATCTTCACGATCCGCCCGTCCTCCAGCGTCAGGATCCGGTCCGCCCGGTCAAGGATGCGGTTGTCATGGGTGACCAGCAGCGTCGTCGTGCCGCGCGCGCGCCCCATCCGCTTGAGCAGATCGACCACCTCGGCCGCGCTGTCCTTGTCGAGCGCGGCGGTCGGTTCGTCCGCCAGAACCATCGCCGGATTTCCCACCAGCGCGCGGGCCACGGCCACGCGCTGCTTCTGCCCGCCCGACAGGTTGGCGGGCAGATAGCCGGATCCGGTCCGACAGCCCGACAAGGCCAAGCGCATGGGCGGCGGCCTGTTCCGCGACGTCCGTCGGGAACGCCGGGATGGACCTGCAAGCCCCATGATCACATTCTGCACCGCCGTCAGGCTTTCATGCAGGTTATGCGCCTGAAAGATGAAGCCCAGCCGGCGCCGCAGGGCCACCAGCGCCGCCTCGTCCGCGCCGTTCAGTTCCTGCCCCAGCAGCCGGACCGACCCGTCCTGCACCGCGCGCAGGCAGCCGATCAGGGTCAGCACCGTGGTCTTGCCGGACCCCGACGGCCCCATCAGGACCGTGAAACTGCCGCGCGGCAGGCGTCAGGTTCACGTCGAACAGCGCCTGTTTCCTGACCTCGCCGCTGCCGAACCAGTGGTTCAGGCCGCGACCTCGATGATGTTGGTCGTTGTCCATGACGTGCCCTCAGAACAGATCGGCCGGATCGGCGGCCGCCAGACGGCGCGTGGCGATCGCGCCCGACAGGGCCGAGAACACGATGGTGCCGAGAAAGACGCTGATCGCCATGGATGGCGTCATCGCCAGCGGCAGGGTCGTGATCGTCGCCCATCAGCGTCAGGATCGCCGTGCCGACGATCAGGCCCGGCAGGAACCCCATGATGCCCAGCACCAGCGCCTCCTCGAAGACGATGCCCAGAAAGAACCGCGGGCCATAGCCCATGGCCTTGAAGGTCGCATATTCGCGCAGATGGTCGGCCACATCGGTCGACAGCACCTGATAGACGATCACCAGCCCGACCAGCACGCCGATCAGCACGCCGAAGCCGAAGATGATGCCGGTCGGTCGCCGCGTCTGCTGATAGCGCAGATCCTCCTGTGCCGCATCGGCATAGCTGCGGATGCGCAGGCTGGGATCCGAGATCAGCGTCTTGCAGCCGCGCGATCACCTGATCCGACATCGGCACCGGGCCGCAGCGCCAGCAGGATATGGTCCGGCGCGCGCCGAACTGCGGGCGGGAAACAGCGACAGGAAGGTCTGGTCCGACACCATCATGTAGCCGTCGCCGCCAAAGCCGCCGCCGCCGGCGAAAGGTGGCATAGGCCGTCAGCGTGCGGCCCTGCGTCTCGAAGGACAGCGGGCGTCTGCGGGCGGATCGCGGCGGCCTCGTCCTTGGCCAGCCCGCGCGCCAGCCGGTCAAGGATCGCGGCATCCTGCACCTGCAACAGAGTGACGTCGCCGGCGATCTCGGGCGACAGGAAGCCCGGCTTGGCCGGATCGATGCCGAAGGTGGTCAGGCTGATGTCCTTCGTCGGCCCGGTCCCACGGCACATTGGCGACGAACAGCCCCATGCCGTCGGCCACATCCGGGTCGGCCATCGCCTGCAACAGCCATTGCCGCGCGACATTGCCGCCCTCGGCTCAGGGCATTGGCATCGCCTGCCGAGATCATCACATCGGCCACGAAGAAATCATAGGGCCGCAGCGTCGCGGCGCCCATCGAGTTCATGATGCCCAAGCTGGACGAAGACCAGCACATTGGCAAAGGCCACCCCGGCCAGCGCCGCGGCAAACCGGGTGCGGTTGTGGGTCAGTTGCAGCCAGCCGATCGGCAGTCGCCCGAACAGGCGCTGCAACAGCCGGCTCATTGCGCGGCCCGCGCGCTGGCCGTGGTGTCGATCCGGGCGATCGACCTCGAGGTTGGTGAACCGCGCGGCCAGTTCCGACGAGGGCCGCTCCAGCGCCACCAGAACCCGGATGACGCGGGCGTCCTTGTTCTCGGCGGCATCGTCCGAAATCAGGCCCTGCCGCCCCACGGTCAGCCCGATGCTGTCCACCTGTGCCGCGCAGGGTCTGCCCCAGCGCGGCGGCGACCAGTCTCGACGGGCTGGCCCGGCTCCACGGCGCCGATGCGGTCCTGCCAGACCTCGACCTCGGCCATCATCTGGCCGGTGTCGCCCATCTCCATGATCCCCTGTGCCGGGCGGGCGCTGTCCGGGCGTGGCATGGATATCAAGGATCGTGCCGCTGATCGGTGCGACCACCGCGCGCCCGCGCAAGGTCCAGCTTCGCGCGCGGCCAGTTCGGCCTCGGCCGCATCGACGTTGCGCGCGGCCACGACGACATCGGGCTGGTCGTCCAGCGCCACGCGCCGAGAACCGCTTCGAGCGTGGCCTCGGCCCGCGTGACCGCCAGCGCCGCCCCGGCCGCGGCCGTGCGCACGGCATCCAGCGTGGCCTCGGTCGCGACCCTGCGCTGGAACAGCTCCTCGGTCCGGGCAAGGTTGCTTGTCGCCTCGGCCGCATTCGCCATGGCCTGATCCAGTGCCGCCTGCGCCTCGTCCCGGCTGGCCGCGACGGCGGCGCGGGTCTGCATCAGCGTCGGCCTGCGCGCATGGCAAGGTTCGCCTCGGCCATCAGGACCGCGCTTTCCAGCGCGGTGCGATTGTCCAGCCAGGCCAGCGGCGTGCCTTTCTCGACCCGTTCCCCGACCGACACCAGAATATCCGCCACGCGCGCATCACCCGCACCGAAAGGGGCGGCCACGATCGAGATATCGCCGCGCGGCATGATACGCGCCAGCCCCACCACATCCGTGGGCAGCATCGTCTCGGCCATCTTCGGCGGCAACTCGATATCGGGCGGCAGCGCGATGGGCGTGTCCGACCCGCCACCGGGTTGCAGCCCGGTCAGGGCATAGAACTCCTGCAAGGCCGGCGGCTGGAAATACAAGCCCGATCACGGCGCCCGAGAACATGAAGACCGGAATGAGCAGCACCAGCAGCCAGATCTTGCGGAACCGCCGCCGCCGGGGCGGCATGGTGTCGCCGGACAGCCCCAGATCGAGAGGCATGTCGGAGGGTGTCTCGGTGCTCATCTGGCCGGCCTTTTCTTGTCGGGCACCCGCCCCGGCCCGCAAAGGGGATGGACGTGCCTGTGCATGGCGTTGGGTTGATCCGGCGATCGGGCATCCCGATCACCGACAGACCCCGTGGATAGAGCGTCCCGCCCCCTGCGACCTTGATATCGGTCAAACCGGCCAAGCAAATCGCAAGGCGACCTGCGCCCCTTCTGCCAGTGACCGCCACGGGGCAGGGGCGTCGGCCCCGCCGGGTCAGGGACGCCTTGCCAGCAGATCAATCTCGACAAGCGCCCCGACCGCCAGACCGGTGACCCCGATACAGGTGCGCGCGGGCAGCTTGCCCTCCTCGAAATAGCTTTGGTAGGCGGCGTTCATCGGCGCGTAATCGCGCTCGAAATGCGTGATGTAGACGCGGGCCTGCACGACGTTCTTCAGGCTCAGGCCCATGCCCTCCAGAACGATGACAAGGTTGTCCATCACGCGCCGCGTCTGCGCGTCGATCCCGTCCGGCAAGGGACGGTCGGGTTCTCCGGGCCATGTGGGCATCTGACCGGTCAGAAAGACCCAGCCGTCGATTTCGGCGGCATGCGAGAATGTGGCGACAGGGCGGGGGGCACCGTCGATCATGTGAAAGGAAGGCAGCGGCATGTGAGGTTCCTTGAAAGACGCAAAGCGGCGTGGACGATCATCGCGCCACCAAGCCAGCTATCGCGGTTCAGGGCAATCCCGACATGTGCCCTCCGCCCGGTCGGGTCCGGGACAGGTCCGCCCGGACCATCGCGCAACGATGGATCAACTTCGCCCTCATGCTGTCGTTTTTGATCGTTTCTGCGCCGTCGGGCATTGCTAATCTGAGCGCCACACGGCAGAGCGGCGCCGGACAAGGCAGGGGCAGGCATTGCAGGATTTCGACTATGTGATCGTGGGCGCCGGATCGGCGGGATCGGTGCTGGCCAACCGGCTCAGCGCGGACGGGCGCAACCGCGTTCTGGTGCTCGAGGCGGGCGGCTCCGACCTCACCTTCTGGGTGCAGGTGCCGATCGGCTATGGCAAGGTCTATTACGACGAGCGGGTGAACTGGAAATACACCACCGAACCCGATCCCAACCGCAACGGCAACCGCTCCTACTGGCCGCGCGGCAAGGTGCTGGGCGGGTCCAGCTCGATCAACGCGATGGTCTATGTGCGCGGGCATCCGTCCGACTATGCCGAATGGGGCGCGGTGGCCCCCGGCTGGGGATGGGAGGATGTGGCCCCCGTCTTCAAGCGGATGGAAGACTGGGTGCATGGCGCCGACGACTGGCGCGGCGCCGGTGGGCCGCTGCCCGTCTATGATGTCGCAGGTGACGTGCACCCCCTGACCCGCACCTATCTGGACGCGGCAGGGCAGGCGGGTTTCCCCACCAATCCCGACTACAACGGGGCCGACATGGAAGGCGCGGCCCTCTACCAGATCACCACCAAGGGCGGCCTGCGCGCCTCGGCGGCGCGGGCCTATCTGCGCCCCGCGATGAAGCGCGCCAACCTCAAGGTCGAAACCCGCGCCCATGTGACACGGGTCCTCTTCGAAGGGCGCCGGGCCGTGGGTGTCGAATATGTGCACAAGGGCCGGACCCTGACTGCAAAGGCGCGGGCCGAAGTGATCCTGTCGGGCGGGGCCATCAACTCGCCGCAGCTTCTGCAACTCTCCGGCATCGGGCCGGGTGCGGTGCTGCAAAACGCATGGCATCGGGGTGCTGCATGACGCGCCCCATGTGGGACGCAACCTGTCGGACCATCTGGGCGCGGATGCGCTCTATCGCGCCCGTGTGCCCAGCCTGAATCAGGAACTCAACCCGCTGATGGGCAAGCTCTGGGCGGGCCTGCGCTATGTGCTGACACGCAAGGGCCCCCTCTCGCTCAGCCTCAATCAGGGCGGCGGCTTCGTGCGCGTGATGGAAGGGGCCACGCGGCCCGACCTGCAACTCTATTTCTCGCCCGTCAGCTATACCCGCGCGCCCGTCGGCACGCGGCCCCTGATGAACCCCGATCCCTTTCCGGGCTTCCTGCTGGGCTTCAACCCCTGCAAGCCGACCAGCACCGGGCATCTGCAGATCTGCTCGCCCGATCCCTTCGCCGCGCCCGAGATGCACACGAACTACCTCGATACCGAGTATGACCGCGCGATCATGCTGGCCGGGTTCCGCCTGATCCGCCAGATTGCCCGCACCCCCGCCATGGCCGCGGTGATCGAGGACGAGATCACGCCCGGCTGGCATGTGGACAGCGACGACGATCTGGCCGATGTGATCCGCGAGAAGTCCTGGACCGTGTTCCACCAATGCGGCACTTGCCGGATGGGGTCCGATCCCGCGCAAGCGGTGGTGGATGCGCGGCTGCGCGTTCACGGGGTGGACGGTCTGCGGGTGGCGGATGCGTCGATCTTTCCCACGATCTCCAGCGGCAACACGAATGCGCCCGCGATCATGGTGGGGGAAAAGGCATCCGACTTGATCCTCGCGGATGCGCGGCGCTGACACGCGCCCGGCAGACCGGAGACGCGGTCCCCGGTGCGATCAATCGCGATGGTCGAATGACACCTCGGTCCCGTCGGCACGGGTGATCGAGCGGGCGTAGATCTGGCGCGGGCCAAGCGCGTCCACGACGAAACCATGCACGGTGACCGCCTCGCCCAGTTCGGCAGGCGCGACGCGCGGTCCGACATAGACGCGGATATTGCTACAGGCATCGCTCGTGCGCAGCGCCTCGGCGTCCAGAATACGCGCCACAGTGCCTTGCACGGTGACCATGCTGCCCCGCTCCGCCGGGGCAAGCGGGGTGACTTGCGGCCTTGCATGCAGGGGAAGGGCGACAAGCGTAATGCCAGCCGTCAGGAACAGGTGACGCACGGGATGGGCATCCTTTCGACAAGTGACGCAACGATACCCGCATGAGATGGGCAGAGGCGGGTCTGCCCACAATCCTGACGCGATAACAACGGCGTTATACGCCCGTCAGACCCTTGGCGGGCGGCTCTTGTAGACCGGCAGCCGCCAGCCAAAGGCCAGCGATCCCGCCCGCAGCACCCATGTCAGCAGCGCACAGGCCGCCAGAACCGTCAGCGTCCCGGCCCCCATCTCGCGCGCGACCAGCGCGGCCCCGGCCCCGGCAAAGGCGGCGGATGCGTAAAGCTCGCCCTGCTTCAGGACCAGCGGCACCTCGTTGCACACCACATCCCGCATCAACCCGCCCAGACAGCCCGTGACCATGCCCATGATCAGCACGATGGCCGCAGGCTGACCCATGCCCATCGCCACGCCGACGCCCGCAGGCACCGCCACGGCCAGCGCCAGACTGTCCAGCCAGATCAGCGCGCGGTAGCGGCTTTCCAGAAGATGGGCGGTGAAGAACACCACCAGCGCCGCCGTGCAGGCGATGGCGATATAGGTGGGCTCGGCCACCCAGAAGACGGTATCGCGGTTCAGCAGCACATCGCGCAGCGTGCCGCCACCCACGGCGGTCAGGCAGGCGATGAAGAAGAACCCCACGATATCCAACTGCGCCCGCGACGCGACCAGCGCCCCGGTCAGCGCAAAGACCAGCACCGAGGCATAGTCCAGCAGGACCAGCAGGCTCATCGACCCGCTTTCCCGTTCACCTTGAACGGCGCCATGCCCGCACGGGCCAACTCATCCGCACGCTCGTTCTCGGGATGGCCCGCATGGCCCTTGACCCATTCCCACGTCACCTTGTGACGCGCCTGCGCCGCGTCCAGCCTTTGCCACAGCTCGACATTCTTGACGGGCTTCTTGTCCGCCGTGCGCCAGCCGTTCTTTTTCCAGCCGTGAATCCACGCCGTCACGCCGTTCTTCACATAGGCGCTGTCGGTGACGATGGTGATCTCGCTGGCCCGCTCCAGCGCCTCCAGCACGTTGATCGCGGCCAGCAGTTCCATGCGGTTGTTGGTCGTATCGGCCTCGCCGCCGTTCAACTCGCGTTCCTTGATGATCTCGCCGTCACGGATGGCGCGCATCAGCGCCCCCCAGCCACCGGGGCCGGGATTGCCCGAACAGGCCCCGTCCGTATAGGCATAAAGCTTGGTCATGGGATCTGATCCAGCGTCACATGGCCGGGCAGGGCGGCCATGCGGTCGCACCACGCGGTGATCCGGGGAAAGCCCGACATGTCATAGCCGCCGCGCGTGTCCGCCGTGCAGGTATAGCCGTAAAGGGCGATATCGGCGATCGTCGGGCTGGCCCCGCAGAACCAGTCGCGGCCCTCCAGCGCATCTTCCATCAGCGTCAGGATCGCGTTGCCATCCTCCAGCAGGGCCGCCAGCCGTTCCGGCGTGGCCAGATGCGCGCGCTCGGGATAGCACCGCAGCGCCGCGCGCACGGCGATGACCGACTCGTGGCGGTTCTGCTCGAAGAACATCCAGGACAGCATCTGCGCCTGCGCGAAGGGCTCGGTCGGCACCCAGTCCGTGCCCGCGCCCAGATACCACAGGATCGCGTTCGACTCGTTCAGCACCCGCCCGTCGGGCAGATGCAGCACGGGGAACTTGCCCAGCGGGGCCTTGCCATCCGCCTTGGCCTGCACCAGCCCGGCGGTCCCGTATTCACAGGCCACATGGGTGTAGTCCCGCCCCAGAAACGCCAGCAGCAGCCGCACCTTGTAGCTGTTGCCGGAGGAGGGCATCGAATAAAGGGTCATCTGGGCCATGGCATCGCTCCGCGTGATGTGATCGCATCTCTATGTCAGGCGAAAGCCACGACCGCCAGACAGATCACGACGATCGCGGTCAGAAGCACCCGCAGGCTCATCCACCACGCGGGGGCCAGCCCCTGTTTCCAGAACATCCAGTCCAGCGCCAGCAAGCCGACGAAACCCGCCATCAGGCTGATCGAGGCACTGACCGGCCCGCCGCCCGTCATGAAGAACGCCCAGAGCGCCGGGATCACCGACATGACATAACCCGACGCCGCCACCGCGCCGCTGGCCTTGGTGGCGAACCCCCAGAGCACGCCGGACATGAACGACAGGATCACCGCCCCGTAGAACAGGCCGACATAGGGGCCGGTAAAGCGCCCGCCAAAGGTTTGCGCGCTCCATTGGTTCAGGGGATCGGACAGCACGGTCAGCGCCCCCCAGACAAAGGGGATCAGCCCCGCAAGGCCAAGGATCAGCGCGGAACGGGGAATATCCTGCATCTTGCGCCTCAGGCCGGTTGCCGCAAGACGCGCGGCACCTTGAACTCGACATTCTCCTCGGCGGTCACCACCTGTTCCACGGTCACGTCGAAACGGTCACGGAACGCGTCCACCACCTCGGTGATCAGCACATCGGGGGCCGATGCCCCCGCCGTGATCCCGACCGAGGAAATCCCCTCCAGCGCGCGCCAGTCGATATCGGTCGCCCGCTGCACCAGCTGCGCATAGGCGCAGCCCGCGCGGGCGCCCACCTCGACCAGGCGCTTCGAGTTCGACGAATTGGGCGCCCCCACGACCAGCATCGCGTCGCATTTGGGGGCCATCGCCTTGACCGCCTCCTGCCGATTGGTGGTGGCATAGCAGATGTCTTCCTTGTGCGGGCCATGGATGCCCGGAAACCGCGCCTTCAGCGCCGCCACGACCTCGGCGGTGTCATCCACCGACAGCGTGGTCTGGGTGACAAAGGCCAGCTTGCCGGCATCGCGCACCTGCAACGCGGCCACATCCTCCGGCACCTCGACCAGCAAGACCTCGCCGGCTGGCAACTGCCCCATGGTGCCCACGGTTTCGGGGTGGCCGGCATGGCCGATCATCACGATCTGCAACCCGGCCTCGTGGTGCCGCTCCGCCTCGATATGCACCTTGCTGACAAGGGGGCAGGTGGCATCGACATAGATCATCTCGCGCGCCTGCGCGGCGGCGGGCACGGATTTCGGCACGCCATGGGCGGAAAAGATCACCGGGCGGTCGTCGGGCACCTCGTCCAGCTCCTCGACGAACACCGCCCCCTTGGCGCGCAGCCCGTCCACGACGAACTTGTTGTGCACGATCTCATGCCGCACAAAGACAGGCGCGCCCCATTTCTCCAGCGCCATCTCGACGATCTTGATGGCACGGTCCACACCGGCGCAGAACCCGCGGGGTGCTGCCAGATAAAGGGTAAGGGGCGGTTTCGTCATCACGGTCTCCTGTTCCCTGCAGAGGTAAAGCCTGTGACGCGTCTGGTCCAGCCCCCAGAGGGACCTTGCGGCATAACGGGGCTGTGACTTGCGATCCGGCGGCGGTCACCCGATGCTGCCACCCACCGGATGAGGGAGCGGATCGACAATGCGTGCAATGATGACGGTCGCGATGATCTTTGGCGGCGCAGGCGCGGCAGCGGCGTCGGAAGATGCAGGCTTCCTGCCCTGGCAAGACCCCGCCGCCGTGGCGCAGGGACAGGCGATCTATACCGACCACTGCGCCGCCTGCCACGGCGACAGGTTGCAGGGGCAGCCGGACTGGCAAAGCCGCGATGACGATGGCTACCTGCCCGCCCCGCCCCATGATCCCAGCGGGCACACATGGCACCATCCCGACCGGCAGTTGTTCGAGATCACCAAATACGGGATCGAGGCGATGGTCGGAAACGGTTACCGCAGCCGGATGGGCGGCTATGCGGACATCCTCAGCGATACCGAGATCGCCGCCGTTCTGGCCTATATCAAAAGCACATGGCCGCCCCGCGTGATCGAGGTTCACGACCGCATCAACCGCGACTCGGCGCAGAACTAGGTCGCCGTCAACCGCCAGAACCGCCACGGCAGGACCGCGGCGACCACGGCGATGCCCATCCCGTAGCCTGCCCAAACCCCCAGCGGGCCGAGATCGGCCCAGAACCCCAGCGCCGCCGCCAGCGGCAGGGCAAAGCACCAGTAGCAGATCAGCGTGAACCGCGTCGGCCAGTCGAAGTCCATCGCCCCGCGCAGGGCACCCAGTGCCGTGGACTGGACCCCGTCCGCCACCTGGATCAGTGCCACCATCACGAACATCGCAGCCGCCAGCGCGACCACGGCGGGGTCCGTGGACAGGGCCGCCGCAATCCAGCGCCCCGACAGGATCAGGCCCATGGTGACGGCGACCATCCACGCCGTCACCACACCGATCGCCGCCAGGGCGATGGGCCGCAGCCGCGCCGCATCGGCCGCGCCGCTGGCCTGACCGATGCGGATCGCCACGGCCGCCGACATGCCCAGCGGCAGCATGTAGAGAACGCCGCCCACGGCCTGCACGATCTGGTTCGCCGCCAGCGCCGTCGCGCCAAAGACGCCAAGCATCACACCCACCAGCGCATAGGCCGCACCTTCCCCGGTATATCCGATCGCCAGCGGTGCCCCGCCTCGGGCCAGCCGCGCGCGCAGGCCCGCGCGACCCGGCGCGCGCAGCAACCCCTGCCGCCGCAGCCAGACCAGCGCCACGCTCAGCGCCAGCGTATCCGCCGCCACGCTCGCCAGCCCCGCACCCAGCAGACCCAGACCGGGCCAGTCGCCGATCCCCCAGATCAGCAGATAGTTCAGCGGCACGTTCAGCACGACACCCAGAAAGGCAAAGCCGGCGGCCGTCCATGGCCGGTCCATGGCGTTCAACACCTGCGAGATCACCATCAACAAGGCCACGGGAACCAGCAGTGCGGACATGGCCAGCCAGTAGGGGCCGAGCACGGCCAGAACCTCGACCGGCTGCCCCATCACCGGCAGGGCCAGCAGAACCAGCGCCATCAACCCGGCCCCGCTCAGCCCGGCCGCCAGCGCAAGGAAAAGACCGGCGCGCAGACTGGCGGCGACCCCGTCCGCATCCTGCGCACCGTGACGATGCGCGGCCTCGATCCCCACAGCCGACACGAAACCATAAAGAGCCGAGTAGAAGATGATGATCACCGCCGTCGTCAGCGAGGCCGCCGCCAGCGGCACCGTGCCCAGCGGTGAGATCATCACCGTGTCGACCACCCCGATCAGCGTCGATGCGGCCAGCCCCGCGACGATCGGCAGCGCCAGTCGCAAAAGCGGGGCCACCTCGGCCCCGACGCCCTTCAACGAAGGCGGCTGGATGCTTCCCCGGTCGTCCGGGGTCCGCAGATCACGTGACATGTTGAAACGCGCCTCACAGAAACATACGCTGTGTATGTCAAATGATCTAGAAACATACGGGGTGTATGTCAATGAGCAGGTCGCCCGTCAGGCGCAGTCGCGAGCAGATGACCTCGGATACAACCGCGCGATTGATCGCGGCGGCGCGCAAGGCATTTGCCGCCGAAGGCTATGCCGCCAGTTCGATGGATGCCATCTGCGCCGAAGCCGGCGTGACGCGCGGCGCGCTCTATCATCATTTCGGCGGCAAGGACGGTCTGCTGGAGGCTGTCGTGCGCCGGATCGATGCGGAAATCGGCGCCCGGATCGAGATCGAGGAGCAACGCCACGCCGACCCCTGGGATGCGTTCCGCGCCTGTTGCCGCCTCTGGCTGGAACAGGCGCTGGACCCCGAAATCCAGCGCATCTATCTGCGCGATGCGCCATCGGTTCTGGGACAGCGCCTGCGGGATCTGGATGAAGGCTCGACGATCGGGGAAATCCGCGACGTTCTGGCCGACCTCATGGCGGCTGGCCGGATCCGCCAGACCGACCCCGAGGCGCTGGCCCGCTTGGTCAATGGCGCATTGGTGGACGCGGCCCTCTGGGTCGCGGCGACCGGCGGGGGTGAGGCTGGGCAAAGGGCAGCACTGGACCGTGCAATCGCGGCGACCGACGTGTTGATCGGCGGCCTTGCCGCGTGACGACGGGCCACGCCGTCAGTAAATGACATGCCGTCAAGAAAAGACCGCGATCAACAAAAAAGGGGGGCTGATCTGCCCCCCTCAGCATCCGGTTGCAAAGCGGATCAGCTTTCCGATTCGGACGATGCGTCGCGCATGGGGGCACCCTCGCGGGGCGGACGACCGATCACGTCCTTGAGCTCGTCCAGTTCGATGAAATTATCGGCCTGGCGGCGCAGTTCGTCGGCGATCATCGGCGGCTGGCTGCGGATCGTCGAGACGACGGACACGCGCACGCCCTGCCGTTGCAGGCTTTCGATCAGGGGCCGGAAATCGCCATCCCCCGAAAACAGCACGATATGATCGACCCTTGGCGCCAGTTCCATCGCATCCACGGTCAGTTCAATATCCATGTTGCCCTTGACCTTCCGGCGGCCCTGGCTGTCGGTGTATTCCTTTGCCGGTTTCGTCACCATCGTGTAGCCGTTGTAATGCAACCAGTCCACGAGGGGGCGTATCGGTGAATATTCGTCATTCTCCAGCAGCGCGGTATAATAGAACGCGCGCACCAACTTGCCGCGGCGCATGAATTCCTGCCGTAGAAGTTTGTAGTCAATGTCGAATCCAAGCGACCGGGCAGCCGCATACAAATTCGATCCGTCGATGAACAGCGCAAGCCGTTCGTCCTTGTAAAACATAAGTGGTCCTTCCGAGTAGACGCCTTGCCGCGGGGTCCGTGAGTGTGTGAGTGGGTCGGCAAGCGAGTGGTGAATGGCACTGAGCTGTAAAATATGCGACAGGCTTTGGCGGGAACCTAGGGCGTTGTCTGATGTGCCGCAAGTCCATATGAAACAGCCTTCAAGATAGTCGCGGAATCATGCGCAATCAAGAATTCCTCATCGCTCTGGGGGGCAATCTGCCCTCCGAACACGGGACGCCCGCGCAGACGCTGGCGGCGGCGCTGGCCGATATCGCGGCCGCGCAGGTTGAGGTTCTGGCCGTCAGCCGTTTCTACGATACGCCCTGTTTTCCTGCGGGGGCTGGCCCGGATTACGTGAACGCCGCGGCCCGTCTGCGCAGTGATCTGGCGCCTGCCGACCTGCTCGCGCTGCTGCACCGGATCGAGGCGCGCTACGGGCGCATGCGGCAGCAGCGCTGGGGGATGCGCACGCTTGATCTGGATCTGCTGGCCGCGGGCGATCTGGTGCGACCGGATGCCGCGACACAGACGCAGTGGCGTGACCTCGTGGCAGCGCATCAGGCCGAGTCCACGCCCGACCAGTTGATCCTGCCGCATCCCCGCCTGCAGGATCGCGCCTTCGTTCTGGTGCCGCTGGCCGAGATCGCGCCGGACTGGGTGCACCCGCTCACCGGCCTCAGCGTGGCGCAGATGTGCGCGGCCTTGCCCGCCGCCGCGCGGGATGAGGTCAGACCACGGGAATAGCGGCTTGTATCCGCGCCCGATCCAGCCTAAATAGCGGGTTTCGACAAGATGCGCCTTTGCGTGCATCCACACGACATCCGCTGATTGGAGTGCTCTCATGGCCCGCGTAACCGTTGAAGACTGCGTAGACAAGGTTCCGAACCGGTTCGAACTGGTGATGCTGGCGGCCCACCGCGCCCGTGAAATCACCGCAGGCGCCCAGATCACCGTGGACCGCGACAAGGACAAGAACCCCGTCGTCGCCCTGCGCGAGATCGCCGAGGAAACCCAGTCCGCCGCGGAACTGCGCGAACGCCTGATCGAATTGAACCAGCACCAGATCGAGGTCGATGAGCCGGAAGACGACTCCATGGCCCTGCTGATGGGTGGCGGCGAACCGGCGGACAAGCCGATGGACGACGACATGTCCGAAGAGAAACTGCTGCGCGCCCTGATGGAAGCACAGGGCCAGGGCTGAGGCCTGCGCGCAGGAAGGATGCGGACTCCATGATCGCGGTTGAAGACCTGATCGCACTGGTCCGCAACTACAATCCCAAGACCAACGAGGCGCTGATCCGCGCAGCCTATGACTATGGCTGCGCGCTGCATGAAGGCCAGTATCCGCCAGTCGGGCGAACCCTATTTCACGCATCCCGTCGCCGTGGCCGCCATCCTGACCGAACAGCGTCTGGATGATGCGACCATCGTCACCGCCCTCCTGCATGACACGATCGAGGATACCAAGGCCTCCTACGCCGAGGTCGCGGAGCGCTTCGGCACCGAGATCGCCGATCTGGTCGATGGCGTCACCAAGCTGACCAACCTGCAGCTCTCCTCGAGCGAGACCCAGCAGGCCGAGAATTTCCGCAAGCTCTTCATGGCCATGTCCAAGGACCTGCGGGTCATTCTGGTCAAGCTGGCCGACCGTCTGCACAACATGCGCACCATCAAGGCGATGCGCCCCGAAAAGCAGGCCAAGAAAGCGCGCGAGACGATGGACATCTTCGCGCCGCTCGCGGGCCGCATGGGGATGCAATGGATGCGCGAGGAGCTGGAGGATCTGGCCTTCAAGGTGCTCAACCCCGAAGGCCGCGCCTCGATCATGCGGCGGTTCATCACGCTGCAGAAGGAAACCGGCGATGTGATCCACCGCATCACCAGCGACATGCGCGCCGAGCTCGAGAAGACCGGCGTCGAGGCGCAGGTGTTCGGCCGCGCCAAGAAACCCTATTCGATCTGGCGCAAGATGCAGGAAAAGGAGATGGGCTTTTCCCGCCTGTCCGACATCTACGGCTTCCGCATCATCACCGCCTCGGAAGAAGACTGCTACCGCGCGCTGGGCGTCATCCATCAGCGCTGGCGCGCCGTGCCGGGCCGGTTCAAGGATTACATCAGCCAGCCCAAATCGAACGGCTACCGCTCGATCCACACGACCGTGTCGGGCCGCGACGGCAAACGGGTCGAGGTGCAGATCCGCACCCGCCAGATGCATGACGTGGCCGAGACCGGGGTGGCCGCGCATTGGTCCTACCGCGACGGTGTGCGCACCCAGAACCCCTTTGCCGTCGATCCCGCCAAATGGATCGCGGGCCTGTCCGAGCAGTTCAACGCCGAAGACGATCACGACGAATTCCTCGAAGCGGTCAAGCTCGAGATGTATTCGGATCAGGTGTTCTGCTTCACCCCCAAGGGCGATGTGGTCAAACTGCCGCGCGGCGCCACGCCCATCGACTTTGCCTATGCCATCCACACCCGGATCGGCAACGCCTGCGTCGGCGCCAAGATCGACGGGATGCGCGTGCCGCTCTGGACCCGGATCAAGAACGGCCAGTCGGTCGATATCATCACCGCAGAGGGGCAGATCCCGCAGGCCACATGGCTCGAGATCGCGACGACCGGCAAGGCCAAGGCCGCCATCCGCCGCGCCCTGCGCGAGGTGGACCGTGGCCGTTTCATCAAGCTTGGGCGCGAACTGGCGCGCTCCGCCTTCGAACATCTGGGCAAGAAGGCCACCGACAAGGTGCTGGAAACCGCCGCCCGCAACCTGCGGCTGGACGGGCGCGACGAGGTTCTGGCGCGTCTGGGCAGCGCCGAACTGACCGCGCGCGAAGTCGTCCGCTCGGTCTATCCCGACCTGACCTCCGACCAGACCGACGAGATCGACACCAAGCGCGCCGTCATCGGCCTGAGCCCCGAGCAGAATTTCGACCGCGCCCGCTGCTGCCAGCCCCTGCCGGGCGAGCGGATCGTGGGCATCACCTATCGCGGCAAGGGCGTCGTCGTCCATGCCATCGACTGCGAGGCGCTGACCACCTACGAGGATCAGCCCGACCGCTGGCTGGACCTGCACTGGCATTCGGGAAAGCACCCGCCGATCTACACCGTGACGCTGAACCTCACCATCGGCAACGACGCCGGTGTGCTGGGCCGCATCTGCACCCTGATCGGCGAGCAGAAGGCGAATATCTCGGACTTGCAATTCGTCGACCGCAAGCCAGATTTCTACCGTCTGCTGATTGATGTCGATCTGCGTGACGCAGAACATCTGCATTCGGTCATGTCGGCGCTTGAGGCGGAAAGCGATGTGGCGGCGATCGAAAGGTTTCGGGACCCGTCCCGTGCCGGCACGTTGAACGGGTAGGGGAAGGGCAGGCCTTGGTATTCAAACGCCGGGACAAACGCCCGGTCTGGAAGATCGTGCTCGAGTTCTTCTGGCCGCGTGGCGGCTGGTCGCGGGCTGCGCAATACGTCCACCACCGCCTGCACCGCCTGCCCGACACGCCGGAAAAGATCGCACGCGGCATCTTCGCCGGTGTCTTCACGACTTTCACACCGTTTTACGGGCTGCATTTCCTGACGGCGGCCATCATCGCCTTCGTGATGCGCGGCAATATTCTGGCCTCGCTGCTGGCCACCTTCTTCGGCAATCCGCTGACCTATGTGCCGATCGGCGTCGTCTCGATGCGCATGGGGCATTTCCTTCTGGGTGAACCGCCCGCGTCCGAGGATCACATCGCAAGGTCGCTGGGCGGCAAGTTCATGGATGCGGGCGACGCGCTCAAGAACAACTTTCTGGCGATCTTCACCGACCGGACCGCCGACTGGCACAGCCTCACGATCTTCTACAACGAGGTCTTCTTCCCCTATCTGATCGGCGGCATCATTCCGGGGCTCGTCACGGCCACGATCTGCTACGTGCTCAGCGTGCCGCTGATCCGCGCCTATCAGAAACGCCGCAGCGGGGCGATCAAGGCCAAGCTGGCGGCGTTCAAGGCCAAGGCCAAGCGCCAGTCGGACGCCCGCCAGCTGGACACCCGCCAGTCAGACACCCGCCACAAAACCGATTGACCCGAAAGGACAAAGCTCATGAAGCCACTTGGAAAGCTGCGGCTGGGCGTGAACATCGACCACGTGGCCACCGTGCGCAACGCGCGCGGCGGGGCCTATCCCGATCCGCTGCGCGCGGCCAAGCTGGCCGAAGAGGCCGGGGCCGACGGGATCACCGCACACCTGCGCGAGGATCGCCGCCACATCTCGGATGCCGATATCGAAGGGCTGATGGAGGTGCTGAGCGTGCCGCTCAACTTCGAGATGGCCGCCACCGCCGAAATGCAGCGCATCGCCCTGCGTCACAAACCCCATGCCGTCTGCATCGTCCCCGAAAAGCGCGAGGAACGCACGACCGAGGGCGGGCTTGAAGTCGCGCGCGAGGAGAACCGGCTGGCCGGATACATCGCGCCCCTGCGCGAGGCCGGCTGCCGCGTGTCGATCTTCATCGCCGCCGACGCCCGCCAGATCGAGGCCGCGCACCGCATCGGCGCCGAGGTGATCGAACTGCACACCGGCGCCTATTGCGATGCCCATGCCGAGGGTCATTTCGCCGAGCGCGACGCCGAACTTGAGCGCCTGCGCGAGATGTCGGCCTATGCCCATTCACTGGGGCTCGAGGTGCATGCCGGACACGGTCTGAACTACGAGACCGTGCAGCCCGTCGCCGCCTTCCCCGAGGTGATGGAGCTGAACATCGGCCATTTCCTGATCGGCGAGTCGATCTTTCGCGGACTGGCACCGGCCATCCACGAAATGCGCCGCCTGATGGATGCGGCCCGCGCGCCCGCTCAGGACTGATCCGGTGCGGCGGGGGCGCGATCCTGCACGGCGGCGCATGGCGTTCTGGCGGCGCGCGCTTCTGCTGCTGGGTCTGGCCATCGCGGCCCTGTCCATCTGGCAGTTGGAAAGCGCGCGCAGCGGTCTTGTGATCGAGACGCTGACCGCCGCCGAAACCCCCGTCACCCGCGCGGCGCTGCCGGATGCCGACGGCCCTCTGGTGGTCGTGGCGCACGGCTTTGCCGGATCGCGCCAGATGATGCAGGGCTATGCTCTCCCGCTGGCGCGGGCGGGCTATCGCGTGTGGTCCTTCGATTTTCAGGGCCACGGGCGCAACCCGAACCCCATGACAGGCGATGTCACGGTGATCGAGGGCACGACGATGCGTCTGGTCACCCAGACGCGCGACGTCGTGGCCGCTGCCCGTGAGGCCGAGGGCTGGACCGGTCCCGTGGCCCTGCTGGGCCATTCCATGGCCACCGACATCATCATCCGCGCCGCCGCCGCCGATCCGGGCATCGGGCCGCTTGTGGCGCTGTCGGCCTTCTCGCAGGCGGTGACCCCCGATTTCCCCGCCGACATGCTGCTGATCTCGGGGCAGGGAGAGCCGGCCCTGCGCGCCTTCGCCCTGCGCGCGCTGCAAATGGTCTACCCGCTCGGCCGAGGAAGGCCAGACCGTCACCACCGACGGGGTCCGCCGCGCGGCCATCGTGGCACCGGGTGTCGAACATGTGGGCATCCTGTTCAGCCGCACGGGTCAGGCCGAAGCACTCGACTGGATCGGCACCGCCTACGGGCGCGACAGCGCCGTCACCCCGCCCGCAACCGGCGGTTGGCTCCCGGCTCTTCTGGCGGCCATCGTGGCGCTGGCCTGGCCCCTGTCGCGCCGCCTGCCGAAACGGGCGGTGGCGCTGGCGCAGATCAGCCGGGGGCAATTCGCCCTTGCGGTGCTGGTGCCTGCGCTGCTGTCGCCGGTTCTGGCCGTGGCGCTGGGCCTCAAGGCCCTGCCGGTGCTGGTGGCCGATCATCTGGCCGTGCATCTTCTGATCTACGGCGCGCTGCAACTGGCGATCCTGTGGCGCGTCGGCCTGCGCCCCGGCCCCGCAGCACCGCTGGCCACGGTGGCGCTGCTCCTCTGGGGGCTGGCCGTCTTCGGTCTGGCGCTGGACCGCTATGGCGCGAATTACTGGCCCACGGCGGAACGGCTCTGGATCATCGCCGCACTTGCCTTGGGCGCGGTGCCCTTCATGCTGGCCGATGCGCTTATCAGCGGCGCCGGGCGCGGCCCCTGGGGGCGGCGCATCCTCGCGCGCCTTGGCTTTCTGGCCTCGCTCGGCATCGCCGTGGCGCTGGACCCCGGGGATCTGTTCTTCCTCGTGCTGATCGCGCCTGTGATCGTGCTCTTTTACGTGATCTATGGTCTCATGGGCCGCTGGGTGGCGCAGCGCAGCGGGGCCGCCGCCGCCGGTCTGGGCCTTGGTCTGGCGCTGGCCTGGGCGCTGGGCGTCAGCTTTCCGCTGTTCAGCGCGACAGGCTAGACGAAAGGAACGCGATGATCCTCGGCATCGGCACCGACCTTGCGAATATCGACCGCATCGCCGCCACGCTGGAGCGGTTCGGCGACCGTTTCCGCAACCGCGTCTTCACGCCCACGGAACAGGCCAAGGCCGAGCGTCGCCGCGATGTGGCGGGCACCTATGCCAAACGCTGGGCCGCGAAAGAGGCCTGCTCCAAGGCGCTGGGCACCGGCCTGCGCATGGGCATAAGCTGGCGCGACATGGCGGTGACGAACCTGCGCAGCGGGCAGCCGCAGATGCAGGTGACCGGCTGGGCCGCCGAACGCCTGCGCGCCATGACCCCGCCGGGGCACGAGGCGATCATCCATGTGACCCTGACCGACGATCACCCCTGGGCGCAGGCCTTCGTCGTGATCGAGGCGCGCCCCACCCCCGCGAAAGGCCCGTAACAGGCGGAACCGGGGTCTCATCGCCGCCCATTGCGCCCGGCTTGGCTTGAACTCGCGCCCCCCCGCCCATCATGTAGCGCAAACCCGCCCGAGCAGGAGCACGACCCTATGGCCACGGACGCCAAAAAAGGCAATTCCATCATCGAGACGATCAAGACCATCGTCTACGCCCTGCTGATCGCGGGCATCTTCCGCACGCTGTTCTTCCAGCCGTTCTGGATTCCCTCGGGGTCGATGAAGGAAACGCTGCTGATCGGGGACTTCCTCTTCGTCAACAAGATGACCTATGGCTATTCCTTCGCCTCCTGCCCCACGATCCGCGTGCCCGTGGTGGGCCTGAACATCGACGCCGAGGATATCTGCGGCTTTGTCGGCGGCGACAACACCCGCCTTTTCGGCGGCGAGCCGCAGCGCGGCGACGTGGTGGTCTTCCGCCATCCGGTCAACGGTCAGGACTACATCAAGCGCCTTGTCGGCCTGCCCGGCGAAACGGTGCAGGTCATCGGCGGCGTGCTGCATATCAACGGCCAGCCGGTGCAGGTGCAGGATGACGGCATCTTCGAGGAGGTCATGACCGCACAGGGACCGCAACGCCTGCGGCCGCGCTGTGAAAACGGCCCCGTGGGCGAGGGCGGCGCCTGCCTCAAGTCGCGCCAGATCGAAACACTGCCCGAAGGGCGCACCCACGCGATCCTGAACATCGCCCGCCAAAGCTCGGATGACACGCCGCTCTATACGGTGCCTGCGGGCCACTATTTCTTCATGGGCGACAACCGCGACAATTCCACCGACAGCCGCGTGCCCCAGCAGGCCGGCGGCGTTGGTTTCGTGCCCTATGAAAACCTGATCGGCCGCGCGGACCGGATCATGTTCTCTTCGGCGGGCACATCCATGCTGGCCTTCTGGACATGGCGGAGCGACCGCTACTTCAAGGGGATCGAGTGAAGCTCTCGGCGGATCTCAAGGCGCTTGAGGGCCGGATCGGGCACAGTTTCCAGAGGCCCGAGCTTCTGCTGCGCGCGGTCACGCATTCCTCGATGTCCTCGGCGACGCGGGACGACAACCAGCGGCTGGAATTCCTCGGCGACCGTGTGCTGGGCCTCGTGATGGCCGAAGCCCTGCTGTCCCATGACCCGACCGCGACCGAAGGGCAACTGGCCCCGCGCTACAACGCCCTGGTCCGCAAGGAAGCCTGCGCCGATGTCGCGCGCCAGATTGATCTGGGTGACGCCCTGAAACTGGGGCGCTCCGAGATGATCTCGGGCGGGCGCCGCAAGCTCGCGCTTCTGGGTGACGCGATGGAGGCATTGATCGCCGCCGTCTATCTGGACGCGGGTTTCGAGGCAGCGCGCGCCCTGATCCTGCGCCTCTGGGGCGACCGGGTCGACGCGGTCGAGGAAGACGCCCGCGACGCCAAGACCGCGTTGCAGGAATGGGCACAGGCCCGTGGCCTGCCACCCCCGAAATACATCGAACTGAAACGCTCCGGGCCGGATCATGCCCCGGTATTCACAATGTCGGCCCAGCTTGAGAACGGCGAGGCGGAAGCCGCCACCGCCGGATCGAAGCGGCAGGCGGAACAGGCAGCGGCCAAGGCCCTGCTGGACAGATTGGAGAGCGCATGACACGCGCAGGATTCGTGGCCCTGATCGGCGAGCCGAACGCAGGGAAATCGACGCTTCTGAACCGCATGGTGGGGGCCAAGGTCTCGATCGTGACCCACAAGGTGCAGACCACCCGCGCCCGCATCCGCGGCGTGGCGATCGAAGGAGAGGCGCAGATCGTCTTCGTCGATACACCCGGCCTCTTCGCGCCCAAACGCAGGCTGGACCGCGCCATGGTCGCCGCCGCCTGGGGCGGCGCGGCCGATGCCGATATCGTCGTGCTGATGGTCGAGGCGCATCGCGGCGTGACCGAAGGCGTGAAGAAAATTCTCGAAGGTCTGGAAGGGATCGGCAAAAGCCGCCCCGTGGCGCTGGCGATCAACAAGATCGACCGCGTGCAATCCGAGGTGCTGCTGGGCCTGACAAAAGATTTGAACGACCGCTTTCCCTTCGTGGAAACCTTCATGATCTCGGCCGAAAAGGGCCACGGCGTGCAGGCGCTGCGCGAATGGCTGGCGGGCAAATTGCCCGAAGGCCCGTGGCTCTACCCCGAGGATCAGATCGCCGATCTGCCCATGCGCATGATCGCCGCCGAAATGACGCGCGAAAAGCTGACCCTGCGCCTGCATCAGGAATTGCCCTATCAGCTCACTGTCGAGACCGAGAACTGGGAAGAGCGCAAGGACGGCTCCGCCCGCATCGACCAGGTGATCTATGTGATCCGCGACGGCCACAAGGGCATCGTGCTGGGCAACAAGGGCGAGACCATCAAGGCCGTGGGCCAGGCCGCCCGCGCCGAGATGGAGGAATTCCTGGGCCGCAAGGTGCACCTGTTCCTGCAGGTCAAGGTCCGCTCCGGCTGGCTGGACGAGGCCGAGCGCTATTCCGAGATGGGCCTGGATTTCAAGGACGGGAATGCCTGATCACGGGCGCGCCGTGCGGGGTCTGTGGATGAGTATTTCTGGCAAGATGAAACAGGGGTCGGTCCAATGACCGACAGGCTGACCGCCGATTTCTGGGTCTCGGCCTATCTGGCGCGGCTGCGGCTGGCGGATATTCCGGCCTTCGTGGTGGCGCATGGCGATGACACCGCGGGCGCGGTTCTGGTCAAGCTCAACACGCTGGACGGGCGGGCGAAGGTCTGGCAACGCTCCTTCGACCTGATGACGGGCAGCCGCGCCTGGGTCGTGCTGGCCGAAGGCGACGAGGCCGAGGTGGACGCCGCCCTGCGCCGCCAGCGCGACCGCGACCGCGATATCTGGGTGATCGAGGTGGAAGACAGGCAAGGCCGCCACCTGCTGGACGAACCGGGATTGTCGGACTAACGGCAGAGCCTATAGTCAACGCATGGACTGGCGCGATCAGGGGATATTGCTGAGCAGCAGGCGGCACGGGGAATCCTCGGCCATCATCGAGGTATTCACGCTGGACCATGGTCGCCATGCCGGTGTCGTGCGCGGCGGGACCAGCCGCAAGATCGCCCCCATCCTGCAACCCGGCGCGCAACTGGACGTGACATGGCGCGCGCGTCTCGAGGATCATATCGGCAGCTACACGGTCGAACCGATGCGCTCGCGCGCGGCGGCCCTGTCGGACCGGCAGGCGCTGTCCGGGCTGAACGCGGTGACGGCGCTTCTGCTCTTCGCCTTGCCCGAACGCGAGGCCCATCCCGCGCTTTATGCCCGCAGCGAGGCCTTGCTGGACCTGCTGGGCGATCAGGACCTCTGGCCGCTGGCCTATCTGCAATGGGAACTGGCCCTGCTCGAGGAGACGGGCTTCGGGCTGGACCTGAGCACCTGCGCCGTGCTGGGGCATGGGGCCAATGACCTGAGTTATGTCTCGCCCCGGTCGGGGCGGGCCGTATCGCGGGCAGGGGCGGGGGATTGGGCGGACCGGCTCTTGCCCTTGCCGCCCTGCCTCATGGGGCATGGCCCCGCGCCGGATCACGACATCGCCGAAGGGTTCCGCACCACCGGGCATTTCCTGCGCGAGCATCTGGCCCCGGCGCTGGGCAACAAGCCCCTGCCAGAGGCGCGGCAACGGTTCGTCGATGGCTTTGCCCGCAGGATCGGACCGGCCTGACCGGATCAGCGCAGCGCCAGCACCAGATCGACCAGCGATCCCATCGGGCTGGCATTGTCGATCCCGTCGCGCGCGGTCAGGTCCTGCATCCCCACATGGGCGGCATAAATGATCCGCGCCATTTCCGGGTTGGTGATCTCGACCTCGGTCAGCAGGGACTGGATGAACCGGATGCGCGCGCTGTCCACGGCCGCCAGCGCCTCTGCCACCGCCGCATCCTCGCGCGCCCAGGCGCGGATCGCAGGCTCGACCGGCAGATCCCCCAGAACCGGATGCCCGCTGCCCGCCACGATCTGCCCCAGACGGCGCAGCTTGGCCACCGGGGTCGGCTGATCGGCCAGCGCGTCAGGGATATGTCCCACCGCGCCCTCGGCCCAAAGCGCCAGCATCTGGCGGTGATAATCGGGCACATCGGCGAAATGCCAGTAGAACGATCCCTTGGTGGTGCCCAGCCGCCGCGCCATCGGTTCGGCCTTCAAGGCGACGGGACCCGCCTCTGCCAAGGCGTCGAAACCGGCGACAAGCCAGTCGGATCGTGTCAGGCGGGCACGTTTGTCCATGCCTGCGGCCTACGCCTACACCGCAATTCCCGCAACAACGCAGAGGCCGGGACCGGCGATATGTCGCGCTGCGTTGCAGCATTGCACTCTGTCGGGGCGGAATCGCCTTGTTTTGCGGCATTCAGCCGCCCTCGCGGTGATCCTTGACCGGACGCGGGGCATAGCGCGCCTTGACCTCGTCCGCGACCTCGGCCCCATCATAAAGCCCCAGCAGGATGCCCTTGCGCAGGGATTTGCCCGACATGTTCGCGATATCCTGTTCCGAACGCGTGACCCTTTGCGACATCCGCCGACCCCACCGGGCCAGACGATCATACATCAATGCGATCACCTCGGCATGATCGGCGCTCTCGCCCAGATCGAAATATTCCTCGGGGTCGGTCTGCATGTCGAACAGCATGGGGCGGAAACCGCCCTCGGCATGGACGAATTTCCAGCGTGCATCCGTGACCATGAACAGCCGCGCGTCGCGGCTGTGGCTGACCAGTTTCTTGGCGAAGGGGCGCACCGAATAGTCATATTCGCTGATCGCGAAATCGCGCCAGTCCGGCGGCGTTTCCCCATGCAGGAACGGCATCAGCGAGCGGCCCTCGACGATATGGCCGGGAACCTCGCCGCCCGCGAAGTCGATGAAGGTCGGCGGTCAGGTCGATCGCCTCGACCAGCGCGTCGCAGGTGGTGCCGCGCGTGGCATCGGCCTGCGGGGACGGATCATAGACGATCATCGGCACCTTGACCGAAGCACTCGTGGAACAGGTCCTTTTCGCCCAGCCAGTGATCGCCCAGATAATCGCCATGATCGGATGTGATCACGATCATCGTGTCCTGCATCCGGCCCGTTTCCTCGAGAAAGGCGAACAGCCGCCCCATCTGGTCGTCGCATTGCTTGATCAGGCCCATATAGGCCGGGATCGCCTTCTCGCGCACTGCGTCGCGGGAAAACCCGCGCCCCACCATCGTATCCATGAAGGCGGCATAGACCGGATGGGGATTGTCCCGCTCGGCCTCGTGGCGCATGGGGGCGGGCACATGGTTGCGCCCGAACATGGCGTGATAGGGCGCGGGCACGATATAGGGCCAATGCGGTTTGATATAGCTGACATGGGCGCACCACGGGCCGGTCGGCCTGTGCGATGAAGTCGGATCGTCTCGGAGGTCAGCCAAGGGGTTTCCGAATGTCTCTTCGGCGATATTGGCGGGCTTGTCGGCATTGGCCATGAACCAGCCGCTGGCCATCATCCCGTCCTCGACCCCCGCATTCGCATGGGCGTTCCAAGGGTTCTCATCCGCATAGCCCAGCGACTTGAGGTATTCGTTATAGGGGCTGCGGCTTTCGTCGTAAAACCCGTCAGGCCCCTCGGCCCAGAGGCCATCGTCGCGCACCCAGACATCGAAGCCGCATTCGGCCTGCCGTGCACCGATCAGGCTGTCAGGCTCCAGCCCCAGACGCGCCATCCCCTCGCGGTCGGCGCGCATATGGGTCTTGCCGATCAGCCAGCAGCCCATGCCAAGGCGACGCAGGTGATCGCCCATCGTCTGCTCGCCCACGCGCAGGGGAAAGCCGTTCCACTGCGCCCCGTGGCTCGAGGTATAGCGCCCGGTATAGGTGCTCATCCGGCTGGCACCGCAGATCGGGCTTTGCACATAGGCGCGGGTAAAACGCACGCCCTGCGCCGCCAGCCGGTCGATATGGGGTGTGTGCAGATGTGGATGGCCGGCGCAGCTCAGGTAATCCCAGCGCAGCTGGTCGAACATGATGAACAGGATGTTCTTTTGCGGCGCCATCGTCCCCTCCCAGAGCTTGACCCTGCGAGAGTGCCGCCCGCTACGGAAAGGCGCAAGAGCGGTCTTTGTCAGACAGGCCCGTCCATCCCGGCGGCGCGCCCCAGAACCACGGCGCTCAGCAACCCGTTACCTGACAGATAGCCGCTGTCCGCCGTGCCGGACACACCGCAGGCGGCCCCGCCCGCCGCGTGCAGGTTGGGAAAAAGCGTGCCATCCTGATGCCGCACACGGCCCGTGCCGGTCACATCCAGCCCGCCCTGCGTGTGAAACAGCGCGCCCGTGACGCGCACGGCGGCATAGGGCGGCGTCAGCGGCGGGGTCTGGAAGCTGCGCCCGAACTGATCCGTGCCGCCCTGCGGAATCGCGGCCAGCGTGTCGGCCAGCGCATCGGCAGGCAGGCCCGTGGCCTCAGCCAGGGCTGCAACGGTGTCAGCGGTCTTGACCGCGCCCTGCGCCTCGGCCGCCTGGAAATCGGCAAACTGCCGCGCGATGCCCGCGATCCGCGTGTCGAAGATCGCCCAGGCCTGCCCCTGCGGCTGGCCCATCACGGCGCGCGCGGCCTCGGAATAGCCCTGCGCCTCGTTCCAGAAGCGGTGCCCCTCAAGGTTCACCTGCACGCCGCCTTCGGTGATGACCGCCCATGTGATCAGGATGCCATGCGGATGCGCGACATTGCCATGGCCCTGATAGGCCCCCAGATGCCGGGTCTCTGCCCCCAGCGCCTGCCCCCACAGCACCGCCTCGCCCCGGTTGCCGTCATGGCCGAACCACAGCGCATCGCTGATCGCGGGCATATGCGCGGCCACCATCGCCCGGTTGCCGCCATAGCCGTTGCAGGCCAGGATCAGGCGCGCGCAGCCGATGGTTTCCGTGCTGCCATCGGGCAGGGCGACGGTCGACGCCGGTGATCGTCCGCCCCTCGTGATGCAACACCGTCGCGCGGCGCTCGCAGATGATGTCGATGCCTTCCGCCTCGCAGGTCTGGCGCAGCCGGTCCACCAGTTCCGCGCCCGACGCGCGTCGGCAGGCCGTGCATCCGCCGCCGCGAATGGCCGGGATAGTCGAAATCCGTCACGACCGAGAAAGGCAGCCCGAACCGCTCCGCCAGCCAGTCGATCGCGGGGCCTGATCCTTCGGCCAGGGCCGCCACCAGATCGGGGTCGTTCTCGTCATGCGCCTTGCGCTGGATATCGGCGGCGAACAGCGCCGGCATCGTCGGCAATCCCTGCCGCCGCCTGAAACGAGGTCCCCGCCGCCGGGATCAACCCCGCCGACAGCGCGGTGGACCCGCGCGGCAGGGGATCGGCCTCGATCACCAGCACCTCTTGCCCGGCCTCCTGCGCGGCCAGCGCCGCGACCATCCCGCAGGCCCCCGCCCCGATGATCAGGGTCTGCACCTCAAGATCGAAACCTCCGGCGGGGCTTGCGGCAATCGTCATGACTTAACCCTTGTCCTGCCCGTCGAACCGCTGACCCATGGCCAGCATCTCGGGCGTGCCGATACAGGCATTCAGCCCGTCGAAATCGAACATCCGGTCGGCGAAGGGCGTGTTGGACCCATTGGCCCGCAGGCTGGCATAGTAATCCTGCGCCGTGCGCGCCAGCGCCCGCACGATCCCGCCGGGAAAGATCACGATGTCAAAGCCAAGCGCCTGCAGATCGCCGGCCGAGGTGATGGGCGTATGCCCGCCCTCGACCATATTGGCCAGCAGCGGCACGCGCCCCTTGAAGGTCTGCGCGATGGTCGCCAACTCCTCGCCCGAACGCGGCGCCTCGATGAACAGCACATCGGCCCCGGCCTCCACATAGGCCTCGGCCCGGTCCATCGCGGCCGCGAACCCCTCGACGGCGATGGCATCGGTGCGCGCGATGATCAGCGTCTCGTCCTGCGCGCGCGCATCGGCCATCGCGGCGATCTTGCCCGCCATTTCCTGCTGTCGAGATCAGGGATTTGTCCGCCAGATGGCCGCAGCGTTTGGGATAGGTCTGATCCTCGACCTGCAAGGCCGTGGCCCCCGCGCGTTCATAAAGCCGCATGGTGCGCTGCGCGTTCAGCGCATTGCCAAAGCCCGTATCCGCGTCGATGATCACCGGCAGCGCCGTCCGGTCCGCGGATCAGCGCCATCGTATCGGCCATTTCCGACACCGAGGTCAGGCCGATATCGGGCCGCCCCAGCCGCGTATAGGCGACGGCAGCGCCGCGACAGATACAGCGCCTCGAACCCCGCCTGTTCGGCCAGCGTGGCGGTCAGCCCGTCATAGACGCCGGGCGCGATCAGGATCTCGGGCGCGGTCAGCCGCGCGCGCAGGCTCATGGCGCGGCCTCCAGCAGGGCGATGGTCTCGGCGCAGGTCATCACATGGGTCACCGTGCCCAGCGAGATCAGCGTGGCGTCATGCACCTCCTGTTTGAAGGCGGCGCAGCCATCGGACAGCATGATCGTCTCGATGTTGCGCAGATGCGCGTCGCGCAGGGTGCTGGCCACGCCGCCATTGGTCACGATCCCGCCGACGATCAGCGTGTCGATATCCAGCGCGCGCAGGATGTATTCCAGCCGCGTCTGGTAGAAGGCGGAATAGGCCACCTTTTCAATCGTGTAATCCGCAGGGGCCAGCGCATCCACAAGGCTGTGGCCAAAGCCGCCCGGCGCGAAATCGCCCTTGGTCAGAAAGGGGCGCAGCTGTTTCAGATGCGGCGCGATCAGCGGCTCGCCGTCCGGTCCCGGCACCAGCGTGAACTGGGCGGAGACATAGGTGCCGCCCTTGGCCCGCAGCGCATCGCGCACCGGACGCCACGCGGGCGGGCAGGGCGGCGATCGCCTCCGACCCTTGCCCGGCGCGACCATAGGCGCCCTCGGGATGCAGAAAGTCGTTCTGCAGGTCGATGGTCAGAAGCGCCGTGCGTTTCGGGTCAATCGTGGTCAATGCGCCCATGGCTCAAACCTCCTGCCGTGTGATGATGGTGTTGCCAAAGGCGTCGACCGTGCCGATCAGGTCCGGTTCGATCAGCACCGTTGTGTCGGGCTGTTCCAGAATGGCGGGCCCGTGGATCACCGCGCCCACCGGCAGGGCCAGCCGGTTGTAGATGGCGGTGTCATGCCAGCTGATCCCCGAAATGCACCTGCCGCGTGCCCTTGCGGGCCTCCTCCGCCGTGCCGGTCCCGCGCGGGGCCAGCGTCGCCAGATCGAACTTGGGCCGCCGCCCCGTCACGGCGCGAGCGCAGGTTCATCACCCGCCGCACGCCGTTGGGCAGCAACCGGCCATAGGTGGCCTTGTAGGCGGTATCGAAGGCCGCCGCGATCTCGGCGCGCGTGGGCGGCGACCACGCGGCCATCGGTGATCGTCACGCGGCAGCGGCACGGACACGGTATGCGTCTGCCCGACATAGGCCATGTCCAGCTCGAACGCTGACCTCGCGCGCCTCGAACCGCGTCTGGGCCGCGTCCAGCATCGCCAGCCCTGCTCCATATGCGATTGCATGAACGCCGCCACAGCGCGCCTCGTCCAGACCGTCCACCAGCGCGTTGATCGTCTGCACGAAATCCTGCCGCATGTCGGCGATCACGCAGCCCATGGCCGAGGTCACACCGGGATAGCGCGGCACGATCGCGCGGGCGAATGCCCACATCGGCCAGCATCGCGCCGGCATGCAGCGCGCCGCCCCCGCCGAAGGGCATGAAGGCAAAGCGCTTGGGATCGAACCCGCGCTCGATACTGACCAGACGGATCGCGCCCGCCATGCGGCTGTTGGCGACGCGCAGGATCGCCTCGGCGGCGGCCAGCGTGGACAGGCCCAGCGGCTTGCCCACATGTTCGTCAATCGCGCGCTTGCGGCCGCTTCCACATCCAGCCGCTTCAGCTTGCCGCCGATGGGGTTGTCCGGGTCGATCCGGCCCAGCACCACATTGGCATCCGTCACCGTGGGCCGCGTATTGCCCAGACCGTAGGCCACAGGGCCGGGGTTCGATCCGGCGCTTTCCGGCCCGATGTTCAGCAAGCCCGCCCTTGTCGACCCAGGCGATGGAGCCGCCGCCCGCGCCGATCGTCGTGATCTCGATCATCGGGTGTGCGCACGACCATGCCGAAGTCGATCGAGGTCTGCGGCGACAGCATCGACTGCCCGCCGGCGATCAGCGACACGTCAAAGCTGGTGCCGCCCATGTCGCCGGTGATCACGTCGGGAAACCCGGCCGTCTGCGCGATATAGCCCGCCGCGATCACGCCCGCCGCAGGGCCGGACAGCGCCGTGCGCACCGGCAGGCGGCAGGCGGTGTCCACCGCCATCACGCCGCCATTGGACTGCACGATCATGAACTCGCCACCGAAACCGCCCGCTTTCAGCGCGGTTTCCAGCCGGTCCAGATAGCCCGACACCTCGGGTTGCAGATAGGCGTTCAGCGCCGTGGTCGAAAACCGTTCGAACTCGCGGATCTCCGGCAGGATCTCGGACGAGGCCGAGACATGCGCGTTCGGCCAGATCTCGCGCACGGCCGCGACGGCCGCCGCCTCGTTGGCGGGGTTGGCATAGGCATTGGCGAACAGGATCGCGACAGCCGCGCAGCCCTGATCCAGCAGCTGCTTGCGCCGCAGCGCGCACCGCGTCCAGATCGACGGGCGTGCGGATCGTGCCATCGGCCAGCGTGCGTTCCGGCACCTCAAGGCGCAGGTCGCGCGGCACCACAGGCTCGAAATCCCCGCGCAGGCCCCAGGTGCGGGGCCGGTCGCGGCGGCGCATTTCCAGCACGTCGCGCAGCCCTTCGGTGGTGATCACGCCGATCTTCGCGCCCTTGCGTTCCAGCAGCGCGTTGGTGCCCGCCGTCGTGCCATGCACGACCACCGCGACCGTGGACAGGTCCGCCGACCTGCCGCGCCGATCCCGTCGAGAAAGCCGCCCGACTGGTCGGGGCGCGTGGTGGGCACCTTGGCGACCGTCGCGGTGCCCGTCGGCCTCGTCCAGCACGAAGACATCCGTGAAGGTGCCGCCCACATCGACGCCGATCATGCGGCCGCATTGTTGCCTGCTCATGCCTGCACCCCTTTCCATGCGGTGCCGTATGGCTTGTCCGCCTCTTCCGCGCTGATCAGCCCCAGCGCCACATCGCGGGCGACCGCCTTGGGGTCACGCTCCGCCGCCGTGCCATAGCCGCCGCCACCGGGTGTTTCCAGCCGCACGGCCTGGCCCTGTGTCAGCTTGATGCCCGCGCATCTTCGAGGCCAGCGGCGGGTGGTGCCAGCCGTCCGTCCTGCTCATAGTGAAAAGACGTTCATCGCCGCCTCGCCGCCACCTGCGACGCCCTTGGGGGCAAAGCGCCCGCGTTCGCCGAACAGAAACGCCTCGGCGCCGTTTTCCTCCAGCACCTCGATCTCGTAGATCGCGCCCAAGCCCGCCGCGATGCGCGCCCGCCCCCGCGCTGTCCGGGCGCAGCGCCCATTTGCGGAACATCACCGGATAGGCGGCCTCGAGAATCTCCATCGGCGGGATCGTCGCGGTGGAAATCGGCGCATTGCCGTGGTTCAGCCCGTCGCCTTTCGAGCGATCCGCCATGCCCGCCGCCATAAAAGCTGAACATCACCCAGGGCTGGCCGTTCTTGCGCTTGCCCGCGATCGACAGCGCGTTGATCGTGCCATAGGCATTGGCCACCACGCGGTCGGGCGCGGCCTGGGCGACGGCGGAAAAGATCACGTCGATCATCCGCAGGATCGTTTCGGTATAGCCGCCCACGGGGGCCGGGAATTCGGCCGACAGCAAGCGACCCTTCCGGGATACGATCACATCAATGGGGCGCATCACGCCGGCATTGGCGGGCAGGGCCGGAAAGATATGCTTGATCGCCACATAGGCCGTGGCCACGGCCGTCGGCAGCGCGATGTTCACCGGGCCTGCGCAGTGCGGCGCGGTGCCGGTGAAATCCAGCATCATCCGGTCGCCCTTGATCTCGAGCGCGACCTTGATCGGCAGCGGCACGTCGGTGATCCCGTCATTGTCGAGGTAATCCTCCGCCTCCCAGCGCCCGTCGGGCAGGTCGGTCAGTTCGGCCCGCATCAGCGCCTCGGCCCGGTGGCCCAAGCGCATCGAGCGCCGCGCGCACGGTCTCGGCGCCGTATTCATCCAGCAGCTCATCCATCCGCCTGACGCCCAGATCCAGCGCGCCCAACTGCCCGTTCAGATCGCCCATGGCCGATTGCGGCAGGCGGGTGTTGCGCATCAGGATGTCGATGATGTCCTGATTGACCTCACCCCCGCGCGCCAGTTTGCACCGGCGGCAGGACGAAGGCCTCCTGAAACGCATCCGTCGCGGCCGGGTTGTAATTGCCCGGCACCGCGCCGCCCACATCATGCCAGTGGCCCGACCGAGGCGAGATAGCAGAACAGCTCCCCATCGCGGAAATAGGGCCGCACCAGCCGCATGTCGGACAGATGCGTGCCGCCGATATGGGCGTCGTTGAAGATGTAGATATCGCCATCTGCCAGATCTCGCCATCCTCGGCCGCCTTGTCGATCACCGCCTTCACGGCAAAGGACATGACGCCGACGAAGATCGGCAGGCCCGACTTGCCCTGCACCAGCGTGTCGCCGCTGACCGCGTGATAGAGCCCGTGGCTGGCGTCATGCGCCTCGGCGATGATCGGGTTGAAGGCGGCGCGGAACAGGGTCGCGTCCATCTCGTCGGCGATCTGTTCCATCCGGCCCGCCAGAACGGCCAGGGTGATCGGGTCGATATCGGCGCTGGGTCATGCTTGGTCCTGCGCTTTGACTTCGGCGATGTCGTTCCAGACGTCCTGCCGGGTGATCTTGCCCGCCGTCACCTCGAACCGGTCGATGAAGCGGATGCCCTCGAACGCGCGTGCCATCGGGCCATTCGCCGGAAAGCGTGCCGCGGCAATAGACGACGGCGACGGCCCTCGCCCTGCAAGGCCTCGAACCCGTCATAGGTTTTCTTGACGAAGCGGTAGCGCGGCTTGGACCAGGCGATCAGCTCTTCCAGCGTGGTCATGGCCGGTGCGCCGGGAAAGTTCATCGCGAAACCCGTCGCCCAGCATGGCGCGCGCGGTCTCCAGATCGCGCGCCTCCATCGCCGCCAGATAGTCGCGCACGACTGCACAAGGATCGGGCAGGGCGGGCGCGCCGCTGCGCTGGGTGCCGCCGCGCATGTAATGGTCGCGCGCGGCATCTCGTGCGATCATCACGGTGACGGCCTCGGGGGCGGCGGGGACGACAAGCTGCACCGCATCGGTCAGAGCCTTGCCAAGACGCGTTTTCGCGTCATCGTCATAGCCTTCCAGAACATGCGCCTCGACGATCGGCATAGCGTCCCTCCTTCTGAAATCTGTATCTTTTGTAATACAGATAGTGGTATCTGGAAAGCTCAAATATTTGCGCCATGAAGTGACGGATTGCTTGCTTTTCAAAAAACCGTTGATACGGTTGAACGCGAATCCGGCCCGTTCGGGCGGTGATCTTGGGGGATGGTTTGGACACGCAGGGCAGAGCAGGTCTTCCGGAAGGTGGCAAGGCGCGCCGGGTCTATCTGCTGCTGCGCGATGAGATCTCGAACGGGATCTATGCCGCCGGCGCCAGCCTTGCCGGGCGAGCAGCGGCTGGCCGAAGTCCATGGCGTCTCGCGCGTCACCATCCGCCGCGCGCTTGGAGGCGCTGGCGCCGATGGCCTGATCGAAAAGCGCGTCGGGCAGCGGCAGCGTCGTGCGCGCCCCCGATGGCGGCGACGGCCCCGCTGGCCGCTGATTTCACCACGCTGATCCCGCAACTGGTCGAGATGGGCCAGACCACCACCGCGCGGCTTTTGTCCTTTTCCTACGGCCCCGCGCCCGAAGCGGTGGCCACGGCCATGGCCCTGCCGGATGGCGCGCGGGTGCAGACCGCCGTGCGGGTGCGCCTGGTCGACGGGCGGCCGTTCTCGCACCTGACGACCTATGTGCCCGAGGCCATCGCGCGAACTATTCCGAGGCCGATCTGGCCACGACGCCGCTGTTTCGCCTGCTGGAACGCTCGGGCGTGCAGATCGATGCGGCGCATCAGTCGGTGACCGCGACCCTCGCCGCCCCCGATGTGGCCGAGGCGCTGGGCGTCGTCCGTCGGCTCGGCGCTGCTGTCGCTGCGCCGCGTGGTGCGCGATGTCGAACGGGCAGGGCGTCGAATATCTGTCGGCCCTCTACCGCGCCGACATGTTCCGGCTGGAAATGACGCTGACCCGCGTGGGGCAGGGCGGTGACCGCCACTGGGAACCCGTCATCGGCGATCCCGCAGCGCGGGAGGCGGCGGAATGACCGCGCAGCCCCGCACATTGTTCGACAAGCTCTGGGCCGCGCATGAGGTCCTGCGGCGCGAGGATGGCGCGTCGCTGCTCTGGGTGGACCGGCATCTGGTGCACGAAGGCTCGCACCACGCTTTTGCCAAGACTGGCCGAACGCGGCCTGCCCGTGGCCGAACCTGCGCTGACCTTCGGCGTGGTCGATCACTATGCGCCGACGCGCGACCGCGACCGGATCGATGACCCCGAGATCGCCCGGATGATCGGCACGCTGCGAGACAATACCGCCCGCCATGGCATCCGCTGTTTCGGGATGCGACGATCCGCGTCAGGGCATCGTGCATGTCATGGGGCCGGAACAGGGGCTGACCCTGCCGGGGCTGCTGATCAATTGCGGTGACAGCCACACCTCGACGCACGGGGCCTTCGGCGCGCTGGCCTTCGGCATCGGCGCGACCGAAGTGGCGCATGTGCTGGCCACGCAGACGATCTGGCAGAAACGCCCCAAGACCATGCGGATCACCGTGACGGGCAGCTTGGCGCCGGCGGTCACGGCCAAGGATATGGCGCTGGCGCTGGATCGCCGCAGCTGGGCGCGGATGGCGCGCGCGGTCATGCCATCGAATATGCAGGCAGCGGTGATCGCGGCCTGTCGATGGAAGGGCGCATGACGCTGTGCAACCTGTCGATCGAAGGCGGCGCGCGCTGCGGCATGGTCGCGCCGGATGAGGTGACCTTCGCCTATCTCGAGGGCCGCCCCTATGCGCCGCAGGGCGCCGCCTGGGACGCGGCCGTCGCCGACTGGCGCGCGCTGGCCACGCGATGCGGACGCAGTCTTCGACCGCGAGGTGACGCTCGACGCCGCCGAGATCGCGCCGACCGTGACATGGGGCACCAGCCCGGAAGAGGCGCTGCCGATCACCGCCAGCCTGCCCGATCCCGCCAATCTGCAAGGTGCCCGCGCCGATCAGGCCCGCGCCGCGCTGGACTACATGGGCCTGACCCCCGGCCAGCGGCTCGAAGGCACGCCGGTCGATCAGGTGTTCATCGGCTCCTGCACCAATGGCCGGATCGAGGATCTGCGCGTGGCCGCCGCCGTTCTGGCCGGACGGCAAGGCGAAGGTGCCGGGCCTCGTCTCGCCCGGCTCGGCGCTGGTCAAGGCGCAGGCCGAAGCAGGAAGGGCTGGACCGCATCTTCACCGAAGCCGGCCTCGAATGGGTCGCCGCCGGGCTGTTCGATGTGCGTCGGCATGAACGGCGATCTGGTGGCACCGGGCAAGCGCTGCGCCTCCTCCACCAACCGCAATTTCAAGGGCCGTCAGGGGCGCGGCGCGCGCACCCATCTGATGAGCCCCGCGATGGTCGCCGCCGCCGCCGTGACCGGCACGCTGACCGATGTGCGCCCTCTTGCTGGAAGGGCGGGTCTGACTGGCGGGTTGGCAGCATCATCGAGGGTCCGGCCGTGGCCCTGCCGCTGGACAATATCGACACCGATCAGCTGATCCCGGCGCGGTTCATGTCGGTGCCGCGCAAGGATGGCTATGGCCCCTATCTGCTGCATGACCTGCGCCGTGACGAGACCGGCGCGCCGCGCCCCGACATGCCGCTGAACCGCCACCCGGAGGCCAGCATCCTGGTGACCCGCCGCAACTTCGGCTGCGGCTCCTCGCGCGAGGCGGCGGTCTATGCGCTGGTCGATTTCGGCATCAGGGTGGTGCATCGCGCCCAGTTTTGGCGATATCTTCGCCTCGAACGCCGTCAACAACGGCCTTTTGCCCGCCCGCCTGCCGGAAGAGCAGATCGAGGCGCTGATCGCACGGCTGGGCGACGGCGCCGCCGTGATGACCGTCGATCTGACGGATGGCGTGATCCGCATCGGCAACGAGGTGATCCCCTTCGATCTCGACCCGATCTGGCGGCTGAAACTGATCAACGGCTGGGACGATATCGACATGACGCGCCAGCCACGGCACCGCGATCGCGGCCTTCCGCAGCGAAAGGGCGAAACAGCGCCCCCTATGCCATGCTGCCGCAGGAGACTTGAAAGACCCGCGCGCGCCTGACGGGGCGCGCGGCACCAATCGGGTGACCCTGAAAGGGCACCTTCAACAGGGCGGGGCCCAAAACCCCGAAAAAGGAGAGAGACCAATGAAAATGACATTCGTCGGCGGCCTGATCGCCGGTTCCACCATGATCGGCGCAGCCGCCTCGGCACAGGAAACCCTGACCGCCGTGCACGCCTTCCCGACCACGCTGATCTACACCCAGTCCTTCCTGCAGTTCGTCGACAAGGTGAACGAGGCCGGCGAGGGCGTCGTCCAGATCGAAGTGCGCGGCGGCCCCGAGGCCATCGGCATGTTCCAGCAGCCCGACGCCGTGCGCGACGGGATCGTGGACATGGTCTACACCCCCGGCAGCTTCTACGGCGGCGCGCTGCCCGAGAAGGACGCGCTGGTCGCCTCCAACCTGACCGCGATCGAAGCCCGCGAAAACGGCGGCATCGACCTGATCGACGAGATCCATCAGGACAAGATGGGCGTCAAGTATCTGGGCTGGTTCGACAGCGGTGTCTGCTACAACCTGTGGATGAAGGACGAGCCCAAGTTGGACGCCGACGGCAATCTCGAGGTCGCGGGCCTCAAGCTGCGCGGCAACGCCGTCTACAACGCCTTCTTCACCGAATACCTCGGCGCGCAGGTGATCGACCTGCCCACCACCGAAGTCTATTCGGCGCTGGAGCGCGGCGTGGTGGATGCCACCGGCTGGACCCAGATCGGCCTGATCGACCTCAAGTGGAACGAGTTCCTGAACTACCGGATCGAGCCGTGCTTCTTCTCGACCGACCTTGGCGTGATCGTGAACCTCGAAAAGTGGAACAGCCTGTCGGACGAGGCCAAGAAGATCCTTCAGGACGTCGCCATCGAGCATGAGAAAGACACGGTCGAGGCGCTGCGCCTCAAGCGTGACGAGGATTTCGCAGCCCTCGACGCCGGCGGCATGAAAGTGGTCGAGCTTCAGGGCGAGGCCAGCGCCAACTACCTGGCCGCCGCCCGCGAAAAGACCTGGGAGCGCATGAAGGGCCTGATGGCCGAGCAGCCCGATGGGTGACGGCAACTACGACACGCTGATCGAGCTGTTCTACAACCCCGACCTGGACAAGTAAGTCCCGCGACGGCGCGGTCCGGTCACCGGGCCGCGCCATCCTGATCCGGCGCGGGCGCAACCGCCGCCCGCTCCCAATCGTCCGAGGCAGACATGCAGCAGTTGACCCGTCTCTACTCGCTGCCTCCTTTACGGAATGGCCTTTCTCGCGGGGGCCATGCTGGTCTGGCTGATGATCTCGGTCATCATGTCGGTCGGCATGCGCAACCTGGGCATGCAGCCCTGGGCCTGGCTCTTCACCTCGACCGAATACGCCATGCTCTACATGACCATGCTGGGCGCGCCCTGGCTGGTGCGCGAAAAGGGCCATGTGCATATCGAACTGGTCACCGCCGCCCTGCCGCCCGTCGCTGCGCCGCCTCGTCAGCCGCGGCGTCGCGCTGGCCTGCGTCCTGGTCTGCCTGATCCTCGCCTGGAAGGGGTTCGAGCTGTTCCTGACCAACATCGCGCGCAACGACTATGACGTGCGCGCCTATTACTTTCCGCGCTGGATCCTGACCATCTCCTTTCCGATCTGCTTCGGGCTGATGGCGATCGAATTCTCGCGCTTTGTCTTCGGGACAGAGCTGATGCATTCCGGTGAAGCAGGGATACACGAATAATGGAATGGTACGAGGCACTTGGCCTGCTGCTGGGCTCCATCCTGGTGCTGATGGCAATCGGCATGCCGGTGGCGCTGGCCTTTCTGGCCGCCAATATCATCGGCGCATGGGTCTTCATGGGCGGCGAACGCGGCATCGGCGCGCTGCTGAACAACGGGCTGGGCTCGCTCACCAGTTTCGCGCTGGTGCCGATCCCGCTGTTCCTGCTGATGGGCGAGATCTTCTTTCACACCGGCCTCGGCGGGCGGATGTTCAACGCCATCGACAAGCTGCTGGGCAAGCTGCCGGGGCGGCTGTCCTATGTCACCGTTCTGGGCGGCACCGGCTTTTCCACGCTGTCGGGCTCGTCCATGGGATCGACCGCGCTGCTCGGCTCGCTGATGGTGCCGGAAATGAACCGGCGCGGCTACAAGAAGCACATGTCCATCGGCCCGATCCTCGGCACCGGCGGTCTGGCCATCATCATCCCGCCCTCGGCGCTGGCCGTGCTGCTGGCGACGCTGGCGCGCATCGACGTGGGCAAGCTGCTGATCGCGGGCATCATCCCGGGCCTGATCCTCGCCGCCTTCTATCTGGCGACGATCTTCATCCAGACGAAAATCGACCCCGACGCCGCCCCCGCCTATGACGTGGAGCCGATGACCCTGGCCGAGAAACTGGCCCTCTTCATCCGCGACGTGGTGCCGATGGTCGGTGTCATGGTGGTGATCGTGGTGATGATGGTCGGCGGGATCGTCACCCCGTCCGAGGCGGCCGCCTTCGGCGCGCTCGGCGTCCTGATCCTGGCCGTGATCTTCCGCTGCCTGACATGGGAGGCGATCAAGAAATCCATCATCGGCGCACTGCGCGTGACCCTGATGGCCTATCTGATCGTCTTCGGCTCGGCCACCTTCAGCCAGCTTCTGGCCTTCTCCGGCGCCTCGAGCGGGCTGATCAAATGGGCCACCGGCTTCGATCTGGAACCCATCGCCATGCTGCTGGTGATGTTCGGCGTGCTGCTGCTGCTGGGCATGTTCATGGAACAGATCTCCATGATGCTGCTGACCGTCCCGATCTTCTTCCCGCTGGCGGCAAGCCTTGGCTTCGATCCGATCTGGTTCGCCCTCATCATGCTGCTGGCGCTGGAAATCAGCTTCACCACGCCGCCCTTCGGCCTGCTGCTCTTCGTGATGAAAGGCGTGGCCCCGCCCGACACGACGATGCGCGACATCTACATGTCCGCGATCCCCTTCATCCTCTGTTCGCTCGTCCTCGTGGTGCTGCTGATCATCTTCCCGCCCATCGCCTTGTGGCTGCCGGGCTGACGCGGGTCAGCGCGGCTTGGGCTGCTGCAACGGGGCACGGCTTTGCGTGTTGCCAGCTGCGGTCGTCTTGCGCAGCAAGGCCATGAACTGGGCGCTTTCCGCCTCGGTCAACCCGCTGAGGATGTCGTGCTGAAAGGTCCGCACCAGCGGAAGCGCCCGTCAGCAGCGTGCTGCGCCCGGCATCGGTCAGGCGCACGCGCCGCGCGCGGCGATCCTGCGGGCTGACCCGGCGGCTGATCAGGCCCTTGGCCTCCATCCGGTCAACCGCCCCGCCGATCGTCACGCGGTCATGCGCGATCAGCCCCGCAAGGGTCGCCTGATCCACATCGGGATGCGCCTCAAGCGCCGCCAGCGTGGCGAACTGCACCGGGGTCAGATCGAAGCCCGCGTCCCGCATCCGCTCCGTAAAGACCGAGACCGAAATCTGGTGAAGCCGCCGGATCAGGTGCCCCGCCATATCCTGTAGTTCCAGCATTCCCCAGCGCGCCCCGTGCCTGACCTTTGCCGGCAGGGTAGCCGGGTCCGCCCATATGTGACAAGCATACTTATGGTTCGTATGCGTCTTGTTCGCAGGAAAGCGGGCAGGGCGCCCGATCACCGCCGCATCGGCGAAAGAGACATTCTCTGTCGCGCGCTTTGTGCCTATAACCGCCCTGCGGCGCAGGGCAGAGCCCCGGTCCGCATCCATGCCAGCCCGCAGAACACGCCGGGCCAATACGAGGAGAGCACCAGATGAGCCACCTTTTCGATCTTCCCCCCATCCCGTCCATTCCTGTGGTCGGCGAGGCCGCGCGCTACCCGATCCGGCGCATCTTCTGCGTGGGGCGCAACTATGCCGCCCATGCCGCGGAAATGGGGATCGAGGTCGATCGTGAAAAACCGTTCTATTTCACCAAATCGGCAGCCTCGGCCATCCTCAGCGGCGCAACCGCCGCCTATCCGCCCGGCACCGACAACTACCATTACGAGATGGAACTGGCCGTCGCCATGGGCGCGCCCGCCTTCAGGGTCTCCGTCGCGGACGCCATGTCCAAGGTCTACGGATTCGGCTGCGCGCTCGACATGACGCGGCGCGACCTGCAACTGTCCGAACGCGCCCATCAGCGTCCCTGGGATCTGGGCAAGGATGTCGAGAATTCTGCCGTTTTCGCCCCGATCACCAAGGCCGAGGCTTTCGGCCCCGTGGCCGGGCAGCGCATCCATCTGGAACTGAACGGCGACGTGCGCCAGGACGCGACCCTGACCGAACTGATCTGGTCGGTGCCTGAAATCATCAGCCACCTGTCGGGCTTCTATCATCTGCAACCGGGCGACCTCATCATGACCGGCACCCCGGCAGGGGTGGGCGCGGTAAAGCCCGGCGACGTGCTGACAGGCGGGATTGACGGGCTGGAACCGATTGCCCTGACCATCGGTGCAGCGGACTGATCATCATGGCCCGCCCCGTCGCCTGTGGTGCACAGGGCGGGCCATCTTCCTTGAAGCGGCAAGATAAAATCACCATCCCGTTATTACCTGACTGAAAAAGTCGGATTGACATGCCTGATATTTTTTGTCAGATTTGGGGTGAGTTCCAGCCACCCCGTCCCGATGTGAGGGGAAGCCCGAATCGAAAGATGAAAGGACTTCCGCCATGTTGCCCCAGACCAGACCCCATCCGCTGCCCGACAGACGCGCAGCGCCCCTCCACGTCCCTTGCCTCGAGCGGGCCGTCGCACTCGATCTGCTGCACGCCTTTTCCCTCTCGGACGCCTGCAATGTCGAACTCTGGCTCGACCGGATCGAAGCACGCCTCGGCCGCGAGGCGCGCCCATGATCGCCCTGCGTCCCCAGCCGACAGCCCCTTCGCAGGACGCCAGACCCGCGCCATCGGGCCAGAGCCTTCCCAGCCACAGCGCCCGCGACCTGACAGCGGGCGGGGTGCAGGCGCAGATTGAACTGGACGGGCAGGTCTATACCCTGCGGATCACCCGCGCCGGAAAGCTGATCCTGACCAAGTGAACGCCGCGCGCCCATGGGGCAGCACTGACCCGAAAGAACCGCAATGATCGTGTGCCATTGTCAGTCCATCACCAGCAGCGACATCCATGCCGCCATCGACTGGATGCGCGCCTCCGATCCGCAGACACTCATCACGCCCGGCAAGGTCTATCATGCCCTTGGCAAGGCGGCGGATTGTGGCGCATGCATGCCGCTCTTTCTTTCGACCATGCGTCAGAATGATAACCTCGAAATACCCATGCAGCTCCGCACGCTGCGCCAACGGGCGCAGCCGCGGGCCAACACAGGAGAAAGATCATGAAGGGTGACGCAAAGGTCATTGAGTATCTGAACCGGGCGATCCGGTCCGAGCTGACGGCGGTCAGCCAGTATTGGCTGCATTACCGTCTTCAGGAGGATTGGGGGCTGGGCCACATGGCCCGGAAAAGCCGCGAGGAAAGCATCGAGGAGATGCACCACGCCGACAAGCTCATCGCGCGCGTGATCTTTCTCGAAGGTCATCCGAACCTGCAGAAACTGGACCCGCTCCGCATCGGCCAGACCCCGCGCGAGACGCTGGAATGCGACATGGCCGCCGAACAGGAAGCCCGCGCCCTCTACCGCGAGGCCCGCAACTATTGCGCCGAGGCGGGCGACTACGTGACCATGAAGCTCTTCGAGGAACTTCTCGCGGATGAGGAAGGCCATATCGACTTTCTGGAAACCCAGCTCGACCTCTTCGACAAGATGGGCGCCGAGAAATACATGCAGCTCAACGCATCGAAGATGGACGAGGCCGAGTAACCGCATCCCGGCCTGCGGTCCTTGGGGCATCGCGACTTGACGGCATCAGCCGCGCTTCGCACATTGTGCTGCACCGGCGGTCGCGATAGGCCGACCGGACGCATCGCCCTGACATCGACCCGCAAAGAGAGCATCCGTGGAAGACCTGAACGTATCGGCCGAGGTTCCCGACATGCGCCGCGAGGCCATTCGCAGCTTCTGGGACCCGGCCTCCAAACTGATGCGCGCCGTGCGCCGGTATCAGGCCGCGCGCGACAAGGGCGGCGTGCTCTCCGTCATCCAGCGGAAATACTGGGCCCTGAACCATTTGTTCTGGTCCACGATCACCCAGAGCGAAATCCACCTGAATTGCCGGATCGCGGGCGGGTTCAGAATGCCCCACCCGACCGGGATCATCATTCACCCCGATGCCAGGATCGGCCCCAACTGCATGATCTTTCACCAGGTGACCCTGGCCGGCCCCGTCACCCTCGGCGGTCACGTCGACATCGGCACCGGGGCCAAGATCCTCAACGGTGTGACCATCGGCGACCATGTCACCATCGGCGCGAATGCCGTGGTGACCAGCGACGTCCCCTCAGGCGTGACGGTCGCGGGCATCCCCGCCCGCATCATCGCCCGCCGCCCGGTCCAGACCAAGTCCGAGACCGTGCCGGACGAAACCACGCTCAGCCCGTGATCTCGAACATCTTCCAGCCATCCGCGCGCCGCCCGCAGGGCGCATAGCCCGCAAGCTCGAGAACCCTGGCCGAGGCATGATTATCCGGGTGCACCCGGGCAAAGATCCGCCGCAGCGCGGGATGATCCCGGAACGCCTGCGCGGTCGCCTGCGCCACCACACGCCGCCCCAGCCCCTGCCCCCAATAGGGGCGCCCGATCCAGTAGCTGATCTCGGCCTCGCTGCGATCCTCGCCATGGCGCGCAAAGGCAAGGCGCACCTGTCCCGCAGGCTGACCATCGCGCAGAACCGCCCGCACCGCGTGATGCGGTGCCGCGGTCGAAATCGCGATCAGATTGCGCGCCATCTCATCGCAGACCTGACCCGGCCAGGTCTCGGGCATGTAGCGCCACAGGTCTTCATCATCCAGAAGCGCACGGTAGGCCGGAACATCGGACATCTCCCACGCACGGAACGACAACCTCGCCGCCTCCGGCACGATCTTCCACGACAAAGGGATGGCGGGATCGTCGCTCAGACCCGACGCGCGGTCGGCGTCCTCACCGACAGCCACCCAGCCGATCTGGACCGGGCAGAAGGCCAGCGACGCCCCCTTGCGCCGGAAGTGATCCACCTGTTCGCCGGACAGAACCCCGTCCCAGCGGCGACCGGCAAGGCGACCGTGATCTTCGACAAACTGACCATAGAATGCACCGCTTTGATCGCTCATGTCTTCCCCCTCCCATGTGCCGCGCTCTCCCGTTCTGCGGGGTCCGGCGTCGTGATCCGTGTTGGACAAAGCGCATTTCAACATGCGGGTCCCACGTCTGGCGGCGGGTTCCGATCCTGTCCGGTCTGACTGCAAATTCCGTAATGCGTGGGAGATGGGAATGGTGCATTCACGATACAAGTTCGGCGGGTGCATTTTTTCGCCCGCATCGTATGTTTTCGCCCGACATGCGGCACGAAAAAGGCGCCCCGTCCTGACCGGAGGGGGCGCCATGCAAACCCAAGGTCTGGGCGATCCGAAAAGGCCGCCGTCCTCCCTCAGAACGCCATGCGAAAGCCCAGAATGGCCGCCGTATCCTGCTGGCCTGCGACATGCCCGTGGTTGAAGGCGTGAATGGCCCCCACGAACAGCTCTCCACCCGGCCCGAAGGGGGTGCCATAGGTGATCGACAGATCAATCTCGCGGTCCTGTGGCGCATAGTCGATACCGACGTCGCGGTGCTGGATGCCGGCGGCGCTGCGCGACACCGGCAGGGCGATCCTCGCGCCGCCCGACGTCACGGCCACCGGCATCGACAGGCCAAGGCTCAGCCGGTCGCCGCTCCGCAGCACGCCGGTCTGCCCCGCCTCGACCCGGAAAGAATTGAACAGAACGTCGGACCGGTCCGACAGCGCCGCCCCTGTGCCACCGGGCGACATCCCGAACGTGCCGCCCAGCTCGACGAACCCGCCGCGCCCGACCTCGCGGGTAAAGGCCACATCGACCGCGGCCAGCATGCTGGCCGTCCCGCCGATCCCCGGCAGCAGCGTGCCGTCGTCGCGCGCGATGTTCAGCCCGATGAACAGCTCGCCGCCCGCCGCATCCAGAACCTGCCCGATCGCAGCAGCCATGGCCGGGTCCGATCCGTCCAGCCCCGTCTGACCGCCCATGGCATCAGGGCCCAGCAGCGACAGCTCGACCGGACCCTGCCGCAGGGTCATCTCGCCGCCGCCGTATTCCCGCAGCAGGCCGGAACGCGGCGTGCGCCCGAACATCGCGGACCAGAGCCGCTCGGACACCGGCGCGGCGGTCGCGGTCGCGGCCAGCGCTTCGCCCGACATGGTGAAATCCCCGCCCAGCATATCCGTCACCAGAACCGGCACCGCCGACAGACTGCGCGCCACCGCATCGCCCGACGCACCGCCCCCGGCGATCAGCGGCTGGTCCGCGCGCTGAACCGTGCCATCCGCCATCCGCGCGACCGGCGTGCCGATGGGCAGCAGGGCGGCGCGGACATCCAGAAAGCCATGGCCCCATTCCGTGCTGTAGTCATGGAAAAAGCCCGAACCGGGGATCACCTCCAGCGTGCCCGATGCGGTGAAGCCTGCAAAACGGTTGTCCGCCGTGGCGATCAGACGCGCGCGCAGGTCATGCGGGGTCAGGTTCGGAAAGGCCTGCGCCAGCAGGGCAATGGCACCCGAGACAACAGGGGCCGCGAAAGACGTGCCCACCACCAGGCTATAGTCGGAAGAGCTGTCGGCACTGGCCGCGAACCAGCTTCCATCCGCCGCAAGGCACCAGCGCGCGGCCTGCAGGCAGGGGGCCGAGACACGCTGCGCGCTCAGGATGCGCTCATTGTCGAAGGTCGGCACGCCACTGATCACGGCCAGCCATCCCGCCTCAAGCTCGGGCGCGAAAAGGGGCAACGATTCCATGATGCTGGACTGCGTGGCATTGGTGAAATTGTCAGCGGCGAAAACGACCACGCCGTCGCGCGTGAAGTTCCGCAAGGCGGTCAGGTAGCCGTTGAAAGTCTGTCCTGTGCCGAAATACGTGTCGAAATTTGTGCGGTTCGCAGCGATGGTGGGGAAACCCCAGGAATTGTTCTGAACGATGGCCCTCTGGCTCCGCGCCAGATTGGTCCCGTTGGTCAGGTCCTGCGCATTGCTGTAGGAACTCAGCAAAAGTTGCGAGTCATAGGCGACCCCGATCATGGAACCGGAAAACCCCGCCGCGACCGAGGATACGGCCGTACCATGCGCGATCTCTGCCTGGGTGATGTTGGTCGGGTCGCTGGGCTGGGTGTAGGACAGGACCCGACCGGCCAAGGCCTCATGGGTTGGCAGGAAGTCACCATCCACGATGGCGATGATCTGTCCCGCCCCCGTTATGCCTGCGGCATGGGCATATTCCACCCGCGCCGCGGCAAGGGAATAACTGTTGTAAAGGGGTTCGCTGCCCGGGTCCCGCTGGTTGTTGTTGTTGCTGTCGACATACCAGTCGATGTCCTGCGCCCGGTAGCGTGCCGAGTCCCGCAGGGCGCGGGCGTCATCCTCCAATGCGGCGAAACTGTCGAGGAATCCCGTGGACAGCGCATTCGCGCTGAATGTGCCGCCCGAAAGCGTCTCTGCCATGAAACTGAGGGCCGCCGCCGCAGTCGACACGACACCGCCGCCTCCTCCGCCTCCGCCGCAACCCGACAGCAGGCTGACAGCCGCCAATGACAGGCCCATTTTCCGCATGTGACGCATGACCCAGAGTCCCTTTCCACGTTGCGCCAAGCTGACCGAAGGGCACTGGAAAACGTCATTTACACAAAAATGGATACGATCATTTTGGATACTGTCGCGAGATCAGCGACAATCATTCACTAGAAGCAGGGATTGGTCTTTTCAGGGCGGATTTGTGGCAACATCCGCAGTTTGTCTTGTCCAAATCCCGGCTGACGTCCCTTTCATTGTTTCCGAAACAAATCCGACCAAGCGTTAAAATTTCCCTAACGCGGCCGTGCAACCCGTTGAAAACACTCACGTCACAAAATGTCCCATCGTGGGACAGGCCCGTCGGCCCTCAGGTGGGCCGGGCAACCGCCCTGCGGCTCTTGATCCAGTTCCAGGCCAGCAGCCCGAAAACCAGCGCCGCCCCCGAGGCTTCGATGATCTCATCGGGATTAAAGATCATGATGACGCCCGGCACAATCAGCAGCCGCGAAATCTTGTCCATCCAGGTGAAAAGATAGCCCTCGATCGCCGCGGCAAAGCCCACAAGCCCGATCACCACGATCACCCCGGTCCAGATCACATACCAGGTCTCGCCACCCATGATGATCTCGGGGTTGTAGACCATGAAGGCGGGGATCAGATACAGACCCTTGGCGTATTTCCACGCCTGCATGCTGGTCTCCATCGGTTTCGACCCGGCAATCGCCGCCCCCGCAAAACCCGCCAGCGCAATCGGTGGCGTCACGTTGCTGTCCTGCGAATACCAGAACACCACCAGATGCGCGATCAGCAGCGGCACGCCGAACTCCTGGTTCAGCGCCGGACCGACCAGAACGATCAGCACGATGTAGGCCGCCGTGACCGGCAGGCCCATGCCGAGGATCAGGCTGGCGATCAGCACGAAGATCAGCGCCAGCGCAAGGTTCCCGCCCGAAAGCGAGATCATCATGGACGAGAACTTGAGCCCCAGCCCCGTCAACCCGACGACGCCCACGATGATGCCCGCCACGGCACAGGCCACACTGACCGCCACCGCATTGCGCGCGCCCAGCTCAAGCGCCTGCGCCACCAGGCGCAGCCCGCTGACGATCGCCCCGCGCAGACGGTCCAGTGTCAGGGGCTTGCCGTCTTTCGGGTCCAGCACCATCAGGGTGAACCCCGCCCTGAGCGCGGTGACGGCGATCACCGAGATGATCGCCCAGAAACCCACCCTTGTGGGCGAGATGTTGTTCACCAGCAGGTAGATCAGCACGAGAAGCGGCACGATGAACTGCCAGCCCGCCGCCAGCACATGCCGCACCACCGGCAGTTCGGCGGCGGACATGCCGGTCATGCCCGCCTTCATCGCGACCAGATGCACGAACAGGTAGACGGTTCCCAGATAGAGAATGGCCGGAAAGATCGAGACCATCACGATGTCGATATAGGGCACGTTGGTATATTCCGAGATCAGGAACGCGCCCGCGCCCATCAGCGGCGGGGTGATCTGCCCGCCGGTCGAGGCGGCGGCCTCGATCCCGCCGGCCTCTTTCGGTTTGTAGCCCAGCTTCTTCATCAGGGGGATCGTGAAGGCCCCGGTCGTGACCACATTGGCGATGGCCGAGCCGGAAATCGACCCCATCCCCGCCGAGGCGATCACGGCGGCCTTGGCCGGACCGCCCGGCTTGCGGCCCGTGGCGGCGAAGGCCAGGTCGATGAAGAACTTGCCCGCCCCTGTGACCTCGAGAAAGGCACCGAAGAGAACGAACATGAAGACATAGGTCGCGGCCACGCCCAGCGGCAGGCCGAAGATGCCTTCCTGCCCCAGATAGAGCTGCCCCACCAGACGGTCCACGCTGGCCCCGCGATGCGACAGGATGCCGGGCATCCAGTCACCCAGCCATGGCAGCGCACCGCGCGGCCCGGCCAGCGCATAGGCGATGGCGATCATCCCGATGATGGTCATGCCAAGCCCCACCACGCGGCGGCTGGCCTCGAGCACGGCGATGGTGGCGATGATGCCCATGATGATGTCGGTCTGCGACCACCAGCCCGCGCGGTCGATGATGTCGTCGAGGAAATAGAAGATGTAGAACCCGCTGAGGAAGGCCGCGGTCAGGAACGCCGCATCCACGATCCAGCCGATCGTTCCGCGCGGGCGAGTGGGGCCGGTGATCGGAAAGATCAGGAAGGCCAGGAAGAGGATGAAGCCCAGATGCGCCGAGCGCTGGTAGAACAGGCCCATCGGCTCGATCCCGGCCGTGTACATCTGGAACAGCGACATCGCGATCGCGACAATCGTGATGACCCAGAGGATCGGACGCGGCTGGATGCGGTCCGACAGGGTTGCGGTCTGCACGGCCTCGGGAATGGCGGTCTGGGGTGTGCGGTCGCTCATGGTGCTGTCATCCTGTCGGAGTGCGAAAAGAAGATCAAAGGGGGCCTGCGGGCCCCATTCAGGAACTGTGCGGCCTGAGCCGGATCATCACGCTTGCGCCGGGTGCCCGCGCGCTGAGGTTCAGCCTGTCGGTGCCGTCGGTCAGGACATGGCCCACGCGGGGCGCACCGATCCTGAGGCGCAGCGCGTTGTCGGGTATGGCCTCGTCGATGCCGTCGATCCAGTAGCCGCCTTCGGCAGCACTTCTGAGGGTGCCGCGCCCGGCCACTTCGCCCAGACCGGCTGCGAAATCATGCAGGAAGGAGCGTGCGAGCACCATCGTGCCATCCCTGTTCTCGAAGCAGTCGGCAACCCGTCCACCTGTCACGGAATGGGCCCAGGTCAGACAGATCTCCTGTCCCGGATCGAAGGCCAGCTCACCGAGCGTCAGTCCTTCAAGGGTTTCCACGACCAGCCTGTCATCTGCCAGAAGGGGCGTGCCGGACAGTACTGCGCAGGCGAGAAGGGCGGCTCGCAAGAACCGCCCTTCGCTTGTGCGGATCACGGACGCTGGTGGTCCTGAATGGCCGCGCCCACTTCTTCCAGATAGCGCAGCGCGCCCGGGTGGAAGGGGATCGGCGTCGAGGCGACCGAGAACTCGATCGTGGTGTCATTGGCCGCAGGGTGGATCGCGATCAGCTCTGCCACATGCTCATACATCGCCTTGGTGATGTTGTAGGCCAGTTCCTCGTCCATGTCGGCATGCACGACCAGCACGTTCGGAGTCGAGATCGTGGTCACGGCCTCGGCCATCCCGTCATAGAGACCGGCTTTGAGCGTGTAGGGCGCGAAGGTCGGCTCGGCCGCGCGGGCTTTGGCGACTTCATCGTCGCTCAATCCGACGACGGCGATGCTGCGCGTTGCGGCCAGGTTCATGATCGACGAGGTGGGCGGGCCCACGCTCCAGAACCCTGCCACGATGTCGCCGTCACGGATCGCGTCGGCGGTTTCGTTGAAGTTCAGGCGCTGCGGATCGAAATCCTCATAGGTGATGCCGTTCGCGGCCAGAATGATCTGGGCGCTGAGCTCGGTGCCGGAACCCGGTGCGCCCACGGACACGCGCTTGCCGCGCAGATCCTCGAGGCTGGTGATCCCGCTGTCGGCCAGGGTCACGAGCTGGACGGCGTTCGGATAGATCGAGGCCAGGGCGCGGGCTTCCGCGATCTGCTTGCCTTCGAAAGAGCCGGTGCCGGTGAAGGCCTGATAGACCGTGTCGGCCAGTGCCAGGGCGATATCGCTGTCACCGCGCTGGATCAGCGCCATGTTCTCGACCGACGCACCCGTCACTTCGACGCTGGCGGAATAGCCGTCCACGTATTTGCCGATCACTTCGGCCAGACCGCCGCCATAGGGATAATAGACGCCGCCGGTGCCGCCAGTCGCGATCGACAGCTCCTGTGCCTGCGCCACGGGCGCGATGGCAATGGCAGCCGCAGCTGCAATGAGCAGTTTTTTCATGGTATACTCTCTCCCAGTTTTTTTGAGTGCGTTCTATGCGCAGATCGTTGGCAAAAAAAACACTCTGACGGGGGGAACGTCAACCAAGATCGGTCAGAAACCGCGCTAGGGCGCGCGGTTTGCGTGACTCTGGGCTGAATCCCGGCCCTTGGACAAGGCGCGGCGCGCGGCCACCTTGGCGCGCAGAAGCGCTGCGGTGCGACGTCCCCATGCGTCCCAGTTCAGCCGTTCCTCATACTCGGTCCGGGTGGCCAGACGCAGCGCGGCATAGCTGGCAGGATCGGCAAGATAGGCCTGGATCCGGTTCGCCAGCTCCTCCGGGGCGGTGCCGATTGCGAAGGCATGGCCGTTCACGCCCTCTCGCACCGGGACGCCGGCGACACGCATGGCCAGGGATGGCAGGCCATAGGCCGATGCCTCGCAATAGGCGAACCCGTAGGATTCGAAGGAGAGCATCACCATGAAATGCGCCGTGCGATAGAGGTCCGTGAACAGGGCCAGTTGCGCGGGATCCGATTTGTCCAGAAACCTGTAGACGTCGATCGCGTCATCCATGTCCTCGGGCGGCGGCTCCGTGCCGACGACACTGAGCCGCGCGTCGATACCCTGCGCCCTGAGCATGCGCAGAACCGCGACCGTCGTCGGGCCGCCCTTCGCGGCCCAGTCCCGGCCCACGAACAACAGGCGCAGCGGTGCATCCGGCGCGATGGGCAGAGGCGCCGCTTCGGGCGCGGGCGGGTCGATATTGGCACCCCAATTGACGACATGGGATTGATCGGGGTCCAGTCCGTAAAGGTCAACGGCCTCTTCGTGCAGCCAATCCGAGGCCCAGAGCAGCAGATCGGTCTTGCGAAAGGTCGCACGCTCGGCCCGCGTGATGGCGGGGTCAAGCAGGCGCGATACCCCGATGAACGAGCCGAAGGACTGGCCCACGGGGGATCGCTTGTAGATGGTCGGGGTTGCGTCCGAGGTGTAGGCCGTCACCATGCCATCGGGCACCCGGACACCGCACATGGAATGAAAGCTGTAGGCCCCGAAGAGCACGTCGTAGTCGCCCTGCGCCAGCTGCCGTTCCACATGACGCGCCAGAACCGGCGACATGGCCAGATGCGCCCGCCAGCGCAACCGCAGTTCCACCGAGTGGGGAAGCTTGCGGATACGCTTGTTCACGCGTTCGAGCCGCCCCCAGCCATTGTCCAGCACATGCACGTCGTCGACATTCGCCTTGAGCGCGGCGAAAAGGCGGGCGTTCCCGCCGGAATAGACCATCTGGTCGAACGGGTCGAAATCGCACAGGTAGGCGACGCGCAAAGGGGTGTCTGGGTCTGTCACGTGATGACCTTCCTGGGAACCGGCGCGGGTAATGGATGACGATAGATGCTCAAATGAGGGGTGAACGATAAGGTGGGCCGCGCAGGCATGGCAAGGAAAAACATCGACCTGCGGCGGAACTGCGGCGCAATAGAGGCCGCCTCGACAGAGTTCGGGAGTCGGGATTGAAAACAATCAAAGGTAGACTAATTGTCACTGACTGTGGCGGGCCCAAGACCATTGGTCGTGAATTGAGCACAATCAGCAGAAAACCACAGAATTGTTTCCCTCAAAGCCCATAAAATTATGGCCAATGCTTGTTTTTTCGTTGGCATAGCAGTAGTGTTCTACTTAAGATGCACTACAGGGTTTAGCGTGCTGAGTGATTTGGTTGATCGTCGGTGGCAGTGTGCCACTGGGTAGAAAATTACATTCAAGGATCTCACCGTGACCGTATTCAAACTTGCAGCCACAGCGCTGGCAACAGCGACAACATTCGCAATGTCCTCCGCAGCCGTATTCGCGATGGGCGGACGGTCCAGCCGTCCCGGCGGGTCGGGCGGTTCGAGCAGTTCGAGCATGTCCGGCGGTTCTGGCGGGTCGTCCTCCGTGAGCCTGTCCTCTTCGGGTTCGTCCTCCGTGTCTTCCGTGTCGTCCTCTGCAACCGGCAGCAGCGACAGCGCGATCGGGTCCTCGGTGGCCAGCGTTCCCGAAATCGACGCCTCGACCGGTCTTCTGGCGATGGCAGCGGTCCTTGCGATCGTCGCCTTCGTGTGGGAGCGCAACCGTCGTCTGAACGCCTGAACACAGGGTCGGACAGCGTTGTAAGGAACAGGGTGCGTGCCGCAAGGCGCGCGCCCTTTCTTGTTTTGCGGGCAGGTTTGCGCCGCGGGTGAGTGGCGCTGTCCCCTTCTGACGTGACCGGTGTCAGATCAGGGCAAAATCAAATCTGATCAGCGCCCAGGCCGCCACCACAAGGTTGGCCACCAGATGCGCGACAACCGCGTCGCCCAGCCGCCCCCGCCGCAGCATCACGAGGGCGAACACCAAACCGGCCAGGCCCGCCGCGATCCAGCGCCCGTGCAGTGCCGCGAACAGAGCCGAGGACACGGCAATCGCCAGCAGGCGCATCGGCGCGCCGCCACGATCCAGCCGCGTCATGACATAGCCGCGAAAGAACATCTCCTCGACCAGCGGGACCAGCAGCACGGTGCCCACCAGACGTGAGACGACCCATACCGTCAGCATGACGGGGGTGAGATCGGCCAGCGCCTGGGACAGGGCCTGACCCTCATTGCCGCTGTCGGCCAGCAGGACCCAGGCCAGACCGACCAAGGCCCCAAGGCCGACAGCCACCGGATCGAGTGCCCATTGCAGCGCGCGCACCTGCGCCCGGAAGTACCACACCGCTCCGGCCAGCGCGGCGGCGACCAGCGGGTATCCGAGCGCGGGATGCGTGAACAGGGCCTGCGTGACAACACTGGCCAGCATGAAGACCACGAAGGGCAGGATCAGTGCCGCGACCGGGTCCTGCTGCAGGGGCGAGGACCGATCCAGACGGGCCGGATCACGGTGCAGCCAGCGGATCGTCTGAAGGCCATAGACGATGCCGAGCGCCAGCAGGGTGAAGAACAGCCATCCCGCATAGCTGTGGAACCCGTTCACGGCCAGCTCGGGCGAGACAAAGGCGCCGATCAGAACAAGGGCGGCGATGCGCACGATGTTCAGCGCGAGGCTCAGCATGATGGCGACGGGCAGCACCACGAGCCAGTAGTGGGGAAAGCGGATTTCCTTGCGGAAAATCAGCGCGTAGAGACAGACAAAGGCCGTGACCAGGGCGACACCCTCGACGCCCGAACACTGCTGCGCGATATGCACGGCAAAGTCGTCCACGCCGATGATATAGGCGGGCGGGTCGGCAAAGGTGCGCTGCGCTGAACAGCGACAACAGAAAGTAGACGGCTGAAAACGTGGCCGTGGTGATGACCTGCCAGTCCCAGATCGGCAGGATCAGCGCAGCCAGATCGGGCACAAGCGCCGCACCGGCGAGGACGAGCAGCAGGATATAGCGATCCTGGCGCAGCACTGCGCCCCATGCGCGCGGTGGCGCGATCCAGAAGGCACCGCCCAGCGTGGCAAGCCCCGCGCCAGCCGCCCAGATCACGCCTGCGGTCTGGTAGAAGGCGACAAGGTTCTGCGCACCGGCAAGCAGCAGGGGCAGCCACAGCAGGACAATTCCCGCAAAGTGAAGCGCTGCCCAGCCCCGCGCCCTGTGGTCCTGGGCGGCGGTCAGGAAATCCTCGAAACTCTGCGGTCTGGCCCAGACAAGGAATGTGAACGCGGCCAGCATCACAAGGGCGCGCGCAACAAGGCTTTGCAGGAAGCTGCAGGTTCCGTAGGAGCCCGTCTCGCCGCAGTCGAACGGCACGAAGAACTGGTGGGCGATGACCAGGGCCAGCAATTCGATCACCATGAACAGGATGACGGTCGCCGCGCGATTGCGCAGGATCCGCATGGGGCTCTTCACCTGATCGGTCATTCGGTCTCCGCTTGTCGGCCTTGGGGCGCCGCAGCTTTCCTCGGGCAAAGCGCGGCAGGGTGTCGGACTTTCCACAAAGCCCAGCGCAAGGCGGGGAAGAGCGGCAAAGATCAACCTCCGATAAAACGGACGTCAGGTTTTGAAAACCCTGTGGACCATGAAATATACGAAATTCTCAGGGATCGGGTGCAATAATCGCCTTAAAGGCGAGTTCCGCCTGCCATCAAGCCGCAATGGTGGGGCAGGGCAGGCGATTGCCATGCAAAAGGGGCAGGCCGGGCCTGCCCCTTGAACGATCTGCGACAGGTTGGGCTTACTTCGGCAGCAGGACGCTGTCGATGCGGTGAATCACGCCGTTCGAGCCGATGATGTCGGCCTGCGTGACATTGGCCTTGTTCACGCGCACACCATTGGTGGCGTCGATATGCACCGTCTGGCCCTGCACGGTTTCCACGTCCAGACGCTGACCGGCGAGTTGGTCGGAGGTCACGGCGCCCGGCACCACGTGATAGGTCAGGATCGAGACCAGAGTGTCCTTGTTTTCAGGCAGCAGCAGGCTTTCGACCGTGCCTGCGGGCAGCGCGGCGAAGGCGGCATTGGTGGGGGCGAAGATCGTGAACGGGCCATCGCCCTTCAGCGTTTCGGCCAGTCCGGCCGCGCCGACAGCCGCGACCAGCGTGCTGAACTGGTCATTGGTGGCCAGAATGTCGACGACGTCCGGTTCGGATGCCATCGGCGCGCAGGCGCTCAGGGTTGCGGCGAAGGCCAGGGCTGCGCCCCCCTTGAAGAAAGTGCGGCGGTTGGCAAATGTCATGAAATTCATCTGTTTAGTCTCCCGGTTGTAAGATCATTGCGACATAGTATCGCAATAGTAGTTCATTACGCGCGGTCACCCGGATCGGATCAATTTCCGAAACAATGCTTTTCATTGTCCCGGCTTTTGCGCGGAATCCCGGTGCCGCCGCGCCATCGGTTACACCGGGCGCGGGCGGTCACAGGGGGCGGCGGGATGATCCGGTCCGGTCTCGTGTGGACTCAGGCCGTGGCGGGGCGCAGTCCGGCCTTCGGTTGGCCCATGGTCCTGCCGCCGGCATATCTGTCGAAACCAAGATCCGTGCTGTCGATCTGCGTCGCGCGGCCCGAGACGATATCCGCCAGAACGCGGCCCGACCCTGCGGCCATCGTCCAGCCCAGCGTTCCGTGGCCCGTGTTCATGAACAGGTTGGCCACCGGCGTGCGGCCGACCACGGGCGTTCCGTCCGGGGTCATCGGCCGCAGGCCGGTCCAGAAACTGGTCTGGCGCGTGATCGCCTGCGCCGCCGAACAGGTCCTCGACCGAATGCAGCAGCGTGCGCTTGCGCTTTTCGGACAGCGACAGGTCGAAGCCCGCCAGTTCCGCCATGCCGCCCACGCGGATACGGTCGCCCAGACGGGTGATGGCGATCTTGTGGGTTTCATCCATCACGGTCGAGACCGGCGCGCGGTCCGCGTCCACGATGGGCATGGTGATCGAATATCCCTTCACCGGATAGACCGGCAGGCGCAGGCCCAGCGGTGCGACGAGTTTGGGTGAATAGCTGCCCAGCGCCAGAACGAAGGCATCCGCGCTGACGTCGCCCTGCGAGGTGGTGACGGATGTGATGCGACCGCCTGCCGTGTTCAGGCGATCAATCGAAACGCCATGCCGGAAGGTCACGCCAAGCGCCGCGGCCTTCGCGGCCAGCCCTTGCGTGAACTTGAAGCAATCGCCGGTCTCGTCGCCCGGCAGACGCAGACCGCCGACGATCCGGTCGGCAGACCCGCGCAGTCCCGGTTCGGCGGCAAGGCAGCCCGCCCGGTCCAGCAGTTCGAAGGCGACGCCACCGGCGCGCAGCACCTCGATATCCTTGGCGGCGGCATCCATCTGCTTTTGGGTGCGGAACAGTTGCAGCGTGCCTTGCTGGCGCTCGTCAAAGCTGAGGCCTGTGTCGGCCCGCAATTCGGTCAGGCAGTCGCGCGAATATTCGGCCAGGCGCACCATGCGCGCCTTGTTCACCGCATAGGCGGCGCTGGTGCAATTGCCCAGCATCTGCGCCATCCAGCGCAGCTTGGTCATGTCCATCTTCGGCTGGATGATCAGCGGCGCATGTTCCATGAACATCCACTTCAGCGCCTTGAGCGGGATGCCGGGCGCGGCCCAGGGCGAGGAATAGCCGGGGCTGATCTCGCCCGCATTGGCGAAGGAGGTTTCCAGCGCGGCGGCTGGCTGGCGGTCGATCACCGTCACCTCATGCCCGGCCTGCGCCAGATACCACGCCGAGGTCACGCCGATGACGCCAGAGCCAAGAACCACGATTTTCATGCCGGAACCCTTCCGAAAGGACAGATGTCAGATTTTGCGGCAACACTACCGAAGCGGGCGACGAATGTTCTGGCGATTGTTGCGGGTGGAATATGTATTTAGCGAAGGTTCTTCGCCTATTTGGTCGCTATGACGAAGAAAATTCGCAGCTATGCGAATATGGTCGAACGATTGCCGGTGATTTCGGTGAATCAGCGGCAATGTGCCCAGCCGCTTCACGATCCCGCCTCAGCCGATCTCGAGCGGTGTGATCCTGAACTTGCGGATGCGGGAATAAAGCGTGGTCGGCTGCACCCCCAGCAAGTGCCGCCGCCCCGTCCGGGCCTGACACCTTGCCTTTGGTTTCGCGCAGGCAGGCCACAAGGTTGTCGCGGACAGCCTGCTGGATTTCGGCCTCGGTCCGGATCGCTTGCGTGGGCGAGGCGCGCACGGGGGTGTCGGTGCCCAGTTCCACCATCAGCTTGCCGCCGGTGGACAGGATCGCGGCCCGTTCGATCACGTTCTTCAGTTCCCGGACATTGCCGGGCCAGGGATAGGCGCAGAGCCGTTCCATCATCCGTTCCGTGATCACCGTGCGGGGGCGGTTCATGCGCTTGCAGGCAATGTCCAGAAGATGCGCCGCCAGTTCGGGGATGTCGTCGCGCCGGTCCCGCAGGGGTGTGCAGGTGATCGGAAAGACGTTCAGGAACAGCCAGAGATCCTCGCGCATCCGGCCTGCGGCGACCTCCTGTTCAAGGTTCTTGGTCGTGGCGGCGATGACGCGGATGTCGATCTGGCGGGTGCGTGTGTCGCCCAGGCGCGTGACCTCGCCCGCTTGCAGCGCGTGGAGCAGGCGGCCCTGTTGTTCCAGCGGCAGTTCGGACACGTCGTCCAGAAACAGCGTGCCGCCATGGGCCAGTTCCAGCTTGCCGGGTTTGTCGCGCAGCGCGCCCGGATAGGCGCCGCGCATCTGGCCGAAGAGTTCCGCCTCGATCGCGTCGGCGGTGACGGAGCCGCATTTGAAATGGATCAGCGGACGGCGGCGGCGCGGGCTGTCGCTGTGGATGGCAGTGGCCACCAGCGCCTTGCCGGTGCCGGCCTCGCCGGTGATCAGGACGGTGGCATCGGTGCGTGCCACCAGCTCGATCCGGTGCAGAATCTGCCGGATCGCCGGGGATCGGCCGATGATGTCGTGATGCGCGCGCTCGGATGTGATCGCCTCTTGCAGATAGGCGTTCTCCTGTTCCAGCCGGTCGCGCAGGGCGGCCACTTCCTCCATCGCCTCGCGCAGTTTGCGCTCGTTCTCCTTGCGCTCGGTGATGTCGCGGAAGATCACCACGGCCCCGGCCAGAACCTTCTGGTCATAGATCGGGGTCGAGACATATTCGACGCGGATCGGCTTGCCGTCCTTGCGCCAGAACACCTCGTCCTCGATCCGGTCGACCTGCTCGAAGCGGAAGGACTGGTAGATCGGGCAATCGTGGGAATGGATAGATGTCGCCATTCAGATGGTGGTGGTGGATCATCGAATGGATGTCGTGGCCCAGCAGGTCTTCGGCGGTCCAGCCCAGCATTTCCTGCGCCGCGCGGTTGACGAAAGGTGGTCTTGCCATCGGCATTGACCCCGTAGATGCCTTCGCCTGCCGCGTTCAGGATCAGCTGGTTCTGCCGTTCCAGCTCCGAGAAGAAGCCCTGCGCGCGCTGCCATTCCAGAAGGCCCGCAGCGGTGCAGTTCCGCCGCTTCGGCGATACGGTCGTGGCGGTCCATTTCGTCAAGGTCGAGCACCGTCAGCAGCAGACAGCGACGGGTTGTCCTCGATCAGCCGTCCCGCTGATCTCGCAGCGCAGGGGGGCGGATTTGGCCGTGGCCAGCGTGATGTCGCGGCTCCACGCCTCGCCGCGATGGGCGATTTCATCCACAAAGACGATGAACTGCGGCAGCGTGGCCCCCACCAGCGGCGAGAAGGCGGTGCCGCTCTCGTCGGGCAGATCCAGAAGGCCTGCGCGCGCGACTGTTGGCGGCGGCGATGCGATCCTCGGCGAGGTCGATCAGCATCGCGGCCTCGGACAGCGCGTTGAGCAGGGAATCGGAGCGTGTGGGCAAATCCAGCATGAGATCAGGAGACACCGCTGCATCGCGGCATGGCAATACGAAATATCGTAAATTACGAAAAATCGTAATAGTTGGTCGATGGCTGCTGATACCAAAGTTACTGAAATTGTTAAATAAAATGTACTGCCCAAATTTCGGGCATGGCCCTTTCAACATGTCGCTGTTCCCGTCGGATGATGATGAGAACCAGACCCGTGCGAGAGGACATGACATGACGATGAAGAGCCTTGGTAATCCGTTTTCCGAAAAATCCGACCTGCGCCATGGCGCGGACTGCGGCTGCGAAAGCTGCAAGAGCACAGCGCATACCCACGCGCGCCGAGGCGATGTCCTCGGAAGCGATGATGGAGCGTGCGGTGGAAAGTGCGATCGTGCGGTCGGTCTTTGGTCACAGCGATATCGGGCGCCGGTCCTTCATGGGGATGCTGGGCGGCGGCACGGTGGCGGCGGCGCTGGCCTCGGTCTTTCCGATCGACAAGGCCAAGGCCGCGATCCTCGACAATCTGGGCACGCCGGAAAAGACCGATCTGAACATCGGCTTCGTGCCGATCACCTGCGCCACGCCGATCATCATGGCGCAGCCGATGGGCTTCTACGAGCGCTACGGGCTGAACGCGCAGGTCATCAAGACGGCCGGTTGGGCCGTGGCCCGCGACAAGTCGCTGTCGGGCGAATATGACGCCAGCCACATGCTGACGCCGATGCCGCTGGCGATGACGCTGGGTGCGGGATCGGTCGCGGAGCCCTACATCATGCCCGCGGTCGAGAACATCAACGGGCAGGCGATCGTCCTGTCCAACGAGCATCTCGACAAGCGCGACCCGACCCAGTGGAAGGGCTTGACCTTCGGTGTGCCGTTCGAATATTCGATGCACAACTTCCTGCTGCGCTACTACGTGGCGGAGTTCGGTCTGGACCCCGATGTCGACATCCAGATCCGCGTTGTGCCGCCGCCCGAGATGGTCGCCAACCTGCGTGCCGGAAACCTTGACGGCTACCTCTCGCCCGATCCGTTCAACCAGCGCGCGGTCTGGGAAGGCATCGGCTTCATCCACATGCTGACCAAGGAGATCTGGGACGGTCATCCCTGCTGCGCCTTTGCGGCACCCCTGTCCTTTGCGCGAGCGAACTGCCCAACACCTATGGCGCGCTGCTCAAGTCGATCATCGACGCCACGCAATACGCCTCGAACCCGGAGAACCGGAAAGAGATCTCGGCGGCCATCGCGCCCACCAACTACCTCAACCAGCCGGTCGACGGTGATCGAGCAGGTGCTGACAGGCACCTATGCCGATGGTCTGGGCGAGGTGCAGAACGTGCCCGACCGGATCGATTTCGACCCGTTCCCCTGGCACTCGATGGGTGTCTGGATCCTGACCCAGATGAAGCGCTGGGGCTATATCGAGGGTGACATCGACTACAAGGCCGTGGCCGAGCAGGTCTATCTGGCCGCCGACGCCAAGAAGGTCATGGAAGATCTGGGCTATGAGGCACCCGACGTGACCTACAAATCCCACATGATCATGGGCAAGACCTTCGATCCCGAGCAGCCCGAAGCCTATGTCGACAGCTTCGCGATCGGGAGGGGCTGAGCCATGCCCACCCTTTCACTGAATCAGCGCGCGCTGCTGCTGTCGGTGGTCATTCTTGTCGTCGGCCTCCTGATCTGGGAGGCCGCGATCCCCGCGCAGAAAGCGGTGGGCGAATTGACCGAATACGAGCGGCTGACCGGCGGCGGTGCGCCCAAGGCGGGTGTGCCGCCACCCAGTCAGGTCTTCGTCAAAGCGTGGGAGGAGCTGTCGAACCCGTTCTATGATGCAGGCCCCAACGACAAGGGGATCGGCATCCAGATCGGCTATTCGATCTATCGCGTGCTGTCGGGCTACCTGCTGGCGGCGATCGTCGCGATCCCGCTGGGGTTCCTGATCGGCATGTCGCCGGTGGCCTACAAGGCGCTCAACCCGTTCATTCAGGTGCTGCGCCCGATTTCGCCGCTGGCATGGATGCCGCTGGCGCTGTTCATCATCCAGGACAGCGAGGCGAGCGCGATCTTCGTGATCTTCATCTGTTCGATCTGGCCGATGCTGATCAACACGGCCTTTGGCGTGGCCGGTGTCCGCGCAGGACTGGGTCAATGTGGCGCGCACCCATGAACTGGGCGCACTTCAAGACCGCCTTTACGGTGATCCTGCCTGCGGCGGCGCCGACCATCGTGACGGGGATGCGGATTTCCATCGGGATCGCGTGGCTGGTGATCGTCGCGGCCGAGATGCTCGTGGGTGGCACCGGGATTGGCTATTACGTCTGGAACGAGTGGAACAACCTCGATCTGACCTCGGTCATCTTCTCGATCCTGATGATCGGTGTCGTCGGCATGATGCTGGATGCGGCCTTTGCCTCGCTCCAGCGTGCCGTGGCCTACGCGGAATAAGGAGAGGTCCCGATGAGCAAACCGTTTCTGTCAGATCGAAAACCTGACCCAGCGCTATCCCGACGGGCAGGGCGGCATGACTGACCGTGTTCGAGAATGCGACCTTCGGGGTCGAAAAGGGCGAGTTCGTCTGCATCCTCGGCCATTCCGGCTGCGGCAAGTCCACGATCATGAACATCCTTGCCGGGCTGGCCGAGCCGACAAGCGGCGTGGTGATGATGGACGGGCGCGAGGTGTCGGGCCCCAGCCTTGACCGCGGTGTGGTGTTCCAGAACTACTCGCTTCTGCCGTGGCTTGAGCACGTTGAAGAACGTGACCTTCGGTGTGGCCGCGCGGCATCCGGACTGGTCGAAGGCCAAGGTGCTGGAGCATTCGCGCCAAGTATCTTGCAATGGTCGGGCTGGAAGGCGACGTGATCCATCGCAAGCCCAGCCAGCTGTCGGGCGGGATGCGGCAGCGCGTCTCCATCGCGCGGGCCTTTGCCAACCACCCCAAGCTCCTGCTGCTGGATGAACCCTTCGGCGCGCTGGATGCGCTGACGCGGGGCACGATTCAGGACGAGTTGCTGAAAATCTGGGGCGATACCGAGCAGACGGTGTTCATGATCACCCATGACATCGACGAGGCGATCCTGCTGGCCGACCGTATCCTGTTGATGACGAACGGCCCCTTCGCCCGTGTCGCGGAAAGCGTCGAGATCACCATTCCGCGCCCGCGCAACCGGACCGAGATTGTCGAGCATCCCAACTACTACGCGATCCGCAACCATCTGGTGCAGTTCCTTGGCAAGCGGTCCAAGGACCTTGCCGGGCAGGCCTCCGACGGGGCGGCACAGCGGCCCGAAACCGTGCGGATCGACCTGACCGGCACCGCCGAAGATCCCGACACCCGAGCCGCGGCTGCGGGCCGTGAACACCTGATACCAACGCATTGAATAACTGGAGGACGACATGAAGGACAATCTGGACATGCCCGCAATGATGACCAAGGAAGACGTGACCACGCATCATCCTGATCGCCAAGAAAAAGACCGGGATGAAATGGGAAGAGATCGCATCGAAGCATCGGGATGTCCCCGGTCTGGACCCACTCCGCCTGCATGGGCATGAACGCCATGCCCAAGGCCAAGGCCGAGGCGCTGGTCGCGCTGCTGGACCTGCCCGCCGAGGCCGTGTCCGTGCTGGAGGAATATCCGACGAAGATCTGGGAGCAGGCCGTGCCGACCGATCCCTGCATCTATCGGCTTTACGAGATCGTGGGCGTCTATGGCCCGACCATGAAGGCGCTGATCCAGGAAGAATTCGGCGACGGGATCATGTCCGCCATCGACTTCGACATGAAGATCACCCGCGTGGCCAACCCCAAGGGCGACCGCGTCAAGGTCGAGATGTCGGGCAAATTCCTGGGCTACAACAGCTGGTAAACCTGGGCCTTTGCCGCAGGATACCTTGCCCGGTGCAACCATGCGCCGGGCAAGTGTGTTTCTTGATCGAAGGCTCTACTGCTGGATGGATTCCAGATACATCGCCAGCGAGAGAACACGACCGCGGCTTTCCAGAACAGGCCCGTAATCTCCGTTGCCTCCGCCAGCCTCGGTCTGGAACACCTTGCCGAAGACAGGCATGGTACCGCCATGCGCGCGGACGCCCGTGCGCCCGTCAATCACATGAATGACCTGCAGCATGGGGAAGGACCCGTCATTCGCTTTCGCAAGCAAGGTCAGGTTCGGTGACGGGATCGTCATGACATTGGCCATGTCACCATCCCCCTTGCCCGAGGCCCCGTGGCAGGCCGCGCAATAATCAGCGTAGAGTTGGGCGCCGAGGTCCTGTGCCTGTGCCGCAGTCACACCAAGCGCACTCGTCATCGCAATGACTTTCACAATCGTAAAAGTTTTCATCTTCCCACTCCAGATCGAGACAGCGCGTTTCCGATCCGTGAAAGGATTAGGCCATGAATCCGGCTGTCTTTCAATCAACCGGAAGTGGTATATTCAAATAATCCGATATGAGAGACGCACCTTGCCCGCTCGCGTGCAAGGTGCAGACCGGGGCCAGAGGGTTCAGCGGCTCAGATTGACGGCCCGCGGCGCAGGCATGGGGCCTGACCCTGATCAAGGACCTGAGCATCGCTCGCCCGGTGAAACCACCAGGAAAAGCTGTCGTCGGACAGTTCCATCCGCAAAAGGCCGACGGTGCCGAAGATCGCTGTCGCCGTCTCGGCTGGCAGGGCGGCCTCGTGCGACGTCGGGCTTTCGATGCCACCTGTCCCGACCGTGAAGCCGATCGTGCCGCGCGCGGGATCAACGGTGCCCGTGCTGTCCAGAGGCAGGGTCCGCTCGTATATATGGTTGTGCCCGTTGAGCACGAAACTGCCGCCGGCCTGCTGCACCTGGGCGAAAAGCATCTCGCCGTTTTTCGTATGGCGGCGAGGGCCCTGAAGCGAATGGGCCGGTTTGTGAAAGAAGGCCATGACGCAGGCCCCGGGCGCATTCTCCAACTCCTGCGCAAGCCAGAGGGACTGCGGCGAACCGGGGCCGGCGTCCACTTCGCTGTTGAGCGACAGCATCAGCCAATTGCGCCAATGCAGCGCGTAATACCCGCGCCTGTCGGGGCCAGCCTGCGCGCCCCAATAGTCGAAATACCCGAAAGCCCCCGGTGTGCCGTATTCATGATTGCCCGGTGCGGGCAGGATGCGGTTGCGCAGGCCACCCCATGCAACGTCATAGCATTCCGAGAACTCGCCGGGCGTGCCGCGTTTGTACACAAGATCGCCGATGGCCAGCACGGGAAGATCGGGCCAGAGCGCGGCGAGCTGTGCGCTGGAGGCGGGGTCGGCGTGTTGCGGGACCATGGTGCCACGCAGTCCAAGCTGCTCGCTTGTCGCCGGGAGCAGGCGTCCCGGCAGGTCGGTGCGGGCGCAGCGCGCGATGTCGCCCCCCGCAAGAAAGCTCAGCCGCATCCGGTCATCCCCCAGATGCGCTGCAAGGACCTCGGAAGGGCCGGCTTCGGGTGCGGGGGCCGCCGTCATGCCCTTGAACTCATGGCGCAAGACCGAAGCGGCATAGGCAAAAAGCTGGTATTCCACGGCGGCGACAAGAAGCAGGGTGCCGAGCGCTGCCATCAATCCCTTGGCCAGACCCGAGATCAGTTTGCGTGCCGTCATCGTGTTGGTCCCTTGGATCTCATGGCAGAGCCATTCGAACGGCGAAACAATACCCCGTTCTGCAACCGTCCCCTACACTATTTTCGGAAGGCACCAAATGGATTTGTGCCGGTAGTGTCGGCCAGCGGCCTGATGGCAGCACCGGAGGATGGCGTCGGGACGTGTCAGGCCAAAGCGACCTGAATGCTCTGGTTCAGGGGCATGGCCCCGTTTTCATTTTCCATGAAGGCCACGTCTACCGCATCCCGTCCGGACCCGATGACCACCAGCCTGTCTGCCTGACTCATCCCTGTCGGGTCCACCAGATGCCAGGCCCCGTCCAGCCAGACCTCGGCCACGGCGTGGAAATCCGGCGGGGTCACACCGATCCCGTAGACCGAGGTATAGCGTGCCGGAATATTCGCCGCGCGCGCCAGGCTGCACATCAGATGCGTGTAGTCCCGGCACACGCCCGCCCGGGCCACGAATGTGTCGATGGCCGTGGTTGCGGGGTTTGAGCTTCCGGAAATATAGGCGATCTCAGCCTCGATCCAGTCGCGCATCGCCGCGATCTTCGCGCCACCTGTCAGATGGCCGAAGGTATGCCCAACGAAAGAGGTGAAAAGATCCGACTGGCAGAACCGGGAAGGGCGCAGATAGCCCATGACATCGGCAGGAAGGGCATGAAAGGTGGTGGGTGCCAGTTCCTCGAGCGGCACGAGGGGGCGGGTCACATCTACGATGGCACGATAACGCAGATTGAGCTGCTCGGTGCTGAGGAAGGCCCAGACCCGTTGGCCCACTTTGGCTTCGGCGTCGATCCATTGCAGATTGGCCCCCTCGACGTCCAGACGACTGGAGCACAGGGTCTGCCCGTCCGTATGCGCGGCCGCCAGCGTCAGAAGAACGGGCTCCACGCAGGACAGTTGGTATTCCATGATGACGTCGATCGCGATGCGCATGATTTTTCTGCCTGTTCAGGGTCGGACAAGGGCAGCGCGGCAAGGCACGGTGCCTGACCGGAGTATCGGACATGGCACCGGGACAAAAGGACCATTCGCGAAGACTGGTCGGAACGGCGGATTGCCCCCGGGTCAAACGGGTCCCGTGGCACCGTGATATGCGCGGGTCTGTGCGCCGCCCGGCGCTTTCAGCCCTTGTTCACCATATAGGAGGCTGTGGGGCGACCTGCTGCGATGCGTTCCTCTTCAAGCCTTGCGATGGTCGCGTCGATCTCGCTGCGGTCGATCATGCCATGGGGGTTTTCGCGTGTCGGCATGGTCTCGGCCACATGCAGATAGCGTTCCTGCGCGACGGCATAGAGGCGGCGAAGCTCCTCAAGGGGGTTGCCATGATCGTCGGCGCGGATGTCGAGCCATGGATAATCCTGATCGCGGTGGATGATCAGGCAGGCGGATTGTTTGCCTCGTTTGTCACCGCCCGCGTCTTCGCCCGCCTGCATGGCGATCAGCAGGCGTTCGGCCAAAGGCTTGTCCATCGCGGATTGGTAGGCCGCCAGCGTGTCGGCGATCACGGCGGGGCCTTCCAGCATGTTGCCTGCGACCGACACGCCATCGGCCACCAGATGCCCGCACCAATCCACACAATTGGCCCCGGTGAAGGCCGCGTTGCGCCCGTGTGCATCAATCAGGTGGAACTGCCGGTTCGGATGCCCGTCGTCGCGCGCGGTCAGGATCGGGATGATCGCATCCGGCGGCGCGCCTGCATCCAGCAGGCGCAGACCGTCGCTGCCATAGGTCGGGTTCACAAAGGCTTGCGTGGCGACAGCCCCGACACCTGCCTTGAGGAAGGGAACAGCGCAGCCCACGGCGAAGAAGCGGCTGGCGACACTGATGCCCAGATGGCCGGTGGCAGGGTCGCGCGCGACGATGGAATAGGTCATGGATCAGCGTCCTACGGCATAGGCCTGCATCAGGCGGGGGGTGGCGGCGGCGCGCAACAACCCGTCCGGGTCACGCCGCGCGGCGGTCATGCGGCCCACGGTCCACGGCTCGGCCTCGGTGATGCGATGGCCGCGCGCGCGCAGATCGTCCAGCACGGCCGCGCCAAAGCTTGTCTCGGCCATGATCATGCCCGGCTCGCGCGAGCGGGGATAGAAGCTGGAGGGGAAATGCGTCGAATGGAACAGCGGCGCATCGATCGCCTCTTGCAGGTTCATCTGGTGATGGACGTAGCGGAGGAAGAAGGCCAGTTGCCACTGGTCCTGCTGATCGCCGCCCGGTGTGCCGAAAGACAGCTGCGGCACCCCGTCCTTGAGCGCCAGCGAGGGCGTCAGCGTCGTGCGCGGGCGCTTGCCCGGTTCCAGCGATGTGGGCAGACCCGGTTCCAGCCAGAACATCTGCGCGCGGCTGTTCAGGCAGAAACCCAGCCCCGGAATGGTCGGCGAGGATTGCAGCCAGCCGCCCGAAGGCGTGATCGAGACAATGTTGCCCTCGTTGTCGATCACATCGATATGGACGGTATCGCCCTTCTTTTCGGACAGATGCGCCATGGTCGGCTCATAGACCGCCTGATCGGTCCGGCTGAGGCGCTCCAGAAGCGCCATGGTTTGCGCCGCCTGATCCTCGTAGCCCGGAATGATGCCGGGGCGCAGCTCGAGGCTCGCCTTGGCCCCGATCAGCTTGGCGCGGGTGGCGTTGTATTCATCCGACAGCAGCACATCCAGCGGGACGTTCGCGAAATCGGGATCGCCGTAATAGACCTCGCGGTCGGCATAGGCGAGTTTCTTGGCCTCGACGACATGGTGGATGAAATCGGCGCCCATCGGGTCCATCGCGGACAGATCGAACCCTTTCAGCAGGGCGAGCGTCTGCAGGAACACCGGACCTTGCGTCCATGGTCCGCATTTTGCGACGGTCCAGCCGTGATAGTCATAGGTCAGCGGCTCTTCGACATGCGCGGCATAGCCCGCCAGATCGTCCGCCGTCAGAACCGCCTTGTGACGGCTGCCCGAGGCATCCATGACCTCGGCCTTTGAAAGATAGCTGGCAATCCCCTCGGCCACGAAGCCACGATAGAAGGCGTCGCGCGCCGCATCTATCTGCGCCTCGCGGCCCTGCTTGGACTCGGCCTCGGCCAGAATGCGGGTCCAGGTCTGGGCCAGCGCGGGATTGGTCACATTGGACCATGGGGCAGGGGCCGCGCCGCCGGGCAACCATGTCTCGTGGGAGGTGGGCCATTCCTTGGCAAAGAAATCGCCCAGACCTGCGATGGTGGCCGCCACGCGCGGCAGCACCGGATGGCCCTTTTCGGCGTAGAAGATCGCAGGCTCCAGCACATCGCGCAAGGACAGGCGGCCGTAGTCGCGCAGCATCAGCATCCAGCCGTCCCATGCGCCGGGAATGACCGTGGCCAGCAAGCCGTCACCGGGGATCACCTCCAGCCCTTCGGACCGGTAGTGTTCGATCGTGGCCCCCGCCGGTGTGGGGGCCTGCGCGCAGATCACTTCGACCTTGTCGCGGGCCTTGGAATAAAGGATCGCGGGCATGTCGCCGCCGGGGCCGTTCAGATGCGGCTCAAGCACTTGCAGGGCCAGCCCCGTGGCCACGGCCGCGTCAAAGGCGTTCCCACCCTGTTCGAGGATCTTCATCCCCACGGCAGATGCGATCCAATGGGTCGAGGTGACAACCCCGAACCGTCCGAGAATCTCGGGGCGGGTGGTAAAGCCAGACATTCATTTCCTCCGATAAATCAGTGCTCGCGCGGGTCCAGCGCATCGCGCAGCCCGTCGCCCATCAGGTTGAATCCCATGACGACCAGAAAGATTCCGGCCCCCGGCCAGATCGCCATCCAGGGCGCTTGGGACAAAAAGTTCTTGGCGGTGTTCAGCATCGAGCCCCAGCTTGGCGCGGGCGGTTGCTGACCCAGACCCAGAAAGGACAGCGATGCCTCGGCGATGATCGCGGTGGCGATGGTCAGCGTGGCCTGCACCAGAATGGGCGGGAACACGTTGGGCAGGATATAACGCGTCATGATCGGAATATGCCCCAGACCGATGGCGCGGGCGCCTTCCACGTAATCCTCGGTCTTGACGGCAAGGACCTGCCCGCGTGTCAGGCGGATGAAGATCGGCACGGCGGACAGGCCGATGGCGATCATCGCATTGGTCAGCGATGGTCCCAGAAAGGCCGCCAGCGCAATCGCCATGATCAGGAAGGGCATGGCCAGAAGGGCGTCCGTGATGCGGCTGATGATGCTGTCGGTCCAGCCGCCGAAATAGCCCGAAATCAGGCCGAAGGGCACGCCGATGACCACAGCGATCAGCACCGACACGACCCCGGCCAGCAGCGAGGCCTGCGCCCCCCAGATCATCCGGGCCAGCACGTCGCGGCCGATCTCGTCCGTGCCCATCCACGCGGCTGCCGAGGGCGCCTTGCGGATCGCGCCCCAGTCGGTCGCATTCGGGTCGGCAATCGGCAGGACCGGGGCCAGCAGGGCCAGCCCCACGAAAAGCGCAACCACCGTGGCACCGATCAGTGCGCTTTTGTTCGTGCGCAGCTTGCGCCATGTGCGGCTTTGCGATTTGACGGGCGCATCGGCAAGAGCGGTCATTGCGCGGTCCTCAATCTGGGGTTCAGGACGACGTAGAGCACGTCCGCCACAAGGTTCATGAAGATGAAACCGACCGCCGTGCACAGGACCACGCCCTGCACCACGGCATAGTCACGGTTGAACACGGCATCGACGATCAGCTTGCCGAAACCGGGGATGGTGAAAATCTGTTCGGTCAGCACGGCACCGGCCAGCAATTCGCCGAAGAGCAGCGCCGAAAGGGTGACCACAGGCAGGACCCCGTTGCGGAAGGCATGTTTCAGGATCACGACCCGGCCCCGCAGCCCCTTGGCGCGCGCGGTGCGGACGTAATCGGCTTGCAGCACGCCCAGCATGGCGGACCTTGTGTGCCGCATCAGCGTCGCCGCCAGTGCCGTGCCCAGCACGAAGGCGGGCATGATCATCGTGGTCAGCGATTTCCACGGATCGACCCAGGGGCTTTCATAGCCCGAGGCCGGCAGCCAGCCAAGGTTCACCGAAACAAGCAGGATCAGCATGATCCCCAGCCAGAAATTCGGGATCGAGAGGCCCGACAGGGCCACGAGATTGGCCAGCCAGTCCACCCATGTCCCCTTGCGCACGGCGGAAAGGATGCCTGCGGGAATACCGATCAGGAAGGCGAAGACCATCGACATCACGGCCAGCTGGATCGTCACCGGCAGCTTGGACGCGATCAGGCTGAGCACGGGTTCGTTGGTGCGCAGCGAGATGCCCAGATCCCCGCGCAGCACGTCGCCCGCCCAGTAGAGATACTGAACCACGATGGGTTCGTTCATGTGGTATTTCTCGCGCAGCAGCGCGATGACCTCGGGGTCGCGATCTTCGCCCGCCATCACGAGGATCGGGTCGCCCGGCAGCAGTTTCTGCAGCGCGAAGACGAACATCGACACGAGGATCAGTGTCGGGATCGCGATGAGTATGCGTCGGATGATGAACAACAGCATGGGCCAGCCCGTTGGGTTCAGAGGATGTGCAGGGCCATCTGGCCCCGCACCTTGGTCGTGGTGCGGCCCGCAGATGCAGGCCGCACGTGTGAAGGATCACTCCATCGTGACGCCGGAGAGGCGGATCATGCCGTCGGGATAGGCCTCGAAGCCCTTGATCTTGTTCGACATCGCCCAGAGCCAGGTCTGGTGGTAGAGATAGATGATCGGCAGTTCCTCGCGCAGGATCGCATTGGCCGCGTCATAGCTGGCCTTGCGCTCGGCCACGTCGGTCGAGGTGCGCGCCTTGTTCAGCAGGGCATCCACTTCTTCCGAGCAGAACTTGCTGTCGTTCAGACCGCCTTCACAGGTCATGAAGGAGTGGATGTTGCCATCCGGGTCCGTGCGGCCGGACCAGCCCACCTGCGTGGCGTCGTAATTGCCTGCGGTCTGCTCTTGCAGCATGGTCGCGAATTCGGTCGCCTTGATCGCGATCTCGATCCCGGCTTCTGCGGCCATGGCCTGGATCACCTGCATCAGTTGCAACTGGACCGGGTTGTTCGCAGCCTGAATCTCGACCGAGATACCCTCGAGGCCGGCTTCGGCCAGCAGCGCCTTGGCGGCGTCCACGTCACGCGCCTGCACCGGGTTGGTCTGGTCATACCAGGGCGAGGTCGGCGGGAAGGGCTGGTTGCCCGCGGCATAGGTGCCTTCGAACACGACCTGGTTGATCACCTCGCGGTCGATGGCCAGCGACAGGGCCTGACGCACGCGCGCATCCTTGCCGAAGGGCGTTTCCGAGCGTGCACCGTTGTTCACGTTGACGGTGATGCCCTGATAGCCAAGGCTCGTGGCCGCCGAAAACAGCAGATTGCCGTCTTCCTTGACACCTGCCACGTCGGAGGGGGCCAGACGCTCCAGCATGTCGAGGTCACCCGAACGCAGGTTGGCCAGACGCACGGTGGTATCCGGGATCGGCAGGAAGATCAGCCGGTCGAAGCTGTAGTTGGCCGCGTCATAGTGCTCGGCGAATTTCTCGAGCACGATACGGTCCTGCTGGATACGCTCGACGAATTTGTAGGGGCCGGAGCAGACCGGGCTGTTGGCCAGTTCAAGACCCTTTTCCGCCGCAGCGGTGGGCGAGATCATCATGCCCGCGCGATCCGACAGCTGCGCGATCAGCGTGGCATCGGGGGTCGTGAGCGTGAATTGCACCTCATAGGGGCCGGTCGCCGTCACCGCCTCGACCGAGGACAGCTCGGACTTGCGGCGGCTTTCGGCAAGGGTCTGCGACCGGGTGATGTTCGCCACCACGGCTTCGGCGTTGAAGGGGGTGCCATCGTGGAAGGTGGCATCCTCGCGCAGCTGCATGGTCAGGGTCTTGGCGTCTTCCGACCAGCTCCATGATGTCGCCAGCTCGGGCACGAATTCCAGCGTGGGTGTGATGTTCACCAGCTTGTCGCAGAGGGATTCGAACACGATCCGGCCCACGAAGGTGCGGGCCTGATCGGTGTCCAGCGCATCGGGGTCTTCTTGCAGACCGATCCGAAGATCGGCGGCAAAGGCCGTCGTCGTCATCGCGACCGACGCCAGAAGCGCGGTCATCAGCTTTCTTATCGTCATGGGGTGGTCTCCTTGTTGGTTGTTCTGGTCTGGGTGGCCGCACGATAGAGCGCAAAGCGCGCCTCGGCGGATGGGCTGCGGGAGCCGGTGCCGGTGATGGGCAGGACCGGGCTGGGCAGGCTGGCGTGATGATGGCACGCGATCTGATGCCCGTCGCCTTGCAGCGCGGGCTTCGTCGTGCGGCACAGGTCGGTCGCATGGGGGCAGCGGGTGTGGAACTTGCATCCCGCAGGCGGATTGGCGGGCGAGGGGATGTCGCCGCCCAGCGTATTGCGCGCCTTTGCTGCCCCCGGCACCGGCACGGGGATCGCCGACAGCAGGGCCTGCGTGTAGGGATGGCGCGGTGCGGTGAACAGGGTTTCGGTATCCGCCAGTTCGACCACCTCGCCCAGATACATCACGGCGATGCGGTCGCTCATGTGGCGGATCACGGCCAGATCATGGGCGATGATGACCAGCGTCAGGCCGAATTCCTGTTTCAGATCCTCCAGAAGGTTGACGATCTGCGCCTGCACCGACACGTCCAGTGCCGAGACCGGCTCATCCCCGATCAGCAGCTTCGGCCCGCTTGCGAGTGCCCGCGCGATGCAGATCCGCTGGCGCTGCCCGCCCGAAAACTCGTGCGGATAGCGGTCCGCCATCTCGGGGCGCAGACCGACACGGGCCATGAGATCCGCGACCTTGGCACGCCGCTCGTCCGCGCTGAGGTTGCGTGTGCACGCGCAGTGGTTCGGCGATGATCGCCTCGACGCTCATGCGCGGGTTCAGCGATGAGAACGGGTCCTGAAAGATGAATTGCAGGTCGGCGCGCAGGGCACGCATCTGCGCGCCGCCCAGTTCCGTCAGATCCTGCCCCTCATAGATGACCTGCCCCTCGCTGGGGTCGATCAGCCGCAGCAACAGCCGCGCGAGGGTCGATTTCCCGCAACCGGATTCGCCCACGATGGCAAAGGTCTCGCCGCGCCGGACCTGTAGCGAGACACCGTTGACCGCATGGATCGTCGTGGTCTTGGCGAACAGTCCGCCGCCCTGGATGAAGCGGCGATGCAGGTCGCGGGTTTCAAGGATGATATCGTTCATTCCGCAGCCACCATCGTCTCGAGTGGCGCGCGCAGGCAGGCCACCGATTGTCCTTGGCCATCCGCGATCAGGTCCGGTCTTGTGGTCCGGCAAGCCTCGATCACGAAGGGGCAGCGGGTCGCGAAACGGCAGCCCGCAGGCATGGCCTCGGGGGCGGGCACAGCACCCGGAATGGTCATCAGCCGCCCCTGCCGTCCGGCAATGGCGGGCATCGAGCCCATCAGGCCCAGCGTATAGGGGTGCTGCGGTTCCGCGAAGATCTGTCCCACTGGGCCGCTTTCGACCACACGGCCTGCATACATCACGGCCACGTCATCCGCGATTTCGGCAACCACACCCAGATCATGCGTGATCATCAGAAGCGCCGCGCCCGTGTCTTCCTGCAACTCGCGCATCAGGTCCAGAATCTGTGCCTGGATGGTCACGTCCAGCGCCGTGGTCGGCTCGTCCGCGATCAGCAACGCGGGATCATTGGCCAGGGCCATGGCGATCATCACCCGCTGCCGCATGCCGCCGGACATCTGGTGCGGGTAGTCATCCAGCCGCTTTTCCGCGGCAGGCATCCGCACCTTGCGGAACATCTCCAGCGCGCGGTCGCGCGCCTCGGCCTGCGTGCAGCCCTTGTGGCGGCGCACGGCCTCGGCCACCTGATGGCCCACGGTGAAGGCCGGGTTCAGGCTGGTCATCGGCTCCTGAAAGATCATCGCCATGCTGTTGCCGCGCAGGTCTTCGATCTGGTCCTGCGGCAGGTCCAGAAGGCTGCGACCATTGAAGCGCACGGCCCCCTTCGTCACGGTCGCGGCGCGCTTGGGCAGAAGGCCCATGATCGCCAGCGAGGTCACGGATTTCCCGCAGCCGGATTCCCCCACCAGGCAAAGGGTCTTGCCCTTCTCGATGGAAAAGCTGACGCCGTCGATCAGGTCGATGGGCTGACCCCGGAACCGGATGGACAGGTCCGCGACCGAGAGAACCGGTTCAGGAGGCATCTTCCAGCGCCTCCAGTGATGTCAGCCGCAGGATGCCGTCATGCAGCGCCATGATATGCGCCCGCATCGCGGCACCGGCGCGGATCGGGTCGTGATCGGCGATGGCATCCACAAGGTCGCGGTGCTGGCGCATGGTCTGCGCCAGATTGGCCCGGCTGCGGGCGCGTTCGCGCAGCGCGCGCCACGCCTCGTCGTGTCGGGCGCGGTCCATGGAATCGAAGATCATCAGGAAGAACCGGTTGCCTGCTGCGCGCGCAATCTCGCGGTGCAGCGCGGAATCCCACAACTCCCGCCCGTCCGCATCCTCGGTGGCCTCAAGCCGTCCGAGGATGTCGCGCAACCGGGTGATGGCCGCAGGCGAGGCGCGCAGGGCTGCCAGTTGCGCCAGTTGCGGCTCGAGCCGCAGGCGGACCTCCATGACCTCGGAGAAATTCGCGTCCAGCCCTTCGTGTTCGGTCAGCGTGTCAGGGCGCGGCCCCGCGAATGTGCCCGCACCCTGTCGGCGCCAGACCAACCCCTCGGCCTCCAGCACCTCGAGCGCGCGGCGCACCGAGCGGCGGCTGATGCCAAGGTTTTCAGCTAGCTGGCGTTCCGTCGGCAACCGGTTGTCCCCGGTCGCGGGAATATCGCGCAGCATGGCACGCAGCCTTTCCAGTGCAAGCGATGAGTTGTCGCGATCACGGTCGGTCATGTGGAACCTTTGCGAACCAATTCGGAATGGGTCCATTCATCTGCACTCATCGGTGTAAGGCAAGAAAAAACTGTCTTGGCGGTGAATTTTGGAAGATCACGCAAGAAAAAGGCCCAAAATTTGCTCGAACCAAGTGCTGGGCTGGCGGTTTCAGGCATCTCAGTGGTTCGGGCCGTTGTGCGAATCGCCAGAAATGCGCGCGTAGCAGCATTTGGTTCGCCATCAGCCGATTCCCGGCCTGTCCCGAATCGCGATCTGCTTACAGGGGGCGGAGGGCGGCAATTGATCGACAGTCTCGCGATCCGTGTCTATCCTTGCAGGCAAGTGTTCATGCGCGATCGGGCTGGATGCGGACATTGCGGTGCAGGGTGCGGCAATGACGGAACCTCTAAGAGCGGGGCAGAGGCTCATGATTTCACATTACACGTGGTACCTGCGCGAAATTCTCAAGAAGGTCTGGGTTCGGGTCGTGAGTTTCGCGTTGCTGGCCTTTCTGTCGGTGGGGCTGGCCTGGCTGCTCTCGCCGTTTCTGGCAGAGGACATCGCCCTGAAAGCAGGATCGGACGCGGTAGAGCAACTGCTGGAGGTGCTCACCTCATCGATGCTGGCGGTCACGACGTTTTCCCTGTCCATCGCCGTTGCGGCTTTCGCTGCGGCGGCGGGCACGGCCACGCCCCGTGCGGCGGTGCTGCTGCAACAGGACCGGACGACCCAGAATGTGCTGGCCACTTTCCTTGGGGCCTTTCTGTTCGGTCTGGTGGGCCTGATCGCCTTGAATGCCAATCTCTACAACGATGCGGGACTTGTGGTGATCTTTCTCTTCACCGTCGCGGTGATCGGGCTTGTCGTGGTGGCGCTGATCCGCTGGATCGACCATCTGATGAGTTTCGGCAGAATGGGGGATACGCTGGATCGCGTCGAAGCGGCGACCGCGACAGCCCTCGAACGGCGTCTGGGCGATCCCTATCTGGGGGGCCGCAGGTTGGTTGGCTCGCCGGACACGCGGATGCTGCCGGTTCGTCAGCCGCACAACCGGATATGTGCAGCATGTGGACATGCAAACCATACAGGACTGCGCCGCCGCATTGGAGGTAAAGGTGCATCTCCATGGTCTGCCGGGCCGTTTCATCGCCGAGGGCGCGCCGCTTCTCTGGGTTGATACGGACAGGCTCGAGGAGAAACAGGTCAAAGAGCTCTGCGGGACCATCGCCATCGGAAACCGGCGCACCTTCGAAGAAGATCCCCGCTTCGGGTTGATCGTTCTGTCCGAGATCGCTTCGCGTGCGCTGTCGCCTGCCGTCAATGATCCTGGCACCGCAATCGACATCCTGGGGCGGATGGTGCGCATCCTGTCGCTCTGGCGGGAGCGGGCCGAACCGGATGTTCGCTTTGCCAATGTATACGTCCCGCCCATCACGGCGCAGGAAGTCTTCGAGGATGCCTTTCGCCCCTTGGCCCGCGACGGTGCGGGGTTGGTCGAAGTGCAGATCCGTTTGCACAAGACGCTGACAGCCTTGCGCACCATGGCGCCGGGCACTTTTTCCGCGCCCGCCATCGAGATGGCCCGCGACGCCCTTGCAAGGGCCGAGGCGACCGGGATGCTGGCGTCTGATCTTGCCGATATCCGGGCGGTTGCGCTTTCGTCCACGGCTGCGGACATGGCCGGAGACAAGCCCTCCGACGCAGCGACACCGCAGGTTTCACCCCGGATCTAGTCAAGGTCAGCCGGTCTGGGTCGTCTGCACGCAGCAGATTTTCATGCGCCTGCCAGAGGTCCGGTCCGGAGCATCCGCAAGGGCGGGTGGCCTGTGCGGCAGGGCCGCACCCAAGATGCTGTGCAGGATCAAAATGACTATACCAGAGGTGGAGTATTTTAGGTTTTGCCCGAAATATAATGGGTGTTTTTCGGCGTGTTCAAATGGGCACAGATAGAAAAAACATTCGGAAATAGATAGTTGAGCGCCGTAATTGCCGTAAAACTGCCCAAAGTTGAGTATAACAAAAAGTCGAGCAGGCAGAAAATACAGGACGTGGGAGATGCTATGCAGACCCGTCACTATAATCGAATGAAGCCCGGTCAATACGGTGTCCGTCAATCGGATGCCGCGCAAGAACCGGCACATACTATTGAGGGAAGCGACAGAATGACACGCGGACATGGTACGACATCACCTGACACAGGGCTGACCCGCCACATGGGGCGCCGCATGGGGCAAGGGCTGTTGATTGCCTCGTTTTGCCTGAGCGGTCAGATCGCCCTGGCACAGGATCTTGTCTATACGCCGATCAATCCGTCATTCGGCGGCAGCCCGCTGAATTCGTCGCATCTGCTGTCGACCGCAAATGCCCAGCGGACCGCGACGGCACGGGATGCGAATGACGATGAGGCGCTGGGCGGGGCCGCTCTGGATACGCCGGGCACGTCGAATGCCGACCTCTTCGTGCGTCAGCTCGAGGGTCGTCTGTTGTCCGCCTTGGCAGGCCAGGTGACGGATGCGATCTTCGGCGACAACCCGCAGGACGGCGGCCTTGTCACCTTTGGAACCACCACGGTCGAGTTCCAGAGAACCCTTGATTCCATTCGCCTGGTCATCATCGACTCGCTCGACGGGACCGTCACCGAAATCATCGTGCCGCAACTGGTTACCAACGGCTGAATTCCTTTCCTGAAGAATACGACGTCCGCAAACGGGCGCATCTTATTGAGGCAAGCACATGACAGAACATACGAAACCCTGGCGTCGCCGGGCGCGTACCATAGCCGTGGCGGCCACCGCCTCGGCCTTGCTCGCAGGCTGCACCGGCTATCTGCCTGACGCTTATGAAAGCGAATACATCGCGACCGTCGGCAACCTGACGGCGCAGAACCGGGCGTTGCGGGACATTCCGCCACCGAAACACAGGATCATGGTTTCGGTCTACGATTTCCCTGATCTCACGGGCCAGTATCGCGAGCGAGAGAATGTGCAGTCGGTCTCACGTGCCGTCACGCAGGGTGGTGCGCCGATCCTGATCGGGGCGCTGCAGGATGCGGGCAACCGTCGCTGGTTCACGGTTCTTGATCGTTCCAACCTCGAGGCGCTGGTGCGCGAGCGGACCATCGTGACCGAGATGCGCCGCCAGTATCGCGGCGAAACCACGGTCGATCCCAACGCGCTGGCGCCGCTGGCCCATGCCGGGATCATCCTGCAAGGCGGGATCATCGGCTATGATTCCAACACCATGACCGGCGGTGCCGGTGCGCGGTATCTGGGCATCGGTGCTGACCGCAAGTGGAAGCTGGACGTGGTCACCGTCAGCCTGCGGGCCGTATCGACCGCCACGGGCGAGGTGCTGGCCAATGTGGTCGTGCGCAAGCCGCTGGCGTCCTTCTCGGATCGCGGCAGCGTGTTCAGCTATGTCGCGCTGGATGAATTGCTGGAGGCCGAAGTGGGCCGCGCCAGCAACGAGCCCCGCCAGATCGCCGTGCAGCAAGCCATCGAAAAGGCCGTGATGGCCCTGATTGCCGAAGGGACCGAGGCAGGTATCTGGGGCTTTGAGAGCGACGCCGAAGGCCAGCAATACCTGGCCGGCTATCGCGCGCAGCTATACGACGGGGAAGTCCCCGCGTCGGCAAGCAACCGTGGCCGTCCGATGACCACCAATGCAGCCTCCACCGTGCAGACCCGGCCGCGTGCGATGCCCCGCGTCAGCGAGCGGGTCCTGACCCCTGCCGCGCCGGGGACACCCAGCGCAGGTGTCCAGTCACCACCGTCCCTGCCGCCCCTTGGCGCCGGACCCGACGAAACCGTAGGCTGATCAAGCCTGCGGATTTCAGGGCCTGTCAGGAAACGTGGGCATTTCCTGGCAGGCCTGAAATCCTCCAATTCAGAGCGTATTGTTTCGCTATCGGAGACGCGCAAAACAGGGGTTTGGGGCCGCTACGGCCTGAGCCGGGCGGTGTTCTGCGCATTCACACCCGGTTTGCCCGGATTACTCAATCAGAAGTAATGAATCATGTTTCCATAAATCGGGTCACATGGTAGCCTGACAGCCGAATTGGGAGATGTATTATGTTTGATATTCAAAGGCTTTTGAAAAGCGGGGCTTGCGCCTCGGCATTGTGCCTCGGTGCGTCCATGGCGATGGCCGGTGAGGGCAACCAGATCTACATCCTGCAGCAAAGCCCGCTCGGGATTGACGGCAACAACACGCTGAACGTGGATCAGAGCGCGGCCACCGGATCGACCGTCGCAGGTGCCTTCGGCGCGGAGGCCCGCACCACGCCTGCACTGCAGGACGGTATCGACAACACCGGACAGATCAACATCTCGGGCGCGGACGGGCAGGTCGTCTTTCTGCAGGAAGGGATCGACAACGACGCCACGGTCAGCCTTTCCTCGGCCTTGGGGATGGCGTTCCTGCAACAGGACGGCAATGACAACGTTGCAACCCTGACGGTCGATCCGCTGGGGTATAGCGGTGCGATCCAGCAGATCGGCAATGGCAATCGCGGTGGGCTGACAGTCAGCGGCAAGGGGGCCTCGGGCACCTTGGTCCAGAACGGCAACAACAACGCCATGGACATGACGGTCGGCGGCATGGGCGCGACGGTCAGCTATACGTTCAACGGCAACAACATGGCACCTGCGGGCACCGGGCCCGTCGTCATTTCGAACGGCGGTTCCGTCACGATCACCCAGACCCAGATGCAGTGAGAGGTGTGATGCTGTTGCGCTGCCTGTCCCATCTGAAAGCCACCGTTCTGGCGGTATCCCTCATCTTCCTTCCCCATGGCGGGCAGGCGGATGAGGCGGAGCCTGCGACGGGTCGCATCGACATCGAACAGGCGGGCGACGGCTTTCGTATTTCGGGGCTGGTGACGGGGCACGCAGACACAGCGATCATGGCCGAACTGACCATCGCCAAGCGCGATGCCGCGGGACAGGTCAGCAGCACCCAATCGCGCGAGATCTCCCTTACCCCCGATGAGACGCAGACACTGGCGCAGAGCACGCTCTCGCTGGGCCCCGACGGGCAGATCGACGCCGTGCTGACCCTCAGCCGTGACGGCGTCGCCTTCGCGCGGATCGAGCGGTCCGTGCGCGATGGTCGGATCGAGACCCGGTGATTTACCCAAGGATGCAGATGGCATGAGATGTTCCTTGTTGAACAAGATGACGGCGCTGTGCGGTGCGGTCTCGACCGTCGCCCTGATGTCCGCTCCGGTCGGAGCGCAGACGCAAGAGGAACTTGTCGCGGCCTTTTCCGGCGACTGGTTTGTCTTTGACCCGGCCTTTCGCAGCGGGTCGTCCGATTGCAAGATCGTGCTGGATGCGCAGATGGCCGCCACGGTCAGCGGCTGCGATGCGGCGCTGGTGGGTATTGCGGCCTGGCGGATCGAGGAGGGCCAGATCCTTCTTGCGGATGGCGCGGATCAATTGGTGGCCACGATGGGCGGCAATCAGCGGCGCATCACCGGCACGCTGGCGGACAGTGGACAGGGCCTGATCATCGAACGTGCCGAAGGCGACGGCGCGGGTGTGGCGATCGGAAATGCCCTGGGGCGGCACCGCTGCTATTTCCTCGGGTTCAGCCGGACCTGCGCCGGACCTGAGGCGCTGGCCGCGCCGCAGCCCTCGGCCGAAGACGCCTCTCTTGGCCGGATCGAGGTGCTGGCCAATCTGAATGTGCGCAGCCAGCCCCGCCGCGACGCGCCGATCATCGGCGTACTGGAGGAGGGCACGCCCGTGACGCTGGATTACTGCACCATCGCATCCGACGGTGTCTGGTGCCGCGCGATCTTCGGAACCGAGCCGGGCTGGCTGGCCAAGATCGCGCTGCGCCAGAACGAATGGCCGATCGTCACCTATCGCATCGCGCCCAAGACGCCCTGACCGCACAGCCGGTCGGACATGAAAAGACCCGGACCACCGCAGGGTGATCCGGGTCTTTCCCGTTTGTGCCTTGCCCTGCCCGGCGCATGGCCGGGCAGGGTGGAAGCGTTTACTGCGAGATGGCCGCGTTGTTGCCGGTGCCGGACTGGCTGAACGACGCCATGTTGCTGCTGCCGGTCTGAAGGACGGCAACCTGGTTGGAATCGCCGCTCTGGCTGCCGTTGATCGCGTTGCTGGTGCCGTCCTGCTTCGTGGCAAAGGCGTTCATGTTGCCAGTCGCGATGAAGGTGAGGCCGTTGTCGGTCCCCATCTGGTCGAACAGACCCGAGCTGAGGCCCAGCGAGGCCGCGAAGCCGGTGAAGCTGTTCGCCTCGCCGTTGTTGTTGCCGTTGATCGTAACCGATTGCTTCGTTGGACACGCCGTTTTGCGACACAAGGAAGGCGTTCGCATTGCCGGTGACAGTGACACCCGCCAGTGTTCGACGTGCCCAGCTGCGTGACACCGATATTGTTGTCGTCACCGGTGATGGCCGCCACGGTCATCACGTTCAGGCTGCCGTCCTGAAGGCGCCCAGCTGGTTGTTGGCGCCGCCAACGTCAAGCGTGCCGACGGTGTTGTTGCGACCGGACTGCTTGGTGCCGACAAGGTTGTTCGTGCCGGAAATGACCACGTTCGCAGTTGTGCGAGTCGCGATCGACTGTACAAAGTTGGCTGCTGTCGCGCCGCTCAGCGCGGCAGCACCGCCTGCGCTGAAATCGCCGATCCCGTTGTCCGTCCCGGACATCGCAATGGTCAGCGTGTTCGCGCCGCTGCCGTTGTTGCTGACGCGCTGCTGGACCAGATCGATATTGCTGCCCGTGCCCGACATCGTGACCGTGGCGACGTTGCTGTCGTTGGGTTTGCCGACCTGATCGACACTGGCCAGGGTGTTGGCCGTTCCGTCCTGCGTCACCGTCAGGACGTTTGAGGTGTTTGCAGTGCCGGGACCGCCTTGCGGAAACTGCGAGACACCACCGATGACGTTGCTGCCACCACCGGACTGGGTCAGCGTCGCCTGGTTCCGGGGATTTCTGGTTCCGCTCTGCAACTGGTGACGCTGATCGACACCGCCATTTGTCAGGCCGATTTCGTTGTTGTCGCTGGACTGGGTGATGGTCAGCGAGTTGTAGCCCGCAACCGCGCTATCGCCGCGCTGCACCATCGCATCCACGCTGGAACCGGCTTGGTTATAGCTACCGGACTGGGTGATCAGTGCGCTGTTCTCGGTGCCGGTCTGCGTCAGAAAGGCCTTGTTCTCGTCTGCCATGGCCATGGTCATCGAGAGCGTCAGGGCAGTTCCGCCTACAAGTGCGATCTTTACGAAGTTCATGTTTATTCATCCTGTTGGTTGGGGTCTAAAAAACGTAGACCGCGCCCTGATCATCAGGGCGCGACCTTTGGGGTTTACTGGGAAATACCCAGCGAGTTGCCATTGCCCATCTGCGTGAAGGTGGCAGAGTTGCCATCGCCCACCTGCGCCACGGCTGCCTGATTGGCATTGCCGCTCTGCAGGCCGTTGATCGCGTTGCTGTCACCCTTCTGCAGCAGACCAAAGGCATTGCTGACGCCAGAGACGGTCAGCGAAGCCGTGTTGAATTCGCCGATCTGCTTGATCATACCGCGATCCAGCAGGGGGTTGGCGCTGGCCACTGCGAGGGCTGCACCGCCCCACGAGGCGCTGTAGACGGCCAGTCCGTTGTCCAGGCCGGACACGGTCAGGTCGGCGGTGTTGCTGATGCCGTCCTGAAAGACGCCAACCTGGTTGTACGAGCCGCTGACCGACACGCTTGCCATGTTCATTTCGCCCATCTGCTTGACGCCGATGACGTTCAGCAAGCCGCTGACCGAGGCCATGGACACAGTGTTGTCATCACCCATCTGCATGATGCCCAGGTCGTTATAGGCTCCGCCAAGGTTCAGGGTGCCGACAGTGTTGTCATTGCCGTTCTGCGTCACGCCGAAATCGTTGCCGCTGCCCGTCACGCGCAGGGTGATTGCGTTGCCCTGGCTGGCGGTGTTGATGTTGCCCTGACGCAGGGTCGAGCTTTCGGCGCCAGTCTCGTTCGCGAAACCGTTCAGCCCACCGCGCCCGTTGCGGAAACCGTCCATCCGCACGGTGATCCGGTTCGGGGTGCCGGACTCGACGGAGGAGTTCTGTGTGACCGTTTCCAGTCGGTCGTACCAACCCGTCTGCCGCACATCCAGCCGGTTCACGCCGACGCCGGACTGGATCTGCTTGACAGCACCGACCCGGTTGCTGCCCCACCCGGACTGGGTGATGTCCATGCTATTGCCGCTGCCGTTCTCATTCTGCTCGGAGGTCGATTGCTGGGCAGACCCGACCACGTTGCCGCCGGACGACTGCGTGATGTCGATCCGCATCAGCGAGCCGTTGTTGTAGGGATTGTCCTGGGTGACGCCGCCACCTTCCAGACCGATGTCGTTCCCGTTGCCCGACTGCAGGATCGTCAACTGGTTGTTGAAGCCTTGCTGGGTCATGGTCGGGGTCGCCGCACCGGCGTCATTGCGCTTGCCCGACTGGGTGACGAGCGCCGCGTTTCCGGTGCCCTGCTGCGTCAGGAAAGTGGTGTTGTCATTCGCCATCGCGGCGGTCATCGACAGGGTCAGAGCGGTGGTTCCGACGAGTGCGATTTTGGTAATTTTCATGATTGAACGTCCTCTGGTTGTTTTCAAATCGGTTGGCCGGGGGAGAAAGCGTGTCTGGCAAAACTCATCTGATATGAACCGGGTTTGCCTTATTCCTGACATGCTCGCTGCTGGGGATTTTTCTTCTAACTCTCCTCCGTGATGCCAATACTGCATCTTGTGTCTGCTTATGACCGATCGCAGGACCAGAGACAACCAATTGTGGCAGATTTTGGCAGTCCTGCATTTTGGGTCAGGTTCATGACAACACCTAATGGCATAGCCGAAGTCGGGGCAAACGACTTTTTGTAACAGGGCCATTTTTCTGCCCGAAAGCCCTAATTTGACGGTCTCTTCCGAAACAATCCAGCTTTGATACTGCAATTGTTGAAATATAAACGCTTTAAGGTTGTGTTTTGAGTCGGGGTCTTGTGGCAGAAAGCTGGCGGGGCGTTTCCTCTTGAAGAATCCGGCCCTGCGGCCATGTCTGGTGCATCGGTTGCGCCGTCTGGCCCGATGCGACTGTTTGTGGCCGAAAGAGGCTGCGTCCACGACGGCGGGTCAGGCCACGCAGATAGGAGGTGCCATGAACTTTCAGCAAGACTGCCAGACCCTGCTCGACCATTACGTCGCCTGCTACCGCAAGGGGGACGCGAAAGGGTGCGCCGCCATTTATGCGGTTGATGCAGCGCTCTATTCCCCATACGGACCACCCGTCTTCGGACGCGACGCGATCGAAAAGGTGCACGCCGACTGGGTCAGAGAGGGCGCGGAGAACAAGAAGATCACCGTTTCAGATGCCGGGCAAAGCGGCGACCTTGGATGGTGCATTGCCCATTTCAGCGAAGGAACAACCGGCACCGGCACGTCGCTGAACGTTCTGATGCGTCAACCCGACGGTCGGTGGGAAATCACGCAGTGCAGCCTCAACGAGGCCTGACCGCCAACGAAGACCATCTGAGCACCCGCGGCACATGCTACATAAGCACGTCCCACATGCCTGTGGCGCAAGCGGACGCATCAAGCCACCGCCGCCGCAGCGCGTCGTGCTGTCCGAAAGACTGGGACAAGGGAGATGTGCAATGCCTGACCCGTTGCCCGTGGCAGGAACGCTAAACCAGTCGTCCGGGGGTTCCGGTTTTCTGAGCATCATCCGGCGACAGCGGGACAAAGACTGTCTGGACCGCCGATTGCCCGATGAATGCGAGATACGGAGCCTTCACTGGCTGCGAGAGCATCGACTGCTCTGACCCCCCGGCAAAAGCCATGGTAACAACTGACCACTGTTTCGCGGCAATCCAAAGGGTGGTGCGATCGGCGTGCCCATCCAGCCTGCCGTCCGCGCAACCTGTCACCCCAGGCGACCGATGGCGGTCCATGCGCGCAAGGTAATCTCTTGATCAGCGAGTGTTTGGCTGGGGCGGTAGGATTCGAACCTACGGTACACGACGGCCAACGGGGCCCTGGAATGGTTGGGGCGGCGGCGGCAGGGTTGAACCTATGCGGGACATTGCGCCGGTCAACATTGCTAGCGTGCGATCAGTGTCCAAAACTCACAGGTCGATCAAAAGCGCAACAGGCTACGTATGGTCTTGCCCTGAGATCTGAAGTTAAACTCTACCTCACAAACAAGTGGTCATCCTTAGGGTGACTAAAAAACTTAGCAAAACGAGTAGGTAAGTGAAATGGTGTACGCCCCACACCTTCTCCCCCCGCGAGTCAATGTCTTGAGCGTAAGCTCTGTCGCAAGACCAACGGTCTACATTACCGGGCCTGGGTAGAACTCAGGCTCGTGGTGACGCTCCGCGAAATGCAAAAGTTCACCAGCGTTCAAGTAGGCGCGAGCCCATCTCACCAAGCCCATCACACTCATTTCATCATTTTGATTGGGTTCAACCGGCCAGCTAGCATCGAGCCCAATTGCGTAAGCAAATCCGTTCAAATTGGAAGATCTCCCATTACATAAATCTTCAAAAGCTATCAACGCCGGGTTTAAAAACCCAGTTTAAGCCCCTTTCGCCGTGCTTACAGGGCTCAAAGCAGTTATTTAGAGACTTGAAGATGCTGTCCAGAGCATCGTGGTAATTTGCGACGACGGTCTTACTTGGACCACCGCGACCAGTCTGCCACTTCCACCGCCAAGCATCCGCGTTCACCCTGGACAGTCCGGAGCGCGACCGCCTCGCCGGTCTCCAAGGCTGGCTATCCCGGCAGCACGTAGAACCTCGGCATGGAGGAACACGTCATCAGCCATGCCGAATACGTTCGCAAAACCGATGCCTTTCGCCTGATCGTACCACTTCACCCTCGCTGGCAGGTAGGGCAGGACCGTGCAAGGCAGCAGGGTCGAGGGCGGCGAACTGGGCGAGGTTGGGGACCGTCTGGCCATCACCTAGCGTGGATCGCGACGATCGACTGGGCTTGCCGTCGGCCATTGACCTCAATGATCTCGGCGTCAACGAGGACCCCGTCGGCCAGCGTGCTGCGACCAGCGGCCCTAAGAACATTGGCATGCAGCAGGATATCCGACCCTCCGTCTTCAGCAATAAGGAAGCCGAAGCCCTTTTTCGGGTCGAACCACTTCACGCGGCATTTGATTGTCTGGTGAGTGCTGGCTTCCACCATTGTGTCCCTCTCTCGTTAAAGCCGTTCACTGATACCCGTTTCGGGATGAGGTAAAAATATCTGCCTATGGTGGCCTTGGCAAGGTCAGGCATGACGTCCTTCGCTGTTTCCAGTGCCGTGCTTGTTGTTTCCATAGAATAACTTGAGGTTGTATTGGTCTGGCCGCAGGATGCCGGTGCATAAACTGAAAGGACATCCATTGAAGAAAGCATTTCGCTGCATGGCCATCGCTGGCCTCTTGATGACACCTGGTCTCGGCATCTCAGCCACGACCGTGATCGGCTTCGACACCCGCTCGGAGCAGCAGGTCGAGCACGGTGGGGGCTGCCGGAAAAGCTCGCCTCCGGGCCAGTGCTGCCACATGGATAACAGTGTCGGTCGGGTCCACTGCCACTGACGAGGACACTAGCCATCGAAAACCGAGCCCCCTCCTGTATCTAAAATAGAAGCAAACACAGGAGCTTAGCTATGAAGACCCTATCAGCCCTCGGCGTTCTCGCCGGGGGTTTTCTTTTTGCCCCCGCGCCCAAGGCCATCGTGACCACGGTCCTCTGGGTGGCCTCCCGAACCCATCCGGCCATCGGTGCTCTCGTGCTGCTGACGCTGGTCGCGACGTGGAGGGGCAAGGATGACTGATCCGATCCGTCCGGGCGACGTGGTGACGATCCTGGAGCGATCTAAGGGGCGCTTTGATCTAGGGCAAAGAAGGAATCCAGTGGCTTTGCTACTCTTAACAGTGCGGTCATTCCGATCAGCTTCACAAGGAGAGTACAATATGAAACCTCTTAAATTTGTGACATTCTTGTTCGTTGTCAGTGCCTTGCCCTTGGCCAGCCAAGCCAGTGACCTTACGATGGGGCAAGCTGAATTCATGAACAGTTGTGCCCAGTGCCATGGCCCGGCAGGCAAGGGAGACGGGGTAATTGCCGGATACCTGAACACGGCCATTCCTGATTTGACACAGATTCAAAAAGCAAACGGGGGCGTTTTTCCTGTTTCGCAGATCTATGAAACAATCGAAGGCCGGTCGGCTGCTGGTGCGCATGGCAGCACCGATATGCCCGCATGGGGATTGAGATATTCCCGGTCGGCGCCCGAAATGCTGGGGCTATACTACGGGCCTCAGGATCAGGAGGCGTTCATCCGCTCCCGTATTCTGGGCTTGGTGGAGTTCATTTCGTCGATACAGGAATGATCCTCGTCGGTCTTTCGAACTCGCTGGTGTCTAGCGTCTCGATCAATGCTGATGATGAACTGATCGGTCGGCGATTGTAGGCCGTTGGCCAGCCAAGCAGAAAACCGAGAAATCCTGTGTATCTAAAATAGAAGCAAACACAGGAGCTTAGCTATGAAGACCCTATCAGCCCTCGGCGTTCTCGCCGGGGGTTTTCTTTTTGCCCCCGCGCCCAAGGCCATCGTGACGACGGTCCTCTGGGTGGCCTCCCGAACCCATCCGGCTATCGGTGCTCTCGTGCTGCTGACGCTGGTCGCGACGTGGAGGGGCGACGATGACTGACGCCGATCCGTCCGGGCGACGTCGTGACCATCCTCGCCTTCGATGACGTGCCTGAACACCTGTTCCGCGTGGACGAGGTGCATGACGACTGCGTGACCGGGGTGGCCCTCACGGGGCCGCTGGCGGGCGAGTACGGCGAACCTGATCTTTCCTTGGTCAGTCCGGTGGCTGGGATCTCTCCAGACCATCAAAGCCGCTGAAACCAATCAGAAAATTGAACTCAACACTCAATCTGGGGCGGTTGCCCCAAAGGAGGACGCATGCGCATTCCTTACGCGTATCTGAAACAGCAGACGTGGCTGTATCGTCGGAACTATCCCCGCGACCTGCAACCGATGCTGGGGCAGGCGCTGAAACAGTCCCTGAAGACCGGGGACGCCAAGACAGCGAAACAACGGGCGGCTGAGGTCAACTCGAAGTATCGAGGAGATCGTGGCCAAGGCCCGTGAAGGCATCGTGCTGGAACGCCCCCAGCCGATCAAGGTGGCCGCCCCGGTCTTTGCCCCGTCCAACCCGATCATCGGGCGCAGGACGGTCAAGGAGCTTGCCTCCGAGTATCTGCGGCGACGATCTGATGAACTACGACACGGGGGCTTCAAGTCAGTCCGGTTCTCCATCGGTCTGGTCGTCTCGCTCTATGGGGCACGGCAGATCGGGTCTCTGTCCAGGGACGACGGGCGGCGGTTCGCGTCTCTGGTGGGCCAGCTGTCACCCCATGTCGGCAAGTCCTTCCGGAACCGGTCTCTGGGGCTCGAACAGCTCGTCGCGCAAGTCCGATCGGGCCAAGATCACGGCGCAGACGCAGAAGCGGATCGTCTCTCAGGTCTATCACTTCCTCGACTGGGCCTATCACGAGGGGCACAGCCCACAGCTCGACTTCTCGGCGGTCAGGATCGACCAGAAGGGCAGGGTGGCGTCCTATGCTGTCCCGACCGATGAAGAGGTGGCGCTGATGCTCGAGGCGGCGCATCCGTCCATCGGGCGTGTCCTGCTGTTCTGCCTGCTCACAGGGATGCGGTCAGGGGAGGCCACGGGGCTGCTCCGAGAGGATCTGGTCTGGAAGGGCAATCTGGGCTGGTTCGCTCAGATCCGTCCAAACCGGGTGCGGCTGCTGAAGACCGATGCAGCGGAACGGGTCGTCCCGCTTCACGGGGTGCTGGCGGACCTGCTGCCGTCCATGCCTGACGATCGGCTGTTTCCTGAGCTGACCGTCTCGATGGTGACCAAGGAGTTTGCCAAGTTCAGGGCAGAGCTCGGTATCGACCGTCCGGGGCTGGTGTTCCACTCGACCCGCAAGTGGTTCATCACCCAGTGCGAGCGAACCGGGGTCCCGGAGCACTTCACCGCGTCTCTGGTGGGTCATCAGTCGGCCCGGTCAGAGAACCGGCTGACCTATGGCATCTACTCGGCAGGCATCAGCGACGAACAGAAGCGGGCGATCGTGGACGGGATACGGCTGCCATGCTGATCCCTGACATCGACGCCTTCGAGGAGCGGGCGGCCATCATCCAGTACGATGGCGGGCTGTCTCGTGCCAGGCTGAAGACCGGGCGGCTCAGGCGCAGGGCTTTCGTGATGCTGACCACTACTGGCAGGTGCTGGCGGACTACGTGGTCAAGAAGCGGCTCACATGAAACTCACCTCGGCGGCTTCGGTCGCCGGGGTGCCCCACTTTGCTTTTTTCTTCGGGTGTGCCCGCAAGTCGTGTGGGGCCGCTTCGAGCCCAATGTGAACTCCGGCTGCAACTACCGTGGCCCCCATTAGAAACTGGTAGTCTCCTAGACCTTGATAAATTCCATCCGGTAAACAACTTCTTCGCCAGTTGCCGGATCAATGCCCGGGGCACCGCTAATCACAAGCCGATCACCCGCGAGCTTGAACGGACGCGAAAGATCACCGTACCAGTTCGGATTCCAGGAGCCATCGACTTGATGCACGACTTGGTCTCCTTCAAGGTGGTATGACGCGACATAGGCCAGCATGCTGTCAAATAATTGCGCCTTCTCTGCCTCCGTCCACCCGCCACCGTTGGGCCCCGGTCGGTCACTTCGAAAAACGGTGGCCATCATTCGGCCGTCTGCATGATATGCGATATAGCCAATGGGGGAAGGTCCCAGAGCATCGCTCGTTTCACCTGTCCTGACGGATGTGCGGGTCCACTCTTGCATTCTCCACGATCCAATCAATGCACTTTGGTCGGTCATGCCCACTCCTCGATCACTGAAATCAATACAACGATGACAGCGGATGGTCTTTAGCGCCAGCTAAACCGCGCTTTTTTCGCATGGAAGACAGAACCGCTTTTCGGCCGACTTTCCCAAATATGAGCGACGGATTGGGTCAGCGGACCACTGAACTAGGCACTCGCTACCCAATCAGCCTTTTATGGGCCCCCACAGGGTACCTAACAGCAAGATCAAGACAAGAAAGGGCCCGAAGGCCCTCCCTGTGGGTGTCGCGGGTGCCACCCTTTTCAGTCATGCAGGGCATTGGAACACCTACAGGTAACGATGGTCGACCCCATTGGCCCAGTTATCCCAGTCGTCCCGCTGGTTATCCGCCCTCGTCCCCTTCTGAAGATGGTCGGGGTTAATACACAGCCGGTTATGGCAGCGATGGCGGACCACATCGTCGAAGCTGGCCACCTCTCGGTTCAGGGCGCAGAAGATGAAGCGATAGGCCGCATACTGCTCCCCCCGAAACCGAACCTTCCTCGGGGTGGTCGTGTCCGTGACGATACATCCGTCTTCAGTCCGTTCCCCCTCACCCACCAGACGGCGGGCAAGGGTTTCGGCTTCAGCGGCATGGTTCGTCAGGATATCGAGCCAGCGCTGCTCAGAGTCATCAAGAAAGACAAAGTGCTGGGTCATAGGCCAGCCTCCCGAAGGATATGATCCCCGATCGCCTCGGTGGTTCCGTCAGGCCGGATGAGTGTTTCCGTCAGCGACATGGTGACCCGGCTTCACCCAGACGACCCGGGCATAGTCGACCCCACCCCACTTCACCTTGTGCTGCGTCCAGCCAAGCTCCTGCATCATGTGGCGGGTCCGGTTGCCGTTCTGGTGAAGCTCGGTCGAGACATGGTTCTGCACCGTGGCCTGCGGGATCACGTCCAACCCCTCGCCCTCCAGAAACTCGGCAAGCTGGTCCAGCATCGTTTCGCCTGACGTCCCCAGCAGCTGCTTCATGATCGCGGTCCCGTCGCGCTCGGTGTTCAGGCTCTTCGGGTTAAAGCTCTCACTGACCCTTCGCTTCATCAGGGCATTATACAGCGCCGCCACCTCGTCCGGGTTCGCCAGTGCGTCGTAGACCCCCGCCACCACAGCGCTGAATTCCGCTGCCCGTGGCCCCGATGCGTGACCGTCGTGATCCGTCTGAACCACGAAGTATCGCCGCTCGCCCGTTTCCAGCCACGACGGCAGGTGGTTGGTCGTGAACACGAAACAGGAGATCAACGCGACCAACTCCGCCTCCCGCCCCTTCCGCCTCGGCCAGGTGGTCGCTTCGGTGATGAAGGTCTTGAGAGTATTCGACTGCTTGGACTCCGACCGAAGCGACAGCTCCTCGCAGATCACCAACCGACTGTCAGCACCTGGTCGGTTGAACCGAGTCACGAGCTTATCGACGTTGTTCTGGGTCGTGCTGTTATTGACCCCATGCAGGTGCCGCAGCACATCGCAGAAGGTGCTTTTACCCGTGCCCTTCGCTCTTGAGTAGAGCAGCAAGGACCAGACGGTCGATCATCCTCATGCTGCAGGGTCCAGGCTACCCAGTCGAGCACCCGCTGCCTTTCCTTGGGGCAGGGAACAGCGCTCTGAATAGCGGCCCGAACCGTCCGAACCTAGCCCGGTTGGTTCCGTGCTGGCGATACGACGGCATCCTCCAGCTATTTATCGTGACCGATCCGCTCGGGTTCCAGACCAGCCGTTCGGTGTTGCCGGGGAAGCTTCGGATCTGGCCACCCCAATATGGGATCGTCCGCCGCTGATCATCTTGGTGCTGCTCGATGCCCAGCTTGAACACCAGCTTCAGGTTTTCCGGGTCAGCGCGAGACTTCTGGCATGTTCCCGAGCGAGCATCTGCATAAATGTCTGCATCACGTCGCGCTGCGACATCGGCTCCGTGGGGTCGGTCGATATGGTAGAAGCGGTTCTCACGCCGGACGTAGCGTGATGCCAGCAGTCGGATCAGTGCGTCCTGTTCGGGGGTGGGTGCAGTCAGTGTTTTTTGTAATGTCATTCATTGAAGTTCCGTAAGGCCGTATAGAGGCCCCCAGTATGTGAAAATATAGCCGATTGCCCGGCAGATGGATGCCACCGCGTAATTTCGATGACACGGCGGATGTATGGATAGTCCTTGTGGTTTCAAGGTGATAATGCCCAGTCCGAGCATGATTTTCGGCACCCGTGGCTCCCGCAGGAGAAAGCCAGCCAGCCCGTTTCCATGATCGGCAAGGGCTTTCGAGGCTTCGTCTGGTGCCCGCGTCGAGCGACCGTCGGTGGCACTTAAAACCATGGTCAGATTACTGTGTGTGTTATCTATAGCGGCCGGTGGAAGAAAGTCGTTTATAAGCAGTGTGTTGTGATTTGGTCGTAGATCATGGATTTGAGGCCAATAGTCACCCCCAACATGCATCTAGGCGAAGTAATCTTCATCCACGGTCTGGATCGTGTAGGTCGCTCGCACTCTGACCCCGACGCGGTGCTTCAGCATCAGGTCGGCGAACCGTTGACCATTAATCAGAACGATCCGGTGCTGAACTCGGTCGATGTAATCCTTGGCTTCCCGAGAGAAGTCCGAGGTGGTGACGAACCTTTCTTTGGTCGCCCCTTCGCCCGTCAGTGATCCCACGAACCGCTGGATATCTGGCCTGCTGCTCTTGTTGTCCGGGGCGTAACGCTTGGCCTGAATGTACACGGCACCCAATCCCAGAATGACGGCAGTGCGGACAAACCAGACGTTCACCGCGATGATTTTTCGAAGTCTTCGTCGGCATGCTCAGCGATTGGGTCAGGCATTTCTACGACGCTCCAGCAGTCCATCGACGACCCTGAAAGTATCCTGCATGAACCGTTTGCGGTCATGAGCCTCAGCCCACCATGCCGCGCCTCCCGGCGTGGTCAGCATCTCAGCAAAGGTGTTCATGATCGCGTCTTCCAGACCGACGAGTTTGCGAGGAAGTGAGTCATTGTGCTTCAGGAAGTTGCCCAGGATGTGGACGCCTTGCTCCAGAAACAACCCGAAACTCATTTTTTCGCTGGATTCAAAGCTTCGTAGTCTTCATGCGCGCGAACGAGAAAAGCTGCAAACGCGATGTCATTCGTTGCGGCCTTGTACTCCGTAAAGGTCTGCAACACCTCACGCCAGTTCGAAAGTTCGGATTGCTTTCGTGTCATGTGAAGTTCGAACCCGACAAACGCAAGTGAGGCAACAATAGCCAAGGCTGCGACCAGATCGGCAATATCGGCGATGTGTGACAGATCCATCCAAGCTTGCCTTTCCAACACTGCAATGGCTATGCCCATCGCCTTTCTGCAATATACGGTCTCGAAACACTACGGGCCAACATCCTTCTCGGGTTCGAAACGGACTTTCGCTATTTTGGACAATCTGAGGTCGATTTATCGCCCCTTTGGCTTTGGCTTCGCATAGTGGTAGGTTCTATCAACTGGGTCACTGCTGCATCTGCAATTCAGGAGGGTTCGGAAATCTCACTATCGGATCTCGCAATCGTCGCACAGATCATCGGAGGACTGGCTGTTGTCGCGTCTCTGATCTTTGTTGGGCTGGAAATCAGGTACAGCACGATAACGTCCAGAGCTGCGACCCTGCAGGCAAACGCCGCGTATTGGCAGGATTTCTTTGCGATGGCTGGTGATCCCAGATACGGCAAGAGCTTTGCCAAGGGTTCAGCGGGGCGGGAAGACTTGACCAGCGAAGAGTTCGGCCAGTTCTTCTTCCTGTGCCGGGCGATTTTCATGGGGTGTGAAAACCAACATTACCAATACCGGCAGCGGATGATCGATGCGGACGCCTACGAGGGCTATTCCGCGACCATCCGGGAGCAGATCGCATCTCAGCCCGGTGTCCGCGCGATGTGGTCTGTTGTACGGCACACCTACGGCAAGGAGTTTCAAACCTTTCTCGATGATCAGATTGCTAGAGTTCCAGTGCGGGAAGCCTATTCCGTGCGTGAAAAATGGAACTGGAAAATCGCCGCACTCGCAGGGGAACAGACGTGACCGCTCTGCACAGACTTGGCTGATTCACTGGCTCAGAAACCCGTGATGGGCCATTC
>CAVQSH010000007.1:127500-165938 GCA_963715835.1 uncultured Alphaproteobacteria bacterium | reverse complement strand
ACATGAGTTCCTTCCTCTGATTCACACGCTTGGGATCAGCCACGTCTTGTAGATGTCTCGCCCTCCAAACGCATCGAACTATCGAACACTTAACGGATTAAGGGTTTTGCCTACATCATTCTTTTTACCAATCAAAGGTAAGCTTTCGACTCTCATAAGTTGAAAATTTGCAAACGGGCTCACAATTCACACTTCAACTCTACAGTCTTTGCAGGCTAGGTCTCGCAGCCGTTGTCTTGGCGCGAGGCCCGTTCTGTTCTTCTGTTAGATGAACGTCAGGATGGAACAAACCGCGCTCCAGCAGTCTGGTGCCGCGGGGTAGCATTCGTCATGCCGCTCTGTTACCCTCGGCCTTCCGCAGGTGCTTGCGTGACCCCGGGGCGCAATAACTGAAACTCGAATCTATGATCGGCTCGACTGAAACGAACTGGTAAGTGTCTATGTTCTTCTGTCGCCGCGGAGCGACCTTTTTCACTTTAGACTCGAAGCTGCCGTTCGCTGCATCAGACGAAAGTCGGCTTCGACCGGGTCCGACGCCATGCATTTCTACTGGTGCTATCGGAAGTGCTGCGCCACGGCGTGACGAGGCGACACGTGTGCAAGTGTCTGAATGCAACTCCGCTTCGGATTCCAGAAAAGAAGATGGCTATGTTTATTCTTCTACGCTCTGGACGTAACGATTCAACCATGCCCATCAAGCGCTTGCACGGATAAATTCTGCCCGATCGTCGCGTGCTTTCAGCACAGACCAGCGTGCAGATGGTTCCGCACCAGAAGATGAAAAGCTTTTGCGTCATAACTGAATATGTCGACGCGCTGACAGCAGAAAAAGCCCAGAAACGCATCGCAGAAATTCATAGCCAGCTCCGAAGACTTCGATGACGATGGCCAGTGCGTCCGCTGATACCATCTTCGCACATGGTTGATCGGGCACAAAGTCATCGCACGCCTGCGGCGCGATTGACTGATTGCGCCGATCTTTTCAGCAATGCCCAATGCGTGTGTCATAGCAATTACTCACACTCTCGCCAGAAAGTGCTCAGACGCGGGCCGTGTCACACCTCGAAGCATTGACAAGCCCGAGTACCGCGAAAAAGGATCGATGGCTGCTCTTGGGACGCTGCACCCCGCGTAAATGAGATTGGCGCGACTGCTTGGGGCCAACCGTTCCTTCGATCAGGTGCTGCTGACGCCGTCCTGCGCCGCCTCTCCAAAGTCGGATTCAAATACACAAGGTGACTGTCTGGTGTTTCATTCAATTGACGGAACGCATATGTCTCTCCACACTGTCACCTTGCGTCATTTCATCGATCAGGAGTCGTGCCGAAGCCAATCATGCACGCGTCTTTTTTCGGATGAGAGTGGCAAAAGCCATTTTGAAGAATTAGGTCGAACATGTCCTCAATCCAATGCGCCTCCAGCACCTGCATCGATTCATCCTTCGGAGCCGACTGCCGCGACACAGTTTTATCGGTTTCGCTTCCCCGATGGACCGGCAGGACGCACCAGTTTGCATCCTCACCGCGCACGCAGTTCCTTCGTTGGTCGGAAGGTGGAGTCAAAGTTGGACGACATGGCGAAACCCGAACCTAGGGGCAGGTGATCGTCTGCTGATGAAGACTCACCTCAAAAGGGCATGGTGCTCGGCCACTCGGTGGAGAGGCTTTGGCAGATGTGATCGCTTTCGCATAAATCGGCGAATCCGGACGGCTTGGTCCACGTTGCTTCACGCAGCGCAGTCCGTCACACGCTGACTCGAAATGCTGCACGATGCATGAATGGCCGGTCTCGGGAAGCCGCAGTGCGGCACCAGCGCTAGGCATGAAGGTCGGCTCTGGGTCGTTAGCGGCAGCCTTCACGACGGGCGGTAAACGAACCTTCCCTGCGATCGGAGGGAACGACCGGGTAGCGAACTGACGGGACCGATGCGCCCGCGGCGCGGTCGGTTGTCCAGATCACTGTCCGTCAGCTATTTTACCACTACCGTGCCGCTCGGTTTTCCTGCAGGAGTTATTCGAGTACGGCGGGATGCGGCAGACCGGAACCGTTGGTTCGCAGCGCGGCATCTTGATGTCTCACATGCGGACGCAGCGGGCGTTCAACGAGGCTGCGTGTCGACGCGGGACAGCAAATATGCCGCTCGCGCGGGCCAAGGTCGATATCTCGGGATAGTCGCGTTCGGGAATGTCGACCCCAAGGCGGGCATGCAGCGCCGCGACGAGGTTGAGGACATCCATCGAATCGAGATCAAGGTCGTCCTGGATATGGTCGTCGTCGCCGACCGTTCCGGGATCGATGTCCGGGGCAACGCGGGCAAGTTCCTCCAGGAACACAGTGCGGGTGTCGAGGGCTGTCATAGGTCCTCCGGTCTCTGCATGAGGTCTTCGAATGCACCGATGAAGCGGGCGGCCTGGCGTCCATCGCTGACGCGGTGATCGGCGGACAGGGTCAACGTCACGACATGGCGGGGCACGACAGCGCCGTTGACGACCCAGGGGCGCAAATGCGGCGCGCCGATCCCCACCAGCGCCACCTGCGGCGGAAAGATGACGCCGGTCATCGCCTCGGCCCCGGTCTCGCCGAGGCTGGAAACGGTGATCGTACCTTGTGTCATCTCCGACGCCCGAAGCCGCCCGGCGCGGGCGCGGGTGACAAGGTCCCGCATCCCGGCCATGGTCTCGCTCAGCGTCATGGCCCCGGCGTCCATCAGGGCAGGTGCCACGAGACCCCCGCCGCGCAGCGCGATGGCGACACCGGGATTCACCACGTCCGAGGGGACGAAGCCGCGCTCCTCGGTGTAGTGACCGTTCATCACCTTGACCTTGGCCGCGGCAAGGGTTGCTGCCCGGACGAAAAGCGCGCCCAGAAGGATGCGTTCGGCTGGTAGGACGTGCTCGTTCCGCGCGTCGAGGAACGCGATGGCAGGGTCCACGTCGATGGTTTGCGACAAGTAGAAATGCGGGATCGTCCGCTTGGCCCGCGTCATGGCGGCGGCGATGGCGCGGCGCATCTCCTCCCTCGGTGAGGCTTTCGTCATCGGGGTGCCAGGGGCGGCACGCTCGACATCGGCGAGCAGGATCGCGCCGCCCGGGCCGCTGCCCTTCAGGCCGGCGATGTCGACGCCGAGCCTTTCGGCCAGTTGCCGCGCGGCGGGCGATGCGCGCTGCGGCCCTCGGGACACGGGCGGCGGGGCGGACGGCTGGGCCTGCGCCGCGGGCGCCCGTGTCTGGGGTCGGCGACGGTTCGGGCGACGGCCCGGACTCAAAGGCCGGTTCGGTAACGCGGTCCGGCTCCGGTGCTGCCGCCACGGGCGCTGGCGACGAAACGGCTGCCTTGGTGGCTCCCACCTTGGGGGCGGTCTCTCCCTCGCCCACAACGGTGGCGAGCGGCGCGCCTACGGGTAATTCCCGGCCGAGGTCGGCCAAAAGTTCCGTCACCCGTCCCTCCTCGAAGATCTCGATCTCGATCGCGCCCTTCTGGGTCTCGACCACCGCCACCACGTCGCCGCGCTTCACCGTGTCGCCGGGTTTCACCAGCCATTCGACGAGCCGTCCCGCCTCCATGTCCGCTCCAAGCGAGGGCATGACGAAGACGCCCATCTCAGCGCCCCATCTGCGCGCGCGCGGCAGCGACGATCTTGTCCACCTGCGGGATCGAGGCCTGTTCGAGATGCGCGGGATAGGGGATCGGCACCTCTTCGGAGCAAACCCGCGCAACCGGCCCGTCGAGCGACCAGAACCCGCGCTCCATGATCCGCGCCATGATCTCGGCGGCGAGCGATCCCGAACGCCAGCCTTCGTCAACGATCACCGCGCGGCGTGTCTTTTCCAGCGAGGCCAGGATCGTATCGTCGTCGAGCGGGCGGAGACTGCGCAGATCGATCACCTCGGCCGCGATCCCGTCTTTCGCCAGCACCTCGGCGGCCTCCAGCGTCTTCCACAACGAGCCGCCATAGGTGATGAGGGATACGTCCTTCCCCTCGCGCCGCAACGCGGCCTTCGCGATGTCGACCGCCCCGGCGGCCTCGTCGATCTGACCGGTCATGTTGTAGAGCATGACGTTCTCGAAGATCAGCACCGGGTCGGGGTCCTGAAGCGCAGTCCACAGCATGCCCCGCGCATCCTCCAGCGTAGCGGGTGCCAGCACCTTCAGACCGGGGATATGGGCATACCATCCCTCCAGCGAATGCGAGTGCTGCGCGGCCAGCTGCTTGCCCGCGCCGGTCGCCATGCGGATCACCAGCGGCACGCCGAACTGCCCGCCCGACATGTGCCGGATCGTGGCGGCGGTATTCATGATCTGGTCAAGCGCAAGCAGGCTGAAATTGACCGTCATCAACTCCACGATAGGCCGCATTCCCGCGGCCGCAGCACCGATCCCCGCGCCGGTGAAGCCGGACTCCGACAGCGGCGTGTCGCGAATGCGGGCCTCGCCAAACTCGGCCATCAGGCCCTTGGTCACCGCGTAGCAGCCGCCATAGGCGCCCACGTCCTCGCCCATCAGGAACACGCGTTCATCGCGCAGCATCGCGTCGCGGATGCCCTGCTTCACCGCCTCGCGGTAGCTCATCTCGACGGTCTTGCCCGGAGGCGCGGATGGCGCGGGCGGCTCGGGTTCAGGCCCCAGAACATGGTGGGTCAGCGTCTCCACCGGCTCCCAGGTGCCCTTCTCGGCGAAGTCCACGGCCTCGGCGATCTCGGCCGCGACGCGGGCCTCGATCTCGTCCACGTCGTCCTGGTGGATCAGCCTGTTCTCCAGCAGCCAGTTCTGGAACCGCACGATCGGCCCCTTCAACCGCCATGCGGCCACCTCCTCCTTTTCGCGGTAGAGCTGTGCGTCGAACATGGAATGCGCGCGGAATCGGTAGGTTTTGCATTCGAGGAAATGCGGCCGCCCGGTCTCGCGGATGCGTGCGATGGCGCGGCGGGCGGCGGCCTCGACGCGCGACCACGTCCATGCCGTCGACGCGCTCGGCCTCGATGCCGTAGGCGGCGGCCTTCTCGAAGATGTCGGTCTCCGACTCCGTGCGTTCGATCGCGGAACCCATCGCGTAGCCGTTGTTCTCGCAGACGAACAGCACCGGCAGGTCCCACAGTTCCGCAAGGTTCATCGTCTCGTGGAACTCCCCCTCGGCCACGGCCCCCTCGCCGAAGAAGCAGGCCGTGACGTTCGTCTCCCCTTGCATCCGATCGGCGAGTGCGAGGCCGCCCGCCAGAGGCAGGCCGCCGCCCACGATGGCGTTCCCACCGTAGAAGTTGCGTCGCGGCGTCGAAGATGTGCATCGACCCGCCGCGCCCGCCGGAACAGCCCTCGGCCTTGCCGTACATCTCGGCCATGACGGCGGTCATCGGGACGCCGCGGGCCAGCGCGTGGCCATGCTCGCGGTAGGTGGCGACGATGCGGTCGGCCTCGCCCAGCACCGGGATGATGCCCGCCGCGATAGCCTCCTCCCCGTCATAGAGGTGGAGGAAACCGCGGATCTTCTCCTGCGTGTAGAGCTCGGCACATTTGTCCTCGAAGCGCCGGATACGGACCATCTGGGTCAGCAAGTCGAGGACATGCGCCCGGTCAAGGTGGGGTTTGTCGATCACGGTCATGTCTCGTCGGTCTCCAGCGTGGAAATGTCCCCCTCGGGCAAACCCAGTTCGCGCGCCTTCAGTAGGCGGCGCATGATCTTGCCCGAGCGCGTCTTGGGGAGTGTCTTGCGGAAAACGACCTCGCGCGGCGCGACAGCGGGTCCGAGCTTCTTGCGCGCGTGCCCGCGGATGTCGCGTTCGAGGTCCTCCGAGGGCTCGAAACCCGGGTTCAGCGTGACATAGGCCTTGACGACCTCGCCTGCGGTCTCGTCCGGCACGCCGATCACACCGGCCTCGGCGACGGCGTCATGCTCGATCAGCGCGCTTTCCACCTCGAAGGGGCCGATCAGATGGCCCGATGTCTTAATCAGGTCATCGGCGCGTCCGACGAACCAGAAATACCCGTCGCCGTCCCGCATCGCGAGATCGCCCGAAAGGTACCAGCCGTCGACGAAGCACTTGTCGTAGCGCGCCTGCTCATGCAGATAAGCCCGCATCATCGACGGCCAGCCGGGCCGCAGCGCCAGCTCGCCGATATCGCCCGGCCCGAGCTGCCTCAGGCCATCTTCCGTTTGTGCCACGATGGCGGCTTCGATCCCCGGCAGGGGCTTGCCCATGGAGCCGGGCTTCACCTCCATCCCCGGAATGTTGGCGATCATGATCCCGCCCGTCTCGGTCTGCCACCAGTTGTCGTGGAACGGCTGGCCAAAGACGCCTTGGCTCCAGACCACGGCTTCGGGATTCAGCGGCTCGCCGACCGAGGCGAGGAATTTCAGCGACGAGAAATCGTAGCGCTTCGCGACCTCGGCCCCCTCGCGCATCATCATGCGGATGGCGGTGGGGGCGGAATACCAGACCTCGACACGCTCGTCCTGCACGATGGAATACCAGCGTTCGAGGTCGAAATCCGCCTCGTCGATCAGCATCGTGACCCGGTTCACCAAGGGCGCGATGATCCCATAGGACGTGCCGGTGACCCATCCGGGATCCGCGGTACACCAGTAGGTCACGCCGGGCTCAAGTCCCAACGCCTTTCGCCCGGAATAGGCATGATAGATCACCGCGTTGTGGACATGGACCGCGCCCTTGGGCTTGCCGGTTGTCCCCGAGGTAAAGTGGATCAGCGCGGGGTCCTCGGGCTGCGTGGCATAGGTCTCGAACTCCGGTGAAGCCGCGGCCATCGCAGGGCCGAACGCAACGCAGCCGTCGGGCGCATCGTCGCCAAGGATCAACACCAGCTTCAACGTGTCGATCTCGCGTACCCAGGACGCGATCTTGCGCCGATAGATAGCCTCGGTCGTGACAAGCACGCTGGCGCTGCCGATCTCCATCCGGGTGCGCACTGGCTCCGGCCCGAAGGCAGAGAAAAGCGGCGTGAAGACCATTCCCGCCTTCAACGTCCCCAAAGCCGCTGCGTAGAGTTCGGGCACCCGCCCTGCCATGACGAAGACACTGCTCCCCCGCTCCAGTCCATGTGCCGACAGCACGTTGGCGAAGCGGTTCGCCTCGGCCGTAAGGTCGGCATAGCTGAGGTCGCGGCGCAGGCCTGACTTGCCCAGCCATCGCAGGGCAAGCGCGTCGCCGTGGCCCGCCCGGACGTGCCGGTCAAGCGCCTCGTGCGCGATGTTGATGCCGTTTTTCCAGCCGTCGATGAGGCTTCGGGCTTCGCCCCAGACGTCCGGATGTGCATCACCACATCCCATCCGTGCATGGGCTTTTTCAAAGGTCCCAGCCCCAGACAGCTCCGCGTCACTGTGCTGAGTCATCGGTCTCTCCTCCCCCAGTCAGTCTGAAGGAGGGTCACACGTGAGAAAATGACACAGGTCAATTATCGGAAAGGCTGCGGACAACCCGCAGGGCTGATGTCGGTGATCCGACAGTTTGGGAAGCATTGGCAGAATGGCACAGTACGGCCTATATCGCCCGGAGTTTCAGTGGCAGCACGGCCAGAATCGACTACCCCGCGCAGGCCATGGCCGAAGCCTTCGATCAGTGACATGCCCAGAAAATCGCCGTGACGACAGAAAGCGTCTGACCGGCTACAAACAACTTCCGCAGGATTTTCTGGACAGGGTTTGACATCCGCCGGACGGAAAGCCTCATGTGTTCCGCGCGCCCGGAATACCAAAGCGGGACGAGAGGACCAGTTCCGTCAAGGCACAAACCCGCAACAATCAATAGTGTTGCAGCAGCGATCGCGCGATAAGGTTTCATGATGTCAAGAAATGCAGTCAGAAGAAATATCCTGTTCGCAGTGGCAACCGCCCTGGCCGGATTTCCGGCAGCAACCTCTTCCGCCTCTGCGGATGTATCGGGGTCCTGCCAGCCATCACCGAGGACTGAAGCGTCAGATCCACACGTACCATCGGTCATCGGAAAACGATTGTTCAACGAGATGATTGCCTGGATTGCCATAAACACATCATACGACCTTCTCGTGACTTATGATGATCCCCCGACAATTTCGTTCTGCGCGGTCGGAGAGGTCATCGAATATGAGGATGCCGATCTTCTGGTAGATGCTGTGCTTCTCGCAGCCTATGACCGCGAGAAACGCCACATCTTTCTGACGCACCCATGGTCACCGTTGAACTATTTCGACCAGTCCGTCTTGTTGCATGAATTGATCCATGACGTGCAACTTCAGAACCGGGATTGGGATTGCGCCGGAGCCCCGGAGTTGGAAGCCTACCTGCTTCAGGACAAGTGGTTATTTGAGCATGGGATTATCCATCACTTCAACTGGCCCATTATCAGACGATTGTCTCTATGCCCTGATTGAAACGGGCGTCGACAGGACGTGGGACACAAAATGCAATTTGATCTGGAGTGCCAAATCCGCGCCCTCGTCGATCAAGACAACGACCGTCGCTACCACAAGTGCCTCGACAAGCCTGATAGGAGGGGCGCAGGCGCGCCCATTTGCGTATGACCTTTTGCGCGAGCGAACGGTATTTCGTCTTCAGAATGGCGCGGAGAGGGTTTGCCGTCCATGTCAGATTCGTCTTCCTGCAGGGATCAGGGCCGTCAGGCGGCTACCATCGCGAAATTTGAACAGAAACGCTGCCTGTATAAACTGGATCAATCCGGGATTAGCATTGAACGTCTCTGTCAGAACGTCTGTCTGATGACCACGCCGTCCTTTCGAAGGATGATGTAGTCGGGTTCGGCTGAAGAAAGCGTCGCAACGAAAAACACGCGCCACAGGTCGCCGCAGTCGTAAACGCGGTATCTGTGCGTGCGCAGGTATTCGCGCAGCGCTACTCGGCGGCCGCCACGTCGCGGGCCGCGGAAAACGGGTTCGAGCCGCGTCATCACCGTTGCGCGCAACGCCGGGTCGCGAATCTCGAAACATGTTTCGGGAACTCCGAGAACTACTGGCGGTCCAGGACGAGGGTTTGCCACGATGGCACCATCGCATGCCGCCAACCCGCAAAAGGCGATTGCGGCAATTGCCAGCTTTGTGTTGCAAAAAATTGCTTTTGCGTTTCGGTTCGATTGCTTCGGTTCGCGCATGGGAAACCTCTCCTCGAAGGACTGGCCTTAAGCCGAAGTGGCAGCGCCATACACCGCCAATAGGGCGGACCCTTAGGTCTTCATGAAGATAAGCACAAAAATTACATTCATAAATTGACATATATCAACCACCCCTGCGGCAGCGTATGCTGCGCTGACTGTCAACGTCCGCTTCAGGGAAGCTGCATCGCAGCGACGTTGGTCGTTAGTGGGGTCCCTTTTGGACGCCGATCACCCCGGTAGCGGGGTCACTATTGCGCGCCGATCAACAGTCGTGTGCCGTAGATTCGAAGCATAGCGTACAAGCCAGTAACCATGAGATGTGGCTATTTCGTTGATTAAATGGTCTTTGGTCGGGCTTGCAGGGGCGTGATTGGCCCGGTTGGTGGCCCAAGAGGTCAAGCAGGTAGCGGCGTGGCTATCTTTTCTGTCTCCGCCCCTCCGCACGGCAAACCGCGTCGGCGGCCTCTACAGACATTTCTCTAGGGTAATCGATTGCTCGATCCCAAGTTACGCTTTGTTTCGTGTACAGTTGACAGGTCACCACTCCAAGCTCAGTCGTCACTTTTACGGGTGCCGTCTCGTAATACTTCGGATCGACACACCCGACCAATGTAACTGATGCGCAAATGAGAACCGAAATCTTCGAATACGCTGAGAATTTCATTTTCACTGCTCCTTCATAGTGGCCGCTCGGTTTTCGTGTCGATAGATACGATTTGGAACGAACACGTGGTGGTGACTGCGAACACCTTTCCTTCTATAGAAGTGTACCATGTCCGCCGACCCTGAGCCTTGACGCAGCGCAAAGCCGACTTCCTTAACTGACCTCATGCACGCCGCACCGGAAACCGTCGTCCCGATAGACCAAGAACCCACGTTGCACCAACAAGCAAACCGGACCACTCGATAGGGGCAGACCACTCCCTATTGTCCGATCTGCCCGACTACCAGCTGCTGACACTATTCCAGGCATCGGCCCGATCAATGCGATGACCATCTTGACTGAGGCGGGCGACCTGCGCCGCTTCCGCCACCACAGGCAGTTCCTGAAGTTCTGCAACGTGGATCTTGCTAAGGTCCAGTCTGGCATGTTTCGCGGCCAGAGCCGCATCTCGAAGTATGGCAATGCTCAACTCCGCCACAAGCTTTAGATGGTCGGACAAATCGCCGTGCTCAAGCGGAACAACAGCTTCCGCGGCAAGTTCGAAGACTACATCTCCAAGGATCGACACAATGCCCATCTGCGCCGCAAGGCCTACACCGCGATCGCGGCCAATATTGCGCGCACCGTACACGCCGTCCTCAAATGCAGTGAACCTTACCGCCCCTTCTTCGAGGGGGGAGCCTACGCGGAAGGACCCCTCCTTGTAGCAGCCGTGGTGGCAATTCGCTGACCTCGTAGACTAAGTTCGGCCTTTCTGCTTCGGATTTGGGATCTCGTATTGAGGACGGTGAACGAGGAAATCTTCGACAGCCTCACCGACGCCCGTCGCAAGCTGGCCCTGTGGCGATACGGCTACAACCACGTCAGGCCGCATTCATCGCTTGGCAACAAGATCCCCGCAGAAGCGCGCCGGGCGCTTGAGCAATCTGAGGGCTCCGCGCCCGGCGCGCTTGCCCAAGCCGATACAGACCAATATCAACCCCAAGGACTCTCGTTATGAACAAGGGACGAACGGGGGGCAGGTCAAGTTTGTTCCCATCACTGCTTTGGGATCTAAACTCATTTGGGCAGTCCGCTCGGTTATCTATCAGATCTTTTGAAGCAATTGTTCTTGCTGCGTAGACACAATTTGGGTTTTTTGTGCTACCCACTCGGGCAGACAATTCTGCGCAGTCTCAGCACTGATCAATCATTGCGCTAGAGCATTGAATGCGCCGATGTCTTATAGGTTTGCGAACAGCAACATAGACAAGGCTGTCATAATTAGGGGTTGGAAGGTCAGGAAATTGACCTCCTGAATCGCTGACAGTACGTAACGTACCATACTGACTCCGCGCTTTACGGGTTTCTCTACCTCCGCGGGAAACGCCTCGCATTGCTTAGAGGGAGCCAAGTCCGGCAGTTTCCGACGGCTGACTTCCCTTTTCTGCTCTAGCATGACGCTCTTTATTGCCGCGGAAGTCTCTTCTTCTGAATACTCTCTCCCAGCGCTTTTCAGATGCTCGACCCCGGGCGGCAGGGTTGGATACCACGCAGCCCCAACGCGATGACCTTCGATTTCTATTGGATCGGCACCACGGGTCTGTTCCAATTTGCCGGGACGGAACGCATGCTTCACGGCTTCGACGATGACGATACGGCGCACCTGGTAGTGGTCACTGACTTCTTCTGACACGAATGTATTGGCGTCGGCAGCCGCCGTAGACCTAGCAAATCTTAGGATCTCGTCGCTTGCCACCTGTTCCTTGCCAAACAGGCTTGGCGCTTGAAAGTTTCGGCTGCCCAGCCCGTCAATATTGTCAAACATCTCGTTGGCCAACGCATCAACGGCTAGAAAGGTAGCCTCGCTCCGTCGGGAAATGCAGCAGCTTTTCATATTTCCGGCACCCAATCGGCGCCCCCACCCAATAAAGGCGTATTTCGACATTGTGTCCAGATTGCGGCAAGGCGCCCAGCAGCTGCCGTTTTAGCCTCCTTGGCGACGCGAACCAATACCCCACAAATATTCTAAATCAGCCTTATTATACTGATTTTACTTATAAATTTACTGTTCAACCCTTAAGGCCATTCAACACAGTTCAGACATAAACCTGACATAGAGGAAGGGAATGGCGAGATCTGAACCCGCCGACAATGTTTACTTCGATGCTCCATTGTTTCTACTCTGCCGAAAAATGGCAATAAATTGACGTGGATCTGCTAGCTTGAGCGTCCTCGCCTCTGAGTTAGCTCTCTTTAGAATTAAGTCGTCTGAGCTACTCCCGATTTATTGGATAGGATCTGGCGAAAATTAAGCTACTTTTTGCACCTGCTGATCGGGTTGGGTTTCTTCGACGCGGCCTTGTCAGCCCTTGTCGCCCCGCTCACTCCAAAGCGCGCGCAAGGACTGCGCGAGGGCGTCAACGCTTTCGTTGCCGGTCATTTCGCCGTCAAAGGCGTCCAGACCGACAGAGGCATAGACATTCGCGAAAGAGCCTTGCATCTCGGCGTAGGTCGCGTCATAGCGCAGCGACGCGAGGATGGCGTTCAGGTTCTCCGTGACGAATTCACGCTCGGACCCGACGCCGCTGTCGAATTCATCGCGGGTCCGCGCTAGGATCTTATCGGAGACGCGCTGCCTCTCGCGCGCTGCCCGCACTTCCTTCTGCAGGCTATGGAACCGTTTATTGGACACATAGACCTGCGTGGCGATCGCTTGCGTCAAGGCCAGCGCGCGGGCATCCAGCAGCGTCTCCTGCCCTTGCAGAACCGCCTGGCGGCGCGGCAGACGGGCAATGTTCATCAGATCCCAGGACACACGGGCGCCCCACGCCGTCCAGTTGTCATTCACCAGGAAATCGTTCGAAGTCGTAGTTGAGACCGACATAGCCCCGGATCGAGGGTAGCAATTCCAACGCGGCCGCATCCTCATCGACCTCGTTGATGCGCAGGCGATAGGCGATCTCGCGCATCTCGGGACGGTTGCGCAGCGCCATCTCGGTCATCTGTTCGGATGTCATCGCGGTTATCGGTGTGCGCAAATCGCTTTGGCGCGGAATGACGACCGAGAAGTCCTGGTTCTGCGGCAGGTTCATCAGCGCGGCCAGTTGGTTTTTTGCCACCGACAGGTCGCGCCGCAAAGACTGCGCGCGCTGCAGGGTCTCGTACATCTCGCGCTGATAGCGCAGGGCTTCCAGTTGGTCGCCCTCAACGCTGGCAACCTGTTCCCGCGCATTGTCCAGAGCCCTCTCTGCGCGCGTTTCCAGCGCGGCCAGCGGCCCCATCAGACGTTCGGCCGCCACCGCGCGCCAATAGGCTGTGCGGACATCCTCGATCACCCTGTTGATGGTGGAACGGCGCTGTTCCTCCGCGATCATCACGCGATCTGCGTTCTGTTTGGAACGGTAGTAGGACAAGCCGTAGTCCAGAATGTCCCAGCTGAGCTCAAGATTGGAATAGCTGCTGCCAGGGTCTTCGCTGGTGGTCGGGATGCCACTGACGATGCCGGCGGTGTTGAGCGAGGTCGAGAACGGCAGATTGGACCGGTCCGCCCATTCGATGCGCGCCACTAGATCGGGTAACATGTCAAACTCCCCGTCACCCAGTTCAGCATAGCGCAGCGCGACCTCGGACATCTCGAGACGGTGGTCAAGGTTGTATTTCAACGCCCGCGCCATCGCTTCGTAGAGGTCGATCCTTCCCGTGACCGGCGTCTGGTCGGCCGCGATCGCGCGACGGCGCTTGTCGGCCGCGAACGCGTCCAGTTCCTCTGGCGTGAACGGTGTCGGCGACACCGAACAGGCAGCCATGACAAAAGCCAGCGTGGTGATTGCCGCGACGCGCAATCCCTTGCCCAGAAACGATTTGACCGACGCGTGGCCACCTGCCGAAACCGGCGCATTCTCTTGTTTCAACTGTTCCCCCATTTCAGTGCCTGCAAGAGCTCGGCCGCTTCCGCCTTGTCAGCATAGGCGATCCGTTCCGTCACTGACGAGAACGTATTGGACGCAAGCTCTGTCATCTGTAGCTCATCGCCTTGCGCTGGCAGCATCAAGACGAAACTTATGTGTTCACCGTCCCCAAGTCCGACCTCGACGGTGACGGGATCTTCCCGTGGGATTCCGGATAGATACAGCGTTGCACCATCATGTGCGACATGCAGCGGGTCGCTGCCACCGGACTTGGCCGTGACCGTGGCAACGGCAACCGCGCCGCCTGCCATGTTCGACATCCCCAGGCGCAGAACCGGTGCGCCGTCGCCCGGTTCGTCAGACACCTGTGCTGTCACAGCCAGGCGCGCCGCCGGGTCCAGCCGCGCCGTGACGATCTGGCTGAGCAACGGGCCCTGGGCACTGTCCGTTCGGTCCAGATGTATCCCATCCGGGAAATCGCGATTGAAGATACGGAAATCGTCGTCAAGGCGGTCAAAGCCTATCGAACGGACCGTCTGCGTGATCGGCGCGTCAGTGCGCAACCCCCCGAAGACGTCTTCGCCCCGGGTGCTCAGCTGGGCCATGCCGTCCAGCGACTGAAGCCCGTTCAGGGCCACCAAGATCGGATGTTCGACCCCAAGAGAGGTATTCAGCCCCGACAACAGCACCGGCGTGCCGAACAGGCTGTTGGTGCTGTTGGCGGTCTCGTCCACGATGTGATCGACGATCAGGCGCGGCCGGTCGCGAACGTCCTCATCGTAGAGATCGGCGCCGCTGGTCGGATCGCGAGCGGTCAGAAAGGCCGGACTGACCGGCGTGATCGTGATTGTCAGCGTCGAGGACGCTGTTTGGCCACTGGCGTCGATTGCGACATAGCTCACCTGCGGCACCGGCCCCAGGAACGCAGGATCGGGAGCGAAGGTGAAGGTGCCATTGGCGTTCAGCGTCAGTGTGCCGACTGCAGTCCCACCTGAACCGGTGATCAGGGTCGGCACGCCGATGGGCAGCGGGTCGGGCAACCCGTCACCATCGACATCAACGGTGGCCGAGTTCACCGACAGCAAGGAGCCATCCACGTCCGCGTCGTTGGTCAGCACGTTGCCCGAAACCGCCATGCCTTGCTCGGCGGTCGCGGTGTCCGGGTTGGCGACCGGCGCATCGTTTGCGCCGGTCACCGTCACGGTCAGGGTGGCGGTGTCGAAGCCGCCTTGCCCGTCCGAGATGCGATAGGTCACCTGCGTGGTGGCCGTGGCGCCGAAGGAAAGGCTTTCGAACTCGCCGTTGGGATCGAAGGTATAGCTGCCATCGGCATTGACGGTGAACAGGCCGCCCGTGCTGCCCGCGACGGGCAAGCCCACGTTGCTCATTGATCCGTTGATCTGGTCCACTGCCAGCAAGTCGCCGTCCGATCCGCCGTCGGCATCGTTCGGCTGGATAACGCCCGCCGCCGCAGTGCGCGTGATCGCGGTATCTTCGTTCGTCGTGTCGGTGTCGTCGTTGGCCACCGGCGCCGGGTTGCCGACAGACCAGGTGAAGCTGCTCTGCACGCTGGTCCCAGTCGGGACGCCGCCGGCGGTGAAGTCGGTCGCCGTGATGGTCACGGTATAGGGACCGCCGGTCGAGGCATCGAAGTCGATGGTCCCCGTGATCTCGCCCGTGGTCGGGTTGATCAACAGCCCGGGCGGCAGGCCCGTGGCGCTGAAGCGCAGAACATCCGTGCCGTCGGGGTCCGAGAAACTGCCCGAGACATCCAGCGAAATCGTGTCGCCATCCGCATCCGACTGCCCCCCGATCCCGGTGGTCTGCGGCGCGTCGTTTGCGCCGGTCACCGTCACGGTCAGGGTGGCGGTGTCGAAGCCGCCTTGCCCGTCCGAGATGCGATAGGTCACCTGCGTGGTGGCCGTGGCGCCGAAGGAAAGGCTTTCGAACTCGCCGTTGGGATCGAAGGTATAGCTGCCATCGGCATTGACGGTGAACAGGCCGCCCGTGCTGCCCGCGACGGGCAAGCCCACGTTGCTCATTGATCCGTTGATCTGGTCCACTGCCAGCGAGTCGCCGTCCGATCCGCCGTCGGCATCGTTCGGCTGGATAACGCCCGCCGCCGCAGTGCGCGTGATCGCGGTATCTTCGTTCGTCGTGTCGGTGTCGTCGTTGGCCACCGGCGCCGGGTTGCCGACAGACCAGGTGAAGCTGCTCTGCACGCTGGTCCCAGTCGGGACGCCGCCGGCGGTGAAGTCGGTCGCCGTGATGGTCACGGTATAGGGACCGCCGGTCGAGGCATCGAAGTCGATGGTCCCCGTGATCTCGCCCGTGGTCGGGTTGATCAACAGCCCGGGCGGCAGGCCCGTGGCGCTGAAGCGCAGAACATCCGTGCCGTCGGGGTCCGAGAAACTGCCCGAGACATCCAGCGAAATCGTGTCGCCATCCGCATCCGACTGACCCTCGATCCCGGTGGTCTGCGGCGCGTCGTTCGCGCCCACGATGGTGATCGTAAAGGTCTGCGGCGTACCGGTATCGACCCCGCCATTGGCGGTGCCGCCATCGTCGGTCACGCTTACGGTCACTGTGACGGTCTGCGTCTCGCCCGCAGCCAGCACGTTGCTTGGCACGAAACCGAGCGTGTTGCCCGCGCCCGTGGCCGTGGTGAAGACCGGCTGAGACGCGAAGAGCTCCGCCGCCGTATAGACCGACCCGTCCGATACGCCCGTCACCGCAAAGGTCACGGTCTGACTGTCCTCGTCCGAACCGCCGCCCTCTTCGATGGACTGCATGAAACCGACCACGGTCTGCGTGCCGTCATCCTCGCCCACGTTGAAGTTCTGCGACGAGCCAGCCGAAGGCGCATCATTCACGGGTGTGATACTGGTATTCAGCGCAACCGACGGCGACCAGATATCGGTGCTGCGGCTGGGATCGTCTCCCACGACGCCCGAGATATCGGCCGAGGCGTTGAAGATCTGCGGCACATCGGCCAGCCGGACGCCCAATTGGCCCGGTGTCCCGTTGAAGTCGGTGACTGGAACAAAGCGCAGCAGGGCCGAGTTCGGCAGCAGAATGGCCATGGTGTCGTCATTCGCGCCTTGCGGAATGCCGGTCCAACTGGTCCCGCCATCGGTCGAATACTGCCATGTACCCTCGGTCACCGGATCGGCGGCACTCCCGACGATAGCGATCCCGCCCAACGCCGTGCTGGCGTTTCCACCTCCGGTGATGGCGGATTGGTTGTCGGTCGCATCGCCATAGACCGGCCCAAACAGGGTGCTGACCGTGGCGCCCGGCGGCGCGGCAGCATCCTCGAGCACCGAGGCCAGCGTGGTGTTCGACGCCGTGGGCGGGTCGTTTTCAGCTGTGACCGAAGTCTGCAAGGTCACCGTGCCTGCGGACCAGCGGCCGGACTGGCCGGTGCCCCCTTCGCTGCTCAGGTCCTTCAGGTCGCCCGACCCGGTGCTAGCGGCGATGGTGTCGATAGTGTCACCATCGGCCAGCCGGACGTCCAGCGTGCCAGGTGTTCCAAAGAAATCGGCGGCAGGAAGGAAACGGATCTCTCGGCCGGCCTCGACCACCAGGGCGCTGCTGGCGCTGAGGCCGCTTGTGGGCACGTCGATCCAACCGCCCGCCCCGTCGCTGACCTGCCAGACGCCCTGACCGGCGGCATAGTTCGTTGATCCCGTGATCGCCACGAAGCTGAGCGGCGTGGCCGTGTTGCCGCCACCCTCCGCCGTCTGATCATCGGTCGCGTCGCTGTAGTTGCCCGAAAGCAGACCGGACAAGGTCGTGCCCGAACCGACCTGATCCTCTCCGGCCGCGGCCAAGGTCACTGGCCCGCCTGAAGCGACGGGACGATCGTTGACCGGGTTCACCGTGATTGCCGCGGTCTGTGTCGCGGAAATGGCGCCACCGACGCCGGTATTGCCCTGGTCGTTGATCGACACCGTGATGGTGTCGCCTGTGACACCCGAGGTATGGAAATCGCCGTCCGGCGTGTATCTCAACCCGTTCAGCGCCGCGTTGATCTGCGCCTCGGTCCCGGTGATCGTCAAGCCAAGCGTACCATTTCCGACCACCGTTGCGCCCGATCCCGCAGCCGCGGTCAGAACGCCGTCATTGACGGAAACGTTTGCGACCATCACCCGGTTGAAATCGTCCGGATCGCTGATCGTGAAGGCGTTGCCATTGGCGGTCGAGAAAACCAGGCTGCTGTCTTCGTTCACGGACTGGTTCGTCAGCGTGTTGACCGATGGTCCGTCGTTGAAGTTGGATATCTGGACGTTGAACGTGCCTTCCTGGGTCAACTGCCCACCGACCCCGTTGGCGAGTGCCGTCCCGCCATTGGCCATGTCCTCGATACGCACCGAAATCGGAACCGTGACATCGGCGTTCGGATCGGTCGGCGTGAAGGTCAGGCCGTTCAGTTCAGCATTCAACTGTCCCAATGTACCTTCATAGATCAACACGTGGCTGAGGCCGTTCAGATCGCTCAGCCCTGACGCACCCGAGCCCGTCAGAGTACCCGCGCCAGGGGGCACCCCCACGATCAGACGCTGAACGTCATTGAAGGGTGTGTTGCCGGCATCCTGCGCATCGCCCACGGTCGGCGCCAGTGGGCCGCTGAAGGTGATCGAGGTGCCGCCGCCCAAGGTCTGGGTGCCCGGCACGGTCACAGTGGGCCGGTCGTTGACCGGATTGATCGCGATGTTGGTCGGGGTCAGCGTGATCGTGCCGCCACCGCCCGTGCCGTTAGCGCCGCCATCATTGACCGTGATGACCAGCGTGTCATCGTCGATCCGTGTGGTGCCGTCCGCGCTGTGGAAGTCAAGATCGCCGACATAGGTCAGGTTGGCTAGCTGTGCATTGATCTGGGCCACTGTTCCGGTCAGGGTCAGGCTGGACGGGCTGGCTGTCGTCGCGGGTCCGCCGACGCTGAGGTTGCCGTTGGTCACCGACAGGGTAACCGTCAGCGCGCTGTCGAAGGCATCGACATCTTCGATGACATACCCGGCTAGGCTGAGAACCGTGTCCTCGTTCACGACCGTGTCGCCCGGCGATGCGACGAGGAAAGGATCGTCATTGTCGTCCGAGGCGCGCAGCTGAATGCTGACGGTGTCGCGGTTGTTGGTGTCGTTGACCGCGCTGCCGTCTTCGTTCGTTGTGGCGGTCACGTCCCCGTTTGCGCCGCCGGTCAGCGCGCCCGTGACGTCGCGCAACTGGTCATCCACGGTCACATCCAGTGTCAGTATCTCGTTCAGGTCCGTGTTCGGCAGTTCGACTTCAAGGTTGGTCAGCGCCGCCTGCACAGCGGCATAGCTGCCCTGAAGGACGATCTCGCCATCGGTGACGTCGGAATCCGTGAGGGTCACGCCGGCGGTGCTGCCCAGCGTGATCCCACCGCCGAACGGCCCCGACAGATTGACCGGATTTCCAACGCTGTCACGCAAGGTGATGGTGACCTGAAGGAAATCGGTCTCGCCCGCCCCGCCATTGACATTGCCGTCGTCGATGTCCGGATCAGAGATCTGCAGGGCCGTGCCGAAATCGTGGCTGAACGTCCCGAACAGGTCGACCACCGGGCTGCCGGTGTTCTGGATCTCCGGCGGATCGTTGCGCGCAGGATTGACGAAGATGCTGAACGTCGATTGCCCACCGGCGCCGGCCGGCGTGAAGACGTGGTCATTGACCGAGTCGCTGACGATGAACCGGAACGTGTCAGCGAAGTTTTCCGACCCGTCATGGGTATAGCTCAGCCGCCCCGCGTCGATGTCGGCCTGCGTGAAGGTCGAACCCACACCCAGCGTGTTGCCGCCGAGCAGCAACGTGCCGAAGCCCGGCAAAGCGGTGACCCGGTATTGCAGGGTTTCGAGGTCGGTGTTGTCTGGATCGACCGTCTTCAGAAGGCCGGTGTCGATGACACTCGTCCCGCCTTCCGGCAAGAACAACGGGTCGTTAGCGGTCGTCTGCGACACATTGTTCGCGTCTATAATCGTCTGGTCCGCGCCCGCCTCGGTCTGCGGCGCGATGGGCGGATCGTTGAGCGGCGCCAGTGCGACATTGACCGTGCTCGCGCCGCTGAAGTTGCCGGCCAAGGGCGCTCCTGCCGCCCCGCGGCTGAGAACGTCGAACACGGAGACGGGCGAGGTCAGGTCGTCACGGACCAGGAAGGTGAAGCTGTCGGCATGGTTTTCCGACCCGTCGTGGACATAGCGCAGACCGCTGGTCTGACCGTCCGCCGGGGATGTCAGAAGCGACCGCGGCATCAGGTCGTCGGTGGTCACCGGCACCCAAGCCGCGCCGGTCCAGCGCTGAAGTTCACCATTGTCGGGCAGGTCCGTGATCCAGAACAGCAGATCATCCTGGACCGCTTCGCCGTTGGGATCGGACAGGCCGCCACCTTCGCCCGGTTCGTCATCGGTATCCACATCGCCCAGAGAGATCTGCGACACCGTCAGGCGCGCAGTGCCCCCTTCCGGAAGCAAGGGCAGATCGGATGCCCCCGTTGTCGGCGCATCGTTGGTCGGAATAGCGTTCAGAGCAAAGCTGCCCGCGAAGACACTGCCGGTTCCACCCGAAACGCTGAATTCGAAATTGTCCTGATGGTTCTCGGATCCATCGTGCACGAACTCCAGAAGGCCGTCGTTCACATCTTTCTGGGTGAAGTTGCTGAACAGCGACAGCGGCACACCGTTCAAGAAAAGCGTACCGTTTCCGGGAAGGGACGTGATCCGATACACCACCTGAGCAGGGTCCACCGCGGTCGAACCGCCCGACAGATCCCGGGTTTCCAGCGCATAAGACAATTCGGCGGCGCTGATCGCGACGGTGTCGCTGCCACCCCGTGCGCCATCGCCCTCGATGACCGTGACACCGGTCGAAACAGAAGTGGCCACATCGACTGTGCCCGACCTGTCCGGCGGGCTGGGCGGACTACCGGTCACCCGGTTCCCGACAAGATCTATGGTGAACGTGTGTTCGATGATCGAGCCATCGGTTGCGCGGTCGGCCCCTTCCTGGCCCGGCAGGTTGAACGCGCGCAGGGTGGAATCGCGCACCTCGAAACGGAAGCTGTCGGTATCCCCGTCATTGAAGGATTCCGTGACCCTGTATTCGATCCGCCCCGCCGTGATATCGGCTTGCGTGAAAGTGGCGCCAACACCCAGGATCTCACCGTCGAGGCGCAGTTCGCCTTCAGTCGGAGCTGCGGTGACGGTATAGACGAGGTTTACATTGCCAGTATCGGGGTCGGTCACGTTGAGGTTGGCCGGCAGGATCTGCACGGTGTCGGGACCCGCAGCATTGATCACCGCCGACGTGTTGGTTGTCAGAACCGGGTTGTCGTTGTTGGGAGTGACGCCGATCGTGATGGTCTGGGGATCCGAGCTGAGCGCACTTGCAGCCCCCCCGCCGCCACCGGCATCGGTGACTTCGATATCGAAGGTGGGGTTGGTTCCGTCAGGTTCGGCCCCGTTATGGACGAAGCGCAGGAAGCCCGCCGCCAAGTCCGATGCGGCGAAGCTTTCGCCGCCGGTCAGCTCTTCCCCGCTGTCCAGTATGCCGTTGCCATTGGCATCCCAGAAAAGCGTGCCTTCACCCGCATTGTCGACATTGGTGATGGTGATGGTGGAAGACACCGGTGTATCGTCGCGGTCGGCGATCGCGAGGCTCGCACCGATGTCGACTGATCCCGTCACCGTTCCGGGATTGGCAAAGACGTCCTCGGTGCCTTGGCCCTCGAAGACCGTCGGCGTGCCGCCGATGGTGGGTGCCTGGTTCACCGGGTTCAGGTTGATCGTGATCACCGACGGACCGACATCGCCGCTGCCGCCGCCGTCATTGATGAAGACCGAGAAATCGTCCGTGTCGCCCGGCAATACATCGCTTCCGCTATGGGCATAGCTGAGCCGGCCGTCGCGCACATCCTGCAAGGAGAAGGTGCTGCCTGCCAGAAGCTGAGCACCGTTCAGACGGAGGGAGCCCTCCGCGGGCAGATTGCCTCCGTCCAGCTTGAAGACAAGCTGCTTAGCCAGTTGCGGGTTCGTGTTCAGAAGCACGTCGAGATCAGGATCGAACACGCCGAAATTGGCATCAGTCAGCACGACCGAACCACCTTCATCGGCTGTCGCGTCCGTGGGCGTCAGACTCGGCGCATCGTTGACTGCCGCGACGCCGATCCCGACAGTCCCGGTGACCGCCGGGCCACCGTCACTGACGGCGACGTTCAGGACGGCCGCCCCGTTGTAGTTGGACAGCGGGTTGAACGTCATCCCGTTCAGCGCCCCGTTGATGTTCGCGATGCTGCCACTGAGGGTAACCGCTGCGGACCCGTTGCCAGTGACGGTCAGGCCCGTCGTCTGCGCCAAGGTCAGCGTGCCGTTCGACGCACCAAGCGTCACGCTCAGCGCGTCGCCATCCGCATCGGCGACCCGGACAGTAGTGATGGCCAGCGGCGTGTCTTCCTGCGCCGCAAGCGGCGCTGTGGGCAGGGTAAGGGTGGGCGGCGCCAGCACGCCATCCCAGGTCTGGGCTTGCAGGCCTTCGGTCTCGATCGCGCCAACGCTGGCCTCCAGAACCCAGTCGCCGCCGCGCCCCGCGTGACCTGTCAGGTCGTCCGAGGCAGCGATGTCCGCTCCGGTGATCGCGGCCAAAAGCTGGGCTGCGGCCAGCCCCTCCGCGCCGGCCGTGAAATCGCAGCCATAGACGAGGATATCGCCATCCGGCGACAGGGTCTGCCCGATCAGGGACAACGTATCCTTGTGAGCGCCCGCGATGCTGGCGGCGTCCAGCGTGGTGTCACCAAGAAACAGCCGCCCTTCTTCGCCATGGACCAGAATATGGATCGCATCGAGACCGCTACGACCGTCCAGCGCGGCGGCGATCTGGACGACCCCGTCGCTGGATGCGTCCAGCAGGATGACCTCGGCGCCGGAAGGGATCTCGGCGATCAGGTCGGAAAGATCGGTAAGGCCCGCATCCACGAAGTAGACCTCGGCCCGCGGCGCGGTCGACATGGCAACCGAAGCGGCCTGCAGGTCCGGGAAAGACGTGTCCGTGTCCAGGGTCGCGTGATCCGAGGCATCGGTGTCCGCCAGCGCCTGAGCCGCATCCAGTGCCCCCGCCGCATCGAACATGATCCGCTCTTCCAGCGGTATCCATTCGGACTGAAGCGGCTGAAGACCCGCCGCTTGCCCGTCTTCCATGCGGCGTCCGAGGTATTCAGTTTTTACTGGCACTGCCTACCGCCTTTTCTCATGTTCTGTCTGAATGAAAGGCCTTGCGAATCGACGCGCCGAAGCAAACGGCGGTCGAAACCGTCCCCGACCACCGGCATCATGTCCACGCAGAACCGGAATGACGTTGCGCCAGCTGGCAGTCTGGCCCGGGCTTCAAGGGTCGATGCCCCTAACATAAAGGTTTGGGAAACGCGCAACGCGACACCCTCAGCTTGCCCGGACATACCTAATAAGAACTCCGCCACCGCCCCCCCTGCTCAACAGGTTGTTGCTGGCACTGTAGCGGCAACAAGATGGGCACGTCCAGAGCAGATTCCCGGTTGGCGTCTTCTTGCCGGTTCAGAAACTCAGCTCACGGAAAATCACCTGCGCCACACGGTTCCCGATCCGGCTGGCATAGGATTGCGGCACACTTTGCGAGGTGATCATGCCGCGCATGGCACGGTCGTCTCCCAGCCGATCGGAATGGTCGACCAGATGTGGCCGCGCCGTGACCGGAAACCAGACGCCGCCGACCAGAAGGTCGCCGCGCCCATCGTCGATGACCGCAATCGCGCCGCCATTGGGCCGTGCCAGATAGCCGTCCGGCAATCGGTCGATGGCGACACCCGAGACGACAAGGCCCGTCAGATCGAGACGCGGCATCGTGACCTCGTCCGCCACGAAGGCCGCCGCGCGCGTGGGATCCAGCCGGCGCAGGTCGGCCTCGCTGACATATCCGCGCACGATCGGCGCGCCGGGCGCGATGACGCGACCCAAAAGATGGGTCCGCGCGAACCATGCACCCTCGTCGAGATCGGGCGACACCTCGCGCAGGACCCCGTCGATCGTGGCGCGGACGACCAGTCGGGTTTGCCGATCGGTCAGCGCTGCGAGGGTTTGCTTTTCTTCTTCCAGCATCCGGGCGACGACCGTGCCTTCGGCGCGTTCGCGCGCGTCGCCCGCGCTGCTGAGGCGTCGGGCCTGGTGCATCGCGATCCGCGTCTCCGACTGGGCGATGCGCGTCGGCAGATCGGGAACCGAGAACTCGAACAAGGGCTGGCCGCGCGAGACACTGTCGCCTTCCCGGACGAGGATCCTGTCCAGACGCGCTGCCTCGGGTGGAAAGACGGCCTGCTGGTGTTCCTCTTCCATTACGGCAGGTATCGTGACGCAGGTTGACACCGGCAGGAACAGCAGAAGGACCACGAGGGCTGCGATCGCGAGCGTGAGGAAGGACCGGCGCGAACGCCTTATGCGGTCCGCTTGCCCCACCCAATGGACCACTTCGGAGAAGGCGGGACGCAGGACGAAACTGGTCAGCGCGACGACCAGCATCACGATGCCCGCCAGCTTGAAAAACATCGCGTAGACCAGCAGCGCGATCGAGACGAACAGGAACAGCCGATAGACCCAGACCCCGTAGGCATAGGCGATCATCCAGCGCCGCGTCCGTGTGTTCAGCGGCTCCGGCGCGGGATCGTCCAGTCCGAACAGGGCGCGCCGCATGGCCCATTTGCCAAGAGCGAAGGACCTCGGCTGCAGGTTCTGGATGCCGAAGCTGTCCGACAGAAGGTAATAGCCGTCGAACCGCATGAAGGGGTTCAGGTTGACCAGCAACGACAGAACCCAACTGGATGTGGCGACCGCGAAGACCACGGTGCGCAACGCGCCGTCCGGCAGGAAACACCACAAAAGGGTCGCGTAGACGGCGATCGTCAGTTCGATGAAGATGCCGCCCAAGTCGATCATCACCCGATCTGCCCGGCTGCGGAGCCGCCAGGCGTCGGACACATCGGTGTAGAGCAGCGGGAGGAAGACAAAGAAGCCAACCCCCATGACAGGCACGCGCACCCCCCGTCGGATCGCGAGGTAGGCGTGTCCCAACTCGTGCAGGACCTTGATCCCCGCGATTGCCACAAGAAAGAGGGCGGCGCCCGACCAGGTGAAGACGTTGCGGAAATGAGCCTCGATCTCGGCCATCTGCCGGCTGGCAAGGTAGAGCCCCAGGCACAGCACGACGAGGCTCAGCCAGACGAAGCCTAGGCTGAACAGGGGCCGGACAATGGGCCAGGTCGCCCGCAGGAAGGGCTCGGGACGCAGCAGTGGGATTCGGAAGAACAGCAGCTTCTGCGCCCGCGGCCACAGGTTCAGGCCGGCCTGCCGCTGCGCGACGGCGGCAAAGCGCGCGGCAGTGCCAGCATCGCCGCCTTCCAGCAACTCGTTCTGGGCCAGGAAGCGGATCAGCGCGTCCAGTTCGTCATCCTGCAGGCGCACGCCCTTTTCCCGGAAAAGACGTGTCTTAAGGCGGGTAGTGCTGCCCGCCGACCAGCGCGACAGAACGTCGATGGTGCGCTGTCCTATCTGGTAGAAGCGATGCCGCACCGGATCGCGGATGACCCAGGCCGGTGCACCGGAGATGAACGGCGCTCCGCGCGAGATCTCGAGATCGTCGCGCAACCGCCTCAACGGTCGATCCGCAGGCGTGGCCAGGTCCATGCGGATCAGAACCCAATGCGCTGGCGTAGCCAGCTGTAAGGGCGGCGAAACACGATGAAGAAGAGCGAATGGCGGTCGCCGAACAACTGCGCCGTGCCTTGAGCGCCGATGCGCGCCGAGGCGAGGTCCGCCGCCGATGCGTCAGCCGTCAGCGCATAGGCGAAACTGCCGTCGTCCTGAACAGTCGCCCGGTAGCTGCGTCGGGTCAAGACGGCAGGCACGGGATTTCAGCGGGTTGCTGTCCAGAAACACTCGCACCCGCGCCCCTTCGCGCAAGACGACGCTGTCATCGACCGGCAGGCGCACCGTGACCTCGAGATCGTCGGGGTCGACGATCTCCATCAGACGCTCGCCGACCGAGACCGGCTTGCCGACTAGCGCACCCGCATCCGCGAAGACCGCAAGCCCTTTGCGCGGGGCGCGCACTTCGACATTGGCCAACCGGTCCCGGGCCAGCGCGCTTTCAGCAAGCGCCAGGTCCAGCTGCGCCTCGGCCACTTTCAGTTCGCGCGCGGCCGTGCGATCGGTAAAGGATGCGTTCTGCAGCATCTCGAGCCGGGCCCGCGCGACGATCGTCTCGCGGTCGGCGATCTCCAGGGCATTGCGCAGTTCGGTATCATCATACCGCGCCAGAAGAGTTCCTGCCTCGACCAGGCCGTTCGGCGCTACCAGAACCTGGTCGATGACCCCGTTCAGCGAAGCGGCAACCACCATGCGGTCGCGGCCGGTGATCTCGGCCGGGGCCAGAACCGTCAGCGGGGCCTGCACGAAGCCCAATGCCAGAAGACCGACGGCGACCAGCGGCCAAAGGATTCGGGGCGGCAGCGCCAGCCCGCGGCGGATACCCCGTCCCGCCAGCGCTTCCCAGGCATGCGCGTAGGTCTCGACGACCCGGGTTGCCAACGGCCTAGCGGTATCCGGCCAGGGAGTTTCGCGCAGCAGAAGAACGCCGGCGAAGACCACGCCGGCGCGCGACCGCATCGGCAGCCACAGCAGATGCGGGAAGGTATAGGCCGACAGGATTTCCGGATGTCCGACCGCGCGCAGGTCGATCGCCTTGAACTGGTCTCGGTCAGCGTCAGGCAGACTGGCAACGACATCGCGCAGCGCGCGGTTCAGCGGGGCCTGCGCGTCGAAGGCATTGACCGAAGACACCGCCTGCAGGCTCCAGCCACGCTTGCAACGGAAAACGAAAGCCTGCCGGAAAGGCAGGACCGCGCGGCTTTCATTTGCCAGGTGATAAACCAGTTCGCGCAGTGTCTCGATCCGGCGGACATCAGCTTCGTGCTGCAGAAGTCGCAGCAAGGCAGCTATCTGATCCTCCTCACCCGCTTCGCGCAGGCGCGTCGTCGGATTGGCCTTCGGCGTTTCAGGTTGCAAAGTCGGTGCTGTCACTGGCTCTGCCCCAGAACCACGAAACCCGACATGCCCGGAAGCACGCGCGCAATGTCCTCATCCATGCGGGCGGTGACGCGCAGCGTCCGGCTGACCGGGTCGACCGACGGCGCCAAGGACGAAATGGTGACCGGGATCTCGCCCGATACTGCGTCGAGGCGCAACCGTCCGGTCGTTCCGACATCGACCCAGACCAGCCACTCGGCCGGCAGAATGATCTCGAGATCCGGCGTGCCCGAGGACAGGATAGAGAGGATGGGGCGACCTGATTCGACGAATTCGAAGGCATTTGCGGTCTTCTCGCTGACCCGACCGTCAAAAGGCGCGCGCAGCTGACAGTGTTCGACCCGCAGCGCCGCCGCGCCGACCTGGGCCGCGACCTCCTCGCTTTCTGCGCGCAGGGCATTCACTTCCAGCAGGCTGATGCCGCCGCGTTCAAAAAGCCGCTCGCGCGCAGCTAGTTCAGCGAGCACCCGTGTCTGACGGGCCTGCGTCGCTGCGGCCTCGTATTGGTACAGTCGGCAGTCCAGCTCGACGAGAACGTCCCCGGCTTGAAACACGTCCCCTTCGTCAAAATGAAATGCGGAAATGACCCCGGGAACAAGGGCGGACAGAGTTGCCTCGCGTTCGGCCTTTACGATTGCGGGGATGCCGGTCTCCTCCGCGGCAAGCCCTGTTGGGAGAACCGACAGCGTCACCAGCGCCATGATGCAACCCGACCACCCGATCTGAATCGCCCGGAACACCAAGAAGTTCGCTATCATCCGCACGACCTATTCGCAGTTGCGCCATCCGCGTCTTGCGCAGTTGTAGACCATATTTCGCGGCGCGCCAAACCGATATAACGTCGGAAAGACTACATGTGCGCAGGCCGTGTTTAGGGGAGGTGCTCAGAGGTGCGCCATGGTCTGCAGCCAGATCGCAGTGGCGAGCGAGACATGGGTGGCGGAGATTTCGCCGAGTTAGCCGCGGATTTCCGTTGTGCGTTCAGCACCATTCGCCCGCGTGTGCGGGCCGTGGCGCTGGCGTTGATCTTATATAGGAGCGTGGCAGCGAAGAGGTAGGTGCCGTCTACAGGCGCCACGAATTGGTTGTTGGCGGCATCGAATGCGCCCTGATCGTTGTAGTCGGCGTTGTTGATGGCGAGCTTGATCTTGGTCCCGATGCGGACGTAGTCGTCGAAGTTGATGAATGCCTTGAAGCGCGGCAGCCGGAGTTGGTCGACGATGCAGTTGGTCAGCTTGCCAGCCTTTCCACTTGGTTCCGCACATTCGACACCTGCCATCTTCCGCCACGCCGGGTCCGGATGCCCCGTGCGTTCAGTTCCGCAGCCTTCGACCTGAGCGTGACATGACCGTGCCGGCGGATGTCCTCGATCACCGGCGCGAGCTGTTCCCCGAAGGTCGATGCACACTCCCGCACCGCCTCCCTCAACGCCAAGCCACCCCTCCCGGCCCGCCTCAGCGCCGCCGCCCGGTTCGGATTGCCCAACTTCACCCCACGCGCCTTGGCAGCCGCCAGCGCCTCTCTGTTGCGTCGCGAGATCGCCTCGCGCTCCTGTTGCGCCACCAGCGCCATGATGCCGACGGTCAGGTCATTGGCCTTGGGCATGTCGCAGGCGAGGAAGCGCATCCCGGCGTCCCGCAGGGTCAGCAGGAAGGCCTCGTTGCGGCTGAGCCGATCCAGCTTGGCAATCACCAGCGTCGCGCCGGTCAGCCGCGCCAGCTGCAGGGCCTTCTCCAGTTCCGGCCAGTCGTTCCGGCGCTCGCTCTCCACTTCCGTGAACCGCCCCAGGACCACCGCCCCTTGCGAGGCCGCGAAGTCGTCGATGGCCTTGCGATACGCCTCGAGCTCCAAGCCAGACCGACCCCGCCTTGCCGTCGAGACCCGTTCATAGGCGACCAGTTTGCGGATTGGTTGTATTCCTTCCCCTTGCCTTGCACAGCTTCGTGATCGGCATGATCCGTTCAGTGGCCGCGCTTTAGCAAAAGGTCCCAATTCAGTGTCGTTCGGCAAGACTTGCAGCTAGGCTACGCTGGACATCTCAGTGGATCGAGCGGAACGAGGGGCGGAATGGCGGTGCAGAAGTCAGGGATAAAGCTCAAGCCGAAGGTCCCGAAGACGCCAAAGCGGCGTAGCGCTGACACGCCGGGCGATTACTCGATTTGGGTGTCGATGGACGGTATACGCCCGTCAGTGCCGTGGCGGCTTGGCTCGTATGGTGACGATGGAGCTCTTTCGGACACTGACTTGTCAGAGCTGGGCGAACGGTTCGACTTACCCTCTGATCTTTTGCGGACTTTGTCCCAGCAACTTGGTTACTGCCTCGATGTGGAGTTTGAGGTCAATCTGATTAGGGTTAAGCGTTCAAAAGCAATAGAGCGGGCGGGTTCAGACCTTGAGAAGGCGCTCAAGCTGACAGAGACGATCGAGGCGGCTGCCAAGAAGTTAGCGGCGCTCCTCAAGCCCTTGTCGACCCAGTTCGCAAATAGCAAAGAAGACGCAGCTATGTTGCCGGCTGCACGAGCGACGGCGCAAGAGCTTTGCTCCACGATTGCCGCGACCAACGACGCCATCGACGCGATCCGCAGAACCTCCGGCGCGGCCGCCGTGATGAGACCTTTCAACAAGGTCCACGTTTGGGACATGCGGCGCAAACATGTCGTCGAGACCTGCTGCCATGCGTGGAAGGAGGCTAAAAGGTCGATGACCTATACCTCGAACGATGACGGACCGAAGGGCAAGAAGCGCGAAGGCCCGCTTGTTGATTTCATACAGGTGATCGTCGTCAGACTGAGTGACCCACCAAAGGAGCTTTCCGTTGAGACCATCAAGAAAGACATTGATCGCCTCAAGAAGTCGATGGCCAAACCCGACGAGTTAACGACGCCCCCTGACAAGGGTATTAATAGCTCCAAGCCAGAGGGTAATTAGGACCCTTTCTCAAATTTGACGGCGTGTGCGCATGGTTGCTTCCATGCCCCGCGTCCGCTCCCTTTCCCCTTCCCCTGAGTCTGCCGAAGCGCAGATTGACGCTGCTGTTTTGCGGCTTGTTGATCTGTTTGCGCGGCAGGCGGCGCGGGAGTTGGCGGCGGACGCTTTTTCCAACATGGAGACGCCCGATGCCGCAGAGCACCCTCAAGAAGACTGACCTGCCCCGCCACCTTTTGACGGTGAAGGAGGTGGCGGAACTGGATGGCTGTTCCGAGAAGACGGTGCACCGCGCGATCAAGGCGGGCCTGCTGGAGGTTGTCCGTATTGGCCCCGGCAAACGCTTGCTGCGCATCGATCCGGCGGCTCATGCGGCCTACCGCGCCGCCTCGCGCGGGTGACCCGCTGGCAGGCACACGCGTCCACTAATGTCCATTCATGTCAACAGCTTAGACCTGTGTCGGGAAGACCCCATCCGCGGAAGCGGGTTTCTTCATAGTATAGTGTTCTCCCGACTGGGAACTGTTGTCCCCGCATGTCCACCCGCGTCCCAAACTGACCAGAAGGAACCCTACCCGATGACCGCCTATAACAAAATCCCGCTCGATGGCATCTTCGTTTCGCCGACCACGCCCAGTTTTGCCGAGCTGATCGATCAGCTGCAGACCAACGACACCCTCACGTCTGCGCGCCGCAAGGATCTGGTCTCGGGCCTGCGCCGGGTGGCCGAAGCCCTGCACCTGACGCCCGCGCAGGTGCCGGCCGATCCGCGCTGGTTGCAGCCCCGCCTTGCCCGTATCGCACCGGCGGCCATCCGCGTCAGCTCCAAGACATGGCAGAACATCGTCAGCAACGCACGCAGCGCCATGGTCGCCTGCGGCATCGTCACGAAGCGCCACCGTCAAGCCGATGATCTGTCTGCAGACTGGCGCCCCCTCTGGGAATGCGTCCGCGCGTCGAAGGACAAGAGCCTGCTGAGCCCCCTGCCCCGCTTCGTCTTCTTTCTGAACCGCATCGGTGTTGCCCCCACAGATGTCTGCAATGACCATGCGTTGCTCTTCCTGCAGGCCCTCGAACTCAATGAGATCAGCAAGTCGCCGCGGAGCGCATTCAAGGATGCCCTCATGGGTTGGAACCGCGCGGTCGAACGTCTTCCGACCTGGCCGCGCCAGCGGCTGACACTGCCCTCCGAGGCCAGGCGGGTGATGCTGCAGGAGTCGGAGTATGCACCGGGCTTGATCGCGGATATCGACCGCTATCTTGGCATGCGCATGCGCCCCGATTTGCTCGCAACCCGGCAGAACTTCAACCCGATTGCCGCGTCGTCGGCCGCCAGCTATCGATACCTGCTGCTGCGCTTTGCAAGCCACGTCATTGGCGCGGGCGTCCCCGTGCACGAGATTGCTGGCCTGGAAGACCTTCTCCAGCCCGCGCGGGTGGAAGCCGGCCTGCGGCGGATGCTGGCGCTCAACGACGGCAAGACATCGGTCTCGATCAGTGAGACGACAGGGCTTCTGCTCACGATCGCCGCCCATCTGGAATTGTCGCAAGAGATCCGCAGCGCGCTTGCGCAGTTCAAGGCCAAACTTGCGATGCGCGATACCGGCGGCATGACGATCAAGAACCGGGACCGGTTGCGGGTCCTGCGCGCCCCTGGCGTGCTCGGGCGCCTGCTGCGCTTGCCGGAAGACATCCTGTCGCGTCCGCCTCGGCACGCAGCGTGCAAAGGGCTTGCGCGCCTGGGAGGATGCCATCGCCATCGGGATCTTGCTCTATTGCCCGCTGCGGATTTCCAACCTCGCCAGTATCGACGTCACCCGCCACTTGCAGCGTGTGGGCAAAAAGCGGGTCTACCTCGTCTTCCCGGCCCATGAGGTCAAGAACAAGCGCCCGCTTGAGTTTGCACTGCCCGCACATCTCGTGACGATGATCGATACCTATCTCGCCGCACGCGCCCCGACCCTTTGCACGCCCAACAACCGTTTTCTGTTTCCGGCAACCTTTAAGGAGGGCCCGGTCGGAAGTTCCGGCCTCGCCGAGCGGATCAAGCGACGCGTGCGCTCCGAGATCGGCGTCGAGATGAATGCGCATCTGTTCCGGCACCTTGCTGTGATGATTTACCTCGATGCCAACCCGGGCGGCTACGAGGTCGCGCGTCAGATGCTGGGGCACTCGTCGGTCAGCCGCACGATCAGCGTCTATTCCGGTCTGGAGACGATCAGTGCGACACAGGCCTTCGCCAAAGTGGTCGATACGCTGCGGGAGGGTGCGTGATGTCCAACACCCTGCCGCTGCAGTATTGGCCGGCCGCTGACCGGCATGCTTTCGATGCCCTGTTCGCGCAAGGCGGGCTGCTTGATGATCACGGTCCTCTGGGCCATTGGCGCCCACTGTCCCGCGAGCTCATGCAGAACCAGTACGGCCGATGGCTGGGCTGGGTCAGCGAGGCGCAGCCCGAGGCGCTGGCGTTCTCTCCCTGCGAACGCGCAACAGCTGAGCGCCTGCAGTACTGGCTTGCCGCCATGGACAGCTTGGCACCGGCCACGCGGCTGGGGCATGTCGGCGCCGTGGTCCGCCTGTGTCGGTCAATCGCGCCAGAGCGGTCTTGGAGCGCGCATCAGGCGATCCTGGCAGGCCTGCACCGCAAGGTGCAGCACCATGGTTCGCCGCGCAAAATCGGTCGCGTCCTCGCTAGCGATATTCTGTTCGACGCCGGTGCGCAGCTTATGCGCGACAATGACGGTCCGATCACCCATCCCGATCAAGCCGTGCGCCTGCGTGATGGCGCGATGATCTGCCTGCTCGCGCTGATGCCCATGCGGCGCCGCGCACTGTCAGAACTGGCGCTTGGCACATCGCTGCGCGTGGAAGGCGCGCAAATGACCATCTGCCTTGATGGCGCGATGACCAAGAACGGGCAATACTGGGAGGCGATCGTTCCAGATATGGTGTCCGAGAAGCTGGCCCTGTATTTGACCAACGCGCGGCCCGTCCTGTCTGCCCGCGGTTCCGGCGCTCAGACCGCCGTTTGGCTTGGGCGCAATGGCGATGCCGCTCACCATCAACCAGTTCACGCGGGCCATCAAGAACCGGACCACGTCCCTGCTGAAGGTCGGCGTCACGCCGCACCTGTTTCGGGACGCCGCAGCGACAACGCTTTCGCGAGCGTCCCCAGCATCGGCGCGCATGATCAAACCGATCCTCGGCCACACATCCACGCGGATCGCGGAAGCGCATTACATCCAAGCGGATACGATTGCCGCCGGCCGGGGGCTCGCAGCAGCATTGGAGGCGCTTAAGCAATCTGGGGAGACTGACGCGTGATCGGGACGGGGGGACAATATTGCTCGGCGCACCTCTTCCGCGACGCCGCCGCCACGACTCTTGTCTCGCATCTCTCCAGAAAGTGCGCGACTGATCGGCCCGGTTCTGGCACATTCGGGATCCCGGACGGCCGAACGGCACTACATCCATGCCCAGACGATCGATGCCGGACGCGATTATGCCTCCCTGATCACAGCGCCTCAAGAAAGGACGACCATGACCAGAGTAGCCATCTACGCGCGGTTTTCGTCTGCGTTGCAGAGCGAAGCCTCGATCGAGGACCAGCTGCGCATCTGCCGCGAACGGGCGGAACGCGAGGGCTGGACCGTCACGGAGATCTTTCACCGACATGGCGATCTCGGGCGCCAGCATGCAGCGGCCCGGTGTGCAGCGCCTGATGGATGAGGCCAGCCGTGGCCAGTTCGACATCATCGTCGCCGAAGCGCTGGACCGGCTCAGCCGCGATCAGGCGGATGTGGCGACGCTGTTCAAGCGGTTGAGTTTTCACGGGGTGCGGATCGTCACCCTGTCGGAGGGCGAGATCAGCGAGCTGCATGTCGGGCTCAAGGGCACGATGAACCAGCTCTTCCTCAAGGACCTCGCCGCCAAGACCCATCGCGGCCTGCGCGGACGGGTCGAGGCCGGGCGCTCCGGTGGCGGCAACAGCTACGGCTATGACGTCGTGCGCCGCCTCGGTGAGGACGGACTGCCGGTCACCGGCGAACGCACCATCAATGAAGACGAGGCGGCCCTGATCCGGCGTATTTTCGCAGAGTTCAGCGACGGGTTGTCGCCCAAGGCCATCGCCAGAAAGCTGAACGCCGAACAGATCCCCGGTCCCAGCGGCAAGACGTGGCGCGACACGGCCATCCGAGGCCACCGCACGCGCGGCACCGGCCTGCTGAACAACGAGCTCTATATCGGACGGCTGGTCTGGAACCGGCTGCGCTACATCAAGGACCCTGAGACCGGCAAGCGCGTGTCCCGCCTCAACGCCCCCGACAAATGGATCATCACGGACGTGCCCGAGATGCGGATCGTCGATGACGCGCTGTGGGACGCGCGTCAAAGCAGCGCCAAGGCGAGATCGATGCCACGCCGCGCGTGCAGGCGATCAGAGAGACACGGTTCTGGGAGAAGACGCGGTCCAAGCATCTGCTGACCGGCCTGCTGCGCTGCGGCTGTTGTGGGGGTGGTTTCGCATCCGTCGGCAAGGACTACCTGGCCTGTTCTGCCGCGCGCAAACAGGGCACTTGCACACAGAACCGGTCCTTCAAACGCGGTGATCTGGAAGAGGTGGTGCTGACACTCCTGCGGGAGCGGCTGATGCGCCCCGAAGCGGTCGCAGCCTTCATCGCATCCGTCAGTCGCGAGATGAATGCCGGACGCGCCGAGGAAAGCGCTGCACGGGCCCGTCTCGAAGCAGAACGCGCACAGGTCACCCGCCGTCTCGACGGGCTCTACGAGGCCATTGCAGACGGGCTGCGCACGGCCGGCCTGAAGGCCAAGCTGGAAGAGATGGAAGCGCGGCTGGCTGAGATCGACGCCAAACTGGCAGCCCCTGCGCCGTCACCGGTGCGGCTGCATCCGCAGTTGAGCGAGATCTATCGTCGGAAGGTGGAGGAGTTGTCCAAGACTTTGGCTGATCCTGAGATCCGGCCGATGGCGCTGGAGACCATGCGCGGTCTGATCAGGTCCGTGACGGTGCACGAGACGTCAGACGGCATTCGGATCGACCTTGAAGGTGCGATCACGGCCCTTGTGGGGCTGGCCCAGCCAGGGGCTGATGCCATTTTGCGTGTTGGTTCGGTGGAAGTGGTTGCGGGAGTAGGATTTGAACCTACGACCTTCAGGTTATGAGCCTGACGAGCTACCGGGCTGCTCCATCCCGCGCTGGTTTTTTGTGCGCATTTTTCATCGTTGAGAGATACGTTGTATCTTGTTCCTTACTAGGTTTGGCGGTGACCTACTCTCCCACGTCTTAAGACGCAGTACCATTGGCGCGACGGCGCTTAACGGCCGGGTTCGGAATGGAGCCGGGTGTTTCGCTCGTGCTATGACCACCAAACCGAGAAAGGAACGAGATACGTTGTCCAAGTCGCGTACGACTGTTGGTGTGTATGCTTTTGACCAGTAAAGTCTTGTTATTACTGGATCAAATCAAGCCTATCGGGCAATTAGTACCAGTCAACTGAACGCATTGCTGCGCTTACATCTCTGGCCTATCGACGTGGTGGTCTACCACGGCCCTCAGGGATACCTTGTTTTGAGGGGGGCTTCCCGCTTAGATGCCTTCAGCGGTTATCCTGTCCGTTCATAGCTACCCAGCACTGCCGTTGGCACGACAACTGGTCCACCAGTGGAACGTTCACCCCGGTCCTCTCGTACTAGGGGCAACTCCTCTCAAGTATCCTACACCCACGGCAGATAGGGACCGAACTGTCTCACGACGTTCTAAACCCAGCTCACGTACCTCTTTAAATGGCGAACAGCCATACCCTTGGGACCTGCTCCAGCCCCAGGATGAGATGAGCCGACATCGAGGTGCCAAACACTGCCGTCGATATGGACTCTTGGGCAGTATCAGCCTGTTATCCCCGGCGTACCTTTTATCCGTTGAGCGATGGCCCTCCCACTTGGGACCACCGGATCACTATGGCCGACTTTCGTCTCTGCTCGACTTGTCAGTCTCGCAGTCAGGCTGGCTTCTGCCATTGCACTCAACGAGCGATTTCCGACCGCTCTGAGCCAACCTTCGCGCGCCTCCGTTACTCTTTAGGAGGCGACCGCCCCAGTCAAACTACCCACCACACAGGGTCCCGGATCCGGATAACGGACCGCGGTTAGACATCAAGCAAAGCAAGGGTGGTATCTCAAGGGAGGCTCCACAGAAACTGGCGTCTCTGCTTCAAAGCCTACCACCTATCCTGCACATGCTTGGCCTGATGCCAGTGTGAAGTTGTAGTAAAGGTGCACGGGGTCTTTCCGTCTAACCGCGGGAAGCCTGCATCTTGACAGGCAATTCAATTTCGCTGAGTCTATGTTGGAGACAGCGGGGAAGTCGTTACGCCATTCGTGCAGGTCGGAACTTACCCGACAAGGAATTTCGCTACCTTAGGACCGTTATAGTTACGGCCGCCGTTTACCGGGGCTTCAATTCAAAGCTTGCACCTCTCCTTTTAACCTTCCGGCACCGGGCAGGCGTCAGACCCTATACGTCGTCTTGCGACTTCGCAGAGCCCTGTGTTTTTAGTAAACAGTCGCCACCCCCTGGTTTGTGCCCCCAGCCTCTAGTTGCCTAGAAACCGGGCCTCCTTCTCGCGAACTTACGGAGGTATTTTGCCGAGTTCCTTCAACATAGTTCTCTCAAGCGCCTTGGTATTCTCTACCAGTCCACCTGTGTCGGTTTAGGGTACGATCTCATGGAGGGCTATTTCCAGGAACCGATCAGCGGCCCACCCAATCCGATAAGGGTGAACAACAGTCTCGATCCGTCACATCCTCCTGGCCCAGGAATATTAACCTGGTTCCCATCGACTACGCCTTTCGGCCTCGCCTTAGGGGTCGGCTTACCCTGCTCAGATTAGCTTTAAGCAGGAACCCTTGGACTTTCGGCGACAGGGTCTCTCACCCTGTTTGTCGCTACTCATGTCATCATTCTCACTAGTGATCTCTCCACCGGATCCCTCACAGGCCGGCTTCACAGAAAGTATCTTGTCCTCCAAGGCCCCCCGAGAGGGGCTAAAGAGGATAGATACTATGTCACACTACGCTCTGCTACCATGCCTTACGGCATCCTAAGCTTCGGCTCATGGCTTGAGCCCCGTTACATCTTCGCCGCAGGACAACTTATTTAGACCAGTGAGCTGTTACGCTATCTTTAAAGGATGGCTGCTTCTAAGCCAACCTCCTGGTTGTTTTGGTCGTCCCACCTGCTTTCCCACTTAGCCATGAATTGGGGGCCTTAGCTGTAGGTCAGGGTTGTTTCCCTCTTCACGACGGACGTTAGCATCCGCCGTGTGTCTGCCATCTAGTACTCCCGGGTATTCGGAGTTTGGTTAGGATCAGTAAGCCTGTGGGGCCCCATTACCCATCCAGTGCTCTACCCCCCGGGGTATTCGGATGACGCTCTACCTAAATAGATTTCGCAGAGAACCAGCTATCTCCGAGTTTGATTGGCCTTTCACCCCTAGGCACAACTCATCCCGACCTTTTTCAACAGGTGTGGGTTCGGACCTCCAGTTAGTGTTACCTAACCTTCATCCTGGTCATGCCTAGATCACTCGGTTTCGGGTCTGATCCCACGAACTCAACGCCCTATTAAGACTTGCTTTCGCTGCGCCTACACCTATCGGCTTAAGCTTGCTCGTGAGACCAAGTCGATGACCCATTATACAAAAGGTACGCCGTCACAAGACTGGACACTAATAATAATCATGTTTGCCCTACCGCTGCGCTGCTTGAGGGCTTGAACCGTCAGTCGATCGGAATGGAAACGCGGAACTGAACCGTTTCAAGGCCGGGGTTGCGGCTCTCGAGCCCTGCGTTCGACCGATGGTCGACCGACAGGCCCATGCGCACCCCTGCGCGGTTCTCGTATCCGATTTCGATCCCCGACCGGAACTGGATGCTGCCACCCAGGTCCACCTCGTCGCCCTGCAGGTAAATGCCGGGCATGGTGTGGAACTGTGCGTACCAGCGATTGTTCGCGGTCGTATATGTCGTTGTATTGCCAAGGCCGATCCACACCCCGCCCGCATCGGTGATCGATGCGCCGTAGGTCAGTTGGAACGGCCCGCGGGCCACACCAGTTTGCTTGCGCAGGTAAAATTCTTCACCCACGGTCGCCTCCTGGAACACCACATCACCGACAGAGCCGGCGATATAGGCTGTGCGCGCGTTCTTGGCCAGGCAACCTTCGTTCGGGCAGTGGTTCACGCCCATGTTGATCAGGCCCAGAACGAGCCCGACAACTGCAAAGGTGCCATCGGTTACAACGGCAAGATCTGACATGTCGGTTCCCCCTCAAGGCATAAAGCTGCCTGTCGGGTAGATTGTCATTAGAGTCCAGTCAAGCTCCGACTGATTGTAGGCGTTCGGTTTCAGGTACTGTTTCACTCCCCTCGTCGGGGTGCTTTTCACCTTTCCCTCACGGTACTGGTTCGCTATCGGTCAGTAAGGAGTACTTAGCCTTCGGGGGTGGTCCCCCGATCTTCAGACAGAATTTCACGTGTTCCGCCCTACTTAATACGTTCCATCGAGCTTCCCATACGGGGCTGTCACCCGCTATGGCCTGCTTTTCCAAACAGTTCTGGTCACTCTCAGGACTTGGCTGGTCCCCGTTCGCTCGCCGCTACTAGGGGAGTCTCTATTGATGTCCTTTCCTCCGGGTACTTAGATGTTTCAGTTCCCCGGGTTT
>CAVQSH010000007.1:0-122500 GCA_963715835.1 uncultured Alphaproteobacteria bacterium | reverse complement strand
ACTCTATACTCAGCCATCTATCGCGGGTCGCGGATTTGGCAAAACCACATTCTCTCACAAAGGCGTGGCCGCATTGTAACTTGGACGGATCTTGTTCATCGGGATCGACTCGCCATTGGCCTGCACCAGCCGCACATGCCGCCGCCGCATCAGGCGCGGCTCGGCCACGCCGACGGAATGGGCGATCATCTCGACCTCCTTGATGATGGACTTGGCGTAATTGGCCACCTTCTCGAACTTGTCCTCGACCACCAGACCGCGCTGCAGATGCGGATCATGCGTCGTGATCCCCGTGGGGCAGGTGTTCTTGTTGCACTTCAGCGCCTGAATGCAGCCAAGGCTGAACATGAAGCCGCGCGCCGAGGTGACGAAATCCGCCCCCGCGCAGATCGCCCAGGCCACATCGGCCGGGTTCACCAGCTTGCCGCTGGCAATCATGCGGATACGCTCCTTCAGCCCGTGGCGGTCGCGCAGATCGACCATCGCGCACCAGCGCCTCGCGCAGCGGCATCCCCACAAGGTCGATCAGCGGCATCGGGGCCGCCCCGGTGCCGCCCTCGCCGCCATCGACGGTGATGAAATCGGGCGCGCTAGTCAGGCCCGCGCGCGTTGATCAGGGCAAAGAACTCTTCCCACGCATCCGACGACCCGATCACGGTCTTGAACCCCACCGGCTTGCCCGTCACCTTCGCGGATATGGCCGATCACGTCCAGCAGGCTTTCAAAGCTGTCGATCTCGAGGTGGCGATTGGGCGACACGCTGTCCCGACCCACGGGAATGCCCCGGATCGCCGCGATCTCGGCATTCACCTTCTCGCCGGGCAGGATGCCGCCCTTGCCGGGCTTGGCCCCCTGCGCCAGCTTCAACTCGAACATCTTGACCTGCGGATGGTCCGACACCTCGCGCAGCTTCTCGTCGCTCAGGTTGCCATGCTCATCGCGCACCCCGTATTTGGCCGTGCCGATCTGATAGACGATGTCGCAGGCCCCGGTCAGATGGAACGGCGACAGCCCGCCCTCGCCGGTGTTCAGCCAGATGCCCGCCTTGGCCGCCCCCCGGCTCAGCGCCTCGACCGCCGGGCGGGAAATCGCGCCATAGCTCATGCCCGAGATGTTGAAGATCGACTTCGCGCGATACGGGATGGCCGCCGTCGGCCCGATGACCATCGGCTGCGTGACCGAGAACTGGTCATCCAGCGGCGGAAACACCGCGTTCACGAAGATCGGCGTGCCGGGGATCGACAGGTTCCGGGTCGATCCGAAGGCGACCGTATTCCCCTGCCCCTTGGTCGCATTATAGACCCAGTCCCGCTGCGCGCGGTTGAAGGGCATTTCCTCGCGGTCCATGGCAAAGAAATACTGGCGGAAAAACTCGCCCAGCGCGGTGAACAGATGCCGGAACCGTCCGATCACCGGATAGTTGCGCCGCACCGCATCGCCGGTCTGCAACCTGTCCGCGATGAAGAACACCGCCACGGCCAGCACCGCGATGCCCAGCACCAGAACGAACAACAGCGCCAGAAGCAGCAGCGCATTCATCGCGAAATCCATACATTCAATCCTTTTGATTTGTATCAAGGCAGCCGGCGGCTCAAGGTCTAGAGTGGTCAGATAATGAATCAGCGGCAAGACACCTTCTTGCCGCTCTCGCGCGTTTCAGCGCAAACAGCGCGGCGCAAACAGGAGGAGATCACGATGAAACAGCTTATGATCGGGATGTGCATGGCGGCGCTGACAGCGACCAGCCTTCAGGCACAGGAGATGATCACCTATACAACGGACCAGTCGTTCGAGGATGTGATCTTCGGACTGGAGAACGCGATCATCGACCAGGGTCTGGTGATCGACGGCACGTCCCATGTGGGCGACATGCTGGAACGCACCAAGGGCGATGTGGGATCGGACGTGACGATCTTCCTCAAGGCCGATGTCTACAGCTTCTGCTCCGCCGCCGTGTCCCGCAAGGTGATGGAGGCCGACCCGATGAACATCGTCTTCTGCCCCTATGACATCTTCGTCGCGGTCTCGCCCGATACGCCGGACCAGACGATGATCGGCTACCGCAGCTATCCCGAAGGCCCCATGCAAGAGGTGCAGGCCCTGCTGGACACGATCGCAAGGTCCGCGATCGGGCAATGAGCCTGCGCAATCAGAAGCGGATCTGATCACGGCTCACTCGCGCCGTATCACAAGGTTATCAGTGGAAATCGCAAAACGCCGTGGCTTAGCGCTGCGGCGTTTTTCGTCAACCGGCATAGGCGGGAAACCCCGGTGAACCAATGTCGCATGTCGGGAGTATTGTTCTCGATGCCACTGACGGCGTCGCCTGACACAATCTGGAGAAAACCATGTTCCGCAGAACCTACCTCGCCCTGACCGCCGCCGCCCTGCTCGCGACCCCGGCCTTCGCGGGCAGCATGTCCAAGGATATCGTGGACACCGCCGTCGAAGCAGGCAGCTTCACCACGCTTGTCGCCGCTGTCGAAGCCGCAGGCCTTGTCGAAACGCTCAAGGGCGAAGGCCCCTTCACCGTCTTCGCACCCACCGATGACGCGTTCGCAGCCCTGCCCGAAGGCACGGTCGAAAGCCTGCTGCTGCCCGAAAACAAGGACCAGCTGATCGCGATCCTGACCTACCACGTCGTGCCGGGCAAAGTGATGTCCACCGACCTGTCCAACAACATGATGGCCCCGACCGTTCAGGGTTCTGACGTCACCATCATGACCGAAGGCGGCGTGACCGTGAACGGCGCAAATGTGGTGACCGCCGACATCGAAACCTCGAACGGCGTGATCCACGTCATCGACGCTGTGATTCTGCCCGAGTGATTTTCGGCTGATCGCACAACAATCTACGGAAAAGGCGGGCATTGTTGCCCGCCTTTTTCATTGTCGGCCATGGTTCTGCCATGATCTTGCAAGATTTCCGCCCCAGACAAAGCCTTCCATTTGCCCCAGGGGAAAGCAGCCGTTAACCTTCAAGGGACTCCTGTCACGGCAGACAATCCGTCCGTTTCCCGTTCCGTCGCATTTTAACCAGTTCCCTTGGAGTGCCCGATGACCACATTCGTCGAAACCGATGACGCCGCGTTCGGCGCAACCTCGCTCTACGCCCTTGCCCCCGGCCAAAGCCTCGCCGGGGAAATCACCGTAGGCGATTTCGGGGACACCGCGACCGCCGCGCTGGTCGCAGGGCAGACCTACACCTTCGGCCTGATCGCCAGCGGCGGCTTCGGCAACTACACCCTCAGCTACGACAACGGCGCGGAATTCGGTGAGATCACCAATTTCATCAACCTCGGCAACCTGCCCACGACCACGTCGATCACCTTCACCGCCCTGACCACCGGCACCTACAGCATCAACGTGCAGGGCCCGACCTCCCTCCAATACCGCCTGAGCTTCGAAGGCGACCCCCTGCCCGTCGCACCCACAGGCCCGAGCGAGGGCGACGACATCCTCATCGGCGCCAGCAATTCCGACAATCTCGACCTTCTGGGCGGCAATGACAGCCTGGCGGCAGGCGGCGGCTCCGACCGCATCCGCGGCGGCGCGGGCAATGACACCATCCTCGGCGAAAGCGGCAATGACCGGCTCGAGGGCGGCGCGGACAACGACGCGCTCTATGGCGGATCGGGCCGCGACTCGCTCTTCGGCGACACGGGCGACGACCTGCTGGACGGCGGCAATGACGACGACCTGCTCGACGGCGGCGACGGGACCGATCTGCTTCTGGGCGGCGCGGGCAACGACCTGCTGACCGGGGGCGCGGGCGACGACATCCTCGACGGCGGCAGCGGCGACGACATGCTGACCGGTGGCGCAGGCGCGGACACCTTCGTCTTCCGCAGCGATCCCGGCCGCGACACGATCACCGATTTCACCACCGGCACCGACCGCATCGACCTGCGCGGCTACGGCATCTGGGATGTCGCGGATCTCGTGATCTCGGACAGCTCCGGCAAGACACGGGTCAGCCTCGGCAACGGCGCCTATGTGGAACTGCTGGGCGTCGACGCCACCAGCCTGACGGCCGCGGATTTCATCCTCGACGACGCCCCGCCCCCACCCGTCGCCACCGGCGGGGCCGATACGCTGACCGGCACCGCCGCCAATGACGTGATCGACGCCGGCGGCGGCAGCGATGTGGTGCGCGGCGGCGGCGGTAACGATCTGATCCTCGGCGGCGCGGGCGAGGATCAACTCTACGGCGACGCGGGCCGCGACACGATCGAAGGCGGCTCCGGCGCGGACAGGCTCTTTGGCGGCGCGGGCAACGACATCATCTACGGCGACGCCAGCAATGACCTGATCTACGGCGGCAGCGGCAGCGACTTCCTCCACGGCGGGGCCGACAACGACCGGCTCTACGGCGATGGCGGCAATGACACCCTCATCGGCGAAAGCGGCAACGACAAGCTCTTCGGCGGCAATGGCCTCGACCTGCTCGAAGGCGGCGCGGGAAAGGACACGCTGGACGGCGGAGGCGGGCGCGACACGCTGGCGGGCGGCCTTGGCGAGGATCTGATGACCGGCGGCGCCGGTGCCGATATCTTCGTCTTCGAAGACCGGATGAACCACGACCGCGTCACCGATTTCCAGGACGGTCTCGACCTGCTGGATGTCTCGGGCTGGGGCTTTCTCGATCTCTCCGCGCTCACCATCACCCAGATCGGCACCGCCACCGAAATCCGCGTGAACGCCGGAAATTCGGTCACGCTGGACAACGTGGACGCGGCGCTGATCGACAGCAGCGACTTCATCTTCGCCTTCGATCCCGGCGATCTGGTCGTTGGCTGACCCCTGACACGACAAAGGCCCGCCCATCCGGCGGGCCTATTGCCACCCCACCGCGCGCCCCGCGCGGCGAAACCGCAACAGCGCGCCGCCTGCCGCATACTGGCCCCGCCACACGCAGGAGGTGCCGATGCAACTTGCCGAAATCCCGCTGTCCGATATCGCGGCCGACATCCTGCCCCGGGACCGGTCACGGTCCGATGCGGCGGCGCTCGATGACCTGACGCGCTCCATCGCCGCGATCGGACTGCGCCAGCCGGTCGAGGTTTTCGGCCTGATGCAGGGCGAAGACCAGCCGCATCCTTACGGCCTTATCTCGGGCTATCGGCGACTGATGGCCTTCCGCGCCCTTGGCCGCGCCACGATCCCGGCCCTGCTGTGCAACCCCGCCGACATTCCCGCCGCCCTTGCCGCCATGGTGACCGAGAACGAGGTCCGCGCCCAGATCTCCCCGTGGGAGAAGGGCCGCCTGATCCTTCGGCTGGTCGAGGACGGGGCCTTCGCCGATGCGGGCCGCGCCGTCGAAGCCCTCTACCCCGCCGCAAGCCGGCAGCAACGCGCCCGCCTGCGCGGCTTTCACCTTGTGGTCGAGGCGCTGCAGGACGCGCGCCTGCGCACGCCCGAGGCGCTCTCCATCGCCCGCATGGACCGCCTCGCCACCGCCCTGCGCCTTGGCGGCGGACCGGCGATCATCGCGACACTGGCCGCCAACGCCACCCCGGCCCAAGCCCTGCTCCAGCAATGGGAGGCGCTGCGCCCCATCCTCAACACCATCCTGACCGAACCCGCCGGACCGATCCGAAACCGGGCCGCCCCCGCCACGCCCTGACCCTGCGACAGGGCATGACCCTGACCCGCGCCCGCGCGCATAACGGCTGGATCATCCGCCTGACCGGACCCATGGCGAAATCGCCGGGGCTGGTGGATGACGTCTTCGATCTGGTGGAACACTGGTTGCAGACGGGAGAGTGATAGGGGGGGGCCGCCCGGCTCACACCGTCTGGCCCGCGTCTGCGAGTTCAGCCAACCTTGCCGGATCATTGGCCAGCAGACGCAGCGCCGTATCCGCTGCCTTGCTGACCAGAATGTCGCCCGCCTCGTATTTCTGAAAGGCATTCGGCCCTCCGCCGATGATCTGCCCCGCGTCGCGTTGCGACAGGCCCAGCTTTTTGCGCACCTTGCGGATCTGATCGGGCGTCAGCAGACCGGCATCACGGGCCTTCATCGCATTGATCGCCCGATCCGACACCCGCATGTCCTTGGCGTCATGCAGGCCATTCTCTGCCGTCGGATCATCTGCAGGATACCACCCCGGCAGATCAATCGTCTCGCGCTGCGACCGGAAGGACAGCGTGACACGGCGGACCCCACGGACAAGGGTCGCGCCGGTTTCCGGATGCTGTTTCGTGCGGTCGCCTTGCCCCATGTCATTTCTCCTTGAAAGACGTGCAGGTGAATTCCGTGACCACATCCTGCACGAACTTGATATAAATTTCATAGCCGTCCGCCCGCCCATGATAGACGTCCATCCAGATGGCATGATCCCGATAGGTCGTCACCGACTTGTAGAAATCCCGGCGGGTCAGCTCCTGGATCACACGCATCATGTCAGCGCGGGTCATCCCCATGGCAGCGGCACCGCGCAACGCGCCAGTCGTGACACTCATGCCAGCACGCGCGGCGGACTGTATTGCACCAAGATCGTAGGCAGGTTTTCTTCTGTCCATCAGATTACACCATAATGGTGTATTTTCAAGACTTCTCGCAGGCTTTCCGGTAACGCTCTTTGGCGATGGTGCGTATTCACCTGCAACAGCATTGCCAATCCCCGCAAAGCCCCAAGGCCGCCGGATCAGACAGCCCATCGGGGCAGTCTTGCGGGCATATCGTTAAAATATCCCTAACGCGGCCGCATAACCCTCTGAAAACAAACAATCCGGGAAATGTCCCATCATGGGACAGGCCCAAAAAGGACCGGGGCCGCAAGGTCTCCCCTGCGGCCCCGGTTCCCGATCAATCCTGATCCGTCCCGATCAATGCACCACGGCATCATCCGGCTTGGCCCGGTTCGACGCGGCGACGCGGTCCCCGATGATCAGCCCGTCCGGCCCGGCGGACACCGGCACCACGGCACCGTCCTTGACGTCGCCTGCCAGCAGCATCTCGGCCAGCGGGTCCTGCAGCGCCCGCTGGATCACCCGCTTCAGCGGCCGCGCCCCGAACACCGGATCATAGCCTTCATCCGCCAGCCAGGTCTTGGCCGCCGCATCCAGCTCCAGCACGATCTTGCGACCTGCCAGCCGCTTGAGCAACCGGCGCAGCTGGATCTCGACGATCCCGTCCATATCCTTGCGCGACAGCCGGTCGAAGATGATCGTCTCGTCCAGACGGTTCAGGAACTCGGGCCGGAAATGCGCCCGCACCGCATCCATCACGTCACGCTTGGCGTCCGAGGCATCCGATCCGTCGGGCAACTGGCTCAGCGCCTGCGCCCCAAGGTTCGAGGTCAGCACGATCAGCGTCTGCTTGAAGTCGATCCTGTGGCCCTGCCCATCGGTCAGCACCCCGTCGTCCAGCACCTGCAACAGCACGTTGAAGACATCCGGGTGCGCCTTTTCGACCTCGTCGAACAGCACCACCTGATAGGGTCTGCGCCGCACGGCCTCGGTCAGGACACCGCCCTCGTCATAGCCGACATAGCCCGGAGGCGCGCCGATCAGGCGGCTGACCGAGTGTTTCTCCATGAATTCCGACATGTCGATCCGCACCATCGCGTTCTCGTCGTCAAACAGATACTCGGCGACAGCCTTGGTCAGTTCGGTCTTGCCCACGCCCGTCGGTCCAAGGAACAGGAACGATCCCAGCGGCCGGTTCTCGTCGTTCAGACCCGCACGCGCCCGCCGCACCGCATTGGCGACGGCTTTGACGGCGGTTTTCTGACCGATCACGCGGCGGCCCAGTTCCTCTTCCATGCGCAGCAGCTTTTCCCGCTCGCCTTCCAGCATCTTGGTCGTCGGAATGCCGGTCCAGCGTTCGACCACCTGCGCGATCTGTTCGGGGCGCACGGCCTCTTCGACCATGACGCCGTCGCTGCCCACTTCCTCGGCCTCGGCCAGCTTCTTCTCAAGCTGGGGGATCACGCCATAAGACAGCTCCCCGGCCTTCGCCAGATTGCCTTCGCGCTTGGCGATGTCGAGCTCGGCGCGGGCACGGTCAAGCTGCTCCTTGAGATCACGCGCACCGGCGAGCTTGTCACGCTCGGCCTGCCATTTCGCGGTCATCTCGGCAGAGCGCTCCATCAGCTCGGCCAGATCCTTTTCCAGCGTGCCCAGACGGTCCTTGGAGGCGGCATCGTCCTCAAGTCGCAGCGCCTCGGCTTCGATCTGCTTTTGCAGGATCTCGCGGTCCAGCGCGTCCAGTTCCTCAGGCTTGCTGTCCACTTCCATGCGCAGACGGCTGGCGGCCTCGTCCATCAGGTCGATCGCCTTGTCGGGCAGGAAACGGTCGGTGATATAGCGATGCGACAGGGTCGCCGCCGCCACCAGGGCCGAGTCGCTGATCCGCACGCCGTGGTGCAGCTCGTATTTTTCCTTGATGCCCCGCAGGATCGAGATCGTATCCTCGACCGTGGGTTCCGACACCATCACCGGCTGGAACCGCCGTGCCAACGCCGCGTCCTTTTCGACGTATTTGCGGTATTCATCCAAGGTCGTGGCACCGACGCAGTGCAATTCGCCGCGCGCCAGAGCGGGCTTGATCAGATTGGCGGCGTCCATCGCGCCATCGCCTTTGCCCGCGCCCACAAGGGTGTGCATCTCGTCGATGAAGAGGATGATCTCGCCCGCTGCTGCCGTCACTTCGTTCAGCACGGCTTTCAGGCGTTCCTCGAATTCGCCGCGATATTTCGCACCGGCGATCAGCGCGCCCATGTCCAGCGCCATCAGACGCTTGTTGCGCAGGGATTCCGGCACGTCGCCATTCACGATCCGCAGCGCCAGACCTTCGGCGATGGCGGTCTTGCCCACGCCGGGTTCCCCGATCAGGACCGGGTTGTTCTTGGTGCGGCGGCTGAGGACCTGCATCGCGCGGCGGATTTCCTCGTCGCGGCCGATGATCGGGTCGATCTTGCCCTCCTCGGCGGCCTCGGTCAGGTCACGGGCATATTTCTTGAGCGCGTCATACCCTTCCTCGGCGCTGGCGGTGTCAGCCGTGCGCCCCTTGCGGATGTCGTTGATCGCCTCGTTCAGCTTCTGCGCGGTGACGGCACCGGCGTCCAGCGCGTCCTTGGCAGGTGACTTGACCATGCAGAGCGCCATGAGGATGCGTTCGACCGGCACGAAACTGTCCCCGGCCTTGGTGGCCAGCTTGGTCGCTTCGTCGAGGACCTTGACGGTCACGTTGTCCAGATAGACCTGCCCGGCATCGCCCGAGACTTTCGGGATCTTGCCCAGCGCGAGGGCGAGGGCCTGCGTGACCTGTGCGGGATTGCCGCCCGATCGGGTGATCAGGTTGCTGGCCAGCCCCTGGTCGTCGTCAAGCAGGGCTTTGAGGATATGTTCCGCCGCCAGACGTTGATGGTTTTCGCGCATCGCGATGGTCTGGGCGGCCTGAATGAAACCGCGCGACCGTTCCGTGAACTTGCTCAAGTCCATGGTCTTTCTCCTTTTTCCAAGCGCCCGAGTATCGCGGTGCCCGCCCTTGCGGCACACCCTGTTTCGGGCCTCGAGTCAAAGATGGTTGCGGCGCGCAACCTGTTCAAGTGCCAAAGCAGGCGCAAATTCGCCGCTTCCGAAAAAAGCCCCTATTTCATCCGGCGACGGTCAAATTTCCGCCCTTGGTAAACGCTACACGGGACATGTGTTCAAGCCGGGAGCGAAACATGTTTATCACGCAGATCGACATTGCAGGACTGAATATCGAGAATCATGACAGCATGATGCGCGCGCATGTGGCCATCACATCGGACAGTGGTCGCGTATTGGTGGATTGCCAGCTTCCGCTGGACCACGGTGATCCTGTCACGCGCCGCAGCGCCCTGATGCACGAGGCGATCCGCCAGTTGCGCCGGATGCCCGAGTACCGCAGCGGAAAACGCGAGATCATGGTGGCGGACGGGCTTCTGGCCTGAGGTTTGCCTAGCGCCCCTTGGGTTTGAGAAGCCGTTCGGGGCGGACCTTCTCGGCGGCCTGGAACAGGCTGAATGTCTGGTTCACGTAATTCACCACGCCGGAGAGCTGATCCATATAGGTTTCGAGTTCGGGGGTAAGTTCAGCCTCGACCATCTGGATGGGACGGTCGGGCGTGTTGCCCTCGAACTGGCAATAGAACAATGGCTCGCCGCGGCGCAGGACGATCGGCTTGTCTGTATCGTGCCATTCGAACGCCCACATCAGCGGGCGCGGCCAGATGTTCACCGGAAAGCGCCCCCCGAAGATGGTGCCGGGCAGCGGATCGGGACGGTAATGGGCGAAGGTGCCCAACTGGGTCAGATACAGAACCTCATCGGAAATGAAGCAATAGGGCAGCGACATCTGGACCGTGGGGCGGTCGGGGTAGCGCCATTCGGCTTCGTTCACCAGTGTCAGAAGCTGAGCCAGCTTGTTGGCCCGCACCGGTGAGGCGCCCCCGGCCAGATTGATCAGCCCGGGCTTTCCCTGTTCGTCGCGCTTGAACCCGATATGCAGATCGAAAGGGCATTTGACCACGAAGTAGCGGCTTTCCATCTGCACCACGGCCGGGCAGCGCGAGGCGGATTTGGCGTGGCCCTTGTTGGTCTGGCGCGAGGTCAGCCGCTCCGGCGGATCATAGAGGATGCCGCCCTTGTCGCTGGTCAGGAACCAGCCCACGGTGATGGGGCCGGTTTTCGGGTCCATCTCGTCCCGGTCGTATGTCACTGTGAACTGCATGTTACCTCTTACCGCTGTGGCGGCGATGATGCGGCGGCGCGCGGGCGCGGTCAATCTCAAGTCTTGCCGGGGGACGGGTCAGCGGCTAACACCGCCCGAACCCCGGACCAGAGGATGCCCCGCCATGACCACCGCCGATGACCGTCTGATCGTTGCCCTTGATGTGCCCAATGCGTTGCAGGGGCTGGCCCTTGCCGAAACGCTGGGTGATGCGGTCAGTTTCTACAAGATCGGGCTGGGGATGCTGACGGGCGGCGGGCTGGCCCTGGCGAACGAGTTGAAGCAGGAACATGGCAAGCGCATCTTTCTGGACATGAAGCTCTTCGATATCGGCGCCACAGTCGAGGCGGCGGTGCGCGGGCTGGCGCAATATGATCTGGATTTCCTGACGGTGCATGGCGATCCGCATGTGGTGCGGGCGGCGCGTGCTGGTGTGGGCGGCAAGGAGATGAAGATCCTGGCCGTCACGATCCTGACATCGCTGGACCGGGCCGATCTGGACGCGGGGCTGATGAAGGCGGGCGATGTGCGCGATCTGGTGCTGGAGCGCGCGGGGCTGGCGTTCGAGGCAGGGGCGGATGGTGTCATCGCCTCGCCGCAGGAGGCGGCGTTGATCCGCGCCTTGCCGCAGGCGGCGGGGCGGTTGATCGTGACGCCCGGCGTGCGGCCGATGGGTGCGGACAAGGGCGACCAGAAGCGCATCGCCACGCCCGCGCAGGCGGTATCGGACGGGGCGGATCACATCGTGGTGGGACGCCCGATCTGGCAGGCGGCCGATCCGCGTCAGGCGGCCTTGGGTATTCTGGACGAATTGCGCGGGGCCTGAGCGGCCCGGCGCATCAGTTGTCGTTGATGTCGCGGTCCCAGATCTTGACCTGACCCTTGCGGATGCCGACCAGACGGCGCAGCGCGATCCATGACGCCAGCGAGGCAAGGGCGAAGATCAGGATCAGCACGAAAAGGTTGCCGCCCAGCACGCCGATCAGCAGCAGCAATCCCACCAGTGCCGCGCCGATGGCGAAGCCCAGCAGGATGAAGCCGGGCAGCATCACCTCGGCCACGGCCAGCGTCACGCCGACCACGACCCAGACCCACCATTCCTGCCAGAGCACCATCAGACGCGCCCTTTCAGCAGGCCGAAGGCATTGCCGAAGGCCTCGAAAGCCGAGGCGGGCATCAGGATCGTCTGCTTGCCTTCACCCACGGCCACGGCTTGCAGGGCTTCGACCTGTTTCAGGGCGACCTGATATTGCGCGGCCTCGATCCCGTTTTCCTTGATGGCATCGGCCACGACGCCGGTGGCATAGGCCTCGGCATCGGCCAGAACGCGGCGGGCCTTGGCCTGCTGTTCGGCGGCATAGAGATCGGCATCGGCGGCCAGTTCCACGGCACGTTTGCGGCCTTCGGCCTCGGTCACCTGAGCGCGGCGGGCGCGTTCGGCGTTGAGCTGTTGCAGCATGGCAGAGCGGGTGGCGGCATCGAGGTTGACGTCCAGAATCTCGGCGCGGGTCACCTCGATCCCCCAGTCATCGACCATGGCGACGACCTGATCGCGGATCTTGTGGATCAGATCGGCGCGGTTCGACTGCACCTGATCGAGTTCGATCTTGCCGATCTCGGAACGCACGATCCCGGCCACGGTGGTGGCAATCGCGCCATCGACGTCGCGGATGCGGTAGACGGTCTTTTCAGGCTCGGTGATGCGGTAGAAGACCGAGGTCTCGACCTTGACCAGCACGTTGTCCGATGTGATCGCGTCCTGTTCGGCGTTGGGCAACTGCCGTTCCAGCACGGAGATCCGGTGCGCCACGACATCAAGGAAGGGAATGATGAAGTTGATCCCCGGCCCCAGCACGGTGCGCAGACGGCCGAACCGTTCGACCACATGCTTTTCCGATTGCGGCACGATCTTGATCGCCTTGTAGAGCGATACGATCACCAGAAGGGCAACGGCCAGGGTCACGGCATTGGCGCCCAGAAGCTCTGTCAAATTGTCTTCCATCAAATCCACTCCAGAAGATGCGGGCGCCTTGGCCTGCAATGTTTGTCAGGGTATCGGCGATTTACATGGATGCGGCAAGGTAAAGGCGCAACCTGTCCTGAAAATGCGGAATGGCCAGCGGGTCGGAGAGGTAGGCGGCGGGTGGCATCAGACGCCATTCCTGCCCCTCGTCACCGAAGATGACATCGCGGGCGCGGCCGGCGTCCAGATGCGCGGCAAAGAACCAGACAGGGCCAGCGGCACCGATGAACCTTTGCCCCCAGCGCAGAGCGCCGGGGTCGATCACGAGGCCGAGTTCCTCATGGGTTTCGCGCAGGGCACAGGCGGCCGGGGTTTCGGTTCCGTCACGCCCACCGCCGGGCAGGTCCAGCCGTCCCGGCCATGGAATGTCGGGGCGATCGTCGCGCAGGATCACGGCCAGATCAGCCCCCAGAAACAGGGCCAGCTTGGCCCCGGCGAATCCCTGCCCCGCGATATCGGTTTCCTGTGCCATCGCCTTTATATATGCTGAAACGCAGCAACCACCCATCCCCCGCGCCCGGAATTGTCCTGATGCCCAGCCTGTGCCGCGACTGCCTGACCCGGTTCGATGCGGCCCCGCGCTGCCCGTCCTGCCGCAGCCCGCGCATCGTCAGCCATCCCGAACTGGACAGCCTGAGCATCGCGCATATGGATTGCGATGCGTTCTATGCCTCGGTCGAGAAGCGCGACGATCCCAGCCTGGCGGACAAGCCGGTCATCATCGGCGGCGGGCGGCGCGGTGTGGTGTCCACCGCCTGCTATATCGCGCGGATCAAGGGGGTCCGGTCGGCCATGCCGATGTTCCAGGCGCTGAAACTGTGCCCCGAGGCGGTGGTGATCAAGCCCCGGATGCAGGCCTATGTCGAGGCATCCCGCGCGATCCGCGCCATGATGGAGGAACTGACCCCTGCCATCGAGCCCCTGTCGCTGGACGAGGCGTTTCTGGACCTGACCGGCACCGCGCGCCTGCACGGTGCGCCGCCTGCGGTGATGCTGGCGCGGCTGGTGCGGCGGATGAAGAAGGAACTGGGGCTGACCGGGTCCATCGGCCTGAGCCACAACAAGTTTCTGGCCAAGGTCGCGTCGGACATGAACAAGCCGCACGGGTTTTCCGTCATCGGGCAGGCCGATACGGCGGACTTTCTGCGCGGCAAGCCGGTGCGGATGATCTGGGGCGTGGGGCAGGCGACGCAGGCGGCGCTGGAACAGGCGGGTATCCGGAGTTTCGATGATCTGCTGCGCTGGGAGGCGCGGGATCTGACGGCGCGGTTCGGGACGATGGGCGACCGGCTCTGGCATCTGGCGCGCGGGCAGGACTCGCGGCGGGTCTCGCGCGACAGCCCGATGAAATCCATCTCGAATGAAACCACTTTCTCGGAAGACACGTCGGACCCTGATATTCTTGACGGGCATATCTGGCGGTTGGCCGAGAAGGTCGCGGATCGCGCCAAGGCCAAGGCACTGGCGGGGCGTGTCGTGACGCTGAAGCTGAAGAAGGCCGACCACCGCATCCTGACCCGGCGTCATGCCCTGCGCGATGCCACGCAACTGGCAGACCGGCTTTATCGCGAGGCGCGGGCGCTGTTCGATCAGGGGCCTGCCGCCGGACCCTATCGCCTGATCGGCGTCGGCCTGTCCGATCTGGTGCCGGAAACGGCGGCCGATCTGTCCCATGACCTTCTGGACCCGCAGGCTGCGGCACGGCAGCGCGCGGAACGGGCCACGGATGCGATCCGGGCGCGCTTTGGCGAGGAAGCGATTCTCAAGGGGCGCGCGCTGCGCTGAGTTGCGCTATTCCGCCGCCAGCCGCTGGTCGCTTGCGCCGATCTCGACGATGCGGGCAATCACGCCGGTCAGGACCTTCTGAAACGTGGCGAAATTCCCGTTGGGCCGGATCAGCTGTTCGTTCATGTAGAGAGAGCGATCGACTTCGATCTGCACCACATGCTGGTTGCGGGCGGGGCGGCCATAATGCTGCGCGGTATAGGCCCCGGCAAAGGGCGCGTTGCGCGCCACGACCAGACCCGTGCCTTCGAACGCCGCTTCGACACGGTCCACGACACTGCCGGCGGCAGAGGCGCCGAAACGGTCACCAAGCACGATATCCGGTCGCCGTGCACCCGACCGGGCCACGCCGTCCATCGCCTCATGCGGCATCGAATGACAGTCGATCAGGATCGCTTCGCCGAACTGGCCATGCGCCTCGTCCAGCAGGCGCTGCAAGGTCGCGTGATAGGGGCGCCAGTAGCGGCTGATGCGGCCCTGCACCTCCTCGAGGTCGAGCTTGCCGCGATAGATCGCGCGCCCGCCCGCCACCACGCGGGGCACCACGCCCAGACCCGAGGCGATGCGCGGATTGTGCGACAGCCCGCGCACCCCGTCGATCAGGGCGGGGTCCAGTTCATCGGCGCTGCGGTTCAGGTCGATGAAGGCACGCGGGACCCCGGCCAGAAGCAGCGGCGCACCGAAGCCGGGGGCCGCCTCGTAGAGGCGGTCGACAAAGGCATCCTCGGAGGTGCGAATCGAATGCTCGTTCAGCACGGTCTTTCGCAGAAAGCTCCAGTTATAGTCGCGCCCACTGTGCGGCGAGGCAAAGACGACGCTGCTGCGGGTCTGTTCGGGCCGGATCAGGTGGTAGGCAACCGCTGTCATGTGATATCCTTGTTTCACGTCTATCATAGCGCGATAAATCGCTTTGCCAAAAGCCCTTGATCCTGCTTCCGACTCCTTTTATAGACCACGAACCGGCGCGGAAATCCGCGCCCCTCTTCGTTTGAGGGGCAGGCCCCGTAACGGTATCATGGGTGATTAGCTCAGTGGTAGAGCACTTCGTTGACATCGAAGGGGTCACAAGTTCGAACCTTGTATCGCCCACCATGATTTCTCCATTCCGGTGACGGGATGTTTCGCTGGCCCCTCCGGGGGCCATTTCACCGTCCCATTACCGGGGCATGGCAACCACAAGGCGCAAGGCCCGCGCCGCGACTGATAGGAGAAGACCATGAAGGTCAAGAACTCGCTCCGCTCGCTCAAGAACCGGCATCGCGACTGCCGTGTCGTGCGCCGCAAAGGCCGCGTCTACGTCATCAACAAGACACAGCGTCGGTTCAAAGCCCGTCAGGGTTGATCGAAGCGCGATCCACATGAAAAGACCGCCCCTCGGGGCGGTCTTTTTTTGTTTGCGGTTTGTCGTTCGAAGGATCAGTCGTAGACGCGCTGATCCTCGATCACCTTGCCATCGTTGGGCAGGCTGCCGGGTGTCATCAGTTCGATCTTGCCCTTCAGTTTCAGCACTTCTGCCACTGTTCCGGCGTAGGCATCCGCATTGCCGCCCGCTGCTTCGATCTGCACGGTCATCACGTCCATCTCACCCTCGCGGCTGGCGATGACGCGGGCGCGGCTGATCTCGGCGTGTTTGGCCACAAGCTGCGCCACCTGTTCGGGGCGCACGAACATGCCCTTGATCTTGGTGGTCTGGTCAGCGCGGCCCATCCAGCCCTTGATGCGCATGTTGGTGCGTCCGCAGGGGCTGATGCCCGGCATCACGGCGGACAGGTCGCCGGTGGCGAAACGGATCAGCGGATAGTCGGGGTTGAGCGTGGTCACGACCACCTCGCCCACCTGGCCGGGGGCAACGGGATCGCCGGTGCCGGGGGTGACGATCTCGACGATCACGCCTTCATCCACGATCATGCCTTCCTGCGCCTCGCTTTCATAGGCGATGTTGCCCAGATCGGCGGTGGCATAGCATTGCAGGCAGAGGATGCCGCGATCGGCATATTCCTTGCGCAGCGAGGGGAAGAGGGCCCCGCCGCCCACGGCGGCGCGGGTGATGCCCAGCGTCACGCCCATCTCGTCGGCCTTGTCGAGGATCACCTTCAGATAGTCGGGCGTGCCGGCATAGGCGGTGACGCCCACGTCGCGGCTGGCGGTCACCTGCAATTCGGTCTGGCCGGTGCCTGCGGGCAGCACGGCGGCCCCCACGGCCCGCGCGCCGGATTCGAAGATCATGCCCGCCGGGGTCAGGTGATAGCCGAAGCAGTTCTGCACGATGTCGCCGCGCCCGATGCCGCAGGCGTGCAGAAAACGCCCCATGCGCCACCAGTCATGCTCGGTTCCGCCCGGTTCATAGATCGGGCCGGGGGACTGGAAGATATGGGCGAAGCCGCTGGCAGGGCGCGTGGTCAGCCCGCCGAACGGGCCTGCCGCCGCCTGCGCGCGGCCAAGGTCCGATTTCCGCAGCACCGGCAGCTTGGCCAGTGCCTCGAGTGTTGTGATGCTGGCGGGGGTCACGCCGTCCAGTGCACCGGCATATCCCGGCAGGGCCTTGGCCCGTGCGATCTGGTCCGGCAACGCCTTTGCAAGCGCTGCCGCGCGCTGGTCGGCACTGCGGGTTTCAAGGTCGTCAAAAGAGCGGGTCATGGGAGACCTTTCGCAAAAAGAACAATCTGTAGAGTGCCGCGGCAGAGATCAGCTGAGCCAGCGCTTGCGGCGGCGATAGGAACGCACGTCGCGGAAGGATTTGCGGCCCTGCTCGGACACACCGAGGTAGAACTCTTTGACATCGGGGTTCTCGCGCAGTTCGGCGGCAGGGCCGTCCATCACGACGCGGCCGGATTCAAGGATGTATCCGTAATGCGCGAAGCGCAGCGCGACGTTGGTGTTCTGCTCGGCCAGAAGGAAGGTGTTGCCCTCTTTCTCGTTCAGGTTCTTCACGATGGTGAAGATCTCCTCCACAAGCTGCGGCGCAAGGCCCATGCTGGGTTCGTCCAGCAGGATCGTTTCGGGCCGGCTCATCAATGCGCGACCGATGGCCACCATCTGCTGCTCGCCGCCCGAAGTATACCCGGCCTGGCTTTTCCGCCGTTCCTTGAGGCGCGGAAAATAGTCATAGACCATCTGCAAATCGGCCTCGATGGCCCCCTTGCCGTCCTTGCGCGTATAGGCGCCGGTCATCAGGTTTTCCTCGACGGTCAGGTGCTCGAAGCAGTGCCGCCCCTCCATCACCTGAATGACGCCTTTCTGCACCAGATCGTTCGGGCTGCAGATCCTGCACGCGTTCGCCGCGATAGAGGATGCTGCCCTTTGTCACCTCGCCGCGTTCGGAATGCAGCAGGTTGGAAATCGCCTTGAGCGTGGTGGTCTTGCCCGCGCCATTGCCGCCCAGAAGCGCGGTGATCCCGCCCTTGGGCACCTTGAGCGACACGCCCTTGAGCACGAGGATCACGTGGTTGTAGATCACCTCGATATTGTTGACCTCAAGAAGGGTCTCGTCGGTCCGGCCTGCGTCCAGCATGTCTCACGCTCCGTTAAGGTTAACGCGCCCGTCTATCGGGAGGGGCATCGTCCAGTCTTCTTCTTGCTTGAAATATCCGTAGTGCGCGGGCAGCCACGAGGACTGCCCGCAGCGGGTCTGGATCAGTTGCAACCCGGCGTGATACCGGCTTCAGCCGCATAGGCTGCCGAGTCTTCCGCGATCAGCGGGTTCAGGACGTCCTGATCCGACTGCTGGAAGTCAGAGATCATGTTCCAGGACTTGCTGGCATAATCCCACTGCACAACCGCCACCAGGCCGTCACCACCGTGGTTCTGGCAGGTCACCTTGAACGACGGACCAAAGCCCGGCAGACCCAGTTCGGTCATCTTGGCTTCGGTGATTTCAAGGTTTTCCATCCCGTCGCGCATCTGCGCGGGGGTCAGAGCCGTGGTGCTGTGGATCGCCTGAGCGGTTTTCGCCGCTTCGGCCGCCAGCATCGCCGCATAGAGACCGCGGTTGTAGAGCGCGGTGCCGATCTGGTCGCCCGCGCCGGCCGCTTTGCCCTTGTCCACGACATGCGTCTTGATGTCGTCGAACAGCGGATAGTTCGCGCCGGTCGCGTGGAAGGTCAGCGCCTTGTAGCCGTTGGCGCCATCGCCTGCGGGCAGCACGTCGTTCTCGGAACCCGACCACCAGATGCCGATGAAGTTTTCCATCGGATAGCGGATGTTCACGGCTTCCTGGATCGCGACCTGGTTCATGACGCCCCAGCCGTACATGATCACGTAATCCGGCTTGTCGCGACGGATTTGCAGCCACTGCGACTTCTGCTCCTGACCGGGGTGATCGACCGGCAGCAGGGTCAGCTCATAGCCATGCTTCTTGGCCAGTTCTTCCAGCGTGCGGATCGGCTCCTTGCCATAGGCGGAGTTGTGATAGACCAGCGCGACCTTCTTGCCGCTGATGTCGCCGCCGTTGATGTCCAGCAGGTGCTTGATGCCGACGGATGCGCCATCCCAGTAGTTGGCGGGATAGTTGAAGATGTTGCGGAACACTTCGCCGTTCTTGGCCGAGGTGCGGCCATAGCCCATCGAATGCATCGGGATGCCATCTGCCGTCACCTTGGGGATCAGCTGATAGGTGATGCCGGTGGACAGCGGCTGATAGACCAGCGCGCCGGAACCCTTGGTGGATTCGTAGCATTCCACACCTTTTTCGGTGTTGTAGCCGGTTTCGCACTCGATCAGGTTGATCGGCTCCCCGCCGATACCGCCGTCACGCTCGTTGAGCAGGGTAAAGTAATCCTGATACCCGTCGGCGAAGGGAATCCCGTTCGCCGCATAGGGTCCGGTCCGATAGCTGAGCGCCGTGAAGGTCAGCTCGGCCATCGCAGGTGCTGCCGCCATCATGGCTGCGGTCACCGCTGTGATCAGTTTCATTTTCATCGGGTTATCCTCCCTTGGTTTTTCCGATGGTGGTGTCCGGAGGCAAGCCTCCGAAAGAGTTGCCTTGCCCCCGTCCTAGTGCGGGAAGGGCCAAAGCCGCAATTTTTCCTTGGTCACGCGCCAGAGCTGCGCAAGACCATGCGGTTCCGCGATCAGGAAGATGATGATCAGTGCGCCGACGATCATGAACTCCAGATGCGCGGCAAGGTCCGTGGGCCAGCCCAGCGTGCCCACCAGCGTGTTCTTCAGGAACACCGGCAGAAGCACCAGGAAGGCGGCCCCGGCGAAGGAGCCGAAGATCGACCCCAGACCGCCGATGATGACCATGAACAGGACCAGGAACGATTTCTGGATACCGAAGGCCTCGCCGACCTCGACCGCGCCCAGATAGACCGCGAAGAACAGCGCGCCCGAGATGCCGACAAAGAAGGACGACACGGCGAAGGCGCTGAGCTTGGCTTTCAGAGGGTCGACGCCGATGATCTCGGCCGCGATGTCCATGTCACGGATCGCCATCCATTTGCGCCCGAACGAGCCGCGCGTCAGGTTGCGTGCGACGATGGCGCTGGCGGCCACGAAGACCAGGCAGAACATATACATCGCCCAGGCGTCCGCGTTGGGGCCGGTGATCGCGACCCCGGCGATGTGATGCTCGGGTGCCGAGATCTGGCCCGAGGCCGAGTAGTTGTAGAACCACGACACACGGTTGAACATCCAGACCAGGAAGAACTGCGCGGCCAGTGTTGCCACGGCCAGATAGAACCCCTTGATCCGCAGGCTGGGAAGGCCGAACAGCAAGCCCACCACCGCCGTCGTCAATCCGCCCAGAAGAACGCTGAAGAAGATGTTGAACTCGGGCAGGCGGAACAGCAGTTCGCCCCCCCACCAGAAGTCTACCCCGGTCATGAACTTGTAGCAGGCATAGGCCCCTACCGCCATGAAACCGCCGGTGCCAAGCGAGACCTGTCCGCAATACCCGATCAGGATATTCAGGCCGATGGCCGCGATGGAATAGATCAGGAAGGGCATGAAGACCGCGTTCACCCAGTAATCATTGATCACGAAGGGGATGATCGCGAAGGCCACGAACAGCACCGCGTAGTAGCGATAGCGGTCGAACTTGATCGGGAAGGTCTGGTTGTCATCCACGTAGGATGTCTTGAAATCGCCTGCCTCACGGTAGAACATCAGCCCTTACCCCTCTTCGCGGATTTTCGACATGTGGCGCACTCCGGGCGTTCCATGCGAGAGTTTCAGATAGGCGACCACGCCGGTGACGAAGCCCAGACCGGCCAGCAGGCTGGCGATGGTGATCTGGTGCGGGGTCAGGTCCCCGGCGGTCAGTGCCAGGTAGCCGAAGGCCCAGAAGCCTGACCAGGCGATCACATTGATGATGGCGATCAGTTTTTTCATGATCACACCCTCTCGATGATCTTCTCGCCGAACAGACCCTGCGGCCGGAAGACAAGGAAGATCAGCGCCAGCACATAGGCGAACCAGTTTTCGGTCGCACCGCCCATCATGCCGCCAAGCGTGAATTCGAACAGTTTCTCACCCACACCGATGATCAGCCCGCCGACGATGGCGCCGGGGATCGAGGTGAAGCCGCCCAGCATCAGCACCGGCAGCGCCTTGAGCGCGATCAGCGACAGCGAGAACTGCACGCCCGATTTCGCGCCCCACATGATGCCGGCAACCAGCGCCACGAAGCCCGCGATCGACCAGACCAGAATCCAGATGTAGTTCAGCGAAATGCCCACCGACAGCGCCGCCTGATGGTCATCGGCCACGGCGCGCAGCGCGCGGCCCTGCTTGGAATACTGGCTGTAAAGCGTCAGAGCGATCACAAGGATCGCGGCGACCACGGCGGCCACGATATCCAGATTGTCGATGAAGAAGCCGTAACCGAACAGGTTGAAGGTCACCTCGTCGATGGTCTCGTTGATGCCCTGCGGCAGGCCCACATCCAGTTTCTTGATGTCGCCGCCCCACATCATGTCGCTGAGGCCTTCGAGGAAATAGGCCAGCCCGATGGTCGCCATGAACAGGATGATCGGTTCCTGGTTGACCAGATGCTTGAAGACGAACCGGTTTACCGCCCATGCGAGGAAGATCATCACGCCCATCGTCAGCAGGATCGCCAGGATCGCGGGCACGTGCCAGCCGAAATGGTGAATGTCGGTGCCGAGGATGGCGTTGATCAGGTGGCTGAAGGGCACATCGCCATTCATGATGCCCACGAGCGTCGGCCGCCGAGAACAGCGCCATGACCCCCTGGGCATAGTTGAAGATGCCGCTGGCCTTGTAGATCAGGACGAACCCGAGGGCGACCAGCGCATAAAGGACGCCAGCCATCAGGCCGTTCAGCGTCACCTCGATGGCATAGAGAAGTTGGTCAGGCATGCGGTGCACTCCCTGCGAAACTGTGGAAAGGGCGGCTTGCGAACAGCGGCTCAGTCATGGGCGACACCAAGATAGGCGTCGATCACGGCCTGGTTGCTGCGCACCTCGTCAGGGGTGCCGTCGCCGATCTTCTTGCCGTAATCCATCACGACCACGCGGTCGGACAGGTCCATCACCACGCCCATATCGTGTTCGATCAGCGCGATGGTGGTGCCGAATTCGTCGTTCACATCGAGGATGAAGCGGCTCATGTCCTCTTTCTCCTCGACGTTCATGCCGGCCATGGGTTCGTCCAGCAGCAGCAGTTTCGGCTCTGCCGCCAGGGCGCGGGCCAGTTCCACGCGCTTTTTCAGACCGTAGGGCAGACGCGCGACGGGTGTCTTGCGGATCGCCTGAATTTCCAGGAAGTCGATGATCTTTTCGACGACTTCGCGGTTCTCGACCTCTTCGCGCTCGGCCTTGCCCTTCCAGATGGCCTGCGCCAGCATGCCTGTGTTCATATGGGTCAGACGGCCGGTCATCACGTTGTCCAGAACGCTCATCCCCTCGAACAGGGCGATGTTCTGGAAGGTGCGGGCGATGCCCTGCTGGGCCACCTGATAGGGTTTCATCGGCGGGCGCTTCTGGCCGCGGAACCAGACCTCGCCCTCCTGCGGGACGTAAAAGCCCGAGATGACGTTCAGCATCGAGGATTTGCCGGCCCCGTTCGGCCCGATGATCGCGCGGATTTCGCCTTCGCGGATGTCGAAACTGATGTCGGTGATCGCCTTCACGCCACCAAAGCGCAGCGTGATGTTCTTCATCTCCATCATCACGGCACCGATCTGGCGACCATCGGCGGTGGTGTAGCCTTCTGTGCTCATCTGGTTCATTCTGCTGCCATCTTCTGCGTGGTGTCAGGTTGCACCTTGGCGTCGCGGATCTCGAGCGTCGCGCTGATGTATCCTTTGCGCCCATCCTCATAGGTGACTTCGGTCCGGGTGCTGATGCGGTCCGATCCGTCGTAGAGCGCGGTGATCAGGTCGTCGATACTTGTCCTCGACGATGCGGCGGCGGACCTTGCGGGTGCGCGTCATCTCGCCGTCATCGGCGTCCAGTTCCTTGTGCAGGATCAAGAAGCGGTGGATCTGACATCCCGAGAGCATCGGGTCCTCGGCGACCGAGCGGTTGACCTCTTCGACATGGGACTGGATCTGTGCCAGCACCTTCGGATGACCGGCCAGTTCCTGATAGGAGGAATAGCCGATGTTGTTCCGCTCGGCCCAGTTGCCCACAGCGCTCAGGTCGATGTTGATGAAGGCCATGCAGCGGTCGCGGCCATTGCCGAAGACCACGGCCTCGAGGATGTTCGGGTAGAACTTCAGTTTGTTCTCGACGTACTTGGGCGCGAACAGGCGGCCGTCGGCCATCTTGCCCACGTCCTTGGCCCGGTCGATGATCCGCAGATGGCCCGTGCCCTCTTCGATGAAGCCTGCGTCACCTGTCGCAACCCAGCCTTCGGCGTCCTTGGTGTCGGCGGTGCTTTCGGGGTTCTTGTAGTAGTATTCGAAGACACCCGGGCTGCGGTAATAAACCTCGCCATTGTCGCCGATCTTCAGCTCCACACCCGGCGCCGGCACGCCCACGGTATCCGAGCGCACCTCGCCATCGGGCTGCATGGTGATGAACACCGTCGCCTCGGTCTGGCCGTAGAGCTGTTTCAGGTTGATGCCGAGGCTAGCGGTAGAAATCGAAGATTTCGGGGCCGATCGCCTCGCCCGCAGTATAGCCGATGCGCACATTGCTGAAGCCAAGGGTGTTCTTCAGCGGACCATAGACGAACAAGATCGCCCAGCTTGTACTTCAACCGGTCCATGAAACCGACGGGCTTGCCGTCCAGAATGGCCGGACCGACCTTGCGCGCATGCGCCATGAAGGTGTCGAACAGCCATTTCTTGATCCGGCTGGCGTCTTCCATGCGGATCATCACATTGGTCAGCTGCGTCTCGAACACGCGCGGCGGGGCGAAATAATAGGTCGGCCCGATCTCGCGCAGGTCGGTCATCATCGTCTCGGGGCTTTCGGGGCAATTGACGCAGAAGCCCGTCCAATAGGCCTGCCCGACCGAGAAGATGAAATCGCCCACCCAGGCCATCGGCAGATAGGCCAGAATTTCCTCGCCCGCGCCCAGATTGTCGAACTCGGACGAGTTCTGCGCGCTTTCGATGATGTTGCGGTTGCTCAGCACCACGCCCTTGGGCTTGCCGGTCGTGCCCGAGGTGTAGAGCATCACGCAGGTGGAGGTCATAGTCCAGCTTGGCGCGGCGGCGTTCGAGTTCGGGCGTGAACTCGTCGCGGGCGGCGTGACCCTGTTCCTGCACATGGCTGAATTCATGGAGATGGGAATGGTCGTATTTCCGCAATCCGCGCGGATCGAGATAGATCATGTGTTCGAACTGGTGCAGGCGGTCCTGGATCTCGATCACCTTGTCGACCTGTTCCTGGTCCTCGACGATGACGAAGCGCGCGCCGCAATGGTCCAGCACATAGGCCATCTCTTCGGCGGCCGCAGTCCTGATAGAGCGGCACCGGGATCGCGCCCACCGATTGCGCGGCGACCATCGACCAGTAGAGATGGGGCCGGTTGCTGCCGATGATGGCAACGAAATCACCCTCGTTGACGCCAAGATTGATCAGGCCAAGCGCGAGCTGTCTCACCTCGCGTTCGGACTCGCTCCACGTCCAGGTCTGCCAGATGCCGAATTCCTTTTCACGGTAAGCGGGTTTGTCCGCGAACTGCTGGGCGTTGCGCTGCAACAGCGCCGGAATGGACGCAAGTCCACCCGCCGCCTGTGACGACTGTGCCAAATCTGTTCCTCCCTTGAGCCCGCTCTCCTTCGGGCCGGTGACCACCTTGAACGGCGATTCTGTACCGATCTTTGATGGTGCACCCCTCACGCTCTACGTCAACTTTTTCCTGATGATTTCCCAATTGTTACGAATTGTAACAAAGCCTTCCGCTGCCCTAGGCCCTAGGCGGGCGCGTCGCAGGGTGTTAGCCATGTGCCATCAGAGGGAAGATCATGACCACGGGACAGATCGATACATCGGCGATGACCATGGCCGGGCTGAACCTGATCCAGCAGGCCCTGTCGATCTATGACAGCGAGCTGCGGCTTGTGGTGTGCAACCGTCCCTTCCGCGAGATGTTCGACCTGCCGCCGGAACTGACCACACCCGGCGCGGCCTTCGAGGACACGATCCGCTTTCTGGCCAACCGCGGTGAATATGGCCCGGTAGACGGATCTGGAGGCGGCCGTGCGCGTGCGTGTCGAACAGGCGCGCGCCTTTGCGCCGCACTACATGGAACGGATGCGCCCCGACGGACGCAGCATCAGCGTCGAGGGCTCGCCCTTGCCGCAGGGCGGTTGGGTGACCGTCTATACCGACATCACCCGCACCAAGCAGCAGGAGGCCTTGTTGCGTGCCCGTTCGGCGGAGTTGAGCGACAAGGTGCTGTCCTATGCCGAGGAATTGAGCGCCACGAACCGCAAGCTGGAGGCGACCGTCACCGCGCTGGAGGAGGCCAAGCGCCAGTTGACCGAGACCGAGGCACGCACCCGTCTGACGACCGAGATGATGCCGGCCCATATCTCGCATGTCGGGCGCGACCGCTGCTATACCTTTTCGAACCGCAAGCTGGGCGTGGTGATGCCGGGGCGGCCGGCGAATATCATCGGGCTGCCGATCCGCACCGCCCTTGGCGAGCCGGCCTATGCCGCGATCCAGCCGCATCTGGATGCGGCCTTCTTCGGCACGGCGTCGGTCTTCGAGTTCAATGACGAGGAAAGCTCGCGCCGTATCCGCGCGGCCTTTACCCCGGATCGTGCGCCGGACGGGCAGATCAACGGGGTCTATATCCTGTCGATGGATGTGACCGAGGAAACGCAGGCGCGGACCGCCCTGCAACAGACCCGCCGGCGCGAAATGGCGGCGCAGCTGACCAGCGGGCATGGCGCATGACTTTTCCAACCTGCTGACGATCATCATCGGCAGTCAATCGCGGCTTGCAGCGCATGAACCTGCCACACGACGCCCGCGATCTGGTGACGGCCACCCTGTCCGCGGCGCATCGCGGCGGCAGCCTGCTGAACCGGATCGCGGACATCACCGGCGCGCGCGAGTGGAACCCCGTCCCTGCGGATCTGCGGGCCTTGCTGGGGGATCTGGAAACGCTGGCCGCCCCTGCCCTGCCCGTGGGCATGGAGTTGCAGTATCCAGAACCGGCATGCCGCATGAGGTGCTGCTGCTGGATACGGGCATGTTGCAGGATTCGCTGTTGAACCTGATCCTGAACGCCCGCGATGCCTGCGGCGCCGGCGGGGCAGATCCGTCTTGACGGTCACGCCCGTGCAGGACACCTGGGCCGAGTTCACGCGTGACGGACACCGGACCGGGCTTTTCCGCCGCGGCGCTGGAACATGCGCTGGAGCCGTTCTTCACCACCAAGGGCGGCGAGGGCACGGGGCTGGGTCTGGCGATGGTCTATGACATGGCGAAACTGGCGGGCGGTCGCGTGCGTCTGAGCAATACCGGACAGCGGCGGGGCGCGGGTCAGCCTGCGCCTGCCGTTGCGGCCCGCCGCCGATGCAGCTGGTCGCCGGGCATGGTGCTGCTGGTCGAAGACAGCCCCGACCTGCGCGTCGGCATCCGCGAGATGCTGCGCGACATGGGCCATGCGGTGATCGAGGCCGCCAGCGTGGACGAGGCGCTCGCCCTGCTGGCGCAGTTGCCCGATATCACCCTGATCCTGTCGGACATCACGCTGGAGGGGGATGCCAGCCGGGCTGGACCTGTTGAACCGTTTGCCGCCGGGTCATCCACCCTGTCGGCTGATGACATCCCTGCCGCCGCGATCATCCCCTCCATGCCGCTGCGACCGCGCGGGTGCCCGTCCTGATGAAACCTTTCACAGCAAGCGGGCTTGGCCGCATTCCTGCATAGCGGGACGGCGTGACGCATGACGGCCCCTCTTGTCACCATCCTCGATGACGAACCGGCGATCCGCAACATGCTGGCCCATGCCCTGAACGAGGCCGGGTTCCGCACCCTGAGCTTTGGTCGCGCCACCGAATTCGAGGCCGCGCTGAAGACGCGCGACGCCCGATATCTGCCTTGTCGATCTGTCGCTGCCGGACCGGGACGGGCTGACGCTGGTGCACCGGCTGGCGCTGGAACAGGGGGCGGTGGTCATCATCATCTCGGGGCGCGCGCAGGTGCAGGACCGGGTGACGGGGCTGGAACTGGGGGCGGATGACTACATCATCAAGCCCTTCGATCCGGCCGAGGTGGTGGCCCGCATCCGTGCCCGGCTGCGGCGCGGACAGCGTTGCCACGCAGACCGGCCAGACCGCGCGTTTCAATGGCTGGACCGCGCATTTCGACCGCTACGCGCTGGAGGATGAGAGCGGCGCCGAGACGCCCTTTTCCCATGCCGAGGGCGAGGTGCTGCGGCTGTTTCTGGAACGGCCCAAACGCCTGATCTCGCGCGCGATGATGCAGGAGATACTGGGCGGCGCGGCGGGCGAGAGCTTTGACCGGGCGATGGATGTGCGCATCTCGCGGTTGCGCACCAAGCTGCGCGAAGATCCCGAAGAACCCGCGCCTGATCAAGACGATCTATGGCGCGGGCTATATCTTTCGTGGGCGATGTGACCTGGGCCGGATAGGGCAAACGGACCCGAGGATCACTGCGTCTTGGCAAGGGCTGGAAGCGCGTCTGCCATGACCTGAAGTCCGGTCACCAGATCGGCCTCGTCCGTATCTTCGGCAAAGGCATGGCTGATCCCGTTGATGGAGGGCACGAACATCATCGCGGCGGGCATCAGCGCCGACACGTTGGTCGCGTCGTGCAGCGCGCCGGATTGCATCTCGCGCCAGCGACCGGGGGTCAGGTGTTCGGCTGACTGCCGGAGTGCCGCGCGGAACTGCGGGGCCATCGCCACGGGTTCCAGACCCAGCATGTCCGAGAATGACAGGGTCATGCCATGGGCGGTGGCGATTTCGGCCACGGTGTCGCGGATGACATCCTCCATCCGCTTGAGGCGCGTGGTGTCGCCGTCGCGCCATTGCATCGAGAATTCGACGCGCCCCGGCACGATGGAATGGGCACCGGGATGCAGGCTGACATGGCCGATGGTCCAGACCGACTGCGGTGTCACGATGTTGCGGAGCCGGTCGTTCAAGGCCGTGTTGAAGGCCGAGAGCGCCTGAAACGCGTCGCGGCGGCGGTGCATGGGCGTGGTGCCTGCGTGGTTCTGCTCACCCTCGAGCGTGATGGTCATGTCGCGGATACCGACGATATCGGTGACGATGCCGATGGCCTGACCGGATTCGTGCAGCCAGGGCCCCTGTTCGATGTGGCATTCGACAAACCCCGTGAAACGAGAGGGGTCGATGGGGTCGCCCGCCAGATGGGCCATGGCGGCGCGGGCTTCGGCAAAGGTGACGCCTGCGCTGTCGGTCAGGTGATCGGCGCGGTCCAGCGGCAGTTGACCGGCCCAGATCGCGCTGCCGGTGGTGACGCCGAAGCGGCCTTCCTCGTCCTGGAAATTCGCGACCGAGACGGCGGGGCCACCCGCCTCCTGCGCGGCGCGGGCGATTTCCAGCGCCATGATCACGCCCAGCGCGCCGTCGAGCCAACCGCCCTCGGGCTGGCTGTCACTGTGCGATCCCATCAGGAGAGAGCGTCCGGGGGCAAGGCCGAACAGGTTGCCCACCGCATCGAAGCGCGGCTCCAGCCCTGCGTCGCGCATCCGTCCGGCCAGCCATTCGCGTGCCGCGACATCAGCCGCCGAATAGGCCGGGCGCACCACGCCCTTGCCCACGCCGGAGGCGCCGAACTGCCGCAGATCGTGCAGATCCTTGAGAAACCGTTCGCCATTCACCTGCATTCCGCGCCCTTTCCTGACTGTTGGATGTTACACAATCTTCATCCGCCGGAGATGTCCAGTCGCCGCCTTGCGGGTTGTCTTGGCCCGCGCGCTGACCTAGGTCTGCGACGCAAGCAAACGGAGGCCGCCCATGTCGCAGATCACCCTTGTCCGGCACGGGCAGGCCCAGACCAGGGCGCGGGACGAACATGGCTATGACCGGCTGAGCCCCTTGGGCCACCAACAGGCGGCATGGCTGGGCGAGCATCTGAACGATACGCGCGAGCAGGTGTCGCGTGTCTATTGCGGCACGCTGATCCGGCATGTGGAAACCGCTGCGGCCATGGGTGCGGGGCAATATGCCGAGATCGTGCAGGACCCACGTTTGAACGAAATGGAGTTCTTCACCCTGGCGCATCTTTATGGCGCGCAGCATGGAGAGCCGCTGCCCAATTCCCGCGAGGGGTTCGTGGCCTATATGCCCCGGCTTCTGGCCGCGTGGGAGGCGGGCGAGATCGACGGTCCGCCCGAAAGTTTTGCCGCTTTCCAGGCCCGCGTCACCGATGCCATCACCGAGATTTCGTCAGGGCGCGGTCCTGCGCTGGTGGTGACGTCGGGCGGTCTGATCGGGATGGTGCTGCGCCAGACGATGGGTCTGGGCACGCCCGCCTTCGCGCGGGCCTGCATCGCGATCATGAATACCTCGGTGCATCGTCTGCACCGTCTTGGGGCAGATATGGCGCTGACGCAGTTCAACGCGGTGCCGCATCTGGACCGGCCTGATCGGCAACATGCACAAACGCATCTTTAAGCCGGTTGCGGGCTTGGATATGGTGCGCGCAAAGCTTCTGCCGAAAGATGAAGAACATGACACATCTGTGGGTCCGCGCCGAACAGCGCGAGAATGAGGAACGGGTTGGCCTGACACCCGAGGGGTGCGCCGCCCTGATCGCCGCCGGTGTGCGCGTCACGGTCGAGGACAGCGATACCCGCGCCATTCCCATCGAGGGATATCGCCGGGCCGGGGCCACGATCGCAGCGCAGAACAGCTGGCCCGATGCCCCCGCCGATGCAATCATTTTCGGGCTGAAGGAACTGCCGGAGGACGGCACGCCGCTGCCGCATCGCCACATCATGTTCGGCCATGCCTTCAAGGGCCAGCCCGCCGGGCAGGAGCTGCTGAAGCGGTTCAAGGCCGGGGGTGGGACACTCTACGATCTGGAATATCTGGTCGACGCGGATGGTCGCCGTGTCGCGGCCTTCGGCTATTGGGCGGGGTTCGCGGGGGCGGCGGTGTCGTTGAAATGCTGGCTGGCACAGCAGAATGGCGGCATTTGCGGGCCTGTTGGCGTCTATCCGGGGAAAGACGCGCTGGTCGCGGAACTGACCGCGGAGATGCAACACATCGACAGCGACAAACCCAGCGCCATCGTCATCGGCGCGCTGGGGCGCGTGGGCACGGGTGCGTCAGACCTGTGCGAGGCGATGGGGATGCAGGTGACCCGCTGGGACATGGCCGAAACCGCGAGCGGCGGGCCGTTTCCGCAGATCATGGAGCATGAGATCTTCCTCAACTGCATCCTTGCGCGGCCCGGCACACCGGTGTTCGTGCCTGCCACGGCCCCGACCGACCCTCGCACCCTGACCGTGATCGGCGATATCGCCTGCGATCCGACCAGTGATTTCTCGCCCATCAAGGTCTATGACCGCACCACCACATGGGCCGCTCCTGCGTTGCGGGTGCATGATACGCCCCCGCTGGATGTGACCGCGATCGACAACCTGCCCTCGATGCTGCCGGTCGAAAGCTCGCAGGATTATGCGGCACAGCTTCTGCCGACACTTCTGGAACTGCCTTCCCTTGAAACCGGCGTCTGGGGGCGTGCGAAAGACACGTACCTGACCCATCTGGCAAAGGTCTGACATGACGCCTCTTTACGTCGGCTATGCGGCCGCCATTCTCGGCACGATCTGCTGGATTCCGCAGGCGTTGCAGGTCTGGCGGACGCGCGACACCCGCAGTTTGTCGCTGGTGGCGCAGGTTCTGTTTCTGGTGACGGTCACGCTGTGGCTGATCTATGGGTTGATGATCGTCGACTGGCCGTTGATCCTGGCCAATATCGTGTCGGTCACGGCGATGATCGCCATCGTCACGGCCAAACTGAAATTCAAGTAAGAAAGGAAAGCCCATGACCATCCACTGGTGCGGCACCGGCCTGTCGGCCATCCCCGGCCTGCGTCGCCTGATCGAGGCGGGGCATGAGGTCACCGTCTGGAACCGTTCCGCCGACAAGGCCCGCAAGGCGGTGGGTGATCTGACCGACCGGATCGAGGCCTTCGACATGGACGCCTTGGGTGCGGTGCTGGCCAAGGGCGATGTCGTCGTGTCGATGCTGCCTGCCGATTGGCATGTGCCGCTGGCCAAGCTGTGCCTTGAGAAGGACGCGCATTTCGTATCCTCCTCCTATATCGCACCCGAGATGCGGGCGCTGGATGATGCCTTCCGCGACAAGGGCCTGTGCTCGGTCAACGAGGTGGGGCTTGATCCGGGTATCGACCATCTGATGGCGCATCATCTGGTTGCGGAATACCGCGCGTCAGATGCCTATGATCCGGCGAATGCGATTTCGTTCCTGTCCTATTGCGGCGGGGTGCCCAAGATCGCCAACGCGTTCCGCTACAAGTTCAGCTGGTCGCCGCTGGGTGTGCTGAAGGCACTGCGCTCGCCGTCCCGGTCGATCCGCAACTTCTCGGAGCTGCGGGTGGATCGTCCGTGGAACGCGCTGAGCAGCTATGACGCCCCATTGCCGACGCCTGAGACATTCGAAGTCTATCCGAACCGCGACTCGGTCCCGTTCATCGAGGATTACCGGTTCGATCCCGCATGGCCGGTGCGCGATTTCGTGCGTGGCACGTTGCGCCTGAACGGCTGGTCCGATGCCTGGGCCGATATCTTTGCCGAGATCGAGACACTGTCCGGCCCCGAGGGTGATGCGCGGCTCAAGGAGATGTCGGACAAGTTCTGGTCGGAAAACGCCTATGACGAGGGCGAGCCGGACCGTGTGGTTCTTTGCGTGGAACTGAAGGCCGAGAAGGATGGCAAGACGGTCTGGCACAAATCCTATGTGATGGATGCCTGGGGCGATGCGCGCGGCACGGCGATGGCGCGGCTGGTGTCGGTGCCCGTATCCCTGGCGGTCGAGGCCGTTCTGGCGCGCGAGATCCCTGTCGGTGTCACGGCTGCGCCGTCTGATCCGCGCCTTGTGGGGCGCTGGATGGCCGAGATCGACAAGCTGGCCCAGCATCTGCAGATCGTGGACCGCTCTGCGGCCTGATCGTCGCACCAAGGCTTCATGCAAAATGAAAACCCCGCTCCGGGATACCGGAGCGGGGTTTTTCCGAACAACGGGGAGCTGTTCAGACAGGCACTGGGGAGGAGCAGTGCCTGAGGTCAGACTTTAGCGCGGGCTGAAGGTCACTGCGCTGTTGTCCGTGGTGGTTGCGAAGCTGTAGACGGTGACCTGACCATCTTCTGCAATCGCGCTCTCACGCGGCGTCAGGATGTTGTCGGCGTCCACAACCGAGGCGACGCCAGCGTTTGCTGCGATCATGTCGCTGCCGGAAATGCCGCGGTCACGCTCGAAGACGGTGACGGTTGCGGGCTCGGAGCGAGTCGTCAGGGTGTCGGAAGACGCTGCCATGTCGCCTGCATAGGCGGCGGTGCTGATGGTGGCGGCGGCGATTGCGGTCAGGATAATGCGGTTCATGTTGTATCTCCTAGGTTTCTGGTTTCGATCCGTTTTCGATCTGAAGCCAATATGCGCTTGCATCAGCGCACATTCAAAACACGCCTGCTCAAGGGAATGTGTGGTCCTGCGATCTTGAAAGATGAAACTTCTTTCAGCGACGGACGTATCGGAATTTTTATTTCATTATATCAATGTGTTATTTTGCAGTTTTCTAAATGGACCTGAATTATTTCTCACGGATGACGCGTCTGTCATCAACGTGTCAGGGAATTCGTGATGCCTGACGCGACGTCGAAATCAGGATGAAATCTGAATGGATGCACGATGTTGGTGCACAAATGCACAACGCAACGAGAAAGAGGGGTCAAACGGGGTTAACCGCCTCGAATCAAATCATCTTCTTCGTCGGCGGCGGACAGGCCCAGCGCGTCCAGACCGTTTTCGAGGTGATCCGACAGATGCGGGGTTCCCAGCAGGTAATCGGCCGTGGGGGTGGTTGCTTCCTCGGCCGCAGTCTGAAGCGCCTCGGCCAGTTCTTCGGGTTCGAAGGTGCCGCGACCGATCCACATCAGCGCGACGAGGCTGACCTGCTCCTCATCGCTGAGCCGGTCGATGAAGGCGCGCAACTCGCCCTCGGCGCGGCCAAGCTCTCGGGACATCAGCACGACCTGGGCGACTTTGTTGACGGAAATTTCCAGCATGGCGGGGTCCTCCTGTTGGCACTATGCCAGACAGGGATGAACCTTCCAAACGGAAGCGTCCTTGATCTCAGGCAAAGAGGCGGTAATACATCCAGTCCGGCATGAACTGCGACAGGCGGAACAGCCAGCTGAACACGCGCGGGAAGCTGCGCTTGAAACTGCCCTCGTCGTTCATCAGTTCGAACATTTCACGCGCGGCCTGATCGGGCTCCATCAGGAATGGCATGGTGAAATCGTTCTTGTCGGTCAGGCGGGTGCGGATGAAACCGGGATTGGCCACCTGCACGCGCACACCTGTCTTGCGCAGATCGGCATAGAGGCTTTCGGCCAGAGACATGGTGCCTGCCTTGGAGGCGGCATAGCCGATGGCCCCGGGCAGGCCGCGAAAGCCCGACAGCGAGCCGGTGATCACGATATGCCCCGCGTCACGCGCCACCATCTGCGGGAGCACGGCCCCCACGGCGCGTATGGCGCCGGTGAAGTTGATGTCGGCCATCGCCTCGGCCTGTTCGGCATCCCATGCCTGCGCTTTCATGGGCCAGTAGACCCCGGCGAGATAGACCATGCCGTCGATCTGGCCGACCTGCGCGGCGGCGGCCTCGACACTGGCGCGGTCACTGACGTCCACGGTGACATAGGAGGCCTTGCCCGGCAGATCCGCCACCAGCGCCTTGAGGCGATCCTCGCTGCGGGCGGAGACGATCACCTCGACCCCGGCGGCGTTGAGCTTGTGGGCAAGTGCTGCCCCCAGCCCTTCGCTGGCGCCGATCAGCCAGTAGCGTTTGCCTTGCCAGTCCATCATGCCGCATCCACCTTTCGCATCGTTGCCACAAGTTCCGCCACAGGAATCCCGAACTTTCTAAACTGGCTTCGGTTCATGACGGTTCCATTCGGGGCCAGATACATCCAGTCCACCGTATCCAGCACATGGCCGCCCGAATCCTCGGGCAGGCGGATGCGATACTTCAGTTGCACCGCCGAACCGGTCATCTGCCCGTGGCCCGGCTCGACCAGATCATCGGCATCGGCCTTGATGCGCCCGTCGTTGCCCAGTTCGAGCCGCCATTCGCGATCCTGCGTGGCACCGCTGTCATAGATGAAATGCTCGCGCATCACGCCGCGATTGCCTTCCCAGCGGGCTTCGAACTTGCCCACGAAGCGCGAGGTGACGCGCCCCAGCGGGCCATAGATGACCCCTTCGCAAAGGATAGGGCCGTTGAGATGTTCACGCAGGTCGAACCGTTGCGCGCCACCGGCGTAATCATCCGGGCGCTGCGCGACAAAAGACCAGAACCGGGCTTTGGCCCAGAACAGGGCCAGCACGCAAAGGGCGCCCAATGCCATGAAAAGGATCGGATCAGTCATCTAGTCCTCCTTCCAGTTGGTGGTGGCCAAAAGGCCGATGGCCAGCAGCTTGAGACCGCAGGGCACCAGACCGTAGGCGAGGCTGAGCGCCCAGAGCGCGCTTTCGCTGTTCTGTGTTCCGGCGCGGAAACCTGCCGCTTCCAGCGCGGGCAGCAAAGCGATGGCGGCGAAGGCCAGCGAGAATTTCGACACGAAGGACCACAGTCCGAAAGCACCTGATGCGCCGGGCGCCACACGCGCCATGCGGCTGGCGAAAATGGCGGGCAGCAGCGTCATGTCCGCGCCCAGCGCCGCGCCGGAGGCGAGGCAGATGATGGCGAAGGCTATCGTGTCGCCTGCAGTCAGCGTGATCGCGAAGGCGAAGGCGATGATCGCAAGGACCATGCCGACCAGCAGCACCCGCTTCGGCCCGAAGCGTTCGGCCGCGCGCCCCCAGAACGGTGCGGCGATGGCGGCGGACAGGAAGAACAGCAGAAGGAACGGCCCTTCCCAGCCCGGCGCGGCGAGGCGGCTTTCGACGAAGAACAGGAACAGGGTCGAGCTGACCGCGACCGGGGCCGCATTGACCAATGCAAGCAGCAGCAGGCGACGGGCCACCGGGTCGCGCAGGACGGGGGCAAAGCCGGCCTCGGCGGATCTCGCCCTCGCTGCCCCATTCCTTGCGCATCACCCACAGGGCCGTCAGGCCGAGGACTGCGAAGCCAAGGGCGAACCCGGTGAAGCCGCCCAGCAACCACGGGCGTCACCGCCGCGACGCAGACACCCAGCAGGGCACCGGTTTCACGCCAGCGGGCCAGGCGCAAATGGCCTGCGCCACCAAGGTGGTCCGCCGTCTGCACGCCCTGCGCGTAGAAACAGATTGTCAGAAAGCTGAAGGCCGAGAACACGCCCGTCAGCATCAGGGCGAACCAGATCAGCGGGGCGATCGGCGGGGCGACGGCGAACAGTCCGAGCATCGAGGCGACCATCAGGATCACGCCCCCGGTCACCGCTGCTCGCACGCCATTGGCGCAAGGCGCCCGCCAGCCGGCCAAGCAGCGGGTCCTGCACCACGTCGAACAGGCGCAGCCCGAACAGCACCGCCCCGAGCGCGGCAAGAGACACGCCGTAGTCATCCACATAGAACTTGGGCGCGTGGATGTAGATCGGCAGGCCCGCAGCCGCGAGCAGGGCCGCAAAGACCGCGTAGGCCGGAAGGGAGACCGGGCGTGATGTCACCGGCTGACCTCCTCGGCGGGAGGTTGCGGACGCGGGCGGTAGCCTGCCCCCTTCCACCACAGCTGCAGCGCCTGCCAATGGATCAACGCCAGCACACGGCGCGATCCGAAGGGACGACGCAGGCGCGCTGCCAAGGATGCCGAGGGTGGTCAGCGGCTTGCGTGCGCCCACCAGCGTGGCGATCACGCCGCCATTGCCGCCGGTATAGTCGATCCAGATGCCGATCCGGTCAGGCTTGATATCGAAGCGGAACTCGTATCCGCCTTCGACCGGCTGGAAGGGGCGACGTGCATCAGCTTGGCGGCGCGCATCCTGTCCTCGGGCTGTATCGGCCCGAAATCGTCGCGGTGCACCAGATAGGAATGACGGTCGCCGAAGGTATTCGTCACCTCGGCGATGACCACGCGCAGGTCGCCCGTCGCATCGTGGCACAGCCAGAAGGACACCGGGTTGAAGACATGGCCCAGCACGCGCGGCTGGGTCAACAGCTCGATCCGTGCAGGCGCGTCGATCCCGTTCGCAGCCAGCACCTCGCGCACCCATGGCGCGCCCCTGCCCTGTTTTGGCGGGCCGCCATGATCGCTGTCCCAGACAGAGGTCAGGTTGCCCCGGTTGCGCCCGAACAGGCGCGGGCGCATCCTGCGGGTGTTCAGCATCCAGCAAGCACGTAGTCGACGCCATAGCGAAAGGCGTTCTCGACTCCGCCCTTGCGCCCGTGCCAGGTATGGCCGGCGATATGGTCGATCCTGTTCACTGCGCGGCCACCATCGCGACATCGGTGCGGCGCAATGCCTCGACCACATCCACGGCGCTGGACAGGCCATCCTCGTGGAAACCGTTGTGCATCCATGCCCCGCAGAACCATGTGTTGCGGGTGCCGTTGGACAGGCGCACCCGCTCCTGCGCGGCCAGCGCTGCCAGATCGTAGACCGGGTGGCGCAGGGTGACCTGATCGTAGATCAGCTCCTCGCGGATCGGGCGCGTGCTGTTCAGCGTGACGAAATGCGGATCGTCCTTGGGGATCGGCTGGAGCGAGTTCATCCAGTAGGTCAGGTCGATCTTGTCGGTCTGTTTGCCCATGATCTCGGTATAGTTCCAGGACGACCAGACGACCTTGCGCTGCGGCATGACCGCCGGGTCGGCATGCAGCACGATGTCATTGGGCTGATAGGCGATCGCACCAAGGTTGGCTTTCTCGTCCGGTGTGGGATCGGCCAGCAGGCGCAAGCGTGTCGTCGGAATGGGTGGCAAAGATCACCTCGTCAAAGGCTTCCCATTCACCGCCCTGCACCTTGACCTCGGCCCCGATATGGGGACGGCGGACGGCATCGACGGGTGTGCCAAGGCGGAAGGTCACGCCCTGCGCGCGCATCGCATCGCCCAGACGGCGGACATATTCGACCGAGCCGCCCTGCACCGTATACCATTGGTGCTGGCCGGTGGTGTTCAGCAGCGCGTGGTTTTCGAAGAACTGGATCATGGCATGGGCCGGAAAATCCATGATCTGTTCGACCGGCGTCGACCAGATCGCACCGGAAAGCGGCAGAAGATAGTAGTCGCGGAACCAGTCGCCGGTGCCCAGTTTTTCAAGGAACTGCCCTGTTGTCAGGCTACGGTCCTGTGCCACCTCAAGCGCGTTGGCGTTGAACTTGAGGATATCGCGCACCATGCCGATGAACTTGGGGTTCACCAGGTTGCGCTTTTGCGCGAAGAGCGCGGAGAGGCTGGTCAGCGCATATTCAAGCTGCCCGCCCTTGAGCGAGGCGCCAAAGCTCATGTTCGATTTCACCACCGGCACGTCCAGGCGGTCGAACAGCGCGGCCATATGGGGATAGTTGGCGTAGTTGAAGACGATGAAGCCCGTATCGACCGGCTGATCGCCGTTCTTGCCCGCCACGATGGTGCGGGCATGACCACCCAGACGCGGCTCGGCCTCGAACAGGGTGACATTGTGGATATCGGCCAACATGTGCGCCGCGCCCATGCCAGAAATTCCTGCTCCGATGACGGCGATTTTTCTTGGGGCAACGCGGCCCGCTTCGAATGGCATGTGGTTTTCGCTCCGATAGGCTGAGGTAGGTCTTGTGTGGAAATACGCAGTAGATCGCGATTTGGATGATTTACAGAAAAATCGCCCTGCGCAGTGATCCGGTGACGGTATGCCTGCGTATTCCTTGTCATGATCAACGCTGTCGCCTTGTCAGGGTCAAATGCCGCCTCGTCTCCCAGCGCCCTGCGTGCTAGGACGAGCCCGAAGGCAGATTTGTCCGCGAAGGCGAAGTCGTTGACCATGAAGACCAAATATGATCCGACAGATTGGATCACACATATGGCACGCATCCGGGATGCACAGGATCAGACGGCTTTCGCCGAACTGTTCCAGTATTTCGCGCCCCGGGTAAAAGCGTTTCTGATGCGGTCCGGGGCAGACGCAACCCTGGCTGAGGAATGTACGCAGGAGGTGATGGCGACCCTCTGGCAGAAGGCGCATCTGTTCGATGCGTCCCGCGCTTCGGTCGCTACCTGGGTCTTCACGATCGCACGGAACCGGAAGATTGACGCGCTGCGCAAGCAGCGCCGCCCCGAGCCGGAGGATCTGGTGTGGGGCCCCGAGGAAGAACCTGATCAGGCTGATGTCCTCAGCCTGCAACAGGAAAGCGAACAACTGGGGCGCGCACTTGCCGCCCTGCCGGAGAAACAAAGAGAACTGATCGAGAAAGCCTATTTCGGCGATCTGTCGCATAGCGAAATCGCGGAACAGACCGGCCTGCCCCTTGGGACGATCAAATCTCGTATTAGGTTGGCGTTGGACAGACTCCGCCACGCAATGAAGTGAATAGTAAAATGCAGAACGTGAAACATCATCTGACGGACTCGCTGCTGATGGCCTATTCGGCCGGCACGCTGCCCGAAGCGTTCAACCTGATCGCGGCGGCGCATATCTCCATGTGTGACGAATGTCGCGCAAGGCTGGCCAGTTTTGACAGCGTGGGCGGTGCCCTGCTGGAGGAAACGGATGCCGTGGGCATGGAAGACGGCAGCTTTGCGGAAACCATGCGCCTGATCACATCGGGTGCTCTGGCCCCTGCACCCGCGCCGCATCGTCTTTCCAGCGGCAAATCGGTGCTTCCGGCCCCGGTGCGCGATTATGTCGGTGGCGATCTGGACAGCGTGAAATGGCAATCCATCGGCATGGGTGTGAAGCAGTCGATCCTGCCCACGTCCAAGGATGCCTCGATCCGCCTGCTTTTCATTCCGGCCGGGACAGCCGTTCCGGATCACGGCCATCGTGGCATGGAACTGACGCTGGTGCTGCAGGGTGCCTTTGTGGATGAAACCGACCGCTTCGGGCCCGGCGACATCGAGATCGCGAACGAGGATCTGACCCATACGCCCATCGCGGATATCGGAGAGGATTGCATCTGTCTGGCCGCCACGGATGCGCCCTTGCGGTTCAACAAGCTGATCCCGCGGATTGCGCAGCCGTTCTTCCGGATCTGAGCGGAACGCAGCATGATCGAGAAAGGGCAGTCCGCGGGGGCTGCCCTTTTTTCATTGACCCCGATCAGCTGTCCTGCCGCAGCCCCTGGGCCAGGATCAGGGGTTCGGTCACGGGTCCGACCTCGGGGACCACATCTTCGAAATCGAAATTGTCCAGCCGCTTGGCCCGGCGTCCTGCCTTGTCGGCGCTGATCTTGATATCGGCGATATCGCGGCTGGCTTGCCCGAAATGGCGATCAAGGTTTTCGACGCGCTGGCCCAGCCGGTCCATGTCCTGCGCAAGCAGACCCAGTTCGCGCCTGATGGCACCGGCCTGTTCGCGCATCCGCGCGTCCTTGAGGATGGCGCGCATCGTGTTCAGCGTGGCCATGCAGGTGGTGGGCGACACGATCCAGACGCGCGCGGCAAAGCCTTCGCGCACCAGTTCGGGAAAGTTGGCGTGCAATTCGGCATAGACCGCTTCGGAGGGCAGGAACATCAGGGCGCCATCGGCGGTTTCGCCTTCGATGATATACCTCTCGGCAATCGCCTTGATATGGGCGCGCACCGACTGGCGCAGCAGGCTGGCGGCGCGGTTCAGGTCGTTCGGGTTGTCGGCGCGGCGCAGCGCCTCATAGGCCTCAAGCGGAAACTTGCTGTCCACCACGATGGGGCCGGGCGGATTGGGCAGATGGATCAGGCAATCGGCGCGCCGCCCGTTCGACAGCGTCGCCTGCATCTTGTAGCTGTCGGATGGCAGGGCCTTGCCGACGATATCGTGCAACTGGATTTCGCCGAAGGCACCGCGCGTCTGCTTGTTCGACAGGATATCCTGCAAGGACAGCACATCGCCCGACAGCTTGGTGATGTTGTCCTGCGCCTTGTCGATGGCGGCCAGCCGTTGCTGCAACTCGCCCAGCGACTGCGCGGTGCGGCGGGCCGATCCGTGCAGGGTTTCGGTCATCTGCCCTGTGACATGGGCCAGACGCTGCTCCATCAGGCGCATCATCTGCGCCTGCGATGCCGCCTGCGCCTCGGCCACATGGGTCAGGCCGCCGGAGAGTTGCTGCTGACCGTCGCCAAGCCCCTGCACGCGTGATGCAAGATAGGCCATCTGCTGTGCCAGCGGTTCCGTCATCCGGGCGGATCGCCCCGCCGCGCGCAGGGCAAGGATCAGCAGGATCACGACCAACAGTGCCAGTGACAGGCCTGCCAGCGCCAGCATCACCGCCGGATCATCCAGCGCATAGGTCTGACCGCCAAGGGTAATCATCGCCGCCCGAACAGCCGCTCGATATCGGCCAGTTTGAGTTCGACATAGGTGGGGCGACCGTGGTTGCACTGGCCCGAATGGGGGGTGGCCTCCATCTCGCGCAGCAGGGCGTTCATTTCCTCGGCCCGCATCCGGCGGCCAGAGCGGATGGAGCCATGACAGGCGACGCGGCTGAGGATCGCCTCAAGCCGGGTCTGGATGCCGGTGGTTTCGCCCTGATCGGCCAGTTCGTCGAGGATATCGAGGATCATGGCCCGCGCGTTGACCGCGCCCAGCAGCGCAGGCGTTTCGCGCACGGCGATGGCCCCGCCGCCGAATGGCTCGACGCCCAGGCCCAGCCGCGCCAGATCATCGGCATGATCCAGCAGGCGCGCGCAATCGGTGGGGGACAGTTCCACGATCTCGGGGATCAGCAGGGCCTGGGCGGCGATGCCATTCTCGGCCATCTGGCGCTTGAGCCGTTCATAGACCAGCCGTTCATGTGCGGCGTGTTGGTCGACAATGACCATGCCGGTATCGGTCTGGGCGATGATGTAATTCTCATGCACCTGCGCGCGGGCAGCGCCGAGGGGCAGCGCGGTCTCATCGACCTCGGGCGCTGTCTCTTCCACGCGCGCGGCATAGCTTGTGGGCATATCGGCAAAACCGGGGGCCTGCGCGGCATAGGACGCCTGCCGTGCGCCAAGGCTGGGCCGGTCCATCTGATAGATGCGTGCCGGCTGGCCCGGTGCGGTAGGTTCCGGGCGGAAAGCGCCGAGGGTGGCCGATGCAACCGTGGTGGAGGCGCGATGCCCGGCTTCGGCCAGCGCATGGCGCAGGGCGGTGACGATCAACCCGCGCGCCATGCCGGGATCGCGGAAGCGCACCTCGGATTTGGCGGGATGGACGTTCACATCCACCATCTGCGGATCGCAATCCAGAAACAGCGCCGCTGCCGGGTGACGGTCGCGGCTGAGGAAATCGGCATAGGCCCCGCGCAGCGCACCGATCAGCAAACGGTCCTGCACCGGGCGACCATTCACGAACAGGAATTGCGCCACGGAAGAGCCGCGCGAATAGGTGGGCAGGGCCGCGTATCCGGTCAGGTGAAAGCCTTCGCGTTCCGCGTCGATCCGCAGGGCATTGTCGGCGAATTCACCGCCCAGCACACGCGCCAGCCGCCCGTGCAGAGCGTCGAACAGATCACCCGTTTCGGCATCGGCGCGAAACAGGACGCGGCCTTCGCCGCCGCCTGACACATCGCGCAGGGTGAAGGACACGAAAGGTTCGGCCATGGCCAGCCGCTTGATCACATCGCTGATCGCCTGCTGTTCGGCGCGGTCCGAGCGCAGGAATTTGAGCCGCGCGGGGGTGGCATAGAACAGATCGCGCAGTTCCACGACGGTGCCCGCCGTCAGGGCGGCGGGTTTGACGGGGCCGATCTGGCCCCCCGCCACGGTGATCTGCGCCGCATCGTGCCCGCGCGCCCGGCTGGTGATCGTGAGCCGCCCTACGGCACCAAGCGAGGGCAGCGCCTCGCCCCGGAAGCCGAAGCTGTGGATGTTCAGAAGGTCCGAGCCGTCGATCTTGGACGTGGCATGGCGCGACAGGGCCAGGGGCAGATCATCCGGCGACATGCCGCAGCCGTCATCGGTGACACGGATCAGGGTCTTGCCGCCATCGGCCAAGGCAATGTCGATGCGGCGCGCGCCAGCGTCCAGCGCGTTTTCCACCAGTTCCTTGACGGCAGAGGCGGGCCGTTCCACCACCTCACCCGCAGCGATCCGGTTGATCGCGGCTTCATCCAGTTGCCGGATGACGGGGCGGGTGTCGCCTATCTTGGGGTTTGCTTGAACCATGCCGCAAGACCTAGCATGGCTTGCGCCGATTCGACCACCAGTCAGATGCGGGGTTGGCGCTCAGCCGCCCGTGGCGGCACGATACCATGCCACGATGGCAGCGCGCTCCTCATCCTCCATGTAGGACAGGTTCGCGGGGGGCATGGCGTGGCTGACGCCTGCTTGCAGGTAGATCGCGCGGGCCGCGCCCGCGATATGCGCCTCGGTGTCCAGCCGCACGCCTTTGGGGGCCCACAGCAACCCCTCCCAGAAGGGTTCTGCGGCGTGGCACATGGAGCAGCGCCCCATGACGATATCATGGACCTGCTCGAAGCCTTCGGCCTGCGCGAAGCGGAGTGCGGCACCTTGCGCTTCCTCAGGCGCATCGGCACGGAACATGGGCGCAGTGCTGAGCCACATGATCGCGATGAAGATCAGCACGGTGGCGAGCCATGTCCACGTGGGGTTGCCCGTGCGCGCGTGCATAGAGTTGAAGTAATGCCGGATCGTCACGCCCATCAGAAAGACAAGGCTGGCGATGATCCATGTATTTTCAGTCGCGAAAGCCAGCGGATAGTGGTTCGACAGCATCAGGAAGATCACGGGCAGCGTGAGATAGTTGTTATGCGTGCTGCGCTGCTTGGCGATCTTGCCGTATTTGGGATCGGGTTTGCGCCCGGCGATCAGGTCTGCAACCACGATCTTCTGGTTGGGGATGATGATGAAAAAGACGTTCCCGCTCATGATCGTGGCGGTGAAAGCGCCCAGATGCAGCATCGCGGCGCGGCCTGAAAAGACGCTGGTGTAGAAATAGGCCATCGCCACCAGCACCACGAACAGCGCCAGCATCAGACCGGTCTGGTTCGCATCCACGAAAACCTTGCAAAGCGTATTGTAGACGATCCAGCCGAAGGCGAGCGAGGCGAGCGAAATCCCCACGGCCTGCCATGTAGCCAGTTCCATCACGGCGGGGTCGATCAGATAGAATTCGGCCCCCAGGTAATAGACCAGCACCAGCAGGGCAAAGCCGCTCATCCAGGTCCAGTAGCTTTGCCATTTGTGCCAGATCAGCCCGTCGGGCATGTTGGCTGGCGCCACCAGATACTTCTGGATGTGATAGAAGCCACCGCCATGGACCTGCCATTCCTCGCCATCGGCTCCGCTGGGAAGGTTGCGGTCGCGGTGCAGACCCAGATCAAGGGCGATGAAGTAGAAGGACGACCCGATCCAGGCGATGGCCGTGATCACGTGAAGCCATCGGACGGCAAATTCAAGCCATGCGCCCATTGCGGCCAGATCGTACATCGCGCTCTCCTTCGGACAGGTTTCAATCAGGCTACCCTTGGGGTGACTTGTTTGTTAATCCTTCCAATCACGGGAAGAGTTTCAAGCAAAGACTGATAATGGCCTATGTGAACAATATCCGCATGTTCCTGCGCGTCTATGAATTGGGCAGCATGAGCGCGGCTGCGCGGGATCAGCGGACATCACCGGCGGTGGCCTCGTCCCGTATCGCCGAGCTTGAGAAGCATCTGGGGGTGCGCCTGTTCAACCGGACGACGCGGGCGCTGAACCCGACCGAGCACGGGCGGCTGTTCTATGACGGGGCGGCGCGTATCCTGCAAACGATCGACGAGGCCGAGGCGGCGGTGATGGCCGCGACACAATCGCCGCGTGGCACGCTGTTCGTGGCGGCCCCGCTGGGCGTGGGGCGGCGGTTCATTGCGCCTGCGGTGCCGGGGTTCAAGCGGGATTATCCACAGATCGACATCCGCCTGCGCCTGTCGGACCGGGTGATCGACGTGACAGGCGAGGGGCTGGACCTTGCGTTTCATCTGGGTCCGCTGAGCGATAGCGACCTGAAGGTGCGTGTGATCGCGGATTGCCCGCGTGTCCTGTGCGCCGCACCGGCCTATATCGCGCGGCGCGGGATGCCCGCCGATGGGACGGCGCTGATCCGCGATGGTCATGATTGCCTGAACCTGCGTTTTCCCGGCGCCAAGGAGTTCCAGTGGACCTTGCAGACTGCAAACGGTCCGAAACGCTATGAAATCACCGGGCCGCTGGAATCCGATGATGGCGATGTTCTGACAGGTTGGGCGCTTGACGGGGCCGGGATCGTGATGAAACCGATCTTCGAGGTGGCCGATCATCTGCGATCCGGCGCGCTGGTGCCCGTGGCCACGGCCACGCCACCGCTGCCCACGCAACTGGCTTGCCTGTCGCCCAGCCGCAAGTATCGTGACCCCAAGGTGCAGCGGTTCACCGAGGTCATGATCGCCCATTGCAAGGAGGCGTTGGCCGGCCTTGATACCGTTCCCCTGACCAAACAATCCTGAAAGGATCACCTGATGAAGACCGAAACCGTTGGCGATGCCGTATTCGAGACCTGGACTCCCGCAGAACTGGCGGACGCCTTCAACCGCAACGAGGTTGTGCTGATCGACGTGCGCACCCCGCAGGAATACATGTTCGAGCATATCGAGGGTGCGCTCCTGATGCCGCTGGCCTTCTTCAACCCGGAGAAACTGCCGGGGCAGTCCGACAAGCGGATCGTGTTCCATTGCGGATCGGGTGTGCGGAGCGAGCGTGTCAGCCGTGCCGCTATCGCTGCCGGGATCACCCGGATCGCCCATCTCGAAGGGGGTTTTGCGGCATGGAAGGCGGCCAAGCTGCCTTATATCGGGACCAATATGGCGACAGGCGCGCCGCAGCCTGTCACCTGATCCGCGCCCCCGGACTGACGCGGCGACGACAGGCACGAGGACATCGGGTTATGCCCGCCAATCCGTTTCGGGGAACCAGAACAGCCTTCGGCGCGTTTTATTCCTGTAACCGAAACAGAAAGGGAGAACGCTATGAACTGGGATATTATCGAAGGCAAGTGGAAGCAATTCACCGGCGCCGCCAAGGAAAACTGGGGCAAGCTGACTGATGACGACCTGGACCAGGCCGCAGGCAAGCGGGACGTTCTGGTCGGCAAGATTCAGGAAAAATACGGGGTTGCACGCGACGAGGCTGAAAAGCAGGTCGATTCGTGGTCTGCCAAAATGTGATCGCGTCTTGATCACCGACGGGCAGGCGGATCACGATCTTGCCCTGCCCGACATGAAAACACCCGGACGCAATACGTCCGGGTGCTTTTTTTTGTGTTGTTCAGAGCGTTCAGCCCTTGGTGAACTCCGGATAGGCTTCCATCCCCAGCTCGGAGACGTCCAGACCGTTGACCTCGGCCTCTTCGCTGACACGGATGCCCATGGTCGCCTTGAGGATCACCCAGACCACCAGGCTGACCACGAAGACGAAGGCACCGATGATTGCGAAACCGATGATCTGCGTCACGAAGGAGGTGCCTTCGGTGTAGAACGGAACCGCCAGCGTGCCCCAGAAGCCTGCGATCAGGTGGACCGGGATGGCGCCGACCACGTCGTCGATCTTGAGCTTGTCGAGGAAGGGCACGGCCAGAACCACGATCACACCGCCCACAGCACCGATCCACAGCGCGCCGAACAGGGTCGGATCCAGCGGACCTGCGGTGATCGACACCAGACCGGCCAGAGCGCCGTTCAGCACCATCGTCAGGTCGACCTTCTTGTACATGATCTGCGTCAGGATCAGCGCGGCGACCGCACCGGCCGCAGCGGCCATGTTGGTGTTGGCGAAGATGATCGCGACAGCGTTGGCATCAGCTTCGGTGCCCAGCGCAAGCTGCGAGGCACCGTTGAAGCCGAACCAGCCCAGCCACAGGATGAACGTGCCGAGGGTCGCCAGCGCCAGGTTGGAACCGGGCATCGGGTTGACGCGGCCGTCCTTGCTACTTGCCGAGACGCGGCCCAAGGATCAGCGCACCGGCCAGAGCGGCGAAACCACCTGCGGCATGCACCAGGGTCGAGCCTGCGAAGTCGGAGAAGCCCATCTCGGACAGCAAGCCGCCGCCCCACTGCCAGGACGCCTCGATCGGGTAGATGAAGCCGGTCAGGATGACGGTGAAGATCAGGAAGGGCCACAGCTTGATACGCTCGGCCAGGGTGCCCGAGACGATCGACGCGGTGGTGGCGCAGAACATCAGCTGGAAGAAGAAGTCGGAGCCGGTCGCATAGCCGGTTTCCAGCGCGGGATCGCCGCCGATATCACGCGGTTGCGAAGATCGGGCCAAGCATGCCCTGCATCCGACCAGCCGTCGCCGGGGTACATCAGGTTGTAGCCGACCAGCCAGTACATGATGGCCGCGATCGAAAAGAGCGCGATGTTCTTGGTCAGCTGCATGGTCACGTTCTTGGACCGCACCAGGCCCGCTTCGAGCATGGCGAAGCCTGCGGCCATCCAGAACACCAGGAAGCCGCCGATCAGGAACAGCAGCGTGTTGAAGATGAAGGCGTTGTCCACGGCAGGTGCGGCCTCGGCCGTGTCCTGCGCAAAGCCCATCACCGGCACAGCGGCAAGCGCTGCGGCGATTGGCAGGAATTTCGAGTGATTTCATGTCCATTTGTCCTTTCCCCCGGCGCGGTTAAAGCGCGTCGTCATTGGTCTCGCCGGTCCGCACGCGCACGGCCTGCGCCACATCCAGCACGAAGATCTTGCCGTCGCCGATCTTGCCGGTCTTGGCGGTTGCAGTGATCGTATCGACGACCTGATCGGCCATGCGCGTCATTGCACCACGATTTCAAGTTTCACCTTGGGCACGAAATTCACGGCATATTCGGCACCGCGATAGATTTCGGTATGGCCCGACTGCGAGCCGAAGCCCTTGATTTCAGTGACCATCATGCCGCGCACGCCGATGTCGGTCAGCGCTTCGCGGACCTCCTCGAGCTTGAACGGCTTGATCGTTGCAATGATGAGTTTCACCTTGGTCCCCTTCGTCTGGAGCGGGATGAGGCCCGCATGTTGCAGTTGCAGCAAAACGGGCAGGCGGTCGGGATTGGAAGGCCATGACGCAATATCCGGCGGGCAGGCAGTCCAGTTTGATTAATTTTTATGCGATATACATTTTTTGACTATTTATTATGCAAAACAAAAAGACCAATCGGCTGCGCCACCAAGGGTCAACATTTGCTGTCAGGCATCGCTATATTCGCCAAAACAACAGGTGCCGGGCAGAACAGAGCATGAGTGATTCAGGTCGACAGGAAACCGCCCTTGGTGGCGGATCGACGCGTTGGCGCGAAGAAACCCGCCCCGGCGGCCAAGACGCCGCAACCATCCAAACCCGCCCGGCGCAAGGCTGCGCCGCGTCGCGCCAGCCGGCACCGCAACCCGGCGTGATCGCCGCTGATCGTGGGGCTGTTTTCGTGGGTCTGGCGTCTGGTCTGGGGTTTCACCTGGCGTGTCGGATTGATCGCGGGCCTGATTCTGGCGGGGGCTGTCGGTTATTTCTACACGACACTGCCCGAGGCAAACGCCCTGCTGGACGGCGCGTCAGCGCGGGTCGGTCACCTTGCTGGATCGCCGATGGCCGGGTCTTTGCCTGGCGCGGCGAACCAGTTCGGCGGCGTGGTCACGCGCGGATACCGATCTCGCCGCATCTGAAGAACGCCGTGATCGCGACCGAGGACAAACGATTCTACCGGCATCTGGGCGTCTCGCCGCGCGGCATCGCCGGGGCCATCCGGATCAACCTGCGCGAAGGGCGGGGGCCGCTGTCGGGCAACGGCGGCTCGACCATCACGCAGCAGACCGCCAAGCTGTTGTGCCTTGGTGTGCCCTATGATCCGCAACAGTGGAAATCCGAGGCCGAGTACGAGGCCGATTGCCGCCGCGGTTCGCTGTCGCGCAAGATCAAGGAGGCTGTCTATGCCTTCGCGCTGGAGGCCAAGTACACCAAGGATGAAATCCTGTCGATCTACATCAACCGCGCCTATCTGGGCGGCGGCGCCTGTGGCGCGGAAGCGGCAGCGCAGCGCTATTTCGGCAAGACCTCGCGGTCAGGTGATGCCCCGCCGAAGCGGCCATGCTGGCCGGTCTGCTGACCGCGCCCACAAGCCTTGCGCCGACCAACAACCTGCAACGCTCGCAGAACCGGGCGGCCACCGTGATTCGGCCTGATGGAGGAACAGGGCTATCTGACTGCCGCCGAGGCACGCGACGCGCTGGACAATCCCGCGCGCCTGTCCGAAGCCGCCGAGGCGCGCGCGGGCGGGTTTTTCGCCGATTGGGTGATGTCTTCGGGGCCGGAGTATTTCACGCGCAACACCACCGAAGATGTCGTGATCCGCACCACATTGGACCCGCGCATCCAGAAAGCCGCCGAAGAGGCGATGCTGTTCATTTTCGAGAACAAGGTGCGCGAAGGGTCCAAGGCGCAGGCCGCGATCGTTGTCATGTCCTCGGACGGGGCGGTGCGGGCCATGGTCGGCGGGCGCGATACCAAGGTCGTCGGGGCCTTCAACCGTGCCACGCAGGCGCGGCGGCAGACCGGGTCGGCCTTCAAGCCATTCGTCTATGCGGCGGCGCTGGACCTTGGCTATTCGCCCTATGACATCGTCGACGATGCGCCCTATTGCGTGACTATCCCCGGTTCGGGCGAGTGGTGCCCCAACAACTATGACCGCAGCTTCAGTGGTCAGGTGACCATGACCGAGGCACTGACGCGCTCGCTCAATATCCCGGCCGTGAAAGTCGCGCAGACCGTTGGACTGGAAACGGTGCGAAACGTGGCGTCCCAGTTCGGGATCCAGTCGGACATGGCGGCTGGTCCCGCGCTGGCGCTGGGCGCGTCCGAGGCGACGCTGATCGAAACGACCGGCGCCTTTGCCGGCATCCTGAATGGCGGTTCGGCGGTGACGCCCTACGGGCTGATCGAATTGCGGATGCAGGGCGAAGATGCGCCTCTGATGACCGCCACAGGCGGGATGGGCGAGCGTGTGATCCGGCAGGAGGCCGCCGAGCAACTGACCTGGATGCTGCATGAGGTGACGACCCGCGGCACGGGGACACGCGCCAACCTCAAGGACCGCGAAGTGGCCGGAAAGACCGGCACCACGCAGGCGGCGCGCGATGCGTGGTTCATCGGCTATTCGGCGGATTACGTGGCCGGGGTCTGGATGGGCTATGACGACAACACGCCGCTGACGGGGGTCACGGGAAGTGGTCTTCCCTCCGAGATCTGGCACGAGGTCATGGTGCGCGTGCATGAGGGACTGCCGCCACGCCCCCTGCCGATGCAGGCGCCGGTTCGGGTGGCTCAGCCGCAGACCGGAACAGGGCACAGGCTGGACCCAGGGCCAGGGTGGCGCTCAGGGGGGCGGCACGGCAAACGGGCAGCCCGAGACACAGACAGCCATCGAGCAGCTTTTCCGCGACCTGTTCGGTGGCGGGCGGAACTGAGTTTGCCGTCAGGGCAAAGAAAAAGGCGCGCCGTCGATGGCGCGCCTTTTCATTTCGATACCGTGGGGCCGCTCAGGCAGAGGCGCGCAGGTCCGCGATCATCGCGTCGATATTGCCACCGCGCCGGTCCAGCATCGCGCCGATCTCGGTCCGTTCGGTCAGAAGCATGTTGATGCCCTCGATGAACAGGTTGAAGAACAGATCCCTGCCGCTGCGGTCGGACACGAGGAACGTCACCTCGAAAGGGGCCTGACCGCGCAGGATGGCAAGGCTCTTGACCTCGTAGAAGTTCTTGACCGCGCGCGCCTCCTGCACCTCGATCTGGCCGCCGATGAATTCCCGGAACCGGCGCCCGTACTTGACCGAGATATAGCGCTGGAACACGGTGGTGAATTCGCGCATCTGTGCCTGGCTTGCGCGGCGACCGTCCACGCCCAGCGCATAGCTGGCAATGGTCGGCACATCGGCGTAGCGGGCAAAGATACGTTCGAAATCGGTATACATCGCCTGTTCGGACTTGCCCGAAGCGATCACACCATTGATGTCGGCCACCAGCGCATCGACCAGCGTCTTTGCGCGTTCACGCGTCATCGCCATGGCCGGTGCCGGAAGCGTGGCACCAAATGCTGCCAGACCCGCCCCCGCAGCCAACGAGGAAATGGTGAAACGGCGTGTCACATCAGTCTTCATAGGGGTCCTCGTAGGGGTCGTCATAGGGGTCGCGTCCCTGTCGCATATGGGTCTTCGTAATCTGCATCGCCACCCCCGCCCAGCGCGAAACGCCGGCTTTGCAGGTAAATCAGTCGTGACTGCGCATAGCTGTCGGCACTGTCATAGAGCACTGAATCGATGGTCTGTCCGAAACGCGCCCTGTCACCGACCACATCGACGGCCTGCGCCCCGATGCGGATGTCGTTCTGGGTTCCCGAGAGGGCCTCGGGCAGCGGGTTGGTGAAGAAATCCACGAACCGGCCCACGGCATCCCGCTGCGTCGCGGGACCACGGAAGGGCATTTCGAGATAGGCCCCCTCGCCCACGCCCCAGACATGCAGGGTTTCACCGAAATCGGTATCCACGGCTCGCACGCCCGCGATCTCGCCGACATCGACGAGACCGGCGAACCCGATTGTGCTGTTCAGCAGGAACCGGGTCGTGTTGGTCACGGCTCCGCCGAAGTCACCCTGCAGGAGGTTGTTCACCACCATGCGCGGCGTCGACAGGTTGCCCGCGAAATTATTGACCATGACCTTCATTTCGTCCGGCACGGTCTGATCGTATCCGCGCGAGAGCGGGCGCAGAACGGCGCGGTCGACGGCCTTGTTGAACGCATGAACATTGCGATTGCGCTGCTCATAGGGATCATTGATCCCGTCGCGGGCAACATAGCCCTCTGGCGTGGCGCAGGCTGACAGGACAAGGACGGCGCAGAGCGGGACGACGCGCGTGACAAGGCGGCGCCAAAGCCGATCGACGGTGTCTGAGGATGCTTGTGGCACTGGATATCTCGCGGCTAATGTGCTTGTGTTTCTGTGTGTTATTCGGATGACCTGTCCCGGGGGAATGCAAGACGCGCACCCCGGATCAAGGCATTCGCAATTCATACCAAGTTAGGGCGGTTTCATATATCGTCCATGCCGGAGACGAAAGGGCGCTGTCGCCCAAATACGGAAATTTGCTGGTATCAGTGACGGTAAAGGGTAAGCGGTGCGCAAAGAGACAGAGTCCGGCCTTGCGGAATTGCGGGCGGCACGGCGGAAAAGCAGGTCACTTTTCTGGGCCGTCGGCGTGTTCAGCATCTTTGCAAACATCCTGATGCTGACCGGCCCGATCTACATGCTTCAGGTCTATGACAGGGTGCTGGGCAGCGGTTCTGTCGCCACGCTTGTGGCGCTGACCGGGCTGGTGGCGTTCCTTTACGGGATCATGGGTCTGCTGGACCATGCCCGGGGCCGGATCATGGCGCGCGTCGGGGCACGCTTTCAGGCGGGGCTGGACCGGCGGGTCTTTGACGCGGCGCTGCGCAAGGCGGCCCGTCATCCGGAGCAGGCCAGCATGGCAGGGCTGCGCGACCTTGAGGCGGTCCAGCGGCATGATGATCTCGCCCGTCGTGATGGCCCTCTTCGACCTGCCCTGGGTGCCGGTATTCCTGTTCGGGATCACCCTGTTCCATCCCTGGCTCGGCTATCTGGCGCTGGGTGGCGGGGCCGTGCTGGTGCTGCTGACGCTGGCCAACCAGATGGCCACGCGCATTCCGGTGATAGAGGCCAACCAGGCGCAGGCCGGGGCCGATGCGATGGCCAATCACATCGTGAGCGAAGCCGAGATGGTGCAGGCCATGGGTATGCGCGATGCCGCTTTCGACCGCTGGCAGAAAGCCCGCGATGCGGTTCTGACGCGTCACCTGACGGCCTCGGACCTTGGCGGCAGTTTCAGCGCGGCCAGCAAGGCGCTGCGGCTGTTCCTGCAATCGGCGATGCTGGGACTGGGTGCCTGGCTGGTGATCCGCGGCGAGGTCAGTCCCGGTGCCATGATCGCAGCCTCGATCCTGCTGGGCCGGGCCCTGGCACCGATCGAACAGGCCATCGGCAACTGGGCGCTGGTGCAGCGTGCCACACGCGGCTGGTCAGATCTGGCGCAACTGCTGTCCGAGGTGCCCCCTGAAGCGTCGCGCACCGCCCTGCCCGTGCCGCGGGCCCGTCTCGAGGTGCAGGGGCTGACGGTGATTCCACCGGGCGAGGGGCAGCCCGTGCTGCGCATGCTGGGTTTTTCCGTCGAGCCGGGTCAGGCGGTTGGTGTGATCGGACCGTCAGGTGCCGGGAAATCCACATTGGCGCGTGCCCTGACAGGGGCGTGGCCCGCCGTCGCCGGCAAGGTCCGGCTGGATGGCGCGGCGCTGGATCAATACGATCCCGCGACACTGGGCCGTCATATCGGGTATCTGCCGCAGCGGGTGCAACTTTTCGACGGGACCATCGCCGAGAACATCGCCCGGATGTCGCTGACGCCGGATGCCGCACAGGTGGTGGCAGCCGCACGCAAGGCCGCAGCGCATGACATGATCCTCAAGCTGCCTGACGGTTATGACACGCGTGTCACGGCCGCCGGGGGCCGCCTGTCGGGCGGGCAGATCCAGCGGATCGGGCTGGCCCGGGCCATGTATGGCGAACCTGTGATCCTGGTGCTGGACGAGCCGAACTCGAACCTCGACAACGAGGGATCGCAGGCGCTGAACACCGCGATCCGCGCCATGAAGGCGGACGGTCGGTCGGTCCTGATCATGGCGCACCGGCCTGCGGCCATTCAGGAATGCGACATGATCCTGATGATGGAGGGCGGGACGCGGGCCGCCTTCGGACCCAAGGACGAGGTGTTGCGGAAAGTCCTGAGCAATCACGAGGCTGTTCAGTCCGGGTTGGCGCAGGGTCTGGGCGGAGGTGTGCGATGAAAGCATCCGGCCAGATCGGTTTTCCCGTCCGTGGACCTTTGATCCTGGGGATTGCCGCACTTGTGTTGCTGCTGGGCGGGTTCGGGGCCTGGGCCGCGCTGGTGAACATATCGGGGGCGATCGTCGCCGGTGGCCGGATCGAGGTCGATCAGAACCGGCAGGTGGTCCAGCATCTCGACGGCGGCATTGTCAGCGAGATCCTTGTCACCGAGGGGATGCATGTCGACGAGGATCAGGTCCTGATCCGGCTTGATCCCTCTGCCCTGTTGTCCGAGCTGTCGATCATCGAGGGTCAGCTTTTCGAACTGATGGCCCGCCGGGGCCGACATGAGGCTGAACGGGACGGGCGCAGTGAAGCAGAGTTCGACCCGATTCTGGTGGCAGCGGCTGCGGCCAACCCGGATACGGCGATGCTGATGCAGGGTCAGACCCAGCTTCTGCAAGCCCGCGCCACATCGCTGGCCAGCCAGGTCGAACAGTTGACCAAGCGGAGCCAGCAGATCGAAACGCAGATCGACGGGATCGCGGCACAGCGCGCGGCGCTGGTGCTGCAACTCGGTTTGATCGAACAGGAACTGGCGGATCAGCAAAGCCTTCTGGACCGTGGACTGGCTCAGGCCAGCCGTGTGCTGGCGCTGCAGCGCGAACAGGCCCGGCTGGGCGGGCAGATCGGTTCCTTGACGGCGGATGCCGCTGCTGCCGAAAGCCGGATCACGGAAACGCAGATCGAGATTCTGCGCCTGTCCGATACCCGCCGCGAGGAGGCGATCACCCGGTTGCGCGACCTGCAGTTCCGCGAACTGGAGCTGGCCGAACAGCGTCGCGCCCTGCTGCAACGCCTTGATCGGCTCGAGATTCGCGCACCCGTCTCCGGGATCGTCTATGGCCTGCAGGTTTTCGCGCGCCGCGCGGTCTTGCGCCCGGCTGATCCCTTGCTTTTCATCGTTCCGCAGGATCGCCCGCTTGTCATCATGGCGCAGGTCAATCCGATGAATATCGACCAGGTGTTTCCGGGTCAGGCCGTGACGCTGCGGTTCTCGGCGCTGGACCAGCGCCGCACGCCGGAACTGACGGGGCGTGTGGTCCAGACATCGGCGGATGCCTTTGCCGATCCCGCAACGGGAACCGCCTTCTACCGCACCGAGATCGTGCTGGCGGAGGGCGAGATGGCCCGTCTGCCGGAAGGCACGACCCTGATCCCGGGGATGCCGGTCGAGGCCTTCATCCGCACCGGTGACCGCACCACGCTGGATTACCTGGTCAAGCCGCTGGCGGATTATTTCAGCACCGCCCTGCGCGAGAACTGAGGCACAGGCTGCATCCCCCGAGCGCGTGAATTTGCAGTTTCAATCCGCGACGAAGCCCGATAGCGTCCGGCGCAAATCACCTGTCAGACAAGGAGCACCGCCATGACCAGTGCCATCGAGACCCGCCTTGCCAGCCTTGGCGTCACCCTGCCCAGCGCACCCGCGCCTGCTGCGAATTACGTGCCTTTCGTACAGTCCGGTGATCTGGTCTTCGTTTCGGGTCAGATCTCGAACGGGCCGGACGGTCTGATCACGGGCAAGCTGGGTGATGGCATGGATGTGGCCGCAGGTGCCGCTGCCGCCAAGGCCTGCGCGATCAGCCTGCTGGCGCAGTTGAAAGCGGCCTGTGGCGGTGACATCGACCGTTTGGTGCGGGTGGTCAAGCTGACCGGGTTCGTCAATTCGACCCCCGATTTCACCGATCAGCCCAAGGTCATCAATGGCGCGTCCGATTTCCTGGTCGAGGCGCTGGGCGACATGGGGCGCCATTCGCGTTCCGCCGTGTCTGCCGCGTCCCTGCCGCTGGGCGTGGCTGTCGAGATCGAAGCGATTTTCCAGATAAAATGAGCCACCTGCCCGATGCCTTTCTGAAGGCCCCGATCGCCCATCGCGCCCTGCATGACCTGACCGCCGGGCGTGCCGAAAACTCGCCCTCCGCGATCGAGGCGGCCTGTGCCGCGGGATACGGGATCGAGATCGACCTGCAATTGTCATCGGACGGGCAGGCGATGGTGTTTCATGACTATGATCTGAAGCGGCTGACAGCCGAGACCGGCCCGGTGCGCCAGCGCAGCGCCGCAGAGTTGGGACAAATCACGCTCAAGGGCGGAACAGACACGATCCCGACCTTGACGCAGGTTCTGGAACAGGTCGCGGGTCGCGTGCCGCTGCTGATCGAGATCAAGGATCAGGACGGGGCGATGGGCGGCGCCGTGGGTGCGCTGGAGGCGGCGACGGCACGGGCGTTGCAGGGCTATGCTGGCCCCGTGGCGGTGATGTCCTTCAACCCTCATTCCATGATCGCCATGGCGGGGCTGGCCCCGGATGTTCCGCGTGGACTGACCACCTGTGACTATACCGAGAAGGATTGGCCGCTTCTGCCTGCTGGCACGCGCGCAAGGCTGCGGGACATTCCCGACTATGACGCGGCCAAAGCCTGTTTCATCAGTCATCAGGCCAGTGATCTGGACGCGGCGCGCGTGGCCGACCTCAAGGCGCGCGGGGCGGCGATCCTGTGCTGGACGATCCGTTCCGCGGCCGCCGAGGCCGAGGCGCGGCGGGTTGCGCAGAATGTCACCTTCGAGGGCTATGCCGCCGTGATCCCGGCTTGATCGACCCTTTTACCGCTCCAGATAAATGGAGGCATCAAGAGGGCGCGCCACCATGACGGACGACACGATCGAGATTGCCATGCTGGGCAGCCTGACCGAGGTGGCGCAGCAGGATTGGGACGCTTGTGCCTGCCCCGAGGCGGCAGATGGCGGGCGACCGGACGATCCTTTCACGACGTGGCGGTTCCTGAAGGCGCTGGAAGAGAGCGGATCGGTGGGCGCGGGGTCGGGCTGGCAGCCGCGCTATCTGACCGCGACGCAGGGGGGGCAGCTGATCGCCTGCGCGCCCATGTATGCCAAAGTCGCACAGTCAGGGCGAGTATATCTTCGATCACAACTGGGCCCATGCCTATGAGCGCGCGGGTGGGCGCTATTATCCCAAGCTGCAGATCGCCGTTCCTTTCACGCCTGCCACAGGTCGGCGGTTCCTGACCCGTCCGGGGTTTGCAGAGACGGGAACGGCGGCGCTGGTGCAGGGCGCGGTGGAACTGACGGCCAACAACAGCCTGTCGTCGTTGCACATCACCTTCTGCACCGCAGGCCGAGGCCGAGGCGGGCGAAGCTCTGGGGCTGATGCGGCGGGTGACGCAGCAGTATCACTGGGAGAATGACGGCTACGCGGATTTCGACGGGTTCCTTGCGTCGTTGTCATCGCGCAAACGCAAGATGATCCGCAAGGAGCGTGAGCGGGCCAATGCCTTTGGCGGGCAGATCGTGTCGTTGACCGGCGATCAGATCGAGCCGTGGCATTGGGAGCATTTCTGGCGCTTCTATCAGGACACCGGCGCGCGGAAATGGGGCACGCCCTATCTGACGCGGCGGTTCTTCGACATCGCGCACAGCACCCTGCGCGACGACATGCTGCTGGTGCTGGCGATGCGCGACGGTGTGCCGGTGGCCGGGGCGCTGAACTTTATCGGGCGGCAGGCGCTTTTTGGCCGGTACTGGGGCTGTGTCGAGGATCATCCCTGCCTGCATTTCGAGGTCTGCTATTATCGCGCGATGGATTTCGCCATCGCCAACGGAATGGCACGGGTCGAAGCCGGCGCGCAGGGCGAGCACAAACTGGCGCGGGGCTACCTTCCGGTGCCGATCCATTCGCTGCACTGGGTGCGCGAGCCGGGCTTTGCCGAGGCCGTTGCAAACTATCTGGCCGCTGAACGTCGCGCGGTCGAGGAAGACATCGAGGTTCTGACGGCCTATGGTCCGTTCAGAAAATCACATGTGGAGGAACAGGAATGACCGAACGCCTCAGCGATACGGGCCGCAAGACGATGCTCGAGCCTTTGTTCGAGACCGGCTGGAGCATGGTCGAAGGCCGTGATGCCATCACCAAGACGTTCCAGTTCAAGGATTTCACCGAAGCCTTCGGCTGGATGACGCAGGCCGCGCTCTGGGCCGAGAAATGGGGGCATCACCCGGAATGGTCCAATGTCTACAAGACAGTGACCGTTTTGCTGACGACCCATGACGTGGACGGCTTGTCCGCGCTTGACGCGAAGCTGGCCCGCAAGATGGACAGCCTCTGAATCGACACTGACGAAAGGACCAAGACAGACCCATGCAGGAACTGATGACAACCGAACTGTGGAACGGAACCACGCTGGCCGATGTGCTGACCCTTCAATTTCTGGCCACACTGGCGGGATCGGTTGTCGGCGCGCTGGCCATCGTGCTTGGCGGGTTCATCATTGCAGGCTGGGCGCGCAACCGCGTCATCGGACTGACGCGGCGCTATCGGAGACTGGACGCCACGCTGTTCAGTTTTCTGGGCAATATCCTGCGTTACATCATCCTGGCCTTTACCACGTTGTTCGTGCTGAACACGTTCGGGATTCAGACCACTTCGATCGTGGCGGTGATCGGTGCGGCCGGTCTGGCCATCGGCCTGGCTTTGCAGGGGACGCTGTCGAATGTGGCGGCAGGGGTGATGATCATCCTGTTTCGCCCCTTCAAGAACGGCGATTTCGTCGAGGTCGCGGGTGAGATGGGAACGGTGCAGGAAATATCGCTCAATTTCACCGAGCTGTCCTCGCTGGGGAATGTGCAGGTCATCATTCCCAACAGCCAGATCTGGGGCAATGTGATCACCAACTATTCGGCCTATGACACGCGCCGCGCCGAATGGGTCTTTGGCGTGTCCTATGGGGCTGATCTGAAGAAGACCGAACAGATCATCCACGATACGATCATGGCGGATCCGCGATCGAAGACCGATCCCGCGCCATTCGTGCAGGTCAACAACCTTGGCGATTTCTCGGTCGATTTCCTTGTGCGGGTCTGGTGCGCATCGGGGGATTATTTCCAGTATCAGGCCGACATGAAACGCGCCGTGAAAGAGGCGCTGGATGCCGGTGGGATCGAGATCCCCTTCCCCACAAGGACGATGATCAACGCAGCCTGACCCGGACAGGGTCGGCCATCGCTGTATCGTGACTTGAGGAAATTTATATCGCGTGCGATATAAGCGCTGACGATATAAATAGCGAAGGAGAGATATGATGTCTGTCGATGTGAAATACCGCACGAAAGCCACGGCCACCGGTGGCCGTGATGGTCATTCCGCCACGCAGGACGGGGCGGTCGATGTGAAGCTGGTGACCCCAAAGGAACTGGGCGGCGCGGGCGGCGACGGGGTGAACCCCGAGCAATTGTTCGCGACCGGCTATGCTGCCTGTTTTCTGGGTGCGCTGAAATTCGCGGCGGGTCAGGCCAAGGTGAAGGTTCCCGCCGACGCGACCGTGACCGCTGATGTGGGTATCGGCCCGCGCGCGGACGGTGGCGGCTTTGGTCTGGACGTGGCGCTGACCGTGACCCTGCCCGGTATCGCGGATGATGTGGCCGATGATCTGATCGCACGTGCCCATGTGGTCTGCCCCTATTCGCATGCCACACAGAACAATATCGCGGTCAGCCTGAACCGCGGCTGACGATGCACGGTTCATGACCAAGCAAAACCCCCGCCGGGCCATGCCTGACGGGGGTTTTTGTTTTTTCGCGGCCGAGGATCAGATCGCGGCCAGCAAAGCCTCGCCACCCGAGACCTCACACATGCCGGGGCTTTCCTCGGGGTGGAAGACGGTCACGACGCCATCCTCGACCAGCATGGCATAGCGCTTGGAGCGCGCGACCAGACCGGCGGGGGGCGCGTCGAAGTCCATGCCGATCGCCTTGGTGAATTCGCTTGCCGCATCCGACAGCATGGTGATCCCGGCGGTGGTGGCACCGGTCGCCTCGCCCCATGCCTTCATGACGAAGGGGTCGTTGACGCTGATGCAGATGATCTCGTCCACGCCCTTGGCAGCGAACTGATCCTTGGTACGGATGAAACTGGGCACATGGGCCGAGTGGCAGGTGGGCGTAAAGGCACCCGGCACAGCAAAGACCGCGACCTTGCGGCCCTTCAGCTTGTCGGCCAGCGCCACAGCTTCCGGCCCCTTTTCGCCCATTTTCACAAGTGTCGCGTCGGGCAGCTTGGCCCCTGTCGAAATCGTCATGGCGTCCCTCACCTTGGGTTTGCGTTTTCTGGTCCTGTGGATATAGGGTGCCGCGCAACGCGAAACCAATACTTTCGAAAAGGAATGGGCATGACGCATGTTGTCGTGATCGGCGCAGGGCAGGCCGGATCGTCGCTTGTCGCGAAATTGCGCAACTCCGGTTTCGACGGTCGGATCACGCTGATCGGTGCGGAACCGGTGCCCCCCTACCAACGCCCGCCCCTGTCCAAGGCCTATCTGCTGGGCGACATGACACTGGACCGGCTGTTCCTGCGGCCAGAGAGTTTTTATGGTGAGCACGGGATCGACCTGCGGCTGAACAGCCGGGTGACGGGGATCGACCGTGCCGCGCAGACCGTGCACCTTGAGGATGAGGTGATCACCTATGATCATCTTGTGCTGACCACCGGGTCCGAGCCGCGACGCCTTCCCGCAAGTATCGGGGGGGATCTGGATGGCGTATTCGTGGTCCGCGATCTGGCCGATGTGGATGCGATGGCCCCGCATGTGGAAGCAGGTCGCCGCGCGCTGATCGTGGGCGGCGGCTACATCGGGCTGGAGGCGGCTGCCGTTGCCGCCAAGCGCGGGTTGCAGGTGACGCTGGTCGAGATGGCCGACCGTATCCTGCAGCGGGTCGCTGCTCCCGAGACATCCGATTACTTCCGCGCTTTGCACCAGTCGCATGGCGTGACGATCCGCGAAGGCGTGGGGCTGGACCGTCTGCTGGGCGAAGGCCATGTCACCGGCGCCCGCTTGAGCGACGGCACCGAACTCGACGTCGATCTGGTGATCGTGGGGGTGGGAATCGCCCCTGCCACCGCCCTGGCCGAGGCCGCAGGGCTCGAGATCGAGAACGGGATCAAGGTGGACGCGCGGGGCCAGACCTCGGACCCGGCGATCTGGGCGGCGGGGGATTGCGCATCCTTTCCGTGGAAGGCGGCCCGCATCCGTCTGGAAAGCGTGCCCAATGCCATTGATCAGGCTGAATGCGTGGCCGAGAACATCATGGGCGCCGGCAAGGATTACGTGGCCAAACCGTGGTTCTGGTCAGATCAGTATGACGTGAAACTGCAAATCGCGGGGCTGAACGCGGGCTACGATCGCACGGTGGTGCGACCCGGCGACAAACCGGGAAGCCAGTCTGTGTGGTATTTCCGTGGGGATGCGCTGCTGGCCGTGGACGCGATGAACGACCCGCGCGCGTATATGATCGGAAAGCGCTTGGTCGAGGCGGGGCAATCGCCGTCGTCTGCGGCTGTGGCCGATCCGGACATGCCGCTGAAATCCCTGCTGCCCGCGTGAGGATCGTCGCAGGGCGTTTCCGGGGCCGGGCGCTGGCCGCCTTGGGCAAGGGTGATCCCGCCGCCCATCTGCGCCCGACCAGTGACCGCACCCGCGAAAGCCTGTTCAATATCCTTGCTGGCGGACGTTTCGGCGATCCGATCACCGAGGCCCGCGTGCTGGATCTGTTCGCAGGGACCGGCGCGCTGGGACTTGAGGCGCTGTCGCGCGGGGCGGAGCATGTCACTTTCGTCGATGACGGCGTCAAGGCGCTGGCCCTGATCCGGCAGAACATCGCGCTCTGCGGGGCCGAAGGTGAAACCCGCATCGTCAAACGCGACGCACGCCGCCTGCCACCCAATGACGGGCTGCCCTGCGATCTGGTGTTCCTCGATCCGCCCTATGGCAAGGGGTTGGGCGAGATTGCGCTGGCGCAGGCACTGGCGCAGGGCTGGATCGCGCCCGAGGCGCTGATCGTCTGGGAGGACAGCGCGGCCATCGTCCCGCCCGATGGTGTGGAACTGCTGGATAGCCGCCGCTACGGGGATACGGTCATCAGCCTGCTGCGCGCCTGACCCAGGATCAGAGGCGAAAGACGACTCGTCACGGCGTCGGAAATGGCAAAGCAGTGCCATGCGCCCGGGTCCAGCTTGGCCGCAGACTGATCCGGAATACCCATGGCCACCCGTTACATTCCCATATGGACCCGCTTCACCCCAGCGCCGGGCGTCCGTGGGTTCGCCACCCTTCAGGGGTTCGAGGCGATCACGCGCGGCATCCTCGTGTCGGTTTTTCCGCTCGAAATGTATCGCGCCTTGCAGGATGCACAGACCGTCTCGCAGGTCTATTTCATGATCGGGATCACGTCCTTGATCGCAGGGTTGATGGTGCCCTGGCTCAACCGTTTCCTGCCGCGCCGCTGGATGTATACGACCGGGGCCTGCCTTTATGTGATCGGTTCCAGCATCTCGATCCTTGGCGGCACCGAGATGATCATGTTCGCCCTACTGTGCAACACGCTGGCGACGGTGATCACCTTCGTCTGCTTCAATGCCTATGTGCTGGATTACATTTCGCGCGCCGATCTGGGGCGGGCGGAATCCATGCGGATGTTCTATTCGGCGCTTGGCTGGACGGTGGGGCCGGTGCTGGGTGTCACGCTCATGGCGCTGTGGCGGCCTGCGCCCTTCTTGGTCGCGGGCGTTTCATCGCTCTGCATGTTGTGGGTTTTCTGGTCGATGCGTCTGGGCAATGGCAAGCTGATCAGCCGTGCGCGCGCGCCCGCCCCCAATCCGCTGGCCTTTCTGGGCCGCTTCTTTGCCCAGCCGCGCCTGATCGCAGGCTGGCTTTTCGCGGTGCTCCGGTCCTGCGGGTGGTGGGTCTATGTGGTCTATCTGCCGATTTTCGCAGTGGAATCCGGTCTGGGCGAGGCGACGGGCGGGATCGTCCTGTCGATCACCAACGGGACGCTGTTCCTGACACCCCTGATGCTGCGTTTCGTGCAGGCCAGCTCGATCCGGACGGCCGTGCGCTTCGGTTTCTTTGCCTCGGGCGCGTTGTTCATCGCGGCGGGTATTGGTCAGTGGTTGCCATGGGGGGCCGTGGCTGCCCTGATGGCCGCGTCCTTCTGCCTGATCCTGCTGGATGTCTGCGGCGGGCTGCCCTTCCTGATGGCGGTCAAGCCCTCGGAACGGACCGAGATGTCGGCGGTCTATTCCAGTTTCCGCGACGTGTCGGGTATCCTGACACCCGGAGTGGCTTGGCTGGTCCTGCTGGCCGCGCCGCTGCCCGGTGTGTTCATGGCCTGCGGTGCCGGGCTGTGGCTGGCCTGGGGTATTGCGGGTCGATTGCATCCACGCTTGGGAAGCGCGCGCATCCGTATCCCGGCGGTCTAGAGGTAGGGCTGCTTCTTCTTGCGCGGACTATCCCCGCGCAAAGCGCATCACGCAGGCGCGGCCGGCCTTATCACTTATAGGTCGGGTGGAACCGTCCTGCCGGGGACAGGGTGAAGATCTCGCATCCCGTGGCGGTCACTCCGACGGAATGTTCGAACTGCGCACTCAGCGACTTGTCGCGGGTCACGGCGGTCCAGTCATCAGCCAGAACCTTGGTTTCGGGACGGCCCAGGTTCACCATCGGCTCGATGGTGAAGAACATGCCTTCCTCCAGCACAGGTCCGGTGCCGGGGCGACCGTAGTGCAACACGTTGGGCGGCGCATGGAAAACCCGGCCCAGACCGTGGCCGCAGAAATCGCGCACGACGCTCATGCGATGCGCTTCGACGAAGTTCTGGATCGCGTAGCCGATGTCGCCGAAGGTATTGCCGGGCTTGACCGCCTCGATCCCCAGCATCAGGGCATCGTGGGTCACCTCGACCAGCCGTTCGGCCTTGCGCGGTATGGTGCCCGCCGCATACATCCGGCTGGTATCGCCAAACCAGCCATCGACGATCACGGTCACGTCGATGTTCAGGATATCGCCGTCCTTGAGTTTCTTGTCGCCGGGAATGCCATGGCAGACCACGTGGTTGAGGCTGATGCAACTGGCATGCTGATAGCCCTTGTAGCCGATGGTCGCGGATTTCGCGCCCGCTTCCTTGACCTTGGCCTCGATGATCTGGTCCAGTTCACCTGTCGAGATACCCGGCTGCACGTGCTCGGCGATCTCGTCCAGAATGCGGGCCGCGACCTGACCAGCCCGGTGCATTCCGGCAAAATCGCCGGCTTCGTGAATGCGTATGCCATCCCGCGTAAGGCGGCCGCGATGCTGATCGTTCAAACCGGGGCTCCGTCCTGCAATCCGTTTTGCCTTTATTTAGGATGATTTAGCGCAAGTTGCCAGTGTCGCCAAGCGTAGGTGTCACAGGATGTGACAATCCTATGCCCTCCGGGCTGAGGTGACAGGCGTAGCTGAGCACCTCGACACCTGCCTCTGACGCTGCTTTGGCCGCTGTCGCATAGGCCGGATCGAGATCCGCCGCCAGGACAAGGCGCGTGCAGTCGCTGCGCTGCACAAGGTAGAAGAGAATGGCACGATGACCCTGCCGGGCGACCTCGGCCAGTTCGGCCAGATGTTTTGCGCCACGGGTGGTGACACTGTCGGGAAACTCGGCCAGACCGGGCGTGCGGGACAGGGTCACGCTTTTCACCTCGACATAGGCGTCGGGCAGACCGGGACCGCGCAGCAGGAAATCCACGCGGCTGGCCGTGCCATAGCGCTGTTCCGGCAGCACTGTCGCATAGGCGGCCAGTTCCGGCACGGCCCCTGTTTCAAGCGTGGCGCGCAGCATCCGGTTCGGCCAGCCGGTGTCGATCCCGGTGAAATGCCCGTCGCCGTGATCCACCAGCCGCCAGCCATAGCGCAGCTTCTTCTTGGGGTCGTCGTTCCGCTCAAGCCAGATCCGCGCGCCCGGCTGCGCCAGACCCAGCATGGACCCGGGATTGGGGCAATGGGCGACCACCTCCTGCCCCGCATCGGGGCCGGTCTCGGGCACCACGTCGGCCAGGAACCGCTTGTAGCGGCGGATCAGCCGGGCCGGCAGCAGAGGGGTTGGAAAGCGCATGGTCTTGGGCCTATACCGTGGCATCACAGCTTTCAAGGACAGCGCCATGAGCAATCCCACAGCCGCCATGATCGTGATCGGGGACGAGATCCTGTCGGGCCGGACCCGCGACAGCAACATGCACTATCTGGCGGGCGAATTGACCAAGGTCGGCATCGACCTGCGCGAGGTCCGCGTGGTCAGCGATGACGCGGCTTCCATTGTCGCGGCGGTCAAGGCACTGTCCGGCACCTTTGAGCATGTCTTCACCTCGGGCGGGATCGGGCCGACCCATGACGACATCACCGCCGACTGCATCGCGGCCGCCTTTGGACGGTCCATAGATGTGCGCGACGATGCCCGCGCCCTGCTGGCGGCCCATTATGCCCGCACGGGGGGCGAGCTGAACGCCGCGCGCCTGCGGATGGCGCGCATCCCCGACGGTGCCACGCTGATCGAGAACCCGGTTTCGGTCGCGCCGGGTTTCACGCTGGAAAACGTGCATGTCATGGCGGGTGTGCCCACGGTGTTTCAGGCCATGGTCGCCTCGGTCCTTCCGACACTGACCGGGGGCAGGCCACTGCTGTCACAGACCCTGCGCATCCAGCGCGGCGAGGGTGACATTGCCGGACCGCTGGGCGATCTGGCCGCGCGCTATCCGGATCTGTCGATCGGCTCCTACCCCTATCAGATCAACGGCGCTTTCGGCGCGAATATCGTGATCCGGGGGCAGGACGGCGCCCGGGTGGATGCGGCCATGGCCGAGCTGTCGGCGATATTTCCCGCATGACGCCAGACGCCGCCCGCCTTTACGATGTGATCGACGGCACTTGGCCCGCAGCCGAGGTGCGCAGGCAGGGTCCGTTCCTGCTGCGGCGGGGTGACGGTGGCGGTCAGCGGGTGTCCGCGGCCACGGCGCTGGGTCCGGTCGCCGGCGATGATATCGACGCGGCCGAGGCAGCAATGCAGGCCATGGGTCAGCCGCGCCTTTTCCAGATCAGGGCTGGCGATGATGCGCTGGACACAGCACTTGCCGGGCGCGGCTATGCCGTGGTCGATCCGGTCAATCTCTATGTCGCGCCGGTGGACGCCGTGGCCACGCGCCGCCCGCCACCTGTCACCGCCTTCTGCGTCTGGGAGCCGTTGGCGATCCAGATCGACATCTGGGCCAAGGGCGGGATCGGTCCGGGGCGGCTGGCCGTGATGGAGCGGGTCAAGGGGCCGAAAACCTCGATCCTCGGGCGGATCAACGACCATCCCGGCGGGACGGCCTTCGTGGCGATACATGACAGCATCGCCATGGTCCACGCGGTCGAAGTCTTGCCGCATCAGCGCAAACAGGGCATGGCGGGCTGGTTCATGCGGCTGGCGGCCTTCTGGGCGCGGGACAATGGGGCCAGCCATCTGGCCGTGGTCTGCACGCAGGCGAATACCGGCGCAAATGCCCTCTATGCTTCCCTCGGGATGGCGCTTGTGGGACAGTACCATTATCGCAAGCACCCAGACGACATGGAATGAGCCAATCATGAGCACCACCGACCGCCCCACCGCCCTCAACCTGCCGCAAGTCGATCCGCTGCCGCCCGCCACGCAGAAATATTTCGACATCTGTCAGGACAAGCTGGGGATGGTGCCCAATGTGCTGCGGGCTCATGCCTTTGACATCGACAAGCTGAACACCTTCTCGGCGCTTTACAACGATCTGATGCTGGCCGACAGCGGCCTGAGCAAGCTGGAACGCGAGATGATCGCGGTCACCGTATCCTCGATCAACCACTGTTTCTATTGCCTGACCGCCCATGGTGCCGCCGTGCGGCAACTGTCGGGCAATCCGATCTTGGGCGAGATGCTGGTGATGAACTATCGCACAGCACCTTTGGACGCGCGGCAACGCGCGATGCTGGATTTCGCGGCACTCGTGACCACCGCCTCGGCCACGATCGAGGAACACCATCGCCAAGGCCTGCGCGATGTAGGGTTCAGCGACCGGGATATCTGGGACATCGCGAATGTGGCGGCCTTCTACAACATGACGAACCGGGTCGCCTCGGCCACCGACATGCGCCCGAATGACGAGTATCACGCGCAGGCCCGGTGACGCATCGGGATGTGGGTTATCACCGCCTTGCTGCGACGATCGCTGTTGACGGCTCCGGGTCGGGCATTCGGGGTAATGCTTGCCTTGGGGATCGCGACGCCGTCCAGCGCCCTTGAGCTGTCACTTCCGTTCAGCGCTCAGTTGACGACACGGGTCGTCACCGCACCGGACAGCCACGCTCTGCCCGTGGGTGCCTTTGCCGAAGGGGGTCTTCCTGTTCTGGATCTGGAAGGGCAGGTGGAACGGCAGGTCTTTCGATTTGCCGCACAGGCGCTGACAACGCTTCAATTGCTGGTGCCACTGCGCGATCAACTCGATGCCGCCGGATACGAGATCCTTTTCGAATGCGACTCCACGGCTTGCGGCGGTTTCGATTTCCGTTTCGCAACCGAAGTTCTGCCCGCCCCTGACATGTATGTGGATCTGACCGATTTCCGGTTTCTCGCTGCCCGGCGGGGGGCGCGCGACCATATCGGCCTGCTGGTCAGCACCTCGGCCAATGCAGGCTTCGTGCAGATGATCCGCGTGACTTCGGACCCGGAGGCCGCAGCGCTGCGTGTGAGCACGCCCGGTGACATCGCTGCAACGACCGGCAATTCCGAACCATCGACTGCGCGCACAGACCCGGCCGAGCAAATCTCGCCCCTCCCCGGCACGGAAACTTCTCCGCCGACCGCCGGATCAGAGCCCTTGTCCGTTGCCGAAAGCCTGCGTCAGCGGGGCCATGTCATCCTGTCGGATCTGAACTTCCAGACCGGCTCATCCCAACTTTCCGATGGCAGTTATGCGACGCTGGAAGCGCTGGCAGTCTTCCTTCTGGCCGATCCTTCGCGCCGTGTCGCGCTTGTGGGCCATACCGATACGGTGGGCAGTCTGGCCGTCAACATCAACCTGTCGCGACAAAGGGCGGATTCTGTCAGGCAGCGCCTGATCGCTGAATACGGTGTGCCGCCAAGCCAGCTTGACGCCGAGGGCATGGGCTATCTCTCACCCATCGCGCCCAATGTCACAGCGGAAGGCCGCGAGGCCAATCGCCGTGTCGAGGCAGTGCTTCTGAACACCGAATAGATCAGGCGCGGATCAGGATCGCGCGCAGATCATTCACATTCGTGCCTGTCGGGCCGGTCACGAACAACTGGTCCACCGCATCAAAGGCACTCCAAGCATCATGGCCTGCCAGCATCGCCGCCGGGTCCACCCCGGCTTCGCGCATCTGCGCCACGGTCTGCCCGTCGGCGAAGGCACCCGCATTGTCTTGGGACCCGTCGATCCCGTCTGTATCTGCGGCCAGTGCCGTGATCCCTGCACAACCCTCGATCTCCAGCGCCAATGACAGCATGAATTCGCTGTTGCGACCGCCGCGTCCGTAATCGCCACGAATGGTCACCGTCGTCTCACCGCCCGACAGAATCACCACGGGCGGCGGGAACGGTCTGCCACGCCGCGCGACTTCGCGGGCGATCGCGCCATGCATGCGCGCCACGTCCCGCGCCTCGCCTTCGATTGCGTCCGACAGGATCGCCGCTTCAACACCTGCCGCGCGGGCGACCTCTGCTGCCGCTTCCAGCGAGCGTGCGGCAGAGGCGATGACCTGCACGCTGTTCCCGGCAAAACGCGGATCATCCGGTCGTGGCGCGTCCTCGGGTGCCTCCTCCAGATGGCGCGCAATCTGCGCGGGCAGGTCTATCGCGTGATCGCGCACGGCCCTGAGCGCCTCGGCCCGCCCCACCGCATCCGGCACCGTCGGCCCGGAGGCCACCTGCGCCGGGTCATCGCCGGGCACATCCGACACGATCAGGCTGACCACGCGCGCGGGATGGGCGGCGGCAGCAAGCCGTCCACCCTTGATGCGGCTGACCTGCTTGCGGATCGCGTTCATGGCACCGATGGGCGCGCCGGATGACAGCAGCGCCTTGTTCAGCGCGACCTCATCCTCCAGCGTCAGCCCCTCGGCCGGAGCCGCGAGCAGAGCAGACCCACCGCCGCAGATCAAGGCGACAACCAGATCATCTGGGCCAAGACCCGAAACCGCCTGAAACAGAGCCTCGGACGCCGCCATCCCGGCATCATCGGGCACGGGATGCGCCGCCTCGAGCACCCGGACATGCCGTGTCGGGCAGGCATAGCCATAGCGGGTGACAACGACACCCTCCACGGCATCGCCCCACAGGTCCTCGAAGGCGGCGGCCAGTTGTGCCGCACCTTTGCCTGCGCCGATAACCACGGTGCGGCCTTTGGGTCGTTCAGGCAAATGCGCGGCCAGCGCTGTCCGGGGGTCGGCAGCCGCCACGGCAGCCTGGAACAATGACGCCAGAAAGGCGCGGTCCTGCGGGTTCATCGGATTGGCTCCGTCAGTTCAGGTCGGCCTGAGACTGCCTCAGGCGCTTTGTTCCTTTTTCCGCGATCCGCAAACGGATGTCGATGCAATCGCGTGATGGGACATGGTTTGTCCAAGCTGTCGGGTGCTGTTTCTTCTTGCCCGAAATATCCCCGCCGGAGGCTCTGACAGTGGTTCCGCAGGGAAGCGATAGAAGTTTCTTCAGGTCTGGCCTTAAAGATGTTGATGATCTGGCCCTATTTCTTTGCGCCCTGTTGCGTGTGATACTGAAAGCAAGTGCTTGCCGGAGGGCAGGCCAAAATCCTTTGCAGACAGATGGAGCGGCAAAATGATGGACGGCAAGTTCGACAATGACATTCAGGCTGTTGTGGACGCCGACCGCGCCCATGTCTGGCACCACCTGAGCCAGCACAAACCCTATGAGACGACAGATCCCCGGATCATCGTCGAGGGCAAGGGAATGCGCGTCTGGGACCAGAAGGGCAAGGAGCATCTGGATGCCGTGTCCGGCGGCGTCTGGACCGTCAACGTCGGCTACGGGCGCGAGCGGATCGCCAACGCCGTGCGCGACCAGCTGATCAAGCTGAACTATTTTGCCGGGTCCGCCGGGTCGATCCCCGGCGCGATGTTCTCGGAACGGCTGATCGAAAAGATGCCGGGCATGAGCCGGGTCTACTATTGCAACTCGGGGTCCGAGGCGAACGAGAAAGCCTTCAAGATGATCCGCCAGATCGCGCACAAGCGCTATGGCGGCAAGAAGCACAAGATCCTGTATCGCGACCGCGATTACCACGGCACCACCATCGGCTGCCTGTCGGCCGGTGGTCAGGACGAGCGGAACGCGCAATACGGCCCCTTTGCGCCCGGTTTCGTGCGTGTGCCGCATTGCCTTGAATACCGCGCCGCCGATCAGGGCGCGCCGGTCGAGAATTACGGCGAATGGGCCGCCAACCAGATCGAAGCGGTCATCCTGGCCGAAGGGCCCGATACCGTGGGCGGCATCTGCCTTGAGCCGGTCACCGCAGGCGGCGGCGTCATCACCCCGCCCGAAGGCTACTGGCAGCGCGTGCAGGAGATCTGCCGCAAATACGATGTTCTGCTGCATATCGACGAGGTCGTCTGCGGCGTGGGCCGCACCGGCACATGGTTCGGCTATCAGCAATACGGCGTCCAGCCCGATATGGTGACCATGGCCAAGGGTGTGGCCTCCGGCTATGCCGCCATTGCCTGCCTTGTGACGACCGAAGCCGTTTTTGACATGTTCAAGGACGATGCGACCGATCCGCTGAACTATTTCCGCGACATCTCGACCTTCGGCGGCTGCACTGCGGGCCCCGCAGCGGCGCTGGAGAACATGGCGATCATCGAAGAGGAAGGTCTGCTCGAGAACACCACGAAGATGGGCCACTACATGCTGGACCGTCTGGCCGAGCTGAAAGACAAGCATGCCGTGATCGGCGATGTGCGCGGCAAGGGCCTGTTCCTCGGCGCGGAACTGGTGGCGGATCGCACGACGCGCGAACCGATGGCCGAAAAGAAGGTGCAGATGGTCACCGCTGACTGCATGGCGCAGGGCATCATCATCGGGGCGACCAACCGCTCCCTGCCCGGCCTGAACAACACGCTGTGCTTCAGCCCGGCGCTGATTGCCACCAAGGATGATATCGACCAGATCATCGAGGGCGTCGATGGCGCGCTGAGCCGCGTTTTCGGCTGAGCATCCCGGAATCGACAAGAAAGGGCGCGGGGCACTCCCGCGCCTTTTTGCATGTCTTCAGCCGTGCAGTGCCTTGCTGTCCGCCGGGGCCTGATCACGCGCTGTCATGCCGTAGTCGCGCAATACATGCAGCACTTTCAGCCGATAATCCGCAAACATCTGTCCCCGCCCGGCCTTCTGTGCGCCACGATGTTCGGGAAGTTGCCGCCAGCGGTCCAGCGCCGCTTCATCCTCGAAAAACGAGATCGACAGAAGCTTGTCGGGGTTTGTGAGGCTCTGAAACCGCTCGACACTGATGAAGCCCTCCATTCCCTCGACCAGGGGGCGCATCTTTGCGGCCATGTCCAGATAGGTTTGTTTCATCCCGTCCTTCGGGGTGACCTCGAATATCACGGCGATCATGATGTGCTCCCTGTTTGATCCCTTCGCCTGCAGCAGCTTCACCGCAGGCGAGGGCAGGAACAAGCCCCCGGAACAATAAGACCAGTTTACGCAAGCCTTAGGTCCAGCATAGAGTGGACTTATGGCCATCCCCGTCGAGACATTCTTTCTTGATCCTGCAGCGCAGGGCACGTTGCAATCCCGCATCCAGCAGATGATCGCGGGCGGAATACTTTCGGGCCGGTTCCGGCGCGGCGAAAAGCTGCCCTCGACCCGCCGCCTCGCGCTGCATCTGGGGATCAGCCGGATCACGGTGACGCTGGCCTATACGGAGTTGCTGGCCAATGACTACCTCGCCGCCAAGGGACGGTCGGGCTATTTCGTGTCGGACAATGCGCCGGAGCCGCCGCCAAGCCCCAGCCCGCTGACGCGCAGCGATGCCGTGGACTGGACGAGGGCCATCGGGCAACGGTTCACGGGCGGATCGACACCCGAAAAACCGCAGGACTGGGCCAGTTTCCGCTATCCCTTCATCTATGGGCAGGCCGATCCGACGCTGTTCGATCATGCCAACTGGCGGCTCTGCGCGGTGCAGGCGCTGGGGGCGCGGGATTTCACGGCGCTGACCACCGACTATTACGATCAGGACGATCCGCAGCTGATCGAGTTCATCGCGCGCCATACCTTGCCGCGACGCGGGATCGTGGCGCGTCCCTCCGAGATTCTGGTGACGCTGGGGGCGCAGAACGCGCTGTGGCTGACGGCGCAGGTTCTGTTGACGCAACGCCGCCTCGCGGCGATCGAGGACCCCTGTTATCACGCGCTACGCGATATCCTGACGCAATCGCGTTGCAGGTTGGCCCCGGTGACCGTGGATGCCGACGGTATGCCGCCGGATGCGATTCCGGACGGCACGGATGTCATCTTCACAACGCCCAGCCATCAGTGCCCCACCTCGGCCACCATGCCCATGGAGCGCCGCAGCGCCCTGCTGGAACGGGCCCGCGCGCTGGATGCGATCATCGTCGAGGATGATTATGAGTTCGAGATGTCCTATCTCTCGCCCCCTTCGCCGGCGCTCAAGTCCCTCGATACCGACGGGCGGGTGATCTACGTGGGCAGTTTCTCGAAATCGCTCTTTCCGGGGCTGCGGCTGGGCTATCTGGTAGGGTCCGAGGCCTTCATCCGCGAGGCCCGTGCCCTGCGGGCCAGTGTGCTGCGGCATCCGCCCGGACATATTCAGCGCACCGCGGCCTATTTCCTGTCACTGGGTCACTACGATGCTCAGATCCGGCGCATGGCCCGCGCGTTGTCCGAGCGGCGCAAGGTCCTTGAGGAGGCGATCCAGCGCCATGGATTGACCATCGCGGGTCGTGGCACTTTTGGCGGGTCCAGCATCTGGATGCGCGCGCCGGAGGGGGTTGATACCGGACAGGTGGCGCTGCACCTGCGCGGGAACGGCGTATTGATAGAACCGGGTGCGCCCTTCTTTGCCGCCAGCGCGCCGCCCACGCAGTTCTACCGGCTGGCCTATTCCTCGATCCCCTCGGCGCGGATCAGCGATGGCGTCCGGTTGGTGGCCGAAGCGATGAGGTGAGGCAGGCAGACAGGGCTGGCCCTAATGGCATAGGTCAACTGGCCCTATTGCCCGGATCAGCCGATCCCTAGTCTGTCGCAAAGCCCGGACACGGGCCAATCCCCATGACCGGAGGGTTCCGCATGAAGATGACAACCGAAGAAGCCTTTGTGAAAACCCTGCAAATGCACGGGATCGAACATGCCTTTGGCATCATCGGATCGGCCTTCATGCCGATTTCCGACCTGTTCCCGCGTGCGGGCATCACCTTCTGGGATTGTGCCCATGAAGGCTCGGGCGGGATGATGGCAGATGGCTACACCCGCGCCACCGGCAAGATGTCGATGATGATCGCGCAGAATGGCCCCGGCATCAGCAATTTCGTAACGGCCGTCAAAACCGCCTACTGGAACCACACGCCGCTTTTGCTGGTGACGCCGCAGGCCGCCAACAAAACCATCGGCATGGGCGGTTTCCAGGAGGTCGAACAGATGGCCCTGTTCAAGGACATGGTCGCCTATCAGGAGGAGGTGCGCGACCCATCCCGCGTGGCCGAGGTGCTGAACCGCGTGATCCTGAACGCGCGGCGGATGTCGGCTCCCGCGCAGATCAACATGCCGCGCGATTACTGGACGCAGGTGATCGACATCGAACTGCCCGAAATGGTCACCTTCGAACGTCCCGGCGGCGGTGAAGACGCGGTGCAACGCGCCGCCGACCTGCTGTCTTCGGCACGGTTTCCGGTGATCCTGAACGGCGCGGGCGTGGTGCTGGGTGGGGCGATCCCCGCCTCGATGTCCTTGGCCGAGCGGCTGGATGCGCCGGTCTGCGTGGGCTATCAGCACAATGACGCTTTTCCGGGCTCGCACCCGCTGTTTGCGGGGCCACTGGGCTATAACGGGTCCAAGGCCGGGATGGAGCTGATCGCGCGCGCCGACGTGGTGCTCTGCCTTGGCACGCGGCTCAACCCCTTCTCGACCTTGCCCGGCTATGGCATCGACTATTGGCCCAAGGATGCGAAGATCATTCAGGTCGATATCAACCCCGACCGGATCGGCCTGACCAAGAAGGTGACAGTGGGCATTGTCGGCGATGCGAAGAAAGTTGCCATGTCCATCTACGACAAGCTGGCGCCAACGGCGGGCGATGCAGGCCGGATCGAACGCAAGTCCCTGATCGCGCAGACCAAGTCGCAATGGGCACAGCAGCTGTCTTCGATGGATCACGAAGAGGACGATCCCGGCACCACGTGGAACCAGCGCGCCCGCGCCGACAAGCCGGACTGGATGAGCCCCCGGATGGCCTGGCGCGCGATCCAGTCCGCCCTGCCGCGCGATGCGATCATCAGCTCGGACATCGGGAACAACTGCGCCATCGGCAATGCCTATCCCAGTTTCGAAGCGGGGCGGAAGTATCTGGCCCCCGGTCTGTTCGGGCCTTGCGGCTATGGCCTGCCTTCGATCATCGGGGCCAAGATCGGTTGCCCCGACGTGCCCGTGGTGGGTTTCGCGGGCGACGGTGCTTTCGGTATCGCGGTGACGGAACTGACTGCCATCGGGCGGCCGGAATGGCCCGCCATCACGATGGTCGTTTTCCGGAACTATCAATGGGGTGCGGAAAAACGCAACTCGACGCTGTGGTACGATGACAATTTCGTCGGCACCGAACTGGATGACGGCGTCAGCTATGCCGGTATCGCGCAGGCCTGCGGCTTGCAGGGGGTTCAGGCCAGAACGATGGACGAACTGCGCGCGGCCCTCGCCCGAGCGGTCGAAGATCAGATGCAGCATGGCAAGACCACGCTGATCGAGGCGCTGATCAATCAGGAACTGGGCGAACCCTTCCGCCGCGACGCCATGAAGAAGCCGGTGTCCGTTGCGGGCATTTCCGCAGCCGACATGCGCCCGCAGCAACCCGCCTGATCGCGGTGTTGCATCGGCCCGACCGGTCTTCTTCTTGCCTCAAATATCCCCGCGCGGAGCGCATCCGCCGGGGAAGGTTGTCCTGCCGCTGCGACAAGAGCGGGACCTTGCCCCTTCACCCTTGCCTAATGCCTGAACCCGTGGTCGATTGAACCCGCCATGAGAGAACCCTTTCCCTTTCTGTCACCCGTCACAGCCGACGCTCCCCGGCGGCTGCTGGATCAGGCGCGCGGCCTTCCGGTGCCGCGCGTGGCGCTGGTCAATGCCGGCAGCGTGAATGCCCTTGAGGGGATTCGCGAGGCTGCCGAAGCGGGCTTGGCACAGCCCGTTCTGATCGGTGATGCCCCCAAGATCCGCGCGGTTGCCGAGGGGATCGGCTGGGACATTACCGCCCTGTGCCTGATCCACGCGCCGGGGGCCGAAGCCAGCGCGCATGCTGCGGCACTTGCCCGCAAGGGCGAGGTCGATGCGATCATGAAGGGGCAGGTGCATACTTCTGTCTTCCTCAAGGGGCTTTTGCCCCGATCGGCGGGGCTTCGGGACGCGGATACCCGTTGCGGCCATGTGTTCCACATCACCGCACCCCATTCCGACCGCCCGCTGATCCTGACCGATGGCGCGCTGAACGTGGACCCGGATATTGCTACCCGTCAGGCCTGCCTGACCCATGCGGTTCATCTGGCGCAGCAACTGGGGATCGAAAGACCCAAGGCGGGAATCCTCTCGGCGAATGAGGACCCGCTGCCCTCGCTCCAGAATTCGATGGATGCGGCTGTCATCGCCGCATGGGCCAAGACTGCCCTGCCGGAGGCGGATGTGGCGGGGCCGATGGCGCTGGACCTGATCTTTTCGGCCGAGGCGGCGGCGGCCAAGAACTATGTCTCGCCGGTGGCAGGGGATGCCGACATCATCCTGACGCCCAATATCACAACGGGGAATGCGATCTTCAAACTGATGTCGCTGGGCATGGGATGTTGTGCTGCCGGATTGGTGCTGGGGCTCAAGGTGCCGATCCTGCTGACCTCGCGCGCGCAGGGCGCGCCTGCGCGGATCGCCTCTGCTGCATTGGGGGTCATCGCGGCCGGGGTGCGGCGATGATCCTTGTCGTCAATGCCGGGTCGAGCTCGATCAAGATCGAGGTGTTCGACAATGCGCTGGCGTCTGTCATTGCCGGGGCGGTGTCCGAGATCGGTGGCGACGCCCGGCTGACGCTGGGGGATCAGTCGCGCCCCATAGGCGCGCCCGATCATGCGGTGGCGCTGGAGCATCTTCTGGAAGGTCTGGCCGCCCATGGCCTGACGCTGGACCGGCTGACGGCTGCCGCGCATCGGATCGTGCATGGCGGCGCATATCTGACGGCCCCCACCCGGCTGACGCCCGATGTTCTGGAACAGGTGGTCGCCTGCAACAGCCTTGCGCCACTTCACAACCCGCACAACCTGTCGGGAATCGCAGCCTTGATGCATCTGGCGCCCGGACTGCCGCAATTCGGCAGCTTCGATACGGCGTTTCACGCAACGAATCCCGATATCGCCGTGACCTATGCGATCCCGCAGGCGGAACGGGACAAGGGTATCCGCCGCTATGGCTTTCACGGCCTGAGCTATGCGGGGCTGGTCGAGGCGCTGCGCCCCGATCTGCCGCGCCGGTTGCTGGCGCTGCATCTGGGCAATGGGGCCAGCCTCTGCGCGATCCTCGAGGGGCGCTCGATCGCGACCTCGATGGGCTATTCCCCGCTGGATGGTCTGGTGATGGGCAGCCGTTCGGGCAGTATAGACGGGATGGCGGTTCTGCGGATGGCCAGCGATCACGGGATCGAGCCTGCGGCACATCTGCTGAACCATGACAGCGGGTTGCGGGCGCTGGGTGGCACCAACGATATGGCGCATCTGCTGACATCCGATACGGCCGAGGCGCGTTTTGCCGTCGATCATTTCTGCTACTGGGCCGCGCGGCATGCCGGGTCGGCCATTGTCGCCATGGGCGGGTTGGACGCCATCGCCTTTACCGGCGGCATTGGCGAGAATGCAGCCCCCGTGCGCGACAAGATCATGGCGCATCTGGCCTGTTTCGGCAGGGTGCCGGTGCATGTGGTGCCTGCGGACGAGGAGCGCCAGATCGCGCGCGATGCGCTTGGCCTGATGCAGGGGGCCAACGCATGACCCAGCCGCATCTGGATACCTCGCCGCCGGTATCGGACGAGGTCCGCAAAACGACCTGCTACATGTGCGCCTGCCGCTGCGGGATCAATGTGCACATGAAGGCCGGCAAGGTCGCCTATATCGAAGGCAACCGCGATCACCCGGTCAACAAGGGTGTTCTCTGCGCCAAGGGATCTGCGGGCATCATGCAGGTCAACGCACCGTCCCGTCTGCGTGCGCCGCTCAAGCGTGTGGGGCCGCGCGGATCGGGCCAGTTCGAGGAAATCAGCTGGGACGAGGCGCTGACGCTGGCAGTGTCATGGCTGAAGCCGCTGCGCGAGGCAGCACCGGAAAAGCTGGCCTTCTTCACCGGCCGCGATCAGTCGCAAAGCCTCACCGGCTGGTGGGCGCAGCAATTCGGCACGCCCAATTTCGCGGCCCATGGCGGGTTTTGCAGCGTGAACATGGCGGCGGCTGGCATCTACACGATGGGCGGGGCCTTCTGGGAATTCGGCCAGCCCGATTGGGATCACACCAGGCTGTTCATCCTGTTCGGGGTGGCCGAGGATCATGACAGCAACCCGATCAAGATGGGCATCGGCAGGCTGAAGGCACGCGGGGCGCGGATCGTGGGGGTGAACCCGATCCGGTCGGGCTACAACGCCGTGGCCGATGACTGGCTGGGGATCACGCCGGGCACGGATGGTCTGCTGATCCTGTCGCTGGTGCATGTGTTGTTGCAGGCGGGCAAGATCGACCTCGATTACCTGGCCCGCTACACCAATGCGCCTGTGTTGGTGAATGGCGATCCGAAATCGCCCGACCATGGCCTGTTCCTGCGCAACGAGGACGGCAAGCCCCTGGTCATCGACCGGGTGACCGGAAAGCTGACGCCGTTCGATCAGCCCGGCGTGCGCCCCGATCTGGCCGCCTCTCATCGTCATGCGGGTGTCACGCATCGCCCGGTGATGCATCTGCTGGCCGAACGCTACCTCGATCCGAAATATGCGCCCGAGGCGGTTGCCGCTCGCACCGGTATTCCCGCCGCCAAGATTCGCGCGCTGGCCGCCGAGATCGCGCGCACCGCCTTTGACGATCCGGTGATCCTGCATCGCGAATGGACGGATTTTCGGGGCGAGACACACCAGACCATGGTGGGTCGTCCCGTCGCATTCCACGCGATGCGCGGCATTTCGGCCCATTCCAACGGGTTCCAGACCGCGCGCGCGCTGCATGTGCTGCAGATCCTGCTGGGCGCTGTGGAAACCCCCGGCGGGATGCGGTTCAAGCCGCCCTATCCCAAACCGGCGACCGCGCATCCCAAGCCGCATTGCAAGGTGACCCCCGGCGCAGCCGCTGGATGGGCCGCATCTGGGTTATGTGCAGGGGCCGGATGATCTGTGCCTGCGCGACGATGGCAGCCCGGCCCGGATCGACAAGGCGTTCACCTGGGAAAACCCGATGTCGGCACATGGGTTGATGCATATGGTCATCAGCAACGCTCATGCAGGTGATCCCTACAGGATCGACACGCTGTTCATGTACATGGCCAACATGTCGTGGAATTCGTCGATGAACACCGGCGGCGTGATGCAGATGCTGACCGACACCGACGAAAACGGCGACTACGTGATCCCGCGGATCATCTATTCGGATGCCTATAGCTCTGAAATGGTGGCCTATGCCGACCTGATCCTGCCGGACACGACCTATCTGGAGCGGCATGACTGCATCAGCCTGCTGGATCGTCCGATCTCCGAGGCGGATGGCGCGGGTGATGCGATCCGTTGGCCTGTGATCGCGCCTGATCGCGATGTGCGCGGGTTTCAGTCGGTGCTGCTGGATCTGGGCGCAAGACTGGGGTTGCCGGGGATGGTCACGGACGACGGCGCACCGAAATACGCTGACTATGCCGACTATATCGTGAACCACGAGCGCAAACCCGGCATTGGCCCCTTGGCAGGATGGCGCACAGGCGACACCGGCCTGACCCGTGGGCGCGGCGGCCCCAATGCCGCGCAGCTGGATGAATACATCGCCCATGGCGGGTTCTTCGTGGCGCATGTCCCAGAGGACGCTGCCTATTTCAAACCCTGGAACCGCGCCTATCAGGACTGGGCGGTCGGCATGGGGTTCTACGACAGCCCGCAGCCCTATCTGTTCCAGCTCTATGTCGAACCGCTGCGCCGCTTCCAGCTGGCCGCCGAAGGCCACGGAACACGCCAGCCGCCTGATCATCTGCGCGAGCGGATCAAGACAACGCTGGATCCGCTGCCGGTCTGGTATGCCGCGCTTGAGGATGGCCATGCCGACCCGGAAGAATTCCCGATCCACGCCCTGACCCAGCGGCCCATGGCGATGTATCATTCATGGGGCACGCAGAACGCATGGCTGCGCCAGATCCACGGAATGAACCCGCTTTACGTGCCGACAGCGCTTTGGCGCCAGCATGGCTTTGCCGATGGGGACTGGGCGCAGGTGACCTCGGCCCACGGGGTGATCACCGTGCCCGTGGCGCATATGGCGGCGCTGAACGCAAACACCGTCTGGACATGGAACGCGATCGGCAAGCGCAAGGGCGCATGGGCGCTGGATGAAAACGCGCCCGAGGCGGAAAAGGGGTTTCTGTTGAACCACCTGATCCATGAATTGCTGCCACCGCGCGGCGATGGCCTGCGCTGGTCGAATTCCGATCCGGTGACAGGACAGGCCGCCTGGTTCGATTTGCGCGTGAAGATCGAGAAAGTGCCTGCGCCCGCGCGCAGCCAACCCAGCTATCCGTCGGTCGGCTCGCCCGTCGGCAAAGGGCCCAACACTTTGACATGGAAGGTCGAGACATGACGCCGATGCAACGCACGCTTGCAGTGATCGCGGTCTTCGTCGCGCTGATCGTCGGCAGTTTCATCTGGTTCATCGCCACGTGGGACCCGGCGCAGGAACAGCCCGTATCTTGGACGGTCCAGCCGCTGGAGGTGCAACCGGCATGACATCCCTTCCCGCCCATACCGAGCGCAAGCTGGGGCTGGTCATCGACCTTGATACTTGCGTCGGCTGTCACGCCTGCGTGGTGTCCTGCAAGGGATGGAATACCGAAAACTACGGCGCGCCGTTGTCGGATCAGGAGCCTTATGGGGCCGAGCCTTCGGGGACTTTCCTGAACCGCGTGCACAGCTACGAAGTGCAGCCTGAGGCAGGGACCGCGCAGCTGGTGCATTTTCCGAAATCCTGCCTGCATTGCGACAACGCGCCCTGCGTCACCGTCTGCCCGACGGGCGCAAGCTACAAGCGGCGCGAAGACGGGATCGTGCTGGTGAACGAGGATGCCTGCATCGGCTGTGGCCTGTGCGCATGGGCCTGCCCCTATGGCGCGCGCGAGATGGACATGGCCGCCAAGGTGATGAAGAAATGCACCCTTTGCGTGGACCGGATCTATAACGAGAACCTGCCCGAAGTGGACCGCGTGCCCGCCTGTGTCCGCACCTGCCCCAGCAACGCGCGCCATTTCGGCGATCTGTCCGACCCCGACAGCGAGGTCAGTCAGCTTGTGGCGGCGCGCGGCGGAATGGATCTTATGCCGGAACAGGGGACAGCGCCTGTGAACAAATATCTGCCGCCGCGCCCGAAGGACCGGCTGGACCGGGAGGAGGAGATCGACATCCTTGCCCCGTTCCTTGCGCCCGTGACCGATCAGCCGAAGGGCTTTCTTGGCTGGCTGGACAAGGCTCTGGACAGGCTCTGACATGCATCCGGCTCCGTCCATCATCGCCTTCACGACGCTGTCGGGCCTTGGCTTCGGCCTGATGGTCTGGCTGGGCATCGGTATGCCGGGATCAACCGGGATGGTGGCCTTCGTGTTCTTCGCCATCGCCTATGCGCTGGCTGGGGGCGGGCTGGTCGCGTCGGCCTTTCACCTTGGTCATCCGGAACGCGGCTTATTGGCCTTCACGCAGTGGCGCTCTAGCTGGCTCAGCCGCGAGGCGATTTGCGCGGTGGCCACGCTGGCCGTGATGGGCATCTATGCCATCGGGCGCGTGTTCCTTGCCGCTGATTGGGTGCCGCTGGGCTGGCTGGGCGCGGCTCTGGCGCTGGGAACAGTCTTCACGACCTCGATGATCTATACGCAGATGAAAACCGTGCCGCGCTGGCGCAGCCCGCTGACGCCCGCGCTGTTCCTGTCGCTGTCGATGGGAGGCGGGGCGCTGCTGGCCGGACAGGTCACATGGGCGCTGATCCTGCTGACGCTGGCCGGCACCCTGCAACTGGCCTGGTGGTGGCAGGGTGACCGCGCCTTTGCCGCGTCCGGCACGACCATGGCCAGCGCAACAGGTCTTGGCGGGATCGGGACAGTGCGGGCCTTTGAACCACCCCATACCGGCCCCAACTACCTGCTGCGCGAGATGGTGCATGTCGTGGGGCGCAAACATGCGATGAAGCTGCGGGTGATCGCCTTCGTGCTGGGCTACGCATTGCCAATTGCACTGCTTCTGGCACCGTTCAGCCATATCATGGGCCTTCTGGCGGTGATCAGCCATGTCGCGGGCATCCTTGCCTCGCGCTGGTTGTTTTTCGCCGAGGCCGAGCATGTCGTCGGCCTCTATTACGGAAAACGCTGATCAGCGCGCCGGGGTCTTGCCCCGCACGCCATCCCACCAGCGCCGGAACTTGCCGCGCCGGTCGACCATGTGATCGGTGACTTCCTCGATACTGTCGCCGATCTCGTGCAGAACCGGGTCGATCCGCGCCTCCCGGAAGCGCCGCCAGCGCACCCAGATCGCCCAGAAGAAGGCAGCCAGCAGGGTCAGGATGGTGATATTCATCCAGGGAATGATCGTCACATCGGGGCTGTCCACGCGCCAGATCTTGATCGCGTTCGGATAGATCGACAGGAATTCGTTGCGCCATCCATAATGGCGGATCACGACCCACTGGGCCTGCTGACCGCTGGTCGAGCGGCTTTCCAGATCGGCCGCCTGCGCCTGAAGGTTCGAAGTGTTGAACTTGAAATAGGGCGGCCAGCCCCAGCCGGTATCCTCGTTGCGATAGATCATCGGCCGTTCATTCGTACGGAAGGTCTGGATGAAGAACACATCCCGGTTCTGTGTATTGACCGCATCACCCGTGGGCGCATTGGCCCAGAAGATCGAGTTCTCGCCAAAGTCGATCCGTTCCAGATAGGTATCGGTGATCCGCACCACATCATGCTGTGGAAGGGTATAGTGCAGGAACGAGGCGACCAGCAGCCAGAAGGTGCCGATCAAGGTCCATTTTACATAACGCATCGTCCCGCTCCCTTCGCGGTCAGTGGAAGTTTACCAGATAGATCACCAGAGCGATGGTCACAACAGGTACGATATAGACACCCCAGAGCAGCTTGCGCCGCAAGGAGCGGTCGTAGATCTTCAACCCGCGCCGCACGAATGCGTCACGGTCTCCGCGCCGGATATCCTCATCCCACTTCTGGCGCAATTTGGTGCGGCGAACCGAACGGGAGTAGAAGGACAGCGACACGTAGATCACGGTCAGGACAATAAAGCCCACGATGATCAGTCGCGCCAATGCCAGAACCATTCCCGAACTCTCCTTGCTGCGATACCATCATGCCCCATGCGGGCAGGCGGTGCACTTGCCAATTGAAACTGTGGACAAGGTCGAAAAGTTTCAACCCTTTGGCCTGCCTGCCGCTTGGCCCTTGCGGATGGCGACCTGCCCGCATTAGCCTTCGCGCAACCCGCAAGGAGGCTGCACGATGTCCGATCTATTCTTCCCCGTCACGCCCTCTGGCACCGCCGAGGTCGAGCGTCCCGCCCCTGATCGTGTGGTCAAGGGCGATCCCGTTTTCACCTCCTGGACGCTGGAGGATCGGGACGGGCTTTATTGCGGCATCTGGGAATCGACCCCGGGTGCATGGCGCGTGTCTTATGACGAGTGGGAATATTGCCGGATCCTGTCCGGTCTCAGCATCCTGACCGAGGAGGGCGGCGCGCCGGTCACCCTTCGCGCGGGCGACAGTTTCGTGTTGCGTCCGGGGTTTCGCGGCACATGGGAGGTGGTGGAAACCACCCGCAAGGATTTCGTGATCCGCCTGTGATAGACCCTGTTTTGTCGCATGCGACACGCTGATACCGGAAAGACCCCATGACCTTGATCACCCGCACTGGCCCCATGAACCTGATCACCGATGTCGCGGGCTTCAGGGTTGGGCAACGCAACTGACCTGCGGATCAAGACAGGGGCCACCGTGCTTGTGGCAGACGGGCCATTCACCGCAGGCGTGCATGTGATGGGCGGTGCGCCCGGTACACGGGAGACCGATCTTCTGGCCCCCGACAAGACAGTGCAACAGGTCGATGCGCTGGTCCTGTCCGGTGGTTCGGCCTTTGGTCTGGACGCGGCCTCCGGCGTGGCGGATGCGCTGCGGCGGATGGGGCGCGGATACCGCGTCGGCGCGCATACCGTGCCGATCGTGCCGGCGGCGATCCTGTTCGACCTCAACTCTGGTGGCGCGAAGGACTGGGACGACAACCCCTACAAGATGCTGGGCCGGGACGCGCTGGCGCATGCCACTGCCAGCTTCGAGATCGGCAGCGTCGGCGCGGGCACAGGAACCATCACGGCCAACCTGCGCGGCGGGTTGGGGTCAGCCTCGGTCATTCTGCCCTCGGGTCATACGGTGGGTGCCCTTGTCGCGGTCAATGCGCTGGGATCGGCCACGGTAGGTGATGGTCCGCACTTCTGGGCCGCTCCCTTCGAGATGGGCGATGAATTCGGCGGTCTTGGCGTGGCGCAGCGCTATCCCGATCCGCATATCGCCGTGACCAAGATTGCCAGCCACGCCAATACGACCATCGGGATCGTGGCCACCGATGCGGATCTCACGCAGGCGCAATGCACCCGCATGGCGACCGCCGCCCATGACGGCTTCGCCCGTGCCCTTGTGCCCGCGCATACACCGATGGATGGCGATCTGATCTTTGCAGCCTCGACGGGCGCGCGCCCCTTGGGACATCCCGTCATCGACACGCTGGAACTGGGTCACGCCGCCGCCACCTGCATGGCACGGGCCATCGCGCGCGCGATGTTCGCCGCAACCGCGCTGCCGGGCGACGTCAAGCCAAGCTGGCAGGCGCTGCACCGATAGGGCGTCACAGAAGACAAACCGCCCCCTTCATCTTGCAATAAATACTCAAAACGCCGAGGCCTGCTCAGCCAAGCAGACGGTTGATCATCGTGCTGTCACGATCCGCCAGCGCGTCGATCACGTCGAAATGGTGCTTGCCCTCTTCGACGACATGGGCACTGCCCCAGGCTTCGGCCAGCCAGCGGGCCTGATCCAGAAACACAGGTCGCTCGTCCGCGCCGACCCAGACGGTCACGGGCACGGGCAGCCGCTCGACCATCAAGGCGGGGCTTTCTGCGATGGCGGCCTCCTCGTCCAGCTTGAAATCGGCATTCATGCTGGTGCGCAGCAGCGGGCGCAGGTCCGAGACGGGCGAGATCGACATGACATGGCGCAAGCGTTGCGCCACCGCTTCGGGAAGCAGCCCCGGTTGCAGCATCCGCGCCACCAGATGCCCGCCCGCCGAATGCCCGGCCAACACGATGGGTCCTTCGATCATGGCGGCTGCGGCTGTCACCGCCTTGGCGATCTGCCGCGTGATGTCGGCGATCCGCACCTGCGGACACAGGTCATAAGACGGCATGGCGACGGCCCAGCCCCGTGACAGCGCGCCCGCGGCCAGATGCGACCAGACACTCTTGTCGAAGCGAAGCCAGTAGCCGCCATGCACGAACACCATCAGACCCTGTGGCGTGCCACCCGGATGGAACAGATCAAACCGCTGGCGGGGGCTGTCACCATAGGGCTGATCCAGATCGGCCAACCCCTGCTCCAGCAAGCCTTCGCGCAATGCGGCGGCCGCGCGCTCCCATCTCGGGGGGAAATCGGCGGAACCCGGAATATAGGCGGCATTCGCATAGGCATCATCAAGTTCGGCCATCGGTATTCTCCCGTCCTGCTCTGGACAAGACTAGCCTCAGATGGTTTGCCTATACCACATGAGAATTGGAGGATACGCGATGCTGGACAGCAAGACAGATCTGAAATCCCTGCTCAAGGACCCGTCGCTGCTGGCCGAACAGGCCTTCGTGGGCGGCAAATGGGTGGACAGCGCCAATGGTGCCACGTTCGAGGTCACCAACCCTGCGCGGGGCGATGTCATCGCGCATGTGGCCGACCTGACGCGCGGGCAGGTGGCCGAAGCCATTGCCGCCGCCGAGGCTGCTCAGAAGGACTGGGCCAAGTACACCGGCAAGGAACGCGCCGCGATCCTGCGCCGCTGGTTCGACCTGATGGTCGAGAACACCGATGACCTTGCGACGATCCTGACCGCCGAACAGGGCAAGCCGCTGGCCGAGGCCAAGGGCGAAATCGCCTATGGCGCCGCCTTCATCGAGTTCTTCGCCGAGGAGGCCAAGCGCATCTATGGCGAGACGATCCCCGGCCACCAGCGCGACAAGCGCATCACGGTGATCAAGCAGCCCATCGGGGTTGCGGCGTCCATCACACCGTGGAACTTCCCGACCGCGATGATCACCCGCAAGGTGGCCCCCGCACTGGCCGCCGGTTGCGGTTTTGTCGCCCGTCCGTCCGAGTTGACACCGCTGTCAGCACTGGCAATGGGCGTGTTGGCGGAACGCGCAGGCATTCCCGCAGGTGTGCTGAATATCGTGACCACCACGGACGCGTCCGAAACCGGCAAGGAGTTCTGCGAGAACCCGACCGTGCGCAAGCTCAGCTTCACCGGATCGACCAATGTGGGCCGCATATTGTTGCGTCAGGCCGCCGATCAGGTGATGAAATGTTCGATGGAGCTGGGCGGGAACGCGCCGTTCATCGTGTTCGACGATGCCGATCTGGATGCCGCCGTCGAGGGCGCCATCATGTGCAAGTTCCGCAACAACGGGCAGACCTGCGTCTGCGCCAACCGCATCTATGTGCAGGCGGGGATTTATGACGCTTTCGCCGCCAAGCTGAAAGAGGCCGTAGGCAAGCTCAAGGTCGGGGACGGGCTCGAGGCGGGCACCACTCTGGGGCCGCTCATCAATGCCAATGCGATCAAGAAGGTGCAGACCCATGTGGCCGACGCCACCGCCAAGGGCGGCACTGTCATCATGGGTGGCGAGCCGATGCAGGGGCCGGGCAACTTCCTGCCCCCCACCATCGTGACCGGTGCGACCCGCGACATGATCGTCGCGACCGAGGAAACCTTTGGCCCCTTCGCGCCGCTGTTCAAGTTCGACGATGTGGATGAGGTGATCCACCTTGCGAATGACACGATCTTCGGTCTGGCCGCCTATTTCTATGCGCGCGATCTGAGCCGCGTCTACAAGGTGGCCGAAGCGCTGGAATACGGGATTGTGGGTGTGAATACCGGCATCATCTCGACCGAGGTCGCGCCCTTTGGCGGTGTGAAGCAATCAGGCCTTGGCCGCGAAGGCAGCCGCCACGGGATCGAGGATTACCTTGAGATGAAGTATATCTGCATGGCGGTCTGAGCGCCACGCCAGAGGGGGCGGGCCGGGTCAAAGCGCTAAGAAAAGGTAAACGCGGGCGCGTAACCCGTTGATATTGCAAGACCTGAAAAATGTCCCATCGTGGGACATGAAAAAGCTGCTGGGCCGCCTTGGCCCGTCCCTTGTTGGTTCAGGTAGCCAAGATCAGCCGCCCCAGACGGGCCAGACCATCTTCGATCATCGCCTCGGTCGGGCTGGAGAAGTTGAGCCGGATCGTATTGCGCCCCGATCCGTCGGGGAAGAAAGCGGCACCGGGCACGAAGGCCACTTTCTCCTGTGCCAGCGACCGCTCCAGCAGCGCCGCGCCATCCATCCCTTCGGGCAAGGTCACCCAGACGAACATGCCGCCCTCGGGTTTTGTCCATGTCACACCGGCGGGCATGTGTTGCGCCAGCGCGGACAACATCGCGTCACGCCGTGCGCGGTAGAGCGCGCGCACACGGGTAACATGACCGTCAAACCCCTGTGCCACGTCCAGCATCGCGACCTGGTTCAAGGTCGCGCTGTGCAGGTCGCCTGCCTGCTTCAACAGGACCATCTGCCGGATCACCGGAGTCGCCGCACAGACCCAGCCCAACCGCAGGCCGGGAGAGAGTGTCTTGGAGAAACTGCCGCAATAGATCGTGCGGCAGGCCTTGATGTCGCCTTTGCGGGCAATTTCCAGTGCGAGGATAGGGGGCACGGGCTCTCCGTCATAGCGCAGCGCCTGATAGGCGGCATCCTCGATCACAGCGCAATCCAGCGCATCGGTCAGATCAAGAAGCGCCTCGCGGCCCGCCTTGTCCAACGTGACGCCGGTCGGGTTGGCGAAGTCGGGGGAGAGATAGGCGAACTTGACCCGCCCGCCAGCCGCCCCGGCGGCCTGCGCGTAATCCTCGGGCGTGCGGTTGCTGCCCGCATCCAGCTTGTCATAACGCGGTTCATAGGCGTTGAAGGCGCCCAGCGCACCCAGATAGGTGGGCCAGCCAACCAGGGCCGTGTCACCGGGGGACAGGAACAGTTTGCCCAGATAATCCAGCGCCTGCTGCGAGCCCGAGGTGATCAGGATATTGTCGCGTCCACAGGGCACACCGATCAAGGCCATTTGTCCGGCGATCCAGTCGCGCAGCCCCGCGTGGCCTTCACTTGCAGAATATTGCAGCGATTGCGCGGCACGTCCGTCAGACAGAGCACGAGTCAGGGCCGCCGCAAACTCCGCTGCGGGAAACAGCGATGGATCGGGAATGCCGCCCGCGAAAGAGATGATGCCCGGCTGATCCAGCAGCTTGAGAAGCTCGCGTATCTCGGACACCTTCATGCGCGAGGCGCGGGTGGCGAAAATCTGGGTCAGCGACATCGGGTCCTCCTGCCTGTTCTCGTCGCACGCTGGCTGGAAGGTACCCATCCGTCAATATAGGGCAGCAGGCCTGACATGAATCGTGAAGGATTGCGTTGACGCGGAACGATACATATCTGGCAAGCTATCCAGCGTCCTGGCCGTGTCGCGGTCTGGTCACCCTCAACACAGGTTCCGATGACACCGCTAGCTGCCTATCTCACGCTGTTTGTCAGCGCCTTTACTTCGGCAACGCTTTTGCCGGGATCGTCCGAAGCCGTGCTGCTTGGCCTGCTTTTGTCGGATATCGGTGACCCGGTCACATTGGTGGGTGTCGCGGTGACCGGCAACCTTCTGGGGTCGATCCTGTCATACCTCATGGGGCGCTATGCGATCAGTTTCCGCGACAGGCGCTGGTTTCCTGTTTCTGCGTCACAATTCGCGCGCGCTGAAGGGTGGTATGCCCGCTATGGCTGGTGGTCGCTTCTGTTTGCATGGGTGCCCTTGGTCGGGGACCCTCTCACCGTGGTGGCAGGGGCGATGCGGGCGAGGATCGCTCTGGTGATCGTGTTGGTCGGACTTGGCAAGCTGGGTCGCTATGTCTTTGTCGCAGGGGGCTATCTTCTGTGGTCCAGTTGACCCGAAAGGCCCGCAGGATCACTCCCGCGGGCCAGTGGTTCAGGGCAGAGGGCACGCCCTTCAGTTGACGGCTTTCGCCTCGACAACATCCTTGTCTGTCGCACCGGCCGATGCGGCGCTTGCGATCTGGATCCGGCGGGGTTTCAACACTTCGGGAATCTCGCGCACCAGTTCGATATGCAGCATACCGTCCGCATGGGTCGCGCCCGTCACGCGGACATGATCGGCCAAGGTGAAACGCCGCTCGAACGCGCGGGTGGCGATGCCACGGTGCAGATATGTGCGCGCCTCTTCGGCCTCATCCGCCTTGCGGGCCGCGACGATCAGCGCATTCTCCCGCACCTCGACGGTCAGGTCGTCGGCGGAGAAACCGGCGACGGCGATCGAGATGCGATAGGCATTTTCGGCGGTTTTTTCGATGTTGTAGGGCGGGTAGGTCGGCTGCGGCAGATCACTTGTGAACACGCGGTCCATAAGGTCCGCAATCTGGTCAAAGCCGACTGTTGCACGGTAAAGCGGTGCAAGGTCAAAGTTTCGCATGGGTCATCCTCCATCTGAGCGATACCGATATGTGCCTTCCCTCAAGGGACAGGCGGTCGAACGGGGCCCGTTCATGGCACCCCGTTGAAACAGATGTGGGAAAGGTTTCGCCCGCTTTCAAGATCACGCGACGCGGGTTTCAGGCGCGGATCAGGGCCGGACGAACTTGGCCCCGGTATCGCGCTGGACGCCACCCGGAACAACCCGGTTGATTTCCGGCGACGCGTGAAGGAACACGCCATCCCCCGCCGCCAGTTGCGCCCTGAGCCGGTTCAGCGGTTCCTGCAACTGTGTTCCGAGGGCAACTTTGGTGCCGCGTACTTCGGCCTTGGCCGACACGACCGACACAATCCGCACCCCATCGGGACCGAAGGAGAAAATGGGAGCGCCCGAAGAGCCGAAATCGACGGAGCAGGACATGATCAGCACGCCCTCCTGTTGTCCCATCACACCGCACATTTCCTGCAGCGAAGGGGCATCAGCGCGGTCGTAGGCGTAAGAGACGACACCGACCCTGTCACCGGTACGGGGACGGGCATCGGTTTCGAAGGGCACGACCGACGTAGTGCGGATCGGTTGCTGCAATTCCAGCAGGGCCACGTCATTGCGCACGCGGGTCGAGATAACGTCTTCATCATAGGCATAGTCAGGGTCGATCACCGCCCTGCGGACCCAGCGATAGGCCTCGGCCCGACCGTTGCGCCAACCGGCACGAAATTCGATCTTTGCGTGATCTATGCGTTCACCGGTGGCCTTGTCGAACAGGCAATGGGCAGCGGTCAGCACCAGATCAGGCGCGATCAACGCCCCTGTACAGAACCCGCGACCGTCGATGTCCAGTCGCCCCACGGCCTCCCAGCCGCGGGTCTGATCGCCGGTGTCCAGGCGCGTGAGGCGTGCGTCCTGCGCATGTGCTGTACCGGACACCGCGACCATCACAGAACAAATGAGGCCGATGGCCAGTGCCAGTCTGCAACGCATCACTTTTCCCCTAAAGTTCCCACCAGAGATAGTCGCAGATTAAGGCGAAAATGCGTCACGGGTCAGCGCAGAATCGGAACTTCTGGTTGTCTTTTTCCAGGTTCCGTCAGTGCGGGCGGTTGCGGACCACCTGTGGCCCAGTCGAGCAGCTCGACCGTATGCACGATCGGCACCTGCGTGGCCGACCCGATCTGCATCATGCAACCGATATTGCCGGCGGCGATGATGTCGGGATTGCGGGCCTCGAGCGTGCGGACCTTGCGGTCCTTGAGCTGCTTCGAAATCTCGGGCTGCATCAGGTTGTAGGTGCCGGCTGACCCGCAGCACAGGTGGCTGTCAGCAGGCTCGACCACGGTGAAGCCGGCACGTTTCAGCAGGTCCTTGGGGAAGGTCTTGATCTGCTGGCCGTGCTGCAGCGAGCAGGCCGCGTGATAGGCCACGGTCAGGCCCTTGTCGTCACCTTTCGGCAGATCAAGGGTCATCAGCACCTCGGACACATCCTTGGCGATGGCCGATACACGCGCGGCCTCGGCGGCCAGGTCGGTATTGCGGAACATATGGCCGTAGTCCTTGACCGTTGTGCCGCACCCGCTTGTGTTGATGACGATGGCGTCAAGCCCGCCACGATCCATCTCGGCCACCCAGGCGCGGATGTTGCGCGCGGCCGTCGCGTGGCTTTCCTTTTCCTTGCCCATGTGATGGGTCAGCGCGCCGCAGCAGCCCTGCCCTTCGGCAATGACGACGTCGCAACCATGGCGCTGCAAAAGGCGGATCGTGGCGTCGTTGATATCCGTATTGAGTGCGCGTTGCGCGCAGCCTGTCATCAGCGCCACACGCTTGCGTCGCGCACCTTGCGCCGGGAAGGTCTGCGGATCGTCGTTGCGGCTGACGGGCGGGATCTGCTTCGGGGCCATTTCCAGCATTGCCCGCAAGCGGGCGTCAGGCATCAGAAAGGCAAAGGGCCGTCCGATCTTGGCCCCCAGCAGGGCCACGCGGAACCGCATCGGATAGGGCAGTATCCGCGCCAGCACCCAGCGCAGCAGCCGGTCGGACAGGGGTCTTTTGTAGCGCTCTTCGATATATGCGCGGGCATGGTCGACCAAGTGCATGTAATGCACGCCCGAGGGGCAGGTGGTCATGCAGGCCAGACAGGACAGGCAGCGGTCGATGTGCTTGACGGTTTTGTCATCCGGCACACGCTCGTTTTCCAGCATGTCCTTGATCAGGTAGATGCGACCGCGCGGGCTGTCCAACTCGTCCCCCAGCACCTGATAGGTCGGGCAGGTCGCCGTGCAAAAGCCGCAATGCACGCAGGAACGCAGGATCTGGTTCGATCGTGCGATGGCCGGGTTCTTGCAGCTGTTCGGGTGTGAAGGTCGTCTGCATGTCAGTTCCCCGCGAGTGCGCGCAAGAAGGCCGAAGCCAGAAAAAGAAGGACCACCGCGGCAAGCGCGTAGCCCCAGACCGGAAGGCGGGGACCGAGGATACGGTGGGTCAGATGGGCCAGAGCGGCCAGAGCCACACCGGGGGCGGCCATCACGATATATGTGCCGGTCAGGCTCTGGTCCTGACCGCCTCCCGCGGCAAACCAAATGATCGCCAGAAAGGCGGAAGCGACAGCGATACCCATGGCCGCCTGCCGTCCCGGGGGCAGCAGGCAAAGCGACAAGGCCACGACCACCGGCACGATCAACAAAGGAATCATGACGCGATTACCTGGACCGGGTCAGTTTCCGCCGAGAAAATGCCGCGCGGGTCAAACCTTGCACGCAGCCCGCTGGAGAGAGCGACTAGGGGAGCGGTTTCCGGCTGTTCCAGCGGCAGACGCGTGAGCGTGGCCTGATCGGCACGGATGAGCGTGGCATGACCCTGAATAGGTGCAATTCGTGCGCGCAGGTCGCTGCCAGGCGCCATCCGCATCCAGATCAGCCCGCCGCCCCAGTCATACAACACCGCCTCGGCGCCCGCGCGCGCCACGATGCCCGGCGCATCGCTGGGTTTGACCGAGACGCGCCAGACGTCACCATCCACACCATGGAAGGGCGTGACATCCCTGATATCGGTCCACCGTTGCGCGTTATCCTCGATCTCGCCTCCCAGCATGTCGCGCAGTTGTTCCGCGCGATAGGCAACGGACCCGGCGAAGCCTTCGATCCTGAGGTAAGTCCCCTGCCCCGGCCAATGGGCGGCGCCGCTTACCTCGTATGGCGAGCCAAGGGCCTGAGACATGGCCTTGACCGCGGCCGCGTCATCCAGCCCCGGAAGAACTAGCGTTGCGGTCACCTCGGGCAGCGGCAGGACCTTGAAGGCCACCTCGCTCAGGACACCCAGACGCCCGCGCGATCCGGCCATCAGCTTGACCAGATCATAGCCGGTGACGTTTTTCATCACCCGACCGCCATTCTTGAGGATACGCCCCGTCCCATCGACAAAGCGCACGCCGAGCAGAAAATCCCGTGCGGCCCCGACCTGAATACGGCGCGGGCCGCTGACATTGCCGGCGACGACACCGCCAATGGTTGGCGTGCCCGTGGTGCCCAAGAAGCGCGCGATGGTCCATTGGTTCAAAAGGCAGACGCTGTCCCTCTTGGGCCAATGCCGCTTCGATCTGCGCCACGGGGGTGCCCGCCTGCGCGACCAGTGTCAGCGATCCGGGTTCGTACAGGGTGATGCCGGACAGGCCGCTTGCAGACAGAACCGCCGCGTTGCCCATCGGTGCGACTGACCGCGTGCCGCCGCCGATGATCCGCAGAGGTTCCTTGGATGCGGCAATCGCGTCGGCCAGTTCGGCCTCAGTCCGGGGTGTGATCATCGTCATTGTTCCAACATACTCGAGGTGTCCGGGAGCAGCGCCCCTGGCACGGTGTCAGGCGGCGCGGCGCGTCTCGGATGCGGCCAGCGGGAACACCTTGGCGGGGTTCAAGAGCCATTGCGGATCGAACACGTCCTTCACCGCCATCTGGATATCCAGATCGTCAGGATCGAATTGATCCACCATCAGGTCGCGCTTCTCGATTCCCACGCCATGTTCGCCAGTCAGGCAGCCACCAACCTCGACACAGAGACGCAGGATATCCGCGCCGAACGCCTCGCACAGCTCCAGGTCGCCGGGTTTGTTGGCATCGAACAGGATCAGCGGGTGCATGTTGCCGTCACCCGCGTGGAACACGTTGCCCACGTCCAGACCGTATTCCTTGCTCATCTCGCCAATGCGGCGCAGCACGAAAGGCAAGCTGGCTGACGGGGATCGTGCCATCCAGGCACATGTAGTCATTGATCTGTCCCATCGCGCCGAAGGCCGATTTTCGGCCCAGCCAGATGCGCGCACTTTCATCGGCGGATTTGCTTTCACGCAGTTCAACCGGGTTGTGACGGCGCGCGATGGCGACGATCTTTTCCAGTTGCTCGTCTATCTCGGCATCCGAGCCTTCGACCTCGACGATCAGCAGCGCCTCGCAATCGGGGTAACCTGCCTTGGCGAAGGCCTCTGTCGCGCGGATGCAAGGGCGGTCCATGAATTCGATCGCCACCGGCAGAACGCCTGCCTTGATGATGTCGGACACGCACTCACCAGCCACCTCGTTGCTGTCAAAGCCCATCAGAACAGGCCGCGCACCTTCGGGTTTGCGCAGGATGCGCAAGGTGGCCTCGGTCACCACGCCCAGCTGACCTTCCGAACCGCAGATCACACCCAGAAGGTCCAGACCCGGGGCGTCCAGATGTGCGCCGCCGATCTCGACCACCGTGCCGTCCATCAGCACCATGGTCACACCCATCAGGTTGTTCGTGGTCACACCGTATTTCAGGCAATGCGCCCCACCCGAATTCATCGCGATATTGCCCGCAATGGCACAGGCCAGCTGGCTGGACGGATCGGGCGCGTAGAAGAAATCGTTTTCCTGCACGGCCCCCGTCACGCTGAGGTTCGTGCGGCCCGACTGGACGCGAACAAAGCGGTTGTCGTAGTCGGTTTCCAGCACAGCGTTCATCCGCGCGACGCCGAGGATGACGCAATCAGCCGTAGGCAGCGCCCCCCCGGCCAGAGAAGTGCCCGCGCCCCGCGGGACGACAGGAACGCCCATCTCGTGACAGATGCGCAGGATGTCCGATACTTCCTGCGTGGTCGAGGGCAGTACCGCCACCATCGGCGGACAACGATAGGCTGTCAGCGCATCGCATTCATAGGCGCGGGTTTCTGAATCAAGGTGGATGACTGCATCCGCAGGCAGAACGTTCAAAAGGCGCGCAACAAGCCGGGACTTCTTGGCCAGAATCGCGGGGTTCGGGGTCGGCATGTCCATTTTGACGCTCCTCCTGCGTATTGGTAAGAAAATATAACCAATTTATGCCATATGGCAAGTGTTGATGTGACAGGCTAAGAATCCACCATGACATGGATGGATCGCCTTGGATTGTTCGGCCCGCTTGATCTTGCGGGATTGGCGCTGCTTTTTACAGGTTGGATGGTAATCGGCTGGCGGATCGAGGCCAAGGGTCGATGGCGCCCTTCGGTCTCGATCCTTATGGCGGAGTATCGGCGCGAATGGATGCGGATGATGGTGACGCGTCAGACGCGGATGTTCGACGCGCAGGTTCTGAGCACTTTGCGGCAGGGGGCATCGTTCTTTGCCTCGGCCACGATGATCGCTATCGGGGGCGGTCTGGCACTCATCGGAAATGCCGAACGCTTGCAGGGGGTGGCAAGCGACCTGACGATGAATCTTGATCCGATCTTTGTCTGGGAGGTGAAGCTACTGGTCACGCTGATTTTCCTGGCCAACGCCTTTTTGAAGTTCGTCTGGGCGCATCGTCTTTTCGGCTATTGCGCTGTATTGATTGCCGCCGTGCCGAATGAGGCGGATGATCCCTACGCCCTTCCCCGCGCCGCCAAGGCCGCAGAAGTGAACATCGCCGCAGCGCGCAGTTTCAACCGGGGTCTGCGTTCGGTCTATTTCGCCCTGGGAAGCGCCGCCTGGGTTCTGGGAACCTGGCCGTTGATCGTGGCGACGGCGATCACGCTCAGCGTTCTGTGGCGGCGCGAATTCGCATCGCAATCGCGGGCCGTGTTGATCTCGGACACGGACGGGACAAGGCACACGCAGACGTGAGTGCGTCGCCCGGACCAGGGCTGCTAACGTCGCGGGATGAGAGTTTTCCCCAGAATCCTTCCCGCGCTTTCCCTTTTGATGAGCGGCCTGCCCGCGATGGCGGATCCGCCGCAGGTGGTGGCGGTCACTACCAGCCTTGCAGGCGTCGGGTGGCGTTTTGACGTGACCCTGTCACACCCAGATACCGGATGGGATCATTATGCTGACGGGTGGGAAGTGCTGGACACAGACGGTAATCGACTTGGCTATCGTGAATTGCTCCATCCTCATGTGGAAGAACAACCTTTCACACGGAGCCTCGGCGACGTGATGATCCCGGATGGCACGACCGAAGTGTTCATCCGCGCGAAATGCAACCGCGACGGCTGGGCCGCCGAGATGCACCGCGTGACCCTGACCCGCTGAGCGATCAGCGACGACCCTCGCGCAGCCACGCACCCACGATCAGCCCGGATGCCAGCAGCAAGACCATCCATGCCGGCAGCAAAGGCGTTTGCCGCAAGTCGCGCGTCTCGAATGCGTCGCGCGGGGTCAGGCCAATCCAGCCACGCCCCGCAGCAGGACGGCCCGCAGTGACGTTGCGGATGGCGGGGATGCCGTCAACCAGCGGCAGAACGCCGCCGCGCAGGCTGTCGATGGCGGGTTGCATCACTTCGCCGGTGGCAATGGTCTGCTCGAATTCGCGCGGCGCTGCGGGTCCAAGTCCGATCACCGCGGATTGATCGCCATCAGCGAGACGGTAAAGACCAATCTCGGGTCCTTCGTAGATGGCTTCGAACCGGCCCGGACTGACTTCGGTCAGCGGTATTTCCACCTCGTCACCGCTCGGCGTTGTCACGGTGACAGGACCGGCTGTCTCCTCCAGCGTGCGGCGGATGATCCGCATTGTCTGACCGGTAGGTTCGGCGAAGATCGCTTCCTCCTCCAGTTCGGGTTCCTTCATCATCCAATGGGCCAGACGGCGCAGCAATTCCAGTTGCGGCCCGCCACCTTCATAGCCACGATCCCAAAGCCATGCCTGGTCCGAGGCCAGCAGGGCAATCCGCCCTTCTTCGACCCGGTCGAGAATTAGCAATGGTCGGTCGTCGATTCCGGACATCACGACGTTGCCGCGCTCCGCCTCAAGGTCGATCTGGCGCAACCAGCGGCCCCATTGATCGCCACCCTCAGGCTCCAGACCGGCGGTGACCGGATGGCGTTGGCCGATGTCCGATACTTGCGGGACGAAACCTTCCTCGATCACCCGTGCGGTCGGACGGGCTGGCAAGACAGTGGACAGCGGTGAGCGGTAGAGCGACGAGGCAGTCGCAAAGTCCGGACCGGCCGCCACCAGCACCGCCCCACCGTTACGGACGTATTCCGCGACATTCTCAAGATAGAGCGACGGCAAAATACCGCGCCGCTTGTAGCGATCAAAGATGATCAGATCGAAATCCTCGATCTTCTCCATGAACAGTTCGCGGGTTGGGAAAGCGATCAGCGACAGTTCAGACACCGGCACGCCGTCCTGCTTGTCTGGCGGGCGCAGGATTGTGAAATGCACAAGATCGACCGAGCTGTCCGATTTCAACAGGTTGCGCCATGTGCGTCCCCCGGCATGGGGCTGCCCCGACACAAGCAGGACGCGCAGACGGTCGCGCACGCCGTTGATCTGCACCAGCGCGGTGTTGTTGCGGTCTGTCAGCTCTCCCTCGGCCTCGGGGACAGTGAACTGGATCACGTTGCGCCCGCCGTGCGGCAAGGTCACGGGCAGGTCGAAGGATCGCCCGATTTCAACTTCGAAGCGCTGCGGCTCTCCTCCATCGACCGAGATTTCCAGCGGTGCGCGGGTCATGCCATCGGGCACAGCGCCCATGTCCTCGATCCGCAGTGACAGGGTCACAGGCTCGCCGAGGATGGCGAAGGCAGGCGCGTTCTCGACGATCAGGCGGCGGTCCCAGTCGTCCGGCAGGCCGGTGTGCAGCAGATGCAACGGCGCGGGCAGATCGGGGGCGCGGTCCATGTCATGGATACGCCCGTCGCTGAGCGCCACGATGCCCGCGATCCGTCCGCGCGGTTCCTGCGCCAGCGCCTCGTTCAGAGCAGTCATCATCTGGGTGCCAGTATCGCCCTCGCCATCGGGCACCTCGATCCGGCGGACTTCGGTATTGGCGCGGGCGGCCAGTTCAGCCTCAAGCGCATCCGCCGCCGCGACCGTGCGTGCTTCGCGGTCGCCCAGCGCCTGGCTGGACGATCCGTCCACAAGCATCAGAACGATGTCGGACAGGGCGGCGCGATCCTCCTCCTGCCAGCCGGGACCGGAGAGGGCGGCCAAAACCACCATCCCCGCCAACAGGCGCAAGGCCCAGCCCGACAGGCCGCGCACAAGAGCCAGAATGGCAGCGATGACGACGATCCCGCCAAGGACCGCCAGAACTGCCCATGGGAGCAGCGGGTCAAAGATGATCTGTCCGGTCATTGGCCCAACCTGTCCAGAAGTGCGGGCACATGGACCTGATCGGATTTGTAGTTGCCGGTCAGCACATGCATCACGAGATTGATCCCGAAGCGATAGGCCAGTTCACGCTGCCGCTCGCCACCGAAGCCGCGGCCCACCGGGAAAAGCGCGTTGCCGCGACTGTCCATCGCCCAGGCGGCAGCCCAGTCATTGCCGCCGATGACAACGGGCGTCACACCGTCGTTGAGGTTGCGGAAGGGCATCCCTTCGATCCTTTCGGCATCGGCGGGAGCCGCCTCGACCCAGACATCGCGGGCGGTGTGTCGGCCGGGGAAATCCTGCAACAGATAAAACGTCCGGGTGATCACGTGATCCTCGGGGATCGGTTCCAGCGCGGGAATGTCCAGCGGCGCCGCCAGCTGTTGCAACTTCCGCCCGTTGGGGCTTGCCGCGCCGAAGCCCGCCACATCCGCATCGCGCGTGTCGAAGAGTATCATCCCGCCCGAGCGCAGGTAGCGGTTCAGCTTTTCATAGGCCTCGATCGACGGGGTTGGTTGTTCCGGCGTGATGGGCCAGTACAAAAAGGGGAAAAGCCCGATTTCATCGGTTTCCAGATTCACGGCCATCGGCTCACCTGGCTCGACTGAGGTGCGGAAAAAGAGCGTTTCGGACAGGCCGCGCAGACCGGCCTGCGCCATTTCATCCAGCCGGGCATCGCCCGTCACGATATGGCCCAGCCGCAGTTCAGAGGTGGCCGCAATCGCAAAGGCATCATCGGCCGCGGCATCCCGCGGCAGCGCAGACAGCGCCGCCAGCAGGATCACGGCAGCACGTGCACCAAGCAGGCGACCGGAAAGAGCCAGTGACGCAATCACATCCGCCAGAAGCAGCGCAAGTGCGGACGCCAGCAACCAGCCTGCCAGTGGCGTTTCCGCCGGACGTGACAGACCTTCGACGGGGATGCGCGCGGGCCAGATCGCCGGTTCCAGAACGGTATCGGCGGACACCGTATTGCGCGCAATGCGGCGGTCGCCACCGTCATAGAGACCCGGTCGCAGGTCAGGTCCCAGCGGATCAGACAGCAGCGCCGCACCATCGACCCCCGGCAGGGTCTGCGCATCCTGCACCCGGCCAGCGCCGTCCAGTACCGTCACGGGCTGCCATGTCGTGCCTTCCAGATCATCGGCGGCCAGACCTTGACCGACCGACGATACGGCCAGACGATCCAACATCCGCACAAAGAGGCCCGACAAGGGCAGGCTGGACCATTCGGCGTTGGCCGTCACATGAACCAGCACGACCTGCCCTTGTCCGATAGGTTTGCGGGTGACCAGCGGCGTTCCATCGGTCAGTTGCGCGATCACGCGGTCGGCCAGGGTCGGGTCCGGCTGCGCCATGACCTGCGCGGTTACAGTCACATCGTCGGGTACCGGCAAGCCGAAGAAGGGACTGTCCTCGGAGAACGGTGCAAGCGTCTTGGGATCGCCCCAGCTCATGGCACCGCCGACGGTGCGACCACCGGCACGCAAGCGCACGGGCATCAAGGGATGTTCGTCGGTCCGGCTGACCTCGCTCGCGGCAAGGCGCGGACCGGCGAAGCGCAGCAGCAGGCCACCGTTTTCGGTCCATTCCATCAACGCGTCTTCCTCGGACGGCGACAGGGTCGCGACATCTGCCAGAACGATCACATCGGGATTGGCAGGCAGCACATCAATCAGCCCGCCTTCCAGAAGATCAGCATTCGGTGCCAGTGCCTGCCGGAGGTAGTGCAGGGGTGAAAGCAATTCCAACCCCTCCCGGTCATCGCGCCCGGCAACCAGCGCAACCTCGCGGCGGCTCAGGCTATCGTCCGACAGGGCCACGGCACCGGCGCTGCGGATACCCTCGATCTCGAAACGGGTGATGCGGGCGCGCAATTCGGCGGGCAGGCTGGCCTCGGTCAGCGCTTCTGTCTCACCGTTCTCGAACCGCAGCGGCAGGGCGGCGAGGATGCGCGGCGTTCCGGATGGATCCAGACCGTGGGCCGCAATGGTCAGTTCCTGCGCTCCACCTGCCAGGGATCGCCTCGCAGCCAGCTGCAGCACACCATCCTGATAGATGGCAGGCAGAAGCGCCACGGGCGATCGGGCAGAGGCAAAGACACGCACGGCACCGCGCGTTTCCAGTGCGCCCAAGAGCGTGTCGCGGCCGTCCATCATCAGACCATCGGTGAACCAAAGCGTCTCGAAACCGCCTTCCGGCAGCAATTCAATGGCGCGGTTCACCATGTCCGGGGTCGGCGTCCAAGGCTGTGGGGCAAGCCCGGCAATACGGGCGCGCCACAGATCGGCGGATTGAAAGGTCACTTCTTCGGGGGAGGTCAGCCGCAGAACAGCCGCCGTGCGCCCCTCGCGCCCCGCTTCCGCCAGCAAACGGTCTGCCAGTTCCGCACGGCTGGTCCAGTCCTGTGCCCCTGCCCAGCCACCGTCCATCACGATCAGAACCGGACCAGTGCCCGGCTGGCGATCCTGTTGCGGGTTGAGGACAGGCCCCGCCAGCCCGATGATGACGGCCGCCACCGCAAGCATCCGCAGCAACAAAAGCCACCAAGGCGTACGGTCGGTGACGGTGTCGTCATCCTTGAGCCCCAGAAGCAGGGCCACGCCGGGAAAGCGACGGCGGATGGGCGCGGGCGGCACGGCCCGCAGGATGATCCAGAGGATCGGCAGGGCAAGAAGACCCAGCAAAAGCCAAGGCGCCGCGAAACCGATGGGGCCGATCATCATGTCCCTGCCCCCCGTTCCAACGCGCGCCAGACCCAGAGAAGTGCAGATTGCGCCGACGCGTCAGTATGATGGCACTGATATTGCCATCCGGTCGCCGCGCAAAGATCAGCCAGCGCCGCCTTGCGCTCGGCGAGACGGTCCAGATACCGCGCGCGCAGGTCGCCAGCCTTCAGCGTTTCATGGGCCAGCGTGCCGCCCATGCTTTGAAAAATGGTGCGGCCCTGAAAGGGAAATGCCTCCTCGGTCGGGTCCAGCACCTGAAGCAAAAGACCGCGCACACCGCGATCCGCCGCCTTGGTCAGCGCCGCCTGCACCGGGGCGATGTCCGACAGAAAGTCAGAGATGAACATGGCCCGTGCCTGCGGGATCATCGCCCGCGCTTCGGGGACGCCATAATCGGTCTCATCATCCAGCGAGAACATTTCGGCCAGTCTGAGGAGTTGAGCATTGCCCCGGCGTGGCGGCAATGTCGTGCCGGTCAGGCCCACACGCTCACCGCCCCGCACCAACAAGACCGCAACCGCCAGTGCGAGAAGTCGCGCACGATCGGCCTTTTCGGGCAGGTTAGGGTCTGATGTGAACCGCATTGACGCCGCCTGATCGACCCAGAGCATCACGCTTTGGGCGATCTGCCATTCCCGTTCGCGCACGAATTGCGTGTCACCACGCGCAGACCGGCGCCAGTCGATCAGACGCACCGGATCACCCTGCTGCACCGGGCGGTATTGCCAGAAATCATCCCCCTGCCCGGCGCGGCGGCGGCCGTGTTCACCCAGCAGGACGGTGCCCGCCAGATGCTCGGCCCGCGCCAGAAGCGGGGGAAAGCGGGCTGCCTCGGCCTCGGCTCTTGCGCGCAGGGTCAGGGGTTGGGTTTGTGTCACGCTGCCGCCTCGATCCGCGTGATGCGGGCGGCGGTATCGGTGATCAGGCCGGTCAGCGTGTCGCCACGGGCGCGGGCCGCAAAGTTCAGCGCCATCCGGTGCGTGAGCACCGGGCGCGCCATGGCCACCACATCCTCGATCGAGGGGGCCAGCCGCCCTTGCAGCAGCGCGCGTGCCCTGACGGTCAGCATCAAGGCCTGCGCCGCGCGGGGGCCGGGGCCCCATGCCACGGTCTGCCGCACACGGTCATCTGCACTGGCATCATCGGGGCGGAATGCGCGAACAAGATCGAGGATCGCCTCGACCACGGCATCGCCCACAGGCATTCGCCGGAGCAGGGTCTGTGCCGCCAGAAGTTCGGTATCGGAAAAGACCTGATGCGCCTCTTCCTCGGCGACGCCTGTGGTGGCGATCAGGATATCCCTCTCGGTCGCGCGGTCGGGATATTGCACGTCGATCTGCACAAGGAAGCGGTCAAGCTGTGCTTCGGGCAGGGGGTAGGTGCCTTCCTGCTCGATCGGGTTCTGGGTGGCGAGGACATGGAAAGGCTTGCCCAGCGGACGGTCTTGCCCGGCCACGGTGACGCGCCGTTCCTGCATCGCCTGCAAGAGCGCGGATTGCGTGCGCGGGCTGGCGCGGTTGATTTCGTCGGCCATCAAGAGCTGGCAGAAGATCGGACCTTCGACAAAGCGGAAGGCGCGGCGACCGTCTGCATCCGTCTCCAGCACCTCGGAGCCGAGAATGTCGGCAGGCATCAGGTCGGGCGTGAATTGCACACGGTTGCCCTGCAGGCCCATGACGGTGGAGAGCGTCTCGACCAGCCGCGTCTTACCGAGACCCGGCAGACCGATCAGCAAGCCATGCCCACCGCACAGCAGCGCTGACAGTGTCAGGTCCACGACCTGCTCCTGCCCGATGAAACGGCGCGTGATCGAGGACCGGGCCTGTGCCAGCTTGTCCTCCAGCGCTTCGATACCGGCGACCAGATCGGCGTGATCGGACATGGCAATCCCTCCTTTGAACCCTAACTCGTTATGATGATAGTATCGCGCGAAAGAGAAATGGCAAAAGCAATGAGCGGACAAATGATCGTGACCCCGTCAGCAGAAGGCATTGCTGCCTCTGTGAAGGCAGCAAAGGGCCGTGGGCTACCGCCGGTGCATCTGTGGAACCCGCCTTTTTGTGGTGATCTGGACATGCGGATCGCGCGGGACGGCACGTGGTTCTATGAAGGCACCCCGATCGGGCGGCCTGGACTGGTGCGGCTGTTCTCGACGATTCTGCGCAAGGACGGCGACAAGTATTTCCTTGTGACCCCGGTCGAGAAGGTCGGGATCACTGTTGACGATGCGCCATTCGTAGCTGTGGATTTCGACGTGTCCGGTCAAGATCGGGAGCAATGCCTGACGTTTCACACCAACGTGGGCGACAGCGTGACAGCCGGACCAGAGACACCGCTGCGCTTCGTGCGCGATCCCGAAACGGGCGAGCCGTCACCCTATGCGATGGTCCGCGCGGGCCTCGAGGCGCTGATCGACCGCAAGAGCTTCTATCGTCTGGTCGAGCTTGGGACCGAGCACGAGGTGGACGGGGTGCAATGGTTCGGCGTCTGGTCGAACGGCGCCTTCTTCGGGATCATTCCTGCGGCTGAACTACCCTGAAACAGAGCCTGTTTCGGCAGGATTCGGGCTTGGCCGGGCCAAGAGCACGAGAACACCCGGCAAGGTGCTGAGCAGGAACATAAGCCCGAAGGCAAGGCTGGCGGCAAAGCCTTCGGTCGCGGTGGCGCCTATCACGGGGAACAGGACAGCGGCGGCACCTTCCCGCAAGCCCCAGCCACTGATCGAAACCGGGATCAGCATCGTGAACAAGATCAGGGGCACTACGATCATCACAGCCGTGACTGGCAAGACCGTGCCAGTGGCGCGCGCGCAAAGGGCGAAGGCCAGCAGATTGAGCACCGTTGTGCCAAGGCTGAGCAGGACCTGACGCGGCAGCACGGCGGGCGCAAGGACAGCGGCGCGAAAGGATGCGATCCAGTCTCTGATATGGCGGTTCGTGGCATGCGCGCCCAAGCTGAAGCCCCACAGAACTGCCGCAGCCGCGATCAGGCCGACCCACGACAGCGCCACCAGACGCAACACCCAATCGGGCAGCGCGATACCGCCGGGACTGATCCAGACAACGAGCACTGCGACCCCTGTCACGACGAAGAGGACAAGCTGCCCCGCCAAACGCTCGAAGACCACGGCCTGCCCGGCGCGCTTCAGCCCAGCCTCGTGGCGGGCGCGGACCGCGCGGCCAGCATCGCCCAGAACGCCGCCGGGAAGCGACTGGTTCACGATCTGCGACAGGTAATATTCGCGCAGCGCCCGCCACAGGGGAATCCTCTGACCCAGCGCCCGGGCCGTCAGCCGCCAGCGCAGTGCGGAAAGCATGGTCTGCCCCGTCAAGGCCAGCACTGCGGCCAGCAACCAGAGCGGCTCTGCCTGCAGCAGGAGGTTCAGCGCGACAGGGCCATCCACCGCCTGCCAGAGCAGCACCAGCAGAACCAGCGTCACCGCCAGCCGCAGGAGTTTCATCAACGCGGGCCGCGACGGCATGTCATCAGCCTCCGTTCAGGGGTGCGGCGGGCAGAGAAGCCCCCGTCGGCGGCGCGGAACTGAAGGCTTCCAGCAACAGATCACGCATCGCTTCCATGGGAAGGACGGGCGCGTTCTCGGCGGGAATCATGCCGCGCGTCCAGCCCCAGTCCGCAACATGATCCAGCAGATCCGGCGGTCCTATCAGGTGGACAGGGACATCGCTTCTTTCGTCCAGCGCGATGAAGCTCGCAGCCTGATGATCACCCAGGACAATCATCAGCGGCGGGTCCTCGGCCTGGCGGGCGGCGTAGTCGACGACGACCTCCAGCGCATAGGTGATCGACATCCGATACTGCTCTCGCACGCGGTCATGATCGCGCCACACGACATCGGGCCGGTCGCCCGACATGGCCATCTCGTTGAAGACTGCGCCATCGCCCAGATCCTCCCAGGGGATCAGACGGGGGATCGGCACCCAGGGGGCATGTGACGAGATCAGGGCCACCTGCGCGAACAGCTTCTGGTCCGAAGGCGGATCGCGCAGCAGCCGGTCCATGGCCGCGAAGGTGAACTGATCGGGCATGGTCACCCAGTTGAAAGGCAGCCCGCGATAGCCGAGATCCGCAGCGGGCAGCACCGAGTCGAAGCCCATCAGCGCAGCTTCGGGCCAGTCCAGCGTGATCGCTGGCATGACGGCGGCGGTATGGAATCCCGACCGGGCGGCGATATGGAACAGCGTCTCGCGCCCGCTGGCCAGTGCCGCTTGGTACCGGGCCTGACCATCGACGCGCATCCCGTTAGCGAAGGTGGCATGGGCCAGCCAGCTTTGCCCGCCCCGCGTAGGCGAGTTCAGGTATGCCGACTGCGTGGCCAGACCAACCTCCTCGAGGCGGCGCGTGGCATCCGCAAGCAGAGGGCGGTGTTCTTGCGCGTAAAAGGGCGTGTCGAGGCTGGTGCGCCCATAGCTTTCAACAAAGATCACCAGCACATCACGGTCGATCCGATCCAGAAGGCCGCTCCGGTCTGCAAAAGGATCGGCGCGGGCAAGGTCGTTGAAGGCGCGCAGATCGGTGAGTGTGTTGCGGATCAGAAGTACCCGCTCTACCCCAACCCGGGCGGTAAAGGCGGTTCCGGGTGGATTAAACGGAATGGCCCAGCGCGCCATGATCGCGCCGATATCCATCACGGCAAAGCCCAGCACCAGCACCGCTGCGCCTGCGGAGAAGACGTTTGCTGGCCGGGGCAGGGGCACTCTGGCCCAGACGCCCATGGCCCACCAGAGGCTGGCTGCCAGACCCAAGATCACCACGATCACGCCGATCACCGCGCCAATGGCTGGCAGCAGACCCACCGAACCCCAGAGAAGGCGGAAGGCTGCCTCCATCAGGGGCAGGTCACCCACCGGATTGAAGCCACGCGTGAACGACGTGAACATCCCGAAGTCGGCGGCTTTCAGCACGGCAATCACGGTCAGGGACGCGACGAGTGCACCGCGCAGGCCGCGTCCGATGCGCCCATCCCCGATGACCGGCAGTGCCAGCAGCAAGAATACCCATTCCAACGACAACACCGACAGCGCTGCCCATGTCATTGCCGCTGGATGATTGGGCTGGATCAGAACCACATGAAGCAGCGCTGCAGCCAGGATTGCGGCCCCGACGGCGCGCAGGGTGGCCGCGGTCACGTCCGATGCCTCCAGAGCCAGAGAATGTCGCGCCCGAAGGACCAGATCAGCGCCAAGGCTGCGCCGAGTGCAATGGAGAGGGCCACCGATCCGGTCACGATCGGGGCCTGCAGGGCGATCAAGGCCGCGATCTGGATCACGCAGACCACCTTGCGCCCAAACCTGTCCGGAAGGGGCGCAGCCATCCATGGCAGGACCCATGAGGCTGCGACAAAGGCATATCGCATCAGGCCAAGCACGAGGACAACCGGGCCCACCGTGCCAGCGGCAAGCGCCAGAAGTGACAACAGCAGCGCCAGAGCCGCGTCCACCTCCATGTCGAAGCGGGCACCAAAGGCCGAGCTGAGGCCACTACGGCGCGCCAGCCAGCCATCAACCCCGTCAAGCGACAAGGCCACCGTAGCGACAAGGGCCACCGCCCAGCCATTCATGGCGTTTTCCGCCAATCCATCCACGAGGATCGGTGTCAACAGAGTTGCCCCCAAGCCTGCACGGAACAGGGTCACGACATTGCAGGCACCAAAACGCGGATGCGGGTAATGCCGCGGCAATTGCCACCAAAGCGTTCCCACGCCCAGCAGGAAAAGCATCAATGCGGCGAGGCTGGACACGCCCGCCGGAAAGACGCTCACATGCAAGACGACCATCGCTGCAAGAGTGACCGCCGCCGACAATGCAAGTCCTGCCCGCGGCGACATCGCGCGAGGTCGGAAAGCAAGAACGGCATCTGGCGGCATCATGGTCATCCGGCATAGATAGTGTGCTAAGAAGGCCGTCAAGCATGGCACAGCACTGATGCGGCGTGTTCAAGCCGACAAGGCACCGAACCACGCATCTGTGATCAGCCAAACTTGACCGGGACGGCGATCCGGCTAGGTCAATTCGATTGTGCATAGCGAGGGAACCATGCAACCGCAACCGGAACACTACAAGGCCCCTGCCCGATGGCTGCACTGGTCAGTAGCGCTTCTTGTTCTGGCGATGCTACCGGTCGGTTTCCTGATGGTGCAACAGGGCCTGAGCCGCCCGCTACAGAACAGCCTTTTCCTGTTTCACAAGAACACAGGCGTCATCGTGGCCCTGCTGGTCGCTGCCCGTCTTTTCTATCGCTGGCGCAATCCGCCGCCGCCCTTGCCGGCCGGGCTTCCTGACTGGCAACGGCAGGTGTCCACCTGGACTCATGGCATACTCTACGGGCTGATCATCCTGATGCCCGTCTCCGGCTACGTCCGCGTCAGGGCTGGCGGCTTCCCTATCGAGATGCTGGATGCGCTGGGTATCGGTACCTTCCTGCCCAAGTCCGAGGCTTTGGCGAATGCGGCCAAGTCCCTGCACTATGCGGGCGCCTGGGCCTTGGCCTTGCTGGTCGCTCTGCATGTAGGTGCGGCGCTGCAACATGCGCTGATCAAGCGGGACGGGATTTTTCAGCGCATGTGGCCCACCCGCGACTGACCCTTCTCATCCCGGATCCATGTAAGGACAAACACTGCCCGTGACCTATCAGGCCAGCCAGTCAAAATTCCTGCGCGCGCCCAGCGCGGTGCTCGCGGAGCAGACCCGGCCATCCTTGCCAGCGGCGCGGCGTGCCTTTTGTCTGCTGACGCTGGGCATGACCATGATGGCCGCGCTGACGGTGGCGGCGTTCATCGCGGAATGGACGGTCTGGGCGATCCTTGCGATGGCACTGGTTGTGCCGAGCCTCTTGTGGATCTCGGGCGGGGCCGCCACGGCGTTGACTGGCCTTTTGCATCCCGCTGTAGCGGCCCCTGCCCCACCACATGGCTGGCAGCCGGGCGGGCAGACTGCGGTTCTGGTGCTGCTGTGTCGGGAAGAACCGCAAGCCGTGGCGCGGCGGCTGATGGAACTGTCGCGGCAGATCAGGCAGGCCGGCCTCGGGCCCTTCACCAAGCTGATCGTCTTGTCAGACACCTTTGGAACAAAGGCCATCCTTGAGGAAGAAGCCGCGCTTGGCCCGCTGATCGAGAGCGGTCTGATCCGGTATCGTCGCAGGCTGGATAACGGCGGTCGGAAGCCGGGCAATATCGCGGAATGGTTCGACCGCGAGGGACAGAGCTACGCCCAGATGCTGGTGCTGGATGCCGACAGCCGGGTCAGCGGGACGCGGGTTGCGCGGATGATCTGGCGGATGGAAAGCCAGCCCGCGCTTGGCCTTTTGCAGGCAGGCATGGCGCTGGCCCCGGCGCGTAGTCGCTTCGGACAGGTGCAGCGCACCGCGTCACGGTTGCTGGGGCCACCTTTTGCTGCAGGGCTGGCGTCCTGGGCCGCCGATACGGCCAACTACTGGGGACACAATGCCCTGATCCGCACAGCGGCCTTTGCCAGCGCCGCGCATCTGCCGCGCCTGTCCGGTCCTGCGCCCTTCGGCGGGGATATCCTGAGCCATGATTTCGTCGAGGCCGCTGTGATCCGACGCGCCGGCTGGACGGTTGAATTCGACCCTGATCCAGCGGGAAGTGCCGAAGACGGGCCACAGCAGCTTGCGGAATTCCACAGGCGCAACCGACGCTGGTGTCAGGGCAATCTGCAACATATCCGCCTGATCGGCTGGACTGGGCTGCATCCCCTCAGCCGATTGCATATCGCCTCGGGCATCTTCAGCTTTCTGGCGGCACCCGTGTGGCTGGCGCTTGTTGTGCTGATGGGATCGGGGCTTGTCATGCTGGAAAGCGGGCTGCCCTTTATCCTGATTTTGGCGGTGCTGATCGTGCCAAAACTCTGCGGCGCCTGGCGGTTGGCCGGACCAAGATCAACGGCCTGGCGCAGACGCGTCACACTGCGCGCTTTCGGGGGCGAATTGGCGCTGTCGAGCCTTCTCGCACCCATCGTGATGCTGCATCACAGCGCTGCGGTGCTTTCTGTGCTGTCCGGGCGCGATTGCGGCTGGAAAGGCCCGGAGCGCGCCGGGATTGCCGTGCCACAGGGGGTGCTGGAATCGCTGGCCGGTCTGGCGCTGGTGGCGCTGGTGATCACGCTGAACCCGTCGGCTGCGATCTGGATCCTGCCGGTGGCAGGGCCGATGATCGCCGCACCGCTTCTGATCCGCTGGATGGACGCGGTCCGGCCGGAGATCAGCCTGCCGCGCCACCAAGGCTGACCCGCGCTGCCACCGGGCGGTGGTCCGACGCGATACGGATACCGGGGCCATCGAGGGCGCGCATCCCTTCAACCCGCCCGGGTGCCGTGGTCAGGATGCGGTCCAGAGGCAGAAAGGGACGCCGGACCGGAAAGCTGGCGCATGCGGGACCGTGCAAGGCCTGTCCCAAGAGGCGCCGCGACAAGGCCAGCCCACCCCATGGACGCCATTCGTTCAGATCGCCGATCAAGACTGTCTGTCGCGGCATACGGCGGCGCAGATGCTGTCCGATGACCCGCATCTGGGCGATCCGCGCAGGCTGACCCAGAGACAAATGCGTGCCGATCACGCGGAACGACTTGCCATGACGCAGGGCGTCGATCACCACCGCGCCGCGATGGCAATGGCCGGGAAGGTCCAGCAGAACCGCGTCCTCGATCTCGATATCGGGGGCGAGGAACAGGATCACTCCCAGAAACCCGTGGCTTTCGGCGCCCCAGCGAAGATGCGGTTCGGCATGGGCATGGCGCAGCCCGGTTGCCCTCTCGATCCGTTGAATGTCCAGAAATCCGCGATGGGGGCGACATTCCTCGTCGGCTTCCTGCAGCACAAGGACGCCCGTGTCTGGCAAAGCCACTTCGGAGAGCAGGACATCGGCGGTGCGGACCGGATCAACGCGCCCGTCATTGCCCTTGCCGCGATGGATGTTCCAACTGACGCAGGTCAGCGCGGGATCACTATCCGTGGTCATCCGGGTTTCAGGACAGGAACGAGGCCGCGCGGCGCGGCACCGCCTGTGCATTGTCATGAACCGGCAGCAAAGCCGCACTTGCCTGAGGCGAGAGGCCGCAATCGAACAGGATGTCAGAGCCCAGCGCAAAGACCCGCATATCCGGACGGATGCAATCGGCAAGTTTCAGGCAGGGTGAGGATGTCGTCAGCGCGGCGGGTCCAGCCCCGATCAGCAGCGGTGCGACGGCAACCTGCATACGCGTCAGCAGACTGGCCTCCAGAAAGGTCGAAATCGTGATTCCGCCACCTTCTATCAGCAGCGTGGACAGACCGGCCTCATGCAGGGCGTTCAGAATGGCGCGGGGGCGAAAGGTGCCGTCGATCAGGGGCAGGCGGATCACCTCAACCCCGGCAGGGCGCGGGCGATCCACAGCTTGGACGACGAAGCGGCGCGCGCCATCGGCGCGCAGCACAGGTGCGTCATCGGGCAGGCGGCCCTTGGGGTCGATCACGATCCGCGCAGGGTTGGGTCCGCTGCACAGCCGCACGGTCAGGCGCGGCTTGTCATGCAAGGCCGTGCCCACGCCGATCACGACACCATCCACCAGTGCACGCATCCGGTGCAGATGCGCCAGACCATCGGGGCCGGACACGTCACGCGCATCGCCCGATACCGTGGCCACACGCCCATCGAGCGACTGACCTATCTGGGCCACCGTCACGGGTCCAAGGTCGCGCCGGGCCAGTGGCGCGTAGAGGGCAAGTGCCGCGCGCTCCCCCTCGGACCAGTCGCCACAGCAAGGGCAGGCGCGTCCGGATCGCACGGCAAGGATGCGGTCCCAGACTTCCGGGGTCACGGTCACGCTGTGCATCGCTGTCCTCCTTGGTTACGGGTCAAGATACACCCCCGGGCAAGGCCAGAAGATCACGGTGGCCAATATGACAAAGCGCGCGCTCGGCCGCAGCGGTTCGGGTAGAACCCCAAGACCGCGCCTCGGCCGCGCCCGCCTCATGTGCAGCCTCTGCGATACCCTGCACCAGTTCGCGCTGAAGCGCCGCGTGATCCGCGCCAAGACGCCAAGGGCTCTCGGCCTCGACCACGCGATAACCGGCGGCGGCGAACACGTCGGCGATCGCGCTTGCCGCATCCGGGCCGAGCGCCGGGCCAAAGCCCTTGTCGCCCCGCTGGTGGCGGTTGAAAGCAAGCGTGACAGCATCGTCAGCATCATCATGAGGCGTCCAGTTCATGACACCATCATAGTTCAGAGCAGCATAGAAAGGCAGACCGCGCGCAGCCAACCGTTGCGCCAGACCTGCAACCCAGTCGCGCGAGCACAGGTCAAGAAGTGCCGAGGCCGTGACAAGGCTTGCCCCGTCAAGCGGCAATGCGTCCAGATCGCGCAGGTCGATCTGATGGGTGGTGGCCTTGCCGCCAGCGGCACGGGTGGCGTGGGTTAAAAGATCGGGGTCATTGTCCACCAGTCGCCAGCTTGCGGTCTGTGCCACGTGCCCGCCAAAAGCGCGGACCGTCGATCCGGTGCCGCAGCCCAGATCCACGATCACGGGGGCGGGCCCCGCTGCAGTTGCTGCAGCAGACAGCAGAGCCTCGTCCCGCGCCGCATGGTCGGCGGGTTCACGCAGGGCAAGCCAGTCGGCGGAAAAGCCCATGAATCAGATCTCCGCCTCGAACCAGCCGCGCGCCATATGGCTTTCATGCAGGGTAATGCGCAGCTTCTTGACGCGGCCATCATCCTTGAGCGCACCGGACCGGACCTTGGCAGCCATTTCGCGGAAGATGTGACCCGACAGGAATTCCGTGGTGGTGAAGATGCCCTTGAACTGCGGCGCCTCATCCAGGTTCTTGTACCGCAGCGGTTCCAGCACGGCGGCCAGAGCCTCGATCGCCAGACCGATATCGACGACCAGACCGTGCTGGTCGATATCATCGGCAAAGAAGGCCGCATCGACAGTGAAGGTCGCGCCATGCATCCCCTGCGCGGGCCCGAACAGGGGCGAGGGGAAGGAATGGGCGATCATGATATGGTCACGGACTTCGACGGCGTACATCTGGGCTCCTTCAGGGGGAATTGTTCAGTGGTTGATTTCAATAACGGATACGGTGGCAAAGGGTTCCGGGCGCGGCGAGAATACCGGCATAGGCGGCAGGCAGATCAGCGAAATCGGTCTCGCCCGAGATCAGGGCATCAAGGCGCGGATCGCAGAGCAGGTCCAGCGCCTTGGCCAAGCGACGGCCATAGGTCCAGCGCGGCAGCCGGGAGGCAGGGACATGCCCGACTTGCGAACTGACCAGACGCAGGCGGCGACTGTGAAAGGCCCCGCCAAGTGGCACTGATACGGGCGTATCGCCATGCCAGCTGGCCTCGACCACCGTGGCCTCCTGTCCTGCCAACGACAGGGCCAGCGTCAAACCGGCCTCTGACGCGCTGGTATGGATGACAACGTCACAGTCCTGAGGCGCCGCGTCTGGCAAGGCGAAATCCAACTCCAGCGCCGCGGCGAGGGCGGCACGGTCCGGATTGATGTCCACCAGCGTCACCTCGGCCCCCGGCAGGCCTGCGGCAAGGGTAGCAACAAGCGCGCCCACGACACCCGCTCCGATCACGGCGATCCGGTCACCGGCACCTGCGCCACTGTCCCACAGGATGGTGAGCGCGGTTTCCATGTTCGCCGCCAGCACCGCGCGCGCGGGGGGCAGGTTGTCGGGCAGAGGGGTCAAGGCGGTTTCCGGCAGGCGGTATTTGTCCTGATGCGGGAACAGGGCGAAAACCGCGCGGCCCGCCAGGTTGCCTTCGGACACATGGCCGACGCTGCAATAGCCGTATTTCACAGGGAAGGGGAAATCTCCTTCCATCCCCGGACCGCGCATCCGGGCGTGTTCCGACACCGGCACGCGGCCCGCTGCGACAAGCCGTTCCGTGCCCCGGCTGATACCTGAAAACAAGGTATTGACCAGAACCCCCTCGCCGATCTGGCCGGGTCTGATCTCCACCCTGTCAGGGGCCATGCACCATAGGGCAGAAGCGGTCATTTCAGCAGATGTCCCGACTTCGCAGCCTTGGTTGCCAGATAGCGGGCATTCTGCACGGTCTGCCCGACCTGCAGCGGCACCCGTTCGGCGACCGTGATCCCCTGCGCCTGCAATATTGCGACTTTGGCCGGATTGTTGGTCAACAACCTGACAGAGGCGATTCCCAGCCGTGTCAGCAGGGCCGAGCCGATCCGGAAATCGCGCTCGTCATCCTCGAAACCAAGGTGATGATTGGCCTCGACCGTGTCAAAACCCTGATCCTGCAGCGCATAGGCGCGCATCTTGTTGGCAAGGCCGATGCCACGCCCCTCCTGATTGAGGTAGAGCAGAACGCCACCGCCCGCTTCCGCCATGGCGGCCGTTGCAGCGTGCAATTGGGGGCCGCAGTCGCATTTCAGACTGCCCATAACATCGCCTGTGAAACACGCGGAATGGAGCCGGACCAGAACGGGAGCAGTCCGGTCGGGCAGGCCGATCTCAATCGCATAGTGTTCGATACCGCCATCGTCAGGACGGAAGACGTGGACACGCCCCGCATCATGCGCGGCCATCGGCAGTCGGGCGTTTGCCACGGGATGTTGTATCCGGGCGCGTGTCAGTTCGGACAGGACCAGCTCCGCATCCATGATCGACAGATCGTGATGCATCGCGTCCTCCAGTCCATCGGCGACAGGCAGGACGAGAGCTGCCGGCAGAAGCTGCGCGGATTTTGCCAGCGCAATGGCGGCATGGTGGATCGTGTTGCCGGGGCGAACAGGGTGCTGCGACATTCCCACCGCATGGATCACCGTACGCGCCGGATCGGCCATCGCCAGCAACCAGTCACGCCCGGCCTGTTGCGCCAAGGGGACAGCGATCACATCGGTCTCAGGCAGGTCCGCCATGTCCAGCGCGACTGCCCGTTTGCGCGACAGAACCATCTCGGCTGTCGCACCGCCCGCCATCAATGCGCCGTGGCGTTCCACGCTCATCGTCTCGACCGGCACCACGACGCAAGCCGCGCCGTCACCCGTCAGGATAACGGGCAAGCCAAGACGCATGTCGCTCTTGAGGCGTGTCAAACGTTCGAGGGCGCTGGGCGCAAGAAGAGAAGCGACGGAACTATCCGCAGCGCGAGCAGGTCTCAGTGCATTCATGTCGTAACCAGATTTCCAAATATCACCGTCAACGTAGTGTTACAAAACTTCAGACAAGCCCATGGGCCTTATTTCAACGCCAATCGGCTGACCATGCGCGATCTTGTGCTTACACGGTCTGGAACTTGAACAAGTTGCACTATGTGGAAGGTTCCTGAGTTTTTTCCACATCACGAGAGGAGACGTGGCTTGGCCCTGACAATCTGGCTTGGTTTGTTGCGCTCGCTCGTGATCTATCACAATCCGGTGAGGACCGTCCCGTTGCGGCGCTTCTATCGCGAACTGCTGCGTCCGGGCGATCTTGTGTTCGATGTGGGTGCCCATGTGGGCACGCGTGCAAGGGCAATGCGCGCCGCCGGAGCGCGGGTGGTTGCGCTTGAGCCTCAGGCACCTTTTTCGCGTTTTCTGCGGCTGACACTCCCCCGCGACATTCGCCTCGTCGAGGCCGCTGCCGGTGGGGTTGAAAGCGTGGCGCAAATGGCGGTGTCATCGCTCCATCCCACGGTGTCGTCGTTGAAGACGGGATTTGCCGATGAGGCGGGTGCATCCCCCGGTTTCGGCCATGTCCGCTGGGACCGGGTTCAGCAGGTCCAAGTGACGACGCTCGACAGGCTGATCGCCGAGGAAGGGCTTCCCCGTTATATCAAGATCGACGTCGAGGGGTTCGAGCTGGAGGTTCTGTCGGGCCTGAGCCAACCGGTCGAAGTCGTATCGACCGAGTATCTGCCGGGCCTGCCCGATCTGACCCTGTCGGTGATCGACCGTCTGGGCGAGCTTGGACACTATCGGTTCAACCCGGTGCGTGGCGAGTCAGGGCAATTTCTGTGGGACACATGGCGCGACGCCACCGCGACGCGGGATTGGCTGCAAGGTCTGCCTGCGACTGCGCCCTCTGGTGATCTTTACGCGCGTCTGGACTCCTGACCGCGTATCAAGTCTGCAAACCCGTCGAAGAGAATCGGATTGGCTGTAAGCACGGTGCCCGACTGTTCGGGCGAGTCATCTGGTTCAAGTGCCGCCGTGCGCGCACCAGCCTCGCGCAGAAGCACAAGACCAGCCGCGATGTCCCATTGCTGCAACCTGCGTTCCCAAAACCCGTCCAGTCGCCCTGCCGCCACATAGGCCAGATCCAGAGCCGCCGCCCCCATCCGGCGCACGCCTGCACAACGCGGCATCAGCCGGGCGATATCAGCAGCGTGATCGTCGATATGGTTCATGCTGCCAAAGGGTATCCCGGTGCCGAACAGGGCGGATGACAAATTGGCGGTATCGGAGACTCGGATCGGCAAACCGTTGAGGTGCGCACCCTGCCCGATGCTGGCCGAGAACGTCTCGTGCTTCACCGGATCATGCACTACGCCGATGCGACGCAGCCCGTCCACCTCCAGCGCGACCGAAACGGCCCAGTGGGGAATTCCGCGCAGGAAGTTGGTAGTACCGTCCAGCGGGTCAACGATCCAGCGGCGGCGGGCGGGGGCGCTGCTGCCTGTTTCCTCACCCAGCCAGCCATCGCCGGGACGGGCCGCAAGCAAGATGGCCTTCACGCAGTCTTCCGCCTCCAGATCGGCCTGAGAAAGGAAGTCCCCTGCCCGCTTGGTCTGGATATTGAGGCTCTGACGGTCAGACCAGTGGCGCATGAGGATATGCCCCGCGTCATGCGCGGCTTTCAGTGCCAGTGACAGATCGTCGGCATCTTGCGAGGCGCCAGTCATGCGGTGCTTCCCAGTGCTGCATCCAGTGCCTGACCGGCGATTCGCGCTGTTTCGGACCATGAGGCCAAGGCCGCGCCTCTGTGTCTGGCGGCTACGGCCATCGCGCGGCGTCGGTCACCGTCTGACAGAAGGGTGCGCAGCGCAGCAGAAAACGATTCGGGATCATCAGGTTCGACCAGCAGACCTGCGTCTGATGGCACGGTATCCGGCACGGCCCCGGTTCTGCATGACACGATGGGCAAACCATGCACCAGAGCCTCGTTAAACACGATCCCGTAGCCCTCGTAGCGCGTCGCAAGCGCGAAGATCGACGCATGACGATAGAGCTGGTCCAGTTCTTCGGCCGAGACACGCCCCGCAAGACGAATGCGCCCGGCGAGACCGGTTGCGTCGATCCTTTGCTGCAAGGCCGCAGAATGACCCTTCTCCCAAGGATTGCCCACGATTTCCGCCCGCCAGTCCAGATCGGCGATCCGGGCCAATGCATCGATCAGCACGTCGTGGCCTTTTCGGGGATGCAGGATACCGACCGAGAGAATCAGCGGTGGTTCACTGGTGGCGGCGGGGGCGGCACTGGCCGCTGCTAGTGGCTGCGCAACGCCCGGCAGCGCGACGTGGATGCGGTCGGCAGGCACGTCATACTGCGCGATCAGGATCGCGCGGGTGTGCGGGCTGGGCACAAGAACCCTTGCCGCGTGGCGCAGGTTCTCGCGTTCGGTCTGCCACAGATGCCGCTTCTTGTCCTCGGGCAAGCCGCTTTCCAGCGCCAGCGGGTGGTGCACCAAGGCGACGATAGGTGCCCTGATCTGTGCCACTTCTGTCGGGGTCAGGGCACCGAAGGCCAAACCGTCGATGATGACAGGGCAATCGGCGGGCAGGGCCTGCAAGACGGCAAGCGCTTCGGACATCGCCTGCGGCGTGGGAAAAGGAAAACCGTCCGGTAACTGCAGCAGTTGCACGTCACGTCCTGCCGCGCGCAATTCTTCCAGCAGGAGCCTGTCATAGACGTATCCGCCGGTCAGCGTGGTGATGTCGCCGGGCAAGGCCAGGGCTGCGGTCTGGGCGGGAGGGCGCATGGAGGGAATGCCGATCTTCGATTGCATCAGGAGTGCGGAGCCTAGGGCCTGTTGCGATGCCGGCAAGCCCCGAGATCACGGGCGCGCGAAAATCAGCGGCACGCAGCTTGTCACAAAAGGTTTACAAAAGGTTCATAGAAGCGTTGTGCCGGGTCACTAGGCACTGGGCCGAGATCGCCGCTCGGGTGATCGAAACCCAAAGGTATCAGGAGATTTCCATGACCGTCAAACTGTCCGCTTCCGTGCTGGCGATCGCTGCCGTCTCGGCAACCACCGCCATGGCACGCGACAACGTGCAAGTCACCGGTTCGTCCACCGTTCTGCCCTATTCGACGATCGTCGCCGAAGCGTTTGGCGAAAACTTCGATTTCCCGACCCCGGTCGTGGAAGGTGGCGGCTCGGGTGCAGGCCGCGCCAAGATGTGCGAAGGCGTGGGCACGAACACCGTCGACATCGCCAACTCTTCCTCGCGCATCACCCAGAAGGACCTCGACACCTGCGCCGCCAATGGCGTGACCGAGGTGATGGAAGTCCGTTTCGGCTATGACGGAATCGTCTTTGCCTCGGACGTGAACGGCCCCGCATTCGCCTTCACCCCGGCGGATATCTACAACGCGCTGGCCGCGCAGGTCGTCGTTGACGGCGCTATCGTTGCCAACCCTCACAGCCAGTGGGTGGATTTCAACAGCGAAATGCCTGCTCAGGATATCCTTGTCCTGTCGCCCGGCACCAAGCACGGCACCCGCGAAGTCTATGATGAGCGCGTCATCTATGAAGGCTGCAAGGCAACCGGTGCCTATGACCTGTTCCTGGCCGTTGCCGAGGGCGAGGACGACCGCGCCAAGGCCCGCGCCGCCAAAGGTGAATGCACCAAGCTGCGCACCGATGGCCGCAACGTGGACATCGACGGTGACTATACCGAGACCCTTCAGCGTCTGGAGAACGACAAGAACGCTATCGGCGTGTTCGGCCTGTCCTTCTACCAGAACAACACCGACAAGCTGCGCGTCGGCACCATGGGTGGCGTCGAGCCTTCCACCGAGACCATTGCGTCGGGTGAATACCCGGTGTCGCGTCCGCTGTTCTTCTACGTGAAGGTCGCGCATCTGGACGTGATCCCCGGCCTGCAGGAATATGTCGAGTTCTTCGTGTCCGACGACATGGCTGGCCCGGACGGTCCTCTGGCCGAATATGGTCTGGTTTCGGACCCGGAACTGGCCGCGACGCAGGAGATGGTCGCCAACCGCACCCCGATGGGTCCGTTGAACTGATCTGACACCAAGGCCAGCCCCCGGAGGTCGCTCCGGGGGCCGGTTCTCTTCCGCACACATCCGTCGGGAACCACCATGTCCATTCTGCTGCTGATCGTCGTTCTTGGGGTTCTCGCCATTGCGGGTTTCGTTCTGGGCCGCGGGCGCGCGCTTGCCTCGGTCGGGGGAAACACCCGCAAACTTCATTCACTACCGACTTATTACGCCTGGCATGGCGCCATCATGGCTTTTCTGCCGGCGATGGCCGTTCTCACCCTCTGGCTGATCGCCCAGCCGATGGTGATCGAGCGGCAGTTGTCCGGGTTTTTCCCCGCCGAACAGTTCGAAAATGACAGTCAGCGCATCCTTTTGATGGCCGACGTGCGCCGGGTGGCCGAAGGGCTGGACGTCGCGGTGAGCGCTGGCGCGCTGAGCGAAGCGCAGGCCGACAATATCAACGCCGATGACGGGTCTGTGCGTGAGCGTCTCGCCGGCGTCGGTGTGGCGCTTGGGGCCGAGGTGACGCCTCAGGTTCTGGAAGCATCGCAGGCCTATCGTCAGCTTGCCGCTACGGGCGGGCTGTGGCGCGGCGTGATTGTGCTGATCGTGGCACTAGCGGGTCTGGCTTATGCGCTGCGGATCACGAACGGCGATTTCCGGGCCCGGAATCGGGTCGAGAGCGTCGTTCTTGGCATTCTGATCCTTGCATCGACCATCGCCATCCTGACCACCGTCGGGATCGTCCTGTCGATGTTGTCCGAGACGATCCGGTTTTCGACGATGTATCCCTTTTGGGATTTTGTTTTCGGGCTGACATGGCAGCCGAATTTTCAGGGCAACAGCGAGCTGGGTTTGCTGCCGCTCCTGTGGGGCACGCTCTACATCAGTCTTGTGGCGATGATCGTGGCTGTCCCCACGGGCCTGTTCACCGCGATCTACCTTGCCGAATATGCAAGCCCGCGCGTCCGCTCGATCGTGAAACCGCTGATCGAGGTGATTGCGGGTATTCCGACCGTGGTCTTCGGCCTGTTCGCCCTTGTCACCGTCGGGCCTTTCCTGCGCGACTGGATTGCGGAACCCACGGGGCTGGGCAGTTCCGGCTCGTCCGTGATGACGGCTGGCCTAGTGATCGGAGTGCTGAATATCCCGTTCATTTCGTCGCTGGCCGATGACATCATCAACGCCGTGCCGCAGTCGCTGCGCGACGGCTCTTACGGATTGGGCGCCACGCAGTCGGAAACCGTCCGTCAGGTGATCCTGCCCGCGGCCCTGCCGGGCATCGTGGGTGCCATCCTGCTGGCCGCCAGCCGCGCCATCGGTGAGACGATGATCGTGACGATGGGCGCGGGTGCCGCTGCCAAACTGGACCTCAACCCGTTCGAGGCGATGACGACGATCACCGTCAAGATCGTCAGCCAGCTTACCGGGGATACCGAATTCAACTCGCCCGAGACGCTGGTGGCCTTTGCATTGGGGATGTCGCTTTTCGTGATCACCCTTTGCCTGAACATCTTTGCGCTCTGGATCGTGCGCAAATACCGGGAGCAATACGAATGACCGACGCCACCTCCGCCAATGTTCCGGCATCGGCCCCTGCGCATCCCGCCTCGTCCTTGCTGGTGCAGACCAGCCTGATGAAGAAGCGCAATGCCGCTGAGGCGCGCTTTCGCGCCTATGGCGTGGCCGCGATCTGCGTCAGCCTGTCCGTCCTGGCGATCATGCTCTGGACGATTTTCAGCGACGGTGTTTCGGCTTTCAAACAGGCGACTTTCAGCTTCCCCGTGGCACTGGACGCCGAGACGCTGGACCCGCGCGGCAACCGTGACCGGGCCGAAATGATGCGCGTCACCACGATCGGCTATACCAAACTCTTGAACGCGCAACTGATCGCCTACCTGGCGGAACGCGGCATCTCGACCGAGGGGGTCGATGACAAGGAGATCGCGGCCTTCATCTCGCGCGATACACCGGCACGGTTGCGTGACATGGTGCTGGAAAACCCTGATCTTCTGGGTCAGACGATCAGGTTCGAAGGGTTCGCGACGGGTCGGATCGACGGCTACATCAAAGGGCGGGTGACCCGCGAAACGGCCGAACGGGACACCAACATCTCGGTGGCGCAGCTTGACCTGGCCGACCGCATGATGGCCGAAGGCATCCTGACTTCGAAATTCAACTGGAGCTTCCTGACCGCGCCCGATGCCTCCGACCAACGGCCCGAAGCGGCGGGCCTGGGGGTGGCGCTGATCGGCTCGGCCTACATGATGATTCTGGTCGTGATCATGGTGCTGCCGCTGGGTGTCGCAGCCTCGATCTATCTCGAGGAGTTTGCTCCGAAGAACCGCTGGACCGACCTGATCGAGGTGAACATCTCGAACCTCGCGGCGGTGCCGTCGATCGTCTACGGGATCCTTGGCCTTGCGATCTTCATCAACTTCGCCAAGTTCCCGCAATCCAGCCCGCTGGTCGGCGCGCTGGTGCTGACGCTGATGACCCTGCCCACGATCATCATCGCAACGCGCGCCGCGATCCGCGCCGTGCCGCCGTCGATCCGCGATGCGGCGCTGGGGGTGGGGGCGTCCAAGATGCAGACGGTGTTCCATCACGTACTGCCGCTGGCCGCGCCCGGTATCCTGACCGGCACGATCCTTGGCCTTGCGTCCGCGCTGGGGGAAACCGCGCCGCTGCTGCTGATCGGGATGGTGGCCTTTGTCGCCAACTACCCGTCCGGTCCGCTGGACGGCGGCATGCTGGACCCGGCCACTGCGCTGCCCGTGCAGGTCTATTCCTGGGCGTCGCGCTCTGATCCGGCCTTTATCGAACGTTCGGCAGGTGCGATCATCGTCCTGCTGGCCTTCCTTGTCGTGATGAACATCGTCGCCATCGTGTTGCGGCGGCGGTTCGAGCGGCGCTGGTAACCCGCAGGACAGGACAGACAGCCATGTATGACGCGCCAACACCGGAGACGAGATTGACCCAAAATACCCTCAAAATCACCGCACGCGGCGTGCAGGTCCATTACGGCGAGAAACAGGCGCTCAAGGATGTGGACGTCGATATTCTGGACAACACAGTGACGGCTTTCATCGGGCCATCGGGCTGCGGCAAGTCAACCTTCCTGCGGTGCCTGAACCGGATGAACGACACCGTGGCCAGCGCCCGCGTGCAGGGCGAGATCCTGCTGGACGGCGAGAATATCTATGACAAGCGCGTCGATCCGGTGCAGTTGCGCGCCAAGGTCGGCATGGTGTTCCAGAAGCCGAACCCTTTCCCCAAGTCGATCTATGACAACGTGGCCTATGGCCCCAAGATCCACGGCCTGACCCGCAACAAGGCGGAACTGGATCAGGTCGTCGAAAACAGCCTGCGCAAGGCGGCACTGTGGAACGAAGTCAAGGATCGCCTGAACGAGGCGGGCACCGGACTGTCGGGCGGGCAGCAACAGCGTCTGTGCATCGCACGCGCCATCGCCACCTCTCCCGAGGTGTTGCTGATGGACGAGCCCTGCTCGGCGCTGGACCCGATCGCCACCGCGCAGGTCGAGGAACTGATCGACGAGCTGCGCGCCAGTTTCTCGGTGGTCATCGTGACCCACTCGATGCAGCAGGCCGCCCGCGTCAGCCAGAAGACCGCCTTCTTCCATCTGGGCAGCCTGGTCGAATACGGCGACACCAGCACGATCTTCACCAACCCGTCCGATCCGCGCACCGAAAGCTACATCACCGGCCGTATCGGCTGATTCCGCGATTGCGCCCCGCATAGGGCAGCAGAGCGATCCAGAGAACAGGAAGACCGACCCCATGTCAGACAGCACGCAACACATCGCCTCGGCTTTCGACCGCGACCTTGAAGGCATTCAGGGCCAGATCATCAAGATGGGCGGTCTGGTCGAAGCCGCGATCCTTGATGCCGCGCAATCCCTTGCCGACAGGGACGAGGAACTGGCCGAGAAAGTCCGCGCCGGTGACCGCGCCATCGACGAGCTGGAAGAGCTGATCAACGAGACCGCTGCCCGCGTGATCGCCCTGCGTGCCCCCACGGCCATCGACCTGCGCGTTGTACTGTCCGTCATGAAGATCAGCGCCAACCTTGAACGCATCGGCGACTATGCCAAGAACATGGCCAAGCGGACGTCGGTTCTGGTGCAGATGAGCCCGATCAACGGCAGTCATGCCGCCCTGCGCCGGATGGCGCGCGAGGTGCAGATGATGCTCAAGGATGCGCTGGACGCCTATATCCACCGCGACGCGGAACTGGCACTGGACGTGATCCAGCGCGACCGCGATGTCGACCAGATGTATAACGCGCTGTTCCGCGAATTCCTGACCTTCATGATGGAAGACCCGCGCAACATCACCGCCTGCATGCACCTGCATTTCATCGCCAAGAACACCGAGCGGATGGGCGACCATGTCACCTCGATCGCCGAGCAGGTCGTCTATCTGGTCACCGGCGAGATGCCGGAAGATCAGCGCCCCAAGGGCGACAACGTGTCCTTCACGATGCCGGATGCGAAAGGCTGAAACGATGGCTGCCGATCAACCCACCGTTCTGATCGTCGAGGACGAACCCGCGCAACGCGAGGTTCTGGCCTATAACCTGGAAGCGGAAGGGTTCCGTGTCAGCCGTGCCGAGAACGGCGAGGAAGCGCTCCTTCTGATCGCGGAAGAAGCCCCCGATCTGATCGTGCTGGACTGGATGCTGCCCAATGTCTCGGGGATCGAGGTTTGCCGGCAGCTGAAGATGCGCGCGGATACGCGTGGCGTGCCGGTGATCATGCTCTCGGCGCGGTCCGAGGAAGTGGACAAGGTGCGCGGCCTTGAGACCGGGGCGGATGACTATGTGATCAAGCCCTATTCCGTGGTCGAACTGATGGCCCGTGTGCGCGCTCAGCTGCGCCGGACCCGGCCTTCGACCGTCGGCGGGCGGCTTGAATACGAGGATATCGTGCTGGACAGCGAAACCCATCGGGTGACCCGGTCCGACAAGCCCCTGAAGCTGGGCCCGACCGAGTTTCGCCTGTTGTCGACGTTCATGGAAAAGCCCGGCCGGGTCTGGAGCCGCGAGCAGTTGCTGGACCGGGTCTGGGGCCGTGACATCTATGTCGATACCCGGACCGTCGACGTCCATATCGGCCGGCTGCGCAAGGCGCTGACCCTTCACGGTGGCACCGACCCCCTGCGCACCGTGCGCGGTGCGGGTTATGCGCTGGGTTGACCCAGCGCATGCCCATCAGTCCTACCTCGCCGAAACCACCCAGCCACCGAGCGGCCGGTTTCTGAATCAGTTGCTTTCGCTCTTGCTTTTCAGAGCCTGTGCACCCGCCATGGCGCCCTTGGCGCCAAGCTTTGCCGCACCCCAGCCAAGCTGAAGTATTCCTTTGAAAATCAGGAAACAGGCAAGCAGGAACAAGGGAATACCGATGAAGATTCCGATTCCTGTCATCGTGGCACCGGCGACGGCCACGAGGGTGATGAGACCGAGGATGATGTTTTGCATGGGACACTCCATTTACTGGTTACACAGAAGCCCAATGTGCACCGAAGCAATGTCAAGAATTTGACCGTTTTTTGGTGAAGTAGGGAATTCTTTCGGATGCGCCGGGACGTCGCGCCGTCGCAGGCGTTGCTGCGCTCGCAGAAATCGACATGCCAGACAAGCAAAAGGCCCGGGCATTTCTGCCCAAGCCTTTGATATA
>CAVQSH010000006.1:0-299965 GCA_963715835.1 uncultured Alphaproteobacteria bacterium | reverse complement strand
AGCATGTGAAGGCCATCGCCGATGCATTGGCCAAGGACAACGCCCTGATCCTGGCAACCGACCCCGACCGCGAGGGCGAGGCGATCAGCTGGCACCTGGAAGAAACCCTGCGCCAGCGCAAGGCCATCAAAAAGGACACGCCCGTCAGCCGCGTCGTGTTCAACGCCATCACCAAGGCCGCCGTGACCGAGGCGATGAAACATCCCCCGGCAGGTCGATGCGCCGCTGGTCGAGGCTTATCTCGCCCGCCGCGCGCTGGATTACCTTGTCGGCTTCAACCTCTCGCCCGTGCTTTGGCGCAAGCTGCCCGGATCGCGCAGCGCCGGCCGGGTGCAATCGGTCTGTCTGCGCCTGATCGTCGAGCGCGAGATGGAGATCGAGGCGTTCCGCGCCCGTGAGTACTGGTCCGTCAGCGCCCGTCTGGTCACCCCGCGCGGTCAGGAATTCGAGGCGCGGCTGACCCAGTTGGCTGGCAAGAAGCTGGACCGCTATGATCTGGAGAATGCCACGCAGGCCGAAATGGCCGTGCAGGCGGTGACCTCGCGCGATTTGAGCGTGATCTCGGTCGAGGCGAAACCGGCCTCGCGCAACCCTTCGGCCCCGTTCATGACGTCGACCCTGCAACAGGAAGCCAGCCGCAAATACGGCATGGGCGCGCGGCAGTGCATGAACGCGGCCCAGCGTCTCTACGAGGCGGGGCACATCACCTATATGCGGACCGACGGCATCGACATGGCGCCCGAGGCCGTGACGGCGGCCCGCGACGCGATCAAGGACCGCTATGGCGCGGAATATGTGCCCGCCAGCCCGCGCATCTACAAGAACAAGGCCAAGAACGCGCAAGAAGCGCATGAGTGCATCCGGCCCACGGAACTGTCGCGCGATGCCGAAAGCCTGCGGATCAGCGACGCCGATCAGCGCAAGCTCTATGACCTGATCTGGAAGCGCACCATCGCCTGCCAGATGGAGGCCGCGCGGTTCGAGCGCACCACCGTCGATATCGGCAGCAAGGACGGGCAGGTCGAACTGCGCGCCACCGGGCAGGTCGTGCTCTTTGACGGTTTCCTCAAGGTCTATGAGGAAGGCCGCGACGACGTGGCGGATGAGGATGAGCGCCGCCTGCCCCAGATCATGAAGGGCGAAAAGGCCGACAAGCGCGAAATCACGCCCGAGCAGCATTTCACCCAGCCGCCCCCCCGCTATACCGAGGCGACGCTGGTCAAGCGGATGGAAGAGCTGGGCATCGGCCGCCCCTCGACCTATGCCAGCGTCATCACCACGATTCAGGACCGCGACTATGTCCGCAAGGACAAGAACCGCCTGTTCCCCGAGGACAAGGGCCGGATCGTCACCGTCTTCCTGATGAACTTCTTCCGCAAATACGTGGAATACGACTTCACCGCCGATCTGGAAAACCAGCTCGACGAGGTCAGCGCGGGCGATATGGACTACAAGGATGTGCTGGCGCGGTTCTGGCGTGATTTCTCGGCGGCGATTGCGGAGACATCCGAGCTTCGCATCACCGAAGTGCTGGATGTGCTGGACGAGGCGCTGGCCCCGCAGCTTTACCCGCCGCGCGAGGACGGGTCCGACCCGCGCACCTGCCCGCTCTGCGGCAAGGGCCAGTTGCACCTGAAGACCTCCAAGACCGGCGGCTTCGTGGGCTGCGGCAACTATCCCGAATGCCGCTATACGCGCCCCTTGAACGGCGACCCCGAGGCGCAGGGCGACCGCGTCCTGGGCGTCGATCAGGGTGACGAGATCAGCCTGCGCTCGGGCCGGTTCGGGCCCTATGTCCAGCGCGGCGAGGCGACCGAAGAGGTCAAGAAGCCGCCCCGCGCCAGCCTGCCCAAGGGCTGGTCGCCGGACGACATGGACCTGGAAAAGGCGCTCATGCTGCTGAACCTGCCGCGCGAAATCGGTCCTCACCCCGAGGATGGCGAACTGGTCGAGGCGGGGATCGGGCGCTATGGCCCCTACATCAAGCACGGCAAGGTCTATGCCAATATCAAGGAGGTGGATGACGTCTTCACCATCGGCATGAACCGCGCGGTCGAGGAACTGGCCGCCAAGGCCGCCCGTACGCCGGGGGCCGGGCGCGCAGCGGCCAAGCCGCTGGCCGAACTGGGCGAACATCCCACCGAAGGCGGACCGGTGCAGGTGCTGGACGGCCGTTACGGGCCCTATATCAAATGGGGCAAGATCAACGCGACCCTGCCCAAGGACACCGACCCGGCCGCGCTCACGATGGACGAGGCCGTGGCGCTGATCGCCGAAAAGGCCGCGAAATCCGGCGGCAGGAAGGGCGCTGCCAAGAAACCCGCGGCCAAAGCCAAACCCGCGGCGAAGGCCGCGGCTGCCAAGAAGCCGGCTGCCAAGAAAGCCCCGGCCAAAGCGGCAGCGAAAAAGGCTCCGGCGAAGAAGACGGGCAGCTGAGTCGCGCCTTTGCAACGCGACCGCCGCCTCCTCTGCGGTGCGGCATCTGATTGACTCTTGCCATGACCGGCGGCAAACAAGGCCGCAACAGTGACGCAAGGGAGAGATCATGAAGAAAGTCTATAATTCAGCGGCCGAAGCGCTGGATGGGCTGCTGTTCGACGGCATGTTCATCGCGTCGGGCGGCTTTGGCCTGTGCGGCATCCCCGAACTGCTGATCGCGGCGATCCGCGACAATGGCGTCAAGAACCTGACCGTGGCCTCCAACAACGCGGGCGTGGACGGGTTCGGTCTGGGCCTGCTGCTGGAAAGCCGCCAGGTGAAGAAGATGATCTCGTCCTACGTCGGCGAGAACGCGGAATTCATGCGCCAGTATCTGAGCGGAGAGCTGGAGCTGGAATTCAACCCCCAAGGCACGCTGGCCGAGCGCATGCGCGCGGGCGGCGCGGGCATCCCCGGGTTCTACACCAAGACCGGCGTGGGCACCGTGATTGCCGAGGGCAAGGAGCTGAAAGAGTTCGACGGCGAGACCTATGTTCTGGAACGCGGCATCGTCGCCGATCTGGCCATCGTCAAGGCCTGGAAGGCCGATGCGACGGGTAACCTGGTGTTCCGCAAGACCGCGCGCAACTTCAACCCGCCCGCCGCCATGTGCGGCAAGGTCTGTGTCGTCGAGGTCGAAGAGATCGTGCCGACGGGCAGCCTCGATCCCGATCACATCCACCTGCCCGGCATCTATGTGCACCGGATCATCCAGGGCAGCACGAGAAACGCATCGAACAGCGCACAGTGCGTAAGCGGGAGACAGCATAATGCCTTGGGATCGCAACCAGATGGCCGCGCGCGCGGCACAGGAGCTTCAGGACGGCTGGTACGTGAACCTCGGGATCGGGATTCCGACGCTGGTCAGCAACTACATCCCCGAGGGCGTGGAAGTGACCCTGCAGTCGGAAAACGGCATGCTGGGCATGGGCCCCTTCCCCATCGAGGGCGAGGAGGATGCGGACCTGATCAACGCGGGCAAGCAGACGATCACCGAACTGCCGCAGACCGCGTTCTTTGACAGCGCCATGTCCTTCGGCATGATCCGGGGCGGCAAGATCGCGATGGCGATCCTGGGCGCGATGGAAGTGTCCGAACAGGGCGATCTGGCGAACTGGATGATCCCCGGCAAGCTGGTCAAGGGCATGGGCGGCGCGATGGATCTGGTCGCCGGCGTCAAGCGCGTGGTGGTGGTCATGGATCACACCAACAAGGCCGGCGAAAGCAAGGTGCTGAAGGAATGCACCCTGCCGCTGACCGGCAAGGCCGTGGTCAACCGCATCATCACCAATCTCGGCGTGCTGGACGTGGTCGAAGGCGGCCTCAAGATCGTCGAGACCGCCGATGGCGTGACCGAGGACGAGCTGCGCGCCGCAACCTTGGCGAAAATCGTCAACTAAGTCAGCGCCACAGCAAAGACACGAAAGGCCCGCGCCATGAACGCGGGCCTTTTTGCGTTTCTTCTTGCTGTAAATATCCCGGTGCCATGGCGTGTGTCAGCCGCGAGGCATGCGCGTGTCAGCCCTCACCCAGGTTGAACACACAGCCATCGGAAATCAGCATTGGCGGCGTCTTGCACAGGTTCCGCGCCACCGCGAACGCCGCCAGCACCTTGGGGACATAGTCGCGGGTCTCGGCATAGGGGGGCACACCGCCATGGCGCTTCACCGCATTTTCGCCAGCATTGTATCCCGCCAGCGCAAGGATCGGATCGCCGTCGAATTCAGCGAGGAGCCAGTCCAGATAGGCGACGCCTCCCTTGATGTTCTGCCCGGCGTTCAGGCTGTCGGCCACACCGAACCGGTCAGCGGTGGCGGGGATCAGCTGCATCAGCCCCACAGCCCCCGCAGAACTGACCGCATCTGCCCGACCGCTTGATTCCACCGCGATCACCGCCAGCACGAGTGCGGGGGACACCCGCGTGCCCACGGTGTTGAGCAAAAGCTCGGCCCGGTGATTACGGGCGATACCCAGCAGGTCGGCCAGTCGCGGCGCGGCGATCTGCTGCCCTGCGTCCGCATTGGCGATATGGATGAGCGCAGGTTCGAGCCGTCCGGGTCCGCTGTCGTCCAGCAGCGGCGAGATCGTCTCCCAGAACCAGCTATAGCGACCGATGGCCTCATCCGCGTCGGGTGCCGCCGCCGACGGTGCTGCCGGGCGTGCCACAGCCACGGGCTGCGGCTCGATCTGGATGGTGATGCGCGGCGCGGTGCTGCCAGGTTCGGGCGGTTTCACCCGTTTGAAGGTAAAATCGGGAAAGGCTGCGGCGTCCTGCGCGACCGCAGGGACAGCAAGGGACAGGGTCGCACATAGAATCATGGCCGCAGCAGACCACCTGCCATGGAGAATCGGGCGTAGAATCGCCCTTCGATCCGTTCTCTGGGACCGCGTCATTGCGGATATGCCTGCCTGTATCGTGGTTATCACGCTCGATTATTGCCGATGAGCATCGCAGAAAAAGGGATTCAAGACCAGCCTCTGATGCGAATCGTGCGCCCACCTGAGGCGCGCCTGCCGCAATCGCCACCCCTCAAAACCCCCGAAATTATGCAAAATTCACTTTTTTATTATTTAAAATCATATGGTTAATACAAAATTTCAGGGTCAATACAGAAAAAGAAAAAACGCACGAATCCCGCCAAACTGTTGCCCCAATCCGCTGGCTATATCTGTTCATACCGAAACGGAGACGGGCCAAGAGAGAGACAGCCCAGCAAGTCACCGGCGCGGTTGTGCAACCAAGCAACTGATCCTTTGGAGGGACACAAAATGATTAACTTCTTCAAGAACTTCAGCAAAGACGAATCCGGCGCAGTGACCGTTGACTGGGTTGTGCTGACCGCAGCCGTCGTTGGCCTGGCCATCGCTGCCTACTCCTCGATCGAGACCGGCGCGTCCAACCTGACCTCGTCGACCAACTCGTTCATGGGCACCCAGACTCCGGGCAGCATGTAATAGCGAAGGCGCAAGCCATTCGTTTGACCGAAAAACTGGCCGCTCCCGCCCTGCCGGGTGCGGCCATTCTCTTACCGACCATCTCGTTATGACCCACAATGTTACCTTCGGGAGATGATCCGGCACGTCTCCATGACATTTTCGCCTGCCGGAAGGAGAAGAACAGATGATCATCTCGACACTCCGCCAGAGGCTTGCAAGGTTCAGCCGCGCAACAGATGGCGCCGTCACCGTCGACTGGGTCGTGTTGTCAGCCCTTGCCGTGACACTGCTGTCTGCAGGATATGGCTCGATGCGCGACGGAGCCGTTGATCTGGCCGATGATACAACGGCGTACATGACCTCGTATCTGGACTGACGCGGCGGCCCCGTGCACCGTTGAGAAACGCCCCAAACCCGGGCGCGGTTGACATGTGAAGAACCGGCGATGGTCGCATCGGATCATCGTCATGGTCCGGATCACCGACACGGAATGGTCGAGACGCCTGGACGACATGCCAAATCCCTCGCGTTTCCAAGATTTGGCCATAATCCGGCATTATACTCACGAGCAGACGCAGTTTGAGTTCAGGCATCTTCGATGACCATGAACAGGATACAGGAAAGGTAACATCATGCGAGCAGTCTTTGGCCTTGTGCTCATTGCCGGTGTCGGCTTGGCCGGTTTCGCCGTGATGATGGCGAAGAAACAGTTTGACGCCTACCAGATGCAGCTCGCCGAAGCGCAAAGCCTGCAGGGCCAGGCCGTTCCCACGGTCGAGGTTTTCGTGGCCCAGAAGACGCTGAACTATGGCGATCCGCTGACCACCGAAGATCTGCGCGCTGTGAAATGGCCTGCCGACGCCATTCCCGAAGGCACCTTCATGGCGATGACCGAGATCTTTCCCGAGAACAACAACGCCCCCCGTTTCGTCCTGCGCACGATCGAGAAGGACGAGGCGATCATGGCCAGCAAGATCAGCCTGCCCGGCGAAGATGCGGGCCTCAACTCGCGGATCGAACGCGGGATGCGCGCCTTTGCGATCAAGGTCGACGTTGCCTCGGGCGTGTCGGGCTTCCTGCGCCCCGGCGACCGGGTTGACGTTTACTGGACCGGATCGGTGGATCAGGACATCAGCGGCGGCACCCGCGGCGAGATCACCAAGCTGATCGAGGCCAATGTCCGCCTGATCGCTGTTGACCAGAGCGCCGATGGCACCAACTCCGAGGCGGCCATCGCCCGCACCGTGACCGTCGCGGCGCGCCCCGATCAGGTGGCTGGCCTGGCGCAGGCACAATCCACGGGCCGTCTGTCGCTGTCGCTTGTCGGCGCCAATGATGACACGGTCGCCGAGGCCATCGAGGTGGACCAGCGCCGCCTGCTGGGCCTGGTCAGCGCACCGATTGCCGAGGCTGTCGTCGTCGAACAGGAAGAGGTTTGCACCACCCGTGTCCGTCGCGGCGCCGAAGTGGTCGAGCTGCAGATCCCCTGCACGAACTGACATTCAGACTGTGTAGGCGGCCCCGCTAGCCGCGCCATCCACACACCAAAGACCCGGATCAAGGGGCAAGTTCCAGATGGGGCTTGCCCCTTGATCATTGGCAGATCGCCAAAGAACCGCTGAAAGCCGGGCTGATTTTTCCTTACTGTTGCGATTTATCCACATAAAGCTGAGGGCTGAACCTATTGATTCTTGCAATAAATCCCGAAATCGACCATCTTGCTTCCAAAGGTGGGCACCAAAGACCCGCAAACAGAGGCGTGATCGGAAAGGCAGGTCACATGAAAACGGACAGATTTATCAAGGCCGCCCTGCTGGGGCTGGCCTTGGGGTTCGGCCAGATTGCGGTCGCGCCCATAGGTCATGCGGAAACGGTGCGCGTCCTTCAGGAAGGCCGTTCGGCAAGTCTTGCCGTGCCGATGAACCGCGCAGTGGTGGTCGAAAGCGAGGTTCCCTTCGCGGAACTGTCGATCGCGAACCCGGCGATTGCCGATATCTCGTCGCTGTCGGAACGCACGATCTATGTTCTGGGCAAATCGCCCGGAACGACGACGCTGACCCTGCTGGATGCCAGCGGGCAGCTGATCACCAATGTGGACGTGCGCGTCGCAGCGGATGTCAGCGAATTCAAGGAACGCCTGGGGCAGATCCTGCCCGGCGAAAAGATCGAGGTGCGCACCGCGAATGACGGGATCGTCCTGTCAGGCACCGTGTCCAGCGCCCAACGTCTGCAACGGGCACTCGACCTGGCCGAACGCTATGCTCCGGACCGGGTGTCGAACCTGATGACCGTGGGCGGTGTGCAGCAGGTCATGCTCAAGGTGCGCTTTGCCGAAATGCAGCGCAGCGTGTCCAAGTCTCTCAGCGCCTCGCTTGCGCTGAATGGCAGCGCGTTCAGCAATGACCTCGGTCTTTCGGGTGGCAGCAACACGCTCAACAATCTGGGCGCGCAGGGCAATGCCCTGTCAGGCGGTATCCCGGGCGTCAACACGAACAATGGCGCCGATGCTTCTGGGCTTTGGCGCAGGCGCTGTCGAGGTGGGCATCCTGCTGGAAGCGCTGGAAACCAAGGGCGTCGTGCGCACGCTGGCAGAACCGAACCTTGTTGCCCTGTCCGGGCAGGAAGCCAAGTTCCTGGCGGGTGGCGAATACCCCGTGCCGATCTCGCAGGAGGGCGGCACGATCACGGTCGAGTTCAAGCCCTTCGGTGTCGAGCTGAACTTCGTCCCCCGCGTGGTGGATGGTGACCTGATCAACCTTGAAATGATGGCAGCGGTATCGTCGCTCGATCCGTCGAATGGTATCGAACTCAATGCCTTCCGGATCGACGCCTTCCAGCGGCGCGAAACATCGACCACGGTCGAGTTGCGGGACGGCGAAAGCTTTGCCGTGGCCGGTCTGCTGCAGGATGACTTCCGCGACACCGCCGGTCAGGTGCCATGGTTGGGCGATGTGCCTGTCCTTGGCGCCCTGTTCCGCAGCGCCGATTTCCGCCGTGCGCAGTCCGAACTGGTGATCATCGTGACGGCCCATCTTGTCACGCCGACGCGCGGCGAGGCTCTGGCCCTGCCCACAGACAGGATCCGCCCGCCGACCGAGCGTGACCTGTTCCTGTTCGGCCGTGTGGCACGTGAAGGCCAGCCTGCCCTGCGCGGTGCCGCAGGAGAGGTTGCCAAACAGGATTTCAACGGCTCTTATGGCTATGTGATGGACTGATCGGATGCAACGGAACATGTACAAGACCTTCGCACTCATCGGCGTGTTGGCAACAGGTGCCTGTTCCAGCGTTGATCCGATCTATCGCAACTTCAACAGCGAAGCAGGCGCGACCATCGACAGCGGCTCCTTCGGCAACTCCACCATGAACAACACGATGGCGATGACGAACCGCAGTGGTTTCGTGATCGACATGTCGCGGCGCTTCTCGCAGGAAGTGTCGCCGATGGTGAACTTTGCCTTCAATTCGGCCGAACTGGATGCCGGGGCGCGCGACACGCTGCGCGAGCAGGCCAACTGGATCCGGCAGTTCCCCGAGGTGCGGTTCCGCGTCTACGGGCACACCGATCTGGTCGGCTCGACCGCTTATAACCGGTCGTTGGGCTTGCGCCGCGCGCAGGCCGTTGTCGGTTATCTGGCCAGCCAGGGCATCAGCCGGTCGCGGCTCGAGGCTGTCGTCTCGTTCGGCGAAACCCAGCCCCTGATCGTGACCGAGGGCCGCGAGCGTCGCAACCGTCGCACCGTGACTGAAGTGTCTGGTGTGGTCGAGAAGCGTCCCGGTGAACTGGACGGCAAGTATGCCCAGATCATTTATCGCGAATACGTCAACAGCGCGGCTCCGTTGAGCACGCTGTCCGGCCTGAACAATAGCGTAACCGCCTCGGAATAATCGGGCGCGGCCCTTGGGCTGCCCCCGACTCTGACCGGGTTTTGCCCCGACAATTGGCGCATGTGGTGCAGGTTTTCATGGGGTTGCGCCATCAGGTGACTTTGTGGCGTCACCGTTGCCCCCCTGCCCCCCCACGGCCGCAGCAAGCGCTGCCGCACACCGACCACGGCCCCTCTGATCGTCCAATGATACCGTACAATTACGATCTTTTGGCCCTAATGTTGCCCATATTTTCCGCGACCTTACCCTCAATGGGATAGCTTTGTCCGGCAGGTGCCGGGCACGGGTGGTCGGATGCCGGAACAGGAATGAACCCACCAGAGGTTCAAATTGCTCCTGCCTTGCCAGACGACGGCCCCCGAGGTCAAAGGACATGAGGCAAGATGAGTAGCAGTGTGCATCACTCTCCGGAACCGGCACCGATCGTGGCCTGCACGATCAGCCGCGACGTGCAGAATTTCGACTTGCTGATCGAGGACATGGAAGCCGTCCTCGGTGAGAACTGGGGCGATCTTGGTTTCGGCGAGGCGCTGGCCTTCTTTGCGCAGCCCGACGCGGATGCCCTTGAATTCGTGGCCATCGCCATGGATCAGGAGGATGAGGACAACCTTGTCCTGCTGGGAGAGATCATCCATCAGGCCCGCAGCCGGAACATCCGCGTCGATTCTGATCGCGGAAGATGTGAGCCCGGCTGCCCTGCACCAGTTGCTGCGGCAGGGGGCCGACGAGTTCGTGCCCTATCCGCTGCCGGAAAACGAGCTGGAGGCCGCCATCCAGCGCATCCGCCAGCCCGAACCTGCCCCCGTTCTGGCCGCCCCCGAGGCAGGCTCTGCCCCGGCCACGCGCAAATCGGCCCACGACCGCGAAGGTGTGGTCATGGCCGTGCAGGGACTGGCAGGCGGCGTGGGCGCCACCACATTTGCCGTGAACCTGGCCTGGGAGCTGTGCAACGTCGCCAAGAAGGGCAAGCCCGACCCGCGCGTCTGCATCCTTGATCTGGACCTGCAATACGGCTCGGTCTCGACCTTCCTGGACCTGCCCCGCCGCGAGGCCGTGTTCGAACTTCTGTCCGATACCGAAGCCATGGACGGCGACAGCTTCACCGCGGCCATGGTCCCCTTCGAGGAGAAGCTGCATGTCCTGACATCGCCTGCGGACATGCTGCCGCTGGATCTGGTCACATCCGAGGACATCAACCGGATCATCGCCATTGCACGCCAGCATTTCGATTACGTGGTGATCGACATGCCCCGCACGCTGGTGCAATGGACCGAAGCGGTGCTGAACGGCGCGCATATCTATTTCGCGCTGCTGGAGCTGGACATGCGGTCGGCCCAGAACGCGCTGCGCCTGAAGCGTGCCCTTCAGGCCGAGGATCTGCCCTTCCAGAAGTTGCGTTTCGGTCTGAACCGCGCGCCCGGCTTCACCGATCTGAGCGGCAAGAGCCGGGTCAAGCGTATGGCCGAAAGCCTGGGTATCTCGATCGACCTGCTGCTGCCCGATGGGGGCAAACAGGTCACGCAGGGCGCCGATCACGGCATGCCGCTGGCGCTGAGTGCAGCCAAGAACCCGCTGCGCAAGGAAATCGCGAAACTGGCCCTGTCGCTGCATCAGCTTGGCCAGTCTGAGGTCGAAGCGGCCTGAACCGGACCCAAGGGATAAGCACATGTTTTCACGCTACAAAAAGCCAGGTGACAAGGCGCCGTCCAGCAAGACGACGACACCTGCCGCCAAGCCTGTGCTGCAACCGGCAACGCGCCCGATTGACGCCAGCAATCCGTCGATGCGGCGGGCCCAGGCGCTTGCGCCAGCGCAGACCGTGGCCATGGACCGCGACCGCAAGCGGCGCGAGCGTCTGGGCGAGATCAAGCTGGAGCTGCACCGCGCCCTGCTGGACAACCTGAACCTCAGCGCCCTCGACAACGCCACCGAGAACGACCTTCGCGCCGAGATCACCTCGATCGCGACCGAAGTCCTCGAGGAAAAGGGTATCGTGCTGAACCGCGAGGATCGCACGCAACTGACCCAGGAACTCTATGACGAGGTCAAGGGCCTTGGCCCGCTGGAAACCCTGCTCAAGGACGATTCGGTCAACGATATTCTGGTGAACGGCCCGCAGCGGATCTTCGTGGAACGCGCCGGCAAGCTGGAACTGACAGACATCACCTTCAAGGACGAAAAGCACCTGTTGCGGATCATCGACAAGATCGTGTCGGCCGTGGGTCGCCGGGTCGATGAATCCAACCCCTATGTCGACGCCCGTCTGGCCGATGGATCGCGTTTCAACGCGATGGTGCCGCCAGTGGCGGTGGATGGCAGCCTGGTGTCCATTCGTAAGTTCAAGAAGGAAAAGCTGGCGATCGACGATCTGGTCCGCTTCGGGGCCTTTTCCGAAGAAATGGCCGCCTATCTTCAGGCGGCTGTGGCCACGCGCCTCAACATCATCGTCTCGGGCGGTACCGGTTCCGGTAAGACGACAACGCTCAACGCACTGTCATCCTTCATCGACAACTCGGAACGCATCCTGACGATCGAGGATACGGCCGAACTTCAGCTGCAGCAGATCCACGTGGGCCGGATGGAAAGCCGCCCGCCCAACGTCGAGGGCAAGGGCGCCGTCACCCAGCGCGACTGTCTGCGCAACGCGCTGCGTATGCGCCCGGACCGGATCATCGTGGGTGAAACCCGCGGCGAGGAAGTGATCGACATGTTGCAGGCCATGAACACGGGCCACGACGGGTCGATGACCACGATCCACGCCAACTCGGCCCGTGACGGTGTCAGCCGTCTGGAGAACATGATCGCGATGGCGGGCATCGAAATGCCCATCAAGGCCGTGCGCAGCCAGATCTCGAGCGCTGTGAACCTGATCGTGCAGGCCAGCCGTCTGCAGGACGGCAGCCGCCGCATGACGTCGATCACCGAAATCACCGGGATGGAAGGCGAGGTCATCTCGATGCAGGAAATCTTCCGCTTCCAGCGTGTCGGCCTGACCCCCGAGAACAAGATCATCGGCCATTTCACGGCCACCGGCGTGCGGAGCCACTTCTCGGAGCGCTTCCGCCTGTGGGGCTATGACCTGCCCGCGTCCATCTTTGAACCCATCGCAGCGGAGTAAAGCCAATGGCCATCAGCATCGAACCCCTTATCTACGGGCTGATCTTCTTCGGCGTTCTCGTGCTGGTCGAAGGCCTGTATCTGACCGTCTTCGGCAAGTCGATCAGCCTGAACAACCGCGTGAACCGGCGTCTGGAGATGCTGGAAAAGGGCACCCGCCGCGAAGAAGTGATGGAGACGCTGCGCAAGGAAATGCGCCAGCACATGAATTCGCGCTCGATCCCGCTCTATTCGATGCTGGCGGATCGCGCACAGAAGGCAGCCATCGCCTTCACCCCGTCGCAGTTGATCATGATCATGGTCGGGGTCAGCGTCGTCGCGTTCCTCGGCCTGACCATCGGCACCGAGACGCAGCCGCCGATCCGTGCCGTGCTGTCAGTCGGCATGGGTGTCGGTGGCGTCTATTTCTGGGTCAATTCCAAGGCCAAGAAACGGATCGGCATGATCGAGGAACAGTTGCCCGATGCGGTGGAACTGATGGTGCGCTCGCTGCGCGTGGGTCATCCCTTCTCCTCGGCCATCCAGATCGTCGCCAAGGAAGTCGCCGACCCGCTGGCGACCGAATTCGGGATCATCGCGGACGAATCCGCCTATGGCCGCGACATCGGCGAGGCGCTGAAGGACATGGCCGAACGTCTGGACATGCAGGATCTGCGCTTCCTTGCCGTGGCCGTGACCATCCAGCAGCAGTCGGGCGGCAACCTGGCCGAGATCCTTGCGGGCCTGTCCCGCGTGATCCGCGCCCGCTTCCGCCTGTTCCGCCGCGTCAAGGCGATCACCGCCGAAGCGCAATGGTCGGGCAAGTTCCTTTCGGGCTTCCCGATCATGGCCCTGATCGTCATCAACGTGATGGACCCCAACTACTATGACGATGTGCTGGACCATCCGTGGTTCATCCCCGCCTGTATCGTCGTGGGTCTGTTCCTGGTCGCGAACCTGATCGTCATGCGCATGCTTGTCGATATCAAGGTCTGAGGAGAAGACACAGATGGACTTCATCATGAATCTCCTGACCGAGAATTTCGGCGCGATGGGCCCGGTGGTCCTGGTCGGCGGGCTGGGTCTGGTACTGATCCTGGCAACGATTCCGTTCATGCTGAATCAGCGCCAGGACCCGCTGGAAAAGCTGCGCGAGAGTGCAGCCGCAAGCCGCAACACCGGCACCAGCGGCAAGGCGCTGCGCGCGTCCAAGGGCAACGACAAGCTTCAGAAATACTCGAACTTCCTCGAGCCGCAGAACGCCGAGGAATATTCGGCGGTGCGCAAGAAACTGATGCAGGCAGGCTATCGCAGCAAGGAAGCCGTGCGATATTTCCACTTCGCGCAGTTCGCGCTGGGTGTGCTCTTCCTGATCGGCGGCGTGGTCTACTACATGCTGAACCTCGCCGGGAAGCCGGACACGACCACCCAGGATGCGATGATGTATATCCTCGGGCCGGGCGTCGTGGGCTACATGCTGCCGAAATACTGGATCACCAAGCGGCAGCAGCAGCGTCAGGACGAGATCACCTCGGGCTTTCCCGATGCGCTGGACATGATGCTGGTCTGCGTCGAGGCGGGCCAGTCGCTGGACCAGTCGATCATCCGCGTCTCCAAGGAGCTGCGCGCCTCCTATCCGTCGCTGTCGGATGAATTCGAGATCGTCAGCTACGAGATCAAGGCCGGCAAGGACAAACCCACCGTTCTGGCGGACATGGGCGAACGCTGCGGCGTGGCGGACATCTCGAGCTTCGTGACGGTGCTGGTGCAATCCGCCACCTTCGGCACCTCGATCGCCGAAGCCTTGCGGGTCTATGCCGAGGAAATGCGTGACAAACGCGTGATGCGCGCCGAAGAGAAGGCAAACAAGTTGCCTACGAAGATGACACTTGTCACGATGATGCTGACCGTGCCGCCGCTTCTGATCATTCTGGTCGGGCCTTCGGTGGTGGGGATCCAGAATCTGGGGAACATGTAAGCGCATCATGGCACCACGCCGCCGCGGGTTACGGCCCGCCCTCGCCTTCGGGATCGTCCTGACCCTGGCCGCCTGTTCCGCAGGCGGCTTTGGCGCATCTGACGACAGCCCCTATGCCCCCGGCGTCCGCCCCGGCGCGGATGCGGTGGACGGCTTGCTGGTGGGCCACCGCCTGATGGAGGCGGGCGAATTCGAACTGGCGCTCAAGGCCTATACCCGCGCCGCCTATGAGGATGGCCTGACGGTCGATGTGCTGTCCGCTCTCGGCAGCGCCAACCTCGGTCTGGGGCGTCTGGGTCAGGCTGAAACCCTGCTGCGCGCGCCATCGACACCGACGAGGCGATCCCCGAGACATGGAACAACCTGGGCGTGGTGCTGATGGAAAAGGGCGAAACGGCCGAGGCGGAACAGATCTTTCGCAGGGCCTATGCGCTGGACAATGGCGAAAGTGACTCAATCCGCGACAATCTGCGCTTGGCTCTCGCAAAAACGCAAAATCCGGACTATGATGTCGAAGAGCAAGAGTACAAGATGATCCGGCGCGGCAGCAGCGATTTCCTTCTGCGGCGGATCCCATAAGACGGCAGAGCAGCAAAAAAGGACGCAAAACATGCGCCACCCCATTTTCGTGACCCTGTTCCTGACAGGGGCTTTTGGTCTGGCAGGGTGCCAGAATGCAGGCGGAAACGATGTCGATCGCGCCCTTCAGGCCGTGAACGTCATTGATGAAAGCAATCTTGGCGACATCATGCTGACCGTGGCCGATCCCAACGAGGCGGTGGTCTATTTCACGCGCACCTCTGAAGAGCAGCCCGACAGGATCGACCTGCAACGCGGACTGGCCTTGTCGCTTGTGCGCGCCCAGCGCCCGGTCGAGGCCGCCGCCGCATGGCGCACGGTCGTCAAGCATCCCGAAGCCACGAACGAGGACAAGGTCGAACTGGCGGATGCCCTGATCCGTGCAGGCGATTGGGACGGCGCGAAAACCGCGCTCAACAGCGTGCCCCCCACCTTCGAGACCTTCAAACGCTATCGCCTTGAGGCGATGGTGGCCGATGCCAACAAGGACTGGAAACGCGCCGACAGTTTCTACGAGATCGCCATGGGCCTGACCACGCGCCCCGCTGGCGTGATGAACAACTGGGGCTATTCCAAACTGACCCGCGGCGAATTCGCGGCCGCAGAGCGGTTGTTCTCGGATGCGATCCGGCAGGACAACAAGCTGTTCACCGCCAAGAACAACCTGGTGCTGGCGCGTGCCGCCCAGCGCAACTACGCCATGCCGGTGGTGCCGATGACCCAGCTGGAACGGGCGCAGCTTCTGCACACCGCCGGTCTGAGCGCCGTCAAGCAGGGTGACGTCGAAACGGCCAAGGGGCTGTTGCGCGATGCCGTCGACACGCATCCGCAGCATTTCGACGAGGCCGTGCGCAGCCTTGCCGCGCTTGAAAACAACGTGCGCGGCTGATCCGGTCGCACGCGATGCTGCAAGGTTCGATCCCTGATCCCGCTGGCATGACAGCCTTTTTCGCCATGCCTGCACAGGCGGCCTTCTGGCTTTTTCTGGCCAGCCTGCCTGTCTGTTTCTGGGTCATCCTGAGCGATCTGCGCGCCATGCGGATTCCCAACACGGCGGTTCTGTCGCTGGTGGGCGTCTTCGTGCTGGTCGGCGCGCTTGTCCTGCCTTGGCCGGTGCTCGGGATGCAGCTCATCAACCTTGTTGTGGTGCTGCTGGCGGGAATCGTGTTGAACGCCGCCGGGGCCTTTGGCGCGGGTGACGCCAAGTTCGCCGCCGCCGCCGCCCCCTTCGTGATGCTGCAGGACGCGGGTTTCGTGCTGATGCTTCTGGCGATCAACCTGCTTGCGGCCTTCCTGACGCACAGGCTCGTGGCACGCTCTGCGCTGCGCAACCTGGCGCCCGATTGGGAAAGCTGGCAGCGCAAGAAGGACTTTCCCATGGGCCTGTCCCTGGGCAGTACCCTGTCGATCTACCTTGGCCTCGCTGCCCTCTACGGCAGCTGATCGGGTCGAGGTCGAACAACCGCGTTCCAAGCGCGTGATTGATGCGGTTTCCTCTGCAATTCCATCATTTTGCCACTTTATGCGGGCAGGTCTTGAGCCAATCGACAGACCCCGACAGGCATAACGGACAGGCAAACCCATGAACATGCAGATTGCTCCCGCGCAGACCCGAGTCGTTGCACCGCCCCCGCCCTCGAGCATCGCAGAGATGCGTCTGCCGGTGGTGATGATGCGCGATATCCTTCTCAAGACCATGTTCCGCAAGAACGTCACGAACGTCTCGGACGTGGCCGAAGCGGTCTGCCTGCCGCGTCAGGTCACGCAGGAACTGATCGACATGGCGCGCGAACAGCGCCTGCTGGAGGCGACGGGTACGCTCAACGCCAATTCCGGCAACGAGATGGGCTATCAGTTGACCGATGCGGGCAAGGCCCGCGCACTGGATGCGCTGGCGCAATCGGAATATTTCGGCGCGATGCCCGTGCCGCTGGCGGTCTACCGTGAACAGATCAAGCGCCAGTCGATCCGTGACATCCAGATCACCCGCGCGCAACTGACCACCGCGATGGGACACCTGATCCTGCCCGAGGACCTGCTGTCCAACCTTGGTCCCGCTGTCAGCTCGGGCCGCTCGATCCTGATGTATGGACCGCCGGGCAACGGGAAATCGTCGATCTCGAACGGAATCCGCGATGCGATGGGCGACCGGATCTACGTGCCGCGCGCCATCGAATATGCGGGCCAGGTGATCACCGTCTATGATCCGATCGTGCATTCCTCGGCCGAGGTCGAGGTGGATGATCCCGGCTCGCTGCGCCGACGCCGCACTTTCGACACCCGCTATGTCCGCTGCGAGCGCCCCACCGTGATCACGGGCGGGGAATTGAGCCTGTCGATGCTGGATCTGGTCTACAACCCCGTGGCGCGCACCTATCAGGCGCCGCTCCAACTCAAGGCCACGGGCGGCATCTTCATCGTGGACGACCTTGGACGTCAGGCCGAACCGCCGCAGGCGCTGGTCAACCGCTGGATCGTGCCGCTGGAGGAAGGCAAGGACATCCTCGCCCTGCAATCGGGCGAGAAGTTCGAAGTGCCCTTCGACACGCTGGTGATCTTTTCGACCAACTTCCACCCGAACGAGATTTTCGACCAGGCGGCGCTGCGGCGGATCTTCTACAAGATCAAGATCGACGGGCCGAACCAGGAAAACTTCCTCAAGATCTTCGCACTTGTGGCGCGCAAGAAGGGCATGCCGCTGGACGAGGCGACGCTGGTCCATCTGCTCAAGGTGAAATACCCCACGATCAACAACATCTATGCCAATTATCAGCCGGTGTTCCTGATCGACCAGATGATCTCGATCTGCCAGTTCGAGGGAATACCCAACCAGATGAGCCCCGAACTGATCGACCGCGCCTGGGCCAACATGTTCGTGCGCGACGAGAAGATCGTGAAGTAGAAACGCCGAAGCGCCCGCAAGCGCGGATGCGGCGGGCGTCAGACGGTGCTGGCGAAGAGCTGGGCGGCCACCAGAACCACCAGCGCACCTGCCGCGATCTCGATCAGCGACAGGGCGCGCGCCGTGGCGGGGCCGCCGGCAATCTGGGCCAACGCGCTTTCGCGCGCGGTCACCGACAGCACAGCCACCAGCACGGTGACGCTGGCCGTGCCCAGCCCCATCACGAAAGCCCCGGCGATCCCGGCCGCGTCGATCCCCATCCGCCAGGTCAGGATCAGCAGGAACAGCGCCCCCGTGCAGGGCCGCACCGCGACCGCCCCGATCAGCACCAGCGCATCGCGCAGGGACCGGACCGCGGCGGCATCTTCGAGACTGGGTGCATGCGCATGGCCGCAATCGGCACAGGCGCTGTGATCATGCGCGTGATCGTGATGATGATCATGCGCGGGCACCGCCGTCGCGCGCCGCTGCGTCCAGAGTTTGCGCGCCCCGCGCAGCAGCAGCCACAGCCCCACCGACCCGATCAGAACATAGCTGAGCGGTGCCAGCCACGCCTCGGCCGTATCCACCATCCGCTCGCGCGACCAGTCCAGCAGGAACACCCCCGCATAGACCAGCGCGACGGCTGTCGCGGCCTGTGCAAGGCTTGACGCCACAGCAAGACCCGCAAGACGCCCCACCGGCACGCGCCGCCCAAGACCGTAGCCGCCGATCAGGACCTTGCCGTGCCCCGGTCCCGCCGCGTGGAAAAAGCCGTAGGCGAAGCAGAACCCCATGAGGCCCGCCAGCGCCGCCGCATCCCCGGCTTTCAACCGCCGCAGGAGCCCGGCCATGGCGTTCTGCGCATCGTGCTGGCCATCCGCCGCCCAGCGCTCCAGCAGCATGATGCCACCCATGCCCCAGAGCCAGACGGCCACCGCCCCAAGCAGGCCCAGCACGATCAGCGCCAGAGGCGCGCGCATCAGCCGTTGCATGTCACTTCGACCGTATCGGCGAAAGCCTCGCCCACTTCAGGATACTCGTCATCCGGCATGGAAGGGTTTTTATAAAGCGCCTCCTCGACCATCGTGTAGGCGCGGTCCAGATCGGCAGGCTGGATCGACAGGCGGCAATCAGCGGGCACTGTCACCCCGCCGTCCAGATCATAGGCCGTGTAGAAGGTCGGATCATAGGCCTTGACGATCACCCTGCCCTCCTGCGGTGCAAAGGCGCGGTAGTGCCGGGTCACGATCCGCCCCGCCACGACCTGCGTGCCGCGCCCCTCGGGTCGGCCCAATGCGACGGGCGCATCATCGGCGGTCAGGTAGAGATCACCCAGATAGCCCTCGATCCAGTTGAGGTCGAACCCGTCCAGCTTTGCCAGTTCATCGGGCGTCAACTCTCCGTCACCATCAGGATCAAGGCCCATGTCTTCCAGCAGAAGCAGCGAATAGAAATCGTCATAGGTCCAGCTGACCTCGACCCCCACCAGCCGCCCCGTGTCATCGGCAACGAGGCTCAGGCCCGTTTCGACAAAGACATGCGGATGGCTCTGCGCCATCGGCGCAGCCAGCAGCATCGCAACAGCGGCAGGGATCAAGCGGGATCGGATCATGCGACAGTCTTACGCCACCCCATGCAGCCACGCAACGCGACCGCATCCAGCCTTGGCTGAAATCCGCGTGAGCCCGCCGCCGTCATGCCCGGCGCTGATCGGGATGCAGGGCCGTACCAAGAATATGATCCGCCTTGTGGATCACATGCGCAGCGCCGCTCACGATCAGCGGATCGGGGGCATGGACCAGATGCAGGTCCTTGTCGGGATAATCCAGCGCGTTCAGGAAATGCAGCATGCAGTTCAGCCGCGCGCGTTTCTTGTCGTTGGATTTCACCACGGTCCAAGGCGCGTCGGCGGTGTCCGTGTAGAAGAACATCGCCTCCTTCGCTTCGGTGTAGTCGTCCCATTTATCGAGGCTGGCCTTGTCGATCGGTGACAGTTTCCAGCGTTTCAGCGGATCGGTTTCCCGGCTGAGGAAGCGCGCGCGCTGTTCCTCCTGCGTGACCGAGAACCAGTATTTGAAGAGCCGTATCCCCGACCGGACCAGCATCCGCTCCAGTTCCGGGGTCTGGCGCATGAATTCGAGATATTCTGTAGGCTGGCAGAACCCCATCACCCGTTCGACGCCCGCGCGATTGTACCAGCTACGGTCGTAGAAGACGATCTCGCCCGCCGTGGGCAGGTGCTGGATGTAGCGCTGGAAATACCATTGGCCGCGCTCCACATCGCTGGGCTTGTTCAGGGCCACGACCCGCGCCGCACGGGGATTGAGATGCTCGGTGAAGCGCTTGATCGTGCCGCCCTTGCCGGCGGCATCGCGCCCTTCGAACAGCAGCACGAATTTCTGCCCGGTTTCCTGCGTCCAGAGTTGCACCTTGAGAAGTTCGGCCTGCAACCGCGCCTTCTGCGCCTCATAGGCGCGACGCGACATCATGGTGTCATAGGGATATTCCCCGGATTCGAAGGCATGACGCACCTGATCCGCCGAAGGAACCGGCTTGCGCGTCTTGGCCGTCGCAGGTTTGACGGCAGGAGCGGGCGCAGCGGCCGCTGCGGCCTCTGTGGTGGTGATGACCGCCTCGTCAGGCAGGGCAACGGCTGCGGTCGAACGTGTGGCAGGTCTGGCGGCTGGCGGCATGTCATGATCCCTTTCTACAAGTGTCATAATCATAGCCCAGAACGGTCTCGCGGGCCTTGATCCGCATCAATTCGGAAGCCCCGCGCCGCCTGACGCAACGAAAGAAAACGCAACTGTTGCACGATGCCGCCGCGCAGGCTCCAATACCCCTACCCAAGGAGGAGAGACCCATGACCCCGCTCAAGACCGCAGCGCTCGCGCTGGGGCTGCTTGCCAGCCCCCTTATCCCAGGTGAAGTATCAGCCCAGATGACAGCCCATAACCCCATTGATCAGACCCGCCCCGATGCCCCCGAACTGGCCGCCTTTGGCGATCAGGTGATCGGCGTGCGCACGTTGACCTTCACCCATGCGGACCAGATCGACATTCTGAACGTCACGGATGCCGCCACACCCACCTACGACCGCCCCCTGACGGTCGAGGTCTGGTATCCTGCCGCCGACGGCACAGTGCCCGGCACCACCTATGACACGGTGATCCGCGACGGGCGCACCGCCAGCAACCCTGTCGGGCCGCGCGGCGCGCGATGCGGCCCCGGCCGCTGGGCAGACCTTTCCGCTGGTGATCATCAGCCACGGCTATCCCGGCAACCGGTTCCTGCTGTCGCATCTGGGGGAAAACCTTGCGTCCAAGGGCTATGTCGTGGCCTCGATCGACCACACGGACAGCACCTATTCGGATCAGGCGGCCTTCGGCTCGACCCTGCTCAACCGGCCGCGCGACCAGCGGTTCGTGCTGGACCAGATGGCCGACCTGTCGGCGACAGCGCCGGACCTTGCCGCGATCATCGACGCCTCCAGCACCGGGGTCATCGGCTATTCCATGGGCGGCTACGGCGCGCTGATCTTTGGTGGCGCAGGCGTCACGCAAGCGGCGGTCGAATTGCCATGGGGCACGCCCAAGGGCCTGCTGGCGGCAAATCTGGCCGGATCGGACAGCCACGAGGCCATCGTCGATGAGCGCGTGAAAGCCGTGATCGCCATCGGACCCTGGGGCCGCCAGCACGGTTTCTGGGACGAGGCGGGGCTGGCCAATCTGCGCAAGCCCACAATGATCGATCGCCGGATCGGTCGATGACGTGTCGATCTACCCCGCCATGCGCCAGATCTTCGAACAGGCGACAGGCACCACGCGGCATCTGCTGACCTTCGAGAACGCGAACCACAATGCCGCAGCCCCGATGCCCGCGCCGGTGGAAAGCTGGCAGGCGGTCGAGGGGCTGGATTTCATCCCCTTCGACCACTATGCCGATCCGGTCTGGGATACGCTGCGCATGAACAACATCGCGCAGCATTTCGCGACCGGTTTCATGGACCTGCATCTGAAGGGCGACGCGGACAAGGCCGCCTATTTCGACCTGATCCCCGTATCCGGTGAGGGTGTCGTGGCACTGAACGAAGACGGCACGGAAAAGCCCGAACACAGCTACTGGCGCGGCTTTGCCCCGCGCACGGCGGCAGGATTGCGGTTCGAGACGCTTCAGCCGGAATGATCAGAGCAAGGGCCGTGCCCCGGCGCGGCCCTGACCTTATCGGGGAGGTTCCATGCAAAGCCATCACGTCAGCCTGAACGGTCAGCCCTTCCACTATCTGGAATGGGGGCCGCCCGATGCGCCGGTCCTGCTGATGTTGCACGGCTTCCCCGAATACTCCGGCGCATGGACCGAACTGGCCGAGCGCCTGTCGGATCGCTTTCGCTGCATCGCCCCGGATCAACGCGGCTTTGGACAAAGCTGGGCTCCCGCAGATGTGCGCGACTATGCCACCGGCAAACTGGTGGGCGACATGGTGGCGCTGATCGACCATCTGGGCGTCGGACCTGTCACGGTGGTGGGCCATGACTGGGGCGCCTCGGTCGCCTATGTGCTGGCCGCGCGACATGCCGAGCGGGTGGAGCGTCTGATCATCCTGAACGGGGTGCACCCGATCCCTTTCCAGCGCGAGATGGCAAAGGGCGGCGCGCAATCGCAGGCCTCGCAATATATCCTGTGGCTGCGGCGCGAGGGGTCCGAGGATCGACTTGCCGAGAATGATTTCGGCAAGCTGTTGGACCTGTTTTCGGCCAGGATGGATCTGTCATGGATGACGCCCGCGACACTGGCGCAGTACAAGACCGAATGGGCGCGTCCGGGCCGGATGCGCGGCATGGTCAACTGGTATCGCGCCTCGCCCTTGCAGGTGGCCGCCCCCGGCCAGCCGATCACCGACCTGCCCGCCCTGCCCCGCGACGCGCTCGGGGTGTCGCAGCCCGCATCTGCTGATCTGGGGCACGGGGGATACCGCCCTGCTGACCGATTGCCTGAACGGGCTGGAAGAGCTGGCGCCGAACCTGACGATCCACCGCATCGACGGGGCCGATCACTGGATCTGCCACCAGAAACCGGATGAGGTCGCCGCGATCATCCGCGACTGGCTGTCCTGAGGCGCGGTTGCCCTTTGGATATTTGATGCAAGAAGAAGCAGGACCGCCCGTCCCTTCCTGTTTCCGCGAGCGCGCATGACAGGCGGCAAGCCCGGGCGCATCATTCGCGCCGCATCGGGGCCAAGACCGCTTTCCCCTGCCGCCTCTCTCTGACATACTGCTGCCCAACCCATAAAAAGAAGCAGCAGCAGCATGGCCAACGATCTTCTGACCGGAACCGCCCCCGACGATTACAACGCCTCCTCGATCGAAGTCCTTGAAGGGCTGGAACCCGTCCGCAAGCGCCCCGGCATGTATATCGGCGGCACGGACGAGCGCGCGCTGCATCACCTTGTGGCGGAAGTGCTGGACAACTCGATGGACGAGGCGGTGGCGGGCCATGCCAACCGGATCGAGGTCGAACTGCACGAGGATTACGCCGTCACCATCCGCGACAACGGGCGCGGCATTCCGATCGACCCGCACCCCAAGTTCCCCGACAAAAGCGCGCTTGAGGTGATCCTGTGCACGCTGCACGCGGGCGGCAAGTTTTCCGGCAAAGCCTATCAGACATCGGGCGGTCTGCACGGTGTGGGCGCATCCGTCGTGAACGCGCTGTCGGATTCCATGGTCGTGCAGGTGGCGCGCAACAAGGAGCTTTACGAGCAGCGCTTTTCGCGCGGTATTCCGCAGGGTCCGATCCAGAAGGTAGGCGCCGCCCCCAACCGGCGCGGCACGACAGTGACCTTCCATGCCGACGAGCAGATCTTCGGTCATCACCGCTTCAAACCGGCGCGGCTGTTCAAATCCATCCGCTCCAAGGCCTATCTGTTCTCGGGCGTCGAAATCCGCTGGAAATCCGCCATCGACGACGGCGAAACCCCGCAAGAGGCGGTGTTCCACTTCCCCGGCGGCCTGTCCGACTACCTCAACGAAACGCTGGGCAAGGCCGCGACCTATGCCGACCGCCCCTTTGCCGGCACGGTCGAGTTCGGCGAGAAGTTCAGTGTTCCCGGCAAGGTCGAATGGGCGATCAACTGGACCCCGTCGCGCGACGGCTTCATCCAGTCCTATTGCAACACCGTCCCCACGCCCGAGGGCGGCACCCATGAGGCGGGCTTCTGGGCCGCGATCCTCAAGGGCATCCGGGCCTATGGCGAGCTGGTCAACAACCGCAAGGCCAAGGAGATCACCCGCGAGGATCTGATCACGGGCGGCTGCGCGCTGGTCAGCTGCTTCATCAGCGAGCCGGAGTTCGTGGGCCAGACCAAGGACCGGCTGGCCACGATGGAAGCCGCGCGTCTGGTCGAAAACTCGGTGCGCGACCATTTCGACAACTGGCTGGCGGCCGATACGAAATCCGCAGGCGCGATCCTTGATTTTCTGGTGCTGCGCGCCGAGGAACGCCTGCGCCGCCGTCAGGAAAAGGAAACCCAGCGCAAGACCGCGACCAAGAAGCTGCGCCTGCCCGGCAAGCTGGTCGATTGCACATCGAACACGCGCGAGGGGACCGAACTCTTCATCGTCGAGGGCGACAGCGCGGGTGGCTCGGCCAAGATGGCGCGCGACCGCAAGACCCAGGCCCTGCTGCCGCTGCGCGGCAAGATCCTCAACGTGCTGGGCGCGGCCTCGGGCAAGCTGGGCTCGAACCAGGAGATCAGCGATCTGACACAGGCGCTTGGCGTCGATCTTGGGTACCAAGTTCAACATCGACGATCTGCGCTATGACAAGATCATCATCATGACCGATGCGGATGTGGACGGCGCGCATATCGCGGCGCTGCTGATGACGTTCTTCTTCACGCAGATGCGGCCGATGATCGACACCGGGCATCTCTATCTGGCCTGCCCGCCGCTGTTCCGCCTGACGCAGGGCGCCAAGCGCGTCTATTGTCTGGACGAGGCGGAAAAGGCCGTCTGGCTGGAAAAGGGCCTTGGCGGCAAAGGCAAAATCGACGTGAGCCGCTTCAAGGGTCTGGGCGAGATGGACGCCAAGGACCTCAAGGAAACCACGATGGACCCGGCCAGCCGCAAGCTGATCCGCGTGACGATCGACGAGGATGAACCGGGCGAGACCGGCGATCTTGTGGAACGCCTGATGGGCAAGAAACCGGAATTGCGCTTTCAGTATATCTCGGAAAACGCGCGGTTCGTCGAGGAACTGGACGTCTAGGGTCCAGGCCCCCTTCCCAAACGACGCGGATGCCCTAACCTTAAGGTCATGCGTCACATGATCCTTTCCCTGATCCTGATCCTTGCCGCCCTGCCGCTCCGGGCGCAGGACACGGATCTGGAACTGGTGCTGATGGCCGATGCCTCGGGCTCCATCGACGTGGATGAGTTGCTGCTGCAACGTCGCGGCTATGCGCAGGCCATTACCGACCCCGATGTGATCGCGGCTATCCAGAACACCGCCTATGGCAGCATCGCCGTGACCTATGTGGAATGGGCCGCCAACCAGGCCGTGGTCGTGGGCTGGACACGCATCGACGGGCCAGAGGCAGCGGCGATCTTTGCCGCGCAACTGGACAATCCCGTGCGCCGCGCGCTGGGGCGCAACGCCATCGGATCGGCGCTCTTGCGCGGCAAGCAACTGATCGAGGAGAATGACATCGACGGCTGGCGCCGCGTGATCGACTTTTCCGGGGACAGCGTCAACAACTGGTCGGGTCCGCCGATCGCGCAGGCACGGGCCGAAGTGCTGGCCGCAGGCATCACCATCAACGGGCTGCCCCTGATGCTGACCGACGACATGGGCCGCGCGGCGACCCTCGAGGCGAATTACCGCGACCAGATCATCGGTGGACCGAACGCCTTCACCCTGCCCGCCGCCAGCCGCGAGGATTTCGCCGAAGCGGTGCGGCGCAAGCTGATCCTTGAAATCTCGGGCCTGACGCCCGAGACAGTGGTGGCCTTGGGCGACTAGCGCTGGATGCTTTCGAGATAGACCAGAAGCGCCGCCAGCGGGCGCGGGACTGGTGACAGCTTGCCATCCTCCAGCACCACCGGCACGGTCTCCCCTTCAAGCAGCAGGCCGAATTCCGGCATCGTCTCATCCGGCGCCTGACGGGTATAGCCGTCGATCACGGACAGAACGCGCGTACGCGGGAACACATCCCGCTCGCGGAACGTGATGCGCGTCAAATCGGGCGGCGGCGGGGTCAGCGACTTTGCCAGCATCCCGTCGCCGCGCCCTGTATTGCCGTGGCAGATGGCGCAGTTCTGCTCGAACAGGATCTCACCTTCAACGGGCTCGGGCATGTCCACCGTGGCGCAGGCCACGATAGCGCCCAGCCCCACAACGGCGGCACTGACGATCAGCGGTTTCATTTCTGGATCTCCTGCAAATAGAGGACGAGATCTGCGACAGACCGCCCCATCAGCACAGGTTGGCCTGATGCGGTCTTGAGCGCAACCTCATTCCCTTGAAACATCGGTCCATAGACCGGCATGTCGCTGCCGTGGCTCACCAGCGGATCGCTTCCGTCGATGCGGCGGGCCACCCGCAACAGCGGGAACTGTCCTCCTGATGTGTCGCTCAGGCGGGTCAGGTCGGTGGGTTGCACCAGCAGCACGGGTGCCATCGGTCCCGCGCCATCGCCCGCAGCGCCGTGACAGCTGGCACAATGCCATTGAAACAGGGCCGCCCCCTCCTCGGCGTCCTGCGCGAAGCTCTGGAGCGGCGCCAGCAGCACCAGCAACAAACCGAAAGTCGTCGTCTTGGCATGTGTCATGATGAAATCCTTCCAGGAATGTCTCAGGGCCGTTGCAGGCTTTCGAGATAGGTCACGACCTCGGCCAGCCGGACGGGCATGACCTCGTCACCGCTGCCATCGGCCAATGGCACCGCCACATCAGGGCCATCCAGCAGCGGGCTGAATTCGGGCATCAGGTCGGCCTCGTGCTTGCCGGAATAGCCATAGACCGTATCCGCCACCATCCGCAGCGGGAACACACCGCCATTGCGGCTGGCGATCAATGTCAGATCGGGTGGCGGCACCTGCAACTCGGGCGCCATCGGGCCATCGCCCAGCGCGCGGCGACCGTGGCAGATCGCGCAATAATCCTGATAGGCTTCGGCACCCGGAGATGGAACCGGCTCTGGCGCACAAGCGGCCATCATCACGCCCACGCCCAGGACCAGCGCGCCGGTTGCCAGATGCCGGAAGGATCGCCTCACAGGATTTGTCATTCTCGCCTCCTCTGCCTTTGGTTGAGCTTGCGGCAAACCGACGAGCACCTGCCTTGATCTGGATCAGAGGTTGCAAATCCCGCCTGGCCCGGCATTCTGCCCAAAGACGCGGCGGGGGATCATCACATGTTCGGAAAAGATGAGGCGCAGGCATTTCTGGCCAGTTCCTTTGCCCCATGGGTGCAGGCGCTGGACCTGCGGGTCGATGAGATCTCGCCGGATGGCCATGCCGTCCTGTCCATGCCCATCACCGAAGACGTCGCCCGGATGGGTGGCATTGTCTGCGGTCAGGCGCTGGCGACGCTGGCGGATACGGCGATGGTGCTGTCCACATCCGCACATTTCGGCGCACCCCGCGACGTGGCGACGACCAATCTCGACACCCAGTTCCTCAGCGCCGGACGAGGAGAGCGCATCCGCTGCACCGCCCGTATCACGCGGGCGGGCCGGTCGCTGATCTTTGCACAGGCCGATCTGATCGCCCTGCCCGATGGCAGGCCCGTCGCCAGTGCGTCAGCCACCTTCTTTGTCCCCGAGAAAGCCACCCGATGATGCCCCCAACCACCGCCTATGCCCTGACCATGCTGGCCGCCGGGATCGGCATTCCGATCCTTGCCGCGCTGAACGCGGGGCTGGGCACAAGGCTCGGCTCGCCAGTGGCCGCAGCGGCGATCCTGTTCACCGTCGCACTTAGCGCGACGCTGCTTGTCCTGGCCCTGAAGGGGGCGCCCGCACTGGCCGCCGTGATCACCGCGCCGAAGCATCTCTTTCTGGCAGGGCTACTCGTGGCCTTCTACATCCTGTCGATCACCTTCATCGCGCCAAAGTTCGGTGTCGGCAATGCGGTGTTCTTCGTGCTGCTGGGCCAGTTGATCAGCGCCGCGCTGATCGACCACTTCGGCCTGTTCGGCGCGCGGATCAGCCCGCTGTCGCTGTCACGTGCAGGCGGGATCGCGTTGATGGCAGCAGGCGTCTTCCTGACCCAGAAGGCCTAGCGGATGGTCATGCCGCTGATCTGCGCACGGATCGCGGTTTCGGTATCATCACTGTCGGCGGAGACGGCGATCCCCACCAGCGCCTGCGGCGCACCGCCGAAGATGCGGGCATAGTCGGCCGCCAGATCAACCGTTTCCGTATGGGCACCGGTGCCAGCACCGCGCAGGATCAGCGTCTTGCCGCGCGCCTCAAGGTAGGGACTGTCCAGCACATCACCACGCGCGTGATCACCGCCCCACACATAGACCAGCATCCGGGCGTTGCGATTGCCCAGAAGGCTGCGCAGGCGTGGGTTCGGACCGGCGCGACGGGCCGAGTCCTCGTCCATGAACACGAAATAGATCGAGATGTTCCGATCATCGCCCCCCTTGCGCGCAAGGTCCGTGGGCGGCACCGATCTGCTCGACCGCCCAGCGCCAACTGGCCATGCGACCGGCCCAGCGGCTTTCCGGCAGCGCGGTATAGAGCACCGACACCGCCTGATCCGACAGGATGTCCAGCCGGTCGCCCTGTGCCCCGTAGCGGTTGGCGGTCAGGCGGGGAAAGGACTGCTCGCGCCAGTCAGAGGTAAAGCGCAGCGGTTCGGCCTGCGCGGGCGCGACGGACAGGACAAGCCCGGCCATCAGGGCAAAAGAGGACAGGCGCGGGATGAAAGGCATGAGGGACTCCGGCGTTGGGTTTCCAGCACCTTAGCGCAAGGGATCTTCACCTGCCCCACACGTCTGCGTGACGCAGGTCATCACGAAAGACGTCCGTCCCACTGTTCCGGTCAGATCCCCTCGGTCAGATGCCCTTTATCCAGCCGCAGAACCCGGTCCATCCGCGCGGCCAGTTCCAGGTTATGCGTGGCGATCAGCGCCGACAGCCCGGTGTCGCGCACCAGATCCATCAGCGTGCCGAAGACCTGATCCGAGGTCGCCGGGTCAAGGTTGCCGGTCGGCTCGTCCGCCAGCAGCAGACGCGGGCGCATTGGCCAGCGCCCGGCAGAAGGCCACGCGCTGCTGCTCGCCGCCCGACAGGGCCGCGGGGCGATGATCGGCACGCGCGGCCACGCCGACGCGGGTCAGCAGGTCCATGGCGCGCGCCTGCGCCGCCGTCGTGCCGCGACACGCCATTGGCCAGTTGCGGCAGCACGATGTTCTCCAGCGCGGTAAACTCGGGCAGCAGGTGGTGGAACTGGTAGATGAAGCCCACATCGCGCCCGCCGCGACCGCGTGCGCCGCCGGTCGGACAGGCCCGGCCATATCCGCGCCGCCGATCGTCACCGATCCGGCGTCGGGCGTATCCAGCAGCCCCGCGATATGCAGCAAGCGTCGATTTGCCCGCACCCGAGGGCGCGACCAGCGCCACGACCTCGCCGCGCGCCACGCTCAGATCGACGCCCTGCGCAGCACCTGCACCGCGCTGGGCTTGCCCCGGTTGTAGGTCTTCTCGATGCCCGCCAGCGCCAGCACCGCATCACTCATAGCGCAGCGCCTCGACCGGGTTCATCCGCGCCGCGCGCCGCGCCGGAAAGATCGTGACGACGAAGGACAGCCCCAGCGACAGCGCCACCGCCGACAGCACATCGCCCAACTGCAGCTTGGCCGGCAGGGCATAGATGCCGCGGATCGACGGATCCCAGACCCCGCCGCCCGCGACATAGTTCACGAAGGAAAAGATCGGGTCGATATAGATCGCGAACAGACAGCCCAGGATCACGCCCGCCGCCGTGCCGATGATCCCGGTGAACGCCCCGCAGATGAAGAAGACCCGCAGGATCGACCCTTCGGTCAGGCCCATGGTGCGCAGGATGCCGATGTCGCGGCCCTTGTTCTTGACCAGCATGATCAGCCCCGAGACGATGTTCATCGCCGCGATCAGCACCAGGATCGACAGGATGACGAACATCACGTTGTCCTCGATCTCCAGCGCGCGCAGAAAGCCGCCGCTGGCATCGCGCCAGGTCCAGACCATGCGCCCGCTCGCCCCGCCGCCTCGCAGCAGCGGCGAGCGTCAGCGTCTCGACCGCGTTCGGGGTCTGCGACCATCACCTCGATCTCGTCCGCCACGCCTTCGCGGTTGAAATAGCTCTGCGCCTCGGCGAAGGGCATGTAGATGCGGGTGCGGTCGATGTCCCAGCGCCCGGCGGTGAAGACATAGACCACCTCATAGGCCTTGACGCGCGGGCTGGTGCCGAAGGCGGTCTTGCACCCCATCGGGCGAGATCAGCCGGATCCGGTCGCCCAGCCGCACGCCCAGTTCGCGCGCCACGCCCGAGCCGATGGCGATGCCCTCGTCGAAGCGCGTCAGATGTCGCCCGTGCCTGCGTCTCGGGCGTCGCCGACGCGCGGGAATGGCTGCGCAGGTCGTCCGCGCTGATGCCGAACACCTCGACCCCGGCGTTGCGCCCGCCCGCGGTCGCCATGACCTGCCCCTTGACCAGCGGCGCGGCGCGGGTCACGCCCGGCACGGCGCGCAGCCGCGCGGCCATGGCGTCGTAATCGGTCAAGCGTGCGGTCGATCGCGCCCGTCTGCGGATCGACCTGCCCGCGTTGTAGACCGTCACATGGGCATTGGCGCCCAGGATCGTATCGACGAATTCCGCCCGAAAGCCCGAGCGCACCGCCAGCGTGGCGATCAGCGCAAAGACCGCCAGCGTGATGCCGATCAGGCTGATCCAGGTCATCACGCTGACACGCCGCCCTCGGCCCGGCGGGCGCGCAGATAGCGCCAGGCGATCATCCATTCGAACGGCCGCGAAGGGCGCGAGTCGTGCCTGCCATCTGCCGTGCCTGGGCACCTGTGGGTCGCGGGACAGGCGGCCGCCGCCAGGCGTTCTTCTTGCCTCAGAATATCCGACGGCGCACCAGCGCCCGCAGATCAGCGCGTAGATCTCGGCCAGCCGCGCCACCGCCGCCTCGGGCGGCAGTTCCTCGCTCTCGCCGGTGCGGCGCGAGGTCAGTTCGACCACGCCATTCTTCAGCCCGCGCGGGCCGACGGTGATCCGCCACGGCAGGCCGATCAGGTCCATCGTGGCGAACTTGCCGCCTGCCCGTTCGTCGCGGTCATCATAAAGCGGCTCCAGCCCAGCGGCCGTCAGCGCCTGTGTAAAGCGCCTCGCAGGCCGCATCGGCCGCGGCATCGCCCTGCTTGAGGTTGACGATCCCGCAATGGAAGGGCGTCACACCCTCGGGCCAGATGATGCCCTTGTCGTCATGGCTGGCCTCGATGATCGCGCCCAGAAGGCGGCTGACGCCGATGCCGTGGCTGCCCATGTGCACCGGCACCTTGCTGCCATCGGCGGTCCTGCACCGTGGCGCCCATCGCCTCGGAATACTTGGTGCCGAAATAGAAGATCTGCCCCACCTCGATGCCGCGCGCGGTGCGGCGGCGCTCCTCGGGGATCTGCGTCGAACAGCGCCTCGTCATGGGTCTCGTCGGTGCGGGCATAGCGGGTGGTGAATTCCTCCAGCACGGCCGCGGCACTGGTCGACGTTGTCATAGTCGATCTCGCGGTCGCCGAATTTCAGATCGGTGATCTCGCTGTCATAGAACACCTCGGACTCGCCGGTTTCGGCCAGCACCAGGAATTCATGCGTGTCATCGCCGCCGATCGGGCCGGAATCGGCGCGCATCGGGATCGCCTGCAGGCCCATCCGCTCATAGGTGCGCAGATAGCTGACCAGATGGCGGTTATAGGCGTGCAGCGCGTCTTCCTTGGTCAGGTCGAAGTTGTAGCCGTCCTTCATCAGGAATTCGCGGCCGCGCATCACGCCGAAGCGCGGGCGCATCTCGTCGCGGAATTTCCACTGGATGTGGTAGAGCGTCAGCGGCAGATCCTTGTAGCTGCCCACATGGGCGCGGAAGATGTCGGTGATCATCTCCTCGTTGGTGGGACCATAGAGCATGTCGCGGTCGTGCCGGTCGGTGATGCGCAGCATCTCCTGCGCCGTAATCGTCATAGCGCCCGCTTTCGCGCCACAGGTCCGCCGATTGCAGCGTCGGCATCAGCATCGGGATGTGGCCGGCGCGCGACCTGTTCCTCGTGCACGATCTGTTCGATCTTGCGCAGCACCTTGAAGCCCAGCGGCAGCCAGGAATAGATCCCCGCGCTGGCCTGCTTGATCATGCCCGCCCGCAGCATCAGCCGGTGGCTGACGATCTGCGCCTCGGCGGGGTTTTCTTTGAGAACAGGCAGGAAATAGCGGCGTCAGACGCATGTTGGACCCCTCGGGATTGGCATTTGCGTCGGTTTAGGCCAGTGGGCCGGATCAGGCAAGCGGGATGCGGCGCGCGGGGAAGGCGCAACAGAGGTTCGGGAACCGGAACTCTGGCGCTTGCACATCGAAGCGCAGTGGAAAAAGCGGTGTCACGCAACAGTCGCACGTGACACCGGCAAGACAGCCCGTGTGTAAACTCATCTTCGCTTACACCTGGCGGACCTCTCGCTCACTCGCACCGCACACACGCGGCAATTGTATCATTCAACGGCACTTTGGAAGTATGGTATTCCATACCTCGCATGTCTTTCGACACGAGGAGCCGGCGAAGACATGTGCATCCCAAGGACAGGGCTTGAATTGCGCCCCGCTTGACGCGACATAGGGTCAAACCGTCAAGGAGCGCGCATGGCCCTGCCTGTCAAAGATCAGATACGCTATTGGGGCATCGCCACCGCGGCGTTCCTTGTGATCCTGTGGTTTCTGGGCGACGTGATCCTGCCCTTCGTGCTGGGCGGGGCGATTGCCTATTTCCTTGACCCGATCGCGGACCGGCTCGAAAGGCATGGGCGCCTCCGCGCCGTGGCCACCACGATCATCACGCTGGGCGCGCTGCTGATTTTCGTTCTGATGGCGCTGCTGGTGATCCCGACGCTGGTGCAGCAGGCGGTCTCGCTGTTCGACACGGCGCCCCAAGCTGTTCCAGGACCTGCAAGGCTTTCTGACCGAGCAGTTTCCCTCGCTCGTGGATCGAGACGTCGACTCTGCGCCAGTCGCTGATCTCGGTGGGCGAGACGATCCGCGAACGCGGCGGCGAGTTGCTGAACACGGTGCTGACCTCGGTCAACTCGCTTGTGAACATCGTGCTGCTGTTCGTGATCGTGCCGGTCGTGGCCTTCTACCTGCTCTATGACTGGGACCGCATGGTGGCCAAGGTCGACGATCTGCTGCCGCGCGATCATGCGCCGACGATCCGCCATCTGGCGGCCGAGATCGACAAGACACTGGCCAGCTTCATCCGCGGCATGGGCACGGTCTGCCTGATCCTCGGCACCTATTACGCCGTGGCGCTGATGCTGGTGGGGCTGCAATTCGGTCTGGTCGTGGGGGCGCTGGCGGGGCTGGTCACCTTCATTCCCTATGTCGGGCGCGCTCGTCGGCGGGGCGCTGGCCATCGGGCTGGCCCTGTTCCAGTTCTGGGGCGACTGGCTGTCGATCGGGCTGGTCGCGGGCATCTTCGTGCTGGGTCAGGTGGTCGAGGGCAATGTCCTGACGCCCAAGCTGGTGGGCAGTTCGGTCGGGCTGCACCCGGTCTGGCTGATCTTCGCGCTGTCGGTCTTCGGCTCGCTCTTCGGCTTTGTCGGGATGCTGGTCGCCGTGCCGGTGGCCGCCGTCGATCGGTGTCCTCGCGCGCTTCGGGATCGGCAGCTACAAGGGCAGCCGGCTCTATCGCGGCTGTCGACGCAGCGCCGAGGACGCAGCTGATGCACCGGCAACTGAGTTTCGATCTGCCGGTGCGGGCCGCACTGGGGCGCGAGGATTTCTTTGTCGCCCCCGCCAATGCCATGGCCGTGGCCCTGATCGAGGGCTGGCGGAACTGGCCCGGCCGCAAACTGGTGCTGGTCGGCCCGGAAGGCGCGGGCAAGACCCATCTGGCCCATGTCTGGGCCGGGGCCAGCGGTGCGCGGATCGTGGACGCCCGTGCGCTTGCCAAGGCCGATATTCCCGGCCTTGCCGCAGGTCCGGTCGCGGTCGAGGATGTGCCGCTGATCGCCGGGGACACCGCGGCCGAGAATGCCCTGTTCCACCTGCACAACCTGGTCCTGGCCGAGGGTCACTCCCTGCTGTTGACCGCCGACCGTCCCGCCGCGCATTGGGGGCTGAGCCTGCCCGATCTGGCCAGCCGGATGCAGGGCACCCAGGCCACAAAGCTTGAGGCGCCCGATGACGGGCTGCTGACGGCGCTGCTGGCCAAGCTGTTCGCCGATCGCCAGTTGATCCCGACGCCCGACACGATCCCCTATCTGGTCACGCGGATGGACCGCGTCCTTTGACAGTGCGCGCCAACTGGTCGCCGCGCTGGACGCAGCAGCGCTGTCTCAGGGCCGTGCGATCAACCGCAAGCTGGCCGCCGAAGTGCTCGAGCGCTTCATTCAGCCGGGCCTTCTGGACAATTCGCCGGACTAAGCGCAGCATCCGTTACCGAACAGTCACAATCAGGCAGCATAAGCCGCTCATGACACATGCAGATTTCCTCAAGGCGCCCTTCGATGCGCCGGCAGACATTCCCGATCTGGACCTGACAGGGTCCGGGCCGTTTCTACAATCGTGAACTCAGCTGGCTGGGGTTCAACTGGCGCGTGCTGGAAGAGGCCGAAAACCCCCGTGTCCCGCTGCTGGAACGGCTGCGGTTCCTGTCGATCTCGGCCACGAATCTGGATGAATTCTACACCGTCCGTGTGGCGGGCCTGCGCGAACTGGCCCATGCGGGCAACACCACGCCCGCCGCCGATGGCCTGTCACCTGCCGAGCAGCTGGTGCTGATCAACGAGGATGCGCGCAACCTGATGATGCGGCAGCAGCAGGTCTTCGATGCCCTGCGCCGCGAGATGGAGGCCGAGCGGATCACCCTGCTGGACCGCGACACCCTGTCGGATGACGACAAGGAGGCGCTTGGCACGATCTTTCTGAACAAGGTCTTTCCGGTTCTGTCGCCGCTGGCGATCGACCCCGCGCATCCCTTTCCCTTCATCCCCAACACCGGCTTCAGCCTTGCGCTGCAACTGGAACGCCGCCGCGACAAGCGGGCCCTGCGGGCGCTTCTGCCGATCCCGCACAGATCGCGCGCTTCGTGCCGCTGCCCGCACCCGAGGGCGGCCACCGCTTCCTGCCGCTCGAGGAATTGCTGCTGCTGCATGTGGACAGCCTGTTTCCGGGCTATGCGATCAAGGGCCACTGCGCCTTCCGCGTGCTGCGCGACAGCGATCTTGAGGTCGAGGAAGAGGCCGAGGATCTGGTGCGCGAATTCGAAACCGCGCTGAAACGCCGCCGCCGCGGCGAAGTGGTGCGGATGAAGATCAGTGCGGGCGCGCCCGAAACCCTGCGCCGGATCATCATGGAAGAACTGCATGTCGACGCCGATGAGGTGGTCGAGGTCGACGGCATGATCGGTATCGCCGATGTCAAGGAACTGGTGCTCGACGCGCGGCCCGACCTGCTCTGGCCCGCCTTCACCCCGCGCGTGCCCGAACGGGTGCAGGACCATGACGGCGACATGTTCGCGGCGATCCGCCAGAAGGACATGCTGCTGCATCACCCCTACGAGACCTTCGACATGGTGGTGCGGTTTCTGCAACAGGCCGCGCGCGATCCCGATGTCGTGGCGATCAAGCAGACGCTCTACCGCACCTCGCGCAACTCGCCCATCGTCGAGGCGCTGTGCGAGGCCGCCGAGGACGGCAAATCGGTCACCGCGCTGGTCGAACTGAAGGCCCGGTTCGACGAGGCCGCCAACATCCGCCAGTCGCGCCGGCTGGAACGCGCGGGCGCGCATGTGGTCTATGGTTTCATCGACCTGAAAACCCACGCGAAAATCAGCACCGTGGTGCGCCGCGAGGGCGACACGCTGGTCACCTATACCCATTACGGCACCGGCAATTACCACCCGATCACCGCGCGCATCTATACCGACCTGTCGCTGTTCACCTGCGATCCGAAACTGGGGCGCGATGCGACCAAGGTGTTCAACTACCTGTCCGGCTATGCGCAGCCCGAACAGCTGGACAACCTTGCCATTTCGCCGATCACCCTGAAGCAGCGCCTGCTGGAGATGATCGCGGCGGAAATCGACCATGCGAAGAACGGTCGCCCGGCCGAAATCTGGGCCAAGATGAACTCGCTGATCGACCCCGAAGTGATCGACGCGCTTTATGCGGCCAGTCAGGGCGGGGTGAAGATCAGCCTTGTCATGCGCGGCATCTGCGGGCTGCGCCCCGGCATCAAGGGCCTGTCGGAAAACATCCGCGTCAAATCCATCGTCGGGCGGTTTCTGGAACATTCGCGCATCGTCTGTTTCGGCAATGGTCATGGGCTGCCGTCGAAAAAGGCGCGCGTCTTCATCAGTTCCGCCGACTGGATGGGCCGCAACCTGAACCGCCGCGTCGAAACGCTGGTCGAGATCGAGAACCCGACCGTCAAGGCGCAGATCGTCAGCCAGATCATGGCCGCCAACATGGCCGATGTGGCGCAAAGCTGGGTCATGCTGCCGGACGGCCATTTCCAGCGCGCCGCCTGTGCCCGAGGGTGAATTCGCCTTCAACTGCCACCGCTTCTTCATGGAAAACCCGTCGCTGTCCGGGCGTGGTTCGGCCGGCGCGGCTGACGTGCCGAAACTCACCCATACGGATGATTGACCTTTCCGCCTGTTCCGGCGCATTTAGGGGACGGACCAAGGAAAGACGGCATGGACGGCACGACAGAACCCGCCCCGCATGATTGGGGCCCTTTCGGACGGCCTTTGTTCAATGACGCCTCATCGCGCGCGCTGGCGCGGGTGGGCGTTGTCGATGTCGGATCGAACTCGGTCCGGCTGGTGGTGTTCGACGGCGCGGCGCGCTCACCGGCCTATTTCTACAACGAAAAGATCATGTGCGCCCTGGGCGAAGGGCTGGCCGAAACCGGCCGCCTGAACCCGCGGGGCCGCATCCGCGCGCTCAACGCGCTGCGCCGTTTTCAGAAGCTGGCCGAGGGGATGGGCATCGCCCCCCTGACGGCCGTGGCCACCGCCGCCATGCGCGAGGCCGAGGATGGGCCGGAGTTTCAGGCCCTGATCGAGTCCGAGACCGGCCTCAAGCTCTGGGTCATCGACGGCGAGGAAGAGGCGCGCCTGTCCGCCCAGGGCGTGCTGCTGGGCTGGCCCGGCTCCTATGGCCTTGTCTGCGACATCGGCGGTTCCTCGATGGAACTGGCCGAGATCGCCGGGGGCCGCGTGGGCCGGCGCGTCACCTCGCCGCTGGGACCGTTGAAACTGCGCTCTGTGCCGGGTGGCAAGAAGGGCCGCAAGGCGCATATCAGGACAGTGCTCGAAGAACTGGCCGAAACGCTGGGACCCCAGAAGAATCGCCTGTTTCTCGTGGGCGGATCGTGGCGCGCCATTGCGCGGATCGACATGGAGCGGCGTGGCTATCCGCTGCATGTGCTGCACGAATACCGCATGAGCGCGAAGTCGATCTCGGCGACCATCGATTATATCAACGCCAATGACCCGGTCGAACTGCGCAACCGCTGCGGCGTGTCCGCCGCACGGATGGACCTTGTGCCGCTGGCCTGCGAGGTGCTCAAGGGCGTGGTCAAGACCTTCCACCCGCGCGACATCGCCGTGTCCAGCTACGGCATCCGCGAAGGCATGCTGTACGAACAGATGCCGCAATCCCTGCGCGACCGCGACCCGCTGATCGAAGTCTGCTATTTCGCCGAGGCCAAGGACGCCCGCCTGCCCGGTTTCGGCAAGCAGCTTTACGAATTCATCCTGCCGCTGTTCAAATCAGCGCCCCTGGAACGCAAGCGCCTGATCAAGGCGGCCTGCCTGTTGCATGACGTCAGCTGGCGCGCCCATCCCGACTACCGTGCCGAGGTCTGTTTCGACAACGCCACCCGCGCCAATCTGGGCGGGCTGAAACATTCGGAACGGGTGTTTCTGGGCCTTGCGCTGCTGCATCGCTATTCGAACAAGCGCGAAGGCACGCGGTTCGAGCCGATGTTCAAGCTGATCGACGAAGCCGCGATGCATCAGGCCGAGGTCGTGGGCAAGGCGATGCGCTTCGGCGCGATGCTGTGGCTGCAAAAGAACGCGCCGATGGGGCAACTGCGCTGGTTCCCCAAGAAAAAGCTGCTGGAATTGCATCTGACCGAGGCGGCAAGTCCGCTGTTCGGCGAAGTGGCCGAGGCGCGTTTCCAGTCTCTGGCAGCGTCCTTGGGCGCGCAGACGGATGTGCGGATCAAGGGCTGACCGCCATCCCCCTCAGATGTCGATCTCGCCATCCTGCGGTGGCGGCAATGGTCCGGCCTCGGGTTTGCGGCGGATGATGATGTCACCATTCGGCAGCAGTTCGGGCGCCTGATAGGCAGACAAATCGCCCACACGGTTCAGAAGCTCGGCCATGGCAGGGCCCATTTCCCGCAGGAAATGCTGCATGGCGGGACCCATCGTGCTCAGCGCATCACCCAGATCCTGCAAGGCAGGCTCCATCTCGCGGCGCATCCCTTCAAGGAACATGCGCGCGCCCCGCTCCATCAGGCTCAGCCCCTCATCGGCGCTGCTCCCCTCCTCCGTGGGCGGCTGTGACGGCGTCTCGTCCTGCGCCTGCGCCGTGGCGACAGCCAGCGACAGGGCCAAAAGGGCCGCTATGGGAAATAAGGGTTTCATCCTATCAATATAGGGCAGAGCGACCGTCATGATAAGTCAAAGATCAATGTCCAGCGTCACCGGGTAATGATCCGAGGCGTCGATCAGCGCATCGCGCAGTTCGGCAACGCTCCAGCAGGACGGATCATGGAACGGATGCCAGATCCGCCAGCGCGGGTGCCGTTCCATCAGATCGGGCGAGACCATGATGTAGTCGAGCAGCGCCTCGAGATAGCGCTTTTCGTGATGGATATAGAAGCGCGCGGTTGTCGGACTGGCGATACCCGGCCGCTTGCGCACCGCCTGGCGGGCATGTGGATCATGCAGGCCGCTTTCACCATCAGGGCCCATCACCACCTCGACAGAGGACCGCCCGAACAGGTCTTCGTACTCATCCAGCCCCGGACCGTCATTCAGATCCCCCAAAAGGATCAAAGGATCGCCTCGCTCCAGATGGCTGGCGACGCGCCGCCTGATCCAGACCGCCTGCGCCTGTTGCTTGCGCCGGTTGCTGATGGCCAGACGCATGATCGCATCGCGCCCGCGTGCGCCATGCGGCGCCTTCGATTTCAGATGCGCCCCGATCATGCGGATTACATCGCCGCGCGCGGTAATCAACTCCAGTTCCAGCGGCGGTTTGGAAAAGCTGACCAGATCTTCGGTCCCGTCCAGATCCAGATCAATCCGCAGCGTTCCGTCGAAACGGGGCTCTGCATCGGACCCCTTCTTGCCCGTCGCCTCTCCCAGCGGATCATGGCGTGGCGTCACGACGAAAGGATCGTACATCAGCGCGATTTCCTGCTGCGTGTCGTTGGGAAACCCGATGATCGCCTGCTTGACCCGCAGATCGAAGACACGGGCAAAGCTTTCCAGAGCCGTCACGGTAGAGCGCCGCCCGTTATGATCAGGCGCCTCGATCACCATCACCATATCCGCATTCAGGGCGGTGAAGACGATGCCCAACGCCTCAAGCTGCCGCGCCCGGGTGACCCCCTGCCGTCCCGAGGGTTCGTCATCAGCCAAGGGCTGACCCGCGTCATCGAACAGTGAATTGAACCATTCGACGTTATATGTGGCGATCCGCATCAGTCACGTGCCGCCTCGATCTCGGCCCAGGCGCGATTGATGTCCACCATGCGCCGCTCGGCCAGTTGAACCGCCTCTTCGGGCAGGCCGCGCGCCAGCATCGCATCGGGATGGGTCTCGCGCACCAAACGTTTCCATGCCGCGCGGATCTCCTCCATCGGCATTTCCGGGCTGACGCCAAGGATATCATAGGGATCGCCCATGGCGTTGGGCACAAAGCGGCTGCGCAGGCTGCGGAAGCGCGCATCCGGCAGCCCGAAGGTGCGGGCGACCTCGGCGAGGAAATCGTTTTCCGAAGGATGATAGCGCCCGTCGGCCATGGCGATGTGAAACAGCCCCTCCATCACGTCGCAGAGCGTCTCGCTCCCCTCTCCGAACATGGTGCGGATCTTGACCGCATAGGCGCGATACCCCGCCACGTCCTGCCGGGCCAGGTTGAAGACCCGGGCCGCATCCGCCTCATCCTCCGGCGGGATGTGGAACACCTCGCGGAAGGCCGTGACTTCATCGCGGGTCACCTGCCCGTCGGCCTTGGCCATCTTGGCCCCCAGCGCGATCACCGCGATGGTGAAAGCCACGGAGCGTTCCGGCGGGGTGCTCAGCCGGTCGAATACCGCGCTCAGCCCCTCGCCAGAGGTCAGCGCGCCAAGCGCGTCCATGATACGGGTCCAGATCGACATGGGCACCACCCTATCGTGTCGCCTCTGCGCTGTCAGCGGGGATCGGGGCACCGATCAGAGGATTTTCTGCATCAGCACAAGATCCATCCAGCGACCGAACTTGTGCCCCACCTCGGGCAGCCGTGCGATTTCGGCAAAGCCGATGGCGCGATGGAAGGCCAGGCCCTGCGGGTTCTCGGCGCTGACCCCGGCCCAGAGGGAATGAACGCCGCCCGCACGCGCATGATCCTCAAGCGCGGCCATCAGGGCACGCCCTACCCCGCGCCCCCGCGCAGCAGGCGCCAGAATGATGGAATGCTCCATGGTGCGGGCATAGCCGGGACCGTTGCGAAACTGGAAATAGGTCGCAAACCCCAGAATGTCGCCTTCGACCTCAGCCAAAAGGAACAGCTTGCCCTCGGCTGCCCGGGTGGCAAAATCGGCGGCCAACCCTTCGGACGTCTTTTCGAGAGTAGTGAATGTCGCTGCGGTGTCGCGGATCACGGGGTTCCAGATCGCCGCGACCCCGGCGGCGTCACGCGCCTCGGCGGCCCGCAGGATCATTCCAGCACCCGCAGGCCATGAGGTGTCTCGATCTCGGCGCGCAAGGCCATCCCGGGGCCATCCTCGATCACCACAGTTGGATCGTTCAGCATCCCGGCCAAAGCTTTGCGCAAGGCTGCCGCTTCGGGATGTGCAACGATCAGCCGCCGCAACCGGCAGCCTGACCGCATCAGCCGCGCAGCCGGATGCGCGCCCTGCCACTGGATCAAGGCGGGGAAGGCACCGTCGAAGGGCATTCGCCCGTCCGCCGCCACCGCCATGCGCCAACGCAAGTCACCGCGCGCCAGATCGACCGGCCTGCCCGCGCCAGTCGGGGCCTGCGCCAAGGCCGCCTCCAGATCATCGCAGCGACAGATCCAGGTCCCCAGACGCGGCGCGCCGACGAACCGATCCAGATCGAACCAGCGTGGCGCGGCCTGCGGCGCGGCGGCGGGATCGACCGCGATCACCTCGAGATAGAGACCGTCCTCAAGCCCCAGAAGCAGGTTATGCGTGCCGAAATGGGCATGTTGCCCGCCCGGTTGCAGGGCGACGCCAAGCGCCGCCTCCACATGGGCGCGCCCCGCGTCCAGTGTCTCGGCGGCCACAGCCAGATGATCCAGTGCCAGCATCTGCACGTCTTCTTGCGTCAAGTGGTCTCGGGGGGTGTCCCGCAGGGCCAAGGGGGGCGGAACGCCCCCCTCACCAGGTATCAGCCACGCGCCTCGCGGATCAGACGCAGGATGTCCTGCGCCGCATCCGGGATATTGGTTCCCGGTCCGAAGATCGCCTTGACGCCTGCTTTCCTGAGGAAATCATAGTCCTGCTGCGGGATCACCCCGCCGCAGATCACGATGATATCGCCCGCGTCCTTGTCCTTGAGCGCCTGGATCAGTTGCGGGGCCAGCGTCTTGTGCCCGGCGGCCTGGCTGCTGATGCCCACCACATGCACGTCATTGTCGACCGCGTCCTGCGCCGCCTCCTCGGGTGTCTGGAACAGCGGCCCCACATCCACGTCGAAACCGATGTCGGCAAAGGCGGTGGCAATCACCTTGGCGCCGCGGTCATGGCCGTCCTGCCCCATCTTGACGACCAGCATCCGGGGACGACGGCCTTCCTCTTCCGCAAAAGCCTCGACCGAGGCCTGGATGGCGGCGAAACCGGCGTCCCCCTCATAGGCGGCACCATAGACACCGGCCAAGGTCTTCACCTCGGCCCGGTGACGACCGAAAACCTTTTCCATGCTCATGCTGATCTCTCCCACCGTTGCGCGTGCGCGTGCGGCCTCGACCGCCGCCTCCAGAAGATTCCCACCTTCGGCTGCGCGGCGTTCCACTTCTGCAAGCGCGGCCTGACAGGCGGCCTCGTCGCGGCTGGCGCGGATCCGTTCCAGACGCGCGACCTGGCTGACCCGCACGGCCGCGTTGTCGATGTCCAGGATGTCGATCGGGTCTTCCTTGTCCTTGCGGTACTTGTTGACGCCCACGATCACCTCGGTGCCGCGGTCGATGCGGGCCTGCCGGGTGGCGGCCGTCTCCTCGATCCGCAGCTTGGGCATGCCGCTGGCGACCGCCTTGGTCATGCCGCCCATCGCCTCGACCTCCTCGATCAGCGCCCAGGCCTTTTCCGCCAGATCATTGGTCAGGCTTTCGACGTAGTAACTGCCCGCCAGCGGATCGACCACATTGGTGATCCCGGTTTCTTCCTGCAGGATCAGCTGGGTGTTGCGCGCGATCCGCGCCGCGAATTCCGTCGGCAGGGCAATCGCCTCGTCCAGCGCATTGGTGTGCAGCGACTGCGTGCCGCCCAGCACCGCCGACATCGCCTCATAGGCGGTGCGGATCACGTTGTTGTAGGGGTCCTGCTCCTGCAGGCTGACACCGGATGTCTGGCAATGGGTGCGCAGCATCGACGATTGCGGGTTCTTCGGATCGAACTCGGCCATGATGCGATGCCACAGCAGCCGCGCGGCGCGCAGCTTGGCCGCTTCCATGAAGAAATTCATGCCGATGGCAAAGAAGAAGGACAGACGTCCCGCGAACTTGTCCACATCCATGCCCGCCGCGATCGCCGCGCGCACATATTCGCGCCCGTCCGCCAGGGTATAGGCCAGTTCCTGCACCAGGTTCGCGCCCGCCTCCTGCATGTGATAGCCGGAAATCGAGATCGAGTTGAACTTGGGCATCTCGTCCGACGTGTACTGGATGATGTCCGAGATGATCCGCATCGAGGGTTCAGGCGGATAGATATAGGTGTTGCGAACCATGAACTCCTTGAGGATGTCGTTCTGGATCGTGCCCGACAGGACCGAACGGTCATGCCCCTGTTCCTCACCCGTCACGATGAAATTGGCGAGGATCGGGATGACCGCGCCGTTCATCGTCATCGACACCGACACCTTGTCCAGCGGGATGCCGTCGAACAGGATCTTCATGTCCTCGACACTGTCGATGGCCACGCCCGCCTTGCCGACATCCCCGACAACGCGGGGGTGGTCGCTGTCATAACCGCGATGGGTCGCCAGATCGAAGGCGACGGACACGCCCTGCTGCCCCGCGGCCAGCGCCTTGCGGTAGAAGGCGTTACTTTCCTCGGCGGTGGAGAAGCCCGCATATTGCCGGATCGTCCAGGGCCGTCCTGCATACATCGTGGCCTTCACCCCGCGCGTGTAGGGCGCGAAACCCGGCAGGCTGCCCAGATGCGGCAGGTCCCGCGTATCTTCTTCGGTATAGAGGGGCTGGACCGCGATCCCTTCGAGGGTCTTCCACGTCAGATCCTCGAGGGGCCTGTCGCGCAATTCCTTCTGCGCCAGGTCACGCCACGCGTCCTTCTTGCTGGTCATTGTCTTGTCCTCTTGTCAGTGGGTCGCGCTGCGGGCTTTGGCCCGTCTGATCGCGCGTCTTTTCGGTCTTGAGTATCGCCAGCCCATCGGCACCTGCGGCCAGCCAGAACAGATCGTCCTGATAAAGCTCGCGCAGCCGCGCCTTCTGAGCGGCGTCGAACGGATCGTAGCGCCCTTCCCCCGGTCCCAGATCCGCAGGATCCTGCCCGCGCAAGGCAAGGCACTGGCGCAGCGCGCCCATGTCCGGTGCCCGGTTCAGCCAGAGCCGGTGCTGGTGCAGCGGCACGTCCACAGTGTCCGCCGTCATGATCTGCAGCCGCCGTTCCGGTATCGCGCCATATGTCTCGTGCGGCAACACCAGCAGTTCCACATCCGGCAAGGCGCAAGCCAGGTCCGTGATGATCGCGCGCCAGCCCCGGTCCTGTTGCGAGATCGTCTCGAGCATCTGCGGTTCCGGCAGCGCATGTCCGCGCGCGATGCCATAGGCCAGCGTCGAGGGCCAGTAGCTGTCGAAAGCCCGGATCGACAGCACCACCCGCGTGATGCGCCCGCCGAAGGCTGCCGCGTGGCGCGCCATCCGCTCGCCCGCACCACGATACAGGGCGGTGTCGCGCAGGTTGCGACGCGGTGCCCCGATCATGTTCTCGTCCGTGACGATCAACTGCCGCATACCCTTGATCGCGGCGCGTTCGATCTGCAGCGCGATCCGGCCCTTGGCCAGCCTTGCCTGCCGTTCCAGCCGGGGCGAGCCATTGACCGGGATGATCCCCGCGAACAGGCCGGACCGCGTTCGTCGCGGGCCCCAGAAGCAAATCCCCTGCCCCTCCAGCGTGGCGGCATTGGCCCGCAGATAGGCTTGAAAACTGGTCGATGCGCTGCGATGCGCCCCGATATGCAGAATGACGTCCATCGGCATCTGTGCCCTGTGCAAGGGGGCCGCGCGACACGACCCGGGAGGAAAAGATCATCCCGATCATCGTCCCGCACCCCTCACCAGAGGTTTAACGTCGAAAAACTTTCCCGCCCGCTGTGAAAAGGCATTCGCAATTGGCAGGCCACCCCCTATATCTGAACCAACAGGAGGCCGCATGAAAAAGATACTTGCCCTTGTAATCGCAGGATTATTAGCATTCCCAGCCGGAGCCGCAGAAACGGCCGAGGGACCACCCGACCTTCCCCTTTTCGAGGGAAGTGATACGGATTTGAGTGAATTTCTCTGGATAAAGCGGCCTATCGTCGTCTTTGCCGACACGCCCAATGATCCGCGCTTCATCGAGCAGATGACATTCCTGAACGCGGATGTTCCCGCGCTGATGCTGCGCGACGTCGTCGTGCTGACCGACACCAATCCCGCCGCGCGCTCGGAATTGCGCCGCACACTGCGTCCGCGCGGCTTCATGCTGGTGCTGATCGACAAGGACGGCGGCGTCAAACAACGCAAACCCGCCCCTTGGGATGTCCGCGAGATTTCGCGGACCATCGACAAGTTCCCGACACGGCAGCAGGAAATCCGCGAACGTCTTGGCAAGGAATGACCTGCCCTCGCCGTAGCCACGCACCGATCATCCCCCGCAAGGAGGGATGACGGCACGGCATATGCGAGGGCGCGGATCATCGGATCACTCGAACTCCATGATCACGGCGTCCACCGCCAGACTGTCACCGGCAGCCGCGTTGATCTTGGCCACCACACCCTTGCGCTCGGCGCGCAGGATGTTCTCCATCTTCATGGCCTCGACCGTGCAGAGCGCCTGACCGTCCTGCACCTCGTCGCCCACCTCGACGTTGATCTTCACGATCAGGCCGGGCATCGGGCAGAGCAAGAGCTTGGACGTGTCGGGCGGCGTCTTCTCGATCATCAGCCCGGCCAGTTCGGCCTGGCGCGGGGTGCGGACATGCACTTTCAGATCGGCGCCCCGCGACCGGATGCGGAACCCGCCTGAAATCTTGCCGACCTTCAGCACCAGACGCTCGCCTCCGACCTCGAGCACGGCCAGTTGATCGCCGGGCGTCCACTTGCTCGTGACACGCAGTTCAGAGCCGTCATCGAAACAGACGGTGGAACCGCCCTGATCTGCCTTGATCTCCACCGGGTAGCTGTGACCCTGCAACGAAACCACCCAGTCGCTGCCGACCTTGCGTTCATGGTTGTCCATCCGCCCCGACACGCGCGAGCGCCGGATTTCGGCCACCCGGTGCATGGCCGCCGATGCGGCCGCGATCCGGCGCAGGACCTCGTCCGGCAAGGCGACCCCGTTGAAACCCTCGGGGAACTCCTCGGCGATGAAGGCGGTCGTGATGGTGCCCGCCACGAACTTCGGATGATCCATCACCGCGCTCAGGAACGGCAGGTTGTGCCCGATGCCCTCGACCTCGAACCCGTCAAGCGCGTTGCGCATCGCGTCGATCGCGTCGGCGCGGGTCGGACCCCATGTGCAGAGCTTGGCGATCATCGGGTCGTAATACATGCTGATCTCGCCGCCCTCGTAGACGCCGGTATCGTTGCGCACGACGTGACCGGGCTGAACCACCTCGGCAGGCGGGCGATAGCGCGTCAGCCGCCCGATGGAGGGCAGGAAGTTGCGATAGGGGTCTTCGGCGTAAAGGCGGCTTTCCATCGCCCAGCCATTCAGCTTGATATCCGTCTGCTTGAGGGTCAGCGCCTCACCATAGGCCACGCGGATCATCTGTTCGACCAGATCGACGCCGGTGATCAGCTCGGTCACCGGATGTTCCACCTGAAGACGCGTGTTCATCTCGAGGAAGTAGAAGTTGCGCTTCCCGTCCACGATGAATTCCACCGTGCCCGCCGAGGTGTAGCCCACGGCTGCGGCCAGGGCGCAGGCCTGCTCGCCCATCGCCTTGCGGGTCGCTTCGTCGAGAAAGGGGCTGGGTGCCTCCTCGATGACCTTCTGGTTGCGGCGCTGGATCGAACATTCCCGCTCGCCCAGATAGATCGTGTTGCCGTGGCTATCGGCCAGAACCTGAATCTCGATATGACGCGGCTGGGTCACGAATTTCTCGATGAAGATACGGTCGTCCCCAAAGGAGCTGGCCGCCTCGTTCTTGGACGACTGGAAGCCTTCGCGGACCTCGTCTTCCTTCCACGCGATCCGCATCCCCTTGCCGCCGCCACCGGCGGAGGCCTTGATCATCACCGGATAACCGATCTCGCCCGAGATCTTCACCGCTTCATCGGCATCGGCGATCAGGCCCATGTAGCCCGGCACCGTGGACACGCCCGCTTCGGCTGCGATCTTCTTCGAGGTGATCTTGTCGCCCATCTTCTCGATCGCCCCGACGGGCGGCCCGATGAAGGCCACGCCCTCGGCGGCCAGCGCCTCGGCGAACTTGCTGTTCTCGGACAGGAAGCCATAGCCCGGATGCACGGCCTCGGCGCCCGTCTTGCGGATCGCCTCCATCACGCGTTCGATCACGATATAGGACTGGTTCGCGGGGGCCGGGCCGATATGCACCGCTTCATCGGCCATCTGCACATGCAGCGCCTGCCGATCCGCGTCCGAATAGATCGCGACTGTCTTGATGCCCATGCGGCGGGCGGTCTTGATGACGCGGCAGGCGATCTCGCCCCGGTTCGCGATCAGGATCTTCTTGAACATCTCAGGTCCCTTCTTGTTCTTGGCCGCAGGCACAGTGCCCGGCGGGAAACGGTTCTTCAGACAGCAAAAAACCACCGAACCGCGTCAGGGTCCGGTGGTCTGTTTTCGATGTGTTCGACGCGCGCGGAATCAGCCGCGCGACGGTATCAGCAGCGCGAGGGGTACTGCTGGCAATAAAGGACGTTGGCCGCCCCGCCGACGACAGCGCCGGTGACCGGGTTGCCATCCAGCACGACCGCCGCACCCGCGCCTGCGCCCGCACCGATGAGGCCTTGTTCAAGCGGCGAGTCGCCACAACCTGCGAGAGCAAGGGCGCACGCAGCACCCGCAATCCATTTCGCAATCTGCATTCTTGGTAGCCTTCCTTGTTACACTGCTTTCCAGCAAGGCAAGATTGCATATCCCGGGCGTCCGGGAAAGCTGATCCGACGTTTGCGGAAAAATGGGCAAGGCTTCGCCGATCCGGCGAAAACACTGATGCAAAAGTGAAAAAAATGGGCGGAGAGCCTAGGGGAAGGGCGCTCCGCCCATCAGAGGAAGGGTAACGGTTCAGACTGCCAGTCCCGGTCCAAACGTCCTGGACCGCCACTACCTGACCGACACTGCCGCAAGATTTGCGAACCGCCAAGTCTGATTCAAAGCCGGAAAAATCCTGGGCCATTTCCTGCCCAAGTTGACTGGTCGCCTGCAAGAAACCGCCGATCATTCCTCGAAAACCTCCGGAAAGGAGGCCCGCGCCGCCGTTTCGTCAATCACGAGCAACGCGTCATAACTCGCGGGATCGAAGGGCTCGCTCGCAGGCAAGACCTCGCGGCCGAAGAGCCAGCTCAACCGGCCTGCGTCCAGATTGCCGCGCTCGAAGGGGTCCGTGCCGAAGTGATCCCAAAGCGCCGCCATGAAAACGGCGTCCGCATGTTTGTCCACGGCCTTGCGGTCGCGATAGCGTTCGCGCCGGGTCAGCGGTGTCACGCCCTTGGGGTTGGCGCGGCGGATCGTGAACTGGAAATCTGTGCCGGTCAGACGCCCCGGAAAGCCGCGATGCTTCAGCATGGGCAGACCTTCCTGCCAGCAGCCGACATCGCGCCGCGCGTCACACGGGAGGCGCGGTTGGACGGGACCGGTCCTGACGCAATGCGTCGTGTGACCGGTCCCGATCCGGTGTTACTTGTATTTGCCGGTGTAGCTCGGCTCCATCGAGATGGGCTCGGGATCGACCACGACGAATTCTTCTTCTTTGGGCTGCGCGCAAGCGGCCACGAGGGCAACCATGCACAGAGCCAGCATGCTCGTGATGTTCTTCGACATCTGTTTCTCCTGTTACTTGTTCCTGACATGCCGCGATCAGCGATCACGACCTGCCTCTTGTACGAGGTATCGGCCACATGGGCTTTACCACCGACAATGATACCGGAACGCAGGGACAAAACATATCCGGACACGGCAAATGGGTCGGCCTGTGTCAGAAAAGACTCAGTCGACGCGGCAAATGAACAGCGACCCGCAAGATGTTGTGGAGACATCAGAATTCCTCCCAGATACAGCGGCCTTCGCGGATCGCGAAACTCTCGAAATACTGCACCGTGCCGGGGTCGGACTGACCGAATTCCAGCGGCTTGTCCATGAGCGAAACGACGATCAGCGCGACCTCCTCGCCAGCCGCATCCAGCATCGGCAGGGCCTGCGCATCGCAGAGCGCGACGAAATCCTGCTGCACGCTGTCGAAATCCGCAGCCTCCGCCAGCGCCGGCATGACATAGCGGAACCGCGCCCAGCGCGCGCCGTCGGGCTGCACCTCGACGAACCCCTCGAGCAAGCTGGCGTCATGCCCCGAGGGCAGTTCCACCTCGGCACGCAGCGGGACCGCCGCAAGGCTTGCCAGAGCGATCAGAGACCAGAGCCGCACCCCTGTCATGCCGACCCTCCCGCGTGACGCAGCCAGCGCGCCCTTTTCGCAGGGTCAGCCAGCAGATCAGCCAGCCGCGCCTCAGCCAGCGCCACGGGCGCGCGCGCGCCCTCCACGGCGCCACCGACGGTGACACGCAGCGCATCCTCGCGGCGTTCAATCCGCACCACGGGCCAGAAACCACGCAGATCGCGCAGGCAGCGCCAGACATCCTGACGCAACTGATGCGCAAGGCGTGCCCGGCCCACGACACGCCCCGCCAGAGGCAGGACCGTGCTGGCAGACAGATCGAAGCGCGCAGGCAAGCGCCGCGACAGGACCAGAACGGCCCCCTCGCGCGCAAGATGCCAGCCGCCCCGGCGGCTCACCTCGACATGTTCCGCAGCCCCCGACATCTGGCGCAGCCTCTCCTTCATCTTGCTGAAAATACTCAGGAATTCCGGACCCGCCCACACGCCTCCTCGCGCGGGGCGGGCCTCTCGTCCCGCATTAGAGCGGGATGTTGTCGTGCTTTTTCCAGGGGTTGGTAAGCTTCTTGCCACGCAGCGCCGCAAAAGCCCGCGCCACCCGGCGACGCGTGCTGTGCGGCTGGATCACCTCGTCGATGAAGCCGCGCTCGGCCGCCACGAATGGGTTGGCGAAACGGTCCTCGTAATCCTTGACGCGACCTGCGATCTTTTCGGGATCGTTCAACTCGCTGCGATACAGGATCTCGGTCGCGCCCTTGGCACCCATCACGGCAATCTCGGATGTCGGCCAGGCATAGTTGATGTCGCCCTGAAGGTGCTTTGACGCCATCACCACATAGGCCCCGCCATAGGCCTTGCGGGTAATCACGGTCACCTTCGGCACAGTGGCCTCACCATAGGCGAACAGCAGCTTCGCGCCATGCTTGATGACGCCGTTGTATTCCTGCGTCGTGCCAGGCAGGAAGCCGGGCACATCGACAAAGGTCAGCAGCGGAATCTCGAACGCGTCGCAGAAACGCACGAAACGCGCGGCCTTGCGGCTGCTGTCGATGTCCAGACAGCCCGCGAGAACCATCGGCTGGTTGGCCACCACGCCCACGGTCTGCCCTTCCAGCCGGATGAAACCGGTGATGATGTTCTTGGCGAAGTCTTCCTGGATCTCGTAGAAATCCCCTTCATCCGCGACCTTCAGGATCAATTCCTTCATGTCATAAGGCATGTTGGGATTGTCCGGCACCAGCGTATCAAGGCTCATCTCGACCCGCGCGGGATCGTCGAAGAAAGGCCGCACCGGCGGCTTTTCGCGGTTGTTGAGCGGCAGGAAGTCGATCAGGCGGCGCACTTCGTTCAGCGCCTCGACGTCATTCTCGAAGGCGCCATCCGCCACGCTGGATTTCTTGGTATGGGTCGAGGCACCGCCCAATTCCTCGGCGGTGACAACCTCGTTGGTGACGGTCTTGACCACATCGGGCCCCGTCACGAACATGTAGGAGCTGTCCTTCACCATGAAGATGAAGTCCGTCATGGCCGGCGAATAGACCGCGCCACCCGCACAGGGTCCCATGATCAGGCTGATCTGCGGCACCACGCCCGAGGCAAGGATATTGCGCTGGAACACGTCGCCATAGGCCGCCAGCGACGAGACACCCTCCTGGATCCGCGCGCCGCCCGAATCGTTGATGCCGATCACCGGCGCGCCGTTCTGCACCGCCATGTCCATGATCTTGCAGATCTTGGCCGCATGGGTCTCCGAGACCGATCCGCCCAGCACGGTGAAATCCTGGCTGAAGACATAGACCATGCGCCCGTTGACCGTGCCCCAGCCGGTGACGACCCCGTCGCCGTAGGGTTTGCTCTTCTCCATCCCGAAATCGGTGCAGCGATGGGTGACGAACGTATCGTATTCCTCGAAACTGCCCTCATCCAGCAGCAGCTCCACGCGTTCGCGCGCGGTCAGTTTGCCCTTGGCGTGCTGCGCATCAATCCGCGCCTGACCGCCACCCAGACGGGCCGCGCCACGACGCTCCTGCAGTTCCTGAAGGATATCTTTCATTGGCTTTTCCCTGCTTGCTGACCGTCGCGCCGGACGCCTCATCGGTCCTGTCGTTCCCACAGGGGAACGGGCCTTGCGGCCTTCCCCCCTTGTGTTGCAGGTATAGGGTTGCAAGCGGGATCGGCAAAGCGGATTTCGGCAAATTTGCAAATAATTGGCAAGATACCTATCGCAAATTGCAAAACAGCAAATTTCTGCATCTGCGGAATGGACTTCCACCGAATCGCGGCTTAGCCCTTGGCGTATGCAAGACCCCGCTCCGGTCCGCTATCTGGACCGCTCCACCGCACCCCATGTGACGACGCTGATCCTGCTTGCAGGCATCTCGGCCATGGCCATGAACATCTTCCTGCCCTCGCTGCCCGGCATGGCCCTGCATTTCGATGTGGACTACAGCGTGATGCAACTCTCCGTCGCCACTTATCTGGCGATGAGTGCGATGTTGCAGATCCTGATCGGACCGTTGTCGGACAAGATCGGCCGTCGTCCCGTGATCCTGTGGGGCATCGTCCTTTTCTGTCTGGCGACTGTGGGATGCCTGCTGGCCCCCAATGCGACCGTTTTCCTGATCTTTCGCTCCTTTCAGGCGGTGATCGCGGTGGCCATGGTCCTTAGCCGGGCTGTGGTGCGGGACATGTATACACAGGACCGCGCCGCGTCGATGATCGGCTATGTCACGATGGGCATGGCGGTCGTTCCCATGATCGCGCCCGCCATCGGCGGCATCCTCGAGGACGCCTTCGGCTGGCGCGCCAATTTCGCGATGCTTCTGGCCTGCGGCCTGATCGTCCTTTTCATCGCGTGGCGCGACCTTGGCGAAACCGGCAGGCGCAGTGAAAACTCGCTGATGCAGCAGTTCCGCGAATACCCCGAGCTTCTGCGCTCCCCGCGGTTCTGGGGCTACTGCATGGCCTCGGCCTTCGGTTCGGGGGCGTTCTTCGCCTATCTCGGCGGCGCGCCCTTTGTCGGGACCGAGGTTTTCGGCCTGTCCCCCAGCCAACTTGGCCTGTATTTCGCGGCCCCCTCGATCGGTTATTTCCTTGGCAACTGGGCCACCGGCATGTTGGCGGCCCGCCACGGGGTCAACCGGATGGTGCTCTGGGGCACGATCATCTCGACACTCGGGATGGGGCTGTCGCTGATCGTCAGCTATGCGGGCTATTCGAGCCCGCTGGTGTTTTTCGGCTTCATGAGCCTTGTGGGCGTCGGCAACGGGATGACCATCGCCAATGCAACGGCAGGGATGCTGTCGGTGCGACCGCATCTGGCCGGCACCGCGTCCGGCCTGGGCGGGGCGATCATGATCGGCGGGGGCGCGGGCCTGTCGGCGCTGGCCGGTGCGCTGCTGAAACCCGGACGCGGAGAGTTCCCGCTGGTCTGGATCATGTTCGTGACGTCGATCCTCGCCGTGGCCGCCATCCTTTACGTGATCAGGCGCGAACGCCAGCTGGGTCTCTGACGCCCCTTGCCGCACCCGCTTTGCAAAGCTACCGTCATAGCGAACCCACGCTTTGCAAAGGCAGCAGATGGCCACGCAGAAACTCTATGCCGGTGCAAAACTGCGCGAGACGCGGCAGCGCCTTGGCCTGACGCAGAAGGATTTTGCCGCCAAGCTGGGCGTGTCCCTGCCCTATCTGAACCAGATGGAGAACAACAACCGCCCGGTTTCAACCACGGTGGTGCTGGCACTGGCACAGGAATTCGGTTTCGACGTCACTGAACTCAGCACCGGCGACAGCGAGCGTCTGGTGTCCGACATGCGCGAGGCGATGGCCGATCCGGTTTTCGCCGAACACAGCACTCCGCTGGCCGATCTGCGGCTGACCGCCTCGAACGCACCCGCGCTTGCCCGCGCCTTTCTGGATTTGCACCGGGCCTACCGGCAGACCCATGAACGCCTCGCCTCGCTGGACGAAGCCTTGGGGCGCGAGGATGCAAGGACGCAGCCCTCTCCCTGGGACGAGGTGCGCGACTTCTTTCACTATTGCGACAACTACATCGACGCCGTGGATCGCGCCGCCGAACATTTCGCATCGCAGGCCGGGCCGGGCAGCATCCGCCGCCACGCCCTTGAAACACTTGAGAAGTCGGGCGTAACCGTTTCTTTCGACGACATATCCCGCATCCGTCACTATGACCCGGAGAGCCGCAGCCTGACCCTGTCGTCGCGAGCCAATCCCGAAACACAGGGTTTTCAGCTTTTGCTGCAGCTTGCTCTTTTGAAACAGGAGGCCTTGCTGGAGGCGACGCTGGATCTGGCCCGGTTTCAATCCGATCAGGCCCGCGCCATCGCCAAGATCGGTCTGGCCAATTTCTTCGCGGGTGCCGCCCTGATGCCCTATACCACCTTTCAGGCGGCCGCGCGGGACACCCGGCACGATCTGGAACTGCTGGCCCATCGCTTTGGCGCCTCCATCGAACAGGTGGCACACCGTCTTTCCACCCTGCAACGGCCCGGGGCCAAGGGAATTCCGTTCTTCTTCGTGCGCGTCGATCAGGCGGGCACGATCACCAAGCGCCACTCGGCCACGCGACTGCAATTCGCCCGCTTCGGCGGGGCCTGCCCGCTGTGGAACGTGCACCGGGCCTTCGAAACACCGGGCCGATTCCTGCGCCAGCTGGCCGAAACGCCGGACGGGGTGCGATATATCAACCTGGCGCGGGATGTCTCCAAGCCCGGCGGCAGCTTCGGCGCGCCAACGCGCCGGTTTGCCATCGCCCTGGGCTGCGAGGTGCGCCACGCCGCCGATCTGGTCTATGCAGACGATCTGGACCTTGCCAATCCCCGCGCCTTCGAGCCGATCGGCATTTCCTGCCGCATCTGCGAGCGCAAGGACTGTCACCAACGGTCTGTCCCGCCGCTGGAACGGCGTTTGACGATCAACACCGACGAACGCGGTGTTTTGCCCTACACGGTTGATTAATAACAAAAAGGCGCGAGGTCACCCCCGCGCCAATGTCGCATCCATGGATCGCGATCAATCCTTCAGATAGGCGTAGATCTGGTCCTTCAGCACCGCGCGTTGCTTGCGCATCTCGACCTCGGCCAGTTCCTCCACCGGCTCTACCAGTGTTTCGGCCCGGTGCACGGCGCGGTTGATCGTGTGATACTCATCCGCAAGTTTTGCGAAATGGCTGTCTGATGATTTCAGCGCGGCGATCTTCGCTGCGTGTTGCGGGAATTCCTCGTGCAATTCGTGCGGGGTATTGGACATCGCGCCTGTCTCCTTCTAGCTGCGTTGGTCCAAGCCTAGGGCAAGCGGCCCTGCACAACATTGAGGCAGATCAACCCGTTTGCCATGCGCCCCCGTTGTCAGGACATTTCTGCCCCGTATTCCAGAACGATCGGCACGATGATTTCCTCCTCGTCCATCAGGTGGCGATCAAGGAATATCTTGAACCCCTCCTGCACGGCCAGCAACCGCCCCGCCTCGTCCCGCGCCTTCTGGCCTTGCTGCAAGGCGCGCAGCACGTGGTTTGTGTGATCTGCCAGCTGTTGCAAGTGATGATCAAGGGCGTGATGGTCGGCATCAAGGATGTCGAAGGCCTGTTCCAAGCGCTTGTCCATTGCCATGAACTGCGGGAAATAATGCTGATCCTCGATCTGGTGATGCCCATGCAGCTGATCCAGGAAAAACCCGGTATAGCGCGACAACTCAGGCCCGTAACGCCCTGAATTCCCATCCAGATGCGCCTGCGTGTCACCGATCACCTTGTCCAGAACCTGCCGAAACATCAGGTGCCGCTCCAGCCAGAAGGCGGTCAGATCGTTGAAATTCATATGCCCGCGCCATTCGGCCCGTGGATAAAGATCGGCCAGCACGCGCAAATGTTCGGGCAGACCCTTGCGGGTCTCGATGGAAAAGGTCTCGCTCATGAAAATGATTATACGGCCCAGCGCCGCCTCAGACAGCCCCCTGCGCGTGCACAAGCGCTGTGCGTCAATTCAGGGAGCCTGCGCTTTTCAGCCGATAGTATCCTTGGGGGAGACCGCAAGACGGGGGCAGACAGCCCCTCCTGCGCCCGGTCCGATCAGCGCCGCGCTGCGCGCCAACCCGCCGCTTCGGCCTCGGACGCCGAGCAGAACCAGCGTTCACCCTGCCCGGCATTGATCCGGGTGCGGTCATAATGCTCCTGCCCCGGACGGTGATAGATCCGCTCGCCCTTGGTGCTGATATTGCCCTTGATCGTGCAATCGCCCGAGGCGCGCTGCGGGGCTGCGGGGGTATTCTGGCCCTGCTGGCGAAACGCAGCGGGGTTCTGCACCTGCATCGCCCAAAGGCCACGATCAGCGGCGGCAGCCTGTTTCTCGATGAGGTCATAGTCCATCGCATAGCGCCGATAGGCGAAGGCAAGCCCGTCGGCCACCAGTGCCGCCCCCATGTCTTGCCCCCTGACCGCGCAGCGGGCGACGATCCGGCCATAGCGGTCCTGATCCACAGCTTCGCAAAGGGCGGTCTGGCCCTGATACCGCGCGCGCACCTCGCGGCTGACCCAATCACCACAGGACCAGCGCCTGCCGTCCGCCGTATCGCAGGTCTGTGTCGCCTCGGGGGCGTCGATCCCATGCAGCCGGACCCGCGTTCCACCCACATCAAGCGTGTCCCCGTCGATCACACGGATCGCACCCCGCGGGGACTCTGCCAGAACGAAAGAGGCAGTAAGCAGTCCAATGGCTATAAAAAGTAATAAAATGATTTTCGACATGCCGTCGGTATCATCTTAATTGCCAAAGCGTTCAACTCAAAGTTTTAATACACATTAACAAAAGATGAATGAAGTGTGAACTATGCGACAGCCGCCGCGCAGGATCGCTCAACGTTGCGTCGTTTCCCAGGCGGGATGAACCCAGGGCGCGCGGTTGTCAGCGGGCAGCGGATCGCGCCCCAGCAGGTGATCGCTGACCTTCTCGCCCACCATGATCGAGGGCGCATTCAGGTTGCCGTTGGTGATACGCGGGAAGATGCGAGCTGTCGGCCACGCGCAGACCGTCGACCCCGATCACCCGCGCCTCTGGGTCGACGACAGCCATCCGGATCGTCCCTGCGCCCCATCCGGCAGGTGCCGCAGGGGTGATAGGCGCTTTCGGCATGCTCGCGGATGAAGGCGTCCAGCTCGGCATCGCTCTGCACCGCCGCGCCGGGCTGGATCTCGTGCTTGACGAAGGGCTTGAAGGCCTCCTGCGCAAAGATCTCGCGCGTCAGGCGGATGCACTGGCGGAACTCCTCCCAGTCCTGCGGATCGGACATGTAGTTGAAGCGGATCACGGGGATCGGCGACCGGATCGGCCGAGCGCAGCGTCACCGCCCCGCGCGACGGCGAGCGCATCGGGCCGACATGGGCCTGAAACCCGTGCCCTTCGGCCGCGACCTTGCCGTCATAGCGCACGGCGATGGGCAGGAAATGGAACTGGATATCGGGATAGTCGACGCCCGCGCGCGACCGGATGAAGCCGGCAGCTTTCGAACTGGTTGATGGCCCCAAGCCCCTTGCCCGGTGAACAGCCACTGCGCCCCGACCAGCGCCTTGCCCCAGAGGTTCCAGTACTTGAACAGGCTGATCGGCTGGCTGGCCGCCATCTGGATATAGAGCTCCAGATGGTCCTGCAGGTTCGGCCCGACGCCGGGCCGGTCGGCGATCACCGTCGATGCCATGCTCGCGCCAGATGCGCGGCGGGGCCGATGCCCGACAGCATCAGCAGCTTGGGCGAGTTGATCGAAGAGGCCGCCAGAATCACCTCGCGCCGCGCGCGGATCACCTCCGTGCCGCCGCCACGCGCCACCTCGACCCCGACGGCGCGGCCATTCTCGATCACGACGCGGCGGGCAAATGCCCGGATCACGCTGCAATTGGGTCGTTTCAGCGCCGGTTTCAGATAGGCATTGGCCGCCGACCAGCGCCGCCCGTGCCAGACCGTCTGCTCCATCGGGCCGAAGCCTTCCTGCTGCTCACCGTTGTAGTCGTCGGTGACGCCATAGCCTGCCTGCCGCCCGGCCTCGACAAAGGCATGAAACAGCGGGTTCTTGCGCGGGCCGCGCGTCACATGCAGCGGGCCGTCGGTGCCGCGCCATGCCGGATCGCCGCCTGCCCGCCATGCCAATGCTCCATCCGCTTGAAATAGGGCAGCACATCGGCATAGCCCCAGCCATCCGCGCCCTGATCGCGCCCAGTGGTCGAAGTCGCGCGCATGGCCGCGCACATAGACCATGCCGTTGATCGCGGACGATCCGCCGATCACCTTGCCGCGCGGCACGGCCAGACGGCGGTTGTTCAGATGCGGCTCGGGTTCGGACTGATAGCCCCAGTCGTAGCGCTTCATGTTCATCGGATAGGACAGCGCCGCAGGCATCTGGATGAACGGGCCCGCGTCCGTGCCGCCATGCTCGATCACCAGCACCGAAGACCCCGCCTCGGCCAGCCGGTAGGCCATGGCGCAGCCCGCGCTGCCCGCGCCGACGATGACGAAATCCGCTTCCATCGTCACTGTCTGTCTTTCCACATGTCAAAACCTGTCCCATCCCCGATCCGCCATGCAGGCGCGGGGCGGGCGAGTGTGGGCGCCAGCATGGCGGCCCCGGTTGCCTGTCAGAACGGCGCCTCGACGTGGCCCATGCGCACGTAGACCGATTTGAGCTGGCTGTAATGTTCGATCGCGGCCTTCGCGTTCTCGCGCCCCACGCCTGACATCTTGACCCCGCCGAAGGGCACTTCGACCGGCGCGTCGTTGTAGGTGTTGATGTAGCAGGTCCCTGCCTCGAACCGCCGCCACGACGCGGTGCGCGCGGGTCAGATCGCGGGTGAAAACCCCGGCCGACAGGCCGAATTCGGTGTCATTGGCACGCGCGATCACCTCGTCCTCGTCCTCGAAATCCAGCACGCACATGACCGGGCCGAAGATCTCTTCGCGCGCGATGGTCATGTCGTCGGTCACATCGGCGAAGACGGTGGGCTCGATGAAGAACCCGTCGCGGTCCAGCCGCTTGCCGCCCGCAGACCAGCCGCGCGCCTTCGCTCGACGCCTTTGGCGATGTAGCGCTGCACGATGCTCAACTGCCCCTCGCGAGACCATCGGGCCGAAATTCGTGGCCTCGTCCAGCGGATCGCCGATGACCGCATGCGCCAGCCGTTCGGCCAGCCGCGCGAGAAACGCCTCCTTGATGCCCTTCTGCACGAAGACCCGCGTGCCGTTGGAACAGACCTGCCCCGAGGAATAGAAATTCCCGAGGATCGCGCCGCCGACACCGCGTTCTCGAGATCCGCATCGTCGAAGATGATCAGGGGCGATTTGCCGCCCAGTTCCATCGTCACATGCTTCATGCCGGCGGCGGCGGCGGCATAGACCTTCTTGCCCGTGGGCACCGACCCGGTCAGCGAGACCTTGGCCACGCGCGCGTCCGTCACCAGCGCTGCGCCCACGTCGCCGCGCCCCTGGACCACGTTGTAGACGCCCGGCGGGCGCCCCGCCTCATGCAGGATTTCCGCGATCTTCAGCGCGCAGAGCGGTGTTGTCTCGGACGGCTTGAAGACCATCGCATTGCCGCAGGCCAGCGCCGGTGCGCCCTTCCAGCAGGCGATCTGGGTGGGATAGTTCCAGGCCCCGATGCCGACGCAGACGCCCAGCGGCTCGCGCCGCGTATAGACCCAGTTCTCGCCCAGCGGGATATGCTCGCCGGTCAGGCTGGCGGCGAGACCGCCGAAATACTCCAGCGCATCCGCGCCCGAGGTGGCGTCGGCCACCAGGGTTTCCTGACAGCGGCTTGCCGGTGTCATGGGTTTCCAGCACCGACAGTTCGCGGTTGCGGTCGCGGATGATGTCGGCGGCGCGGCGCAGGATGCGGCCCCGCTCGCACTGCCGGTCAGCGCGGCCCATGCCTTCTGCGCGGCATGGGCGCTGGCAAGCGCCTGCTTCGATGATGGCGGGGGTCGCGGCATGCACGCGGGCGATCACCTCGCCGGTGGCCGGGTAGATCACGTCGATGGGCGTGCCTGCGGTATCCTCGACATAGGGGCCGTCGATGAAATGGCTGGCGGTGGGTTGTGTCGGATAGGGGGTCATTTTGAGTATTTCCGGCAAGATGAATGGGACAAGGTGCGAACGAGGCGCGGCGTCATTCGCCGCGTGGAAAGCGTTTGCTTTCCTCAAGCATGTTCAGGTCCATGTGGTTGCGCATGTAGCGTTCGGAGGCCTTTTGCAGCGGCTGGTAATCCCAGGGGTAATAGCCGCCCTTGCGCAGCGCCTCGTAGACCACCCAGCGGCGGGCCTGGCTGATCGCGCACATCGGCGTCGAAACGGTCCAGATCCCAGCGCGCCTCGGACTTGGCGCGCAGGGTCTGCGAGCGTGCCCTGATGGGCAGGATCGTCGGCAAGATTGTGCAGCTCGTGCGGGTCGGCCTCGAGGTCGAACAGCTGCTCGGGGTCCAGCGCGCAGCGCGTGTATTTCCAGCGGCCATAGCGCAGGCAGACCAGCGGCGCCTCGGACGCCTCGGCGGCATATTCCATCGCCACCGGGCTGGTGCGGTCGAAACCCTGCGCCAGCGGCACAAGGCTTTCGCCGTGGTCCATGGCATCACCTCGTCCATGCTGACGCCCGCCAGATCGCAGAGCGTCGGGGCAGACGTCGATCGTGCTGACCGGCGTGGTCGATGCGGCCCGGCAGCCAGTGCCGGGCGCCGCGATCATCAGCGGCACGCGGGCTGAGCCCTCGTAGAAGCTCATCTTGAACCACAGGCCACGCTCGCCCAGCATGTCGCCATGATCGCGAGACAAAGACCACGATCGGCCTCCTGCCGGGTTGCTTCCAGCGCGTGCGAGGATCTCGCCGATCTTGTCGTCGAGATAGGAGATATTGGCGAAATAGGCGCGCCGCGCGCGGGCGCACCATCTCATCGGTCAGATCGTCGAAGACTCGCCAGTCATTGGCATCGAAAATGCGCTTCGAATGCGGCATCCTGCTGCGTCATAGGGGATTGGCCGCCACCTCTGGCGCAAGATGGCTCGCAATCCTCGTAGAGATCCCAGTATTTGCGCCGCGCCACGTAAGGATCATGCGGATGGGTGAAGCTGACCGTCAGGCACCAGGGCCGCGCATCAGCCCCGCGCGACAGGTCATAGAGCTTCTGCACCGCCTGATGGGCGACCTCGTCGTCATATTCCATCTGGTTGGTGATCTCGGCCACGCCCGCGCCGGTCACGATGCCCATGTTGTGATACCACCAGTCGATCCGCTCGCCCGGCTTGCGGTAGTCCGGCGTCCAGCCGAAATCGGCGGGGTAGATATCGGTGGTCAGCCGCTCCTCGAACCCGTGCAACTGGTCGGGGCCGACGAAATGCATCTTGCCCGACAGGCAGGTGTAGTAGCCCGCGCGCCGCAGGTGATGGGCATAGGTCGGGATGCTCGAGGCGAATTCGGCCGCGTTGTCATAGACCCGCGTGCGCGACTGGGCAACTGCCCGGACATGAAGCTGGCCCGGCCCGGCGCACAGAGGGGCGAGGCGGTGTAGGCATTGGCAAACCGTGCCGACCGCGCCGCCAGCGCCTTGAGGTTGGGCGCGTGCAGCCAGTCGGCGGGACCGTCCGGGAAACAGTGTCCCGTTCAACTGATCGACCATCACGATCAGGATATTGGGCCGCGCCCGATCATCCCTCATGACGCGCCCCTTTCGATTTCCAGATCCAGACAGCCCAGCACCGTCGCCACGGCGGCGGCGCTGTCGGGCTGACCCTGCCCCAGCGACTGACGCAGGTAGAGCCCGTCGATCAGCGCCGCGATCCTGTCGGCCACGTCGTTGGCCCGCAGCCCGACCAGAGGGCGCAAGTCATGGGTCAGGTTCGACCGCAGCCGGCCCTGATAGACCGCCAGCAAACGGCGCGCATCCTCCGAGACCTGCGCCAGCACGTAGAAATTCAGCCAGGCCGACACCACCTCGCGGCGGAAGTTGCTGCCGGCGAAACTGGCCCGCACGATCGCCTCCAGCCGCCCCTGCGGACCCGTCGCCATGACCAGCGCACCCCGCACGCCTGCGGCGTAGACCGTCAGCGTATGGCGCATGGCGGCCAGGAAAATCTGCTCCTTCCCGCCAAAGTAGTGATGCGCCAGCGCAGAGGACATGCCCGCACGCCGCGCGATCTGCGCCACCGTCACGTCAAGCGATCCGGTGCTGCCGATCTCGGCAATTGTTGCTTTCACCAGGGCGGCCCGGCGTATAGGCTCCATCCCGAGCTTGGGCATGGTTTTCTCCGATAAACTTGCCCTGAGACGCTAAATGCTTTTTTATTGACTCGTCAATCAAGAAACAACACGGGAGACCGAGATGACCTTCAAACACACCCTGACGGCCCTGGCCCTGCTGGCCGCCACACCTGCCTTCGCACAATTGCGACAAGGTCACCTTCTCGGATGTGGGCTGGACCGACATCACCGCGACCACCGCCGCGACCATCGGTGGTGCTGGAGGCGCTCGGATACGAGACCGAGACCAAGATCCTGTCCGTGCCGGTCACCTATATCTCGCTGTCCAAGGGCGATATCGACGTGTTCCTTGGCAACTGGATGCCCACGATGGAGGCCGACATCGCGCCCTATCGCGACGCAGGCACCGTCGACACGGTCCGCACGAACCTGAAGGCGCGAAATACACGCTTGCCGTGAACCGCGCCGCCGCCGATCTGGGGATCGCGAGCTTCGCCGACATCGCCACCCACGCCGATGCGCTGGAAGGCAAGATCTACGGGATCGAGCCCGGCAACGACGGCAACCGCCTGATCATGGACATGATCGCCGCCGACGCCTTCGGTCTGGGCGGCTTCGACGTGGCGGAAAGCTCGGAACAGGGGATGCTGGCGCAGGTGACGCGCGCCGACCGGCGCGGCGAGCCGATCGTCTTCCTGGGCTGGGAACCGCATCCCGATGAACGCCAATTTCGACATGACCTATCTGGAAGGCGGCGACGACTGGTTCGGCCCCAATCTGGGCGGCGCCGAGGTGTGCACCAACACGCGCGCGGGCTATGTCGCCGAATGTCCCAATCGTCGGCGCGCTTCTTCGGCAATCTGGAATTCACGCTGGCCATGGAAAACGAGATCATGGGCGCGATCCTGGATGATGGCACCGATCCGGCCGAGGCTGCGACGACATGGCTGACCGCGAACCCTGATGTGCTGGACGGCTGGCTGGCCGGTGTCACCACCCGTGACGGCGCCGAGGCCCTGCCCGCCGCCCGCGCCGCACTGGGGCTGTAATCCGGGACCTGCTCCCCTTCCCCCGCATCGGGGGAGGGGGTTTCCAGAGGTGCCATCAGAACGAAAAGGGCGCGCGACCCGATGAACTGGTTGACCGACACCAAGATCCCCGTGGGCGACTACGCCGACCGCGTCTTCACCTGGCTCGAGATCAACGCCGCCTTCTTTTTCGACGGCATGTCGGACGGTCTTGATGCGCTCATTGCCGGGATCCTCTGGGTCTTGCAGACCCCGCATCCGCTGATCGTGATCGGCGCGTTCGTGGCGCTGACCGTGCTGGTGCAGCGCAACTGGAAGCCCGCCGTGCTGGTGGGGCTGGGTTTTCTCTTCATCGTCAATCAGGGCTACTGGACCCAGACCACGCAGTCGCTGACGCTGGTGCTGGCGGCCTGTGTGGTCTGCATGGGGCTGGGTGTGCCCATCGGCATCGCCGCCGCACATCGCCCGCGCCTTTTTCGTGCGATGCGGCCCGTGCTCGACCTGATGCAGACACTGCCCACCTTCGTCTATCTTATTCCCGCCATTGTCTTTTTCGGCATCGGCATGGTGCCCGGCCTGATCGCCACGGTGATCTTCGTGCTGCCTGCGCCGATCCGCCTGACGCATCTGGGCATCACCGCCACGCCCACCGCCCTGCTGGAGGCCGCGCAAGCCTTTGGCGCCACCCCGCGCCAGACCCTGCTCAAGGTGGAACTGCCCTACGCCCTGCCGCAGATCATGGCCGGGCTGAACCAGACCATCATGCTGTCCCTGTCGATGGTGGTCATCGCGGCGCTGGTGGGCGCGGACGGGCTGGGCGTGCCGGTTCTGCAAGCCCTCAACCGCGTGAACCCGGCGCTGGGGTTTGAATCCGGGCTGGTGATCGTGGTGCTGGCCATCCTGCTGGACCGGATGCTGAGGATCGAACGCAAATGACCCGCACCACAGCCCCCAAGGACACCGCAGGCGTGGCTGTCCGCTTCGACAATGTCTCGATCGTCTTCGGCGACCAACCCGAACGCGCCCTGCCCCTGATGGACAAGGGCCTCAGCCGGTCCGAGATCCAGCAAAGCACCGCGCAGGTTCTGGGCGTGCATGATTGCAGCCTCGACGTGACCGAGGGCGAGATCCTTGTCCTGATGGGCCTTTCGGGGTCCGGCAAATCCACATTGTTGCGCGCGGTGAACGGGTTGAACCCGGTCTGCCGGGGGGCTGCCCATGTCTGCGACGGCAATGTGCTGGTGGATGTCACCCATGCCGATGCCGCCACGCTGCGCCGTATCCGCCTGCACCGCGTAGCGATGGTGTTCCAGCAATTCGGCCTGCTGCCATGGCGCAGCGTGCGCGAGAACGTGGGGCTCGGGCTCGAACTGGGCGGGATGACCCGCGCGGAGCGCCGCGAGCGGGTGGACGCGCAGTTGGAACTGGTCGGCCTGTCCCAATGGGCCGACCGCCGTGTGGGCGAGTTGTCGGGCGGGATGCAGCAACGCGTGGGGCTGGCCCGCGCCTTTGCCACCGAAGCGCCGATCCTCTTGATGGACGAACCCTTCTCGGCGCTTGACCCTCTGATCCGCGCCAAATTGCAGGACGAGTTGCTGGAACTGCAATCAGCTTTGAAACGCACGATCATCTTCGTCAGTCACGATCTGGACGAGGCTTTCAAGATCGGCAACCGCATCGCCATCATGGAAGGCGGGCGTATCGTGCAATGCGGCACGCCGCAGCAGATCTTCACAAATCCTGCGACCGATTACGTGGCCGAATTCGTGGCCCATATGAACCCGCTGGGCGTGTTGACCGCCGAGGATGTGATGCACCCGCTGCAAGGCGCGGAAACCGGCCGGCCCATCGGACACAAGGCACCATTGCACGACGTGATGCTGGCCCTCCAGACGGGGGGCGACGCGACGCTGATCGTGCAGGATGGCGCGGGCCGCCCGCTGGGCCGGATCACCAGTGCCGCCGTGCTGGACGGCCTGCTGGACCCGCGCGGCGCTGCGGCACAGGCAGGCTGATCACGGCACCCTTGGTCGGCGCGCGCCTCAGACCTTGGTTGCGGGCGCGGGCGGGGTGACGGTCTGGCGTTTCAGCATCGCCTCGCGCCATGTGATGAAGGTCACGGAGCCAAGGATGACCAGCCCCCCTGCGACCACCCAGATGTCCACACCCTCGTCGAAGAAAAGCGCACCCAGGGCCACGGCCCAGACCAATTGCAGGAACGTGACCGGCTGTGTCACGGTGACCGGAGCAGCGGCAAAGGCCAATGTCATCGTGTAATGCCCCGCCGTCGCCAACAGCGCGACCAGCGTCAGCACGATCAGCGCATGAGGGCTGGGCGGCACCCAGACCGCGATGGCCATGGGCGCAAGGCCGACAGTGACCCAGATCGACAGCATCCCCACGACGATGGCGGCATTGGTCTCGTCGGTCAGCAGTTTCGCCAGCAGGTAGGAGGCCCCGAAGACGACCGCCGCCCCCAGCATCGCAATGTGACCGGGGCCGATCTCGCGGAACCCCGGCCGCAGGATGATCAGCGCCCCGATCAGCGCGACGAAAATCGCGATCACCCGCCGCGCCGCCAGCTTTTCGCCAAGGAATACCGCGGCACCCAGGGTGACATAGATGGGTGCCAGATAGTTCATCGCCGTGACATCCGCGATCGGGATCCGCGCCATGGCGTAGAACCACAAGGCGACGCCCATGGAATGCGCCAGCCCGCGCGCCGTGAACAACCCCCACTGACGGCGCGACAACTGTGTGCGCAGCATGGGCCGGATCAGCGGGATCAGGAACACAAGCCCGATGGCATAGCGCAGAAACGCCGCCTCGGGGGCAGGAATACCGGGGCCCAGATACTTCACAAGCGCGGTGACACCCACGAACAATAGGCCCGTCACCACCATCCAGAAAACACCCAGAACCGGGCGGGCCTGTCTTTGTTCGATGCTCATGGCGGCATCAAGTCACGAAGCCCGGCGCGCTGCAAGAGGCGGAGGGAAAAATCCGCGTCTCTCTCGCATCTTAGGCGCCGCGGATCAGCGCCGCAGCGATGGCCCACATCAACAGGCCGACGCCAAGATCCAGCACCCGCCACGCCTGCGGGCGGGCAAACAGCGGCGCGAGACGGCGCGCGCCGAAACCCAGCGTGAAAAAGAAGACGAAACTCGCCGTCATCGCCCCGACGGCAAAGCTCAAGCGGTCCTCGTATTGCGCCGCGACGCTGCCCAGCAAAACCACCGTATCCAGATAGACATGCGGGTTCAGCCAGGTCAGCGCCAGACATGTGGCCAGCACAGGTCCCAGCGCCTCGACCGCGCCGCCCTCCACGCTCAGCACAGCCCCGCCACGCCAGGCCGACAGCAACGCCCGCGCGCCATAGGCGATCAGGAACAGCGCGCCGCCCCAGCGCATCACTGTCTCGATCCAGGGCACAGCCTGCGCCAGGCTGCCAAAACCTGCCACACCGGCAGCGATCAGCAGCGCATCGCTGAGCGCGCAGGTCAGGCACACCGCAAAGACATGGCTGCGCCGGATGCCTTGCCTCAGGACGAAGGCGTTTTGCGCCCCGATCGCAAGGATCAGCGAAAGGCCCAGTCCGAATCCCGCGATCATCGTCTGCACAACGCACCTCCCGCACCTGACCGGCACGCGGAATAGACACCGCAGGTCACCGGGTCAATCAGGACGGGGGCGCGCCGTGCTTCTTCTTCTTGCCGCAAATATCCAAAAACGCGCCGCTGGCCCCGGGCACAGGGTCAACGACCGAGGATTCCCGGCAGGTTCAGCCCATGTTCCCGCGCGCAATCCAATGCGATGTCATAACCTGCATCCGCATGGCGCATCACGCCGGTCGCAGGATCGTTCCAGAGCACCCGCTCCAGCCGCCGGTCGGCCTCCTCTGTGCCATCGCAGCAGATCACCATGCCGGAATGCTGTGAAAAGCCCATGCCGACGCCGCCACCGTGATGCAGGCTGACCCATGTCGCGCCAGAGGCCGTGTTCAGCAAAGCGTTGAGCAAAGGCCAGTCGGACACCGCATCCGACCCGTCCTTCATCGCTTCCGTCTCGCGGTTCGGACTGGCGACCGAGCCGCTGTCCAGATGGTCGCGTCCGATCACGATGGGGGCAGACAGCTCTCCGTTGCGCACCATCTCGTTGAAGGCCAGACCCAGCTTGTGCCGCAGCCCCAGCCCGACCCAGCAGATCCGGGCAGGCAGCCCCTGAAAGCTGATCCGTTCGCGGGCCATGTCGAGCCAGTTGTGCAGATGCGGATCGTCAATCAGTTCCTTCACCTTGGCGTCGGTCTTGTAGATATCCTCGGGATCGCCCGACAGCGCGCACCAGCGGAAGGGCCCCACGCCGCGACAGAACAACGGCCGGATATAGGCGGGCACGAAGCCGGGGAAGGCAAAGGCATTCTCCAAACCCTCCTCCAGCGCCACTTGACGGATGTTGTTGCCGTAATCGAGGACCGGCACACCCGCGTTCCAGAAATCCACCATCGCCGCCACATGCACCTTCATCGAGGCGCGGGCGGCGGCTTCCACTTCCTTGGGCGCGGCTCTCCTGCTTGGCGCGCCATTCCGCAACACTCCAGCCTTGCGGCAGGTAGCCATGCACCGGATCATGGGCCGAGGTCTGGTCGGTCACGATATCAGGGCGCATCGCGCCCGCCTGCATCCGGGCGAATAGCTGCGGGAACACATCCGCCGCATTGCCGATCAGGGCTACGGATTTCGCCTCGCCCGCCTTGGTCCAGCGGTCGATCATCGCAAGCGCCTCATCCAGATCGCGTGTCTTTTCATCGACATAGCGGGTGCGCAGACGGAAATCGGCGCGCGTCTCGTCGCATTCCACGGCCAGACAGCAGGCCCCCGCCATCACAGCCGCCAGCGGCTGCGCGCCCCCCATGCCGCCCAGGCCCCCGGTCAGGATCCAGCGTCCGGTCAGAGAGCCGCCATAGTGCTGCCGTCCCGCCTCGACAAAGGTCTCGTAGGTGCCCTGCACGATTCCTTGCGTGCCGATATAGATCCACGACCCCGCGGTCATCTGGCCATACATCGCCAGACCCTTCTTATCGAGTTCGTTGAAATGGTCCCATGTCGCCCAATGCGGCACGAGGTTCGAGTTCGCGATCAGCACACGCGGCGCGTTCTCATGGGTGCGGAACACGCCCACAGGCTTGCCCGATTGCACCAGCAGCGTCTCATCCGCGTTCAGATCGGTCAGCGCGGCCACGATGGCGTCGAAATCCTCCCATGTCCGCGCGGCGCGACCGATGCCGCCGTAAACCACCAGCTCATGCGGGTTCTCCGCCACATCGGGATGCAGATTGTTCATCAGCATCCGCAGCGGTGCCTCGGTCAGCCAGCTTTTCGCGGTCAGCGTGGTGCCGGTGGGCGGGAAGATATCACGCGTGTTGTGACGGCTGCCGATGATGCGGGGCGTGGTCATGTCAGAACCTTTCTGTCTGCAAGAGATTGGAGCGCGTCGAGGATCTGCGCGAGGGTGACGCGCAATCGCGCGGCCCGTGCGTCGTCCCAGCGCCAGGGCGGCGCTTCCTCCATGTAGGTGGACTGGGCCAGTTCCATCTGGATGGCATGGATGCCTTCCGCGGGCTGGCCGTGATGGCGCGTCGTCCAGCCACCGCGAAAGCGGCCATTCTTTACGGTCGAAAAACCCGTCGCCGCGCGGCAGATTTCTTCCACAGTTTTCTCCACAAGCGGCGCGCAGCTTGTGGATAGATTCGTGCCGATGTTGAAATCGGGCAAGATTCCGTCGAACAGATGCGGAATCCGCGACCGGATCGAATGACAATCGTAAAGGATCGCAATCCCGTGGATCGCCCGCACCCGCGCCAGCTCTGTGGATAACGCCTGATGATAGGGGGTGTGATGGGCGGCGATCCGCGCCGCAACCTCGACCTGATCGGGAGCATGACCCGCCAGATGGATCGGTTCACCGTCGAAATCGGTAGTCGGGCAGAGGCCTGTTGTCGCCTGACCGGGATAGAGGCTGGCACCATCCGCGCCCCGGTTCACGTCGATGACATAGCGGTGCACAGTCTGACGCACCACTGTAAAATCGGCCCGCAAGCCCATGTAAAGCCTGTCGATATGCCAGTCCGTATCCGCCAGCGCCTGCCCGCGCGCGTTCAGCCCCGCCATGACGTCAGGTGGCAATTCAAGCCCGGTATGCGGCAGGCCCAGCACGATGGCACCCTGCCCGCGCGTGACCTCGACGCTCATCCTGCAATCTCCAGTGCGATCCCTGCTGCGGCCTGCACCTCACCGCCCGCGATCAGGGCCTGCCCGATGGCAAGATCCGGTGCCATGTAGCGATCCGCGCCAAGGGTCGCGACCTGCCTCCGCACCTGCGCCAGCACGTCACGCAGCGGGGCAGATGTCTGCAATGGCGCCCGGAATTCGATCCCCTGACACCCCGCCAGCAACTCGACCCCCAGAATGGCCGACAGGTTGCGGTTCATCCGCGCCAGACGCACCGCACCATGGGCGGCCATGCTCACATGATCCTCCTGATTGGCGCTGGTCGGCGTGCTGTCGGTGGAACAGGGATTGGCCAGATGCTTGTTCTCGCTCATCAGGGCGGCTGTCGTTACCTCGGCGATCATGAAGCCTGAATTCAGCCCCGGATCGGGCGTCAGGAAAGGCGGCAGATCGAAGCTCAGCGTCGGATCGACCATCAGCGCGACGCGCCGCTGGGCAATCGCGCCAATCTCGGCAATCGCCAGCGCGATCTGGTCGGCGGCAAAGGCCACAGGCTCCGCATGGAAATTCCCGCCCGAGACGATGCGCCCTTCCTCAAGCAGAACCAAGGGGTTATCGGTCACGGCATTCGCCTCAATCTCAAGCGTGCGGCCAGCCATGCGCAGCAGGTCCATGCAGGCTCCGGCCACTTGCGGCTGGCAGCGGATGCAATACGGATCCTGCACGCGGGTATCGCCTTCGCGGTGACTGTCACGAATGGCCGAACCTTCCATCAAACCGCGCATGGCAGCGGCGACGGCGATCTGGCCCGCATGACCGCGCAGATCATGGATTCCCACCAGAAGCGGCGCATCCGATCCCATGATCGCATCGGTAGAGAGGCAAGATGTGACAACCGACCCTTCCAGATTGCGCCACGCGTCGAACAGCCCGCCAAGCGCTGCGGCGGTGGAAAACTGCGTCCCGTTGATCAAAGCCAGCCCCTCTTTCGGGCCAAGAACGACGGGAGCCAGCCCCGCCGCCGCCAACGCCTCGGCCCCGGGCATCCGGCAGCCCATATAAGTCGCCTCGCCCGCGCCGATCATCACGGCGGCCATATGTGCCAAAGGCGCAAGGTCGCCCGAGGCCCCGACTGATCCCTGCTGCGGGATCACCGGCAGCACGTCATGCGCCAACATCCCTTCGATCAGGGCGATCACCTCCCAGCGCACGCCTGATGCACCGCGCGCAAGGCTCGCGGCCTTGAGCATCAGCATCAGCCGCACCAGGGGCACCTCCAGCGGATCACCCAGCCCGCAACAATGCGACAGGATCAGGTTGCGTTGAAGCGTCGCCGTGTCTTCGGGGGCGATCTTGCGGCTGGCCAGCTTGCCGAACCCCGTGTTCACCCCGTAGACCGCCACCTGTCCCCGCGCGGCATCCGCCACCATCGCGGCGGCCTGCTCCACCCCGGCGCGCGAGGCCGGATCAATCGGCGGCACTGCGCCACCCGCATGGACGGCGGCCAGTTGTGCCAGTGTCATCTGTCCCGGACGGATCATGCCTGCCCCCTGAAGTAACGTCGAAACAAGGGGTTGCCCCCGATACGATAGGCCAGCTCTGCCGGATCGGCCACATCCCAGACCGCCAGATCGGCAAGCGCCCCTGCCCGGATCACCCCTTGATCCCGCAGGCCCAGCGCGCGCGCAGCGTTCACCGTCACGCCCGCCAAAGCCTCCAAATGGGTCATGCGGAAAAGCGTGCAGCCCATGTTCATGGCCAGCAGCAAGGATGTCATGGGCGAGGATCCCGGATTGCAGTCGGTGGCCAGCGCCATCGGCACACCGGCGGCACGGAATGCGGCCACGGGCGGCACCTGCGCCTCGCGCAGCGTATAGAAGGCACCGGGCAGCAGCACAGCCACCGTGCCCGCCGCCGCCATCGCCGCCACATCACCGGGCGTGGCATATTCCAGATGATCCGCCGACAGGGCGCCATGACCTGCGGCGAGGCTGGCCCCACCCAATGATGAGAGCTGCTCGGCATGCAGCTTCACGGGAAGGCCAAGCTGGCGTGCCAGATCGAAGACCCGCGCGATCTGGGCAGGCGAGAAGGCGATCCCCTCGCAGAACCCGTCCACCGCATCGACCAGCCCGGCTGCATGGGCGGCCCGCAGCCCCGGCAGCACCACCTCATTCAGATAATCGTCGCTGCGCCCTGCATATTCGGGCGGCACCGCATGGGCCGCCAGCCAGCTTGTCACCACCTGCACCGGCCGGTTCTGGCCGATGGCACGCGCCACCCGCAGCATCCGCAACTCGGTATCAATATCAAGACCATAGCCCGACTTCACCTCGATCACCGCGACACCCTCGGCGATCATCGCATCGACACGGGACAAGGCCTGCGCCAGCAAATCCGCCTCGCTCGCGCCGCGCGTCGCCCGAACCGTTGACAGGATGCCACCGCCTGCGCGGGCCACCTCGGCATAGCTCGCCCCTTCGAGCCGTAACGCGAATTCTGCCGCGCGGTTGCCGCCATGCACGACATGCGTATGACAATCGATCAGCGCGGGCGTCACCAGACGCCCCCCCAGCCGCTCCACATGCGCGGCAGCGGGCGCATCCGACGCCGCTCCGGCCCACAGGATGCGCGCCCCCTCCAGTAACACTGCACCCTCCATGGGTGCCGCGCCATCGGTCATCGGCAACAGGATCAGGTCTGTCAGAAGTGTCTGCGTCATCAGGCTTGATTCCTGTTTGATCTGCGCTTATCCATATTATGTCTATACATAATAAACCCGAGTCAAGCATGCAGACTGAAATTTTCGCCACGACTGCCCTGCTGCCCTCGGGCTGGGCGCACAATGTCGCCCTCGGCATCGACAGCGCAGGCCGCATCACCCATGTGACACCTGATGCGCGCCCCGGCACCGCCGCCCATCGCACTGGCCCGCTTGTCCCGGCCCCGGCAAACCTGCATTCCCACGCCTTTCAGCGCGCCATGGCCGGCCTGACCGAAGCGCGCGGCCCCGATCCGCGCGATACGTTCTGGACATGGCGCCAACAGATGTTCCGCTTTCTGGATCGGCTGACGCCGGACGATGTGCAGGCCATCACCGCCTTCGTTCAGATGGAGATGCAGGAGGCGGGTTTCGCCGCCGTGGGCGAGTTCCATTACCTGCACCATGCACCCGGCGGGCGGGCCTATGCGGACCCGGCCGAGATGTCGGCGCGCATCTGTGCCGCCGCCGCACAGACGGGCATCGGCCTGACGCTTCTGCCGGTGCTCTATCAGGTGGGCGGGCGCGACGGGCGGGATCTGGCCCCGGGACAGGTCCGTTTCGGTCTGAACCCGGACAGCTTTGCCCGGTTGGTGCAGGAGTGCGAGGGGCTGATCCGCACCCTGCCCGGCGACACGCAGATAGGCGTGGCCCCCCATTCCCTGCGGGCCGTCACGGATGACGGCCTGCGCGCCGCAATCGCCCTTGCGGGTTCGCGCCCCATTCACATGCATCTGGCCGAACAGGTGGCCGAGGTGGATGAACTGCTCGCCCATACCGGCGCGCGTCCGGTGGGCTATCTGATGGACCGGGCCGAGATCACCGACCAATGGTGCCTGATCCATTGCACCCAGATGACACCAGCCGAGACGCGCAGCCTTGCCCGCACAGGTGCAGTTGCGGGTCTTTGCCCGATCACCGAGGCCAGCCTGGGTGATGGTATCTTCGACGCGCCGCGCTTTCTGGCGGCGGGTGGGTCATTCGGCATCGGGTCCGACAGCAACATCCGCATCAGCCTGCCCGAGGAACTGCGCAGCCTGGACTATTCCCAACGCCTGCGCGACCGCTCCCGCGCGGCCCTGGCCACGGCCACGCGTTCGACCGGACGGCGCTTGCTGGAAGACGCGGCCAAGGGTGGCGCGCAGGCGCTGGCGCGTGGCAAGGGCTCTATTGCGGTCGGCGCATGGGCCGATCTGGCCGGACTGGCCCCCGGTCACACCGACCTGATCGGCAAATCGGGTGACCGGATACTTGATACGCTGATGGCAACAGGCGACAAGAGCATGATCCGCGACCTGTGGTGCGCCGGGCGGCACATGGTGCAATCGGGTCGCCACATCCACCGGACGGCCATAACCCGGGCCTACCGCGCCACGCTCAACCGCCTCAAGGATGCCATGTGACAGACGCGCAGCCCCCCCGCACATGGCAATCCATCCGCGCCGAGGTCTTGTCGCGCATCCGTGACCGGCGCTGGCCACCGGGCGCGATGATCCCGAACGAGGCGGATCTGGCGCTTCAGTTCGGCTGCGCCCGCGCCACCGTGAACCGCGCCCTGCGCGATCTGGCGGAATCGGGCGTGCTCGACCGTCGTCGCAAGGCGGGGACCCGCGTGACCGAAGCCCCGGTGCGCCGAGCGGTCTTGTCGATCCCCCTGATCCGGGACGAAGTGGCAGCCCTTGGTCAAGCCTATGGCTATGCCCTGCTGACGCGCGCCCTGCTCCAGCCCCCGCCGCCGGTCCGCGCGTCGCTCGCCCTGCCTCCCGACACCGGGGCGCTGCATGTGCTCGCCCTGCATCTGGCAGGCGGCGCGCCCTTCGCGCTCGAGGATCGCTGGATCAACCCCGCCGCAGCCCCCGGTGTGCTTGAGGCGGATGTAACGACCCTCTCGGCCAACGAATGGCTGGTGCGCCACGCCCCTTTCACCGAAGGACGGCTCAGTTTCTCGGCCGCTGCGGCTGATTCTGCGACAGCCGCCCATCTGGCCTGCGCGCCCGGCACCGCCTTGTTCCGGCTGGACCGCAGCACGCTGGACGGCACCCGCCCTGTCACGGTGGCCCAGATCACCTACCGACCGGGCTACCGCCTTGAGATGGTGATCTGAACCCCGTTTCTTCTTGCCGAAAACATCCCTGGGTCCGGGGCTGCGCCCCGGTCGGCGCGTCCTTATTCGGCCGCGTCAGGGTGGTTCAGCGAGGCCACCTCGCCCAGCGTCACCGGCTTGAACGGCGGACGGATGCGATAGGCGCCGACCGCCTGTGGCGTCATGCCCTGCGCCTCGGCCAGCAGGGCCGTCACGGTCAGCCCGCAATAGCGGCCCTGACAGGGTCCCATGCCGACGCGGCCAAAGGCCTTGGTCTGGTTCGGCCCGGTGCAGCCAAGCTTGGCCCAGCCGCGCACCTGCCCTGCGGTCACCTCCTCGCAGCGGCAAATGATCGTGTCGTCAGCCGGTGACAGCACCTGTGCCGCGGGCGGATAGGCCACCTCCAGAAACGGGCGCAGCGCACGTTCCGCGGCCAGCCGTCCCGCGGGGCGCGCGCGCGCGCATCTCGCGCGTGGCGCGGTCGATCCGTCCCAACTGATGTGCCACCTGCAACCCGGCCAGCCGCCCGGCCTGTTCCGCCGCGACGGCCCCTGCGATCCCGGCACCGTCACCGGCGACGAACACTCCGGGCACCGTGCTCTCACCCCAGGGGTCGAGACGCGGCGCAAAGGCCTGCTGACCACTGTGCCAGTCGTGATCCATGCGCAAGGCGCGGCTGATCTGCGTGTTGGGGACGACGCCCTGATGCAAAAGCACCGTATCGCAAGCGATCCGTTGCGCGCGCCCGCCTGCCGTGAAGGCCAGTGCCTCGGCCCGCGCCCCGCCCTCGATCGCCAGATCGCGCGCGGCGGTGATCCTGCGAACACCGGCGCGACGCAATTCCAGCAGCAGGCCAAGCCCCTTGAGCAACGTGCGCCAGCCGCGCAGCCCACCCGTCAGATGCGGCAGCGCGCGCAGCGTGTCGCCGAAAGACTGCGTCTCGACCAAAGCCAGCGGCGGCCTGCCGGCCCGCGCCATCTGCGCCGCCAGCAGATAGAGAAGTGGTCCGGACCCGGCCAGAACGGCCCGCTCCGCCACAAGACCCGACGCCTTGAGCAATATCTGCCCTGCCCCGGCCGTCATCACGCCCGGCAGGGTCCAGCCGGGCACAGGCACAGGCCGTTCCAGCGCGCCGGTGGCCAGCAGCAACCGCGCCGCCCGCAACTGTGCCGCGCGCCCGTCCTGCGAGAAGGTGACGGTGATGCCATCCGCATCGGGTTCGACATTCCAGACCACAGCACCCGTCAAATGCCGCACGCCCGACGCCTGCATCGCTTGCGCCAGGGCGGCACCGTCAAGATAGTCGCGACCGAGCACCGCTCCGCGCGCGCCCCCTGCCCCCGTGACAGCCCGGTATATCTGCCCGCCCGGACCGGGCTGTTCATCCAACACGGTCACCGACAGCCCGGCGGCGGATGCCTCGGCACCGGCGGCCATTCCGGCGGGACCGGCCCCGATCACGATCAGATCGACCTCGCGCATCATCTTGCCTTTCCTGCGGGGCGTGACAGCACCAGCCCGTCGGTCACCTGCATCATGCAGGCCTGACGGGTTACGCCCTCGACCTCGACCAGACAGTCGAAACACGCGCCCATCATGCAGAACGGCCCGCGCGGGGCACCCGACACCGGCGTGGCGCGAAAGGTGGTGATCCCCGCACCCAGCAGGGCTGCCGCAAGGTTGGCCCCCAGCGGCAGGTCGAGCCTCTGGCCATCCAGCGTCACGCGCACGCGCGGCACATCTTCCGACAGGTCATGAAACAAAGCGGCGTTCACTGAAAACCTCCAGATCGGGAGCATCGACGGCGCCTTCCAGCCAGAGCGGCAGAAGCATCGCATGTGCGGCGGCAAGGGTGACCCCGGAATGACAGGTCACGAGACTGACCCCCGGCAAGGTGGGGCTGTGCTGATAGATCGGCAGCCCGTCGGGCGACATGATCCTGAGCGCGCCCCAGCTGCGCACCATCTGCGCCTGCGCCAGACGCGGCATCACGGCCACGGCGCGGGCGGCAATGGCGGCAACGGTTGGCGTGGTGACGCCGTCATCCAGCCCCACCTCTTCCTTGCTGTCACCGATCTGCACACCGCCCTCATCGACCTGCCGGATGATGCCCGAGGGGCGGTTCATCATCTTGGGCAGCTTTTCGGTGATCAGGACCTGACCACGTTGCGGCCGGACCGGGGCGGCAAAGCCCAGCTTCGCGCCCAGATCCATCGCGCCCAGCCCGGCGGACAGCACGACGCGCCCCGCCTCGACCACCTGGCCCGAGGCACAGGTGACCCGCAGCCCGCCCGAGGCGCTGTCCACATCGGTCACGGTCTGTCCGGTCAGCACCTGCCCGCCCAGACGGCGCACCTCAGCAGCCAGCGCGCGCAACAGGCGCAGCGGGTTCACATGCCCGTCCTGATGATGCAGGATCGCGCCCACCACGCGGGGACCGACCTCGGGTTCCTCGCGCTTGAGCGCGTTATGCCCCAGAACCTCGAACGGGTAGTCGCCACCCAGCGCCTCGCGCAGCGCCGTATACTGGGCGACACGCGCCTCAAGCTCGGCCTCGTCGAGGTGAAAATCATAGCCGCCCTCCTGGCGCAGAGACAGGTCCGTGCCCGCGCCCGCGCCTAATTCGGCTGCAAAACCCTTCCAGAGCGCTGCGGATTGCTGGCTCCAGCGGGCATAGGCAGGCTGGTTCAGCCCCTTGGACTGCACCCAGACAAGGCCGAAATTGCCCCGGCTCGCGCGGAAACTGCCATCGTCGCCGTCCAGAACGATGACCCGACGGCCCCGGCGCAGCAGGCCCCAGGCCACACTCAGCCCGACAATCCCGCCGCCTATGATCGCGTAATCCGCCTGCATCGGCCTCGTGCCTCGTTGAAAGGGGGCGCCCTGTGACAGGGCGCCCGCCGTGCCTTACTGCGCGACTGCGTCCAGGATCGCCTGACCCCAATCCGCACCCACATCTTCCAGGATCTGCGGCCAGACGGTCTCGCGGACCTTGGCGGCCATCGCTTCCAGCTCTGCGTCCGACAGCGGCACGATCGTGGCACCCAGACCGGCCAGCTTCTGCTCGTTCGCAGCCTGATCGGACTCTGCCACGGTCCAGCGCGTGGCTTCGAAAGCCTCGGCCTGCGCGCGCAGGGCGGCCTGATCCTCCTCGGACATATCCGACAGGGATTCGTTCGAGATGATCATGTACCAGACCTCGAAATGGGTATTCGCGGGGATGTAGGTCTTGGTCACATCCCGGAAAGAGGCGTAGTAGCCTTCAGCGCCCGAACCGATCACGCCATCGACGACACCCGTCTGCACCGCGGTGAACGCTTCCGAGAAGGGGATCGGTGCGGGGATATAACCCAGCGCCTCGCCGGTCAGCTGGAAGCTCTTGATGCCGGGCACGCGCACCTTGATGCCGTTGGCGTCCGTGCTGCCGGGCGTGACCGCCTCGCGGTTCAGGGCGATCCCGCCGAAATAGACCGGATAGGCCGCCAGCATGGTGATGTCCTGTGCGGCGTAAAGCTCGACCATCGCCTCGCGCACGGCGCCGCCGGGGCCATAGACCGCGCGGGCCTCTTCCCAGTTCTCGGCCAGGAAGGGGAAGGATGAGATCTGCATCCGCCGATCCGCCGCTGTCCCTGCGGGTTGTACCGCCATGTCGATGGCCCCCACCGAAATCCGCTCCTGAACGGTGGTATAGTCGCCCAGCGCCGAGGCCGGGAAAATCTCGATCTTGACGCGGTCGCCGGTTGCGGCGGCCACGGCCCCGGCAAAGGCGCGCACCTCGACGTCGATGGTGGCGTCCTGCGGGCGGACATGGCTGAGCTTGAGATCGCGCGCTTCGGCCACGGGAGCAAGGGCCATAAGGGCAGCGGCGGCAGTGGTGAACAGGAATTTCTTCATTTTATTTCCTCCAGTTGGATCAGGTCAAAGGGTCAGAGATAGCCAAAAAGGCGCGGCAGCCAGAGCGAGAGATCAGGCCAGAACGCCGTCAGGATCACGACGGGCAGATAGCCGGTCACGATCAGGAACATCGCAGGGCGGATCACGGAAGTGACCGGGACATTGCCGATCCGCGCCCCCAGATAGAGGATCGAGGCATAGGGCGGCGTCACCCCACCCATCGCCGTGGTCACGCCCATGATGGCGGCGAACTGGATCGGGCTGACGTCGATCGCAATCATCAGCGGCAACAGCAGCGGTGCGATCAGGATGATGGCAGTGACATCATTCACGACCATTCCCACCAGCAGCAGCATCACAAGGATCATCAGCAAAAGCAGCGTCTTGTCCTGCGTGACCTCGAAGATCGCGCTCACCAGTTTCTGCGGAATGCTTTCCATCACGAAGATCTGGCTGAGGATCATCGAGAACAGGATCATCAGCATGATCGCGCCCACGGCGGTCGAGGCTTCCTTGCCGGCCATCAGGAAATTGTCCCAGCGCAGTCCCTTGTAGACAAGGAAGCCCACCGGAATGGCATAGATCACGGAAACGGCCGCCGCTTCGGTCGGCGTCATCACACCGCCATAGATGCCGCCAAGGATGATCACCGGCATCAGGATTGCCGGAAAGGCGTGAATGCCGCGCTTGGTCACTTCGGAGGTCAGCTCGGAAAACGACGGCTTGTCATCGAGGATCAGCGGGAACTTTCGGGCCAGCCACAGGTTCACCACCGAGAAATTGACCATGATGATCAGACCCGGCAGCAAGGTGGACAGGAAACAGGCCAGGATCGAGGTATCGGTCACCCAGCCATAGACGATCATCGTGACCGATGGCGGGATCAGCAGCCCAAGGATCGAGGAATTGGCGATCAGCGCCGTGGCATAGGCGCGCGGATAGCCGCGCTTTTCCATCTCGGGGATCAGCAGCGGGCCGATGGCGGCGATGCCGGTCAGACCTGACCCGGAAATCGCCCCGATCACCGCGCAGCTGACGGCTGCCACCACGCCCAGACCGCCACGGACATGGCCGATGAACGCATTGACGAAACGCAACAGACTGGCGGCGATTCCGCTTTCGGACATGATCGTCCCGGCCAGCACGAACAGCGGGATCGCCAGCAACACCGGATTGCCCAGTTGCTGCACACCCCACAGGATGTTGCCCTTCATGATGACGTCACCGACGAAATACATCACCATGATCGCACCGCCGAAACACCAGGGCAGCGGCACGCCCACGGTCAGCAACAGCACAAGGACGGCGACGGCGAAAAGCGCGATCTCAACCATGCTGTGACCCTCCGGCCAGAGCGCGCAGGTGACCTGCAAGGTGCAGCGCGGACCAGACCATCATCAGCACCATGCCCAGCAGAAGCGCGATATCCGCATAGAAAACAGGAATGTAGAGGGTCGGGCTTTCGCGCCAGACCCGCCACGAATAGCGGGTGAAATCCCAGACCCAGGACAGCAGCCACAGCCCGACGATCAGGCTGAGAACCTCGCCCACGCAGGCCAGAACGCGGCGGGCGCGTTCGGTTTCAAGGAAGATTTCCAGCACATTGGCGCGGATGTGACTGTTCTCGCGCGAGGCATTGACCGCGCCCAGAACGTAGAGCCAGAACATCGGATAGAGCATGGTTTCCTCCAGCCCCATCACCGGCGTCTGGAAGACATAGCGCGTGATCACTTGCACGAACTGGCCCAGCGCCACCGTGCAGATCAGCGTGGTCAGCAGGATTTGCGCGAACCTGTCCATCTTGTCCCCTTGTCCGCAGGCGGATCGCCTGGATGAAACAGGATTGACGCAAGATCACCCATAAGATCAAATATGAAATAGCGATGAATCCATAGATTGACCTTATACTCATGCCGATGAACCTCAGCTTCCGTCAGCTTCAGACGTTCCGCGAGGTGATGCGCGCAGGCTCGATCTCCGAGGCAAGCCGCGCCCTGGGCCGCACCCAGCCCGCTGTCAGCGCCATGATCGCGGGGCTGGAGCGTGAATTGCGCTACCCGCTGTTCCTGCGCGAACATGGACGGCTGACCCCGCGGCCCGAAGCGCATTACTTTCTGGAAGAGGCCGAAGCGGTGCTGGACCGGCTGGCGCAATCCGCGCGGATCATGGACGAGATCCGCCAACTGGATCATGGCCGCCTGCGCATTGCCTGCCATCCTGCGGCCTCCAGCTTCTTCATGCCGCGCGAACTGGCCGCTTTTCTCAAGGGGCGTCCCGGGGTCGAGGCCGCGTTGATGATGCGGTCCTCGGCGGTGGTCGAGGATCTGGTGGCCAGTCAGGAATATGACATCGGCCTGGCCGAGACGCCTGAGCCGCGCCCCTCGATCCTGACCGAGGATTTCGACCTGCATTGTCTGGTGGCCCTGCCCGCCGACAGCCCGCTGGCGGAAAAGGCGCAGGTCACCCCTCAGGATCTGGACGACGTTCCGATGGCGACACTCTTCGACACCCACCACACCTTCCGCAGTTGCCGCGCAGCCTTCGAGCGGGCAGATGCCCGGCTGAACCGTCGTTTCGTGCTCCAAACCTTCCTGCCTGCGCTGGAACTGGTGGCGGCGGGGCTGTGCTGCACGCTCTGCGACCGGATCACCGCGTCCAGCTATGCCGGCCGGGGCGTGGTCTTTCGCCCCTTCGCGCCTGCGATCTCCAGCAGCGTGTCGATCATGATACCCGCCCATCGCCCGCCGTCCTTGCTGGCGCAGGAATTCGCGACCCGGCTGCGCAAAGCCCTGACCCGGCTGGCGCAAGAGGCCCCCGGCGGGGCAAGCGCCGCGCAAGGCTGAGCACCGCCATCCGTGCAGCGAAGGGCGGCGACCGGCACCCCCATGAAAAAGCGAAGGGCGTCCCGCGCGGGACGCCCCTACAAATCACACGGCGGACGGGATCAAAGCTGTCCCATCACCTCGTCGCTGGCCTCGAAATTGGTGGTGACGCGCTGCACGTCGTCGTCATCCTCCAGCGCATCGACCAGCTTCATCAGCTTGTTCATGCTGTCCAGATCCATCTCAGTCGTGGTCGTGGGCTTCCAGACCAGCTTGGTGCTGTCGGATTCACCCAGCGCCTCTTCCAGCGCGGTGGCGACCTCGTTCAGGTCGGTATCGGCGCACCAGATGACATGGCCATCCTCGCTGCTTTCCACATCCTCGGCCCCGGCTTCGATCGCGGCCATCAGCACCGTGTCGGCATCGCCCACCTTGGCGGGATAGGTGATCTCGCCCTTGCGGTCGAACATGAAGGCGACCGATCCGGTCTCGCCCAGGTTGCCGCCGTTCTTGGTGAAGGTCGACCGCACGTTCGATGCGGTGCGGTTGCGGTTGTCGGTCATCGCCTCGACGATGATCGCCACGCCATTGGGGCCGTAGCCCTCGTAGCGGATTTCCTCATAGGCATCGCCCTCGCCGCCGACGGCCTTCTTGATGGCGCGTTCGATCACGTCCTTCGGGCAGGATTGCGATTTCGCTTCCTTTACGGCCAGACGCAGACGCGGGTTCTTTTCGGGGTCAGGATCGCCCATCTTGGCTGCCACGGTGATTTCCTTGGACAGCTTCGAGAAAAGTTTTGCCCGCACCGAATCCTGACGGTTCTTGCGATGCTGGATGTTTGCCCATTTTGAGTGGCCGGCCATGCGTGCCTCCGTCTGTGTCTGAAAAAGCCTGTCTGGCGATCTGCGCCTCTATATGCCAGCAGCGCAGCCCCTCGCAAGGCCGGTCACACCATCATTTCAGGGCGTCAGAGAGGCCAGATCAACGGGATCGCGACAGAGGCAATGATGGCCATGCAGATATTCATCGGGATGCCGACGCGCAGGAAATCGGTGAACCGATAACCGCCGGGACCATAGACCAGCGTGTTGGTCTGATAGCCGATGGGCGTGGCGAAACTGGCCGAGGCCGCGACCATGACCGCAACCACCAGCGGACGCGGATCAATGCCAAGGGTCGTGCCCAGCCCGATGGCGATCGGGGTCACCACCACCGCGACCGCGTTGTTCGACACCATCTCGGTCAGGATGGAGGTCAGCACATAGACCGCGAAAACCGCAGCCACGGGCGGCATCATGGCAAGATAGGGTGCGACCAGATCGACCAGCATCTGCACGGCGCCCGTGTTCTGCATCCCTGCCCCGATCACCAGCATGCCGAAGATCAGCGCCAGCAGCCGCCCATCCACATAGGAAAACGCCTCATCCGCGTCGATGCAGCGGGTCAGCAGAACGATCCCCAGCGCGAAGAACGACAGCAGCAGGATCGGCGCCACGTCCAGACCAGCCAGAAGCACGATCCCCACCAGCGCCGCCACGGCGATGGGCGCATGGCCCCGCCGGAAGGCCCGTGCCGTGGGATGCGAGACATCGACCATGTCCATCTCGGTCGCCAGCCGCTGGATATCGGCGGGCGCACCTTCCAGCAGCAGCGTATCGCCCACGCGCACCACCAGCTCGTCCAACTGCCGCCCGATGTTCTGGTTGCGCCGGTGCACCGCCAATGGATAGACCCCGAACCGCCGCCTGAGGCGCAGCGATCCCAGCGAGCGGCCCACCATCTTGCAGCCCGGCGTGATCAGCACCTCGACGGTCGATGTCTCGACCGCCGAGACCTGATCGACCCGCTTCAGGCTCTTGTTGCGTTGCAGGCTCAGAAGTTCCGCCATCTGCGTGCGCAAGACCACGCGGTCGCCCACTTCCAGCACCACACCGTTGAGCTCGCGGCGCAGCGACTGGTCGCCCCGGATCACGTCGATCAGGCGCACACCCTCGCGCTTGAAAAGCTGCACGCCCGTAACCTCGCGCCCGATCAGGTTGCTGTCGGGGGGGATCACGGCCTCGGTGAAGAATTTCATCCGGCTCTTGTCGGACAGCAGGGTCGCCATGCTGTCACGATCCGGCAGCAGGCGCGGGGCCAGGAAATGCAGGAAGGCAAGACCGAACACCACCTGGATCATACCCAGCGGCGTGATCTCGAAGATCGAGAAAGGCTCGAGGCCCTGCGCCTGCGCCACCCCGTCCACAAGCAGGTTGGTCGATGTGCCGATCAGCGTCAGCGTGCCACCGAGGATCGCGGCATAACTCAGCGGGATCAACAGCTTGCTGGCCGATATTCCCAAGGTGCGCGCCAGTTGGACAAAGACGGGGATCATCACGACCACGATGGGCGTGTTGTTCATCACTGCCGACGCCAGCGCCACGATGGTCAGCAGGATGATGATGGCCGAGGCCGGTCTTGTCCGCGCCAGCCGGTCGGCCAGCCCGGTAAAGGCATCCAGCGCCCCGGTGCGCACAAGCGCGCCCACCACGATGAACATCAGCGCGATGGTCCATGGTGCCGGGTTGGCCAACACGTCCAGCGCCATGTCATAAGGCAGCAATCCGAGGATCAGCATCACCGCCGCACCGCCGATCGCCACCACTTCGGCAGGATAGATTTCCTTGATGAACAACGCGAACATGGCAAAGACCACGACAAGGCACAACACGGCCTGCGTCATCTGGGAGAACTCGAAAACCGGCATGGCACCCCTGTCAGGAAATCACTGCTTTTCACCTTGGCCGATGCCAGGAAGCGGGGCAAGCACCGCTTTGGGGCGCGGCTGCACCAGCGCCATCCCGACCATCATCAGCCCCATCGCCGCCCATATCATGGGCGCATAACGCTCGCCCAGCAGCAACATCGCCCAGATCACGCCAAATCCCGTGACCAGATAGCTGACCTGCACGGCAAAGACCGATCCCGCCCGCCCGATCAGCCAGACGAATGCGGTATAGACCATCACATGCACCGTCGAGGACGCGATCAACGCCCATTCCGCGCGGCCGTAAGGCGCGAAAGGGCTGATCCAGTGGCCGGAGACCAGCATCAGCGGCAGCGTCATCACCGCCCCCGCGACCGAGGCCCCCAGCAGCACCTGCACCGGGTCCAGCCCCGCCGTGCCCCAGCGCGCCACGTAATTTCCCTCGAAAGCATAGCACAGCGAGGCGATGATCGCGATCGGCACCCATGCCACCATCGCGGCATCCGGCAGGCTGGCTTCGGGCAGCACCAGAAGCGCCACCCCGACCAGCCCCAGTGCCAGCCCGGCCAGACGGCGCAGGCTGAACCGCTCCAGCCCCAGCCCCAGCGCGATGGGAAAGGCGATCATCGGGATCAGCGACAGCAGGATCGACAGCACGCCCGACGGCAGATGCACCGCCGCCTGATAGGAGGCCGTGTTCGGCAGAACCGTCCCGATCAGCGCGATCACGCCATAGACGCGCAGCGCGGACCGCCCCATCGGCAAGCGCCGCCCCGTGGCCAAGCGCGATCATCGTCATCAAGCTCGCGCCGATGACCAGTTGCCAGAATATCAGGCCGAAATGCCCATGCCCGGTGCTGACGGCGATCTTGGTCAGCGGCTGGGTGATCCCCCAGCCGGCCCCCAACAGTATCAGAAGCCCGAAAAGCGCGGCCGCTTCCCCGCGTGGTGTTCTCATGTGGCGCAAGGCAGGGCTCAGGGTCCCGTCGCCTCAAGCCGCCCGCCCTGCCGGACCGCAACGACGCGGGTGGCGCGCCCGGTCATGTCGTCGGTCTCGACATAGACGCCCGACAGCGTCGCCTCGCCCATCGCGGGTGTGAAACGGCCCTTGCTCATGCCGGTCACGAAGCGGCGCATCGGCTCTTCCTTCTCCATGCCGATGACGCTGTTGTAGTCGCCGCACATGCCCGCATCGGACTGATAGGCCGTGGCACCGCCCAGGATCATCGTATCGGATGTGGGCACATGGGTATGCGTGCCCACCACCAGACTGGCGCGACCCGCGCAGAAATGCCCCATGCCCATCTTCTCGCTGGTCGCCTCGCAATGGATGTCCACGATCGCGGCCTGCACCGATCCGCCGAGCGGATGCGCGGCCAAGACCTGATCCACGGCGGAAAACGGATCGTCATAGGCGCGCTTCATGAAGACATTGCCCAGAACCTGCGTCACCAGAACCTTGCGCCCGCGCGCGTCCGAAAACACCCGGTGCCCGCGCCCCGGTGCGACCTTGGCAAAATTCAGAGGCCGCAGGATGCGCGGCTCTGTCTCGATGAATTGCAGCATGTCCTTCTGGTCGAAGGCATGATCGCCCAGCGTCAGGCAATCCGCCCCCGCCGCCAGCAAGACCCGCGCGTGATCCGCCGTCAGCCCCGCCCCGCTCGAGGCGTTCTCGCCATTGACCACCACGAAATCCAGTTTCCACTCCGCCCGCAGGCGGGGAAGGTTTTCGGAAACGGCCTGCCGTCCGGCCCGGCCCATGACATCGCCAAGGAACAGAATTTTCATGTCTGATGGCCTAGGGCGATTGCAGCCCTGCGGCAAGTGTCAAGCAGGTGGCCCAAGGCATTATTTGCGCCCCACGGCCCGATCCTGTCACAAAATTTCACGAACGCGCCCCGCCACAGGCAATCACCCCGGCTTCGGTCACGATCATGTCAAGCGGCTGGTCCGTCGCTTCCAGTGGCAGGGCCTCGGCCTCTTGCGCGGCGAAGGCGAAACCAAGTGCCAGCACCGGACCACGGGCGCGCAGCCCCGCCAGCGTGCGGTCATAAAAGCCGCCGCCATAGCCCAGACGCCCGCCGCGCCGGTCGAAGGCCACCAACGGCACGATCAGGACCGCAGGCTCCAGCCAGTCCAGCACCTCGGGCACCAGTGCGCCGAACTCACCCGCGACCATGACCGCATCCGGCGTCCAGCGCGCAAAGCGCAGCGGCTGCCCCTTGCCTTGAATGACCGGAACGCAGACCGGGCCCGTCGCCGCCATTGTCCGCATGGCTGCCATCGGGCTGATCTCGGTCCGCATCGGCATGTAGCCGGCCATAACCTTGCCCGCATGCGGGGCCAGCGCATCGACCAGATAGCCCGCGTGATCCGGCCCCATCGCGTCAAAGGCGGCCTTGCGACGGGCAAACGCGGCCCGGCGCGCCTCGGCCTTGATCGCGGTCAGGTCGTTTTCCATTCCGCCCCCGCTACATCAACACGGTGGCCGCAAGACCAAGGAAGGCGAAGAAGCCCACCACATCCGTCACGGTCGTCACGAAAGGCCCCGAGGCCAGCGCCGGGTCGATCTTCAGCCGCTCCAGCGCCATCGGGATCACGATCCCGCCCAGAGCTGCCGCAACCTGCGTCATCAGCATCGCCACACCGATCACCACCGCCAGCATCGGCACGCCGAACCAGACCCCCGCCACCAGCGCCATCAAGAGCCCGAACACGACCCCGTTCAGCGCACCCACCGCCACTTCGCGCCGGATCACCCGCAACGCGTTCTGCGCGGTCAGGTCGCGGGTCGCGATCGCGCGCACTGCCACGGTCATCGTCTGCGTGCCCGCATTGCCGCCCATCGAGGCGACGATGGGCATCAGCACCGCAAGTGCCACCATCTGGTTGATCGTTTCGGCAAAGGCGTCGATCACCAGCGAGGCAAGGATCGCCGTCAGAAGGTTCACGAAAAGCCAGACCGCGCGGCCCTGCGCCGCCTCGAGGATCGTGTCCGACAGGCTCGCATCCTCGCTCACACCGGCCATCCTGAGGATGTCCTCCTCGTGCTCTTCGTCCAGTACGGCCATGGCGTCGTCGATGGTGATGATCCCGACCAGGCGTCCGTCATCATCGACAACGGGGGCCGAGATCAGGTGATACTGGTTGAAGGCATAGGCCACGTCCCCGTCATACTGGGTAACCGGAATGGTGTGGAACACCTCTTCGGTGATGTCGCGCAGTGCCACCTCGCGGCGCGAGCGCATGATCTTGCCCAGCGTGACATTGCCCACCGGATGCAGGCGTGGATCGACCAGCACCATGTGATAGAACTGATCCGGCAGATCCTCGGAATTGCGCAGGTAATCAATGGCTTCGCCTACGGTCCAGTGCTCGGGGGCCATCACGACCTCGCGCTGCATCAGGCGACCTGCCGAATATTCCGGGTAGGTCATCGCCTGCTGCACGGCCACGCGGTCGGCATCTTCCAGCGCGTCCAGGATGGCACCCTGCTGCGGCGCGTCCAGATCCTCCAGCAGGTCGACCACGTCGTCGCTGTCCAGTTCGCGCACCGCATCGGCCAGAACCTGCGGATTGAGGAACGAGATCACGTCCTCGCGGATGCTTTCATCCAGCTCCGACAGGATGTCCCCGTCGAATTCCAGCCCGTAGAGCCGGATCAGCGCCCGCCGGTCATCGCGGTCAATCTGTTCCAGAAGGTCGGCGATGTCTGCCGCGTGCAGCGGCTCCATCAGGGCGGTCAGATGCTCGGCATCACCGGCCTCCACGGCTTCGAGGATCGACGAGACCGTGCGCCTCTCCAACCCGTAGCGCGACTCGGCACGTGCCTCTTGAGAGCCATCCACGGGGCGGTCGATCAGGTCATCGTCGTCTTCCATGTCAGCCTCCGTCCGGGTCCGGCTCTACATAGCGGAAAGGGTTCGGCAGAAACAATGCCCGGCGAGAGCGACAGGGGCGATTTACCTCAGGACGCCTGCATCCTAGACTTCGATCCGGAAGACCGACGAAAGGATAGTTCGTGACCCCACAGACCCTGCTTCTGGGCCAGACCCTGCGCTTTGCCGCCGATCCCTTTGCTGCAGGGCCGGAGGCGGCGGTTCTCGACAGCGCGGGTGGAGTGCTGATCGCGGGTGGTCATATCGTGGATGTGGGCCACGGGGCCGATCTGCGCGCCGCCCATCCGCAGGCGCAGGTGGTGGATCATGGCGATGCGCTGCTGATGGCGGGTTTCGTGGATGCCCATGTGCACTACCCGCAGACCGGGATCATCGCCAGCTGGGGCAAGCGGCTGATCGACTGGCTGAACAGCTACACCTTCCCCGAGGAGATGCGCTTCGACGACCCCGCCTATGCTGCACAGATCGCAGGCCGCTACCTTGACCTGACGCTGGCCCACGGCACCACGACCGTTTGCAGCTACGCCACGATCCACCCCGCCAGCGTCGATGCCCTTTTCGAAGCAGCACGGGCGCGCGGGCAGCGGGTCGTGGCAGGCAAGACCTGCATGGATCGCAATGCCCCCGACGGCCTGCGCGACACGGCGCAATCGGCCTATGATGACAGCCGCGCGCTTTTGCTGAAATGGCATGGCGTCGAGCGGCTCTCCTATGCGATCACGCCGCGGTTCTCGCCCACGTCAACGCCCGGAGCAACTCGGCGCGCTAGGTGCGCTCTGGGCCGAACATCCCGACTGCCTGATGCAAACCCACCTCAGCGAGCAGACCGACGAGATCGCATGGGTCCGCAGCCTGTTCCCGCAGGCGCGCGACTACCTCGACACCTACGAGGCTTACGGCCTGCTGGGGGCAAACGGGCTTTACGGTCACGCCATCCATCTGGAACCACGCGAGAAAGACCGCCTGCGCGAAGTCGGGGCCGCAGTGGTGCATTGCCCGACCTCCAACACCTTCATCGGATCGGGCCTGTTCGACATGGCCGGGCTGGTGGCGGCGGGGCAGCGCGTGGGGCTGGCGACCGATACCGGCGGGGGCAGCAGCTTCTCGATGTTGCGAACCATGGCCGCCGCTTATGAAATCGGCCAGTTGCGCGGCACGCCCCTGCACGCCAGCCAGTTGTTGTGGCTGGCCACCGTGGGATCAGCCCGGGCCTTGCGGCTGGATGACAGGATCGGAAACCTCGCACCGGGGATGGAGGCGGATATCATCGCGCTTGATCTGTCCTCGACACCCGCCATCGCGCAACGCAGCACGCGGGCAGAGGACATCTGGGAGGCTGTCTTTCCCACCATCATGATGGGGGACGATCGCGCTATCCGCGCGACATGGGTGTCAGGGCAACGGCTGGTCTGAGCGAAGGCCCCTCAGCAGGGGCTGCCCATCACCAGAACCCAGGCGCGGTCGACAGCGGCGAAACCGTAATGCGTGACCTTGCGCGACAGCGCGTTGCGACGATGGCCCGGTGAGTTGTACCAGCCCTTCATCACCCTTGCCGGATCGCGGAAACCCATGGCGATGTTTTCATTCACGGCACGGTAACAGAACCCCGCCCGCTTGACCCGTTGCGCCACGGTGGACCCGTCGGACCCGCGATGCGACATGAAGCCATGGCTGGCCATGTCGCGGGCATGGGCCTCGGCCGCGGCCATCAGCAGGGCGTGCGGCTGGACAGGATGAACGCCGTTGGCGGCGCGCTGTGCGTTCAGGGTCTGATCGACATAGCCATCCATACTGGCGAATGCCGGAGTGACAGGTGTCAGAGTCAGGGCGAGAATCACCAGAAATGTGCGGATCATGATCCCTCGTTGGCAGCCGTGGACAGGAACGCATTTTGTGCACCGGCACTTTGGTAAAATTATGACCCGTTGAACAGTGGCTTTGCCACAATTGAGCGGGAATCCACCCATTCCGGCGGATCAGCCCGCCAGCCGGCGGGCCAGACGGCGTTGATCCTCCAGCACCCGGCCCATGTCGATGGTGGCGATCTGTCCCTCGCGCACCACGCGGCGGCCCTCGACCAGAAGGTCACGCACGCGGACCGGCCCCGCCAGCAGCAGCGCCGCCGGGTCCCAGCTTCCGGCGCTTTCGATGCCCGACGCGTCCCAGATCGCAATGTCCGCGCGCTTGCCCACGGCCAGACGTCCACAATCTGGGCGCCCCAGCACATCCGCCCCGCCCCGGGTCGCGATTTCCAGCGCCTCTCGCGCACTCATCTTGTCGGCCCCAAGGGAAACACGCTGCAACAGCATCGCCTGACGCGCCTCGAGGATCAGGTTGCCGCTGTCATTGCTGGCCGAACCGTCCACGCCCAACCCCACCGGCACGCCAGCGTCGCGCATGGCGCGGACGGGCGCGATGCCAGACCCCAGGCGGCAGTTTGAACAGGGGCAATGCGCCACGCCGGTGCGCGTGCGGGCGAACAGATCAATCTCGGCCGCGTCCAGTTTCACGCAATGCGCATGCCAGACATCCGCACCGGTCCAGCCCAGATCCTCGGCATATTGGCCCGGACGGCAGCCGAACTGCGCCAGCGAATAGGCGATATCCTCGTCATTCTCGGCAAGATGCGTGTGCATCATCACGCCCTTGTCCCGCGCCAGCAGGGCGGCATCGCGCATCAACTCGCGGCTGACCGAAAACGGCGAACAAGGTGCCACCCCGACGCGGCACATCGCCCCCTCGCGTGGATCGTGGAAAGCGTCGATCACGCGGATGCAGTCGTTCAGGATCGCCGCCTCATCCTCGACCAGATCATCGGGCGGCAGGCCGCCCGCGCTTTCCCCGATGCTCATCGCGCCCCGCGTGGGGTGAAACCGCAGGCCCAGTTCGGCAGCGGCATGGATCGTATCCTCCAGCCGCGCCCCGTTGGGATAGAGATAGAGGTGATCCGACGACAGCGAACACCCCGACAGCGCCAGCTCGGCCAGACCCGTCAGGGCACTGACGCGCATTTCCTCGGGGCCGAAGCGCGCCCAGATCGGGTAGAGCGTCTTGAGCCAGCCAAAGAGCAGCGCGTCCTGCCCGCCCGGCACTGCCCGCGTCAGGCTTTGATAGAGATGGTGATGAGTATTCACGAGGCCCGGTGTCACCACGCAACCTGTGGCGTTCAGCACCTCAGCGCCCGGATGATGCGCGGCCAGATCGCTGCCGATGGCGGCGATGACGCCGCCCCGGATCAGGATATCCGCTCCGCGCAACTCGGCACGCCTGTCGTCCATCGTCAGGATATGGTCGGCGTTGCGGATCAGGATTTCAGGTTGGGTCATGCAGGCGCCTCCGTCAGGTCAGCGCCCCCTCATCGACAGGGCGCACACCGGAAAAGGGCCAAGAGGCGCGCGCCTCAGAACACTAGCGCCCCTGCGGCCGTCGGATCAAGCCGGAACCTGCGACAGGATCTCCAGCGCCGCCGCGTGCTGCTCCGGCCCCGCCGCTGCAAGGATCCGTCCACCGTGATGCGCCCGACCGCCCTGCCAGTCGGTGACGATACCACCCGCAGCCTCGATCACGGCGATGGGGGCCTGAACGTCGTAATTGCTCAGCCCCGCCTCGATCACCAGATCAATCTGCCCCGCCGCCAACAGCGCATAGGCATAGCAATCCATACCATAGCGCACGAGTTTCACGCACTCAGCCACCGCGCGGAAACCGGCACCCTCGGCGGGCGTGCCCACTTCGGGAAAGGTGGTGAACAGAATGCAATCGGACAGGGGCCGCGATCCGCGCACCCGCAGCGCGCCCTCGCCCATCGGGCCGCGCATGGACGCCTGACCGAACCCGCCCCAGAACCGCTCGCCGATATAGGGCTGGTCGATGATCCCGAAGACCGGGCCATCCGCATCCGCCAGACCGATCAACACACCCCATGTCGGGGCGCCGGACAGAAAGGCACGTGTGCCATCCACCGGATCGAGCACCCATGAAAAACCAGAGGTGCCGGGCGTTGCGCCGAACTCCTCGCCGATGACCGCGTCCTCAGGCCGTCGCCGCGCCAGAACATCGCGCATCGCCTGTTCCGCCGCGCGGTCGGCCTGTGTCACGGGATCGAACCCGCCTGCATCCTTGTTATCGGCCGCCAGACCCGCTGCCCGAAACCACGGCAGAACGGCCCCCCGCGCCGCATCGGCGAGAGCATGGGCCGTGCCAATCAGGTCGGATGTCAACGGATCGGATGATGTGAGACTGGCCATGATACCCCCGGCAGATGTGCCTTCGGTGGGTAGCCCAGCCAGCCCCGCGTCTCAAGCCACGTCAGACAGAACCCGTGCCAGATCGAACAGACGGCGCCGCTGATTTTCCGGAATCGCGTAATAGGTGCGCACCAGATCCATCGCTTCGCGGTCGCCCATCAGATCGGGCGCACCATTGCGCGGGGTCACCACCGTGGACGGTGCCGTCTTGGCGTGCTCCTCGCCCACCAGAGAGACAGAAGACTGCGCTGTTGGCAGGCCTTCGAAGAAAAAGCTGACCGGCACACCCAGACTGTCGGCAATGTCCCACAGCCGCGAGGCGCTGACCCGGTTCGCACCGGTTTCGTATTTCTGGATCTGCTGGAACTTGATACCGACCTGCTCGGCAAGCTGTTGCTGGGTCATCCCAAGCAACCAGCGGCGATGCCGGATACGCTTTCCGACATGCACATCAACATGATGCGTCATACTTGTTCCTCTCACTCATACACACACGGATTGCTTGCGATCCGCACCGACAACACAACACATGGCCGGACCGCGATACTGCAACCCACACTCTTCACAATGCCTTGATACACGAAAAAAATCGCGCAGAATACCAATTTCGGGGGAAATTGGCCTTGCGATCCCGGAAAACAACCAAGACGCGAACATCGCGCTTTGTGCTGCAGCAATTCGCAGCCATAAGGCCGCGACACAACTCCCGGAGCCCCGATGCGCGCCTATCACAAACCCGCCCCAGATGCCCCTGCCAGCCTGACCCGGCTCGCCCGGCCGGACCCCGGACCCGGCCAGATCCGCGTGAAGATCGCCGCCTGCGGGCTGAACTTCGCGGATCTTCTGATGCTCAAGGGACAGTATCAGGATACGCCCACGGGTCCATTCACCCTCGGCATGGAAGTGGCCGGCACGGTCGAGGCGCTGGGTGAGGGCACGGAAGGCCTCGCCATAGGCACCCGCGTCGCCGTCTTCGGCGGTCAGGGCGGATTGGCTGAGTTTGGCTGTTTCGACGCGGCCCGCGCAGTGCCCCTGCCCGACGCGATGAGCATGACCGATGCGGCGGCCTTCCTGATCGCCTATGGCACCTCGCATCTGGCGCTGGACCATCGCGCGCGGCTGCAACCGGGCGAGACCTTGCTGGTGCTGGGCGCAGCCGGGGGTGTGGGTCTGACGGCGGTCGAGGTGGGCAAGCTGATGGGCGCGACCGTGATCGCCTGCGCGCGCGGCGCAGACAAGCTCGAAGCCGCGCGCCGCGCCGGGGCAGATCACCTGATCGACGCGGCGACCGATGATATCCGCGCGGTCGTGAAATCGCTGGGCGGCGCGGATGTGGTCTATGACCCCGTGGGCGGCGAACAGTGGCAGGCCGCCTTCCGCGCCTGCAACCCCGAAGCACGCCTCTTGCCCATCGGCTTCGCCAGTGGAGAGGTGCCGCAGATTCCGGCCAATCACCTGCTGGTCAAGAACCTGAGCGTGCTGGGCGTCTATTGGGGCGGCTACATGAAATTCAACCCGCGGGCAGTGACGGACAGCCTTCTGGTGCTGATGGGCTGGTATGCCGAAGGGCGCATCAAACCCCATGTCAGCCACATCCTGCCGCTGGAGCAGGTCGAGGAAGGTCTGGAACTGCTGCGCACCCGCGCCTCGACCGGCAAGGTGGTCATCACGATCTGACGGGTCAGGCTGTCAGAGCGTCTGATAGGCCTGCCGCAGCAAGGCGCCCAACTGCAACAAGACCTCGCCGCGCGCGCGGTCCATGCCATACATGTTGATCTTCTGCAGCGTCAGTTCGGGCAGCGTGCCGCCGTGGTCGATCTGCTCCAGATGGCGCGGGACCATGCCTTCGATCATCGCGTTGATGCCCATGTCCGCGCCGACAGTGGCCTCGATCGTACGGTCCGATTCCGTTTCGACCGCCAACTCCCAGACGATCCCCGCGGCCTCCAGCGCCGCGATGGCACCGGCGCGAAAGATGCAATGCCGTCCGAACACCAGCCTGAGCGGCCGCAGCCGCCAGGCACTGCCCCCCGGCGCACCGACCCAGCGCAGCGGCAAGGCGGTCAGCGTCTCTCCGCCCGGATCAAGCGCAGCCTCGGTGGTCAGGATGATGTCGCACTCTCCCCGCCGATGTTTGGCCTTCAGATCACGGGTGAAGGACGTGATCAGCTGCACCTTCATGCGCGGGTACATCGTGTTGAACCGTTGCAGCACATGGGGCACGGCGGGCAGCACGATGTCGGTCGGCACGCCCAGCACGATCTCGCCCTCGTAGGTCTGGTCGGTCAGCCGGGCCATGACCTCGTCGTTCATGTCCACCATCCGGCGCGCATAACCCAGCATCTGCTGCCCCGCTGCCGTCAGCGCCACGCTCCGGTTCGAGCGGTCCAGAAGGTTCAGCCCCAGCACCTCCTCCAGCCGCTTGAGCTGCATGGACACCGCCGATTGCGTCAGATGCAGATGCCCTGCCGCCCGGGTCACGCCGCCAAGGTCGGCCACAGCCACGAATGAGCGCAGGGTCGTTATGTCGAGATTGCGCATACATCAGACTCCGTGATGGTAACTGCAATAAACATTCATTTTTCTTATGATATTCGCGCGACTAAGTATCACCAGGAATGATTCAAGCAGCCACACACATCACAAACACGAAAGATTCTACCATGTCCACCCGGTCCCTCACCCGTTTCGCGCCTCAGGCATTGTCGCTGTCCGCCCTGTTGCGGCACCTGTCGGCCATGCGCGCGGCACGCCATCAGCGGATCGCCCTTGCGCGGCTGGATGTCGCAGCCCTGAGGGACATCGGGATCACCCCGGAACAGGCAGAAGCAGAGCTGCGTCGCGCCGCTTGGGACGTCACGCCAAGCTGGCGCGCCTGAGCCTGCGCGGACGGTTTCACGGCACTCCGGAAAATACGCGTCGAAAAAATATGTTTCCATGCCGGAAAACCTTGAAATGCGGGGCAGGCTTTCCGATATTTGACCCAATACGTCCATGAGGGCGTGCGTGTCATTTCATCGGAGGCTTCAATGGCTGAGTACAACACTTTCCGGACGGCAGCGGCAGGCGTTCGCACCGCCCAGATCGACGAGGGTCTTCGCGCCCACATGAACAAGGTCTACGGCACGATGTCCGTAGGCATGCTGATCACCTTCGCCGTGGCATGGGCCGTCGGCACCAGCCCCGCACTGCTGTCGGTGTTCCGTGATCCGGTGACCCTCAGCCCGAACATCCTGGGCTGGATCATCATGTTTGCCCCGCTGGTCATGGTCTTCGGCTTCTCGGCCATGATCAACCGCTTCTCGGCCGCTGCGGCGCAGACGTTCTTCTATGCCTTCGCGGCTGTGATGGGTCTGTCGCTGTCCTGGATCTTCGTGGCCTTCACCGGCTTCTCGATCGCGCAGGTCTTCCTCGTGACCTCGATCGCCTTCGCGGGCCTGTCGCTCTGGGGCTACACCACCAAGAAGGACATCTCGGGCTGGGGTGCGTTCCTGATCATGGGCGTGATCGGCCTGATCGTGGCCTCGATCGTCAACATCTTCCTCGGCTCGCCTGCGATCATGTTCGCGATTTCCGTGCTGGGCGTTCTGATCTTCGCCGGTCTGACAGCCTATGACACCCAGAACATCAAGAACACCTATGTGGCCCACGCCGCACATGGCGATCAGGAGTGGCTGGCGAAAGCAGGGATCATGGGCGCGCTGAGCCTGTATCTGAACTTCATCAACATGTTCATGATGCTGCTGCAGCTGTTCGGCAATCGCGAATAAGCGACGCTCCCTCCGACATGACGAAAGGGCCGGTCATCAGACCGGCCCTTTTTCATTACCGCCGTGATGTCGCGTCAGACATGCACCCCGAACATGTGCCCCACGGCCGAGGTCACCAGCATCGCCAGACTGCCCCAGAAGACCACACGCAGGATCGAGGGGCGGACCGGCGCGCCGCCCATCCGCGCCCCGGTGCCTCCCAGGATCACCAGCGCCAGCAACGCCACCGCGGCCACGACGACAACGGTCGACCCCTCAGGCGCCAGCACAGCCCCCAACAGCGGCATCCCGGCGCCCAGTGCGAAACTGACGGACGAGGCCCAGGCCGCCTGCAGGGCATTGGCATCCCCCGCCATCCCGTGCATCCCCAACTCTTCGCGGGCATGGGCGTCAAGAGCATCGTGATCCGTCATCTGCTGCGCCACTTTCAGCGCCAGCCCGGCCTGCACGCCACGCGCCTCAAGGCCTTCAGCCAGTTCGGACAACTCGTAGTCAGGATCATCCTCAAGCGCCGCACGCTCGCGTTCCAGATCGGCGGTCTCCACGTCCTGCTGGGTCGAGACAGACACATACTCCCCCGCCGCCATCGACAGGGCCCCAGCCGTCAGCCCGGCCAGACCCGCCAGCAGGATGCCGCTGCGGTCCATACCTGCCGAGGCCACACCGACCAGCAGGCTGGCGGTCGAGACAATCCCGTCATTGGCCCCCAGCACAGCCGCCCGCAGCCAGTTGCTGCGATTGATGAAATGTCCCTCTTTCGGCATCGTTCTTGGTCCTGAAACTCATTCGCAAAGGGGCAGAAATGAAAAAGGCCACGCGCGCGGCGTGGCCCTGTTCCCGACGAAAGGCAGATCGCTTACTTGATCTTGCCTTCCTTGTACTCGACATGCTTGCGCACGACGGGGTCGTATTTCTTGATCACCATCTTCTCGGTCATGGTGCGGGCATTCTTCTTGGTCACGTAAAAATGGCCCGTGCCCGCGGTCGAGTTCAGACGGATCTTGATGGTCGTCGGCTTCGCCATTGCTATTCTCCTACGCCGGACGACGCAGCCGCCCGTGAAATTCCTTGAACCCCGGCTTTTACCCGCGCGCGCACCAGAGTCAACAGACAAAGCCCACAGGACGCACGCTTTTTAGCGGCCTGTCGCCTCGTCCGCCGCGCCGGGTGTCAGAGCGTGGCCCGGCCCATCGCCTCATGCAGTGAATCGCGCTCTGCATCACTCAGGCCCAGGGCCTGCGCCAGGTTGCGCAAATAGGTCCGCTCTGCCTCGGTATCGACCTGCACGGCCATCAACGCGGCCGAATAGACCTGATTGCGCATATGCACACCTGTGTCCTGCGCCAAGGCCGCCACGTCTACAGGGGCCGCCAGTTCTGCCTCGACAAAGGCGATTTCATCCTCCGACGCATCGCCCAGATGATCCAGGATCGCGGTCCGCTCATCGGCGCTGATCTCTCCGTCGGCCTTGGCCGACTGGATCATGGCGCGGATCATCAGCTTGGCATTGGCCTCGGACACCTGCCCCAGCGCGGTGCCTTCGGTCATCGAGGACACCATGCCGCCCAGACCTGCGGCTCCGGCGCTGGCCATGCCGGTCATCGCCCCCATCAGGCTCCCAAGGCCGGACTCGGTCGCCGTTGTCATCTCGGCCGCTCCCTTGCCGAAACGGTCGAACATGCCGCGCAACTGTTCCTGCTGCACGGGCAGGCCCATCTTCTGCGCCATGGCCCCGATCTCGTCCGCCATGCCGCCCGGCTCACCAGCCTTGCGCAGCGCGTCCTTGACGCCAGCGGTGCCACCCATCTCCTTGACCTTCTGCATCCCCTTGGCGGCGGCAAAGCCGACAGCCAGCGTAGCCAATGTCTTGACGAAACTCATGATCCAATCCCTCCTGTTCCGGAATGACCCCAGCATAGCGCAGAGTTTGCGACAGGCATGCAAAATATTCGACCCGTCACGCCGATCGGCACGCCGGGGCGCTGATGTCAGAAGGGACATGTTCGGCAAGGTCAAAAACGCGCGGAGGGCCTGTAAGCCGGATTCTGTCCAAGGGGTTGCCCCCTCTGGATGATCATTCATCTTGGGACCGCGTTACCGCGACCCCTCTAGCTGCCAACCCGGACCTCTGGGTCAAAGCCTGCCCTGCGGTGATATCGGCGAACCGATCAACCCGCGCGAGGTCCCTATTCGGCATTGCTCCTGGTGGGGCTTGCCGTGCCGGTCCTGTTGCCAGTCCCGCGGTGGGCTCTTACCCCACCGTTTCACCCTGACCGTGCCAAGGCACGGCGGTCTGTTCTCTGTGGCGCTTTCCCTTGGGTTACCCCAGCCGGGCGTTACCCGGCACCATTGCCTTGTGGAGTCCGGACTTTCCTCGGATCGATAGACCCCGACCCGCGATCATCCAGCCCTCCGCGCAAGGCTCACTTAAGCAGTGCCGGGCGCGCGGTCAACGGGGAAGCGCCGGGCCATGTCCGCCGCGATGGCGCGGTCAGTGGCATCCAGCGGCCCGGTCGCCTGTGGCCGAAAGCGCAGCCGCAGGGCGGTCAGCACGGCCAGAACCGGGTCGGCGCAGCCGTGGGGCGGGTGATAGCCCGCGCGGGCCGCATCGGTCAGAAAGTCACCGGGTGATGCGGCGCCGGGAGCCGGCCAGACGGACAACCCCTGCCGCGCCAGCCTGCGCCAGTCGAAACGGGGCCCCGGATCGGATTTGCGCAAGGGCGCCATGTCGGAATGGCCGATCACCCGTTCCGGCGGGATCGCCCAGCGCGCCATGATGCCCGCCAGCAGCCCTTCGAGAGCGTCCATCTGTGCGGCCGCAAAAGGATGGTCGCCACGATTGGCCAGTTCGATCCCGATGGAACGGGAATTGACGTCCGTGACGTCCCCCCAGCGCCCCGCGCCCGCATGCCAGGCGCGCTGATCCTCATCCACCATCTGCCAGATCCGTCCCTGCGCGCAGATCAGGTAATGGGCCGACACCTCGGCCATGGGATCACACAGACGCGCCAGCGCATCCGCAGCGGTGGTCATCGCCGTGTAGTGGATCACCACCATGTCCGGGCGCGCGCCATCCCGGCGCGGCCCGCAATTGGGGGACGGATGCTGCAGGATCGTCAAGACCCCGCTCCTGCCTCAGTTCTGGACAGCAGAGCGGAACGGACGCGGGTCCCAGTCACAGGCGAAACCATCTCCATCCGGATCAAGACCACGGCGGTCACGCTGCGGACCGCCACGGGCCAGAAAGTCGATCTGGGCCTGATCCGCAGAAGCATATTCCGCACAGTTGCGCACCTGATTCTGGAAGCTGATCGAACTGCGCCGATAGAGCGAGACCCCCTTCGGATTGGTCGTCCGCAGGGCGTATTCCACGATATTCGGCCCGCCATCGCCCGCGCGACGCGGCAATTCGGTGGGCTGGATGACCACATACTGCGCCCGGTTGCGCGCAATCGCAGCGGCATCGCTTTCGATGGTGCGCAATTCCGAGACTTCCTCGAAATCGTTTTCCTGGCTGATCCCGGCTGCGTTCACCGCAACGGGCGCGGGGTTCGACGGGCTGGCCTCAATCGGCGCGCGGCCCGAGTTCAGCGCGGCGGCCGTGTCGGCAGCCAGTTGCTCGTCGGGGTCAAGCGGCATCGTGCTGCCAAGCGGAGCGCTGGAGACCGAAGCGGGCGGCGGCAGCGACTGGCCCTGCAATTGCTGCGTGCGTTGCGCCTGCTGGGCCTGATACTCGGCATAGGTGCCGAAGCCCACGCCTGCACCACTGTCGGGCACCTGCGGCGAACAGGCCGCCATCACGCCAAGGGCGAGCACTGAAAAGACTGTCGTCGCGCATGTGTTCTTGATCATCTCTGCCTCATACCCATCTCACCCGGACCGGCTGTCCCGTGGGCTCAAGCCGGTCGATTACCACCATTTGCCGGGCTTGGCCACAAAACCCGCTGCCTGCTCCAGCGCATAGGCGGTGTTCAGCAAATCGCCCTCTTCCCAGGGCCGCCCGATCAGTTGCAGACCCAAGGGCAGCCCCTGCGCGTCCACCCCCGCAGGCACGGCAATCCCCGGCAGACCCGCCAGGTTCACCGTCACGGTGAACACGTCGTTCAGATACATCTGCACCGGATCGGCATCCTTCATCTCGCCCAGACCAAAGGCGGCGGACGGGGTCGCCGGCGTCAGGATCGCGTCGATCCCGGCGGCGAAGACCTCATCGAAGTCGCGCTTGATCAGGGCGCGCACGCGGCGCGCGCGGTTGTAATAGGCGTCGTAGAAGCCCGCCGACAGCACATAGGTGCCGACCATCACGCGGCGCTGCACCTCGTGGCCGAAGCCTTCGGCGCGGGTCTTTTCATACATCTCGGTGATGCCGTCGCCCTGCGCCAGCTTGGCGCGATGGCCATAGCGCACCCCGTCATAGCGCGCGAGGTTGGACGACGCCTCGGCAGGCGCGATCACGTAATAGGCGGGCAGCGCGTATTTCGTATGCGGCAGGCTGATATCGCGGATCTCGGCGCCCGCCGCCTTGAGCATCGCGGTGCCGTCGGCCCAGAGCTTCTCGATCTCGGCGGGCATCCCGTCCATGCGGTATTCGCTTGGGAATACCGATGACCTTGCCACGGATATCGCCGGTCAGCATCGCCTCGAAATCCGGCACGGCCAGATCGGCGCTGGTGCTGTCCTTGGGGTCATGGCCGCACATCGCGCCCAGCATGATCGCGGCGTCGCGCACCGTCTTGGTCATCGGCCCCGCCTGATCGAGCGACGAGGCAAAGGCCACGATGCCCCAGCGCGACCAGCGCCCATAGGTCGGCTTGATCCCGACGATGCCGGTAAAGGCCGCGGGCTGGCGGATCGACCCGCCGGTGTCGGTGCCGGTCGCGGCCAGGCACAGATCGGCGGCCACGGCCGCGGCCGAGCCACCCGACGATCCGCCCGGCGTCAGCGCCGTATCGTCATTGCCACGCCGCCACGGGTTGACCGCATTGCCATAGCACGGATGTCTCGTTCGACGAGCCCATGGCGAATTCGTCCATGTTCAGCTTGCCCAGCATGACCGCGCCCGCATCGAACAACTGGCTGGTCACGGTGGATTCGTATTCCGGCAGGAACCCTTCAAGGATCCGGCTGGCCGCCTGCGACGGCACGCCCTTGGTGCAGAACAGATCCTTGATCCCGATGGGCAGGCCGCACATGTCGGGCGCATCGCCCTGCGCCAGACGTGCATCCGCGGCGCGGGCCTGATCGCGGGCAATCTCGGGCGTGTGATGCACGAAGGCGTTCAGCGCCCCTGCCCCTTCGATCGCCGACAGGCAGGCCTCGGTCAGCTCAAGGCTCGTCACCTCGCGCGCGCGCAGCTTGTCGCGCGCCTCGGCCAGGGTCAGTTTGTGTCAGCTCGCTCATTATTCCACCACCTTCGGCACGGCGAAAAAGCCCTCGCGCGCATCGGGCGCGTTCTTCAGGATCTGCGCCTGCTGGTCCCCGTCCGTCACCACATCCTCGCGCCGTTTCAGCCGCATCGGCGTGACGGATGTCATCGGCTCGACCCCGTCCACATCCACCTCGTTCAGTTGCTCGATGAAGCCCGAGGATCGTGTTGAACTCGGCCGCCAGCGCCGGCAGTGCCTCGGGCTCGACCTTGATGCGGGCCAGCTTGGCCACGCGGGCGGCGGTTTCGGGTGCGATCGACATGGCGGATCTCCGGTCTTCGGTCAGGTTGCACATGCGTTTAGCGTCCGCCGCCCCTGCCCGCAAGCATATGCGGCACCAAATCCGGTCACATCCCGGACAGCGCCCGTCCTTTCATCGTTCCGCAAACAGGCGAGCGGCGCGCGCCCCGGGCACCCGGCCTCTGGTCAAACCGGAGCACCATGCTAGGCTCGGCGGCGCAAACACCCAAAGGGAGGAACGACATGAAGATCATCTGGCTGGGCCATGGCTCTTTCCGGTTCGAGATCGCGGACAAGGTGCTGCTGCTGGATCCCTGGCTGACAGGCAATCCGATGCTGGCCGAGGATCAGCATGCGGCGGCCACCAAAGGTGCGACCCATATCCTGCTGACCCACGGCCATTTCGACCATGTCGTCGATGTCCTGGACCTTGCGCGCAAGCATGGCGTGCCCGTGGTCGGCCAATACGACCTGATGAGCCATTGGGCAGAGCATGAGAAGATCGAGACCGTCGGTTTCAACAAGGGCGGCACGGTCGATCTGGGCGGGGTGAAGGTGACGATGGTGAACGCGGTCCATTCCTCGACCTTCGCCAGCCCCGACGGTCCGCGCATCGCGGGCACGGAATGCGGCTTCATCATCGAGGGCGACGGCCACACGATCTATGCCTCGGGCGACACCGACGTGATGGCCGACATGAAGATCTTCCACGACCTGCACAAGCCCGACATCGGCATCCTGTCGGCAGGCGGCCATTTCACCATGGACATGCGCCGCGCCGCCTATGCCGCGAAAACCTTCTTCGATTTCAAGACGGTGATCCCCTGCCACTACCGCACCTTCCCGCTGCTGGAGCAATCGGCCAAGGTGCTGGCCGATGCCCTTCCGGGTGTCGATGTGATCGAACCGCAGGTGATGCAGGCCATCGAGATGTGATCCGCCACGAAAAAACCCGGCGGGGCGACCCGCCGGGTTCTTCACACGCAAGGCCCGCAATCAGGGCCGCAGATAGGCGTAGCCGTCCTTCTGCAATTCCATCAGCCGCACCGCACCCGAGGGCACGACCGTCGCCTCGCTGATCAGGGGCACATCCTTCTGTGATTTCTGCTTCATGGCCTCGACCGTGTTCAGGCAGGCGGAAAAGCTGATGTTGTCCATCTCCAGCGACATGGTGGCAATACGGTCCTTCACTGGCGAGGTATCGGCGCGCAGCATGTGCAGACCGGGACCATAGGTCACGATCTCGATCACCACCTCTTCACCCAGATCGCCATAATGCTTGGCGATATTGGCGGCATTGTTCAGCGCCATGTTCATGGTGCTGACGTTCTCCTCGTCCACATGGATCGCCACCTTGTGCTGCGCCTCGGCCAGCGCAAGCTGCGCGCCCAGAACAAGTGCCGCCAGCGTTGCCAACAGGCGCGTTGCGGCCCGGATCGGTGTCTTGGTCATCTGTCATCCTCCCTGAGACATTTGGAGGGCCAGCCTTGCCCACCCCCTGCCTCTTGGCAAGACATATTCCCCTAATGGAATAATCGGTGCCCTCGGCCCGAACCGCGCTTCAGCGTCGCTCGGCGAAAAAATCCCGCAACAAGGCCCCCGCCTCATCCGCACCGATGCCGTCATACACTTCGGGCGCATGATGGCATTGCGGATGCGTGAAAATACGCGGCCCCTGCGCCACGCCACCGCTTTTCGGGTCTGCCGCACCGTAATAGAGACGCGCGATGCGCGCGGCGGATATGGCCTGCGCACACATCGGGCAAGGTTCCAGCGTCACATAGAGATCGCAGCCCGTCAGCCGCTCGGAGCCCAACCGCCGACACCCTTCGCGGATCACCAGCATTTCGGCATGGGCAGTGGGGTCATTCAGTTCGCGCGTCCGGTTGCCGGCCCGCGCCAGAACCTTTCCCTGCGCATCCACCAGCACCGCGCCAACGGGCACCTCACCGCGTGCCGCGGCGGCACGCGCCTCGTCAAGCGCCTCGGACATGTGGCTGCGGAAGGTCATTCCCCTTCCCTGCCGCGCGATCTGCGCTTTCGCAAGCCCTGATTCTGGGCTAACCCCGTCGGATGAGCCAGAAGCCACCCCCTCCCGCCGGCGAACGCATCGCCAAGGTCATCGCCCGCGCCGGTGTCGCCAGCCGCCGCGAGGCCGAAAAGCTGATCGAAACCGGTCGCGTCACCGTGAACGGAGAGGTCATCACCCGCGCCGCGCTGAACGTGACCCCCGCCGACAAGATCGTGGTGAACGGCAAGCCGCTGGACGCGCCCGAACCCGCGCGGTTGTGGCTCTATCACAAACCCACCGGACTGGTGACCACCAACCGCGATGAACAGGGCCGCGCGACGATCTATGACGACCTGCCCGAGGACATGCCCCGCGTGATGTCCGTGGGCCGCTTGGACCTGAATTCCGAAGGTCTGCTGCTGCTGACCAATGACGGAGCCGTCAAGCGGCAGCTGGAACTGCCCTCGACCGGCTGGCTGCGCAAGTACCGCGTCCGCGTCAACGGGCGCGTGACCGAGCCGCAGCTTGAACCGCTGCGCAAGGGGATCACCGCCGAGGGCGAGGATTTCCAGCCGATGATCGTGACGCTGGACCGCCAGATCGGTGCCAACGCCTGGCTGACCGTGGGCCTGCGCGAAGGCAAGAACCGCGAAATCCGCCGCGCGATGGAGGCGGTCGGTCTGGTCGTGAACCGCCTGATCCGGGTGTCCTATGGCCCGTTCCAGCTGGGCCAGTTGAAGCCCGGTGCCGTGGAAGAGATCAGGCGGCGGGTATTGCGTGATCAGCTAGGTCTGGACACGAAAGATGATGCCGAAGCGGAAATTGACACAACAAAACCGCGCAAACCCATCGTTCGGCGCAACAAACAGCGCGCTACGCCAAGCGAGGCGGATGTCTTCGGCGACCGCCCTGCCCGATCTGGTGGCAAGTCGGGCAGCAAACCCGCCAGCGCCAGACCGGCCCGTGCAGGCAAATCAGAAACCGGCAAGACCGGCCCAGGCAAGACCGGTCCCGCAGCAAAGCCGGACCGATTCGCCAGAAAAGACGATCAGCCTTCAAGGACCGACCGGCCCGGCAAACCCGGCGCATCAGCCAAGCCGCGCAGCGATAAACCGGCCGCCGACTTCGTGGCACGCACCAAGCCCAGACCCAAGCCCCGCCCCAAGCCGACCCGCGGCTAGACCGGAGGCACCGACCCGCCGGGAACCGCGACAAGGCCGCAGGAATTGACACTTCCCCCTAGTAACCTGTCGCATCATCCCCTAACTTTCCTGCAGAATGTCGGGATGAAAGGGACATCATGTCCGAGACGGGATTGCAGAAACTGTCCTTTGCCTTGCTGATCGTCCTGATCCTTTACGTCGCGATTGCGGGGGGCGTTTGATGGCCCAGCGTTTCGGCGGCAAATACAGCCCCGATGGCAAGACGGACACGCCTGCGCCCAAGGGCGCGTTCACGGGTGCGCGCCGCACCCGTGCCGGGGGCCGCGTGAACCTTCTGTTTCTGGCGCCGCTTCCGCTCGCATGGGCGGCGTTCACGACCGGCCCCACGGGTCTGGTGCTCAACCTTGTGGCGCTCGGCACATTGCTGCTGGCCGCATGGCTGACCCGCGAGGGGCTGATCGCGCAGGAAGCCTATGAGGCGCGCAAGGTCGCCCGCCGCCCGGCCTTTCCCCGCAAGATCGCGGGCAGCATCCTGACCGGCCTCGGCCTTGGCATCGCGGGCTTTGCCGCCGCAGGCGAGATGCATGGCCCCCGCAGCCTATGCCGTTGTCGGCACCGTGCTGCATTTTCTGGCCTTCGGGCCTGATCCCCTGCGCGACAAGGGCGCCGAAGGCATCGACACCTTCCAGACCGACCGCGTCGCCCGCGCGGTGGACGAGGCCGAGAAACATCTGGCCGCAATGACCGATGCGATGCTGCGCGCCGGCGATCGGCAGTTGATGGCGCGGCTGGAGCGGTTTCAGACCACCGCGCGCGACCTGTTCCGCACGGTCGAGAACGATCCGCGCGACCTGACCGCCGCGCGCAAGTATCTGAGCGTCTACCTGCTGGGCGCCCGCGACGCGACCGTGAAGTTCGCCGACATCTGGACCCGCAACCGCGACCCCCAGGCGCGCGCCGATTACGAGGCGCTGCTGACCGATCTTGAGCAGAATTTCGCCGCCCGGACGCAAAAATTGTTGCTTGATGACCGCAGCGACCTGACCGTCGAAATCGAAGTGCTGCGCGAACGGCTGGACCGCGAGGGTGTGCACCCGCAAGAATAGGACCAGCAATCGCGTCTGGCCTGGACCCGCATTAGTCCCCCGCCCGCCGCACGGGGAAAATCCATGAAAGGGAACCGTTATGTCTGACACCACCCGCCGCAAGGCCCAGGAGACCCTCGCCATGGTCGAGGAAGTGACTGCCACCGTCCTGCCCGAGCCCGGTCCGGCCACGGCCATCGTGCCGTTGGAGCAGGCCGACGCAGCGCCTGAGCGCCGAGATCAGCCGCCGCATGGCCGAACTGGACATGAGCAACACCCAGTCCATCGTGTCCTTCGGCTCGCGCGCGCAGGCGGAACTGCAGACGATCAGCCAGGCGATGCTGACCGATGTGCGCAACAAGGACGTGGGCCCGGCGGGCGACAGCCTGCGCAACATCGTCTCGACCATCCGGGGCTTTTCAGTGTCCGAACTGGACGTGCGCCGCGAGCGCAGCTGGTGGGAACGCCTGCTCGGCCGCGCCGCCCCCTTTGCGCAATTCACCGCGCGCTTCGAAAAGGTGCAGGGCCAGATCGACAAGGTCACCGAGGATCTGCTGAACCATGAGCACAAGCTGCTCAAGGACATCAAGTCGCTGGACATGCTCTACGACAAGACGCTGAACTTCTACGACGAACTGGCGCTCTACATCGCGGCGGGCGAGGCCAAGATCAAGGAACTCGACAGCACCACCATCCCCGCCAAGGAGGCCGAGGTTCAGGCCGCCCCCGAGAACGATCAGGTGATGGAGGCGCAGGAACTGCGCGACATCCGCGCCGCGCGCGACGATCTGGAACGCCGTGTGCATGACCTGAAACTGACCCGTCAGGTGACGATGCAGTCGCTGCCCTCGATCCGGCTGGTGCAGGAAAACGACAAGAGCCTTGTCACCAAGATCAACTCGACCCTCGTGAACACCGTGCCGCTGTGGGAAACCCAACTGGCGCAGGCCGTCACCATCCAGCGGTCCGCCGAAGCGGCCGCGCGCGGTGCGTGACGCCAACGACCTGACCAACGAACTGCTGACAGCAAATGCCAAGAACCTGCGCGACAGCAACAAGATCATCCGCGAAGAGATGGAGCGCGGCGTCTTCGACATCGAGGCGGTCAAACAGGCCAATGCCGACCTGATCGCCACGATCAACGAAAGCCTCCAGATCGCCGACGAGGGCAAGGCGCGGCGCGCCGCCGCCGAAGTCGAACTGAAAAAGATGGAAGCCGAATTGCGCGACACGCTGGCCTCGGCCAAGGCCCGCAAGACCGGGCTTGGTGATACGGCCGGCACCGCCGTGCCGCGGGGCTGAGACAGGATGCGTCAGAACGCGGGCAGGAGATTGGGCTTGCTGGCTGGCGCATTGCTGCTGGCCGCCTGCGATACGGCCGTCCCTCCCGGGGGCGGCCCTCAGACCGTTGCCGCGCCCCCCGCGACGCAGCCTGCCCCTGAGAAAACCTACGCGCCCTCCGAGGCCAGTCTCGCCCTTGCCGTCTATTACCAGCGGCTTGAGACGGACCTGCGTCAACAAGGGCTTCTGCGCACCGATCCCGGCGGGCGCGACACGCCTTTCGGCGCGCGCGACCTTGCGCGCAACTTCGAATTGATCGCCTTTTTCGATGAATACGAACGCGGCGCGGGGCTACGCGCCTCCTCGGGGCGTCCGGTCCCGTTGCGCCGCTGGACACAGCCGGTGCGCGTGAATGTGGAGTTCGGCCCCTCGGTCGCGCCCGAGGTGAAACAGGCCGATGCCCGTCAGGTCCGCGACTATGCCGCGCGTCTGGCCCGCGCCAGCAACCATCCGGTTGTGATGGATGACAGCCGACCCAACATGCACATCCTCATCTATAGCGAGGATGACCGCGATCTACTGGCACAGCGCGCGCGCCAGCTTGTCCCCGGCATCAGCAACGGTGCCTTGTCCGTGTTCCGCAACCTGCCGCGACAGATCCACTGTTTCGTGATGGCCTTCTCGGGCGGCGGCACCGAGACAAATGTCTATCAGCAGGCGATCGTCGTGATCCGGGCCGAACATCCCGACCTGCTGCGCGCCTCCTGCGTGCACGAGGAAATGGCGCAGGGCCTTGGCCTGGCGAATGACAGCCCCCGCGCGCGCCCGTCGATCTTCAACGACGATGACGAGTTCGCCCTGCTGACCCGCCATGATGAGCTGCTGCTGAAAATGCTGTACGATCCGCGTCTCATGCCCGGCATGACGCTGGATCAGGCCCGTCCGATCATCGCGCGGATGGCCGAGGAATTGATGGGCGGCGCGACATGATCCGACCTGCCCGAACCACCTGAACCGAAGGAGCGCCCCATGCCGATTTTCGATTTTCTCCGCGGCCAGTTCATCGACGTCATCCACTGGACCGATGACAGCCGCGACACCATGGTCTGGCGCTTCGAGCGCGAGGGCCATGAGATCAAATATGGCGCCAAGCTGACCGTGCGCGAGGGTCAGGCTGCTGTCTTCATCCATGAAGGCCAGCTGGCAGACACCTTCACCCCCGGCCTCTATATGCTGGAAACCAACAACATGCCGATTCTCACCAGTCTGAACCACTGGGATCACGGCTTCAAATCGCCCTTCAAATCCGAGATCTATTTCGTCAACACCACGCGGTTCAACGATCTGAAATGGGGCACCAAGAACCCGATCATCGCGCGCGACCCCGAATTCGGCCCGGTGCGCCTGCGCGCCTTCGGCACCTATTCGGTGCGTGTGACCGATCCGGCGCGTTTCATGTCCGAGATCGTGGGCACCGACGGTGAATTCACCTCGGACGAGATCACCTTCCAGATCCGCAACGTGATCGTGCAGGAAGTCAGCCGCGTGCTGGCCTCCTCGGGTATCCCGGTGCTTGATATGGCTGCCAACACCGCCGAACTGGGCAAGCTGGTGGCAACCCAGATTTCGGCCACGGTCGCCTCCTACGGCCTGACCATCCCCGAGCTTTATATCGAGAACATCTCGCTGCCCCCGGCGGTCGAGGCGGCGCTGGACAAGCGCACATCCATGGGAATTGCGGGCGACCTGGGCCGCTTCACCCAGTATTCCGCCGCCGAAGCGATGACTGCCGCTGCTGCGAACCCCTCGGGCGGGGGCGGCATGGGCGCCGGTCTTGGCATGGGCATGGGCATGGCGATGGCCAACCAGATGGCCCAACCCGGCCCCTGGGGCGCGGCATCGGCCCCTGCGGCACCGCCGCCGCCCCCGGTCGAGCATGTCTGGCACATCGCCGAGAATGGCGCGACCAAGGGACCGTTCTCCAAGGCCTCCATGGGCCGCATGGCCGCCGACGGCGCGCTGACCCGTGACAGCATGGTCTGGACTCCCGGACAGGATGGCTGGATGCGGGCCGAGGATGTGGCGGAACTCGCCCAACTCTTCACCATCCTGCCGCCGCCGCCCCCGCCGCCGCCCCCAGCCGGGTGAGGCACCCCTTGCCCTGACGCCGCGCCTTTGCCACCCGGCAAGGCGATGAAAGACCTGTTTGCGCATGACACAGACCGCTGACGCCGGCCCCATTCAGGAACACCGCTTCCCCTGCGAAGCCTGCGGTGCCGATTACCGCTTTGCGCCGGGCGAAGGGGCACTTGTCTGCGACCACTGTGGTCATCGCCAGCAGATCGCCGCACCGGGCCCATGGTCCGGGGCCCTGCGCGAGCTGGATTTCAACGCGGCCCTGTCGCAGAACTTGCCCGCCTCCGAAATCGAGGAGACGCGCATTTCGACCTGCACCAGTTGCGGCGCGCAGGTCGAATTCGACCCTGCGGTTCATGCACTGGAATGCCCCTTCTGCGCCACGCCGCTGGTCGCCGATACCGGCACCCATCGCCATATCAAGCCGCGCGCGGTGCTGCCCTTCGCGCTGGATGAACGCGCCGCGCGCCATGCGATGACCGACTGGCTGGGCAAGCTGTGGTTCGCCCCCAACGGCTTGCAGGACTACGCCCGCAAGGGCCGCGCGATGTCCGGCATCTACGTGCCCTACTGGACCTTCGATGCCGATACGCAAAGCCGTTATTCCGGTCAGCGCGGCACGGTCTATTACGAGACGATCACCGTCATGCGCGATGGCAAACCCGTGCGACAGCAGGTGCCGCGCATCCGCTGGACGCCGGTATCGGGTCGCGTGAAGCGCTGGTTCGACGATGTGCTTGTCCTGGCCGCGACCTCGCTGCCGCGCCGCTACACCGAAGGGCTGGAGCCGTGGGACCTGTCGTCCCTGCAACCCTATCGGCCCGAGTTTCTGGCCGGTTTCCGGGCCGAGGGCTATACCGTTGATCTTGAAGAGGGCTTTGGCCTCGCCCGCGAAAAGATGGACCGCGTGATCGAACGCGACATCCGCTTCGACATCGGCGGCGACCAGCAAAGGATCAGCCACGTTGACACGCAGATCAAGGACGTGACCTTCAAACATGTGCTGCTGCCCGTCTGGCTGGCCGCCTACAAGTATCGCGGCCAGACCTACCGTTTCGTGGTCAACGGCGCGACAGGGCGGGTGCAGGGCGAACGGCCGTGGTCCGCATGGAAGATCGCCTTTGCCGTGATCCTGGGCGCACTGGTCGCGGGCGCTGTTGGGTACGGGATCGCTCTGAATGAAGGAATGATGTGATGACAGACACGGCCGCAGCCACCCTGGATGCCCTGCTGGAAACCCGCCACAGTTGCCGCGCCTTCCGGCCCGACCCGCTGCCCGACGACCTGATCGCCGCAATCATCGCCAGCGCCGCGCGTGTGCCCTCATGGTGCAACGCCCAACCCTGGCAAGTGATCGTCACCCGCGCGCCGGAAACCGACCGCTTCCGCGATGCGCTCTACGCCGCCGCCACAAGCACGGCACCGAAGCCCGATCTGGAGTGGCCGCGCCAATACACGGGCGTCTACCGCGACCGCCGCCGCACCTGCGGCTTTCAGCTCTACGACAGCCTTGGCATCCCCAAGGAAGACCGCGCCGCAACGCAGGCGCAGATGCTGGAAAACTACCGCCTCTTCGGTGCGCCCCATGTGGCGATCGTGACCACCGAGGCCGATCTCGGCCCCTACGGTGCAATGGATACGGGCGGTTTCGTTGCCCTTTTCACGCTGGCAGCCGAAGCGCGCGGTGTGGCGTCGATCCCGCAGGCAGCCGTGGCGGCGCAGGCCCCGTTCCTGCGCGACTGGTTCGGCATCCCCGAAAACCGCCAGATCCTTTGCGCCATTTCCTTCGGGCGCGAAGACCGCGACCATCCTGCCAACGCCTTCCGCACAGAGCGCGCGCCCCTGTCCGAGGTGCTGGACATGCGCGGCTGACCCGCCGCATCCGCTGCGCCATTCAGCCCGACATATCAGTGAGGAAACGTGGCACAAAACTCGACGTGGGGGGCGGACAGCCCCCCACCTTTTCCTGCAGGATCAGCCTTTCCTGATCGCGACCTTGGTGGCCTTGGCCTCCTGCGGTGCTTTCTTGGGAATGCTCAGGGTCAAGACGCCGTCCTTCAGATCCGCTTCCACCTTGTCGGCCTGCGCATCGGCGGGCACCCGGAAGGTGCGGCTGAAGGCTCCGTATTGGCGCTCACTGAAGAACCAGGTGTCGCCCTTGTCCTCGCGGCTGGATGATTTCTCGCCCTTGACGGTGATCATCCCCTCATTCACCGACACGTCGATATCCTTTTCCTCGACACCCGGAAGCTCCACCGTGATGCGGTAGGCATGACCGTCGGTGGACGCGTCAGAGGCCGGTGCGAGCCAGTCTGCCACGCGGGTCCCGATGGCGCGGAACGGTTCGGTAAGCGAGGGCCAAAGCCCGGCGGGATGCGTTTTCTCGACCATGGAAAAATCCTCCTGAAGCTGATTGACGGATGGCCAAACTCTACCAAAAGCGGTGCAACCCAACCTTGATCCGCGTCAAATATCGGCATAGTCAAACAGGCCGACAGGAAAGGACTTCATCCCATGCGCGCACTTATCCAGCGGGTCACCCGCGCCTCGGTCAGCGTGGACGGGCGACAGATCGGCCAGTGCGGCCCGGGCCTGTTGATCCTGATCTGCGCCATGCAGGGCGATACCGAAGCGCAGGCCGAGCAGATGGCCGCCAAGATTACCAAGCTGCGGATCTTCAAGGATGACGAAGGCCGGATGAACCGTTCCATCCTCGATGCAGGCGGGTCGGCGCTGGTGGTCAGCCAGTTCACGCTGGCCGCCGACACATCACGTGGAAACAGGCCCGGCTTTTCGGCCGCAGCCGCGCCCGAGGATGGCCGCCGCCTTTACACCCATTTCGCCGCCAGCCTTGCCGGGCTGGGCATTCCCACAGAAACCGGGGAATTCGGCGCGGATATGGCGGTGGAACTGGTCAATGACGGACCTGTCACCATCTGGCTGGATCAGTGACCCCGGCGCGGCGCGCGCTCAGGACTTCTTGACGAAGGCAGTCAGGATCACGATCCGCTGCCCGTCCACCCGGCCCTCGATCTGCGCGGCATTGTCCGCCACAAGCGAGATGCCACGCACCGCCGTGCCGCGCTTGGCGGTGAAACCCGCGCCCTTGACGGGTAGGTCCTTGATCAGATGCACCGTGTCACCCTGCGCCAGAACGGTGCCGTTGCTGTCGCGATGAATGATGTCCAGTGGCTGTTCGCCACCGCCCATCCCTGCTTCGGCCCAGACCTGCACTTCGGGCTCCAGATAGACGACCTCCAGCAGGTCGCGGGCCCATGCGGCGTCGATCCGGTGCAGAAGCCGCCATGCCAGAACCTGCACCGCGGCCTCGCCGCTCCAGACAGCGTCGGTCAGACAACGCCAGTGTGGATCATCGGCCGGTCCTTCGGTCACGCCCGCGTGGCAGGCATCGCAAAGAACGACCTCCACGTCGGCGGGCGCAACCACATGGGCCAAAACGGAGGGTTTGCCACACAGGGCGCAGGGGCTGCTCATGGATCGGGCCTTTCAAGCGTTTGCCCGCTTATGCGCCCCGCCATCCCGCGCGCCAAGGGCAAAAGCCCGCCCTTGGTGAAGGATCACGGCTCGCGCAAGGCCTCGCGCGATTTGTAGAGCGGCTTGAGCAGGTATTGCAGCACCGTCTTGGCCCCGGTGTGCAACTCGACCGAGGCCTGCATGCCGGGACGGACCCGGACCGATGCCTGCCGCTGCGTCAGATGTTCCTTGTCCACCCGCAGGGTCACCCGGTAATGCGCCGCCGCCTCGGGGTCGCGGGCGCGTTCGTCCTTGAACGTGTCAGCCGAGATCACATCCACCGTGCCCTTGAGCGTGCCGTAGATCGTATAGTCATAGGCGGTCAGCTTGATCGTCGCCTCCTGGCCGGGGCGGATATTGGCGATATTCTCGGGCCGCACGCGGGCCTCGACGAAGAGTTCCTCGTCCAGCGGGATGATCTGAAGGATTTCCTCGCCCGGCCTCACGACCCCGCCGATGGTGGTGACGGAGACCGCCTTGACGATCCCGCGCATCGGGCTGAGCAATTCGGTGCGGGTCAGCTGATCCTGACTGGCCTTGAGGTTCTGGCGCAATGTCGCCAGTTCACGCAATGTGGTGGCATAGGCCTCGGCCCGTTCCAGCGCCGCGCCGGTGACGACCTCGTCATGGCGGATGCGGGCATCGGCATGCTCCTTGCGGGCGCGTGTCACCTCGATCAGGGCGACGATCTTGCGCTCCAGCATCTGCTCCATCATCTGCATTTCCTGCTGCGCCTGATCCAGCACCCGTTTGGAGCCGTCGATGCGGCTGCGCAAATCGGCCTGCCGTGCCTGCAACAACAACCTCTCGGACGCGACCATCGCCGGATCACGCTGCGCAAGATCGGCGGGCACGTCGAAATCGGTCTGCCCCGCCAATTCGGCCTCCAGCCGCAGACGGCGCACATCAAGTGCTGCGATCTGATCCATCAGGTCATCGACCGAGGCGCGGAACTGCGTGCCCTGCAACCGCGCCAGAACATCGCCCTGCTGCACCACATCGCCTTCGCGCACCGCGAGTTCGGCAAGGATGCCGCCTTCAAGGTTCTGGATGATCTGCGGACGCGAGGCCGAGATCATCTCGCCCTCCGCCCGCACGATCTCATCGACCCAGGCCAGGCTGGACCAGATCACGAACAGCAATACCGTGCCCGCACAAAGCCAGATCGTCAGGCTGGGTCCGCGCAGCCGCGCGCTCAGTTGCGCAGGCAGGGTCAGAGAGGGATGGGCCATGCTTACATCCCCCCGCCCGCAGGGGTCGCCAGATGCGCCAGCACCTGATCGCGCGGCCCGTCCACCGCCAGCCGCCCGTTCTGCAGGATCATCACCCGCCCGGTCAGCGACAGGATCGGCATCCGGTGCGTGGCGATCACCACGGTGCGCCCTTCAAGCCAACTCTCCAGACGGCTGATCAACGTCGCCTCAAGCCGCTGGTCCAGCGCGGCGGTCGGCTCGTCCAGCAGGCAAACCGACGGGTTCTGCAACCACAGACGCGCCCAGCCCACCGATTGCCGCTGCCCGATGGACAGGCCCGCGCCCCCATCACTCAGCTCCAGATCCAGCCCGCGCGGATGCGCCTTCACGAATTGCCCCAGCCCCGCGAAATCCAGCGCCTGCATCAGCCGGTCATCGTCCCGCTCCAGCAGATTGAAGGTCAGGTTTTCCCGCAGGGTTCCGGCAAAAAGCCGCACCTCCTGCCCCAGATAGCCGATGGCCCGGCGCACGTCGCGCGGCTCGATCTGGCCCATCTCGGTCCCGTCGATCAGCATCCGGCCCCGTGTCGGCGCATAAAGCCCCGACAGCAGCCGCAGGAAGGTGGATTTGCCCGATCCATTGGCGCCGAGGATCGCCACCTGCTGCCCCGGCAGGATCGCCAGCGCCGGAATGTCCAGCACCGTGGCCGTCTCGGCGCTGTAGCGAAACTGCATCTCGCGCAGCTCATAGTGGCCCGCCAGACGGTCGCGGCGCAGGTAGTGGCGGTCCGGCTCGCGGTCCTGCGGCGCATTGGCGATGCCCTCCAGCGCATCCAGCGCCGTGCGCACATTGCCCCAGCGTGCCATCGTGCCCGCCAGTTGCGACAGCGGTGCCAGTGTGCGGCCCGTCAGGATGCCCACGGCGATGATCGACCCCACGGTGAACTGCCCGGCAAAGACCAGATAGGCCCCCAGCACGACAGCCGCCACATAGGTGGCCTGCTGCACGCCCTGCGCCCAAGTCGTCAGCATCGAGGCCAGCCTGCGCTGCTCGGATGAGGTAAGCGCCGACAGCGCCGTCAACTCGGCCCAGATACGCCGCATCCGTTCTTCGCCGCGCAGCGTCTTGACGGTCTCCTGCTCGTGGATCACCTCCTGCAACAGCCGGCCCGCGCGGGCGGATGCACCCTGCCCCTCCTCGGTCAGGCGGATCATCTGGCGCTGCATGACAAAGCCCGGCAGCACCATCAGAACTCCGCCCAGCACCAGCACCCAGACCACATTCCCCCCGATCGAGGCGACCAGCAGCAGAAAGACGAAGATGAACGGGATATCCGCCAACGTGCCGACGGTCGCGGTGGTAAAGAACTCGCGCACCGATCCGAATTCACGCATCGCGCTGAAGATCTGCGACGGGCTGCGCCCGGGCTGATCCGAGCGCGCACCAAGGATGCGGTCCATCAGCAAGGCCTGCACCGTCAGTTCGATCTGCCGCCCGGCCCCGTCCATCAACTGCGCCCGCGCCATCTTGAGCGCGGCCTCCATCACCAGGGCCAGAATGGCACCTGCGGCCAGCACCCAGAGCGTCGCCTGCGACTGATGCGGGATCACCCGGTCATAGACCTGCAACGAAAACAAGGCGACCGCCACCGCCAGAAGGTTGGCCACGAATGACCCCAGCATGACATCCGCAAAAGGCCGACGCAGGGCCGTGAACTCGCCCCAGAACCAATGCGCGGGGCGCGGGGCGGCCAGATGCGTCTGGGCAAGGTCGGCGACCCGTGCCTCGGCGCGCAAGATCGTGCCCGCGAAATAGGGCTGGAACTCGGCCAGGGACACCAAAAGCCGGTTGTCCGGACTTTCCGTGTCGTAGATCGTCAGCGTGGCGGCAGGATCATTGCCCGACTGCTCCAGCACCAGCACGACCTGACCGCCGGTCATATGCGCCAGCGCGGGCCAGAGATCGGCAGAAGGCGCGGCGGCTGTCTCCAGCCGCGAGAGCAGACCGCAAGCCTCGAAAGCCTGCACCAGCGCTTGCGTGCGATCCTGCCCGTCCTGCGCGGTGCCGTCCTGACGGTCGACACCCACCATGGCCTCGATCACGTCGCGGCGCAGCAGGGATCGCCCCAGAAGGCCCGCATAGACCACAACCAGATCGGCCCGCGCCAGAATACGCGGATCGGCGGAAGGCTGCGCGGCAACATCCGCTGACCTGCGCGGCTCCGGCACGGTCTGCAAGGGATTGCGCACGATTTCCGCAGTCTCAGGGATGGCCTGCGGCGCCTCCTCCGGTCCTGTCGATCGGGCTGCAACGCCGTTCATAGCTTGTCTCCATCGGCCAGAAGCCCAAGCTCGGCCGCGATCTGAAGCTGGGTCAGGATCGCGCGATAGCGTAGCGACGCCGCGTCCTGCTGCTGGCGCGCGAAATGTTCGTAGAGACCGACCACATCCATGACCTGACGCTGCCCCGCATCATACTGGGCCTGGAACAGATCAAGGTTCGCCTTGGCCCGCCCTGCCAGAACCGCTGCATCGGCCGCTTGCCGCCCAAGGGCGGTCCGCTCCTGCTCAAGCCGCGCCAGTCGGCGGTTCGCTCCCTCGCGGGCCTGCGCGACCTTGCGCCGCTCGCCCTCAGTCGCGGCCTCGATCGCGCGCAGATCATCTCCTGTGCCAAAGCCGAAAGGTCGCGTGCTCCGCACATCGAGCGACGGATCGGGCGCGCCGCGCCCCAAGGCTCCGGTCGCGGTCAAGGATGGCAGGAAACTCGCCCGCTCGACCCTTGCGCGGGCTTCGGCGCGGGTCTGCTCGGCCTCGGCCAGACGCACCGCCAGGGCCACCGGCAATGGCGCGGGCAGTTGCAACGCCTCCCCGATACCGGGGATACCGTCCTGCGCGGACAGTAGATCGGGACTGGCCCCCATGGCCACCAGTTCGGCCTGCGCCGCACGCGCCGCTTCGGTTTCGGTCTGCACCGAAGCACGGATTTCCGCCAGCTTCTGCCGGAGAACCTGCAGATCGGAAGGATCCGAAATGCCGCCCGAGACCCGCTCGGACATGATCCATTCAAAATGCGCCATGTCGCGCTCGGCGGCCATGGACAGGGCCGCTTTCTCCTGCGCCTCGAGCGATGCAAGATAGAGGGTCAGGCCAGTCAGCACCCGCGCGTTGGCATCCTGCACCAGCGCGACCGCCGCAACCTCGACATCCGCCTTGGCGAAATCGCGTTCCGCCAGCTTGCGCCCATTGTCGAACAGCACCTGCTCCACAACCAGCATCGCCACGACAGACCCCAACGAACTGAGGCTGACCTGCGGGCCGATACTGGGCAACCAGTTGCGCGACTGCGCCCGTTCACGCAACCGCGCGCTGCGCAAGGCTGCGGCGGCGGCGCGCGTATCCGCAATCAGCACCGCATCCGCGATCCGGTCAAGCGAGGCGCCATCCGGCAGGGCACTGCGCCGCGCCATCAGGTCGGAAAGCACGGGTGAAGCCTCGGTCACGGCATCGCCCGTGCTCAAGCCCTGCGGCACCGGCGCGGCTTCGGGCATGAGCATCCGGCTGACGGCACCGCCGTCGCCCGTCGCCAGGCAGCCAGGCAAGGCCAGCAGCGCCAGACAGGCCAGTGCCGGGCCGATCCTTTGCCCCGACGCCTGTTGCGTATTCCCCTGCCTCATGACCGCCCCTTGTTCCGGTGCTTCTTGCATGTGGTGGACCTGCGGGGAATTGAGCCGCCCCGCAGACCCGGCCATGACACCGATTTAGTAAATCCGGTTCACGTCTTCATCCACGATCACCCGGGCCTGACCCAGATCGTAGATCGCATAGGGGCGACCATCGACCATCTCGGTGCCATCGCGCAGCGCGCCTGCCAGCGTGACAGTATCATCGGTGCCCCCGTGGATCGTCACGGTTCGGTCATCCGGCGACATTGCAAGGATCTGCGCCTCGGTCAGCGTCAGATTGCTGTCTTCGGCGAATGTCAGATCAATGCTGTCGATCTTCAGACCCGCCGCAATCGGCGCGGACAGATCGATCACCGACGTCGTCAATTCGTCAAAGGCAAGGAAGGTGCCGCTGGTATTGCCCGCCTGATCGGTGGCGGTGACAACCAGATGCGATCCATCCGGCAAAGGCGTTTCGGCAAAGCTGCCATCGGGCAGAACACTGCCGAAATCATGCAGGGTTTCACCACGGGTTCGGATCACCGTTTCTTCGCTGTTCACCACGCCAAGCGTACCATCCGCCCGCACTTCGGTCAGGGTGATCGGCTCGGGCACCGTATCGATCGAAATCGCGGCAATGCCCTTATGATCGCGGGTATACCCCTCGATGAACGGGCTGGCCGGCGCATCGGTATCCACCGTCAGAGCATGCGTCAACATGCCGGGATTGCCCGCCGCATCGCGCGCATGCACGACCAGTTCGGTGGGATAGCTGCCGGTGCGCACGGCACCCGCCGGGATTTCCGCGCGCCAGTTGCCTGCCGCGTCGACAGTGGCCTGATAGAACTGGCCATCATACTCGACCCGCACCGTTGACAGCGTGCCATCCGCGGCCGCTGCCTCGACCTTCCCGGTCACGGCAAAACCGCCCCGCGCCTCGGCCATGTTGATGACATCGTCACCCGCCACCGGACCCATCAGTTCCAGACGGTTCAGACGGGTATCGACACGCACCGCATGGTTCAGCGTCTCGGTATTGAACGCCGCGTCCGTCGCCACGGCGGTCAGTTGCGTGTCATACTCACCGTCACGGATGCTGGATGGCTCGAACCGCGTGCTCCAGCGGCCATCGGTCAACACCCGCGCCTCCTGCGTAACAGTGCCCAGCGTGACCATGACGCGCGACCCTGGTTCGACCTGTCCGGTCACCATCAGCCCGTTGCCGTCATCCTGCGCATTGATGATCCCATCCGCCGCCACCCCGGTCGAGGTATAGGCGAAGTCGCGCACCTCGGTATCCAGAACAACCCCGCGGCTGGCGCTGTTGCTGTTGTTGGCAGCATCGGTCGCGGTGGCGGTCACGGTCAGATTGCCCTGACCTTCCGGCAGATCGGCGGTCTCGAACCGCACAGTCCAGTTGCCGAAGCTGTCAACTGTCGCTGGCTTGGTCACATCACCGACACGCACCATCACATTGGTCACATCCGGGTCCGTGGTGCCCGCGATCCGCACACCGTTCAGGCGTTCGGCTTCGTTGATCAGACCATTCCGACCGATCCCGTCATTGATCGTCACATCGACAACCGTATCCACCCGCACATCGCGCGAGGCCCGGCTGACGTTGCCCGCCGCATCACGCGCCGTGACGTTGAATGTCGCGTCATATTCATCGCGCGCGAAATCGGTTCCCGCGAAACGCATCGACCATGTGCCGTCCGTCGAGGTGACCTGCCGCGTGATCGAGCCGAACTGGACCTCGACCACCGAACCGGGCTGCGTCGTGCCGCGCAGAACCACGCCGCCATCAGCCGCTGTCCGGTTGATCAGATCATTCTCGCCCAGAGGCGCCGGGTCGATGGTCACATGATGCACGGTATCCACGCGGACCGTCGCCGATGCCCGACCGATGTTGCCTGCCGCATCCGAGGTGGTCGCCGTCAGCGTCACATCGTATTCACCGCCCCGCACCTCGCCTGGCAGATAGGTGACGCGCCACGTGCCATCGGCTTCGACCGGCACCGAGCGGGTGATCGTCTGCACGCCGTCCCAGCGTGTCAGGGTCAGCGTATTGCCCGGCGTGGACGTGCCGGTGACGCGGTAGCCATTTTCGGCCTCGATCGCGTTGACCACGCCATCGCCGCCCACAAGACCCGCATGGATCACGATCGGATCGGGGATCGTATCGACCACGACCCTGTCCGCCACCCGTGTGGAGTTGTTGAAACTATCCGTGGCGACAACCGTCATGTCGCGGGCATAATCGCCCACCGGCAAATCGCCCGGACCAAAACTCACCGACCAGCGCCCATCTTCCCCGACATCGACGCTACGCGTGGCCGTGCCGATCGTGACGTCGACCCGCGCACCGGGTTCGCTGGTGCCGGCAATATCGACACCATCGCGCTGATCATCGCCATTAACGATATGCCCGGCCGATTCCGTGCCCTCGGTCACCGTCAGAACCGGCGGGGTCGTGTCGATCGTGACCGAAGGGCCGGTCAGGTCGATCTGCTCACCGCTGCCAGGCTGAGTGACTTCGACCACAACCGGATACTGGCCATCGGCAGGCATTTTTTCGCCTTCGAAAACCACCTGCCACGCGCCTTCACCATCAGGTGTCGTCACCACGCTGATATCGCCGATGATGACCTCGACTTCGGCACCGGGCTCGCCTGTGCCGCTGATGATGATCTGCGGATTGTCACCGCCACCGATCAGGATAGGGTCTTTTTCATTCACTGTCGGCTGGCGCGGTCCACCGCCGCCACCACCGCCTGCTGCGCCGCCGTCACCGCCACCGCCGCCACCAGCGCCGCCACCACCAGCGCCGCCGCCTCCGGCACCACCCGTTCCGCCACCGGCGACATCACCGTCGCCGCTACCGCCGCCCAGAGTTCCCGCGATCACCGAACCGGCCGCCAGCGCTGCCACACCGCTGGCCGCACCCAGCGCCCCGCCGCCCAGCAACAGACCCGGCGCCAGCATGGTCACCGTGTCATCATCGGCGAGAGGTGCCGTAATCTCGTTGCCATCCATGAAGATCAGGTCTTCATGCGGGCTCCATTTGCCCCAGGCTTCGGTCGGGCCATATTGCGCATAGAGCGTGCCGTCCGCCGCCTTCGGCCAGGGTGACCTCGCTCAGGTATCCATCCGCACTGATGAAAAGCCGCGCGACCGGTGCATCTTCGCCGAAATACCCTTTCAGCGTGACGATGCGGCCATCGGCCAGGGTGATCTGCAGGTCATTGCCTTGCCTGACATAAGCTGCCAGCTCGAACTGCCTGAGATTAAGGGAAATTTCTTCTCCGGCCGAAACTTCGATGACCGAGACGGCCACCCCGTCTTCGACCACGCCACGCCGGGTTGCGCCCGTGACGGGACGCACGACAAAATCCATCGTCTTCATACTGACACCGCTCTACTCGTTACACGCCGATTTGTTCCGGCGATTTTCTTATTTCAAACAAGAATATGCCGTTTTTCGGCACAGTGCTAAAGTCTATTTTGCAACAGTCCCAAAATGGGTGACCGACCACTAGATGTAGTGGACGCCTCCCGAATGGGGACGACAAAAGGTATCAGGACTGCTCAAGGAAGGGGCGCGCCCGCATGGAGTCGGGGATCGGCGCGCCCAAACGTGACAGGATTGTGGGCGCCAGTTGCAACTGGTCCAGCATGGTTTCGGCGTCAGGACCGCGCGCCGGGCCGAAGTAATACAGCGCCACCTCACGCTGCAGATCGCTGTTGCCCCCGTGATGCCCACGCTCGTCCTGCCCGTGATCGGCGGTGACGATCACCTCATAGCCCATGGCGCGCCATTTGGGGATGAAGGGGGCCAGCATCTCATCCATCACCGCACAGGCATGATCCATCTCCTGGCAATCGTGGAAGAAACGATGCCCCATGCTGTCGAGCGTGCAGGTGTGCAGGATGCCGTAGTTCAGGTCATGCCGCGCGCAGAGCATCGTCAGCGTCGCGAACAGATCCACATCCGAGGGCGTCATCTGGTTGATCAGCCCGTATCCCGTCATCGTGTGAAAGCGCCCGTGATTGATCGTGGCACTTTCCGGCTCGTCATACTCGATGTCGCGCACGTAATCGAAAGGCGCGCGGTTGAAGAACTCGGACCAGAAGGAATGCGTCACCGCCCCCGTGACCCCGCCACCGGCCCGCACCTGGCTGAAGACATCCGGATGCGACAGGCGGAACACATTGCCATTGCCGGTGCAGCCATGCTCCTGCGGGGTAACGCCCGTATGGATCGACGCATAGCAACTGGCCGAGATCGACGGCAGCACCGACCGCATCACCCAAGTCTGCGCCTCCCCCGTCTCGACCCAGCCCTCCAGATTGCCGAAAAGCCGCCGCCAGTTGCGCAGCGGCACACCGTCCAGAATGATCAGCAACAGCTTGTTTTGCATCGGTCAGCCTCTTTCAGACACCGCGTCACCTGCGGCATGGGTGGGGAGCCTCCGGCGAGGATACTTGGCGCAAGCTCAGTTTCCGGCGCTTTCCATCTTGCGATGGGCGATCACATCTTCCAGCCAGCCCAGCTTCATCTCGGGCACCGAAGACAGCAGCAGGTCGGTGTAATCATCGAATGGCGGAGACAGGACCTGGCTTTTGGGGCCATAGCGGACCACGCGGCCGCGATACATCACGGCGATGCTGTCGGCGATGGCCCGCACAGTCGCCAGATCATGCGTGATGAACAGATAAGCCACGTCTTCGACCTTCTGCAGGTTCAGCAGCAGCTTGAGGATTCCATCCGCCACCAGCGGATCGAGCGCCGATGTCACCTCGTCGCAGATGATCAGGCGCGGGTTCGCGGCCAGCGCGCGGGCGATGCAGACGCGCTGCTTCTGCCCGCCGGACAGTTCAGCCGGATAGCGGTCGATGAAGCCCGTGCCCATCTCGATCTCGTCCAGCAACTCGGCCACGCGGGCACGTTTGGCCTCGCCCTTCAGACCGAAGTAGAACTCCAGCGGTCGCCCGATGATCGTGCCCACGGTCTGGCGCGGGTTCATCGCCACATCGGCCATCTGGTAGATCATCTGCACCTCGCGCAGATCCTCGCGCGACCGGCCCGAAAGCGTGGGCGAGAGCGTGCGATCCGCGAAGGTGATCTGCCCCTCCGAGGGTGGCAAAAGCCCGGTGATCACCCGCGCCAGCGTCGACTTGCCCGATCCGCTTTCGCCCACCACCGCAAGGGTCTGGCCGCGATGCACCTCGACATTCACATCATGCAGCACATCGAAATCGGTGCCGCGATACCGCGCCGTCACATGCTCCACCCGCAGGACCGGATCGTCCGAGGGCACTTTCTCCTCATGCTCGATCGAACGCACCGACACCAGCGCGCGGGTATACTCCTCGCGCGGGGCGTTGATGATCTGCGTCGGTCGTGCCGTATTCGACCATATGCCCGCCCTTGCAGCACCATGATATCGTCGCTGACCTGCGCCACCACGGCAAGGTCATGGGTGATGTAAAGCGCGGCGACCCCGGTTTCGCGGATCGCATCCTTGATCGCGGCCAGCACGTCGATCTGCGTGGTCACGTCCAGCGCTGTCGTCGGTTCGTCGAAGATCACGAGGTCCGGCAGCGGGCAAAGCGCCAGCGCCGTCATCGCGCGCTGCAACTGCCCGCCCGAGACCTGATGCGGGTAACGGTTGCCGAAGGTGTCGGGATCGGGCAGGCCCAGCGTGGCGAACAGCTTGACCGCGCGGGCCTCGGCCTCGGACCGGCTGGCGCGACCGTGTTCCAGCGTCGCCTCGATCACCTGCTCCATGATCCGCTTGGCCGGGTTGAAGGCGGCGGCAGCGGATTGCGCCACATAGGTCACCTCGGCCCCACGCAGGGCGCGCAGACCGCGCACGCCCAGTTGCAGGATATCGCGGCCGTTCACCGCAACCTGCCCGCCGGTGATGCGCACGCCACCGCGCCCATAGGCCATGGCCGACAGGCCGATCGTGGACTTGCCCGCCCCGCTTTCACCGATCAGGCCCAGCACCCGGCCCTTTTCCAACGCAAAGGACACGCCTTCGACGATAGTGATCTCCTGCGGGGGTTCGCCCGGCGGATAGGCCGTCGCCTCGATCTTGAGATCCGTAACCTTGAGCAAGGGATCAGCCACCACGCCCCCCTTTCAGACTTGTCGTGCGATTGAGAATCCAATCCGCCACCAGGTTGACCGAGATCGCCAGCGTCGCAATGGCAAAAGCAGGCACCAGAGCCGCCGAAATACCGTAGACGATGCCTTCCTTGTTCTCCTTCACGATCCCGCCCCAGTCGGCATTGGGCGGCTGCACGCCCAGCCCCAGGAAGGACAGGGTCGAGACGAACAGCACCATGAAGATGAACCGCAGGCCCATTTCGGCCACCAGGGGTGACAGGGCATTGGGCAGGATTTCGCGGAAGATGATCCAGCCCCGCCCCTCGCCACGCAGGCGCGCGGCCTCGACATAGTCCATCACGTTGATATCCACCGCGACGGCGCGGGCCAGACGGTAGACGCGGGTGGAATCGAGCAGGCCCATGACCATGATCAGCACCGGGATCGTGACCGGCATGACCGACAGCACCACCAGCGCGAAGATCAGCGAAGGGATCGCCATCATCAGATCGACAAAGCGCGACAGCGCCTGATCGACCCAACCGCCGATCACGGCGGCCAGAAACCCCAGCACAGCCCCTGTTGTGAAGGACAAAAGCGTGGCCATGGTCGCGATGAAGATCGTCGTGCGCCCGCCATAGATCATGCGCGTCAGCAGATCGCGCCCGATGCTGTCCGTGCCCAGAAGATGGGTGCGCGACATCGGCTCCCACACATCGCCCACGGTCTCGGACATTCCATAGGGCGCGATGAACGGCGCGAAGAGGGCCGCGAGGAAATAGGCCCCGGTGAAGACCAGCCCGATCAGGGCAGAAATCGGAATCCTGCTCATTTCGGATGCCTCAGTCGCGGGTTGGACAGGATCGCCACGATATCGGCCACCATGTTCAGCCCGATATAGACGGCCGCGAAGACCAGCCCGCAGGCCTGCACGACGGGCACGTCGCGCTTGCTGACATGGTCCACCAGATACTGCCCCATGCCGGGATAGACGAACACCACCTCGACCACCACGACGCCCACCACCAGATAGGCCAGGTTCAGCATCACCACATTGACGATGGGGGCGATGGCATTCGGAAAGGCATGGCGGAAGATCACGTTGAAGCCCGACAGGCCCTTCAACTCGGCCGTTTCGATATAGGCCGACTGCATCACGTTCAGGATCGCGGCGCGCGTCATCCGCATCATATGCGCCAGCACGACCAGCACCAGCACACCCACAGGCAGGGCGATGGCGCTCAGCTTCTCGCCAAGGCTCATGCTGTCGTTGATCATCGACACGGACGAGAACCAGCCCAGTTTGACAGCCACGAAATAGACCAGCAGATAGCCGATCAGGAATTCGGGAATCGAGATCGAGGCGAGCGTCACCCCGGAAATCAGCTTGTCCGGCCAGCGGTTGCGATAGCGCACGGCCAGACAGGCCAAGAAAGATCGCAAGCGGCACCGCGATGATCGCGGCCCAGAAGGCCAGAAACATCGTATTGCCCAGACGGCGGCCAAGCGAGGATGCGATGTCCTGCCCATTGGTCAGCGCCGTGCCAAGATCGCCCTGCAAGGCCCCGAAAAGCCAGTTGAAATAGCGCGTCACGGGCGGGTCGTTCAGACCAAGTTCAGCGCGCAGGTTCGCCAGCGCCTCGGGCGTGGCGGACTGACCCAGAATGGATTGCGCCACATCGCCCGGCAGGATCATCGTGCCCGCGAAGATCAGCACCGAGGCCGCCAGAAGCAAAAGGAGGCCCAGCGCAACGCGCTGGGACACCAGTATCAGGATCGGGTGCATTCAGCAGGCCCCGCTCAGGCCGTCAGCCAGCACTTGTGCGTTGCGGTGCCCGACATCAGCTCGCCGGTCGGGTCGGCCACCCAGCCCTGCACCTTGTCGCTGACGCCTTCGACGAAGTCGTTGAACATCGGGCAGATCAGGCCGCCCTCGTCGCGCACCATCATGCCCATTTCGCTGTAAAGCGCCTTGCGCTTGTCCGCGTCCAGCTCGCCGCGTGCCTGCAACAGCAGCGCATCGAAATCCTCGCGCTTGAAGCGGGTGTCGTTCCAGTCCGCGCTCGACAGATAGGCCGTCGAATACATCTGGTCCTGCACCGGACGCCCACCCCAATAGGAGGCGCAGAAAGGCTGCACGTTCCAGACCTCGGACCAGTAGCCGTCACCCGGCTCGCGCTTCAGCTCAAGCGGGATACCGGCAGCATTGGCCGTCTGCTGGAACAGCTGCGCCGCCTCGACCGCGCCGGGGAAGGCCACGTCGGACACACGCAGGATGATCGGGCTGCCGTCATGGCCGGACTTCGCGTAATGCTCGGCCGCCTTCTCGGGATCGTATTCACGCTGCGGGATGCTTGCATCGAACAGCGGATAGGACGCGTTGACAGGCATGTCATTGCCCACCGAACCATAGCCGCGCAGCACCTTGTCCACGAGATCCTCGCGGTCGATCGCATATTTCAGCGCCAGCCGCAGGTCGTTGTTCAGGAAGGGCTCGGTATCGCAATGCATGATGAAGACGTAATGGCCGGGGCCACCCACGTTCTTGACCGACAAGCCGGGCGCACGATCCAGCAGGGCCGCAACCTTGGGATCGACCCGGTTGACCAGATGCACCTGACCGGATTGCAGCGCACCCATCCGCGCGGTGGTGTCGTTGATCGAAAGGATCTCGACCTCGTCCACATGGCCGCGGCTGCTGTCCCAATAGTTCGGGTTTTTCTTGAACATGTACCGCACACCGGGCTCTTCCGCCTCGACCATATAGGGGCCGGTGCCGATGCCTGCGGCGGGATTGTCGAATCCGCCATCGGGCTGGATCATCAGGTGATAATCCCCCATGAGGAAGGGCAGGTCCGCGTTGGCCGTATCCAGCCCCACGATGAACATGTCGCCTTCGACCTTCATCGAGGTGATGCCGCGCATGATGCCCAGGGCACCCGACTTGCTGTCCTCGTTCGAGTGACGCTCCATCGTGCGCATCACATCCTCGGCGGTCAGCGGCTTTCCATTGTGGAATTCCACGCCCGAGCGGATCTTGAACATCCACGTCTTGGCATCCGCCGAGGCTTCGACGGACTCCGCCAATCTCATCTCGAGTTCGCCGTTCTCATCAACATTGATCAGCGTTTCGCCGAACTGGTTCAGAACGTTGTAGGGCACCGGGCTTGCGGCCAGCGCCGGATCAAGCGAGTTGGTGCTTTCGCCCCCCGACACGCCCATCCGCATCATGCCGCCCTTGACTGGCCCGGCCGCATGCACGGCCTGTGCATAGAAGGTTCCGGCCATCGCGGCGCTGACGCCCAGCGCGCCCATGCGGCCCATGAATTCACGCCGCGACATACGGCCCATACCGGCCCGCACCTTGAGGTAATCGATATGGTTCTGGTCAATCTTTCCGGTCATCTTTGTCTCCCTGTTGGTATCTGTTCGCTTGGCGCGATTCTGCTTTGTTCAATCACCCGCCGGGCAGGTCTTCCTGTCCTTTGGCCGTCACGGGCATGTCAGGCGACAAGGCAGCCTGCCCGACCGTCACGGGTTGTTGACTCTTGAGTCAACTTTGCCCATCGCGCCTCAGTGTTCAACCAAAAAAGCGTCCAACTGCGACAACTCCGTGACAGCGGCGACATTTACAGGTGATCCCTGTCAATCGTGTCATGCAAATCGCGCGCATGGACCAGTCGTGCGGCATCCCCAAGCCCCTCCCACGCCTCGATCCGCGCGCGCAGGTGAAACTGCCGGGCATCGGCCCACATTTCGGCATGGGTCTCGGTCCGGGTCACGATTCCGTCCCGCTCCGTCTCCATCGTCCAATGGGTGCGGCCACGGGCGGACAGCGGGTCGCCCGGATGGATGCTCCACCACTCGCGCGCCACACCGCCGGAAATCAGCCCATGCCCCCTGTCGCGCCGCTTGCCGAAATCATCGACGATCCTGAGGGTGACGATCCCGGTCGTCATATCCGTGACCGCTTCGCGTTCATGGTGCTCAGGGCGCAGCACATCCACCTCCAGCGGCGCAGAGGCATCGGGGGGCGGAAAGTCCCAGCCGGCCCCGTCCGGATCGGGATGCACAGGCAGGTCCAGATGCCCGGCCGACAGGGTCAAGGCCACGGCCTCCGGCGCGGGCCAGAGCAGCGGCCAATAGCTGGACGAGATCGCCAGCCGCAGCCGATGCCCGGCGGGCACACGATAGGCGATGTGATCCAGATCCAGCGTCACTGTAACCGGCTGCCCCGGCACCAGCGCCTCGGGGCTGGCGTGGCTGTCACGATGCGACAGGTTCAACACGCCATAGGTGATCCGCGTCGAGGCCCCGTCCGGATGCACATGGCACAGGCGCACCGCGATCTGCGCCTGCGGCCTGTCGGATGCCAGCGTCAGGGTGACACGCACAGCCCCGGTGATGGCCGTGGCCTGCTCCAGCGGCGCACTGTCGAAACAGGCGGACAGCGCGTCATCGGCCCGCTGGTCACCCGGCTGTTCCGGCCCCAGCCAGATCGCACAGTATTCGCCCGCATCCATGCCGCAATGCTCCGGGCTGGCCACAAGCGACTGAAACGGTTCAGGCGCGGCCAGCAACGCTCCCTGCCCCAGATGCAGCCGATGCAGCGGCGCAGGCGCGCCATCGCCCGCCAGCCAGCGGCCGGGACGATCCGCATACCACGTCGCAGGGCGCACCCCCTCCATCAGATACTGCCTGTAGGCCGGATCATCCTCGGCCCCGTTGGGCCTGTCCTTGAGCCAGCGATCCCACCACCGCTGCGCCTCTTGCAGAAAGCCGATCCGCGGTTCAGGCACGGCGAAATGCGGATATTTGTGCACCCATGGCCCGACGATCCCCTTGACCGGGGCAGTCAGGTTGCCGGCCAGCGCAGGCACCGCGTTCTTGTAGCTGTCGCCCCAGCCGCCCACGGCCAGCGTGGCCGCCGTAATCGCGCCGAAATCCTCGCAGACGGACCCGTGCCGCCAATAGGCATCCCGGCGCTGATGGCGCAGCCAAACCGAAGGCAGGAAAGGCTCCGCCTCAAGCCGCTGCAACCACAGATCCCGCCAGTCCGCCCGCAGTGCCGGATCGGGGGGCCGCGAGGAATAGGCCCACATCGTCGCGCCCCAGCCCAGGTTCTCGTTCAGCAGACACCCGCCCTTGTAGTGGATGTCATCGGCGTAGCGGTCCACCGTCGAACACAAGGTCACGATCGCCTTCAGCGGCGCCGGGTTCAGCGCCGCAACCTGCAACGCATTGAACCCGCCCCAGCTGATCCCCATCATGCCGACCTTGCCGCTGCACCAGTCCTGCCGCGCCAGCCAGTGGATCACCTCGACCGCGTCCGACAACTCCTGCGGGGCATATTCATCCTCCATCAGCCCTTCGCTGTCACCATTGCCGCGCATGTCGACGCGAACACAGGCATAGCCCCGCGCGGCCATCCAGGGATGGGTCAGCGCATCGCGGGCAGCCGTGCCGTCACGCTTGCGATAGGGCAGGAATTCAAGGATCGCGGGCACCGGGTCGCCGACGGCATCACCGGGCATCCAGACACGGGCGGACAGGCGGCACCCGTCCGACAATGCGATCCCCATGTCGGGTGTCTCGATGACCGGGCGCAGCCTGTGTTCCATCCCGGCAGCATCGGGTCGGGGGCGAATGGCTGTCAAGCGGTCCTGACCTGCCTGCCTCCCAAAGACGGAGGCGATGCGGCAGCAGAACAAAGCGCCTCTTCGTTTGCTTTCGCCTGCACCCCTGCGCGAAGAAATCCGCAACGCGCCGCTTGCACCACAGAACAATATGAAAAATAGTCGAACGATCTGAGGAGAGCACCCATGAGCCAGACATTCCGACATCCGGACATCCTCGAAATCGCGCGAACCGAAGGCAAGGTGACCGTCGAGGGGCTGGCGGAACGTTTCGGTGTCACGGTGCAGACGATCCGGCGCGACCTGACCGAACTGGCCGAGGCGGGCAAGCTGGAGCGTGTGCATGGCGGTGCGATCCTGCCCTCGGGCGTCACGAACATCGGCTATGACGAGCGTCGCCGCCTGAATGCCGCCTCCAAGGCCGCCATTGCGCGGGCCTGCGCGCAGGACATCCCCGAAGGTGCCTCGGTCTTTCTGAACATCGGCACCACGACCGAAGCGGTGGCACGCGAATTGCTGCATCACCGCAACCTGATGGTCGTCACCAACAACATGAACGTGGCCAATATCCTTGTCGCCAACCCCGAGGCCGAGATCATCCTGGCGGGCGGCGTGCTGCGCCGCGCCGATGGCGGGCTGGTCGGCCCCCTGACCGCCAGCGTGATCGAACAGTTCAAGGTCGATCTGGCCGTGATCGGCTGTTCGGCCATGGATACCGAAGGCGACCTGCTGGATTTCGACGTGCAGGAGGTCAGCGTCAGCCAGTCGATCATCCGGCAGGCAAGGCGCACCTGTCTGGTCGCGGATCACTCCAAACTCCAACGCGCCGCCCCGGCGCGGATCGGATCGCTGCGCCAGATCGACCGCGTCTACACCGACCACCCCTTTCCGCCCGAACTCACCCGCGCCTGTGCCGACTGGGGCACGGAGATCACGATTTGCGGCACGAGCCAGACGTGATACGCCCAAAAAACAGGCGCAATGCACAGGCTTTACGCGGCGATTTCAGCCCATTTTGCGATTTCCATTTGATACTCAAGCAGTTGACAGGCCATCTTTGCAAAGACCGATCCCTCCTCTAACGTGGACCCATGGACAAACAACGCCGTTTCTTTGACGAGATGTTCGATAGTGCCGGTCAGGCCCGACAGCCCTATTCGCGCTATCATGACTGGTTCCAGACCGAGGATATCCGCCACCTGCGGCGCAAATCCGAAGAGGCGGAAGCCTTTTTCCGCCGTATCGGCATCACCTTCAACGTCTATGGCCAGCAAGAAGCCGACGAGCGGCTGATCCCTTTCGACGTGGTGCCGCGCATCATCTCGGCCCGCGAATGGACCCGGCTGGAAGAGGGCATCGCGCAGCGCGTCCGCGCCATCAACGCCTTCCTGCATGACATCTACCACCGGCAGGAGATTCTGCGCGCGGGTCGCGTGCCCGTCGAGCTGATCGCGCGGAACGAAGCGTTCCTGCCGCAGATGATCGGGGTGAACCCGCCCGGTGGCGTCTACACCCATATCGTCGGCACCGATCTGGTCCGCACCGGCGAGAACGAATTCTACGTGCTCGAAGACAACGCCCGCACGCCCTCCGGCGTCAGCTACATGCTGGAAAACCGGGAAACCATGCTCCAGATGTTCCCGGAACTCTTCACACGGCTGAAGGTCCGCCCCGTCTCCAGCTATCCGCAGAACCTGCGCCGGTCGCTGTCCGATTGCGCGCCACCCGCCTTCAACGGCGACAAGCCCGAAGTCGCGGTGCTGACGCCGGGCATCCACAACTCGGCCTATTTCGAACATGCCTTCCTGGCCGATCAGATGGGCGCCGAACTGGTGGAAAGCCACGACCTGCGGATCGAAGGCGGCCGGGTCTGCATGCGGACGACGCGCGGCTACAAGGCGATCGACGTGCTCTACCGCCGGATCGACGACGACTATCTGGACCCGCTGAACTTCAACCCGAACTCCCTTCTGGGCGTGCCGGGCATCATGGATGTCTACCGCGCGGGCGGCATCACGCTGGCCAATGCGCCCGGCACCGGCATCGCCGATGACAAGGCGCTTTACAGCTACATGCCTGATATCGTGGAATTCTATACGGGCGAAAAGGCGATCCTGCAGAACGTGCCGACATGGCGCTGCGCTGAACCCGACAGCCTGAAATACGTGATCGACAACCTCGCCGACCTGGTGGTCAAGGAAGTGCACGGCTCGGGCGGCTACGGCATGCTGGTCGGCCCCGCCGCCAGCAAGCGCGAACTGGCCCGGTTCGAGAAGAAACTGCGCGCGCGGCCCGCCAATTACATCGCGCAGCCCACGCTGGCCCTGTCGACCGTGCCGATCATGACCAAGCGCGGCCTTGCGCCGCGCCACGTGGACCTGCGGCCCTTCGTGCTGGTCTCGCCCAACAAGGTGCAGATCACGCCGGGCGGCCTGACGCGCGTGGCACTCAAGGAAGGCTCGCTGGTCGTGAACTCGTCGCAGGGCGGCGGGACCAAGGATACATGGGTTCTGGGGGACTGACGCGATGCTGGGAAAAACCGCAGGCGGACTGTTCTGGATGTTCCGCTATCTTGAACGCGCCGAAAACATCGCCCGTCTGGTCGAAGCAGGCTGGCGCATCGCCCTGACCCGCGCAGGCGACGCCGAGAACGAATGGGAATCGGTTGTCACCACCGCCGGGATGCGGGCGGCCTATTGCACCAAATACGATGACTTCGACGCCCCCCATGTCATCAACTACCTGCTGCGCGATCCGGACAACGGCTCGAGCGTGATGTCCGCGATGAACGCCGCCCGTTCGAACGCAAGGCTGGTGCGCACCGCCCTGTCATCCGAAGTCTGGGAGGCGGTGAACGAATGCTGGATGGCCGTCAAGGCGGCGCTGGCCCGCCCTGTCACCGAACGCAACCTGCCCGAAGTGCTCTCGATCATCCGCACCCGCAGCGCCGTGGTGCGCGGGGCGCTGCATGGCACCATGCTGCGCAACGAAATCTACAACTTCTGCCGCATGGGCACATTCCTCGAACGGTCCGACAACACGGCGCGCATTCTGGACGTGAAATATTACGTCCTGCTGCCCTCGGCCTCTTTCGTGGGCTCCAGCATGGACAATGCGCAATGGGAAAACATCCTGCGCTCGGTCTCGGCGGAACGCTCCTTCAGCTGGCTGCACGGAGGCGAGACGACACCGCAAGGTATCGCACAATTCCTGATCCTCGACCGCCGCGTACCGCGGTCCATGGCTTTCTGCTGCTCCAAAACGCGCGAGCAGTTGTCCCATCTGGAAGGCGAATACGGCGCGCGGCAGGCCTCTCAGGATCTGGCCGACCGGATGTGCCGCCGCTTCGACCAGCCGATCTCCGCGATTTTCGACGAGGGGCTGCACGAGTTCCTTGACGCCTCGATCCGCGATACTGCGGCGCTCGCCAGCCAGATCGAGCAGGATTTCCGGTTCTACGGATAGGATGATGCCATGCGATTGAAGATCAGCCACGTCACCACCTATACCTATGACAGCCCCGATCACTATGCGCTGCTGCAACTGCGGATGACCCCGCGCAGCGGACATGGGCAGAAGGTGCTCGACTGGACCACCAGCATCACGGGCGGCACCAAGGAGCTGTCCTTTTCCGACCAATTCGCCAATCACGTGGACCTTCTTCTGGTGGACCGCGACGCCACGACGGTCGAAATCCGCAGCGAGGGCACGGTCGAGGTCGAGGATCGCGCCGGCGTCATCGGCCCCAACGCCGGGCTGGCCCCGGTCTGGCTGTTCACATCCTCCACCCCAGCCACCGCCCCCGGCCCGAACCTGCGCAAACTGGCGACACAAGCCCGCCGTCTGGAAGCCGAGAACGATCTGGACCGGATGCACCGCCTCTCGGCACTGATCCTGCAATCCGTGCCATGGGTGACCGGGCGCACCGATGCTTCGACCACAGCCGAGGCGGCGCTGGACGCAGGAGAAGGGGTCTGCCAGGACCACGCCCATATCATGATCGCCGTGGCTCGGCTGCTGGGCTATCCCGCCCGCTATGTCTCGGGCTACCTGATGATGGATGGACAGGTCGAACAGGACGCCAGCCACGCATGGTGCGAAGTCTGCCTTGATCCTCTGGGCTGGGTCGGCTTCGACGTCTCCAACGGCCTCTCCCCGGATGATCGCTATGTGCGCGTGGCACTCGGCCTTGACTATGCCGATGCCGCCCCGGTGCATGGTCACCGCATGGGCAGCGGTCACGAGGCGATGAAAGTCCACTTGCAAGTGGCGCGGCAGCCTGATCAAACACAAGGTCAGTCGGGCCAGGCCCAGCAGCAATCCTCCTCTTAAGGCGCGCGCGCCATTTTCGGATCAGAACCATGACCTATTGCGTCGGTTTCACCCTCAACCGGGGTATCGTCTTCATCTCGGACACCCGCACCAACTCGGGCGTCGACAACATCTCGACCTTCCGCAAGATGACGATCTGGGAAGACGAGGGCGAGCGTTGCATCACCCTTCTGGCGGCAGGCAATCTGGCCACAACACAGGCCGTCGTCAGCCTGCTGGAGGAACGCTCCAAAAGCCCGCAGGACCGCGCGCCCAGCATCATGGCCGCCGACAGCATGTTCCAGGTGGCCACGCTGGTCGGCAGCACCCTGCGCGAAGTCATCTCGACCCACGCCATGACCGGCCAGCGCGCCGATGCGACCTTCAACGCCACGCTTTTGTTGGGTGGTCAGGTCAAGGGCGGGCAACAGCGTCTGTTTTTGATCTACCCCGAGGGGAACTTTATCGAGGCCAGCGCCGACACGCCGTTTTTCCAGATCGGCGAAACGAAATACGGTCGCCCCATCCTTTTGCGGGCCTACGACCCCGACATGACCTTCGAGGAGGCGGTGAAACTGCTGCTCGTCTCCTTCGACAGCACGATCAAGGCCAACCTTTCGGTCAGCCCGCCGCTCGACATCCATATCTATGAAAAGAACAGCCTGCATCAGGGCCGCACCCTGCGCATCGAAGGCGATGACCCTTACTTTCAGGAAATCTCGAGCGGTTGGGGTGTCGCCCTGCGCGAAGCCTTCTCCAAACTTCCCGCCTTCCATTTCGACGCCGAGTGAAGGTCATTAGCCTGCGCTCAAACGCCTGACGCGGCCGTCACTTCATCTTGCCAGAAATACTCATCTGAGCTGTCCACAGTGCAAAGCGGCATAGGCCGCTTGCACAAACCTGTCCAAAATGGTGTCCAAAATCCTAGAACTGCCGCAATAGTTGATTATTCTCAATCATGGCCCGACAGACCCGGGATGCGGGATGACCGCCGTCGCCTCGATCTCGAGCAGCGCCTCATCCTCGACCAGACCGGCCACCACCACCATGGTCATGGCCGGAAAATTGCGTCCAAGCACCCGGCGATAGGCTTGGCCCACCTCGGCCTGCCGCGCCAGATATTCCTTCTTGTCGACGACATACCATGTCAGCCGTACCAGATGCTCGGCCCCGCCACCCGCCGCTTCCACGACGGCCATGATGTTGCGCAGGGCCTGCTCCATCTGCCCGATGAAATCATGGGTGCGGAACACCTGATCCGCGTCCCAGCCGATCTGCCCGCCCACATACAATGTGCCATCTGCGGTCAGCACGCCGTTGGCATAGCCCTTCGCCGCGGCCCATCCTGCGGGCTGAATGATACGATGCGCCATCACTCTGTTCCTTTTATTTGTAATTCCAATGCCTTGCGCAACTCACCCGACCACGGGACAGATCCTCCGCCCGGCCCGACATGCACCAGTGTCGATGACGCCGTCATGCGCAGTTCAAGCCCGCAACGCGCCGCGAAGGCCAGATCCAGACTGCTGCGGCCCAGCCTTGTGCAGACCAGCGATATCTCCAGCCAGTCACCCAACCGGCTTGGCGCGTTGAACACGGTGTCGATCCGCGCGGTCGGGACTGCATGACCGTCATGCAACGTCTCGAAAGGACAGCCCAGCACCTCGTCGAAGAAGCACTCGACGGTGTCGTTCAGCATCTCGAAGTAACGCGGATAGAAGACGATCCGCGCCGGGTCGCAATCCTTGAACATGACTTTGCGACGATGCACATAGGCCATTTCTCATACTCCCAGATAACGGTCGGCCAGATCGGCCGTCAGATCGGCGGGCCGCCCGGTCCACACCGAGTGTCCCCGTTCGATGATCACCGCACGATCCGCGATCTTGTTCAACTCTTTCAACGCCTTGTCGACCACAACTATCGCGAGTCCGCTGTCGCGCTTCAGCGTCGCAATGGCCGCCCAGATTTCCTGCCGCACCACCGGGGCCAGACCTTCGGTGGCCTCATCCAGCAACAGAAGGCGCGGGTTGGTCATCAGCGCGCGGGCGATCGCCAGCATCTGCTGCTCCCCGCCCGACAGGGACGCGGCCTTCTGATCGCGCCGCTCCTCCAGCCTCGGGAAAAGCTGCGCGATGCGGGCCAGATCCCAGTGACCGGGCCGCGCGCTGGCGATCAGGTTTTCCTCGACCGTCAGAGGCGCGAAACAGCGCCGCCCCTCGGGCACCAGCCCCAGACCAAGCCGCGCCGCACGAAAGGATGGCAGGCGCAGCAGGTCCTGCCCGTCAAACGTCACCCTGCCCGCCATGGCGGGCACCATCCGGCAGATGGCCTGGATCGTGGTGGTCTTGCCCATGCCGTTGCGTCCCATCAGGGCCACGACCTCGCCCTCGGCCACATCGAAGGTCACGCCGAACAGCGCCTGCGAGGACCCGTATTGTACCGCCAGATTTTCCACGGATAACAGGGTCATGCCGCGTCCTCCTCACCCAGATAGGCGCGCCGCACTTCGGGGTTGGTGCGTATCTCGGCGGCTGTTCCGGTGGCGATGATCTGCCCGTAGACCAACACGGAAATCCGGTCCGCCAGCGCAAAGACCGCGTCCATGTCATGCTCCACCAGCAGGATCGGCGCCTCGGCCCGCAGACCGTCGAGAAACCCCGTCAGGCGTTTCGACCCGCCCGCGCCCAGACCCGCCATCGGTTCGTCCATCAGGAACGCCTTGGGCTTGAGGGTCAGCGCCACGGCCACCTCCAGCTGCCGTCGCTGACCATGGGACAGTTCCGCCGTGCGTGTGGCTGCGTGGTCCTGCAATCCCGACCCGCTCCAGCGCCTCGGTCGCGCGCGCGACCAGCGCCCGGTCCTTCATCACAGGCCGGAAAAACCGCATCACGTCTCCGCGCGCGCCCAAGGCCCCCAGCACCGCGTTTTGCAGCACGGTGAACTCCATCGCCAGGGCCGAAATCTGGAACGTCCGCCCCAGCCCCATCCGCGCGCGCGGCCACCGTATCCAGCGCCGTCACATCCTGCCCGAGAAAACGCACCGTCCCGCTGTCGGGCCGCATATTGCCCGCGATCTGCTTGATCAGCGTGGATTTTCCTGCACCATTCGGCCCGATCAGCGCGTGAATCTCGCCCGGTCGCAGGTCAAGACTGACATCGCTCGACGGCCTGCAGCGCACCAAAGGATTTGCTGATCCCACGCGTCTGCAACAATGGCTCAGTCATGCGCCACCTCCCGTCCCGCCAGCGATCCCGATCAAGCCGCCACGCGCAAAAAGCACGACGGCCAGCAACAGCGCGCCAAGGATAGATCTGCCAGTAATCGCTGACCCCGCCCAGAAGATGCTCCAGCAGGATGAACAGCGCCGCCCCGGCCACCGGCCCGAACAGCCGCCCGACCCCGCCGAGGATCACGAAAATCATGATCTCGCCGCTGGTGTGCCAGCTGAACATCGTGGGGCTGACGAAACGGTTGAGATCGGCAAACAGCGCCCCCGCCAGCCCGGTGATCGCGCCCGAGATGACAAAGGCCACCAGCCGCAACCGGTAAGGCGCGATGCCCACGGTCTCCACCCGCTCCGCGTTCTGCCGCGCCGCCGTCAGCGCCAGCCCGAAAGGCGCGACGTGCCAGCCGCGCGGAAAACAACAGGGCAAGGCCGAGGATCACGTAGGCCAGGATGCAAGAACTGGATCGGATCCAGCGTATTCAGCCCCGGAAAGCCGTTGCGCACATAGATCGACAGACCATCCTCGCCGCCATAGGCGGGCCAGCTGATGGCGAAATAGTAAAGCATCTGCCCGAAGGCGAGCGTGATCATGATGAAATAGACGCCCGATGTCCGCAGGCTCAGCGCCCCGATCACCAGGGCGGCCAGCGCCGATGCCACCATCGCCACCAGCCAGATCACCGGCATGGATTTGGTGCCTTCGATCAGGATCGGCCATTCCATGATCGGGTCGAATGTCTGCGCATGGCTGGCAAGGATGCCCATCGCATAGCCGCCGATCCCGAAAAACGCCGCATGGCCGAAGCTGACCAGCCCGCCAAGGCCCAGCGCGATGTTCAGCCCGACGCCCGCCAGCGCCAGAATGGCCACCTTGGTGCACAGCGTGAGGATATAGGCCTGCCCCGTGGACCATGCCCAGAACGGCACCAGCACCAGAACAAATGTCAGGCCTGCGTTGATATATGTCTCGCGCGTCATCTCAGGCGCTCCCATAGAGGCCCGAGGGGCGCAGGATCAGAACGACCGCCATCAGGATATAGATCAGCATGGAGGCCAGCGATGCCCCGATGGTCGTGGCCGCCGAAGGGTCCAGAAACAGGGCAAAGAAGCGCGGCAGCAATACGCCGCCCATCGTGTCGGTCATGCCCACCAGCAGCGCACCCACAAGCGCGCCCTTGATCGACCCGATCCCGCCAATGACGATCACCACAAAGGCAAGGATCAGCACAGGCTCGCCCATGCCGACCTGCACCGACTGGATCGCGCCCACCAGCGCGCCCGCCAGTCCGGCCAGCGCCGCGCCCAGCGCGAAGACCAACGTATAAAGCCTTGAGATATCGACGCCCAGCGCCGCGATCATCTCGCGGTCGGCCTCGCCCGCGCGGATCTGGATGCCGATGCGGGTGCGCGCGATCAGGGCGAACAGCCCTGCCGCCACCACCAGTCCCGCCCCGATGATGAACAGCCGGTAGAGCGGATACTGGATGCCACCGGGCAGCGTGACGGGACCGGACAGATAGCCGGGCACATCGAGGTAAAGCGGGAAAGAGCCGAAGACCCAACGCGTGCCTTCCGACAAGATCAGGATCAGCGCGAAAGTGGCCAGCACCTGATCCAGATGGTCGCGCCTGTAAAGCCGCCGGATCACCGTCAACTCGACCAGGGCACCCGCCGCCGCCGCTGCCGCAAGGCTGGCGATCAGTGCCAGCACGAACGACCCCGTCGCGCCGGCAACCGCCGCCGCCGCAAAGGCCCCGATCATGTAGAGCGATCCATGCGCCAGATTGATCAGGCCCATCACGCCGAAGACCAGCGTCAGGCCGGCCGCCATCAGGAACAGCATGACCCCGAATTGCAGGCCGTTCAGCATCTGTTCGGCAAAAAGCAGAAAGGTCATGTTTTCCATCCGCTTGGGGTGAAATGATCCGGCCCGCGCGCAAACGGCGCGGCCAGGACGCAGGCGGGTCGGTCCCGGCACCTGCGCGCCGGGACCGGATCACTGATTACATCTTGCACTCGGCCGCATAGGCATCGACATGATCTTCCAGCGCGACGCCGATGATCTTGTTGGTGAAGATGTCACCCTCCTGGATCACCTCGCGGACATAGATGTCCTGAATCGGGTGATTGTTCGTGCCGAACTTGAAATCACCCCGCGTGCTGGCGAAATCCGCCTCTTTCAGCGCGGCGCGGAACGCATCCTTGTCCGCGATATCAGCCTTGCCGATCGCCGAGAGCAGCAGGTTCGCCGTGTCATAGCCCTGGCTCGCATAGAGCGAGGGCAGACGTCCGTATTCCTCCTGGAAGGCGGCCACGAAGGTCTTGTTGGCTGCGTTGTCCAGATCCTTGCCCCATTGCGAGGTGTTCACCACGCCCAGCGCTGCAGCGCCCACGGCCTGCAGGATGCCCTGATCAAAGCTGAACGCAGGTCCGACCACCGGCAGGTCCACGCCGCTGTCGGCATATTGCTTCATGAAGGAAATCCCCATGCCGCCCGGCAGGAAGAAGAACACCGAATCCGCCCCCGATGCGCGGATCTGCGCGATCTCGGCGGCATAATCGGTCTGGCCCAGCGTGGTATAGACCTCACCGGCCAGATCGCCCTTGTAGAACCGCTTGAACCCGGTCAGCGCATCCGTGCCCGCCGGATAGTTGGGCGCCAGGATGAAGGTATTGCCGTAGCCCGCCTTGGTGGCATAGGCACCCGCCGCCTCGTGCAGGTTGTCGTTCTGCCAGGCCACGTTGAAATAGTTCGGGTGGCAGCCCTTGCCCGCCAGCGCGGACGGCCCCGCGTTCGGCGACAGATAGATCTTGTCCTGCGCCACGGCGGACGGCACCACCGCCATCGCCAGGTTCGACCAGATGATCCCGGTCAGCACATCGACATTCTCGGCCTGGATCATCTTGTCGGCCAGTTGCACCGCGATCTCGGGCTTTTGCTGGTCATCCTCGATCACCACCTCGACAGCGTCGCTGCCCGACAGTTTCAGCGCCAGCATGAAGCCATCGCGCACATCGATGCCAAGGCCCGCACCACCGCCCGACAGCGTGGTGATCATGCCCACCTTGACCTTGCTCTCGGCCATGGCCGCACCTGCGGCCAGCATCGCCGTTGTGGCCAGCATCGCCAGTTTCATCAGTTTCATGGTCATCTCCTCCGTGTTGGCCCGTTCGGGCTTTTGATTGTCAGTCGTTCAGAACGCCTTGAAGGTCGGCGTGGTCAGGGTGCGCTCCACCCCCGCGATATCCAGCAGATGGTCATTGATATATTTGCCGACATCTTCACCTGCGGGAATGTAAAGCTTCATCAAAAGGTCAAACGCCCCGGATGTCGAGTAAAGCTCGGAATGGATCTCGCGCAGCACGATCTGTTCGGCGACCCGGTAGGTGCTGCCCGGCTTGCAGCGGATCTGGACGAAAACGCAGGTCATGACGTGGCATCCTTCAGGCGGAAACGCTGGATCTTGCCGCTCTCTGTCTTGGGCAGGGCCGCGCAGAACACGATGCGGCGCGGGTATTTATAGGGCGCGATCTGCGCCTTGACGTGATCCTGCAAGGCTTTGACCGTCGCATCTGACGCCTCCGCCCCGTCGCGCAGCACCACATGCGCCTGCACGATGGCCCCGCGCTCCGCATCCGGCACGCCGATCACGGCACATTCGGCCACATGCGGATGGGCCAGCAGCGCCGCCTCCACCTCCGGGCCTGCGATGTTATAGCCGGACGAGATGATCATGTCGTCATTGCGCGCCGCAAAATGCAGATAGCCGTCATCGTCCATGACGAAGGCGTCGCCCGTCACGTTCCAGCCGTCCTGCACATATCCCGCCTGCCGGTCATCGGCCAGATAGCGGCACCCCGTCGGCCCCCGCACCGCCAACCGGCCCACCGTGCCACGCGGCACCTCGGCTCCGTCCTCACCGATCACCTTGGCCTCATAGCCGCGCACAGGCTTGCCGGTGCAGGCTGGGCGGTGATCGTCGAACCGGTTGGTGATGAAGATATGCAGAATTTCCGTCGCCCCGATCCCGTCCAGCATCGGCTTGCCGGTCTTTGCGATCCATTCCTGATACACAGGCGCGGGCAGGGTCTCGCCCGCAGACACGGCCGCGCGCAGACTGGACAGATCCGCCCCCTGCTCCATCGCCGCCAGCATGGCGCGGTAGGCGGTGGGCGCGGTAAAGCACACTGTCGCGCGGTATTTCTGGATGATCTCGATCATGTTGGGCGGCGAGGCGTTCTCCAGCAGCGTCGCCGCCGCGCCGAAGCGCAAGGGAAAGATCGCCAGACCGCCCAGACCAAAGGTAAACGCGAGGGGTGGAGAGCCCACGAACACATCCTCCGGCACCACGCCCAGCACCTCGCGGGCATAGCCATCCGCGATGATCATCAGATCGCGGTGAAAATGCATCGTGGCCTTGGGTGCGCCCGTGGTGCCCGCTGGTAAAGCCCAACAGCGCCACATCATCGCGCCCCGTGGGCACCGCGTCGAACTGCACGGGCTTTTCCAGCGCCAGCCGGTCAAGCTCGGCATCATGGTTCGACGTGCCGTCGAACCCCACGATACGCGTCAGGAACTGCGATCCCGCCGCACAGGCCTCCATCTCCTCCATCAGCCGGGTATCGCACAGGGCATGGGTGATCTCGGCCTTGTCCACGATCTTGCGCAACTCGCCCGCGCGCAGCATCGGCATCGTGTTCACCACCACCGCGCCCGCCTTGGTCGCGGCCAGCCAGCAGGCCACCATCGCGGGATTGTTGGCCGACCGGATCAGCACCCGGTTGCCCGGTTTCACGCCCAGATCATCGACCAGCGCATGGGCCAGCCGGTTGGTCCAGTCGGCCAGTTCCTTGTAGGTGCGCCGCCGCCCGTTGCCGATCAGGGCGGTGCGGTCGCCAAAACCCCGCGCCACCATAGCGTCGGTCAGTTCCACCCCGGCGTTCAGCCGTTCGGGATAGTCGAAACCTTCCAGCAGGAAATCGGGCCATTGATCCGGGGGCGGCAGGTTGTCCCGCGTGAAGGTATCCACATGCGCGCTTGGTCCCAGCATCTGCATCACTCCCCCTGAAAGGCCCCCATCGTCTGCCGCGCGATCACCACGCGCTGCACATCGGACGCGCCCTCATAGATCCTGAGAGCGCGGATCTCGCGATACAACCGCTCCACCACCGCACCCGAGCGCACGCCATCGCCGCCATGCAACTGCACGGCCATGTCGATCACCTTCTGCGCCTCGTCGGTGGCATAAAGCTTGGCCATCGCCGCCTCGCGTGTCACGCGCGGGGCACCTGCATCCTTGGCCCAAGCCGCGCGGTAAACCAGCAATGCGGCCGCATCGACCCGCATGGCCATATCCGCGATATGCCCCTGCACCATCTGCAAATCAAAAAGCGGTGCGCCCTGCACGCGGCGGTCCTGCACCCGCGCCAGGGCCTCGTCCAGCGCGCGCCGCGCAAAGCCCAAGGCCGCCGCCGCCACGGTCGACCGGAACACATCCAGCACCGACATGGCGATACGGAACCCCTGCCCCCGCGCCCCGATCAGGGCCGATCCCGGCACCCGCACATCATCGAACCGCAGCCGCGCCAGCGGATGCGGCGCGATCGTCTCCAGCCGCTCCACCACGTCGAACCCCGGCAGGCCCGCAGGCACCACGAAAGCCGACAGCCCCCGCGCCCCCGGCGCCTCGCCGGTGCGGGCAAAGACGGTGTAGACATCCGCGATCCCGCCGTTGGAAATCCACGTCTTTTCGCCCTTCAACACGAACCCGTCGCCATCGGCCTCGGCCGTCATGGTGGAATTGGCCACGTCCGATCCCGATTGCGGCTCGGTCAGGGCAAAGGCCGAAATCGCGCGGCCTTCGCGGGTCCGCGCCAGCCATTCGGCTTTCTGGTGATCTGTCCCGAACAGCGACAGCGCCCCGGTCCCCAGCCCCTGCATGGCAAAGGCGAAATCCGCCAGACCGTCATGGCGCGCCAGCGTCTCGCGGATCAGGCAGAGCGTGCGCACATCCAGCACACCTTCCATGGCACCGGAATGGCGCAACCAGCCCCCCTGCCCCAGCATGGCCACCAGGGACCGGCACGCCGCATCCGTATCGGCATGATCCACCGCGCCCAGATGCGCCGCACACCACTCATCCAGCGCCACGGCCAGCGCCCGGTGCCGATCCTCGAAAAACGGCCAGTCCAGAAAGCTGCGATCAGCCATGCGCCAAAGCCCCCTGCTTCATCTTGCCGAAAATACGCAAACCCATCGCTCAATCCCCCGCGAACACAGGCTTTTCTTTCGCGACAAAGGCCTCATAGGCCCGCACGAAATCCTGCGTCTGCATGCAGATCGCCTGCGCCTGCGCCTCGGCCTCGATGGCCTGATCAATGGACATCGACCATTCCTGCGCCAGCATGGTCTTGGTCATCATGTTCCCGAAATTCGGCCCCGCCGCGATACGCGCGGCCATGTCCTGCGCCGCCTCGGCCAGTTGATCGCCGGGCACCAGACGGTTGAAGAACCCCCAGCGTTCCGCCTCATCCGCCGTCATGACGCGCCCGGTATAGAGGAGTTCCGCCGCCCGCCCCTGCCCGATGATGCGCGGCAGGATCGCGCAGGCGCCCATGTCGCAACCCGCCAGCCCCACGCGGGTGAACAGGAACGCGGTCTTCGCCTCCGGCGTGCCGATCCGCAGGTCCGAGGCCATGGCGATGATCGCCCCCGCCCCGACGCAGACCCCATCCACCGCCGCGATCACCGGCTTGCCGCAGTTCACGATGGCCTTGACCAGATCGCCGGTCATCCGCGTGAAGGCCAAAAGCTCCTTCATGCTCATTTTCGTCAGCGGCCCGATGATGTCATGCACATCCCCGCCCGAGCTGAAATTGCCGCCGTTCGAGGCAAAGACCACCGCCTTCACGTCATCGGCATAGACCAGATCGCGGAACCAGTCGCGCAACTCGGCATAGCTTTCGAACGTCAGCGGGTTCTTCCGCTCGGGCCGGTCCAGCGAAATCGTGGCGATGCCGCCTTCGATCCGGCAGAGGAAATGTTGCACATCGGTCCGCATCGTCATTCGGTCGCTCCCTTGTCGTCCAGTTTCTGCGCCAGCGTCCGCAGCCGCGCGGCATAGCTGCGCGCCTCCTCGGGGCTGAGTTCGGCCAGCATGCCGTCGATCCATGCCTCATGATCCGCGGCCTGACGCGCGAAGACCTCGGCCCCCTTGGCGGTCAGCCGCACCAGCGTGGCACGCCGGTCACCCGCCACGGGCACGCGCATGACCAGCCCGTCCTCGGCCAGCCGGTCCACGATGCCCGTGACATTGCCGTTCGACACCCGCAGCACGCCCGACAGGGCGCTCATCCGCAGGCCCTGCTCATGCCGGCTCAGCGCCGCCATCACGTCGAAACGCGGCAGGGTGCTGTCGAACTCGGTGCGCATCCGCTCGCGCAGTTCCGCCTCGATCTTGCGGGTCACGGCCAGCAGTCGCAACCACAGGCGCAGGCGCTGTTTCGATCCCTGCTCGGCCAGTCTGATCTGTGGTGTGCCGCTCATATCTCGCCCCCCGACACCGCCAGCGCATGCCCGTTCACCATGGATGCCCCGGGCGAGGCCAGGAACATCACCGCCGCCACCACCTCATCCGTGCTGATCAACCGCCCCATCGGGTTGTCGCTGACCACCTCGGCCATTGCCGCCGCGCGGGTCAGATCGAACCGCTTCTGCACCGCGCCGATCGCCGCCTCGGCCAGGTCGGTGTCCACGAAACCGGGGCACACCGCGTTGCAGGTGATGCCCTTGCCCGCCACATCCAGCGCGACCGACCGCACCAGCCCCAGCACGCCATGTTTCGCCGCCGTATAGGCGGGAACAGTCGCGCCGCCCTTCAGGCTCGCGGTCGAGGCCATGGCGATCAGCCGCCCGCCAGCCCCCATCCCGCGCAACGCCTCGCGGAACAGCAGGAAAGTGCCCGTCATGTTCACCGCCAGCGTCGCGTTCCAATCCGCGAGGCTGACACCGCGCAGCTTGCCCGCCACCCCGCCGCCTGCATTGGCGATCACTACATCGTAGGGCGCATCGAACAGCGCCGCGACCGCCGCCTCATCGGTCACATCGGCGGCGCGGCACTCCATGGTGAAACCCTGTGCCGTCTCCTCCAGCGCCGCCAGTCGCCGCCCGGTGATCGTCACCCGGTCGCCCGCCGCCGCAAAGGCCCGCGCCACCGCCCGCCCGATGCCTGATCCGCCGCCGGTGACCAGAACGCGCCTGCTCATACCTTGCCCACCTGTTCCGCACCGCGCTCGGCCAGTCGCATCGCCTGATCGCGCCCGGCCAGATAGGGCAATGGCCAATGCGTATGCGGTATCCCCCAAGCGCGACGCCCGCGTGCAGCGTCCAGTAGGGATCGGCCAGATGCGGCCGCGCAAGGCACACCAGATCGGCCCGCCCCGCCATCAGGATCGAATTGACGTGATCGGGCTCGTAGATATTGCCGACCGCCATCGTCGCCATCCCCGCCTCGTTGCGGATGCGGTCGCTGAAGGGCGTCTGGAACATCCGCCCATAGACGGGCCGCGCCTTGCGTCGAGGTCTGCCCGGCCGACACGTCGATGATATCCGCCCCCGCCGCATGGAACATCCGCGCGATCTCGACCGCCTCGGACGGGGTCACGCCATCATCCCCCGCCCAGTCATTGGCGGAAATCCTGCACCGACATCGGCTTGCTCTCAGGCCAGACAGCGCGCATCGCCGCAAACACTTCCAGCGGCCAGCGCATCCGGTTCTCCAGACTGCCGCCGTAGTCATCCGTCCGCACATTCGACAGCGGCGAGATGAAGGACGACAGCAGATACCCATGCGCCGCGTGCAATTCGATCATGTCGAACCCGGCACGATCCGCCATCTGCGCAGCCGCCACGAACTCCGCCGTCACCCGGTCCATATCGGCGCGCGTCATCTCGCGCGGGGTGGCATTGTCCTTCGACCATGGAATGGCCGAGGCCGAGATCACCTCCCAATTCCCCGCAGCCAGCGGTGCGTCCATCTTCTCCCAGCCAAGCTGCGTCGATCCCTTGCGCCCGGAATGCCCGATCTGGCAGCAGATCTTCGCCTCTGTTTCGGCATGGGTGAAATCCACCAGCCGCCGCCATGCCGCCTCATGCTCTGGCGCATAAAGCCCCGGACAACCCGGCGTGATCCGCCCCTCGGGCGACACGCAGGTCATTTCCGTATAGACCAGCCCCGCGCCGCCCTTGGCGCGCTCGGCATAATGCACGAAATGCCAATCGGTCGGGCAGCCATCCACCGCCTTGTATTGGGCCATGGGCGACACGACGATCCGGTTGACCAAGCCCATATCACGCAAGCGGAACGGTGCGAACATCGGCGCGCGCAGCGGCGCATCCGCAGGCACGCCTGCCTGCGTCTGGAACCAGCGCTCGGCAGATGCCAGCCATTCCGGGTCACGCAGGCGCAGGTTCTCGTGGCTGATCCGCTGGCTGCGTGTCAGCAGCGAGTAATTGAACTGCACCGGATCAAGGTCCAGATACCGCTCCACCTCCTCGAACCACTCCAGCGAATTGCGCGCCGCCGATTGCAGGCGCAGCACATCCAGCCGCCGCTCGTCCTGATACTTGACGAAAGCCTGTTCCAGCGTGGGTTCCGTATCCAGATAAGTCGCCAGCGCGATCGCGCTGTCCAGGGCCAGCCGCGACCCCGACCCGATCGAAAAATGCGCCGTCGCCGCCGCATCCCCCATCAGCACCACATTCTGATGGTGCCAGTGTTCGCAATTCACGCGCGGGAAGTTGATCCAGACCGCCGATCCGCGCAGGTGATTGGCGTTGGACATCAGCTCATGCCCGCCCAGATGCCCTTCGAATATCTTGCGGCAGGTCTCGACCGTTTCTTCCTTGGTCATGTCCGCAAAGCCCCAGTTGTCCCAGGTCTCCTGCGTGCATTCCACGATGAAGGTCGCGGTCTTGTCGTCGAATTGATAGGCATGGGCCCAAACCCAGCCGTGCTTTGTCTTCTCGAAGATGAAGGTGAACGCATCGTCGAATTTCTGATGCGTGCCCAGCCAGATGAACTTGCACAGGCGCGTGTCCACATCGGGCTTGAAATGCTCCGCCCATTGGCTGCGCACACGGGAGTTCAGCCCATCCGCGGCCACCACCAGATCGTAGTCGCGCGCATAATCCTCGACCGGGCCGACCTCGGTTTCGAACCGCAGATCGACGCCCAACTCCCGCGCCCGCTCCTGCATGATCGTCAGCAGCTTCATCCGCCCGATGCCGGCAAAAGCCATGCCCGCCCGACACGGTGCGGTGCCCGTCATGCACCACGGCGATGTCGTCCCAATAGGCGAAGTTTTCGCGGATCGTGGCGGCGCTGACCGGATCGTTCGCCTCGAGGTTGCCCAGCGCATCATCCGACAGCACCACGCCCCAGCCGAAGGTGTCATTGGCGCGGTTGCGCTCGAACACGGTCACTTGCGTGTCAGGCTGGCGCAGCTTCATCGAGATGGCAAAGTACAGGCCCGCCGGGCCGCCCCCAAGACATGCGATCTTCATTCCGCGTCATCCCTTCCCTCAGGTCATGAGGAAAGCCTATCCGCGCCCGATTATATTTCAAGCATAAATGTTTTAAGTTTGAAATAAACTGCCTTTCCGGGCTTTACTATTGCAAAAACAATAGCTTACGAGCAAGACGCCAAGACATCAGCAAACCGAAACGCAGAGGAACCCGCCGATCCTGCCGCAAAAAAACGCGTCATCGACCGGGATCACGCCCCGCCAGGCCTCCAGACCCTGCCCGATGCCCCCGGGGATGAAAACGGCTCCCGGATCGATTCGACAGGCAATCGCAATCCCGACCGATCAGGTGGCAGCGCGGGGAGTGTCCGACCGATCTGCCTTTCCTCAACGCCGCCAAGTCCACACCACGCAACGATTCTGATGACATTTGCCCTCCCGATGCCGCGCCCCGCCATCATGCCTCAAACATGCAGCCAATTGACGCAGCGTCACCCTGGACGAAACCGGACGAAAATCGGCGCACAAGCTATTGTGCAGGCAGGAACCGGCCCCAAATAGGCCTCAGCGCGCAGAAGGTGCCAGTTTTTGAAGTGAAACGATCCGGTTTGGGGGGCTCCTTGGACCGGTCTTGGTGAAACCGTGTTGCACACCGGGTTTCAACCTCTTTAAAACGGCGCAACCCGTTTGCCGTCCACGGTATGACAGTCTGACCAAGGAGCCCCATTTCGTGTCTCTGATTCTCATCGCTGCCCTTCCGTTCCTGGGCGCGCTTCTGCCGGGTCTGATGATCCGTGCCGGGCGCAACGCCTGCGCCTGGACAACGGCCCTTGTCACACTGACCGCGCTTGTCGGCCTGCTGGTCCACGCCCCCGCCGTGATGCGCGGCGAGGTGATCCAGTACCGGCTGGACTGGGTGCCCATGCTGGGGCTGAACGCGAATTTCTTTCTCGACGGTCTGGGACTGCTGTTTGCCGGTCTGATCCTCGGGATCGGCCTGCTGATCATCATCTACGCGCGCTTCTACCTGTCGCGGAATGACCCGATGGGCCAGTTCTACACCTATCTGCTGCTGTTTCAGGGCGCGATGGTGGGCATCGTTCTGTCCGACAACATCCTGCTCCTGCTGATTTTCTGGGAACTGACCTCGCTGTCGTCCTTCCTGCTGATCGGCTACTGGAAACACCTGCCCGAAGGCCGGCAGGGCGCGCGCATGGCGCTGGCCGTGACCGGCATGGGCGGTCTGGCCCTGATCGGGGGTATGCTGATCCTTGGCAATATCGTGGGCAGCTATGACCTGACCGTGATCCTCGAGAACAAGGAACTCGTGCAGGCCAGCCCGCTCTACCTGCCTGCGCTGATCCTGATCCTGCTGGGCTGCTTCACGAAATCCGCGCAATTCCCCTTCCATTTCTGGCTGCCGCACGCGATGGCAGCGCCCACGCCGGTGTCGGCCTACCTGCACTCGGCCACCATGGTGAAGGCAGGTCTGTTCCTGATGGCGCGCCTCTGGCCGGTGCTGGCGGGCACGCCCGAATGGTTCTACATCGTCGCCACCACCGGCCTGATCACGATGGTGCTGGGCGCGGTGATCGCCCTCTTCAAGGATGACCTCAAGGCGCTGCTGGCCTTTTCGACGGTCTCGCATCTGGGCCTGATCACGATGCTGCTGGGCTTCGGCACGCCCTTCGCCGCCGTGGTCGCCGTGTTCCACATCATCAACCACGCCACCTTCAAGGCCGCGCTGTTCATGAGCGCGGGCATCGTCGATCACGAGGCGCATACCCGCGATATCAAGCGGCTGGGCGGCCTGCGCCACCTGATGCCGGTCACCTTCACCATCGCCACCGTGGCGGGCCTGTCGATGGCGGGCATCCCGCTGCTTCAACGGCTTCCTGTCCAAGGAAATGATGCTCGACGCGGCCGCCAACACGGTCTGGCAGGGCAATCCCTGGATCATCCCGGCGTTGGCCACGATGGGCGCGCTCTTCTCGGTCGCCTATTCCTTCCGGCTGATCGTGCACACCTTCCTTGGCCCCGAGCGCGACGACTATCCGGCCAAACCCCATGATCCGGGCTTCGGCATGTGGGCCTCGCCCGCGCTGCTGGTGGTCCTGGTGGTGCTGATCGGGATCATGCCCGCGCTGATGGTCGGCCCGCTCGTGGCCACCGCATCCAGCGCCGTGATCGGGGGCGAGCTGCCCTATTACTCGCTCAAGATCTGGCACGGGGTGAACACGGCTCTGTTCCATGTCGATCACGGCCGTGGTGGGCGGCCTCATCCTGCTGGCGCTGCATCGCCCGCTGGATGCCGCCTGGATCCGCGCCCCGCGCCCCGAGGCCAAGGCGATCTTCGACGCGCTGCTGCGGGTCCATCGACCCGCGCCGCCAACGCCCTGACGGACGGGCTGCACAATGGCGCGATGACGCGCTATGCGGCGGTCTTCACCCTTGCCGTGATCGCGGCGGGAACGACCGCCTGGTTCGGCGGCACCGCCCCCGCCCCGCGCGTGAGGTGCTGGCCATCGGCGCCGGTCCCGCTGGTGGGCTGGTTCCTGCTCGTCGTGGCCTCGGGCTGCATGGTGGCCTATCACCGCAACCGGCTGCTGGCGCTGGTGCTGATGGGGATCGTCGGGCCTGATCGTGTCGGTCGCCTTCGTCTACATGTCCGCCCCCGACCTTGCGCTGACCCAGATCTCGGTCGAGGTGGTGACGATCATCCTGCTGCTGCTGGCGCTGAACTTCCTGCCCAAGAACACACCGGTCGAAAGCAGCGCGCGGACGTCGTCTGCGCGACGCGTCATCGCGATCCTCGGCGGCGTCGCCGTGCGGTGGCCTCGCGCTGGCCGTGCTGATGTCGCGACTTCTCGCAGGACAGCATCTCGGCCTTCCATCTGGCCAATTCCAATACCGGGCGGCGGCGGCACCAACGTGGTCAACGTGATCCTCGTGGACTTCCGCGGCTTCGATACCTTCGGCGAGATCATCGTGCTGGGCATCGCGGCGCTCGTGATCTTTGCCTGACCGAATCCGTGCTGGGCGGGCCTGTCGGCGCATGGCTGAAACAGCGCCCGATCAACCCGAACGAGGCCGGCGACCGCCACCCGCTGATGATGGTCGTGGCCACCCGCGTGATGATGCCGATCGCGATCATGGTCGGCGTCTTCATCTTCCTGCGCGGCCACAACGAACCCGGCGGCGGTTTCATCGCCGGTCTGATCGTGGCCATCGCGCTGGTGATGCAATACATGGCCAGCGGCTTTGACTGGGCGACAGCGCGGCAGCGCTATCCCTATCACATGATCATCGCACTGGGCGTTCTGTGCCGCCGCCTTCACCGGCATCGGCTCGTGGTTCGCGGACCGTCCCTTCCTGACCAGCAACTACGGCTATTTCCAGCATCCCGCCGATGGGCGAAGTTCGAACTGGCCACCGCCATGGCCTTCGACGTGGGCGTGTTCCTCTGCGTCGTCGGCGCGGTGATGCTGGCGCTGGAAAGCCTGTCACGCTTTGCCCGCCGGGCCGGCGATCGGCGCCAGCCCGACTACCCCATGGACATCGACCCCTCGCGCGGATCTGCCGCAGGCAGGCGAAGGACGCGTAGATGGAATTCCTTCTTGCAAGTGCAATCGGCGTGATGACCGCCGCGGGGATCTATCTGCTGCTGCGCCAGCGCACCTTTCCCGTGATCCTCGGCATGTCGATGCTGTCCTATGCGGTGAACCTGTTCCTGTTCGCCTCGGGGCGGCTGGCGATCAACCTGCCGCCGATGCTGCTGAACGAGACGCCCGACCTATACCGACCCGCTGCCGCAGGCGCTGGTGCTGACCGCCATCGTGATCTCGTTCGGGATGACGGCGGTCGTGGTGCTCATGGCGCTTGGCGCCTTCCTCGACGGCGCGCACCGACCACATCGACCTCGCGCAGGGCAAGGATAGCCCCGAGGAGGCGGGCAAATGAACCACTGGATCATCGCCCCGGTCCTGCTGCCCGCGCTGATGCGCGCCGTCATCATCCTGGCTGCATGCGCTATCAGGTGGCGCTTGCAGCGTGTCTTCTCGGTCGCCTCGACCGTGGTCGCTGGCCGGGATCGCCATCGGCCTTCTGGTCCAGAGCATCGAGCGGCGAGATCGGTGTCTACGAACTGGGCAACTGGCCGGCGCCCTTCGGCATCGTGCTGGTGCTGGACCGGCTGTCGGCGCTGATGGTGATGCTGACAGCGCGTTCTGGGCGTGGCGGTCGTGCTCTATGCCATCGGCTCGGGCTGGGACCGGCGCGGCCAGCATTTCCACGCGCTGTTCCAGTTTCAGCTGATGGGCATCTTCGGCGCCTTCCTGACCGGCGACGTCTTCAACCTGTTCGTGTTCTTCGAGGTGCTGCTGATCGCCTCCTACGGTCTGATGATCCATGGCGGCGGCGCGGTGCGGCTGCGCGCCGGCGTGCAATACGTGGTCTACAACCTGCTGGGCTCGACCCTGTTCCTGTTCGCGCTTGGCACGATCTATGCGGTGACCGGCACGCTCAACATGGCCGATCTGGCGGTGCGCGTGGCGGAACTGCCCGCCGATGACACCGCGATGATCCGGGTCGGCGCGATCCTGCTGCTGCTGGTCTTCGCGGTCAAGGCGGCGCTGATGCCGCTGCACTTCTGGCTGCCCGCCACCTATGCCGAGGCACCGGCGCCGGTGGCCGCGCTGTTCGCGATCATGACCAAGGTCGGCGCCTATGCGATCATCCGCATCTATACGCTGGTCTTCGGCCCCGAGGTGACGGCGACCGCCGACATCATCGGGCCCTGGCTGATGCCTGCCGCCCTGGTGACGCTGGCCATCGGGATGCTGGGCGTGCTGGGCGCCACGCATCTGGGCCGTCTGGCGGCCTTCGCCGCCATCGGCTCGATGGGCACGCTGCTGATCGCCATCTCTCCCTTCACGCCGCAGGCGACCACGGCGGCGCTCTATTACATGATCCACTCCACGCTGGCCGGGGCTGCCCTGTTCCTTGTCGTCGACATGGTCCGCGCCCGCCGCACGGCCGAGGACGACGCCATCGCCCCGCGCCCCGTGATCGCGCAGAACGGGCTGATCGCCGCCTTCTTCTTCGCCGCGGCCATCGCCACGGCGGGGATGCCGCCGCTGTCGGGCTTCCTTGGCAAGCTGCTGGTGCTGGACGCGCTGCGCGGACCATGACCTTGTCTGGGTGATCTGGGCGACCATCCTGATCACATCGCTGGTCGCCGTCGTGGGCTTCGCCCGCGCGGGCAGCATGGTCTTCTGGAAGGTCGACCCCGCGCCCGAGACCGGAACCCCCGACACGCCGCCCGCCGCCCTGCCTTTCGTGGCCACCGGCGGGCTGATCGCGGGGATCGTGGCGCTGACGGTCTTTGCAGGCCCGGTCACCGCCTTCCTGTCCGACACATCGGCGCAGATCTTCGACACACAGGGCTACATCGCCGCCGTGCTCGAAACGCCCCGCGCCATCGAGGCTGAAAACCTGCCGCTGGAGGGTTCGAAGAAATGATCGCCCGTATCCTGCCCCACCCTCTGCTGACCCTGACCCTCATCGTGGTCTGGCAGATGCTGGTCAACTATGTCTCGCTGGGCACGCTGGTCTTCGGCCTGATCCTCGGGCATCGTGATCCCGCTGCTGACCGCGCCCTACTGGCCGGACCGCCCGCGCCTGAAGAACCCCGCGATGATCATCGAATTCATCCTGGTCGTCCTGTGGGATATCGTGGTGGCCAATATCGTCGTCGCAAAGACCATCCTGTTCACCAGCAAAAGCAACATGCACCCGGCATGGGTCACGATCCCGCTGGACCTGCGCTCGCCCGAGGCGATCACCGTGCTGGCGGGCACGATCACCATGACGCCGGGCACCGTCAGCAGCGACATCGCCGCCGATGGCCGCAGCCTGCTGGTGCATTGCCTGAACGCCGCCGATCCCGATGCCGTCCGCGACGAGATCAAGCACCGCTACGAGCGCCGCCTGAAGGAGATTTTCGAATGATCCTGACCTATGCCCTGATCTTCACGACCGGCTGTTTCGCCCTTGGCCTGCTGATGAACCTCTGGCGCGTGGTCAGTGCACCGGGCGTGCCGGACCGCATCCTTGCGCTGGACACGATGGTGATCAACTTCATCGCGCATCCTCGTGCTCTACGGCATCATCGAGGGCACGGCGGTCTATTTCGAGGCGTCGATCCTGATCGCCATGGTCGGCTTCATCTCGACCGTGGCCTATGCGCGCTTCATGCTGCGCGGCAACATCATCGAGTGACGGAGGAAACGGGTATGGGTCATGAAATGGCACTCTGGCAGGAAATCACCGTCTCGGTCTTTCTGGTGATCGCGGGCATCTTCGGCCTTGTCGGGTCCTTCGGGCTGCTCAAGCTGCCCGACCCGATGACGCGGCTCCATGCGCCGACCAAGGCGACCACGCTGGGGGTCGGCGGCGTGCTGATCGCCTCGATGCTCTATTTCATCTTCGCCAAGGGCCAGATCAGCTTTCACGAGCTGATGATCACGCTGTTCCTGTTCCTGACCGCCCCGATCACCGCGCATTTTCTGGCCAAGGCGAACCTTCATACCAATGTGAACCGCGCCGACGTGCCGCCGCCTGTCGGTGATCGTCCCTGGGCCGGCTTTGAAAGTGACGAGGCCCGGCGCGTTGCGGAAGGCGAAAGCACACCCGGCGCATGAGTAGCGCCTCACGCGTCACCGCCACCCCGCGCGATGCGCTGATCGTGGCCCATGGCGCGCCCGCCGATCCTGCCCCGCAAGAGGCGGTCTTGCAGGCGCTGGCTGCCGCCACCGCACCGCATCTGCCAGCGGGCTGGCGCATCCGCGGCGCGACACTGGCCGCAGAAGGCGCGCTGGAACAGGCGCTTGACGGGCTGCACGATCCTCTGATCTATCCGTTCTTCATGGCCGAAGGGTTCTTTACCGGCACCCTCCTGCCCCGCCGTCTGGCCGAGGCGGGCATCACATATGCACGGCAGACACCCCCTTTCGGCGTGGACCCTGCCCTGCCCGACCTGATGGCCCGCGTCGCACTCGAGGCCGCGCACGAGGCCGGGATCACCCCCGCGAGCAGCGCGCTGCTGGTCGCCGCCCATGGCAGCAAGGTCTCGCGCACTTCGGCCGACAGCACCCATGCCATGGTCGCGGCCCTTGGCCCGCTGACCGGGTTCAACCGCATCCTTGCGGGCTTTGTCGAGGAAACGCCGTTTCTGGCCGATCAGGCCCGCGCATTGGGCGCACGGCATCTGCCTGCCCTTCTTCGCGCTGGAAGCCGGGCATGTGGTGGGCGACATCCCCGACGCGATGGAAGAGGCCGGATTTCAAGGCCCGATCCTGCCCCCCATCGGCCAGCACGCGGACGTGCCGGCCCTGATCGCCGCTGCGCTGATACGGGCGGCAGGGGATCACCCCGCCGCCTGATCCGGTTCAGGTGAACAGCGTGCCGAACTGGCCGCGCAATTCGTTCTTCTGGACCTTGCCCATCGTGTTGCGCGGCAGCGCCTCCACGATCTTCAGCGCCTTGGGCTGCTTGAACCGCGCAAGGCTGGCGCGCAGCACCGTGTCGATCGCGTCCAGATCGGGCGCCTGGCCCGGTTCGGCCACGATCACGCCCAGCACCGCCTCGCCGAAATCGGGATGCGGCACGCCGACGACGGCACTTTCCAGAACGCCGGGTTGATCGTCCAGGATCAGCTCGACCTCCTTGGGATAGACGTTGAAGCCGCCCGTGATGATCAGGTCCTTCTGCCGCCCCACGATGGACAGATAGCCGTCCGCGTCGAACTGCCCCAGATCGCCGGTGATGAAAAAGCCGTTGTCGCGCAGCTCTTCCGCTGGTCTTTTCGGGCATCTGCCAATAGCCCTTGAAGACATTGGGCCCGCGCACCTCGATCATGCCGACCTCGCCCTGCGGCAGCACGGCACCGCTGGTCGGATCGGTCACGACAACCTCGACCCCCGGCAGCGGCATCCCGACAGTGCCCGCGCGCCGGTCGCCCTCATAGGGGTTGGAGGTGTTCATGTTCGTCTCGGTCATCCCGTAGCGTTCGAGGATGCGGTGGCCGGTCCGCTCCTCGAACTGCACATGGGTCTCCGCCAGAAGCGGCGCCGAGCCCGACACGAAAAGCCGCATATGCGCGGTCAGCGCAGCCGTGAAGCGCGGATCGTCCAGCAGGCGCGTGTAGAACGTCGGCACCCCCATCATCGTGGTCGCACGCGGCATCAGCCGGATCATCTCGTCCATGTTCAGACCGGGCAGAAAGATCATCGCGCCGCCCGCCAGCAGCGACACATTGGTCGCCACGAACAGGCCATGCGTATGAAAGATCGGCAGGGCGTGCAGCAGCACGTCCTTGTCGGTGAACCGCCACGCCTCGGTCAGCACCTGTGCGTTGGACAGCAGGTTGCCATGGGTCAGCATCGCCCCCTTGGACCGGCCCGTCGTGCCCGAGGTATAGAGAAATGCCGCCAGATCGTCCGCGCCCCGCGCGACAGGTGTGAACTGATCGGATTGCGCATTCACCAGATCGGCAAAGCTGCCCGACCCATCGGCATTGACGACCATCAGCGTCGCGCCATGCGCCTGCGCCACAGGGGTCAGCGCCTCGGCGCGGCGGCCATCCGCCAGCAGCAGCTTCGGCGTGGCATTGCCCACGAAATAGTCGATCTCGGCCGCCGTATAGGCCGTGTTCAGCGGCAGAAAGATCGCACCCGCCGCCACAGCCCCGCCATAGATCGCCAGCGCCATGGGCGACTTCTCGATCTGCACCGCAATGCGGTCACCGGGCTCGACGCCACTGGCCACCAGCGCATTGGCCACGCGCTTGACCATCGCCAGAAACGCGGCACCGCTGATCTCGGTCCCGTCCGGCAGGATCAGAAAGGCGCGCGCGCGCCCGGCCTGCGGCGCAAAGAATGCATCGAAAAGCAGGTTGCTCATGGGTCTTTCCGTCCTTTTTCCTTCCGGTCCTTCGCTGCGACAGCCAGCGCCTTGACCCCGCGCGCGGCGGCGATGGTCTGATGGGTGGCAAACGCCTCGTGGTTTTGTTCCACCCGCGCCGGATCGTAAAGGTAATTCACCATCGCCCCGCAGGATTGCTGCCGCCCCTTGGCAGACAGGTCCGCCCCCGCGTGGATCTCATGCACCTCGGCCCCGTTGCCCAGATGGAACCGCGCGACCGGATCAAGCGGCCCGCCGTCATCGGCCTTGGCCTCCAGCAGATAGCGCGCCGCAAGCCGGCGCAGCCCCTCGGGGTCCGGCGTCGCCGCATCAGCCCCCAGCATCGCCCGCACGCTGTCTTCCTGCGCCGCGATCCAGCGCGACAGGCCGGGGATCGGCGACAGGGTGACAAAGGTCTTCAGCCCCGTCACCTCGCGCCCCAGCACATCCACCACCTGCTTGATCAGCGAATTGCCGAAGGAAATGCCCCGCAACCCCGCCTGGCAGTTCGAGATGGAATAGAACACCGCCGTATCCACATCGCGCGGGCCCAAGCGCCCGGCGATCTTCGGCCAGCAGCGGGCCGATGGCCCCGGGGATACCCCGCGTCAGCGCCACCTCGACGAAGATCAGCGGATCATCCGGCATGGCCGGGTGGAAAAAGGCGAAACAGCGCCGGTCCGGCGGTTCCAGCCGACGGCGCAGATCGTCCCAGCTGTGGATCTCGTGCACCGCCTCATAGGCGATGATCTTCTCGAGGATATTGGCCGGGCTTTCCCAGTCGATCCGGCGCAGCACCAGAAAGCCCCGGTTGAACCATGAGGCGAAGAGATGCCGGAAATCCAGATCGACCCGCGCCAGATCCGGCGTCTCCCGCGCCGCCGCCATCAGATCGACGCGCATCGCCACCAGATCAGCCGTGCCACCCGGTGCCTGGTTGAGGCGGCGCAGCAACTCCTGCCGGGGCGGCTCGGCCACTTTCAGCAGCGCCGACAGTGTCCGCGCGTCGGGCGCCTCGGCATAGGCCTGCGCCGCAAGGGTCACGGCAGCGGGGTCAAGGTCCATCTCATCGGCCAGAAAGCGGAAGAAGCCTGCCTTCTCCTCGGGTCCGGCCATGCGATAGCGCAAGAGGACCTCGGCCGCGCGCTTCATCCCCGACACCTCACCCTGCCCCGACAGCAGGGCACGGCACAGCGCAGGCAGCGGCTTGCCGCTGGCGGTCACATCCCCGGTCCGCCTGCGCTCGAACAGCGTGCCCAGCAGGTCACCCAGCGCCCAGCCGCCCAGATCCCAGCCCCGTCCCATCAGACCCTCCTCATCACAGCGGCCCCATCACCAGATCCGGCAGCCATGTCACGATCCCCGGAAAGAAGCACAGGATCACGATGGCCAGCACCATGCAGCCCACATAGGGCAAGGAGCCGACAAGGATCGTCTTGAGCGGAATATCCGGCGCGATCGAGTTGATGACATAGAGGTTCAATCCGACCGGTGGCGATATCAGCCCGATCTCCATGTTGATGGTCAGGATCACGGCGAACCAGTAGGGATCGAACTCCGCCGCCAGAATGATCGGCAGCAGGATCGGCGCGGCCATCAGGATCACGGCCACCGGCGGCAGGAAGAACCCCGCGACCAGCAGGAAGACGTTGACGATCCCCATCAGCACCCAGCGGTTCACATCCAGATCGGAAATCCACGCCGCGATAGACTGCGTGATGTAGAGCGAGGACAGCATGTAGGAAAACACGCCCGCCGCCCCGATGATGAAAAGGATCATCACGGATTCGCGCGTGCTGTCACGCAGGATGCCCCACAGCGCCTTGGGCGACCACAGCCGGTAGATGATCATCGCGATCACAAGGCACAAAAGCGCGCCCACGGCAGCGGTCTCGGACGGCGTGGCGATCCCGCCATACATCGCATAGAGCACGCCCACGATGATGATGATGAAGGGGATCACGCGCGGCAGGATTTCCAGCTTCTGCCGCAGGGTGTAGCTGCGCTGCGCCAGAACCTCGGCAGAGCCGTGCCGCCATGTGTGATAGATCGACCAGGCCATGAACAGCCCCACCAGCATCAGCCCCGGCATCACGCCCGCAAGGAACAACCGCCCGATCGAGGTTTCCGTGGCGATGCCGTAGACGATCATCGTGACCGATGGCGGGATCAGGATGCCCAGCGTGCCCGCCCGCCGCGATGGAGCCCGGCCGCCACCTCGTCGGGATAGCCGCGCTTGCGCATCTCGGGGATGCCCATCTTGCCGATGGCCGCACAGGTCGCAGGGCTGGACCCGGACATGGCCGAAAACAGCGCGCAGGCGCCAAGGTTCGACATCACCAGACCGCCCGGCACGCGGGTCAGCCAACGCTCCAGCGCCTCGTAAAGATCGGCGCCCGCGCGCGTCGATGAAATCGCGGCCCCCATGATGATGAACATCGGAATGGACAGCAGCGCAAAGGAATTGAGCTTGCCGAAAAAGATCTCGGGCATCAGTTCAAGCGACCGCATCCCGTCGAACACCAGCAGGAAACCGGCCGACACGATCAACAGGCCCGAGGCGACGGACACGCCCGAGAACAGCACCACAATGGTCATCAGGGCGACCAGAAGGCCCAATGAGAGCGGATCCATCAGTTGTCCTCCAGACCAAAGGGACGATCAACGCCAAGGATCAGCGCCACCAGATCGGCACCAAGCTGCAGGAAATACAGACCAAATCCCAATGGCAGCGCCAGATAGGGTATCCACAGTTTCGGCGCCCAGACGGTTTCGGACCGCCAGCCCCGCTCCCAGGCGAACAGCCAGTTCTCATAGGCATAGAACAGCATCACACCGATCACGGCCATGCTCATGATCAGCACGATCCCTGCCAGGACCTTGCGCGCGCGCCCTTTCACGAGGATGGGGATCAGATCGACATTCACATGACCACGCAGGCTCTGCACATAGGGCAGGCCCAGCAGCGTGGCACCGATCATCAGATAGATCACCGCCTCGGTCTGCCAGATCGTGGACTGCTCCATCACGAAGCGGACGAAAATCATCTGACAGGTGATCAGGACCGAGGCGAGGATCATCACCGCCGAGATCCAGCCGCAGACGGTGGACAGGCCCTTGATCAGGCGCAGGACAAGATAGCCACCGGTGCTGGCGGCACGGGTGGAGGGCAGGGTTGCCATGGGACAGGCTCCGGTGCTTGGGGTTTTTCTTGGTGGGGCCGGGCAATCCAGGGACCGCCCGGCCCGTCATGGTCTCAAAGGCTTTGGATCACTCGACCGACAGGGCCATGTCCAGCAGGGCCTGACCGTTCGGCACGCTGTCCACGAAGGACTTGTAGGAACTGGTCTTGGCCAGCTCGAGCCATGCGTTGAAATCGTCCTGGGTCATCTCGGCGATCTCGACACCGGCGGCCTTGAAGACTTCGACGGATGCCGCGTCCTCGGCTTTGGCCTCGGCCAGATACCAGGCTTCAGCTTTCTCGGCGGCCGCCGTCAGCGCGGCCTTCTGCGCATCGCTCAGCCCGTCGAAGGTCGATTTGTTCATCAGCACGGGCTGATACATGAACCACAGCGCCACATCGCCTGCGGGGGTGTAGCACTTCACCTGCTCCTGCAGGCGGAACGAGGCGAAGGACGAGGACGAGGTGTTCACGGCCTGCAACACGCCGGTCTGCATCGCGTTATAGACCTCGGACGAGGCCATGGACGAGATCGAGGCCCCGGCTGCGGCCAGCATTTCCTCGAAGGATTTTCCGGCCGCGCGCGTGCTCAGACCGTTCACATGCTCGGGGCGGGTGATGCAATCGCCCACGCTGGCGAAGCCGCCGGCCAGATAACCATGGACCAGAACCATGATGTCATCCTCGGCCAGGATCTTCTCGATTTCCGCCATGAAGGGGCTCTCGTTCAGCCGCGCCGCATGGTCGTGGTTCTTCACCAGACCCGGCATCAGGGTCAGGTTGTATTCACCGCGCTGACCGCCGGAATAGGACAGCGGATAGACGATCATGTCCACCTGGCCGCGCGACAGCGGGTTGTATTGCTCGCGCGCCTTCAGCAGCGACTCGGACGGAAAGATCTTGATGTCCAGATCGACGCCAGCCGCAGCGACATCGGTGGCGATCATCTCGGCGACCTTGTGGCGCACATCGCCGGTCGACCACTGGTGCGACAGGCGCAGTTCCGTGGCATTGGCCGCAGTCAGGCCCATTCCGAAAACGGCAAGCGCCGCAGCAGCGGCAAAAGTTCTGATGGTCATGGTATCCTCCCAGATGGATGCGCTGCGGGCTCCCTCCCGCAATCGGAGCGATCCTGCGCGGCGCTGCATCCAATGTCAAACATTTTGTATACAAGAATTCGATTGCCCAATATCAGGCCGCGGGATACTGTGGTGCACATGAATACCCGTATGGCGGATAATGTGCGTGAAGCACTCGAGCAGATGATCGTCACCGGCGAATTCGCCGATGGCGAGCGGCTGGACGAGAACCGGCTGGCCGAACGCTTCCACGTCAGCCGCACGCCGCTGCGCGAGGCGTTTCAGATGCTGGCGGCCTCGGGTCTGGTCGAACTGCTGCCGCGGCGCGGGGCCTTTGTGCGGCACCCTGCCTTTCACGAGATGGTCGAGATGTTCGAGGTCATGGCCGAGCTGGAGGCCGTCTGCGGCCGCCTGGCCGCGCGCCGCGTCACGCCGGAGGTGCTGGCCCAGGTCCGCGCCACCGTCATCGCCTGCGAGGCGGCGGTCGAGGCGGGTGACAGCGATGGCTATTACCGCGAGAACGAGCATTTCCATCAGTTGATCTATGCCGCATCCGGCAACGACTTTCTGGCCCAGGAATCGCAGCGGCTGCACAAGCGGCTGCAACCCTTCCGGCGGATGCAGTTGCGGGTGCGGGGGCGGATGCTTCAGTCGCTGGCCGAGCATCGCCAGATCCTGACCGCGCTGGAGGAGGCCGACAGCGCCACCGCCGAGGCGGTCCTGCGCGACCATGTGGCGGTGCAGGGCGGCAAGTTCAACGACCTGATGGCCAGCTACAAGCAATCCAACCTGCGCGCCAACCCGCAGCCGGTATTGATGCGGGGCTGATCCGGGATGTCCCATGATGGGACAATTTCCGAGGCCAATGTTTTCAAACACTTGCCCGGCCCTGTTCAGACAATTTTAACCCTTTGGCCGAAATGTGCAGCCCTTCCGCAGCGCGGCGCGGGCAAAGCGGGCAAGGGTTTCAACCTGCCCAGAGTGCGGTGTCAGGATGGAATTGCGACCACGCGAACCAGAAGGCCTGATGGCTGCCCACGTCAGACCCATCCGCACCGACCGCGCGTATGCCGCCTGCCGACAGAACGAGGCGGATGTTCTCGAACGTGATCGCCTCACCCCGTCTGCAGGGCGATCATGGCTGCGCTGCGCTGGAACGCGACCGGCCGTCCCGAGGCCGTGATGGCGCCGATGATATCCTCATGGACCGGAAGCCGTGGGTCGACATCGCCCACCGGAAAGATCGGGCCATCCGCGTCGCGTCCGTTGCGGAAATCGAAATCCCGCCCAAGCGCCAGTTCTTCGACCAGAACGGTCGTATCCGGATGGGTGCGCCGCCAGGTGCCCCAGTCGGTGGTGATCACGGTGGCCTGCTCCAGTTGCAGACCTCGCTGCGCCAGAGGCCCGGTCACGGCCTTGCCCAGAAAGGTGTCGAAGACCGAATAGGTCCGCAGGTCGTACATGACCTTGTTCGACCGGCTCAACAGCCCGGAGGTGCGCAGGACCGGGCGGCTGATCCCGGCGGGCAGACGGTCGGTGAAATAGGCCTGCGCCGCGCCGCAGAGGGTGCAGTACGGGATGCCGAGATCGCGCCCGCCGAGGGTGTCGTTGACCATCTCGCGCACTTCCATGATGCGGCGGGGATAGGCGCGGGTCTCGCCGTTCACCTCGATGCCGAACACGATGTCATCATCGTCAAGCCATGTGGCGGCGTCGGCCGTGCTGACTTTGGGATTGTCTGCCGCCGGAATGCAGTTGCAAGGCTCGTCTGTCCGGCCGAACGCGCGGTCGTCGATCAGCACGCCGCCCCATGAGACGAGACGCCAGTCGATATCGCCCTCAACGAAGATCCTGTCCCAGCCGGGAACGGCGGTGGTGAAGATGGCGCGCTTGAAGCGCAGATAGTCAGGCGGGGCCGCGATGTCCCATGCGATCAGGTGGTTGGTGATGACGTCCCACCCGTTCCGGGCAGGTGGCGCGATCCCGAGCAGATCGGCGGCGGCCCCTGCAAGGGTCGCATTCAGGCGCCCGCTGGAGATAAAGCGCATCATGTCACTGATGAGCCACGCCAGACGCGGATCGCCCGAGTCCACGATCTGGACCAGAGCGCGCGACTGTTCGTCCGACCAGGACGACCGGGTGAAACTGTCGATGAAGGCTGCCTGCATCGCTGCTGTCAACTCGTCTGACAAGGGACCCGTCGGGACGTCAGGCGGCTGGCCGAACTCCCGGATCACATGATCGGGCAGTGTGCTTGCCGTCTGGGTGCTTGCGGTCTGGGCGCGCGCGGTGGCGGACCAGCACAGCGCCACCGCGATCAGTGCCGCGAGGCCCCAGAGGGAAAGTCTGCCTTGTGATCGGGATGTCATCCGGGGGGTCTCCGTCCGTCAGTGTCAGTCAGTTCGTCAGTCAGATCAGAAAAGGCGGTCTTCCGGCGGGCGGGCGTCAGGCTGGCATCCGCCGCCGCATATCCGCAGCTCCACATGGGGACGTCTGCGCTGCCACCTCGTGACATGGCTTTCCCCCCGGCGTGCGGATGTCAGGGGCCATTACGCGTCAGGGGGAAGACTGTTACGCCGCCCGCGATGACGAAGCCGTGAGGCGCGCCCTGCCCGCAGCGCAGCGGCAAGACCACGGATGGATCATCAGCTTGGCGGGCAAGGCAGGCTGGCCGGGGGCCGTGGTTCAGACAAGCTGCGGGGGGCGGCGCTGCACGCTCATCAACAGGCCGATCGTCAGGATGACCAGCGCAAGGACGCTGATCAGGCTCAGGCCCTCGCCCAGGATCAGCAGCCCCAGAAGGGCGCCCCCGCCCGGCACCGCCGCAAGGATGGAGGAGGTGTTTCCATTCCCGATGGTGCGCGAGGCATGGGCCACGAAGAGCAGACCGATCAGGTTGGGCACAAAGCCCTGATAGACCGCCTGCAAGAGCAGAGGGCCGAGGGGCGCGTCGGCAAGGCCGGAGGGCAGCCAGAGCGCCCAGACCGGCAGATAGAGCGCGGCATTGACGATGGTGCCGCAGAAGATGATCTGCATCGGGCGCAGTTGCCACCGCTCGGACAGGATGAGGTAGGAGGAGAAGAAGATCGCGCCGACCACGAACATCAGATCGCCGATCCATGCGCTCTGGATGTTGGAGACGCTGGTATCCCAGGCCAGCACGACCGAGGACACAAGGATCAGCGCCGCGCCCAGAACCTGCAGCGCGCCGGGCCGTTTGCGGAAGAGGACAATCCCGAAAAGGATGCTGATCAGGGGCAGCACCCCGTTCATGAAGATGCCCCCATGGGCGGCGGGGGCATAGAGAAAGCCCGAAAAGACGATGAGAATATAGACAGGTCCCAGGATGAACGAGAGCACGGCGATCTGCGACAGCCGCAGCCCGCGCCAGGGCTTGTAGTAAAGGCAGAGCGGCAGCGCCACCAGCGACGCCAGACCATAGCGCATCGCGGCCAGGTCATAGACCGTCAGCCCGCTGTCATTGGCGACCCGGCTGACGATCAGCCAGAAGGACCAGACCAGAACGATGGTCCATGCGGCCGCGTAGCCGGTGAGGTGTGAGGGGGAGCCTGTTGGCATCTGTGCTGCGCCCGATCCGATGAATGATGTGAAGCTCCGTTCGCCCAGCAGTAGGAGGAGCCATCCCGAGAGGCAAGGGCGGGGGGACAAGGGAGAGGACAAGATCCGTTTCCGTCCGGGGTGAGGATCGGGTGAGACAGGCGCGGCCCTTGACCCTTGCCGGCTTCGGCGTCAAGACGCGTCTGCCGTCACATGGATGTTGGCGTGCAAACAGGAAATGGACCGGGGCCGCCTTTCGTGAAAGACTGGTGGCCGGATCATGGGCAGAGCGGGGGCCATCCCCGGCGGCACCGCAGGAAAGCGAACGGATGACCTTCGAGAACAGCGACAGCCTGGCCTATCGGTTGGAGGACCAGATCGGCTTCAAGCTGCGTCTGGCCAACCAGAAGCACCTTGAGGTGTTTGCCCGGATGATGCCCGATGTGACGCCCACGCAATTCGCCGTGCTGGCCAAGCTGCTGGAAGAGGACACGATCTCGCAGAACCAGCTGGGCCGGCTGGTGGGGATGGACGCGGCCACCACCAAGGGCGTGGTGGACCGGCTGCGCGCCAAGGGATTCGTGCGGCGCACCAAGAGCACCAGCGACATGCGGCGGCTCGAGATTTCGCTGACGCCCGAGGGGCGCGCCTTTGCGGACCGCGCCGTGCAGAGCGCCGCCGAGATTTCGGCGGCCACCGCGCAGAACCTGTCCCGGCGCGAATTGGAGCGGCTGCTGGAGCTGCTGGACAAATTGTAAGGGGCGCAAGTGTTGCCCGCGCCCCCGTTCATCTTGCCATAAATACTCGAAATCCGACGGTTGCCGCCGGGATCAGCGCAGCCCGTCCTTGCCTTCGGCCTCGGCATGGGTCAGCCCGCCGACGCGCGGCAGGGGGCGGCCGATATCGGTGACGGCGACGGCCACCATGATCTCGCCGGCGCGCGGCGCATCGTTCAGGCGCACTTCGATGCCGTCGAAATGGCTGCGCACATAGGCTGCGTCCTTGTGGCCCAGCGGCACGTCCAGCACCTGCCCCGGCCCGCCCATCTTCTTGGACGAGGGCACGAGGGCCGCGCCTTTTTCCACGGCCGCGCGCAGGGGGGCGCCCAGTTTGGGGTGCAGGATGGCGGCGGCATGTTCCAGCTCGCCGCCCTCGCCGACCATGGCGGCCTTGCCGTAGCTTTGCGCCTGACCCGGTTCGATGCCCAGCGCGGCGACGCAGCGCGCGCCCAGAAGGCCGCCGAGTTCCGCGCCGATCTCGATCAGGTCGGACAGGTCTTCGGCGTAGCGGCCGGCGAAGGGGTTGGCGATCACCGCCACGGCCACGGCCTTGCGGGTGGCGGGGGTGATGGTCTTGCCCATCTCGGTATGGGTTTCCTCGACCCAGACGGCGAGTTTGCGGATCTCGGCGCTCATCTCAGCCCGTCCTTTCCGGTGATCTTGTCGGCGGCCAGACCGCCTGCGCGGTTGTGGACGCGCGGGCCGGTGGTCATGACCAGCATCAGGGCCATTTCATCGGCGCGCGGCGCGTCGTTCAGGCCCACTTCCATGGCGTCGAAATGGCTGCGCACATAGGATGCGTTGATATGGGTGATCGGCACATCCAGCCGGGTGCCCGGCCCGCCGACCTTCTTGGTCGAGGGCACGATGGCCATGGCGTCGCCCAGCACCTCGCGCATGGCATAGCCGCCCGGTGCGTGCCAGAGCGCGCCGTGTTCCAGCTCGCCCGCAGCGCCCGACGATGGCGCCCTTGCCATAGCCTTCGATCGACCGAGGGATCACCGCCCAGCGAGTCCGACCAGCCGGTTCGCCATCATCAGGCCCAGCGGCTTGAGGTCTTCCATGAAGGGCTGGATATCCTCGACATAGCGCCCGGCGAAAGGGTTGCGGATCACCGCGAGCACGGCGGCGCGGCGCAGCGGCGTGGTGGCGCGGGGGCCGCCTTCGTGGAAGATTTCCTCGACCACGCTGGCGAATTTGCGTATCTCGACCTCAGGCATGCTGGCAGGCTCCTTTCCTTGGGGGTCCGTGGCCCCGTCTTCGAATTGTCCGACCGTGACGCCCTGACCTTGCAGGACCAGTGCGGCGGCGGCAATGGCGCCGGTGGCGATCATCGCCTGTGCGCGGGCGGCCCCCTGCGACAGGGCGCGGGCGATCTCGGCGGCGGCAGCGGGCGCGACATGGGTGACCACAGGCCGCGCGCCCAGATCGCTGTCGGGCCAGACATCGCAGGCGGGTTGGCGCGTGATGGCGGGATGGTCCGGGCAGATCGACCGCGTTGGCGATCAGCGTGGCGGCGGCATCGGCGGTGGCGGCATTGCGCGCCAGCACGGTGACCGAGTAGGCGATGCCGAGGCTGAGGCTGCGCCCGCCCTGCCCCGATGGTGGCGATGCCGCCGATGCCATCGCCTGCGCGCGATCGTGATCCGGCCCGCAGTTGCCCGTCCAGCCCCGCGATGGCGGCGCGGTAGTCCGCGCCGGGTGCCAGATGCAGGGCGATATCGCCGCCGTTGTTGACATAGGCGCGGGTGAGCGGGGTTGCGGCCAGCATGGCGGCGAGCACCTCATCCGCGACGGAGCCTGCGACGGCGGCCATGGGGGTGACGAAAGCGCCCTGCGCCACGGTCCCGCAGGCGCGGTGCATCCGCTGCGCGATCTGACCCTGCAGGCAGCGCGCCAAGCGGCGCGCGCAACAGCGGCAGTTCCGGCACGAGTTCATCGAGCACGGTGGCGAAACGGTCGCGGGCGGCGCGGAAGGCGGTGCGGGTCGCCGCCTCGCTCTGCGCCTCGGCCATGATCACCAGATCAATGGGGCCGTGGTGCAGATGCAGGCGGCCATCCGGCAGAAGGGCGGCTTGTGGCCCCATCAGCGCCGCCCCTTGCGATCAGGTCGCCAGCGGTAGTTCTGCGGATCATGCGGGTCGGGCTGGCTGATATTGGGCAGCACCTTGCGGATGGCGGGGGTCAGCACATCCTCGACCGGCTTGACGTGATCCACATGGCCGCCAAGGGCCGCGTAATCGGCCAGCCGCAGGGTGAATTCGATGGGGGCCACCAGCGCGGGCGTCGGCACGTAGCCGAAGGAATTGGTGGGCATGTCCATGCACATCGGCCATGACGGTGATGCCGCCGCCGGGCCAGACATAGGCCTCGGCCCCGCCGCAGGAGACATAGGTCAGCGCATCCTTGACCGAGCGGGTCAGGCGCACCGGATTTTCGGTGACGCCGGCGCGCAAGCGAGCCGCCCGCGCCGCCCATGAACAGCACCGAGCAGAGCGAGGGTTCGCAGTTCTCCGCGATCCGCTCGGCCGATGGCCAGCAGCGGCGGCGTGATCTGCGGCCGGTTGCGGGACAAGGTTGTCGTCCAGCACGTAATAGGCCCATTGCTCGCCGGTGGTGGAGACCATCAGCAGGCGCAGGCCCGGCCAGGCCAGCTTCGGATCGGCAGGTTTCGAGGATGGTCAGCGGATCGTCGACATTGGTGCCGCCCCAGCCGGTGCCGGGTTCGGCCACCTGAAAATAGCGCCCCGGTGTCGAGCGGCGCCCCTTCACCTTGATGCCGGAGCGGCGCATGTCCAGCACCTTGCCGGCCTGATGTTCCGTCAGCACGCCGGTGATGTGGTCATCGACCACGACCACCTCATCGACATGGTCCTGCCATTGCTTGGCGAACATGCCGATGGTGGCCGAGCCGCAGCCGACGCGCATCAGCTTTTCCGGCGTGCCGTTGATGATCGGGGCATGGCCCGCCTGCACGACGATGGTGACGCCGCTCGTCGATCTGCATCTCCACCGCTTCGCGGTTGCACAGGCGCATGCAGCGCGTCGCAGGTCACGCGGCCTTCTTTCTTGGAGCCGCCGGTGAGGTGATCGACGCCGCCCAGCGACAGCATCTTGCGAGCCGTATTCGGCGGTCATGACATGGCCGATCGCCTCGCCCTCCACGCGCACGATCGCGCGCTCGTGGCCGATATGGCGGTCGGTGTCGATCTTCACCTTGACGCCGCAATAGCTGAAGATGCCTTCGGTCACGACGGTGACCATGTCGACGCCGTCGACCTGCTGGCTGACGATGAAGGGCGCGGGCTTGTAGTCGGGATAGGTGGTGCCGGCGCCGACGGCGGTGACGAAGGTGCGGTTGCCCTGAACGACGTCGCCGTCCCAGTCCTGCGCATTCTCGCCCTGATCGAGGAACGGCCACGGCCTGCGCGCCGCGCCTGCGATGACGGTCAGCGGATCGAGGCGCACCAGTTCGCCGCCGTGGTTGGCATAGCGGTCGCAGGCGCCGGCGTTGCCGTCGGCGATGTAGCACATGACCGGGCAGGCATCGCAGCGGATCTTTTCGCTGAGGGCGTTGGGCGCGTTGTCGTCAGGCATGTCCAGCCTCCTTGAGCGCGGCACGGACGCGCGCGGGCGTGGCGGGCACGCGGGTGATCCGCGCGCCGGTGGCGTGTTGGATCGCGTTGAGGATCGCCGGGGCGGTGGGGATCAGCACATGTTCGCCCAGCCCCTTGGCGCCGTAGGGTCCGTGGGCATCGGGCACCTCGATGATGAGGGTGTCGATCGGGGGCATGTCGCCGATGGTGGGGATCAGGTAGTCGTGCAGGTTCTCGGTGCGGCCGGGGATGTATTCCTCCATCAGCGCCATGCCCATGCCCTGGGCGATGCCGCCCTGCACCTGCCCCTCGACCAGCAGCGGGTTGATCGCCTGGCCGACGTCATGGGCGGCGGTGAAATGCAGCGGGCGGACGCGTGCCCAGGGCGATATCCACCTCGACCACCGCCAGATGCGCGGCATAGCCGAACTGGGCGTAGGGTGCGCCCTGCCCGTTCGCATCCAGCGGTTTGGTCGGCGGATCGTAGGTTTCCGGCCACTTCGAGCACATAGCCTGCGGCGTTCGGCGGTCAGGCGGGCGAGGTCGATGGGCGAAGCTCTGCGCGCCGTCGGTGACGGTCGACCTGGCCTGCGTCGAGGGTGATGGTCGCCTCGGCGGCGGCGTTGACATGCGACAGGATCGCGCTGCGCAGCGCCTCGCCCGCCAGCCGTGCGGCATTGCCCGACACGAAGGTCTGGCGGCTGGCCGAGGTCTTGCCCGCGTCGGGGGTGATGTCGGTGTCGGGGCCGACGCAGGATCAGGCGCTGGACCGGCACGCCGAGGGCGCGGGCGAAGATCTGCGCGATGACCGTGTTGGCGCCCTGCCCGATGTCCATCGCGCCCTGATGCAGCACGACCGTGCCGTCGGCGCGGAGCCCGGCGTGGATGGTCGAGGGGTTGGGCAACGAGGTATTGCCGCAGCCATACCAGCCCGCCGCGACGCCGACCCCGCGTTTGCGGGCGGTGTGCGTGGCGTTGAAGGTGGCGCAGTCGGCCTTGGCGGCGGCCCAGGCGGGGCGCAGCGCCTCGAGACAGGCCTTGATGCCGACGCCCTGTCGAAGACCTGCCCGCAGACGGTGGGCACGCCGTTGTCCAGCGCGTTGAGCATGCGGAACTCCAGCGCGTCCATGCCCAGCTTGTCGGCCAGTTCGTCGAACAGGCTTTCCTGCGCGATGGCCGATTGCGGCACGCCGAAGCCGCGGAAGGCCCCGGCGGGCAGGCAATGGGTGTGGATCACCGCGCGGGATCTGGCGCGGTAATCGGGCACGCGGTAGGGGCCGGAGGCATGGACCGGCACGCGGTTGGCCACGGTCGGGCCCCATGAGGCATAGGCCCCGGTGTTGAAATCGCCGTCAAAGGTCATGCCCGACAGGCGGCCATCGGCGGTGGCGCCGATCTGCATGGTGATCTGCGGCCGGGTGGCGTTTGGTGGTGGATTGCATGGATTCCGTCGCGCTCATAGGTGATGCGCACCGGCCGGCCTGTCTTCATCGCGGCGAGCGCCAGAAAGGGCTGGACCGAGACATCGAGTTTCGAGCCGAAGCCGCCGCCCACGGCGGTGGGCACGATGCGGACCCGCTCGCGCGGGCAGGGCCAGGATCTGCATGCAGCGCGTCCTGGTCCATCACCGGGGCCTGTGTGCAGGCATGGACCTCGACGCGGTCGCCGTCCATTTCGGCGAAACCGGCCTCGGGTTCGATATAGGCATGTTCGACGAAGCCGGTGGTGAAGCGGCCTTCGACGGTCACGTCGGCGCGGGTCAGGGCGGCGTCGGGATCGCCGCAGGAGACATGACCGCCGCACATGATGTTGCCCGCGCGGTCCGGGTGCAGCTGCGGGGCGCCGGGGGCGAGGGCCGTGTCGCAGTCCATCACGGCCTGCGCGCAGGTCCCATGTGACCGGGAAAGGCATCGAGATCGAAGCTGCGCCATGGCTGGCGGCGTCACCGACGACGGCGGCCACGGCCTCGCCCCGGAAGCGGGCGTGGTCTCGGCGAAGACCGGCTGGTCGACGAAGCCGGGGATCACGCCGAAGGCGTTGAGGCCGGGCACATCGGCGGCGGTCAGCACCGCCTCGATGCCCGGATGGGCGGCGCGCCACGCGTCAAGATCGCCGAAGCTGAAACCGGCGTGCGGCATGGGGCGAGCGGATGACGCGCAGGACCAGCGCGCCGGCCGGGGCCACGTCATCGCCGAATGTCTCGGTGCCCGTGACCTTGGGCAGGCCGTCGAGGCGGCGGATCGTGGTGCCGACATCGCCGGAGCCTTCGGCGGGCAGCGCCGAACCTGCGCCCACGACCGCGTCGATGATCTTGCGATAGCCGGTGCAGCGGCACAGCACGCCGCCCAGCGCATCCTGCACCTGTGCGGTCATCGGGCGCGGGCGTGTCGCGCAGCAGCGCCACGGCCGAGACCATCATGCCCGGCGTGCAGATGCCGCATTGCGCGGCCTGATGCGCCTGAAAGCTGTCCACCAGCCTTGCGGCATGGGGGTCGGCCTTGACCAGACCGGCCAGCGTTTCGACCGTGGCGCCTGCGGCCTGCTGCACCGGCATCAGGCAGGCGCAGACCGGCGCACCATCGACCAGCACGGTGCAGGCCCCGCAATCGCCCGCGTTGCAGCCGATCTTGACGTCCCTTGCCCCCAGCCTTTCGCGCAGGGCGTGGGACAGGCGTTCGCCGGGGTTGCCCGCCACCTCGACCACGCGGCCGTTCAGGTGAAAGGCGGTGATGTGCTGTGCGCTGTGCTTATCCATTGGTCCGGTCCCCTTGGGTCAGTGCCATCTCGAGCGTGCGGGCGCAGAGGGTGGCGGCGGCCTCCATCCGGTATTCCGCGCTGCCGCGCACATCGGCGATGGGCGCAAGCGGCGCCAGATGGGCGGGCGTGATGAGCGCCGCGCCTGCGGCGCGGACCTCTTGTGCGGTGCGCCCTGTGAGGGCGGCTTCCAGCGCGGGCAGGCGCTGCGCCGTGGCCGAGCAGGAGCCGACGGCCAGCGCCGCCTGCGTGATCCGGCCCTGTTCCACGGTGACAACGGCGGCGACCATGGCGATGGAGATCACCAGATAGTGCCGCGCGCCGAGCTTGAGGAAGGCCCCCTGCGCGCCGTGCGGGCTGATCGGGGATCATCAGGGCGGTCAGCACCTCGCCGGGCATGCGGGCGGTCTGGCGCGGCCCCCTGAGGAAGGCGTCGAGCGGCATCCGGCGGGTGCCGTTGACCGAGGCCAGTTCCACCACCGCCCCCAGCGTCAGCAGCGGCGGCACGCCATCGGCGGCGGGCGAGGCGTTGCACAGGTTGCCCGCGATGGTGCCCGCGTTCTGGATCTGGATCGAGCCCACCTCGCGCGCGGCTGATTTGAGCCCGTCGAAGGCGGGCGGCAGATCGGCGCGGATCACGTCGGTCCATGTGGTTGCCCCGCCGATGCGCCAGCCCGCAGCGTCATGCGTGATACCGCGCAGGCCCGGCACGCGGGTGATATCGACCAGATCGCCCGTCAGGGGGCGTGTGCCCTGCGCGGGGAACCAGTCGGTTCCGCCCGCGACCACGGCGGCGTTTGCCTTGTCCAGCGCCTCGAGCGCCTCGGACAATGATGCGGCAACAAGATATCCCATCGCAGCTTCCCCGTTGTGAACCGCCTCTGGCGGCGGTTTCGATATTGTTTGCACACGAATAAGAAATCCGCAGGCACCCGCCTGTCAAATCAAATGTGCGGATCAGCCCACGAAAGCGCGTTCGACCACGAATGTTGCCGGGTTGTTGTTCGCGCCCTCGACCAGTCCGAAGCCTTCGAGGGCTGTCTTGGTGTCGCGCAGCATCTCCATCGAGCCGCAGATCATGCCGCGATCCGTGGCGGGGTCCAGCGGCGGCAGGCCCAGATCGGTGAACATCCGCCCCGAGGCCATGAGGTCGGTCTGCCGCCCCATGCGGTCCGACGCTTCGCGCGTGGTGGTGGCGTAGTGGATGAGGCCGCTGCGCCATCTCGCCCACCAGAGGGTCGGCGCGCAGGTCGCGGACCAGATCATGCCCATAGGTCAGCTCTGCCACATCGCGGCAGGTATGGCAGAGGATGACCTGTTCGAATTTCTCGTAGGTTTCGGGGTCGCGGATCAGACTGGCGAAGGGGGCGATGCCGGTGCCGGTGGCGAACATGTAGACGCGTTTGCCGGGCAGGAGCGCATCGAGCACCAGCGTGCCGGTGGGTTTCTTCTTCATCAGCACCGTGTCGCCGACTTCGATCTTTTGCAGATGTTCGGTCAGCGGGCCGCCGGGGACCTTGATCGAGTAGAACTCGATCTCCTCGTCCCAGGCGGGCGAGGCGATGGAATAGGCGCGCATCACGGGTTTGGCGGCATTGGGCAGGCCGATCATCACGAATTCGCCCGAGCGGAAGCGGAAGGATGCGGGCCGCGTGATGCGGAAGCGGAACAGCCGGTCGGTGTAATGCTGCACGTCGGTGACGGTTTCGGCGAACATGCCTTCGGGGATGGGGAATGTCTGGCTTTGCGGGACTTCGGTCAGGGACATGCGCTTTCCTTGGGCTGAATCACGGTTCATAATTGTTAGTATGCAAACAAAATACCTGTCAACGGTTTTGATGCGGCGCGGTGGTGACTGCCCTCTTGATCCGTGCAAAGTTTCTGTTAGCGTTCTAACAAATCGCAAGGAGTGATCCCATGGCCGACGCCGCGCAACAGACGTTTGATCCCCATCACAAGCTGGTCATCCGCAACATCGGCCTGATGCTGTCGGGCAAGATCGAGGACCCGATCTATGACGCCGATTGCCTGATCGCGGTGGGTGGCAAGATCACCGCATGGGGCCGCGAGAAGGACATGGACACCGAGGGTGCCGATACGCTGATCGACGCGCAATGGCTGCACGCTGGCCCCCGGTCTGATCGACAGCCATGTGCATCCGGTGGTGGGCGATTACACGCCGCGCCAGCAGCAGTTGCACTGGATCGATTCGACGCTGCATGGCGGTGTGACCACGCTGATTTCGGCAGGCGAAGTGCATATGCCGGGGCGGCCCAAGGATATCGTGGGGCTGAAGGCGATGGCGATCGCCTCGCAGCGCTGGTACGAGAATTTCCGCCCCTCGGGCGTCAAGGTGCACGCAGGTGCCCCCGTGATCGAGCATGGCATGGTCGAGGAGGATTTCGCCGATCTGGCGAAAGCGGGCGTCAGGCTGCTGGGCGAGGTCGGTCTGGGCACCGTCAAGGACGGCAAGACCGCGCGGCAGATGGTGGACTGGGCGCGCAAATACGGCATCCAGAGCACGATCCACACCGGCGGGCCGTCGATCCCCGGATCGGGGCTGATTGATGCGGATATGGTGCTGGAGACCGGCACCGATGTGGTGGGCCATATCAATGGCGGGCATTCCGCCCTGCCCGACGATCAGATCATCTGCCTGTGCGAGGGCTGCAAGGCGGGGCTGGAGATCGTGCATAACGGCAACGAACGCGCCGCCCTGCTGACGCTGAACACCACGCGGGAGCTGGGCAAGCTGGATCAGGTGATCCTGGGCACCGACGGGCCTGCGGGATCGGGGGTGCAGCCTCTGGGCATCCTGCGGATGATCGCGATGCTGTCGAGCCTTGGGAATGTGCCTGCCGAGGTGGCCTTCTGCTTTGGCACCGGCAACACGACGCGGCAGCGGGAGCTGGACACCGGGCATGATCGAGGCCGGGCTTTGCGCCGATTTCGTGCTGATGGATCAGGCGCAGCATGCGCCGGGCAAGACGATCCTGGAATCGGTGCAACTGGGCAACCTGCCGGGCGTGGGCATGACCATCATTGATGGCCGCGTCACCAGCCAGCGCAGCCGCAACACCCCGCCGGCGGGACGGATTCCCGAGATCGTGAAAGCCTGAACAGCGGCCCCCCGCGCGGGCGCTTCGCAGGACCGAAGCGGAGCGTCGTTTTCGGCGGCTGATCCGTGACGGACGCGGGGTATTCTTGACCCCGTTGGACCGGGGATATGCCATGCGGGCAAGCACAGAAACACTTACGTCGAAAAATCCGACACTACTGTCGGTTTTGACGCTGACGGGACGGCCGTCCTGGGTCAGGATCGGGCCAGCGCCGCGCGTGTCGCGTGGTGCGATCCCCTGTCCCTGCCGGAGCCGCCGATGACCCAGACCGCCACCAAGGACCCTTTGCTGCAACCCTATCAGCTGGGCCATCTGACCCTGAAGAACCGGATCATGACCACCAGTCACGAACCGGCCTATCCCGAGGACGGGATGCCCAAGGACCGCTATCGCGCCTATCACGAGGCGCGGGCCCGCGCGGGTGTGGCGCTGACCATGACGGCGGGATCGGCGGCGGTGTCGCGCAATTCGCCGCCCGTGTTCAACAACGTGCTGGCCTACAAGGACGAGGTGGTGCCGTGGATGCGCAACATCGCGGATGCCTGCCACGCCCATGGCTGCGCGGTGATGATCCAGTTGACCCATCTGGGGCGGCGCACCCATTGGGCCAAGGGCGACTGGCTGCCCGTCGTGGCGCCCGGCCCCTACCGCGAGCCTGCGCATCGTGCCTTTCCCAAGGTGATCGAGGATTACGAGATCGCCCGCATCATCGAGGACTATGCCGATGCGGCGGAACGGATGCAGGCGGCGGGTCTGGATGGGGTGGAGTTCGAATGCTACGGCCACCTGATGGACCAGTTCATGTCGCCCCTGACCAATGCGCTGGATGCGCCCTGGGGCGGCGGGCTGGAGAACCGCGCGCGGTTCGCGCTGGAGGTCTACCGCGCCTGTCGCAAGCGGGTGGGCAACCGTTTCCTGCTGGGGATGCGCTATGCGGCGGATGAGGCGGCGGAGGGCGGGATCACGCCCGAGGAGGGCATCGCCATCGGCCATATGTTCAAGGCCGAGGGCGTGGATTTCCTGAATGTTATCAAGGGCCAGATCCATACCGATGCGGCGCTGACCGATGTGATCCCGGTGCAGGGGATGCGGTCGGCCCCGCATCTGGATTTCGCCGGGCGTATCCGCGCCGAGGTGGGCCTGCCCACGTTCCACGCCGCGCGCATCCCGGATGTGGCGACGGCGCGCCATGCCGTGGCCTCGGGTCAACTGGACATGGTGGGGATGACCCGCGCCCATATGGCCGATCCGCTGATCGTGACCAAGATCATCGAAGGGCGCGAGGAGGATATCCGGCCCTGCGTGGGGGCGAACTATTGTCTGGACCGGATCTATCAGGCGGGGGATGCGCTTTGCACCCATAACGCCGCCACGGGGCGCGAATTGACCATGCCGCAGGACGACATGATCGCGCCCGCGCCGGTGCAGAAGCGCGTGGTTGTCGTCGGTGCCGGGCCTGCCGGGCTGGAAGCCGCGCGCGTGGCCGCCATGCGCGGTCACAAGGTCACGGTGTTCGAGGCCGCCCCCGATGCGGGCGGGCAGTTGCGGCTGGCCGCGCAGTCACCCCGGCGGCGCGAGATGATCGGGATCATCGACTGGCGCATGGCGCAATGCGCGGCGCGCGATGTGATGTTCCACTTCAACACCTATGCCGAAGCCGCTGACATCATGGCGCAAAACCCCGATGTGGTGATCGTGGCCACGGGCGGGATGCCGCATACGGATGTGCTGGAAGAAGGCAACGATCTGGTCGTGTCGAGCTGGGATATCATCGCGGGCGATGTGAAACCCGGTGCCCGCGTGCTGGTCTATGACGATGCGGGCGACCATCCGGCCTTGCAGGCCGCCGAAGTGATCGCGGGCAGTGGCGCCCATGTCGAGGTGATGACGCCGGACCGCAGCTTTGCCCCCGATGTGATGGCGATGAACCTGGTGCCCTATATGCGCAGCCTTCAGGACAAGGATGTGCGCTTTACAGTGACTTACAGGCTGAAAGCGGTGCTGCGGAACGGCAATCAGCTGAGCGCGGTGATCGGCACGGACTATTCCAGCCACCGCGAGACGCGGGCGTTCGACCAGATCGTCGTCAACCACGGGACGCTGCCGCTGGACGAGGTTTACTTCGCTCTCAAGCCGCACTCCGCCAACAAGGGCGCCGTGGATCAGGACGCATTGATCGCCGGGCGCGCCCAGCCGTGGCAGGCCGCGGCGGATCAGTTCGTGCTCTACCGCATCGGCGATGCGGTGGCGGCGCGCAATACCCATGCGGCCATCTATGATGCGCTGCGTCTGGTCAAGGATATCTGACCATGCGCGGTTGAATACGCTTTCCCTCAATCAACCATAACCCTCCATCCCTCCCATAGGATCACTGTCATGCTTGACGATTCCGAACTTCAGTCGCTTCTGGACCAGCGCAAGCCGGCCCATTCCCTGCCCCGCCCCTTCTATACCGATCCCGATCTCTTTCAGGCGGATATGGAGAAGATCTGGTATCGCGACTGGCTGTTTGCCATCGCGGCGGTCGAGGTGCCCAAGACCGGGTCTTATGTGACGGTGCAGATCGGGGCCTATTCGATCATCATCGTGCGCGGGGCGGATGGGACGATCCGGTCCTTTCACAATGCCTGCCGTCACCGGGGCAGCCGGATCTGTTCCGCCGACAAGGGGGCCGCGCCCAAGCTGGTCTGCCCCTATCACCAGTGGACCTATGAGCTGGACGGCAAGCTGCTTTATGCCCGCGACATGGGGCCGGACTTCAAGCCGCAGGATCACGGGCTGCGGGGCGTGCATTGCGCCGAGGCCGGGGGGATGGTTTTCGTCTGTCTGGCCGATGAGGCGCCGGATTTCGCGCCGGTGGCCGCGCAACTGTCCCGCTATGCGGCCCCGCATGACCTGAGCCAGTTGAAGGTCGCGCATCAGAGCACGATCACGGAGGCCGCCAACTGGAAGCTGGTGATGGAGAACAACCGCGAATGCTATCACTGCTCGGGCTCGCACCCGTCGCTGTGCCGGACGTTCAACGACGATCCCGATCTGGTGGGGGCGGATGACAGCATCTCATCCCCGGCGGGTCTGGCGCATGTGGAGCGCTGCGAGGCGGCGGGGCTTCCGTCGCGCTATGTGGTGGACCCGGACGAGCAGTGGCGGCTGGTGCGGATTCCGTTCCTGGGGGCTGCGGTCAGCTATACGATGGATGGCAAGGCGGCGGTGGCGCGGCGCGTGGGCTCCGTGCCCTTCGACAATGCGGGGACCTGCCTGTTCTTCCACTATCCGAACACATGGAACCATTTCCTGTCGGATCAGGTGCTGTTGTTCCGTGTGATCCCTGTATCGGTGACCGAAACGCAGGTGACGACCACATGGCTGGTGCACAAGGACGCGGTCGAGGGGGTGGATTACGATCTGAACCGGCTGACCGAGGTCTGGGTGCACACCAATGACGAGGATCGCCGGATTGTCGAGGAAAACCAGCGCGGTATCGCCTCGCCCGCCTATCTGCCGGGACCCTATTCGCGTGAAGCAGGAAAGCGGCGTGATCCAGTTCATCGACTGGTATGCCAACACGCTGCAGAAGCGGCTGACCGGGCCTGCGCGCCCTGCGTCCAATATCGCGGCGGAGTAGGCCCATGATCCCGATGCCCCGCGCCGATACACCCGTCTGGCAGGACAGCGAGGCGCTGGAATGCGTGGCCGTGGTGCCGGAAACCCCTGGCGTGCGGAGCTTCGTGTTCCGCCCGCCGTCGGGGGCGACCTTCGTCTATCGTGCGGGGCAGTTCCTGACGCTGGAACTGCCCCTGCCGGGCGGGCCGGTGCTGCGGACCTATACGATTTCATCCTCGCCTGTGGTGAATGCCTATGTCTCGGTCACGGTCAAGCCGGGGCCCGACAGCGTGGCGGGGCGCTGGATGATGGAGAATCTGCGGCCGGGGATGCGGATCAAGGCATTCGGGCCGTCGGGCCTGTTCCATCTGCCGCCGCAGCCGGACGGGAAATACCTGTTCATCTCGGCAGGCTCTGGCGTCACGCCGGTGATGTCGATGGCCGCGACCCTGTTCGAGCGGGGCGAGGACCCGGACATGACCTTCATCCAATGCGCACAGCGGCCCAGCGAGCTGATCTTTCGGCGCAAGCTGGAATATATGGCGGGGCGTGTGCAGGGGTTGAAGCTGCATTTCGTGGTGGGGCACGAGGACCCCTATGAGGTCTGGACCGGCTATCGCGGGCGGTTCAACCAGTTGATGCTGGGCCTGATGGCGCCGGATTACCTTGAGCGGGATGTCTATTGCTGCGGGCCGGAGAGTTTCATGCAGGCGGTGCGGGACATGCTGAACGCGCTGGGGTTCGACATGACGCGCTATCATCAGGAGAGTTTCCACGCGCCTGCCGAGACCGTGGCCGAATTGACCGAGTTCGACGATGTGATCCCGCAGGAGGACGTGGGCGCCGAGATGATCTTTGCCACCGCCGGCCTGTCGGCGCGCTGTTCGCAGGCCGATACCGTGCTGAACGTCGCGCGGGGGGCGGGGCTGAACATCCCGTCGGGCTGTCAGTTCGGCATCTGCGGCACCTGCAAGATCCGCAAGCTGTCGGGCGAGGTGCATATGGTGCATAACGGCGGCATCAGCGAGGATGACGTGGCCGAGGGCTATATCCTGGCCTGTTGTTCGCATCCCATCGGCAAGGTCACGGTGGAGGCCTGAACGGTGGAGGCGTGATCAGGCTCTGGACGCGGCGCTGCGGCGGCGGGCCGGACCGGCGGGCTGCCGGTGGCGGGCGCGGAAGCGTTCCACCTCGGACGGGGTGGGGCTGCGCCCGGTGAACACCTCGATATAGTTGGGCATCCGGTCCACGCGGACCTGTGTTTCTTCCTGCACCATCATCGCGACATAGCCGACCTGGGTGTAGTAGATGGTGAAGGCGCGGATGCGGGCATCCTCGGGCGCGTAGCCGAAGCGTTCGAACATGGCGGCGATGGCGTCGATCCGTTCGCCGTCATTGCGTTCCAGAATGGCGCGCAGGTCCGGATCGCCCAGCGCCCAGTTGCGGATCGCATGGTCGAGCCGCGCGTCGAAGAGGTCGGGGCGCAGCCAGCAATCGAAGATGTTGAACACGGCCTCGGTGATGGTTTCGGCATAGGCCTGCGTCTGCCGGATCAGGTTGCCGGTGTTCCTGTCGCGCCAGCGGTTGACCAGGGCGGCCAGCAGCGCCTCGCGGCTGTCGAAATGGCCGTAGAAGCTGGTGCGCGACAGGCCGAGCGTCTGGGCCAGCGGCAGAACCTTGACCGCATCCACCCCCTTTTCGATCAGCAGATCATAGGCGGCGTTGAGCCACAGATCCTCGGACCCGCGCCAGCCGCTTTTCTTTTCGGGGGGTTGATCGGTCATGCAAGCTGTCTAACAAGAGCGCGGCCACGTCGCAATCAGGATCGGGGGCAAGCGCTGCGCGCCAGGTTTGGACGCGCAGGCTTTGGCTTTCAGGCGGCCGCTATTCCAGCCGCATCAAGAGCGCCGCTGTCAGCTTGGCGCGCTCGGGCAGGCTGGAGACTTCGATATGTTCGCCCAGCGTATGCAGGCCCTTGCCGCGCACCCCGATGGAATCGAGCGTGGGGATGCCCATGAAGCCGGTGAAATTGCCGTCCGATCCGCCGCCGGAGCTGGCGCCGGTCAGTTCGAACCCCAGTTCGGCGCAGATCTCCTTGGCGATGTCGAACATGGCCATGGTGCCGGGCTGGTTGGGTTCCCACACGGGGCGGGTCACGCCGCGCGTCACTTCGAAGGTGACGCCGTTTTCCTCGCCTTGCAGGGCCATCATGGCGGCGACGCCGCGATCAAGGTCCTCCTGCGTCTTGGCCATGGTCAGGGCCTGCGCCTCGCAACTGGAGGAGACGCAGTTCACCCATTGCCCGGCGTGGATCACACCGACCGAGAAGGTGCAGTCATCGGAGGTCATCGCCTCGATCTCGAGGATCTTTTTCGCCATGGCGGCGATGGCGGAGCGGCCGTCGGCCAGCGCCCAGCCCGCGTGGCTGGGACGGCCCACCGTGCGCAGGTTGAAGCGCGCGATGGCATAGCGGCCGATCACCGCGCCGCCGTCCTGCTTGGCGGGTTCGGGGACAAGGACATATTTGTTCTTGCGCGGCCTCGGCCTCGATCAGCTCGCGGGTGGAGGGGGTGCCCACCTCCTCGTCCGGGGTGAAAAGGACCGTGACCGGCAGGGGCGTCTGCATCCCGGCCATGGCCAGCGCCTTGATCGCCTCGAGGCTGATGAAGTTGCCGCCCTTCATGTCCATGATGCCGGGGCCGTAGCAGATGTCACCCTCGCGCTTGAAGGGCAGCTTTTCCAGCGTGCCGATGGGATGGACCGTGTCCATGTGGCCCGCGATCAGGATGCCGGGCTTGCCGAAATCGGGATGCGGGAACCGCGCGCGGACCGAGCCGCCGAAGCCCATGCGGCCGGGGATGCGTTCGACCACCGCGCCCGCGACCGTCAGGTCATAGGCGGCAAGGTCCATCATCCGGTTGACGGCGGCGGCGTCATAGGTCGGGCTTTCGCATTCGATCCATGGCCTGAGCCGTTCCACCATGTCGTCGGCGTCGAAATTGCAGGTCGAGCGGGCTCATCCGGCAGCCTCCGACAAGGGAAGGCGGCGTTCGACGACGCGGGCCATGATGGAGGCGCCCACGGGCAGCACTTCGGTGCCCAGCACGAAGCCGGGGTTGTGCAGCGGCACATCGCCCGTGTGGCCCACGCGGCAATAGGCACCGGGCACGACCTTGAGCATGTCGGCGAAATCCTCGGACCCGGTGGCGGGCTCGTCATTGCGGGAGATCATTTCCTCGCCGACGATGTCGCGGGCGGCGTCCATATAGGCGTCGGACAGGTCATTGTCGTTCATCAGCACGTCGAAGACATTGCGCAGATCGACCTTGATCTCGGCCCCGAAGGCGGCGCCGAAACCGGCGCAGATTTCCTGCATCCGGCGTCTCGGCGATCTCGTAGACCGAGTCCTTGAAGTAGCGGATCGTGCCGCAGATATGCGCGGTTTCGGGGATGACGTTATAGGCGCTGCCGGCGTGGATCTGGGTGACCGAGAGCACGCAGGTATCCAGAGGGGCCACGTTGCGGGCGACGATGGTCTGCAACTGGCCCACCAGCGCCGAGGCGGTGACCAGCGCATCGCGCGACTGCTGCGGCATGGCGGCGTGGCTGCCCTTGCCCGTCACGGTGATGTCGAAGAAGGCGGCACCCGCCATGGCGGCACCCTTGCAGATGCCGACGGTGCCCGGCTTGCCATTGGGCGAGTTGTGCATCCCGTAGACTTCATCGCAGGGGAAGCGGTCGAACAGACCGTCCTTGAGCATCCCGCGCGCGCCGCCCAGACCTTCTTCGGCCGGTTGGAAGATCATGATCGCGGTGCCGTCGAAATCGCGCGTGGCGGCCAGATGCTTGGCGGCACCCAGCAGCATGGTCGTGTGGCTGTCATGGCCGCAGGCGTGCATCTTGCCGGCGTTCTGTCGAGGAATAGGGCAGGTTCGTCTGCTCGTGGATCGGCAGCGCGTCCATGTCGGCGCGCAGGCCCACGCGCTTGCCGCCCGCGTCCTTGCCGCCGCGCCCGTAGATGATGCCGACGACGCCGGTGATGCCGATGCCGGTGTGCACCTCATCGACGCCGTAGCTGCGCAGCTTCTCGGCCACGATGGCGGCGGTGCGCTGCTCTTCCAGCCCGATTTCGGGATGGGCGTGCAGGTCTTTGAAGATTTCGGTCAACTCGGCTGTGCTGGCCTCGATCACGGGCAGGATGTTCATGTCTCTCTCCTCGGTCTTTGTATGGCGGTGGGGATCAGGCGGCGCCCAGTTCCCGGAAATTGGCGAAATCCCAGGCGCGGCCGGGGGCGGCCTCGATCAGGGATTTCGTGTATTCATGCTGCGGATCGGCCAGAACGGCGGCGGCGGGGCCCTGTTCGACCACCACGCCGCGCTGCATCACCAGCACGTCGTCACAGATCTGCGCGGCGACGCGCAGGTCATGGGTGATGAAGACGATGGTGATGCCCAGCCTTTCCTGAAGATCGTTGAGCAGGTCCAGCACCTGCGCCTGCACCGACACGTCGAGGGCCGAGACGGCCTCGTCCGCGACAAGAACGTCGGGCTGCATCATCACCGCGCGGGCGATGGCGATGCGCTGGCGTTGCCCGCCCGAGAACTGGTGCGGGTAGCGGTCGAGGCTGTCGCGGGGCAGGCCCACGATCTCCATCAGCTCGGCCGCGCGGGCCATGGCCTGCGAGGGGCTGGTGCCGTAGTTCACCGGGCCCTCGATCAGGCTGCGCCCGACGGTCCAGCGCGGGTTGAGCGAGCGGAACGGGTCCTGGAACACCACTTGCAGATGCTGGCGGTGCGGTTTGAGCTGCGCGCGGTTGAGATGCGCGATATCGGTGTCGCGCAGGCGGATGGAGCCTGCGGTGGGCGCGATCAGCCGCATGATGCAGCGCGCCACGGTGGATTTTCCGCTGCCGGATTCCCCCACGATGCCCAGCGTGCGGCCACGCGCGACCGTGAAGGTCACGTCCTTGGCCGCATGGGTGCCCGCGCGCTTCACGAAGAAGCCGCCGCCGCCGTAGATCATGTCGAGATTGTCCACCTTGAGGACCGGATCGCCGCCGGGGGCCGTGCGCGGGGCGCGCGGGATCAGGCTGGGGACGGCGCGCAGCAGGTTTTGCGTATAGTCCTGCTTGGGCGCGCGCAGCAGGGTTTCGATGGGCGCGTGTTCCACCAGATCGCCGGATTTCATCACATAGACGGTATCGGCGATTTCGGCGACGACGCCCATGTCATGGGTGATGAACAAGACGGCCGTGCCGTGCTTTTCCTGCAGTTCCGCGATCAGCGACAGGATCTGCTGTTGCGTGGTCACGTCGAGCGCGGTGGTGGGTTCGTCCGCGATCAGCAGTTCGGGTTCCAGCACGAGGGCCATGGCGATCATGATCCGCTGGCGCTGCCCACCGGACAGCTGGTGCGGATAGCTGCGGTGGATGCGGTCCACATCGGGCAGATGCACCTGTTCCATGATGTCGATGACGCGCTTGCGGCGCTCATCCGCTGAAAGGCTGGTATGGCTTTCCAGCACTTCCTCGATCTGGTCGCCGACGCGCATCACGGGGTTGAGGGCCGTCATCGGTTCCTGAAAGATCATCGCCACGCGGCGGGCGCGGATGTCCTGCATCGCGCCCTGGGATTGCGTGAGCAGATCGGTGTCCGACAGGGTGATCTTGCCGCCCGTCACGAAGAGCGCGTCCTTGGGCAAGAGGCCCATGATCGCCAGCGAGGTGACGGATTTGCCCGAGCCGGATTCCCCCACGAGGCAGACGGTCTCGCCCTGACGGATCGTCAGGCTGATCCGGTTGAGCACCGGCGGTGCCTTGGCGGCGGGGGGCAGGCTGACGGTCAGGTCCTGCACCGTCAGCACGGTTTTCGCATCGTCGAAATTGCGCGATTTGAACAGCATCGTCTTATTCCCCCCGTTTCTTGAGGCGCGGGTCCAGCATGTCGCGCGCGGTATCGCCCAGCAGGTTGATGGACAGGATGCAGAGCGACAGCATCAGGCCGGGCCAGAGGATCAGTTCGGGTTTGATGCGGAAATACTGCCGCCCCTCGGCCATGATGTTCCCCCATGTCGGGATCTCGGTCGAGACGCCCGCGCCGAGGAAGGACAGGATCGCCTCGGTCAGGATGGCGGAGGCGCAGGATATAGGTGCCCTGCACGATCAGCGGTGCCATGGTGTTGGGCATCAGGTGCTGGAACAGGATCTTGGGCATGGAGGAGCCCAGCGCGACGGCCGCCTCGACATAGGGTTCCTCGCGCGCGGTCAGGACGACCGAGCGGACGAGGCGCACGACGCGCGGGATCTCGGGGATGGTGATGGCCATGATCACGGAGGTGATGGAGGGCCCGTTGAGCGCCACCAGCGCGATGGCCAGCAGGATCGAGGGGATCGCCATCAGGCTGTCCATGATCCGCATGATGATCGTGTCGGCCAGCCGGAAGAAACCGGCGATCAGGCCGATGATGAGGCCGATGAAGACCGACACGATGGCCGCGCCGATCCCGATCAGCAGCGACACCCGCCCGCCGATCAGGACGCGCGAGTAGATGTCGCGCCCGAACGGGTCGGTGCCCAGAAGGTTCGCGTCGCTTGGCCCTTGCAGGCGGTTCATCGGGTTCATTTCCAGCGGGTCGAACGGGGCCAGCCAGGGCGAGAGCAGCGTGACGATGACGATCATCGTCAGCACGGCGGCGGCGATCAGCGGCCCGGTCGCCCAGTTTGGCAAGGGACGGGATCGAGAACAGCCGCAGCACCGATTGCATGGCCGAGGACGGGGGCGCGTAATGGGACATCAGTAACGGATCCTCGGGTCAAAGACGGTGTAGGAGATGTCGATGATCAGGTTGACCACCACATAGGTCGCGGAGGTGATCAGGATCATCGCCTGAATGACCGGATAGTCGCGCGCCAGGATGGCGTCGACGGTCAGGCGGCCGATGCCGGGGATGTTGAACACGCTTTCCGTCACCACCACGCCCGAGATCAGCAGGGCAAAGCCCGTCCCGATCACGGTCAGGATCGGCACGGCGGCGTTGCGCAACGCATGGCGGAACAGCACGCGGCTTTCCTTGACGCCCTTGGCGCGGGCGGTGCGGATGTAATCCTCGCCCAGCACTTCGAGCATCGAGGCGCGGGTCATGCGCGCGATCAGCGCGATGTAGATGGTGGCGAGCGTCAGCGATGGCAGGATCGCGCGGGTCAGGAAGGCGGCGAAGCCCTCTTCTGACGGGGCGGCATAGCCCTGCACCGGCAGCCAGCCCAGGCTGATCGAGAAGACGAGGATGAAGAGGTAGCCGATGACGAAGACCGGCACCGAAAAGCCCAGCACGGAAAAGCTCATCACCGCGTAATCGACCCAGGACCGGTGCCGCCAGGCCGCCAGCACGCCCAGCGGCACGGCGATGGCGACGGCGATCACGATGGTCAGGAGCGCAAGGTTGATCGTGGGGAACATCCGCTGGCCGACCATGGTGGTGACCGGCGTGCCCGAGATCAGCGAGGTGCCGAGATCGCCCTGCAGGAGCCGCCCCATCCATGTGATGAACTGGGTCATGGATCGGCTGGTTGAGGCCCATCGCCTCGCGGATGCGTTCAAGCTGTTCGGGTGTGGCCATGTCGCCCGCAATGATCGCGGCCGGATCGCCCGGCGTCAGGCGCAGCAGCAGGAAGACGAAGATGGCGACGATCAGCATGACGGGGATGATCGCCAGCACGCGTCGGATGATATAGCCCAACATCGGCAGGTGGCCCTTTCGGCGGGGGAAATCGGAAGTGGCGGGCGGCCGGGGTGGATCAGCCGCGCGAAGGGAACACCCGGCGCGCGTGATGCGCGCCGGGATCGGTCAGACCGGGAAGGTCACTCTTTCTTGACGTTCCAGAACACCGGCACCGGCGAGGGCAGCATGTCGGTGATATTGGCACGACGCGCCTGCGGCAGGGCATACTGACCCACGGGCACATAGAGGACCTGCTCCATGTTGTGCATCTGGATCTGCTTGGCGATGGCCTGCTGCTCTTCGAGGGTGGTGGCCGCGATGAACTGTGCTTTCAGTTCCTCGACCGCGGCATCCTCCGGCCAGCCGAACCATGCCGCGTCGCCACGACCGTTCAGCATCGGCGACACCAGCGGGCTGGAGATTTCAGGCACCAGCCAGTTGGTGAAGAACATGTTCCAGCCACCATCGGCGGGCGCGTTCTGGCTGGCGCGGCGGGTCACCAGCGTCTGCCAGTCCATCGGCTGCATGTCGACGTTGAAGCCTGCGTTGCGCAGCGCCTGCGAGGCCACGACCGGCTGTGCCGCCAGCGCGACCACGTCGGTGGGGGCCATCAGGACGATCGGGGTGCCGTCATAGCCAGCTTCGGCCAGCAGGGCCTTGGCTGCTTCCAGATCGCCGCCCGAGGTCAGGCTTTCCGACCCGGAGGTATCCGCCAGCGGGGTGCCGCAACCGAAGATCGCGCCGCAGATCGAGTAGTAGTCGGGGTTGCCCACCAGCGCGGCGAGGATCGCCTGCTGGTCCAGCGCCTTCATGGCGGCCTGGCGGATCTTGACGTTGTCGAAGGGCGGATGCTTGAAGTTCATCCGGCCGATGGTCTGATAGCCCAGCGGTTCGCGCTTTTCATAGATGACGTCGGGATCGCCTTCCAGCAGCGGCAGCAGGTCGACCTGCACGGATTCGATATAGTCGATCTCGTTGCCCAGAAGCGCGTTGATCGCGGTCGAGGCGTCGGGCATGGTCGACCAGACGACCTTGTCCACGTTCACGACCTTGCCGCCGGCCATGTTGTCGGCAGGCTCGGACCGGGGAACGTAATCCTCGTTCTTGATGTAGGTGACGCTGACGCCGGGCTGGAACTCGGCCTCGACGAAGCGGAAGGGACCGGAGCCCACATGCTCGGTGATCGCGGTATCGGCCGGGGTGGCGGCGATGCGCGCGGGCATGATGAAGGGCGGCAGGGCCGACTGTTTGCCCAGCGTGTCGAGCAGCGGGGCGAAGGGTTCGGTCAGGGTCCAGACCAGCGTCTTGTCATCGGTCGCGGTCAGGCTGGCGGTCTTGTCCATGATGATCTGGCCGCCGGAGTCCTTCTGCGCCCAACGCTTGAGCGAGGCTTCGGCATCGGCCATGGTGACGGGGGTGCCGTCATGGAACACCAGACCGTCGCGCAGGGTGAAGGTATAGACCAGCCCGTCATCCGAGACGGTCCAGTCGGCCATCTGCGGCTGCGGCGCGAATTCGCCATCAACGGCCACCAGCACGTCATAGATCATGTAGGCGTGGTTGCGGGTGATGTGGGCGGTGGTGATCACCGGGTCCAGCACGCGCAGACCGGAATGCATGACGGCGGTGATGGTCGTCTCGGCCCATGCGGCGGATGCGCCGATGAGCGAGGTCGAGGCCATCAGCACCCCGGCCAGAATGTTGCGGGCGCTGGAGGCACCCTTTGAACGGAAACTGTGTAAGGTCATGGTCTTCTCTCTCTGTTGCACTTCGGATGGTCGTGATGTGCCCCGGTTTCTGTGGCGGGTGCACGGGGGTGAAAACGTGGCTCAGCTCTCCTCAAGACGGGGTTCGGGTGATCGCGCCGGTTGCCAGCGCGGGCCCATCGGTTCCAGCTTCATGCCGGGCGCCAGCCGTGTCCATGCCAGACTGGCCGGGCTGATCGGCATCGGTCCGGGCGCGGTGCAAACGAGGATTGTTTCAGCAATCGGCTGAAAATCCGCGCGAAAATGCACCGAGCTTTTGTTCACAAGGATCGCCTGTTCCGTGGGTTCGATGCCAACGAAGCGATACATCTGCTGATCGGCCATCTGCGCCTTGTGCGTTGATACCACAATCCGCACGTCACCGATACGCAGACAGGCGGAGGGGCCAAGATCCAGCGGCGCGCCCCCGTAGAAGGGGCCCGAGGCGATGAATTTGCCGTCCGAGAGGGTCTCGACGGTGAAGCGCGCCTGAAAGGGGCTGTCGCCGGGGATGTTCGAGAAACCGCCAAGCGCGATGTCGATCTGCGCCCCCTGCCCTGCGGCATGGGCGGCGGCGGCGGCGGCGGGATCGACGATGATGCCGGTGGCGGCGCGTTTGCGCATCCGCCCGCACAAGCGCGCGCAACATGCCGGTGGTGTTGGAATCGCCCCCCGCGCCGGGGTTGTCCTGCGTGTCGGCAATCACGACGGGTTTGGTGGCCGTGGCGGCGAGGCGGATCGCCTCGGCCACGCCGGCGTCGGGATCATAGGCGCGGCCCGCAAAGGCAGGCTCGGCCTGCGCCACATCGGCGGTGACCGCATCGGCGGCGGCATCGGCGGCGGCCTGCGTGGCGCCGTAGGCGACGACGGTCGGCCCGCATTCGGGGAAGTCGGCGGCAGGAAAGCCGGGGAAGAAGGACAGGGTGGCGACATCGCCGCCCTCGAGCGCGGCCATGCGGGCGTAGATGCCTGCGGCGGGTTCCATCACGGTGCTTTGCCAGGCGATCGGGATCAGGAAATCGAGCCTGCGGAACGCCTTGGCGAAGGGCGCGCCCCGCGCCATCAGCGCGTCGAGCTGCACCGCCGTGCGGCGGCCGGTCTCGGCCATGTCCACATGCGGATAGGTGCGAAAGCCCACCAGCGCGTCGGCGGCGTCGACCATTTTCGCGGTGATGTTGCCGTGCAGATCGAGCGCGGCGACGATGGGCACGTCGGGGCCGACCACGGCCCGCACCCGCGCCAGCAGCGCGCCTTCGCCGTCATCCTCGTGCTGCGGCGACCATCGCGCCGTGCAGATCGAGGAAGACGCCGTCCAGCGGACCTGCGGCGGCGATGCCGTCGACGATTTCGGCGGTGATCGCGTCATAGGCGTCGCGCGTGACATGGGCGGAGGGTATCGCACCGCACCACAGAATCGGGACCATGTCCCAGCCCGCGGCCTCACCATGTTCGACGGCGCCGCCGATACCGAGGTTGATGCCGCGTCCGGCCGCCATCAGCGCGGCGCCGCGCGCCATCGGCATGTAGCCACCGCCCTGCACGAAACAGGCCATGTCCGCAGGGCTGGGCGCGAAGGTATTGGTTTCGTGCAGAAAGCCTGCAAGCGCCACGCGTTTGGTCATTCGTTCGAATTAGCCCCCGTCATTCCGTCACGATCCCCCGTCCGCCGCCCTGCGCCGCGCCCTGTCTGCAGGATCGGCGCGGATATTTAGTGTATTGTCAGGCGATACGCTTGCATCGTATTCTCAGCGTAGGTGCGAACTTGTCCTTAAGTCAACTGTCGGTGCCGGAGATCAGATGAGAAATACACTGCGCGCCGAATCCGGTGTCCGTTATTTGAGCGATGAACAGCGCGCAGATCCGCTTTTCACGAATTCCATTGCCCGCGCGATGCAGGTTCTGGCGGCCTTTCATCATGCCGACCGGCCTCTTTCACTGGCGGAAATCGCGGTCCGCGCCGGGATCGACCGCAGCGCCGCGCAGCGAATCGTCCATACGCTGCGCACCATGGGCTATATCACCCGCGACGCCGAGGACCGGGGCTTTCTGCCCGGCATCCGCATTCTGGATCACACATTGGATTACCTGCGGTTGAACCCGTTGATCCAGCGGGCGACGCCGGTGATTCTGGAACTGCGGCGCAATGTGCGCGAGCGGGTCGACCTGTCGCTGTTCGACGGGCAGCGCGTGGTCTATGCCGCGCGGATGCAGAGCAAGCGCGAGACATTCTATGCCACGCTGGTGGGCCACAGCGTGCCGACCTTCTGTTCGTCCGGGGGCTGGGCGATCATGGCCCGGTTGCAGGACGATGAGGCGCGCGGCATCGTCGAGGCCTCGGACCGGATGCCCTTCACGCCGCGCACCCTGACCGATCCCGCGCGGATCATGGAGGAGGTCGCGCAGACCCGTGCGCGCGGCTACTCCATCGCGGTGGAACAGATCCTGCTGGGCGAGGTCGCCATCGGCGTGGCCGTGACCGGCCCGCAGGGCCGCCCCGTGGCCGCGATCCATGTGGCGGGCTCGCTGGCCGAATGGACGCCGGAGGATTTCGGCACCCGCGTCGCCCCCCTTGCGCTGGAGGCGGCGCGCGCCATCAGCCAGATCTGACCTCAATACCGGAGACTGCCATGACCACCCATCACCTGCCCGGACTTGCCGCCCCCGTGACGCTGAAGATCGACCGCTGGGGTCTGGCGCATATCCGGGCCGAGGGGCTGGATGACCTGTTTTTTGCCCAGGGGTTCAACGCGGCGCGTGACCGTTTGTGGCAGATCGACCTGTGGCGCAAGCGCGGGCTGGGGCTGCTGGCGGCGGATTTCGGACCCGGCTACCTGATGCAGGACCGCGCGGCGCGGCTGTTCCTGTATCGCGGGGACATGGCACCGGAATGGGCCGCCTATGGCGATGACGCCGAGGCGATCTGCACCGCATTCGCCGCCGGGATCAATGCTGTCGTCGATCTGGTGCGGGCGGGCAAGATGCCGCTGCCTGCGGAATTCGCGGCCCTTGGCACGCAGCCAGCCCGTTGGGCGGCGGAGGATGTGGTGCGCATCCGCACCCATTGCCTGACGCGCAATGCGGCGTCCGAACTGGCGCGCGCGCAGGTTCTGGCGCTGGCGGACCCGGATGTGGACCTGCTGCGCGTGCCGCTGAACCCGCCTGTTCCGGCGTCCGAATGGGCGGTGAATGCGGGGGCGGGCCTGCCGGCCCATGCGCTGGCCGTGTTCGAGCTGGCGACCGCGCCGGTGACGTTTTCGCCCGACCGACTGGCCGCAGGGCTGGAAGAGGCCGGCGCGCTGGTCCCGCGTCGATCCGCGCAAGACCGTGGTGCAGGCCCCCTCCGTGGAAGGGTCGAACAACTGGGTGATCTGCGGGCAGCCGCACCGCGTCGGGCCGTCCGATCATGGCCAGCGATCCGCACCGGGCGCATGCGGCGCCCGTCCTTGCGCTACATGGTGCATCTGACGGCCCCCGGCATCGACGTGATCGGCGCGGGCGAGCCGTCCTCGCCGGGGATCATGGCGGGGCATAACGGGCATGCGGCCTTCAGCCTGACGATCTTCTGCGCGGATCAGGAGGATGTCATGGTCTATGACACCGATCCCGCCGCGCCTGCCCGCTATCGCTATGGCGATGGCTGGGAGGAGATGGAGACCGTGACCGAGGTTTTCGGGGTCAGGGGCCATCCCGATCAGCGGCTTGATCTGCGTTTTACGCGGCATGGGCCGGTCGTCTGGGAAGAACCGGGGCGCGCGCTGGCGTTGCGGACGGTGTTCACCGAAGCGGGCACCGCGCCCTATATGGCCAGCCTCAAATCCATGCGCGCGACCACGTGGGACGGGATTCAAGGAGGCGGTGGAGACATGGGGCGCGCCGTCGGTCAATCTGGTCTATGCCGATGTGGCGGGCGGCTATGGCTGGCAGGCGGCGGGCTATGTGCCGCGCCGGAGCGGTTGGCGCGGGCTGGTGCCTGTGGCGGGGGACGGGCGGTTCGAATGGGACGGGTTCATGACCGCCAGCGCCCTGCCCCGGCTGGACGCGCCCGCGCAGGGTTTCGTGCATTCCGCCAATGAGATGAACCTGCCAGTCGCGGCCCAGGTCAGGCCCGGCCATCGGGCATGAGTGGTTCGAGGATCAGCGCGCCGCGCGGATTGCCGCCGCGCTGGGCGCGCGCGAGGATCACGATCTGGCCGCGAGCACGGCATTGCAGACCGATACCGGATCGCCCTTTGCCACGCGGCTGATCGCGCTTCTGCCGCAGGATGCGCCGGGGCACGACCTGCTGGCGCTGCTGGGACGGGCGGTCGGATGTGGGGTCGGCCCCTGCGCTGCTTTACGAGGTCTGGCTGTCGTCGCATCTGCGCCCTGCCCTGCTGGCGCGCGTCGCGCCCGACCCCGATCTGCGGCGTTTTCTGGTGCCGGGCAACGTGCCGGTGGTGACCGCATTGCTGGAAGGCGCGCTATCCGTCGCTGACGGCCCGTGCGGGGCTGGATGCGCCCGGTGCGCGCGACGCCCTGCTGCGCGACACGCTGGCGGCGGCGCTGGCGGATGTGACCGGCGCGCTTTGGTGCGGACCCTGTGGCGTGGCGCTGGGGCGATTTGCACCATGGCTGGTTCGACCATGCGCTGACGCCTTTGGGGGCAAGTTTCGATCTGGGGCCATGGCCCAAGGGGGGCGGCAACACCTCGATCATGCTGGCGCATCACGAGGCGTCGGATTACCGCGTGCGGATCGGGGCGAGCGTGCGGATGGTGATCGACGTGGGCAATTGGGACGCCAGCCTGTGGATCAACGCGCCGGGGCAGTCGGGGATGCAGGACAGCCCGCATCTGGCCGATCTGGCCCCGCTCTGGGCGGCGGGGGACTATGTGCCGCTGGCCTATTCCGATGCGGCGGTCGAGGCCGTGACGGTCGAGACCATCACGCTTTTGCCCGCCTGAACGGCTTTCTTTCAGCGCGCGAGACGCGCTGTCTTGATCAGCGCGCGAGACGCGCGACGATCTGCCCGGCCAGCTGGTCGATCGCCTGACCCTGCGCCGTGGCAATCGCGCCGGCGCCATCGCCCGCCAGCGGCACGCGGATGTCGAAACGCTCAAGAACCTCGCGGCCGGGGCTGTCGAAGCTGGCCACGGCATATTGCCCGGCCATCTGGAAGGTCTGATCCGCCCGCGCCACCAGCGCGTCGATCCGCACCGCCACGCGTCCGGCGGGGGAATCCGACAGGGGCCATGGCTCGGCCGCCACGGCTGCGGTGGATTGCAGGTCAAGACTGCGCGCCAGCGCCGCCGTGACCGCGCGGGCCGAACTGTCGGCCCATTCCGACCCTTTGACGGGGCGCAGCGCGCCGCTGGCATCCTGTTGCAGGATCTGGCTGCCCTCGGCATAGGCGGGCAGGACGGCATCGCGCACCTCGAGGCTGGACAGGCGCAGGGCGACCGGGGCCGCCGTGGGGGCCGGTTCCACCAGATAGCGCGCGGCGGTATCGCCGCAGGCGGCAAGGGTCAGGGACAGGGCAAGGGTCAGCGGCACAAGGCGTTTCATGGTCAGCGTCCGATCAGAAGGGAATTGGGATTGCGTTCGATGGCACGGGCAAGCTGCGTGACGGCGCGGGCGGTGGCGCGGAATTCGCGCATGACCTCCATCGCTTCGGCGTTGAAGTCCGACCGCGCGCCATAGGAGGCGATCAGCCCGTCGGCCTGTGTCACCAGCCGGTCCAGCCGGTCCGAGAGGGCGGGCAGGCTTTCCATCGCCTGCGCCACGGATTCGGCGGCAGAGCGGGTGGAGGCCAGCGTGCGGTTGACGTTCTCGACCGCCTCGCCCTCGCGCAGGGCGGCCAGCACCTGGCTGACCTCGGCCAGTGCGCCCGCCAGAGCGGGGGGCAGGTCGCGCATCTGTTCCGAACCGACCAGTTGTTCGGTGCTGTCCAGAAGCCGCGTGGCGGCGGCGGCCAGTTCCTCGATCTCGACCCCGCTGGCGCGGGCGACCAGCGCTTGCAGGTCTTCGACAAGCGCGGGGAATTCAGCCGAGGCGCTGGCGGTGTTGGCGGCGATGGTGTCGGCGCTCTCCAGCACCGTGACCAGCCGGTCGATGGCACCGCGCAGGCGCAATTCCTCGACCACGCCGCGCAATTCGGCCAGCCCCTCGCGCAGTTCGCCCGGAAGCGCCTGCGTGTCTTCGCCGCCCACAAGCGTGCGGATATCCTCGATCAGCGCGAGGGCCGCATCGGGGGCCTGTCGCGTGCCCTCGGATGACACCACAGCCTCGATCGAGGACATCAGGGTGATCGCCTGATTCATCAGATCCTCGACCGGCAGGGCGTTGATCCGCTCCAGCACGCCTTCGGCGGTGGCGGTGAAATCGGGCAGGTCCGAGGGGACCGAGGGCAGGACCGCGATCCCGTCCTCGCGCCGGTCCAGCGTGGCGGGGGCCGCGTCGGGCAGTTCGGCCAGTTCGATCACGAGGGAGGCGGTGAAGAGGCTGGATGTGGCCAGACGGGCGCGCATGCCGTTCGCCACCTCTTCCTCGAGGAATGCGAGCGTGCCTTCGGTCCCGCTTTCCACGGGCAGGCCCATGGACTGCGGATCAAGCGCGATGGTGGTGCGCAGCTTCACGTCGCGGGACCCTTCCGGCCCGGTCAGGACCGCGCCGATGGCCCGCACCTCGCCCACGCGCAGACCGCGAAAGCGCACCGGCGAGCCCACGGCCAGCCCGTTGACCGACCCGTCGAATTCGATGCCGAGTTCGACCGCATTCGCGCCCACGCTGGTGAACAGGCTCTGGCGGGCCGAGTTCCTCATCGGGGAAGAGGTCGAAGATATAGCCGGGGGTGAGCGGCGCGCCGCCCGAGAAGATCGTGTCGAAGGCGATGCCCCCGGTCACGAGCGCGGCAAGGTTGCCCACGTTCAGCGAAAGCCCCCCGGTGCCCAGCGACACGGTGAAGCCCGAGGTGTCCCAGAACCGGGTCGCCGTGGTCAGGCGGCGGTCGTGCGGGGCCTGAATGAAGGCGTCGAAGACCACGCTGTCGCCGGACAGGATCAGGCGGGGTGTCTCGATATGGCCGACCTCGATCCCGCGAAACAGGATCGGCGCGCCCTCGGAGATGCGGTTGGCGTCGCGGGTGCGCAGGGTGATGCGGGTGCCGCGCTGCCCGGCGCGGGCCAGCGGCGGGCTGTCGGACCCGGTGAAGCTGCGCGCGCCGGTGGCCTCGCCCTGGGGGAAGGACGCCTCGATATAGACGCCGGACAGGACGGTGGAGAGGCCGGTGATCCCGCGCGCGCTGACTTCGGGCTGGACCACCCAGAAGATGGCATCGTCGGTCAGGGTATCGGCCACCGCGCGGTCGATGGTGGCGGTCACGACGACACGCTCCATGTCGGAGGTGAAGCGGACATTCTCGACCGCGCCGATCACCACGTCGCGGTAGCGGATCGTGGTCTCGCCCGGTGTCACGCCCGAGGCGTTCTGGAACGATGATCTCGATCTGCACGCCGCGCGCCGCATAGGTCTGCCACGCGATCCCGAGGGACACGACAAGCGCCACCACGGGCACCAGCCAGACCACGGACAGGTTGCGCCAGAAGGAGCGTTTGGGCGGATCAATCCGCATGGCGGCGGGCTCTTGTTCACTCATGGGGCGGTGCCCTCCTCTGCGTCCCAGATCAGACGGGGATCGAAACTTTGCGCGGCCAGCATGGTGAAGGCGACCGACAGCGAGAAACTGACCGCCGCGATGCCGGGGCTGATGGTGGCGGCGAAGTCCAGTTGCACCAAAGCGGCGAGGATCGCCACCACGAAAACGTCGATCATGGACCAGCGTCCGATGAATTCGACCACTTCATAGAGGTGCTGTCGCCCGTGCAAACCGCTGCCCCGCCCGATCCGGGCGCCGGGGCGCACCACGAGGGCAAGGTAGCCGATGGCGATGAACTTGCCCACCGGGATGACCACGCTGGCCAGAAAGACGATCGCCGCCACGGCGTAGGAGCCGTAGTGGATCAGATCGACCACGCCGCCGACGATGGTGTTTTCCGAGGTGCGTCCGAAACTGGTGGTCAGCAGCATCGGATAGATATTGGCGGGGATATAGACCACGATCCCGGCAAAGAGCCAGGCCCAGACCTTTTGCAGGCTGCCGGGCATCCGGCTGTGCAGGGGCGCGCCGCAGCGCTGGCAGGTCGCCGCGCCCGCGCGGTGGACCTTGCCGCAGCTTTGGCAACCGACAAGCCCGGCCTGTCGCGCCGTCAGGGCCGGCGGGATGGAATGAGGGGTCGGTGCCGTCATGAGCGTCTGCGCTCCTCCAGCGTTTTCCAGACGGACAGGCGGCACATGTAGGTGTCGCTGAGCACGGTCACGAGCACCAGCGCGCCGAAGGTCCAGAAGGCCGGACCGAAGGACAGTTTGGCCAGGCCCGCCACCTTGACCAGCGCGACCGAGACGCCGACGATGAAGATCTCGGCCATCGCCCAGGGCCGCAGCGCCTGGGCGAGGCGGAAGGCCCTGACCGCATGGCGCGCCGGGTGCCAGCCCAGCGCCATCGGGGCCAGCGCATAGACGATGCTGGCCAGCCGCAGCGACGGCAGCACGATGATCAGTGCGGCCGTGGCGAAGGTCAGCGGCAACATCATCCCCGAGGAGAAGGCCAGCACCGCATCCAGCAGCGAGGAGCGGCGCACCATGCCACCGGCGCTGAGTTCGAGGAACGGGAAGAAGACCGCCGCCACCATCAGCACCAGCGCCGTGGCGGCCAGCATCACGATCCGGGTCATCGCCTGTTCGCGCGGAGCCATCAGGACAGTGCCGCAGCGGCTGCACCGGGCTTGCGCGCCGACCGGCACGGGGGCATCGACCTGCAACGCGTCGCAGGTCGGGCAGGCGATCAGCCTGTCGGGGTCGAGCGTCTCGTGCCGGAGGGAGCCGGTGATCGCGCGCAGGGGGGCCGGAGAGTCGATGGCGTCAGTCATGGCACCAGTGTCTAGGTCGCGCGCGACAGATGCAAGGCGGCCCTGACGGGAACGTGATCGCGCAGAGGCGTTTTGGCGCAGCGCCGCCACCGCAGGAGGTCTCCGCCGGGCATCGCGCGGCGTTGCAGGACGGGGCCGATGCTGTAGCCTTGGGCTGGCCCGGCACGGTTGCGGGCGCAGCGAGAGGCGGGACGATGCGCAAACCCCAAAGCGTCAAGGCGCTGGACGATCTGGGCCGGGTGCGGCTGTCGCCGTCCTTCTACATGCGGGATTTCCTGCACAGCGAGGTGGCGGCCTTCCACGGGATTCCCAATATCCCCGACGATCCCGATCTGGTCATCGCCGCCGGACGCAGGCTTTGCGCGGATCTGCTGGAGCCTTTGCAGGCGACCTTCGGGCGCATCGCCATACGCTCGGCCTATCGGGCGGCGGCGGTGAATGCCTTTTGCAACGCGCAGCAGCGGGCGGGCAAGGCGGGGTATCCCTGTGCGTCCAATGCCGCGTCTGCGGCCAATCACATCTGGGATCTGCGTGACGGGGCGGGCCGGATGGGGGCCACCGCCTGCATCGTGATCCCCTGGTTCGCGGATCGTTATGCGGCGGGGGCGGACTGGCGCGGGCTGGCGTGGTGGATCCATGACCACCTGCCCTATCACAGCCAGTTCTTTTTTCCGCGCAATGCAGCGTTCAACCTGACATGGCGCGAGGACCCCGAAGGCCGGATCGACAGCTATATCGCCCCGCGCGGTTGCCTGACGAAACCGGGCATGGGGAATCACGCCGGTTCCCATGCGGCGTGGTATGAGGGCTTTCCCCCGGTCGCCGGACCGGGCAGATTGGCCTGACATGTCCCGGAGGACCCCATGCCGCTGATCGACCCTGACCGCTGCGCCTTGCTGGTGATCGACCTGCAGGGCCGGCTGATGCCCGCCATCGACCAGTCGGAGCTGCGGCTTGCCAATGCGGCCCGGCTGATCCGCGCCGCCGAGGCCCTGAATATCCGCCGCCATGTGACCGAACAGAACCCGCGCGGTCTGGGCGGCACGGTCGCCGCTCTGGACATCCCGGCGGACGAGGCCTTGCCCAAGATGAGTTTCGACAGCCTGCGCGATCCGGCCATCGCGGCGCGGCTGGCCGGTGACACGGCGCTGGTCGTCTGCGGCTGCGAGACGCATGTCTGCGTGTTGCAGACCGTGCTGGGCCTGCGGGCGGCGGGGCGGCAGGTCTTTGTGGTGGCCGATGCCTGCGGATCGCGCACCGAGGCCAACCGGCAGGCGGGGCTGGCGCGGATGCAGGCCAACGGGGCCGAGATCGTCACGACCGAGATGGTGATCTTCGAATGGCTGGGCAGTGCCGATCATCCGGCCTTCAAGGCGCTGATGCCGCTGATCAAGTAGGCGCAAGCAGGCAAAGGGCACCGACTCGGTTGACAGGTGAACCGGCGCGGCGCGAACCTTCGGCATGGGACAGGATGGACCTGCCCCGATGAACCGGAGATTGAAGCGATGTGCCATGCCTGTGTGATGACTTCAGTGAAAGACCGGATGTTGAGCCGCCGCGATCTGTTTCGCGGCACGGCTGCCAGCGCGGCGGCGGTGGCCCTTGGGGGGCTTGGGGGCGGCGCGCTTTTGGGGGCGCGGCCCGTGGCCGCCTCCACCCATTCCAGCGTGGCGGACATGACCCATACGATCCACCCCGATTTTCCGACCTTCTTCGGCGATCAGCAGTTCTTCGAGGAGCAGAAGTTCAATTTCGCCGAGCATAGCTTCAACCTCAAGGAATTGCGGATCAACGAGCATACCGGCACGCATATGGACGCGCCGCTGCATTTCTCGGCGGATGGCACCTCGGTGGACGAGATCGCGGTGGAAAACCTGATCGTGCCGCTCTGCGTGGTGGATATCCGCGCCAAGGCGGCGGCGGATGCGGATGCGCAGGTGACGCCCGATGACCTGCAAGCCTGGATCGACGCCAATGGTCCGATCCCGGACCGTGCCTGCGTGGCGATGAATTCGGGCTGGGGCGCGTTCGTCGATGACCCGAAGTTCCGCAACCCGGATGCCGAGGGCAAGATGCATTTCCCCGGCTTCCATGTGGAGGCGGCGCAGATGTTGCTGGAAACGGGGGCGGCGGGGATCGCCAGCGATACGCTGTCGCTGGATCACGGCATCTCGCCGGATTTCGCGGCGCATTATGCGTGGTTGCCGCAGAACCGCTGGGGCATCGAATGTCTGGCCAATCTGGATGCGGTGCCCGCCGCCGGGGCCACGCTGGTGGTGGGCGCGCCCAAGCATCGCGGCGGCACGGGCGGGCCTGCGCGTATCTTCACCCTGATCTGATGACTGCCGGGGCGGGCCACGGCCCGCTCCGACCCTTGCAAGGAGCGCCCGATGGCCACCGTCACCCCCCCTGCCGATCCCGAATCCGATCCCCGCGTCAAGGCGGTCTTCGACGATATCCGCGCCACGCGGAAATCGGATTTCATCAACAATGTCTGGCGCTATCTGGCGTTCGACCCCGGCCTGCTGGAGGAGGTCTGGCGGGATGTGAAGGCGGTGCTGGCCACGCCCTCGGCCCTTGATCCCAAGGTCAAGGAGATGATCTATGCCGCCGTGTCCATCGCCAATGCCTGCGACTACTGCACCCATTCGCATCTGGCATCCGCCCGCGCCAAGGGGATGACGGCGGCGGAACAGGCGGATCTGTTGCGCGTGGTCGCCACGGCGGGCAAGACCAACCATATCCTGAACGCGATCCGTCCGCCGATCGACGATGTGTTTCTGGGTGAAAAGGGCTGATCCCGGACTGATTACCGACTGATCCCCGGCCGTGCCGGTCGGCGGTGAACCGCCCGTTCCCGCGCCGGAACGGGCGCTACACGTCAATGTGACGGAACGGATCTTCCGCATTTTGCGTTATACCTCCAGATGAGCCACGTCATCGGCGACATGGCCTGCCCCGCAGGCCCAGCACAAAGGCATTATTGAGATATGACACGCAGAGCGTTGAAGACCACGACAGCCAGCATCCTGGCCCTGTCCCTGATCCAGCCCTATCCGGCCATGGCGCAAATTCGTGCGGTGAATCCGCAGATTGCACAACACTCCAGCGCCCAAACCGGCACGGAGCGCCTTTTTCTTGCGCAAGCTGAGGTTCCGACCTGCTTCACCAATGGCGAGGTCGATACGGCGCGCTGCGATATCGACATGCTGCGCGCCGAGTTGGAGGCGCTGTTGCAGAACGGTCTGGCCGAGGATCGCCCCGCCGAGGATGAGGCGACCGCCGCCCTGAGCGCGGATGAGCGGATCGGACTGCTGAGTGCCGCCATCGAGGGTGCGGAACGCGAGGCCGCGATCGAGGCGGAGCGGATCGCCGCCGCCGAGGCCGAGGCCACAGCCGCTGCCGAAGCGGAAGCCGCGGCGCGCGCAGAGGCAGAGGTTGCCGCCGCCGCGCAAGCGGAGGCGGAGGCCGCCGCATTGGCCGAAGCCGAGGCTGCCGCCGCTGCGGAAGCGGAGGCCGCCGTTGCGGCTGAGGCCGAGGCGGAAGCTGCCGCCCGTGCCGCCGCCGAAGAAGCCGCCGCTGCGGCCGCCGCTGCCGAGGAGACCGCCGCAACCGAGGCGGCCCGCGTGGCGCAGGCCGAGGCCGAGGCCGAAGACGCCGTCGCGGCGGAAGCCGAGGCCACCGCAGAGGTCGAGGCCGCAACGCCCGCAGAGGGCGACGCCAGCGCCGAGGCCGACGCCCTGCGCGAAGCCTTGGCCGCAGCCGAAGCCGAGGCAGCCGAGACCGCAAAGACCGAAGCCGCAGCGCCCGCAGAGGAGGCTCCGGCAGAGGAAGCCCCGGTCGCCGCAGACGCGGAGACGCCCGCAGAGCAGGCACCTGTTGCGCAGACCGCCGAGGCGGAAGCGCCCGCAGAAGAAGCCCCTGTCGAGGCCACATCGACCCCGCAGGCCGAAACGCTTGTGACGACCGAAGAGGAGGCCGAAGCCTCGGAATTGAAGGATGCCGAGATCCTGGCCGAGCAGGAGGCCGCCCAGACACTGGGTGCCGTGGCCAGTGCCGTGGCAGATGAAACGGTCGCCGATACCGCAGGGGCCGCCGACAGCGCAGCACCCGATGCCGCACCCGCGCCCGCCGCAGAGGTGACGACCGAAGTCGTGACCGCGCAGGATGTCCGCAGCAGCGATCAGGAATTCACTGCCCCCGCCATCACCAGCGCGGATGCGCCGCGCGCCGAAAGCAGCGGCCTGTCCAATCTGGAAAAGGCCGGTTTGCTGGCGCTGGGGGCGCTGGCCGTGGGCGCGATCATGTCGAATGGGCAGCGGGTCGCCGCCACATCGGGCGACCGGGTGATCGTCGAGGACAACTCGGGCCGGTTCCAGGTTCTCAAGGATGATGACGCGCTGATCCGCCGTCCCGGCTCGACCGTTGAAACACGCCGCTTCGACGATGGATCGAGCACGACAACCACGACCCGCGAGGATGGCAGCCGCGTGGTGACGATCCGCGACGCGTCGGGCCGGGTGTTGCGCCGGTCGGTCTTTGACCTGAGCGGGCGCGAGACGCTGCTGATCGACGATATCGCCACGGTGGAGCCGGTGAATGTATCCACCCTGCCCCCGGCCCCGCGCATGAATTTCGGCGCGACCGACCGTGACGCGCTGGCTGCGGCCCTGCGTGAGGCAGAGTTGCGCGATCTGGGCCGGACCTTCAGCCTGCGACAGGTCCGCGAGATCGTGGAGGTCCGCGAACTGGCCCCGCAGATCAGCATCGAGGACGTCACCTTCCGCACCGGATCGGCGGCGATCGAGCCGTCCGAGGCCGAGCAGCTGCGCGAGATCGGCAACCTGATGCGCCAGATGATCCGCGACAACCCGCGCGAGATCTTTCTGGTCGAGGGCTATACCGATGCGGTGGGCGGCGCGGCCTTCAACCTGCTGCTGTCGGACCGTCGCGCCGAAAGCGTGGCGCTGGCGCTGACCGAGTATTTCGACGTGCCGCCCGAAAACATGGTGGTGCAAGGCTTCGGCGAGCGGTTCCTGAAGATCCCCACGCTGGAGGGCGAGCGTCAGAACCGCCGTGTGGCCGTGCGCCGGATCACCGATCTGATCGCGATGCGCTGAGGCACGAGGTCTTGTGACAGGTTGACGGCCCGCCCTGACAGGCGGGCCGTTTTCATGGGTGCGTTTTCAAAGGCGCGTCACGTCACGCCATAGGCGTGGAGAAACCTGTCCACCGCCCGCGCGATTGCCTGCGCCGGATCGTCGGGTGTCGGCACCTGATAGATGTGGCGGCGGATGCCGATATAGACGATGCCGCCGTGCAGGTTCCAGATATCCTCCATCTGCGGATCGACCGGGCCGGGGGCGGCGGCGGTGATCTCGTCCAGCAGCGGATGCAGGATCACCGTGCCCATGTGGTGCAGGTAGCGGCGGTTCAGTTCCGCCCCGGCGAGGCCCGAAAACATGAAGATCCGCATCCATTCATATTCGAAGATGAGCTGGCTGTATTCGGTATAGAAGGTCAGCAGCCGGTCGCGCAGCGGCACGGACCTGTCCGTCAGGCGGCTGGGCCAGTCGGGTGAAAGCCGGTCGAGATAGACATGTTCGTAGACGGCCTCGATGATCTCGGCCTTGTTGGCGAAATAGTTGAACAGAAGCGACTGGGTGATGCCCAGACGCTTGGCCAGATCGCGGGTTTTGCCGTCCAGCCCCACATCGGCGAAGAAGGTCACCGCGCCTTCGACGATCTGGCGGCGGCGTTCCTCGGGATGCAGGCGACGCCGCTCGACCGGCTCTGCGGCGGCAATATCGGGCGAGGTTTGATCCATGCAGTTTCCTTACGGCCAACGCACCCAGAGGTAGCGTAAAAAATACTTCTTGCAAAACTATGCGATTTATAGATCATTCGATCAATAGGGTTGATCAGATGATCAACAAGCCTGTGGAGGCAGGCACCTGTGAGGGAGGATTTCGCATGAAGGCTTTGGCGGGCGGCTATGCCCGGGCAAGGGATGTGGCGCACGCGCTGGATCTGCTGGCGGGTGCCGAGGGGATGGGCCGCGTGCTGGCGGGCGGGCAGAGCCTGATCGCGGCGATGAACATGCGGCTGAGCACGGGCGACATGCTGGTCGATATCTCGCGCATCGACGATCTGCGCGGCGTGACGGTCGAGGGGGACACCCTGCGGATCGGAGCACTGACGCGCCATGCGGATATCGGCACCGACCCTCTGGTGGCGGAACACGCGCCCTTGCTGGTGCAGGCGGTGCATCACATCGCCCATGCGGCCATTCGCAATCGCGGCACCATCGGCGGATCATTGGCCCATGCCGACCCCGCCGCCGAATTTCCCGCCTGCGTGCTGGCGCTTGGCGGCACGGTCCATCTGCAAGGCCCTGACGGGATGCGCGCGGTTGCGGCTGAGGATTTCTTCATCGACGTGTTCGAGACCGCGATCGAGGAAGGCGAGATCCTGACGGCGATCACCCTGCCCCTGCGTCGAATCCGGTGAGCGGCACGTGTTGATCGAGACCGCGCGGCGGTCGGGCGATTACGCGCTGGCGGGGCTGTGCCTTGTCAAACGGGCCGCCGGGCATCGCCTGTCGGCCTTCAGCCTTGGCCCCCGCCCTGTTCTGGCCCTCGCCGCCATGGCGCGGCTGGATGCGGGCGATGTGGACGGCGCTGTTCAGGCCCTGCGGGATGAGATCGACCCGCCCTCCGACACGCAGGCCAGCGCCGCCTATCGCCGCCATCTGGCGGGTGTGCTGCTGACGCCGCGCCCTGCACGACCTTGAGGGAGAGACCGCATGACCGAGGCGTTTCGCGACCGTATCGATATTTCCCTGACCGTGAATGGCGAACCTGTGGAGGGCCGCGTGCCTGCGGGCCGTCATCTGATTGATTTCCTGCGTCTGGATCTGGGGCTGACCGGGTCCCATGCCGGGTGCGAACACGGCGTGTGCGGGGCCTGCACCATCACGGTTGACGGGCAGGCCGTGCGCGGCTGTCTGATACTGGCCGCGCAGGCCGACGGGGCCGAGGTCTGGACCTTGGAGGGGCTGACCGAGAGCGGCGTGATCCGCGATCTGCAGGAGGCTTTCGTGGCGCGCAACGCCTTGCAGTGCGGCTATCTGCACGCCGGGGATGCTGGCCTCGATCGAGGAATTGCTGGACATGGGCGGCGTGCCGGACCGGGCCGCGATCCGCGAGCATCTGTCGGGCAATTACTGCCGCTGCACCGGGTATGAGGCGATCATCGACGCGGTCGAGACCGTGGCGCAGGCACGTGCCGGAAAGGGGGCAGCATGACCATTTCCTTCGGCAATCCGGACCGGCCCAACAGCTATATCGGCAAGACCGTCCCGCGCCCCAATGCGCCGCGTCTGGTGCAGGGCCGTGGCAAATATGTGGATGACATCGTGCTGCCGCGCATGGCGCATGTGGTCTTTGTCCGCAGCCCCCATGCCCATGCGAAGATCGGGGCCATCGACACCGCCGAGGCGCAGGCCGTCAAGGGCGTGCTGCGCATCTTCACGGGCGCGGATATCGCCGAGGTCTGCACGCCATGGGTCGCCGTTCTGGCGCATCTGAAGGGGCTGAAATCCCCGCCGCAGCACGCTTTGGCGGTGGATCGCGCCTGCTGGGTCGGTGATCCGGTCGTGGCGGTCGTCGCCACATCGCGCGCCGCCGCCGAGGAAGCCGCGGCACTGGTCGAGGTGGATTATGACCCCCTGCCCGCCGTCACCGACATGATGAGCGCGCTGGATGCGGACACCCCCGTGCTGCACCCCGACATGGGCGACAACCTGGCCTTTCGCCGCCTGCACGAGGAAGGCGATGTGGAGGCGGCCTTTGCCAGCGCCCACAAGGTCGTGGAGGCGCGGTTCAAGACCGCGCGCCATACCGGCGTGACGCTGGAGCCGCGCTCGATCCTTGTGGACTGGAACCCCGCCGAGGGGCAGATGACCGCCTGGCACGCCACGCAGGCCCCGCACATGATGCAGACGGTCTTTGCCAAGCATCTGGACCTGCCCGAGGGCCGGGTGCGGGTGATCTGCGACGATGTGGGCGGGTCCTACGGGATCAAGGTGCATGTCTACCCGGACGAGGTGGCGACGGCGGCGATTGCCAAGATCATGGCGCGGCCCGTCAAGTTCGTGGCGGACCGGCTGGAAAGTTTCACCACCGACATTCACGCCCGCGACCACGAGATCGGGGGCCGGATCGCGGTGGACAAGGATGGCAAGATCCTTGCCATGGATATCGACGACTGGACCGCGATCGGCGCCTATTCCGTCTATCCGCGCACATCCGCGATCGAGGGCAACCAGGTCGTGAACCTGTGCGGCGGGCCTTATGATTTTGCCAATTACCGCGCGCAGACATCCGTGGTGTTCCAGAACAAGACGCCGACCTGCCAGTATCGCGCGGTGGGGCATCCCATTGCCGTGGCGGTGACCGAAGGGCTGGTCGACATGGCGGCTGCCGCCATCGGCATGGACCCGGTCGAGATCCGGCGGCGCAACATGTATGCCGATGACGCCTATCCCGTCACCTCGCCCGCCAAGATGCGGTTCGAGGGGCTGTCGCATCACGCCAGCATGGACAAGCTGATGGCGCTGATGGACTACGAGGGGCTGCGCGCCGAACAGGCGGAACTGCGCAAGAAAGGCATTCATCGCGGCATCGGGATCGCCAGTTTCATCGAACTGACCAACCCGTCCCCCTTCATGTACGGGATCGGCGGGGCGCGGATTTCGGCGCAGGATGGCTGCACCGTGCGGATGGACCCGGACGGGTCCATCGTGGCGCTGTCCGGCGTGACCGAGCAGGGTCAGGGCACCGAGGCGATGCTGGCGCAGATCGTGGCCGAGGGTGTGGGCGTGGCCCCTGCCCGCGTGCGCGTCATCACCGGCGACACGCAGGTCACGCCCTACGGCGGCGGCACATGGGCGTCGCGCGGGGCGGGCATCGGCGGCGAGGCGGCGCTGCAATCGGCGCTGGCGCTGAAGGGCTCGATCCTAGAGGTGGCGGGGGCGATGCTGCAATCGCCTGCTGAGGCGCTGGATATCCGCGACGGCCAGGTGGTGGACACGGCCACCGGCGAGGCGCGGATGCCTTTGGAGGAGTTGGGGCGCATCGTCTATTTCCGGGGCGACACCCTGCCCAAGGGCCTGCCGCGCGAACTGGTGCAGACGCGCCATTTCATCACCTCGGACTACCCCTTTGCCTTCACCAACGGGGTGCAGGCCAGCTATCTTGAGGTCGATACCGACACCGGCGAGGTCAAGCTGCTGAAACACTGGTGCGTCGAGGATTGCGGGCGCATCATCAACCCGCAGCTGGTGGACGAACAGATCCGGGGCGGGATCGTGCAGGGGCTGGGCGGTGCGCTTTACGAGGAAATCCACTATGATGCGGATGGCCAGCTTCTGAACGGGTCGATGGCCGACTACCTTGTGCCGATGGCCGCCGAGATGCCCGACATGGTGATCGGCCATGTCGAGACGCCGACGATGGAAAGCGCCCTTGGCGCCAAGGGTGCGGGCGAGGCCGGCACCGCCGGGGCCCCCGCCGCCGTGATGAACGCCATCAACGACGCGCTGCGCCCGATGGGGGCGCAGGTCACCGCCATGCCTTTCACGCCGGAGCGCATCCTGCGCGCGATGGGACAGATCGAAGACTGACGAAACCGCAGCGGGCAGAGGAGGCGCGCTGCAAACGGGAGGAACCATCATGAAGTTCACGACACTTACAGCGGCAACCGCGCTGGCCGTCTTTGGCGCGGGCTGGGCGCAGGCGCAGCAGAGCATCACGGTCAATATCGGATCGAGCCACCCGGAGGCGAATATCTGGGTCTATGCGATGAAGAACGCCTTTCAGCCCGAGGTGGATCGCATCCTGGCCGAAGGCGGCGAGTACAAGATCACCTGGAACGAGGCCTACGGCGGCACGCTCTACAAGTTCACCGACACCCGCGAGGCGGTGATGGACGGGATCGTGGATGTGGGCATGGTCGGCACTGTCTGGGAAGGCGCGAACATGCCGCTTCAGAACGTGACCTATTTCACGCCCTTCGCCACGCCGGATCACAAGATGATCATCGAGATCTTCGACGAGCTGAGCGAGACCCTGCCCGAGCTGCGCGATAGCTGGGCCGAGAACAACATGGTGCACCTGTCCTCGCTGATCACCGACAGCTATGACATCTATGCCAATTTCCCCGTCAACAGCATGGCGGATCTGCAGAACCGCAAGCTGAACGCGCCGGGCACCTCGGCCAACTGGTTGCAGGGCACCGGGGCCACGCCCGTCGATGGGGCGCTGACCACCTACTACACCAATATCCAGACCGGCGTGACCGAGGGGGCGCTGTCCTTTGCCTCGGGCATCCTGCCGACGCGGGTCTATGAGGTGGCACCCGAACTGACCCGCGTTGGGCATCGGGTCGATGTATTTCGGCGGGATCGCGGCCAACAAGGACTTCTTCGAGGGTCTTCCCGAACCCGTGCAGGCGGCCTTCCGCGACGCGGCCAAGGCCACATCCGTGGCGCATGGCGATTATGTGCAGCAACTGGCCGACCGCGCCATGACCGAGATGCAGGCCGCCGGTCTGACCGTGCACGAACTGCCCGCCGACCAGAAGGCGGCATGGGTCGAGAACCTGCCCAATATCGTGGCACCCTGGCTGGAGCAGACCGGCGAGGCGGGCAAGACCGTCCTCAAGGCCTATTTCAGCGCCCTGCGCGAGCGCGGTGCCGAACCGTTGCGGGCCTGGGACGAAGGTCTCTGACAGGGTAGACACCCACGCGACATGCGCCCGCCCGGACCTGTCCGGGCGGGTGTCCCACTGAAAAGGGCCGGCACGGAAAGGCACCATATGTCAGGGCAGGACAGAACAGGGCCGGGCGCGTCCCCGTCCTTCGCGCAGGCCCCCGTCGGGGTCACACTGGGCGTGGCGGCGGCGGTGCTGTCCAGTATCGGCACGGTCTGGATCGCGGGGCTGATGTTTCTGGTGGTGGCCGATGTGATCGGGCGCAACTTCATGAATGCGCCCATCACGGGCGTGGCCGAGATCGCCGGGCGTTCAGTCGTGGCCATCGTCTTTCTGCAGGTCTCTGCATGCGATCATGCAGGGGCGGCTGACGCGGGCGGATTTCCTGATCCGCGGGATCGGCGCGCGCCTGCCGATGCTGCGCTCGACGCTGGAGCGCGGCTTCGCGATTTTCGGGGCGGTGGTCTTTGCGCTGATCGTCTGGGCCTCCTGGGGCAAGACGATGTCAAGCTGGACCACGGCGGAATTCTTCGGGGTGCAGGGGGTGTTCACGATCCCGACCTTCCCCTTCCGCGCGATCACCATCATCGGCGCGACGCTGGCCTGTCTGACCTGCCTCTACCGCGCCGCCCATCTGGATGACAGCAGCAAGGCCGACGCATCATGACCACCCTTGCCATCGGCTTTGTCCTGATCGTTCTTCTTGTGGCGCTGGTCCTTCTGGGGATGCAGATCGCCTATGCGCTGTTCGGCGTGGCCTTCATCGGCATCTGGATCATCCGCGACAATATCGACCTCGGGTTCCGGATGCTGGAACTGACGGTCTATAGCGGGATCGCGGATTACCTGTTCGCCACCATCCCGCTGTTCGTGCTGATGGGGCTGCTGGTCAGCGTGTCCAACGTGGGCCGCGATACCTTCGAGGTGGCCGAGGAATTGCTGCGCCGGGTGCTCTGCGGTCTGGGTGTGGCGACGGTGGCGGCCAATACGGTCTTTGCTGCCGTCACGGGCGTCTCCATCGCATCGGCCGCGGTCTTCACGCAGGTCGCCGTGCCCGAGATGACGCGCCACGGCTATCGCCCGGCCTTTGCGGCAGGCACGGTGGCGGGGTCGTCGGTGCTGGGCATGATGATCCCGCCGAGCCTTCTGCTGATCATCTATGGCGTGCTGGCCGAGGTGTCGATCGGCGGCATGTTCATCGCGGGGATCGTGCCGGGCCTGCTGATGGCGATGGGCTTTGTCGTGATGCTGATGCTGATGGCCTTGCTGGCGCCCAAGTTCGTCTTTGTCGATGCCGCCGCGGCGCGGAGCAAGCGGCTGGACCGGAACGGGCCCAAGATGCCCTTGCGGGTGATGCTGTCCAAGCTGGTGCCTATCGTGGTGCTGGTGCTGCTGGTGCTGGGCGGGCTTTATACCGGGTATTTCACGCCCACCGAGGCGGGCGGCGTGGGGGCCTTCGGCGCGCTGGTGATCGCGTTGGCGCGGCGCAGTCTGGACCGGCGCAAGATGTGGGAAGTGCTCAAGCAGACCGGCACGATTTCCGTGTCGATCCTGCTGCTGCTGATCGCGGCCAGTTTCTATTCGCGGATGTTGTCCATCGCAGGCCTGCCCGCCGCCATTGCCGATCTGGTGCAGGCGGGCGGGTTCAGCCCGCTGGGGTTCCTGTTCCTTTATGCGGTGATCATCCTGCTGATGGGGATGATCCTGGACAGCACCTCGATCCTGCTGATCATGGTGCCGATTGCGGCCCCCATCGCGCAGAGCCTGGGGATCGACCTGATGCAGTTCGGGATCGTGACCGTGATCGCGGTCGAGATCGGCTTGCTGACGCCGCCCTTCGGGATCTCGGTCTTTACGGTGCACAACACGCTGGACAGGCCGGATGTGAAGGTCGAGCAGATCTTCGCGGCGACCCTGCCCTTCATCGCGGTGATGCTGGCGGTGCTGCTGCTGGTGGCGCTGGTGCCGGCCACGGCGACGGTGTTCCTCTAGGGGGCGCGCGCGGCTCCCTCGGCGCTGGACCTATCGCGACCCCATGGGCAGGTGCAGGACCAGTGCGGGGAAGAAGATCACCAGAAGCAGCGCCGCGATCTGGATCAGCACGAAGGGCATGACCCCCTTGTAGATGGTCGTGATCGGGATATCCGGTGCGATGCCGCGCAGGTAGAACAGCGCGTAGCCGAAAGGTGGCGTCAGGAAGGACGTTTGCAGGTTCACCGCCAGCGCGATGGCGAACCAGATCATCACCTGCTCGGAGGGCATCCCGAAATCCAGCAGCGCCACCACGGGGGCGACGATGGGGACCACGACCAGCGTGATCTCGACCCAGTCGAGGAAGAAGCCCAGCAGGAAGATCAGCGCCATGATGATGAAGAGCACCCAATAGGGGTTTGCGTCATGGATGTCGAAGATCTGCAGGATCATGGCGTCGCCGCCCAGACGGCGGAACACGACCGAGAAGATCGACGCGCCGATCATGACGAAGACGATCATCGCGGTGGTTCTGGTCGTCTCATGGACAGCGCCTTGCAGGGCCGGAAAGGTCAGCTTGCGCGACATCAGCGCCAGCAGCAGCGCCCCGGCGGCCCCGATGGCGGCGGATTCCGTGGGCGTGGCGATGCCTGCGATGATCGTGCCCAGCACCGACAGGATCAGCACGAAAGGGGCCAAGAGGTCGCGGGTCAGCGCCCATGCGGCGGGCCAGAAGGCGATGGATTCCACCCGTTCCGGCGCGGGCACGCGGTGGGGCGCGAAGATCGCGACGCCCGTCAGATAGAGGAAATAGAGCCCCGCCAGCAGCAGGCCCGGCCCGATGGCCCCCAGGAACAAATCGCCCACGGACAGCCGCATCTGGTCGCCCAGGATGATCAGCATGATCGAGGGCGGCAGCAGGATGCCAAGCGTGCCCGACGAGGCGATGAGGCCGCAGGACAGCTGCATGTCATATCGCGCCTCGCGCATCGCTGGCAGGGCCATCATCCCCATCATCACGACCGAAGCCCCGATGATGCCGGTGGAGGCGGCCATGATCACGCCGATGATCGCCACGGCGAAGGCATAGCCCCCCGGCACGCCCCGGAACAGGGCGGCGAGCGAGCGCATCAGCCGCTCGGCTATTCCTGAGCGTTCCAGCATCAGCCCCATGAAGACGAACAGCGGGATCGCCACCAGAAGCCAGTTGGTCAGGATGCCCGAATAGATGCGCTGCACGCCCATGGACAAAAAGAGCATCGGCACATCGGCCAGCACGGCGAAGAGGATGCCCACGCCCGCAAGAATGAAGGCCACCGGATAGCCGGAGAACACGCCCGCCATCAGCGCCAGCAGCATCAGCATCGGCCACAGATGTTCGGTCATGGCAGGTCCTTCCGGTCTTTGTCGCTTTGGCCGCGCAGCAGGTCCGCCGCCGTGCCCAGCCCGCGCAGCAGGCCCATCAGGCCCAGAATGGCGAAGGACAGCGGCACCATCGCCTTGATGATCCAGCGGCTGTTCAGCCCGCCCTGGGTGGAGCCCTCGCCCGTGGTCCATGCGGTCAGGGCAAAGGACCAGCCATACCAGGCGATGATCAGGCAGAAGGGCAGCAGGAACAGCAGATCGCCCAGCATCCTGATCCAGAGGCGCTGTCGATCGCTCATCATCAGGGACAGGAAGTCCACCGCCACGTGCTTGTCCTCGCGCAGCGCCCATGCGCCGCCGAAGAGGACCAGAAGGGCGAAGATATACCATTGCAGGTCGAACAGGCCGTTCACGGTCAGGGCGCGGCCCAGCACCGGGATGGGATCGTCCCATGCCAGCAGCGTGTTCATCCCCAGCTTGGCATAGACCACCGCGATCAGGATCGAGGCGATCAGCGGCAGGATCAGCCAGCTGACCCATTTGCCGGGCAGGCACAGAAGATCGAGCAGTTTTGACAGGATGGTCGGCATGTCTTCCCCCTCCCCTCGCAAGGCACAGGGCGGCGCGGGGCCGCCCTGTCAGCGTTCAGTCTATCAAGCGATCAGCGTGGCGGAAGGGCTTGCAGCGCGCTCCATTCACCGACCGAGTCCATGTAGGCGCGCAGCGATGTCAGCGCCTCGGCGAAGATCGGGTCGTTCTGGGCCTGCTCTTCCAGCACTTCCTCGGAGGCGGTGCGCAGGGCGGCCAGCACCTCGTCGGGGAAGCGCTTGATCTCGACGCCCGCCTCGCGGATCGTGGCGATGGCGGCGGCCTGCGCGTTCACCTGATCGTGCAGGTTATAGGCGATGTTGGCGTAGCAGGCTTCCTTCATGATCTCCTGCGTGGCTGCGTCGAACCCGTTCCAGACATCCATGTTGATGATGATGCTGTCCCAGCTGGACGGCTGGTGCCAGCCGGGGAAGTAGTAGTATTTCGTCACGCGCTGAAAGCCGAAGCCCACGTCAAGCTGCGGTGCGGAAAACTCGGCGGCGTCGATCCGGCCGGTTTCGAGGCTGAGGAAAATCTCGCCCGCCGGGACCATCTGGGTATTGGCGCCCAGCTTGGCCATGGTCAGGCCGCCAAGGCCTGCGATGCGCATGTTGAGGCCCTTGAGATCCTCGACCGAATTGATTTCCTTGTTGAACCAGCCGCCCGCCTCGGCGCCGACCAGATGGCAGGGCAGAACCTTGACGTTGAGCGGGTCATAGGCCTTCTGGATGATCTCGAGCCCGCCGCCTTCGAACATCCACGCCAGCGCGATGTCGGGGGTGGGGCCGAAGGGCATGGAGCCCACGAGGTTCGCCACCGGGATCTGCTGCGCCCAGTAGCCGATCCAGTCGAAGCCCATCTGAAGCGCACCTGAGCTGACCGCGCCGAAGACCTCGAACGGGGGGACGAATTCGCCCGCGCCATGCACCTTGATCGAGACATCGCCGCCGGTCATCTTGGACACGCGGTCCGCCCAGAGCTGCGGGCTTGGCCCGATCGAGGGCACGTTCAGCCCGAACACGCTTTGCAGGTCATAGGTCTGCGCCTGCGCCACACCGACAGACACGCCCGTGGTCATCACAGCGGCCAGAACGGCCGCACTCAACACATGTTTCATGGTTTCTCCTCCCTGAAATGCCTGCGCGGTCTGACCCGGCAAGCGGTCTTTGGCATAGCGGGCGGCTCTCCCCGGCCGCTCTCTATTTGTTAGATATAATCAAATACGTTTGCAAGAAACAAATTATTTGCTAGGTACGACCCAAGGATGAACCGGGGAGGACGGGATATGATGCACAGCTTTGACGGTCAGGTTGCCGTGGTCACCGGAGCCGCGCAGGGCAATGGAAAAGCCATTGCCGCCGCTTTGGCGCAGGCCGGTGCCGCTGTCGCCTGCTGCGACATGCAGGCCGATTCGCTGGCGGATACCGTGGCGGGGATCACCGCTGCCGGGGGCCGCGCGCTGGCGGTGGCGCTGGATGTGACCGACCCTGCCGCCTGCGTGGCTGCGGCGGACCGGGTGCGCGCGGAACTGGGCGATGCGGCGGTTCTGGTGAACAACGCGGGGATCATCCGGCGCACGCCGCTGGACGCCGAGAGTTTCGCCGCCGACTGGGACGCGGTCATGGCCGTCAACGCGACCGGCGTGATGCAGGTCAGCCGCGCCTTTCTGGACCAGTTGAAGGCGACGCGGGGCAGTATCGTGAACCTCTGCTCGATCATGTCGGTGACGGCGGGGCCGGGCCTGAGCGCCTATGCGGCGTCCAAGGGTGCGGTGCTGCAACTGACCCGCGCGATGGCGCATGATCTGGCGCCCTTCGGCATCCGCGTGAACGCGATTGCGCCCGGTGTGATCGAGACACCGATGACGCAAGCCACCCGTGCCGACCCGGACGCCATTGGCCGCTTCATGGCCCATACGCCGATGCGCCGCGTGGGCCTGCCGGAAGAACTGGCGGGGCCGGTGCTGTTTCTGGCGTCATCGGCTGCCAGCTACGTGACGGGGGCGATGCTGCCCGTCGATGGCGGATACCTGTCCGCCTGACCAAAGGAAGACCAAGACATGACACGCAAGGAAGTAGACGTTCTGGTGGTGGGATCCGGCGCGGGCGGGCTGGCGACGGCGGTCGCGGCTGCGCATCGCCGCCTTGAGGTGCTGGTGGTCGAGAAGGAGCCGGTCTTTGGCGGGACCACGGCGCGCTCGGGCGGCTGGATGTGGATACCGGGCAACGGGCCTGCGATGCGCGCGGGCGTGGATGACAACGCCGCCAAGGCCCGCATCTATCTGGAACATGAGGCGGGCGCGCATTTCGATGCCCCGCGCGTGGATGCCTTTCTGGAGGCGGGTCCGAAAGCGGTAGAATTCTTCGAGGAGAACACCGCGCTGGCATTCGACCTTGGGCCCTTCTTTGCGGATTATCACCCCGATGCGCCCGGCGGCATGGACGGAGGCCGGTCCATCGTGGCGCGGCCCTTTGACGGGCGCGAGCTGGGGCCCGAGATCAAGCGCCTGCGCCCGCCTCTGGCCGAGATCACCTTTCTGGGCATGATGATCGGGTCGGGCAAGGAGTTGCTGCATTTCTTCAACGTCACGCGCTCGCCCGTGTCTGCCTTCTATGTGGGCAAACTGTTCCTGAAATTCCTGCGCGACATGGCCTTTCACGGCCGCCCGATGCGTCTGATGAACGGCAATGCACTGGTGGGGCGGCTGGCGCGGTCGGCCTTTGACAAGGGTGTGCCGATCTGGACCAATGCCCCGGTGCGCGGGCTGATCCGCGACGATGCGGGCCGGGTGATCGGCGCGCGGGTGGACAGCCCGACCGGCCCGGTCGAGGTGATGGCGCGCAAGGGTGTGGTGCTGGCGGCGGGCGGTTTTCCGCAGGATGCGCTGCGCCGCAAGGAGCTGATGCCCCATGCGCCAAGCGGGCATGAGCATGTCTCGCCTGCCCCGCCGGGCAATACGGGTGACGGGTTGCGGCTGGGCGAATCCGTGGGCGCGGTGGTGGACACCTCGCTGCCCCATGCGGCGGCCTGGGTGCCGATCTCGCGCCCGCGCAGGGCCGATGGCACGCTGGGCACGTTTCCGCATTTCGTGGACCGCTCGAAACCCGGCGTGATCGCGGTGACGCGGTCGGGGCGGCGCTTTGTGAACGAGGCCAATTCCTATCACGATTTCTGTCAGGCCATGGTGGCGCGCTGCCGCGAGGAAGGCGGCGAGGGGGCCGAGAACGCGGCGTGGTTCGTGACGGATCACCGGGCGTTTCGCAAATACGGGCTGGGCTTTGCCAAGCCCGCGCCGGTGCCCTTCGGCAAGCTGATCAAGGACGGTTATCTATTGCAGGGCAAGACCTTGGCCGATCTGGCGGGCCAGATCGGGGCGGATGCCGCGACGCTGGAGGCGACCGTGCGCCGGTTCAACGAGGGTGCGCGGCGCGGCGAGGACCCGGAGTTCGGCAAGGGCACGACCAGCTACAACCGCTCGCTCGGTGATCCCGAGCACGGGCCGAACCCCTGCCTTGCACCGCTGGAGACGGGGCCCTTCTATGCCGTGCGGCTCTATGTCGGCGATCTGGGCACGTTCGCGGGGCTGAAGACCAATGCCAATGCCGAGGTGCTGGACGAGGATGGCAAACCGCTGGGCGGGCTTTATTCCGTGGGCAATGACGCGGCCTCGATCATGGGGGGCAATTACCCCGGCGGCGGCATCACGCTGGGCCCTGCCCTGACCTTTGGCTATATCGCGGCCCGGCACATGTCGGGCGCCAATGACTGAGGCGCGCCGCACGCGGGCGGGCATCGCACTGGGCCTTGCGGCGGCGTTCAGCTGGGGCATCTACAACGTGGGCGCCGAGATCGGACAGGCCAGCGGGTTCCGGCCCGCCGATCTGACGCTGCTGCGCTATGGCGGGGCGGCGGTGCTGATGCTGCCCTTGCTGTGGCTGGCCCGGCACCGGTTGCCGCCGCTGCGCCAGATCGCATGGGTGACGCTACTGATCGGGCCGCCCTTCGCGCTGCTGTTCAACCTTGGTTTTCAGCGCGCGCCGCTGTCCCACGCCGTGGTGATCGGGCCGGGAGTGTCGATGCTGATGGCGAATGCGCTGGTGCGCTGGCGCGACGGGATACCGCTGAGCGCCAACCGCCGGATCGGGATGGCCGTGCTGATCGCGGGGCTTCTGGTGATCGCCGCAGATCAGCCCCCGCCGAAATCATGGGGCGGATCGGTCCTGCTGGGCGATCTGTGCTTTGTCGGATCGGGGAGCCTGTGGGGGATCTATGTCTATGTCATGGGCCGCTGGCGCCTGCCCCCGGTCGAGACCACGGCGGCCGTGGCGAGCCTTGCCACGCTGGGGTTCGTCCCGGTCTACATGATCGTCTGGGGCCTGCCGGAGATGCCTGCCGCGCTCTGGGCGGAACAGGTCTTCTATCAGGGCGTGGTCGGCGGCTGTCTGGCCTTTGTCGCCTTTGCCGCCGCCGTGGGGCGGCTGGGCGCGGGGCGGGCGGCGTTGTTTGCGGCGCTGGTGCCGTCTTCGGCCGTTTTGCTGGCGATCCCGCTGACCGGGCAATGGCCCGCACCGCTGCAATGGGGCGGCGTCATGCTGGCCAGCGCGGGGCTCATCATCTCGCTGGACCTGTGGGCCGGGCGCAGGACGCCATTGCAGCAGGCGCAGGGGGGCACTAGTTCTGGGGACTGACAACTGAGGGCGCGGATGTGAGCATCGCAGAGGACAAGCCGGCCAAGGCACAGCGTGGGATCCGGTCGTTGGAGACAGGGGGGGCGATCCTGCGGGAAATGGCGCAGTCGCAGAGCCCGATGAAACTGCGCGATCTGGCCGAGGCGGTGGATATCGCGCCTGCGCAACTGCATCCCTATCTGGTCAGCCTGCGCGCCATCGGCATGGTCGAACAGACGGAAACCGGGCTTTACCAGCTTGGCCCCTTCGCGCTGGAACTGGGCCTGAGCCGGTTGCGCGCGCAGGATGCCTATCACGAGGCGATCCGCCGTGTCGGCAGCCTTGCCGAGGAAACGCGGCTGATGGTGGCCCTGTCGGTCTGGGGGCTGCATGGCGTCACGATCGTGCATGTCACCGAGGGCAGCGCGCAGATCCATGCCAACGTGCGCGCGGGCGGCGGCTTCATGATGACCGCCACCGCCACGGGGCGGCTGTTCGCGGCCTTTCTCAGCCCTGCCCTGACCGAACCCGTGATCGCGCGCGAGTTGCGCGATGCGGCCACCGGGCAGGCACCGGCCTTTGACGAAGCCCGCTACCGGGCCGAGGTCGCGGCGATCCGCCTGCGCGGCTACGAGACGACGCTGGATGCGCCGATCCCCGGTGTCAGCGCGGTGACGGCCCCGGTTTTCGACTATAGCGGGACGATACAGCTTGCCGTGACGGTGGTCGGGCCCACGGCGCTGATCGACCTTGCGCCGGACGGGCGCACGGTGCGCGCGGTGCTGGAGTTCACGGAGCGGTTGTCGGCCGATCTGGGCTATTCCGCCGCGCATCACGCAGGCGGGCAGGCCCCGCGCTGACCCGCGCCTGAAAACCGGACAAATGCTCGATTCTTTGCCGCCCCGTGCGTTGATCCCGCTTGCCAAGGCAGGAGGATGACTTAAGCTTCCCGAAGGTAAAGCACTTGGGAAGGGATACCGGAATGACTTGGCTTGCATCCTCGGTCATGGGGCGGCGCGGCGTGGCGCAGGCGCGTGAGGGAAAATCGCATTTTCTGAGCGAGGCGGCGCAGGGGCAGTTTCACTATGTCTATGGCCCCTATGCGACGCCGGTGATGACCATCGCGCCGGGTGACGTGGTGGCGGTCGAGACGCTGGATGCCTTTGGCGGCGCGGTCAAGACCGAGGCCGATCTGCCGTCGAAAGTGCTGAACATGCCTTTCGTGAACCCGCAGAACGGGCCGATTGCCGTGACGGGCGCCAAGAAGGGCGATGTGCTGGCGGTGCATATCAAGGACCTGCTGCCGCGCGGGCCGCAACCGGCGGGCACCACGGCGCTGATCCCCGATTTCGGCGGGCTGGTGGCGTCCAGCCTGACGCATCTGAACGCGCCGATTGCCGAGCGTGTGAAGAAGATGGAGGTGACGCCCGACGGGGTGAAATTCTCGGACAGGATCACCCTGCCCTACGAGCCTTTCGTGGGCACGATGGGGGTGTCGCCCGAGATCGAGGCGATTTCCTCGCTGGTGCCGGATTTCTATGGCGGGAACATGGATCTGCCCGATGTGGCACCGGGGGCGGTGATCTATTTCCCGGTGCAGCGGGATGAGGCGTTCTTCTATATCGGGGACTGCCACGGACGGCAGGGCGATGGCGAGCTGTGCGGCGTGGCGGTGGAAATTCCGGCCACGGTGACGGTGCAGATCGACCTGATCAAGGGCTGGTCCATCCCCGGCGTGCGCCTTGAGACCGAGGATTTCATCATGTCGGTGGGTTCTGCCCGCCCGATGGAGGATGCGGCGCGGATGGCGTATCGCGACCTGATCCGCTGGATGGTCGAGGATTACGGGTTCGAGGAATCCGAGGCGTATTTCCTGGCGACACAGGCCGGGAAGATGCGCGTGGGCAATATGGTGGACCCGAAATATTCGCTGGGTGCGTCGATGTTGAAGAAATATCTGGGCTGAGAAGGACAACGGAACATGGATCTGGGATTGAAGGGCCTGCGCGTGCTGGTCACGGGCGGCACCAAGGGGATCGGCCTGAAGTGCGCCGAGATTTTCGCGGCCGAGGGTGCGGCGGTATCGGTCTGCGCGCGCGATGCGACCGGCGTGACCGCGACGGTCGAGGCGCTCAAGGCCAAGGGCGCCCATGCCTTTGGTCGTGCGGTGGATGTGTCCAACGCCCATGCGTTGAAATCATGGGTGCAGGACAGCGCAGCCGCCCTTGGCGGGATCGACATCGTGGTGGCGAACGTGTCGGCGCTGGCCGTGGCGGATGACGAGGCCGCATGGCAGGCGGGATATGAGACGGACATGATGCATTCGGTGCGTCTGGTGAATGCCGCGATGCCGTGGCTGGAAAAATCAGATGCAGCCTCGATCACGCTGATCTCATCCGTCTCGGGGCGCGAGATCGACTTTACCGGGCCTGCTTACGGTGCCTTCAAGGCCGCCTTGGTGCATTACGCGCAGGGTCTGGCGATGAAGCTGGCGCCCAAGGGGATCCGCGCCAATACCGTGTCGCCGGGCAATACCTATTTCGACGGCGGCATCTGGCAGTCGATCGAAAAGAACAACCCCGACCTGTTCGCAGAGGCGCTGGGGATGAACCCGATGGGCCGCATGGCCAAGCCCGAGGAGATCGCGCGGGGTGTGGTCTTCCTCGCCTCGCCCGCGTCCAGCTTTACCAGCGGCACCAACCTGGTGATCGACGGGGCGCTGACCAAGGGCGTGCAGCTTTAAGCGCGGCTTACGTCTCGAATAATTCCGGCCCTGTCACCACGGTGGCGGGGCCGTCGAGCAGGTGGCCCGCGGCGGCAAAGAAGCCTTGCGAGCCTGCCCCGTTGTTGTGCCGGTCCATCGCAGCGCGGTCGGTGAAGCGTTCATGGGTGACGAAGAGGCAAGGATCGTCGGCGGATTGCGTGACGAAAAAGCTGGCCGTGTCCGGTTCATGCGCGCGGACGAAGTCGCCCACGTCGTGCAGCGCCGCCTTCACCGCATCCTCATGTCCCGCTTTGGCGCGCAGGATCGCTGTCAGGGTGAACATCGGTCTTTCCTTTCCTGATCAGGCGGTCAGGCCCAGATCGGCCATCATCTTGTCGCGCATGATGAATTTCTGCGGCTTGCCGGTGACGGTCATCGGCATTTCAGGCACGAAGCGGACGTAGCGCGGCACCTTGTAATGGGCGATCTTGCCACGGCACCAGTCGCGCAGCCCCTCTTCGGTCATGGACGCGCCGGGGCGCAGGATGATCCAGACTGCGACCTCCTCGCCGTATTTGGGATCGGGCAGGCCAAAGACCTGCGCCTGCGAAATATCGGGATGGGTGGTCAGAAACTCCTCGACCTCGGCCGGATAGACGTTTTCGCCGCCCCGGATCAGCATGTCCTTGGACCGGCCCGTGATGCGGCAATAGCCTTCGGCGTCGATGGTGGCGAGGTCCCCGGTATGCATCCAGCCGCGCTGGATCGCCTCGGCGGTGCGCGCGGGGTCGTCCCAATAGCCCTTCATCACCAGATAGCCACGCGTCAGCAATTCACCCTGCTGGCCGACAGGAAGCGTATGCCCGTCCGGGCCGACCACCTTGCATTCGGCATGGGGCTGGATGCGTCCCACGGTGGACACGCGGCGGTCTATCGGATCATCCACGGCGGATTGGAACGAGATCGGGCTGGTTTCGGTCATGCCGTAGCCGATGGTGATCTGGCGGCAATGCATCCGCTCCATCACGCGGCGCATCAGGGGTTCGGGGCATGGTGCCCCCGCCATGATGCCGGTGCGCAGGGAGCGCATGTCGAAACTGTCGAATTCGGGGTGATCCAGCATGGCCTGGAACATCGTGGGCACGCCGTGCAGGGCGGCGCAGCCTTCCGCGTCGATGGCGGCCAGCGTGTCGCGGGCGTCGAACGCCTCGCCGGGGATGACCATGGTCGCGCCATAGGCGCAGGCGGCCAGATTGCCCAGCACCATGCCGAAGCAATGGTAGAAGGGCACGGGGATGCAGAGCCCCTCGCCCGGTTGCAGGCGCATGGCGCGGGCGGTGGAAATCGCGTTGTTCACGATGTTGCGGTGGCTGAGGGTTGCGCCCTTGGGCGCGCCCGTGGTGCCGGAGGTGAACTGGATGTTGATCGCGTCATCGGGGTTGAGGCTGGCGCTGATCGCATCCAGCCGGGTGCGGACAGCGCGGTTGCCACGGTCCATCACCTCGTCAAAGGACAGCGCACCGGGGCGCGGTTTCGGGCCAAGCTGGACCACGGCGCGCAGCTTCGGCAGACGCGCGGCATGCAGGCGGCCCGGCGGGCATGCGGCCATTTCGGGGGCCAGTTCCGCCAGCATCGCCATGTAGTCCGATGTCTTGAACTGCGGCGCGACGATCAGGCAGGAGACGCCTGCCTTGTTCAGCGCATAGTCCAGCTCGGAGGTGCGATAGGCCGGGTTGATGTTCACCAGGATCGCGCCGATCCGGGCGGTGGCGAATTGCGCCAGCAGCCATTCAGGGCGGTTCGGAGACCAGATGCCCACGCGGTCGCCCTTGTAGACACCGATGGACAGCAAGCCCGCCGCCAGCCGGTCGATCAGCCGGGCGAATTCGGTATAGCTCCAGCGGTCGCCCGTCTGGCGGAACACGGCTGCGGTGCGGTGACCATGACGGCGCACCACCTCGGCCAGAAAGGCGGGGATGGTCGCGTCGATCAGCGGGCGCTCGGTGCTGCCTGCCACATGTGACAGACCGTTGGCGGGGCGGATACCCGGCCTTGATGTGACCCTTGCCGACATGATCCGCCTAGCCCCCTGCCCTTACATCTTGCGCCAGTCGCCCGCCTGCTCGAAAGCGCCTGCGGCCCGGTAGATCGTGCTTTCCTCGTAGCGCCGCCCGATCAGTTGCAGGCCGATGGGCAGGCCATCGGACATGCCGCAGGGGATCGACATGGCCGGGTGACCCGTCACGTCGAAGGGCGAGGTATTCGGCAGCATCTCGAAGGCGCGCTGGACCCAGAGGGCGAGGGTGCTGTCGACGGGCGGCAGCGGGGTCGCCTTCATCGGCGTGGTGGGCATCAAAAGCAGGTCATAGGAGGCGAGGACCTTGTTGTATTCCTCGCGCAGCTGGCGGGACAGGTTCTGCGCCTTGGCGTAGTAGCGGCCCCGTGTGTGTTTCAGGTGATACTGGCCGACCATCATCGAGATCTTGAGCGTGTCGGACAGCTCATCCGCGCGGGAGCGCCAGTTGGAATGATAATCCAGCAGGGAGGTCGTATAGAGCCCTTCCCAGCCGGTCCCGAAGCCGTTGCCGATCATCATCTGGTTGGTCAGACCTTCCAGACCGATGGGGGTCCAGATCGCGGGGCCATGCAGGTGCCAGGGGATCGAGATTTCGTCCACGGTGGCACCCAGACGGCGGAACACCTCGGCCCCGGCGCGCACCGATGCATCCACATCCGCCTCGGATTGCGGGTGGCCGAAGCCTTCCTTGACCACGCCGATCCTGAGGCCCGAGACACCCCGGTTCACGGCGGCGGTGTATTTGTCCGTCACCACGTCATACTGGCGCGGGTCCAGCCCGTCGGCCCCGGCGATCACCTCGAGCATCAGGGCGTTGTCCATCACGGTCTGGGTCATCGGCCCGGTATGGTCGATCGTGGTCTCGATCGGCATGATGCCGGAATAGGGCACAAGGCCGTGGGTGGGTTTCATCCCGTAGACGCCGCAGAAAGACGCGGGCATGCGGATCGAGCCGCCCTGATCGCCGCCGATGGCCATGTCCACCAGTCCCGCCCCCACCAGCGCGCCGGAGCCGGAGGACGAACCGCCCGCCGAATAGCCGTGCTTGTGCGGGTTGTGCACCGCCCCCGTGGCGTTGGTATGGCTGCCGCCCGAGAGGCAGAAATATTCGCAATGCGCCTTGCCCATGATGGTGGCCCCGGCGTCCAGCAGGCGCGTCACCACGGTGGCGTCGATATCGGGCGTATAGCCCTTGAGGGTGGCGGCCCCGTTCATCATCGGCACGCCCGCGAGGCAGACGTTGTCCTTGAGCGCGATGGTGCGGCCCAGCAGCGGCCCGCGCGGCGCGCCCTTGATCTCGGTCTTCACATACCAGGCGTTCATCGGGTTTTCCTCGGCCGTGGGCCGATAGCCGGATGTGCGCGGATAGAGCACGGGAGGCAGGTAGTCGGGCAGCGAATCCACGATGTCATAGGCATCGAGCGTGCCCTGCATCACGTCCAGAAACTCCTGCACGCGGGCATCCGACATGTGCATGCCCAGTTCTTCCACGATGGTCTTCATTTGGGCATGGGTGGGACGCTGGACGGTCATGTAGGACATCCTTTCTTGCAACGGTGCCGGTGCGGCGGGTCGTGTCGTCTGTTTCGGTGCGGCGCGATCCGCAGCGTGATGCGCGGGCGGTGCGGATGGGCGGTCGGTCTTGGGCGCGGTGACGGGCTTGACCAGCGGCTTGGCAGTCGCGCCGCCGGACGCACCCCCGGACGCACCGAAGCCCGTGAATTCCTCGATCAAGGCGGGGTCCGCAGCCTCGGAGCCCGCGACCTCGCCCATGATGCGGCCCTTCTGGATCAGCAGGACGCGGTCCGAGAGCGCGGTGATGAAATCGAGGCTTTGCTCCACCAGAACGATGCTCAGCCCGTCGCGGCGGTTCATTTCCTTGAGCAGGTCGATGATCTCGTCGATGATCGAGGGCTGGATACCCTCGGTCGGCTCGTCCAGCAGGATCAGGTCGGGCTCGGACACCAGACAGCGGGCCAGTGCCAGCAATTGCTGTTCGCCCCCCGAAAGCGCGCCGCCGTCCCGTTCCAGCAGGCGTTCAAGGCGCGGGAAGTCGGCCAGCACGCGGTCGATCGCCGTATCCTCGTCCATGTCATGGGCGGCGACACCCATGCGCAGGTTGTCGCGCACGCTGAGCGTGGGGAAAATGCCCCGCCCCTGCGGCACATAGCCGATGCCCAGTTGCGCGCGGCCCGAGGAGCGCATGCGGACCATGTCCTGCCCGTCGAAGACCATGCTGCCGCCGCTGGCCGGGATGATGCCCATCAGGGTCTTCAGCAGCGTGGACTTGCCCATGCCGTTATGGCCGAGGACGCCGAGGATCTCCCCCTCGGTCACGGTCAGGTCGATACCGTGCAGGACAGGAACCCGGCCATAGCCTGCGCGCAGGCCCGAGACTTTCAGAAGCGTACTCATGCCCGGTGCCCCAGATAGACTTCGCGGGCGCGCTTGTCCGCCGAAATGGCGTCCATCGTATCCTCCATCAGGATGCCGCCCTCATGAAACAGCGTGACCGTGCGCGAGATCATGCGGATGAACTGCATGTCATGCTCGACCACGATCAGGGCCGATGTCTTGTTGATCTCTTCGATCAGCTCGGCGGTGCGGTAGGTTTCCTCGTGGGTCATGCCGGCGGCGGGTTCGTCCAGCAGGACCAGCCAGGGCTCGGCCGCGACCACCATGCCCAGTTCGACCCATTGGCGCTGCCCATGGGCCAGACGGCCCAGTTGCGTCCGGCGGATATCGCCCAGACGCAGCCGTTCGATGGTCTCGGCGGTCATGGTGCGGGCGCGGCGGTCGTCATGCCAGCGGCGGGCCGAGACCCAGATGTTTTCCTCGGCGGTCAGCCCGTCGAAGACATTGGGCACCTGCGTCTTGATGCCGACGCCAAGGCTCGCCACCTCGAACGGCTCGGCCCCGGTCATGTCCTGACCACGGATCTTCACCTCGCCCGCCGTGGGGGTCAGCTGTCCGGTGAGGCATTTGAAGAAGGTCGATTTGCCCGCCCCGTTGGGGCCGATCAGGCAGCGCAATTCACGGTCGAACAGGGTGAAATCCACCTGATCCACCGCCCGGACGCCGCCGAAATGCATGCACAGGCCACGGGTTTCGACGACCACATCTCCTCGTTGGCGGCTCATTCCGTCCCCTCCGCTCTGGCGCTGCGGCGGCGGCGCGTGCGCGTCGGGGCCTTTTTGCGGCGTGCGTTCACCCAGTCGATGATCGTGGGGGCGACGCCCTTGGGCACCAGCAGCACGAAGATGATCAGGATCACCCCAAGGACGAGGTTGTTGTTCAGCAGGCTTTGTCCGCCCAGCGCAGAGGTCAGGTAGAAGAGCGCGAATGTGGCCCCGACCGGACCGATCAGCGTGCCGCGCCCGCCCACGATCACCCAGATGATCGTCAGCGCCGCGTTATAGAGGCTGAACACATCCGGCGTGATCCGCCCCACCCCGTTGCAGAACAGCACCCCGCCGATGGCGGCGATACCGGCCCCGATGGTGAAGATGCCCAGCTTGTAAAGGCGCGTGTCATAGCCCAGAAGTTCCGCGCGCAGTTCGTTCTCGCGGATGGCGACGCAGACGCGGCCGAACTTGGTGTTCACCAGCCAGCCCGCAAAGAGATAGCACAGGATCAGGGCCGCCATCGCGACGTAGAACACATGTTCGGGAAAGAGGAAGGACGTGGGGTTCCACGGCAGGTTTATGGGTGGCGACGACACGCCGTTGAACCCGCCGAGCAGCGCATTGCCGATCTTGTATTCCGGCCCCGATGTGCGCCGGATCAGCGAGAAGAAGATCAGCGTCACGGTCAGGGTGATGACGCCCAGATAGACGTCCGACACCCGGCCATAGAAGATGAAATAGCCAAGGGCTGCAGCAAAGGCCGATGTCGACAAGGACCGCCACGAGGATCGCCCATGTCGAGCCGCCGAAGTTGATCGCCGAGATGGTATAGGCATAGGCCCCCAGCCCGAAGAAGGCGACCTGCCCGAAGCACAGGATGCCGCCATAGCCCCAGATCAGCGCAAGGCTGAGCGCCAGCACCGCCAGCGCGATGGCCGTGGTCAGGTTGATGATGGTGAAGAGTTGCAGCACCTGCGGCGCGGCGAACATGAACACCAGCCCCAGCAGGGCATAGAAGAAGGTCGGGCGCATCTGGCGCAACATGCCGCTGTTCATAGCGATTTCCGGAAGAAGCGGCCGGTGATCCCGCGCGGCATCAGGCGCAGCAGGACGATGGCGGCCAGCAGAAGCGCGATCTCGCCGAAGGTCGAACCTGCGATGAAGGAGAAGATGCCGTTGATCCCGCCCAGAAGGACTGAACCGGCGGTCGTGCCCGCCAGGATCGCCGACCCGCCCGAGATCACGGTGATGAAGGCCTTGGCGATGTAGGTGGCCCCGATGGTGGGCAGAACGCCGGTCATGGGGGCCAGCAACCCGCCCGCAAGGCCCGACACGGCCGCGCCCAGACCGAAGGTGATCATGTAGATGCGGCTGGTGGACACGCCCAGCGACGAGGCCATTTCAGCGTTCTGCATCGTGCCGCGCGCCAGCAGGCCCAGCTTGGTGAAGCGCAGGGTCAGCCAGACCGCGAAGAGCAGCACGATGGTGATGAGGATCAGGAAAAGCTCATAGCCCGAGGCGGAATAGGTCGCCGATCCGGACCACGCCCAAGCGGCGGGGACACGGTGGTCGCGGTCGAGGCGCCGAAGATCGAGGTCACGATCCCCACCAGCAGCAGCGACAGCCCCCATGTGGCCAGCAGCGTGTCCACCATCCGCCCGTAGAGCCAGCGGATCAGCAGACGTTCGACGATGACGCCGATGATGCCCGACCACCAGCGGCGCAAGGATCAGCATGGCCACCCAGATGTTGACCCCGCATTGGTGGCCACGACGACCGTGTAGCCGCCCAGCATCAGGAATTCGCCATGCGCAAGGTTGATGACCCGCATCATGCCGAAGATGATCGCCAGGCCGAGGCTGATCAGCGCGAGGTTCGCGATCACATAGATCAGCTGGAACAGGACGGCGACGACAAGATCCACGTAGGGCGCTCCGCAGGCAAGGGCGGTCCGGCCCGGGCAGGCCGGACCCGCATTGTGTTACTCGATCCCGGCGGCAGCCAGACCGTTCTCGAAAAGGAAGGTGGACTGATCGGGATTGGCCATCAGGTCACAGACCAGCTGCGTATCCGCAGGAGGCTGGGCCTCGTAGGATTTCGACGATGTTCCACTTCTGGTCCTTCAACTCGCCGATGTAGACGTTCATGTCGCAGTGGTTGGTCTGCGCGATCGATCGTCACGGCGCCGGAGGGGCCATTGTAGGTCAGCCCCGAACGCAGCGCCTCGATCACCGGATCGCGGTCCGGCGTGCCGGCCAGCTTCACCGCCTCGGCCCAGAGCATCGCGCCCTCATAGGAGCGCACGGCCAGTTCGTTCATCACGGGCCGGCCTGCGCCCAGACGCGCTTCAAGCCGCGACAGGAATTCGGTGTTGGTCGGGTTGTCCGCGCCTTCGAAATAGGAATAGGCGGCGATGATGCCGTCGCCTTCCTCGGCCGAGATCAGCGTCTGCTCGTTGCCGACGCCGAAGGTGGTCGAGGCGATCGGGATCTCCTTGTTCATGCCCGCCGCCGCATACTGGCGGTAGAAGGACACATGCGCGCCGCCCACCAGGGCCGAGATCACGAAATCGGGCTTCGCCGGTCTGGATCTTGTTGATGGTCGGGCCGAAGTTGGTGACATCCAGCGGGAAGAATTCCACATCCAGCGTCTCGCCACCGTTCTCCTTGACGAAGCGCTGCATCCACTGCGCGGTGATCTGGCCGTAGTTGTAATCAGCCGCGACGATATAGACCTTCTTGCCCCATTTGTTCATCGCATAGGGCACGACCTTGGCCACGGTCTGCGCCGGGCGTCGAGCCGGTGCAGAAGTTGTTGAAGTCGCAGACACCGCCTTCGTACTGGGTGTTGTAGAAATACAGCGTCTTGAAGCGCGCCAGCGTCGGGCGGATCGCCTCGCGGCTGGCCGAGGTGATGCCGGCATGCACCGTATGCGGCCCGGTCGCCCGCAGCGGCCTGGGTGGCATATTGGGTGTAGAACTGGATGGTCGACTGGGCGTCGTACATCTTCAGCTCGACCTCGCGGCCCAGCAGGCCGCCGGCGGCGTTGATGTCGTCGATCGCCATCTTGGTGGTCTCGGCCATCGGTGCGCCGTAGATGTCGAGACCGCCGGACAGGTCGAGGATCGAGGCGAAGATGATGTTGTCGCTGCCTTGTGCCCGCCCGATGATCGGGGCCGATGAAAGGGCAAGGGCGGACGACCCGGCCAGAAAACTTCTACGCGAAAAAGTCATGTCAGTCTCTCCTGTTGGGTTGTGACCTCTGCGGTGCCCTTGCCGGGCAAAGCCGCATCAGTCCTTGGATTCGGACGTTTTGCCGTCCGTTTTTGATGATCCTGATTTTCCGCCGCGCGCGGACCCGCTGCTGCGGCGGTCCAGTTGTTCGGTCACGCCGCGCACGCCATCGCCGATGTTCATGCCGACTTCCTCGCCCAGCCGCTGCACGGCAGGCAGTTGCAGCGCCATGGAGAGCACGCCATCCACAAGCTGGTTCACGGTGCCGCCATCGTTGCCGGAGCCGCCCTCGCCACCCGTTCCGCCCGAGCGGCCCATGCCGGTGATGTGGTTGATGCGGATGCTTTCGATCTTTTCGGCGGGCTTGAGCATGCGCTCGACCACTTCGGGCAGGGTGCGGATGCGCGCCTCGTCCAGCTTCATGGCCATCAGTTCGGAGCTTTGGGCGTTCTCGGCCTCGATCACGGCGGCGCGGCCCTTCGCTTCGGCCATCAGCTTGGCCTTCTGCGCTTCCGCGCGTTCCAGCATCGCTTTGGCTTCGGCCTCGGCCATGGCCAGAAGCGTGCCCACTTCGGACCGCACGCGGGTGTCATCGACCTCGGCCTGTTCGGCGGCGCGGATCAGGGCCAGCACCTTCTCGCGGTCGGCGGCGGCCTGTTCGCGGATCGTGCGCACCTTTTCCTCGGCCTCGGCCCCGGCGGCGGTGGCGGCGATCGCCTCGGCCTCGGCATGGGCCTCCTCGACGCGCTTGGCGGCAAGGCGCACGGCGTTGTCGGTCTTGGCCAGCGCAGTGGCCAGTTCAGAGGCCAGCGTCTGTTCGCGCAGTTCGCGGTCCTTGCTGATCTCGGTCAGGCGCACTTCGCGTTCGCGGGCGATGCGCGCGGCCTCGCGCCGCTTCTCGGATGTCGCCTGCTCCTCGGCGGTTTCGGCCATGGAGCGGGAGCGCGCGATCTCGATCTCGCGCTGCTGGGTGATCATCGCCTCTTCTTCTTCGCGGCTGATGGTCAGCTTGCGCTTGGTGGCGTCCAGCTGGCTCTGGCGGACGGCCACTTCGGCATCCGCCTCGATCACGGCGCGTTCCTTCTTGTTGACCGCGATGATCTCGGCCAGGCGCCGCATACCCAATGCGTTGAAGGCGTTGTTTTCGTCCAGCGCGTGAAAGGGCGTCTGGTCGATCCGGGTCAGCGAGACGGATTCCAGCAGCAGGCCGTTCTGCGCCAGATTGTCGGTCAGCACCTCGGACACTTCGCGCGCATAGCCGGCGCGGTTGTCCTGCAATTCATCCATCGTGTAGCGCGCCGCGACCGAGAGCATCGCATCGACCAGCTTGCCCTCAAGCGTTTCGGCCAGATCGGCGGAGCGGAAGGATTTGCCCGCAAGGGCCTGCGCGGCGGTGGCCACGCCTTCGGCGGACGCGCGGACGCGGACATAGAATTCCGCCCCGATATCGACGCGCAGACGATCCTTGGTGATGATGGATTTCGGCCCCAACCGCTCGATCTCGAGCTTGGTGGTGCGCATGTTCACCTCGGACACCTTGTGCAGGAAGGGCAGCGCGATGCAGCCACCGTCCAGAACGACCCGCTGACCGCCCGCACCTGTCCGCACCAAGCTGACCTCACGCGTGGCCTTGCGGTAGTACCGGTTCAGGAAAAGGATCACCAGAATGACGACAACAAGTAGGATGACCAGACTGACGAACACCGTCATCGCGCGCACTCCCGTTCAAGCGTCTCATTCAGCCGGACAGGCTGCAGAGAGCTGTTATTTTGACGAACCAAATGTCTGAATTCGAACAGTTGTTCGTTTTCTTGCCCCAACGTAAGCGCCGACGGGAAAGACTGTCAATCACCTTGTTCGACGCCCTTAGGTCCAGATGCCAGCGATGCCTGACGCCAGTTCGGCTGTCGTTTTTTCGTTGCCCCATATTTACGCAGCGCCGCATCGCAAGCGCATGGATTGAGGCGTGTTATGAATGGCTTGACGGATTTCAGCCCGGTCCGGCATCCCATGCTGTTTCAAGTCCGACACGCAGCCCGGTGACCATGTCATCAAGGTGCATCGAGGCAAAATCGGCGCGCTGATGTTGTTCGACCTGGGCCGCGTGGGCGATCTGATCCAGCAGTTCTGCCACCTGCGCGGGTAGATAGGGCAGATGGATGAAGCCCGCCCGCGTGGCGGGGTGATGCTGTGCGCAATGATGCAGCACCTGATACAGCGTGGCGTTGCAAAGATAGGTTCCGGCGCTACCCGACTGACGACAAGGTAGCCCGCCCGCGCGAATCGCGGCCTGCATCGCATCGGCGGGCAGTGTGGACAGATAGCCGTCCGGCCCGCCGTCGATCACGGTCCCGTTCTGCCGGTGCCCGGCATTGTCGGGCAGTTCGAACCACGACCAGTTTGCGGCCATGCGTTCGATCCGCAACATCGGCTCGCCCGGCCAGAGGCCAAGCGAGACGATCACCTGCGGGCGCAACTCGTCGATCAGCGCGGGCAAGTGGCGGCTATTGGCGCGGAAATCCACCGGCAGCACATGACCGCGCACCATCGCACCGCCGATACGGACCCCGTCCAGCGCGCGGGTGACCAGTTCCGACGGATTGGCGCTGCGCCCGCCATAGCCCTGAAATCCTGTGACAAGGATCATGTGTCCAATCCCTTCGCTTTCCCCAAGGGCAAGTCTGGCGTGGCCTTGGGCAAATGTCATCAGGGGAATGGGGGCGCGTCAGCCCACCATGCCGCGGTTGTAGCGCTGTTCCAGCAGTTTGAAGCCCAGCGCGATCAGCCCGGCGATCACCATGTAGATCAGCGCCAGCAGCAAAAGCGGCTCGTAGATGATGAAGGTATCCTGCCGGACCCGGCTGGCGACCGCGTAGATGTCGATCACCGTGATTGTCGCCACCAGCGGCGTCGCCTTGAGTTGCAGCACCGTCTCGCCGCCCAGCGTGGGCAAGGCACTTTGCAGGGCCTGCGGGAACCAGATGCGGCGGAAGATGGCGAAACGGCCCATGCCCATGGCGCGCGCCGCCTCGAGCTGGCCACCGGGGACGGATTTGAACGCGCCGCGCATCACCTCGCCCTCGTATCCCGCGAAGCTGAGCGATAGGGCCAGCAGCGCATAGGGCCAGGCCTGCCGGAGGTAGGGCCAAAGCTCGCTTTCCCGGATCCAGGGGAATTGCGGGAAAAGGCTGCCAAGGCCGAAGTAGATCAGCCAGAGCTGTAGCAGAAGCGGCGTGCCCCGGATCACGGTGCAGAAGGCGCGCGCCGGGATCGCCAGAACACGCGGCCCCGCCGCCTGCGCCAGCCCCAGCGGCACGGCCATGGCAAAGCCGATCACGCAGCTGAGTGCCAGCAGCCAGAGGGTGCGCCAGATCCCCTGCACCGCCAGATCGCCGTAGCGCGGTATCCAGTGCCAGCGCATGGACATGCCCGCCCAGACGATGATGCCTATGGCGACCGCGATCATGATCAGGCGGTGCGGGACGAGAACCTCTTGCGCGGCGCGGTTCAGCCAGCGGGTCATTGTGCCGCCTGCCCGCGCCGGTAGCGCGCCTCGATCCAGCCGAAGATGCGGCCCGACACCAGCGTCATGACCAGATAGAGGGCCCCCGCCGCCAGAAAGAAGGTGAAATAGGCGCGGGTGGAGCCTGCCGCCTGCCGGGTTTCCAGCGTCAGTTCGGCAAAGCCCACGATGGCCAGAAGCGCCGTGTCCTTGGTGGCGATGAGCCACAGGTTCGACAGGCCCGGCAGCGCCAGCGGCAGCATCGCCGGAAAGGTCACGCGGCGGAAGGTCTGCACCGGGCCCATGCCGAAGGCGCGCGCCGCCTCGTGCTGGCCACGCGGCACGGACTGGATCGCGCCGCGCAGCACTTCCGTCGCATAGGCACCCTGCACGATGCCCAACACCGCGATCCCGGCGACCACGCCCGAGATTTCAACGGGCCGTTGCCCCATCGCGCGCAGCGCCTGATTGAGCAGATCGGTGCCCGCATAGTAAAGGATCAGGATCAGGATCAGTTCGGGCACAGCCCGCACCACGACCGTATAGACCGTCAGCAGGTCGCGCATCACCGGCCCGCCATGCAGCTTGCCGAGCGCGCCGAAAGTGCCGATCACCAGCCCCAGTGCGAAGGCGCCCAGCGCGATCTGCAGGCTGGCCACGGCCCCCCGCAGAAGATTGCCCCCCCAGCCCGGCGGCTGGAGGGACAGAAGATCGACCGAGGTCTGCAACCCCGGCCAGATGGCGTAAAGCCAGTCGAGCACGCCCGTCAGCCGGGCTCAGTTGCCATAGATCGACGTTGCGAAGTAACGCGCGGTGATCTCTTCATAGGTGCCGTCTTCGAGGATAGCGGCGATGCCACGGTTGAGCGCCTCGCGCAGGGCATCGTCGCCCTTGCGCACGCCCGCGCCGACACCGGCCCCGAGAATGGCCTCATCCTGCGCGACCGTGCCCTTGACCTCGCAGCACGCGCCGGCATCGGTTTTCAGGAAGTCATCCATCGCCAGACTGTCGGCCTGTGTCGCGTCGATCCGGCCCGAGGCAAGGTCCTGATTGGCCTCGTCCTGGGTCTGATAGGTGCGCAGTTCGGTCGCGGCCTCGAAATAGGTCTGGGCATAGGTCTGATGGATGGTCGAGACCTGCACGCCCAGCACCTTGCCAGACAGCCCTTCGGGGGTGGCGTCCATCTCGATTCCCTTCTGGCCCACGATCACGGTGGGCGTGTTGTAATAGGGGTCCGAGAAGTCGATGGTCTGCATCCGGTCCGCCGTGATCGACATCGAGGCCATGATCGCGTCGATCCGTTCCGACACCAGCGCGGGAATGATCCCGTCCCATGCGGTCGGGGTCAGCACGCAGTCAAGTTCCGCCGCGGCGCAGACCGCGTCGATGATCTCGACCTCCCAGCCGACCCAGTTGCCGGAAGCGTCGGGCGAGGCGAAGGGAGGATAGGGTTCGGCGGCGATACCGATGCGCACCTCTTCGGCCTGGGCCATTGCGGTGGCGGCGACGAGGGCGGTAGCTGCCATCAGGGCAAATGTCTTCATGGAGGTCTCCTCTGTTGGACATACGGGCGCTGGTGCGCCTCTTGATCGGATTGCCGTGCCGATACTGGCACGGCTGTTGCCTTTGGCGCAGCCTCATGTGTCGGGCCACGGCGGATTTGCCATTGTATCTGGCCAAAGACCCCGCAATTATGCAAGCGTATAATTTAGGCAGAAGATGGTGACCCATGCGCTTTGGTGCCGAAGACCGCTCGAAACCCCTTGCCCGCGTGATCATGCGCGCGCCCGGCCCGGCCATGGCCAAGGCGGACCCGCGGGACTGGCATTACGGCCCCGGATTCGATCCCGCACGGGCCGAGGCGCAACATGCAGCCCTTGCCCGGATCGTCACGCAGAGCGGGGCCGAGGTGCATTGGCTGCCCTCGGAGGACGACGGCCTGTCGGACGCGGTCTTCGTGCAGGACCCGTCCTTCGTGACGCGGGCGGGCGCGGTTGTCCTGAACATGGGCAAGGCCTTGCGCCGGGACGAGCCTGATCTGCACGCTGCGTTTTATGAGGAACTGGGCGTGCCGGTGATCGGGCGGCTGACCGGCGATGCCACGGTGGAATTGGGCGATTGCTTCTGGCTGGACCCGCAGGTTCTGGCGGTGGGGCGCGGGGTGCGGACCAATCAGGCGGGGATCACGGCGCTGGCGGATATCCTGCGCCCGCACGGGATCAGCGTGCAGGCCTATGACCTGCCATGGTGGACCGGCCCGGAGGCCTGTCTGCATCTGATGTCGCTGGTCTCGCCGCTGGGGCCGGATATCGCGCTGATCCATGCGCCGCTGCTGCCCTACGCGCTCTGGGCCGACATGACCGCACGGGGCTGGACGCTGCTGCATGCGCCCGAGGATGAGTTCATGGCCTCGAACGGGCTGAGCCTGAATGTGCTGGCGCTGGCGCCGCGCGATGTGGTGATGGTGGACGGGTTCCCGAAAACCCGCGCCCTGATGGAGGCCGCCGGTTGCCGGGTACAGGTCTTCGCCGGTGACGCGCTGTGCATCGCCTGCGAGGGCGGGCCCACCTGCCTGACGCGCCCGGTGTTGCGGGCATGAACGCCCGCCGCCCCTATCGCCGCGAGGCCGAGGAAGCGCGGCGCGCCGCGCTGATCGAGGCGACGCTGGATTGCATCGCCGAGGGCGGCCCGCAGGCCGCCACGGTGCGCGCGATTGCCCTGAAGGCCGGTGTCACGCCCGGCCTGATCCGGCATTACTTCGCCACCAAGGAAGAGCTGATCGCCGCCGCGCATGAGACCCTGATGACCCGGCTGACCGAGGCCAGCGCCGCGCGGCTGGACGAATTGCCCGCCGATCCGGTAGCGCGGCTGGCGGGTTTCATCGGCAATGCGGTGACGCCGCCCGTGGTCGATCCGCGCGCGCTGGCGCTTTGGGCGGCGTCGCTGCAACTGGTGCCGCGCGATGCCGCGATGCGCAGGGTGCATGAGGCGACCTATCTGGCCTTTCGCGACCGGCTGGAGGGGATGATCGCGGATGCGCTGCAAGCGGCCGGCACGCCTGCGTCACCGGCCGAGACCCGCAGGCTCGCCATCGCGGGCAATGCGCTGATGGACGGGCTGTGGATCGAGGCTTCGCTGCTGCCCGAACTTTTCGCGACCGGCGAGATGCGCGCCATCGCGATCCATGCGTTCGCGCGGCTGCTTGACCTGAACCTGCCGGAGTAAGCGATGCACTATGCTGCCGTCACCACGCGTCTGGCCGGGCTTGGGTCCGACAAATGGGTCGCTGAGCGCCGCCGCCACCGCGCGCCGCCGCGCCGGGCAGGAGGTGATCAACCTGACCATCGGCGAGCCGGATGTGCCCACGCCCGACAGCCTGATCGAGACCGCCACAGCCGCCATGGCCGCAGGGCGGACCGGCTATTCCAACGGGCGGGGCGAGCCGGAGCTGCTGGACGCGCTGTCGCGCCGCTATGCCGGTCTGACCGGGCGGCCCATCGGGACCGACCGCTTCCTGTGCCTGCCGGGCACGCAGACCTCGCTCTATCTGGCGTTCATGGCGATCTGCGAGCCGGGCTGCGAGGTGATCGTGGGCGATCCGATGTATGCCACCTATGAAGGGCTGATCCGCGCCTCGGGGGCGGTGCCCGTGCCCGTGCGGCTTTCGCCCGACCACGGGTTTCGCCTGCAAGCCGCGGATATTGCGGCAAGGATCACGCCCGCCACCCGCGCGATCCTGCTGAACACGCCGCATAATCCCACTGGCGCGATCCTGCGCCCGGATGATCTGGACGCGATCTGCGCGCTGGCGGCGGCGCATGATCTGTGGGTCATCTCGGACGAGGTGTATGGCGATCTGACCCATGGTGACGCGGTCTTCACCTCGGCGCTGGCGAACCCGGCGCATGAGGCGCGGGTGATCGTCACGGCGTCCATCTCGAAATCCCATGCCGCACCGGGGTTCCGGTCAGGCTGGCTCTGCGCCTCGTCCGATTTTTGCGCCCGCGCGCTGCCTCTGTCTGAAACCATGCTCTTCGGCTCGCAGCCCTTCATCGCGGATATGACCGCCGCCGCCGTGACCAGCCCGCCGACACTGGCGCGCGGGATGGCGGCGCGGATGGCGCGTCGGGCGACGCTGATCCATGACGCGCTGGAGGGCGTGGCCGGTCTGCATGTGCACCGCCCCGAGGCCGGGATGTTCGCGCTGGTGGATATCCGGGCGCTCTGCGGGGACTCCCAGAGGTTTGCCTTGGCCTTGCTGGAGGCGACGGGCGTGGCCGTGATGCCGGGCGCATCCTTCGGTGCGGGGTTGGAGGGCTGGCTGCGGCTGGCGCTGAACGCGAGCGACGCCGAGACCACCGAGGCCTGCCACCGCATCGCGGCTTTCGCAGAGGACTGGCGCGGATGAGGACGGTGGCGCAAAGGCTGGTGGACTGGTTGCGCGCGATGGGGGTCGAGGTGATCTTCGGCATTCCCGGTGTGCACACGATCGAGCTTTATCGCGCGCTGCCCGGTGCGGGCATCCGCCATGTGACGCCAAGGAACGAGGCCGGGGCGGGGTTCATGGCCGATGGCTATGCCCGCGTGTCAGGCCGCTTTGGCGTGGCGCTGGTGATCACGGGGCCGGGGCTGACCAATATCCTGACGCCAATGGCGCAGGCGCGGGCGGATTCGGTGCCGATGCTGGTGATCTCCGGTGTGAACCGGCGCGACACGCTGGGCCGGGGGCTGGGCTATCTGCATGAGTTGCCCGACCAATTGGCCCTGACCGCGACGCTGGGACCGGCCTTTCATCTGGACCGGGCCGAGGATCTGCCCATGATCCTTGCCCGCATCGGCACGGCCCTGACCACCGGGCGCGGCGGGCCGGTGCATCTGCAGATCCCGCTGGACCTGATGGCGGCGAGTGCGCCGGAGGTGGGTCATCTTGCCCCGGACCCCGAGGCCGCGACAGCGGATATCGCCGCCGCGAACCGCCTGCTTGAGACAGGGCAGGCCCCGGTGATCCTTGCGGGCGGGGGCTGCAAGCGCGCAGGCGCGGCGGTGCAGGCGCTGGCCGAGCGGTTGGGCGCGCCGGTGATCCTGACGACCAATGCGCGCGGGCTGCTGCACGGGCATCCGCTGGTGGTGCCCGCCTCGCCCAGTCTTGGCCCGGTGCGCGACCTGATCCGCGCGGCGGATCCGCTGCTGGTGCTGGGGTCCGAACTGGGGCCGACCGATTGCGACATGTATGGCGATGGCGGTTTTCCGGCGACCGGGGGCATGATCCGCGTGGATGTCGACGCGGATCAACTGGCGCGGCATCCGGCTGCCCTGACCCTGCACGGCGATGTGGCGGCGGTTGTGCCGGGGCTGACGCGATCTGCGCCCGCAGCGAAGGGCGCGGACCGGGCCGCCGCGACACGGGCCGCCGCGCAATCTGCCCTGCCACCCGGATATGCCGCCGAGGTGGCCTTGCTGGCGCGCCTGCGCGATCAAGTCCCCGGCGCGATCATGGTGGGCGATTCCACGCAAATCGTCTATGCGGGCAACCTGTGGCATGACCACGACCGCCCCGGCGGCTGGTTCAACGCGGCGACCGGATTCGGTGCGCTGGGCTATGCCACGGGGGCGGCGGTGGGCGCGGCCTTGGCGGCACCCGGGGTGCGTGTCCTTTGTCTGATCGGGGATGGCGGGCTGATGTTCGCGCCCGGCGAGGTGCTGACGGCGGTCGAGGAAGGGTTGGACATCACCTTCATCGTCTTCAACAACCACGGCTTCGGCGAGATCGCCAGCGCCATGCGCGAGGCCGGGGCCGAGGTGCTGGGCTGCACGCCGCGCCCGCCCGACCTTGAGGCGTTCGCACGTGCCTGCGGCCTGCCCTATGATCGTGCCACGCCGGATACGCTGGACGCCCGCGCCCCCGGCCCCCGGCTGATCGAGGTGGTGCTGCCGCCCGTCCGCTGACCCTCAGCCCCCCGAACCGGCCCCGCGGACCTGTCGGGGCGGCGCACCGAAGCGGCGGCGGAAGGCGCGGGAAAAGCCGGTGGGATCGACGAAACCGCAGCGCAGCGCGACTTCGCGCAGGCTGTGGCGCGTGTCGATCACCATGCGCCGCGCGGTCTGCAGGCGCAGTTCCAGATAGGCCGCCCCCGGCCCCTGCCCCAGACCGTCGCGAAAAAGCTGCTCCATCCGCCTGAGGCCAAGCCCCTGGGCGCGGGCGATTGCCTCCAGCGGCAGGGGGTCTTCCAGATGGGCGTTCATCATCGCCAGGGCGGCGGCAAGGCGCGGATCATGGGCCATGGGCAACATGCCGGGGCGTTGCGGGCGGGTGCCATCCATCTGCGCCTCATACTGGAAGGAGGAGGCGACCTGCCCGGCCACAGCCGCTCCGCAGCGCGCGCCGATCAGGTGCAGCATCAGATCCGCCGCTGGCGCGGCCCCCCCGGCGGTGAAGCGGTTGCGCGAGATGACGAAGCGGTCCGGCACCACATCGACGCGGGGATGGGCGGCGGCGAAATCCTCGAGATCTTCCCAATGCACCGTGGCGCGGTGCCCGTCCAGAAGGCCTGCCCGCGCCAGCACCCATGGCCCCGCATCGACGGCCCCGATGGCGCGGAACCGCCCCGCCATGCGCCGGATGCCCGCGATCAGGGGGCGGGTCGCGATCTCGGACTGGTTGTAGCCCGCGACGACGATCAGCACATCCGCCCCTTCGGCGGCCGCCAGCGGCCCCAGCGCGGGCAGTTCGATCCCGCAGGTCAGGGATACCGCCGCCCCGTCGGGCGAGACCACGCGCCAGCGAAACCCGTCGCGTCCCAGATGGCGGTTGGCGTTGCGCATGGGATCGAGGACCGAGGCCACCTCGAGGATCGAGGCGCGCGGCAGGACCAGCACCGCGATGTCCAGCGGGCTGTCGGAGGTCGTGAAGACTGTTTCGCGGATCGCCATTTCAATTTCGTAAATCGCCAAGAGTGGCGATGCAAGCCTGATAGCCTGCCCCCAACGAAGGGAGCTTTCCATGCCATTGACCATGAACCGAGAGGTTTTCATCACCTGTGCCGTGACCGGATCGGGGGGCACGCAGGACATGTCGCCTCATGTGCCCCGCTCGCCCGAGGCCATCGCCGCATCCGCCATCGACGCCGCCAAGGCCGGGGCCGCCGTGGTCCACTGCCATGTGCGCGACCCCGAGACCGGCGCGCCGTCGCGTGACCCCGCGCTTTACCGCGAGGTGACGGAACGCATCCGCGACGCATCCGTCGATGTGGTGCTGAACCTGACCGCCGGGATGGGCGGCGATCTGATGTTCGACGGGACCGAGGCGATGAACCGCATGTCGCAACGCTCGGACATGGCAGGGGCCACGGAACGGGTGCAGCATGTGGTCGAGTGCCGCCCGGAAATCTGCACGCTGGATTGCGGCACCATGAACTTCGCCGAGGCCGACTATGTCATGGTCAACACGCCGGGCATGTTGCGCGACATGGCCAAGCGGATGACGGCGGCGGGCGTCAGGATCGAGATCGAGGCCTTTGACACCGGCCATCTGTGGTTCGCCAAGCGTCTGGTCGAGGAAGGCGTGATCCCCGCCCCCGTTCTGGTGCAGCTTTGCATGGGCGTGCCATGGGGGGCACCGGATGACCTGAATACCTTCATGGCGATGGTGAACAACGTCCCCGAAGACTGGCACTGGTCGGCCTTTTCCATCGGGCGCAACGAGATGCCCTATGTCGCGGCCTCGGTCCTTGCGGGTGGCAATGTCCGCGTGGGGCTGGAGGACAACCTCTATCTGGAGAAGGGCGTGCTTGCGACCAACGCGCAACTGGTGGAGCGGGCCGTCTCGATCATCGAGAACATGGGCGCGCGGGTGATCACGCCGGCCGAGGTGCGGGCAAAGCTGAAGCTGGAAAAGCGCGCGCCTTTGTAAAAGGTCGGAGATGATGGTCTATCTCGGTTTCGCTTTTGTCATCGCGCTGGTCATGGTGCCGCTCTTTTTCCTGCCATTTGCCGCCAAAAGCTGGCGGATGCTTGTTTTGATCGCAGGGATCACGGCGTTGGTTTGCGCCGTTTCGGTGGTGTATGTCCTCCCAAGCGTGACGAGACCTTGGTCGAGTTTCCTACTCGGCATGTTCACGGCTTTGGCCGGGGTCAGCGTTGGGTTTGGTACCGTTGTGCGTGGCCTCATTCTGTTTCTGCGTCGAGACAAGGGGCAGGTTGATATGTGGCCGATCACAGTCGCGGGTATCGGGGTGATGTTGGTTGGAACCTATGCGGTTCTTTGGAAACTGGGGTGACATTCCGAGGGACGAGACCGCGGCTCCATCCCCGGTTTCGCTGAAGTGAAGACGCACCCGATGACACAAATGAGAGTGAGGGAAGAAGAACATGACACGCAAGGCGGCAATCATAGGCGGTGGCGTCATCGGCGGCGGTTGGGCCGCGCGGTTCCTGCTGAACGGCTGGGATGTGGCGGTCTTCGACCCCGACCCCGAGGCCCCGCGCAAGATCGACGCTGTGCTGGCCAATGCAAAGGCCTCGCTGCCCGCCTTGTCGGACGTGCCGATGCCCGCCATGGGCCGCCTCAGCTTTGCCACCTCGCTGGCCGAGGCGGTGACGGGCGCGGATTACATCCAGGAATTGGTGTCCGAGCGGCTGGACCTGAAACATCGCGTCTATGCCGAGATTCAGGCGACGGCCCCGGATGCGCCCTTGGGATCATCGACCTCGGGCTACATGCCGTCCCAATTGCAGGAAGGCGCGATCAACCCGGCCACGATCTTTGTCGCCCATCCGTTCAACCCGGTCTATCTGCTGCCCTTGGCCGAGGTCGTGCCCAGCCCTGCCAGCGACCCTGCCCTGATCGAGCGGGTCAAGGACACGCTGCGCGCCATCGGGATGTTCCCCCTGCATGTGCGCAAGGAGATCGACGCCCATATCGCCGACCGTTTCCTTGAGGCGGTGTGGCGCGAGGCGCTCTGGCTGGTCAAGGACGGCATCGCCACCACCGAGGAGATCGACGAGGCGATCCGCATGGGCTTTGGCCTGCGCTGGGGGCAGATGGGCCTGTTCGAGACCTATCGCATCGCGGGCGGCGAGGCGGGGATGAAGCATTTCCTCGAACAGTTCGGGCCTTGCCTGACATGGCCCTGGACCAAGCTGATGGATGTGCCCGAGTTCAACGACGAGCTGGTCGATCTGATCGCCGGCCAATCCGACGCGCAATCGGGCGCACCATTCGATCCGCGAACTGGAACGCATCCGCGATTCCAACCTTGTCGGCTTTCTGCGCACGCTGAAGGACCGCGACTGGGGCGCGGGCCGGGTGCTGAACGCCCATGACGCGGCGCGGCGCGAGGCTGTTGTCGCCTCCACCCCGGACGGTGCGCCGCTGGTGCTGGCGCAGTTGCAGGTTCTGCCGGGCTGGATCGACTACAACGGCCACATGACCGAAAGCCGCTATCTGTTTGCGGGTTCGGAAACATCGGATGCTTTCCTGCGCCTGATCGGTGCGGGGATGGAGTATGTCGCGGGGGGCCACAGCTACTATACGGCGGAAACCCATATCATGCATCTGGGCGAGGCGAAGCTGGGCGACCGGCTGACCGGATCGCTGCAGGTTCTGGCAGCCGATGAGAAGCGGCTGCATGTCTTCATCCGCATCGAGAAGGACGGCGCGCCCGTCGCCACGCTGGAACAGATGCTGCTGCATGTGGACATGGCGGCGGGGCGTGCCTGCCCGGCGGCACCCGAGGTTCTGGACAGCCTGTTCCGGATCCGCGATGCCCATGCCGCCCTGCCCCGCCCGGACAGTGTGGGCCGTCATGTCGGGGAGAGGAAAGGCTGATGCATTTCGCCCTGACAGACGAGCAGCGCATGATCGTGGACACCACCCGCGCCTTTGTCGAGGCCGAGCTATATCCGCATGAGGCGCTGGTGGAACGCACCGGCCATCTGCCGATGGAACTGATCCGCGAGTTGCAGGCCAAGGCGATGGCCGCAGGGCTTTACGCCGCCAACATGCCCGAGGAGGTGGGCGGCGCGGGGCTCGATACGCTGTCCTGGCTGCTTTATGAGCGGGAACTGGGCCGCGCCAATTACGCGCTGCACTGGACCTGCGTGGCGCGCCCGTCGAACATCCTGCTGGCGGGCACGGCGGCACAGCGGCAGAGATACCTCGAGCCCTGCCTGCGCGGCGAGACATGGGATTGCCTGGCCATGACCGAACCCGGCGCGGGGTCCGACCTGCGCGGGATGCAGGCCACGGCGCGGCCCGATGGCGGGGACTGGGTGCTCAACGGCACCAAGCATTTCATCAGCCATGCCGATATCGCAGGTTTCACCATCGCCTTCATGGCAACGGGCGAGGAAGACACGCCGCGCGGCAAGAAGAAGAAGATCACCGCCTTCTTCGTGGACAAGGGCACGCCCGGTTTCACCGTGCGCGACGGCTATCGCAATGTCAGCCACCGGGGCTATTCCAACGCGGTGCTGGAGTTCGATGATTGCCGCGTGCCCGCCGAAAACATCCTGGGCGAGGTGCACAAGGGTTTCGAGGTCGCCAATCAATGGCTGGGCGCCACGCGGCTGCAAGTGGCCGCCACCTGCCTTGGCCGCGCCGACCGCGCCCTGGGCCACGCCATCCGCTATGCTGCGGACCGCCGCCAGTTCGGACAGGCGATCGGCAAGTTCCAGGGCGTCAGCTTCAAGCTGGCCGATATGGCGATGGAGTTGAAAGCCGCCGAGCTTCTGACATGGGAGGCGGGCTGGAAGGTCGATCAGGGCAGCGTCACCGATGCCGACATGGCCATGGCCAAGCTGAAGGCGACCGAGGTGCTGGCCATGGTCGCGGACGAGGCGATCCAGATCCACGGCGGCATGGGGCTGATGGACGAGTTGCCGCTGGAACGGATCTGGCGCGACGCGCGGGTGGAACGGATCTGGGAAGGCACCTCCGAGATCCAGCGCCACATCATCAGCCGCGAATTGCTGCGTCCGCATGAGTGAGCGGGGGCTTTCCGCCCCCCAACGTCGAACTTTGTTCGACGCCCCCCCGAGGATATTTGAGGACAGAAAATGTACGCATGGCCCTGTGATCTTCAGCAGATGTTAATCCTGCGCGGCCATGGTGATCCCACGGTACAGGCGGGGACGCCGATGACCGTGACGGGAAATGGCACTCCGTTGGCCCGGCTTTCCTTTGGCCCGGGTCAGCGGGGTGTTTCCATTTTTCGTCCCCAAATATCCCGGGTGGGGTCCGGGGAGGGCAGCGCCCTCCCCGCCTGCGCGGCCCGCACTGTGGCCCGGCCATGAAGGATGCGGGCATGACGGACCTGTCGCGCCTCTTGCGGCCACGCTCCATCGCCGTTCTGGGCGCGGGCTGGGCGGCCAATGTGGTCGAGCAATGCCACAAGATGGGCTTTGACGGTCCGGTCTGGCCCGTGCATCCGACGCGGGAACAGATCGCGGGGGTGCCCTGCTATCCCGCACTTGCCGATCTGCCCGCCGCGCCCGATGCCACTTTCATCGGCGTCAACCGCCATGCCACGCTGGATGTGGTGGCCGAACTGGCCGCGATGGGGGCCGGAGGGGCGATCTGTTTCGCCTCGGGCTGGCGGGAGGCCGGTGAGGCGGATCTGCAGGATCGTCTTGTTTCGCAGTTTCGGGAACAATGCCAGTCCTTGGTCCGAATTGTTATGGATTGATCAACTACCTGGATGGGGCGCTGCTCTGGCCCGACCAGCATGGCGGGCGGCGGGTGGAGCGGGGTGTGGCGCTGCTGAGCCAGTCGTCGAACATCGTGATCAACCTGACCATGCAGGCGCGGGGGCTGCCCGTGGCCTATGTGGCCTGTCTGGGCAATGCCGCGAAAGTGGGGCTGGCCGCGCTGGCGGGCGCGCTGCTGGACGATCCGCGTGTCACGGCGCTGGGTCTTTATATCGAAGGGATGGGCGATGCGCGCGGAATTTGCCGCGCTCGCCGATGCCGCGCGGGCGGCAGGCAAGGGGATCGTCGCCATCAAGTCCGGCAAGACCGAGGCGGCGCGCACGGCTGCGGCCTCGCATACCGCATCGCTGGCCGGGGGCGGCGCGGCCTCATCCGCCTATCTGCGCCAGATCGGCGTGGCCGAGGTGAACACGCCCGCCGAGCTGATCGAGACGCTGAAGATCCTGCATACGCATGGCCCCGGTCTGGGGCGGCGGCTGTGTTCGCTGTCCTGTTCGGGGGGCGAGGCCGGGCTGGTCGCGGACATGGCGGCGCCCTTCGGGCTGGACTTCCCGCCACCGTCCGCGGCGCAGCGGGCAAGGCTGTCCGAGATCCTCGGCCCGATCGTGACCATTGCCAACCCGCTGGATTATCACACCTTCATCTGGGGTGACGGGCCGCGCACCACGGATGTCTTCGCCACGATGCTGGCGGGCTATGATGCCGGTATCTTCATCATCGACCCGCCGCGGCCCGACCGCTGCGACCCGTCGAGTTTCGCGCCTGCGCTGGAGGCGATCGTGGCGGCGGGGCAAGCCACCGGCAAGCCCGCCTTTCCTGTCGCCTCCTTGCCCGAGAACTTTGACGAGGCCCGCGCCATTGCCCTGATGGATCAGGGTATCGCGCCGCTGATGGGTCTGGAAACGGCGCTGGCCGCGCTGCGGGCGGCGCAGGTGGAACCGGCGCGCGCGGGCTGGCGACCCTGGCCTGTGGTGCCGCGCGACGCGGCGCTGTCCATGATGCCGGAGCCGGATGGCCAAGGCGCTTCTGGCCACACGGCGGGATCGCCGTGCCGCGCGGCGTCACTGCGCCCGATCTGGCGAAGCCTCGCCCCGCGCGCGCAGGGCCTGACGCCGCCGCTGGCCCTGAAAGGGCTGGGTTTTGCCCACAAGACCGAGGCGGGCGCGGTGCGGCTGGACCTGCCGGCGCTGGAGGGACAGGCCGACATGCCCGGTGCCACGGGCTATCTTGCCGAGGAGATGGTGACGGGCGCGCTGGCCGAACTGCTGATCGGGCGTGCGGCGCGATCCGGTCTACGGCGCGACGCTGACGCTGGGCTTCGGGGGCGTGACGGCCGAGTTGCTGGCCGATACGGTCACGCTGGTCCTGCCGGTGACGCAGGAAGAGGTGGGCGCGGCGCTGCGGTCGCTTGCGCTTCTGGCCGCTGCTGGACGGGTATCGCGGACGCGTGCGGGCCGATGTGGCGGCGGTGGTCCGGGTGGCGCTGGCATTGCAGGCGATGCTGGAGAATGACACCCTGCTGGACGAGATCGAAATCAACCCGCTGATGGTGCGCGCCGAGGGGGCTATCGCGGTGGATGCCGTGATCTGGAAGGAAGAGCGATGATGCAGATGCGAACCGACGGCCCGATCCGCACACGACGCGAGGGCGCGATCCTTGAGGTGACGCTGGACCGGCCCAAGGCCAATGCCATTGATCTGGCGACAAGCCGGATCATGGGCGAGGTGTTCCGCGACTTTCGCGATGACGATGCCTTGCGCGTGGCGATCCTGCGGGCGGAGGGTGAGAAGTTCTTCTGCCCCGGCTGGGATCTGAAGGCGGCGGCGGATGGTGACGCGGTGGATGGCGATTACGGCGTGGGCGGCTTTGGCGGATTGCAGGAATTGCCGCAACTGAACAAGCCGGTGATCGCGGCGGTGAATGGCATCTGCTGCGGCGGGGGGCTGGAGCTGGCGCTGTCGCTGCGACCTGATCCTTGCGTCGGACAATGCCACCTTTGCCCTGCCGGAAATCCGGTCCGGCACGGTGGCGGATGCGGCCTCGATCAAGCTGCCCAAGCGCATCCCCTATCACGTGGCGATGGACCTGCTGCTGACCGGACGCTGGTTCGACGCCGAGGAGGCGCGGCGCTGGGGCCTGCTGCGCGAGATCACGACGCCGGAGGATCTGTTGCCCAAGGCCTGGGATCTGGCGCGGATGCTGGAGAGCGGGCCGCCGCTGGTCTATGCCGCGATCAAGGAAGTGGTGCGCGAGGCCGAGGCGATGCGGTTTCAGGATGCGCTGAACCGGATCACCAAGCGGCAGTTCGCGACGGTGGACCGGCTCTATTCCAGCGAGGACCAGCTGGAAGGCGCGCGCGCCTTTGCCGAAAAGCGCGATCCGGTCTGGAAGGGGCGCTGAGGCGCGCCCCGGTGCCGGTGCTCAGGGGATCAGATCGGGGATGACATCGCGGCAATGGGCGTGGATATCGCCCGCGCGGGTGAGCCAGATCCGGTCGCGATGCGCGGCGATATGGGTCAGCGCACGGCGCAGGTGGCGCAGCCGGTAGGGTTGGCCCACCAGATAGGGATGCAGCGCGATGCCCATGACGAGGGGCTGGTGCGCGGATTGCTCCAGCATCTCGTCGAAATTGTCGATGATCATGTCCGCGAAATAGGCCGCCCCGTCCTTGCGCGCCGACGATCGAGGGGATGTCGTTCACCTCCTGCGGATAGGGGATCGACAGGATCCGGCCCTTGCGGGTGCGCATCCAGACCGGCTGGTCATCCATGCACCAGTTGAGCGTGTAGCCATAGCCCGCCTCATGCAGCAGGTCGGGCGTGACACGGCTTTCCGCGATCCAGGGCGAGAGCCAGCCCTGCGGGGCCACGCCTTCGGCGGCGTGATGATCGCGGTCGCCTCGGCGATCAGTGATGCCTCGGCGGCCTCGTCCAGAATGCTCTGGCGTTCGGCATTGGTGCGGCCATGGCCGAGCACCTCGTCCCCGCGTGCGCGGTAGGCGGCCATCAGGTCGGGCGCATAATCATACATGGCGGAATTCGCCAGCACGCTGACCGGCAGGTCGAGGGCGTCGAACATGTCCAGCATCCGCCACGCGCCGACGCGATTGCCATAGTCGCGCCAGGCGTAGTTGAGCACATCGGGCTGCGGCCCGCCGGGGGCCAGCTCCGCGCCCAACCCCTCGCCAAAGGCGAAATGTTCGAGGTTCAGGCCGAGATAGACCGCCAGCCGCGCCGCCGTTCGGCCAGGTGTAATCGGCGCGCTCGGTGATCGGGACATAGTCATAGCGTCCGTGGGTAGGCAGCATGGGTTAAAGCTCCGCCTCGGCCAGCCCGGCCTTGTGCAGCAGGATCTCGGCGCTGTCGTTCCAGACATCGGTGCGCACCAGCTTGCCATCCCGGACGATGAACTTGTCCATGTAGCGGTTGGTCTCGAACGCGGTGCCGTCGTGCCATTCGCCGTAGAGATAGCCGGTGTTGTAGACATGCACATCGCCGGTTTCCGCATCCAGCGCCGCATCGGTGCGCAAGAAGCGTTTCTTGACCCAGGCATAGCGTTTCGCGTTGAAGGCCGCACTTTCGGCAGGGCCGTTGAACCTGCGCCCGCCCGTGAAGACCAGCTCGAAACCGGGGGCGAGATAGGCGGACGCGCCTTCCGGGTCGGGCACCATCGAGCGTTCGAGATAGGCCTCGACGATGGCCTTGGCGGCGGTGAGGGGATCGGTGCGTTGGTCCATGGGGTTCCTCCTTCAGAAATGGGTTTGCGCGGTGCAGGCCGCGTGACAGAAGCTGCGGGTGACGGTGGCGGTGGCCTCGGCCATGATCCGTGCCTCGGTATTGGCGGCATCCAGCCGGGCGGCGGCGGCGCGGGCGCGGGCGGCGAGCGATGCCTCATCCAGCGTCCGGATGCGGTTGTCGGCAAGGACGATCTGCCCGTCGATCATCACCTCGCGCAGGGCCCCGCCGTTTTCGGCCAGCACGATCTGCGAGAGCACATCGCGCAGCGGGACATAGTGGCAATAGTCGCGGTCCAGAAACAGCAGGTCCGCCGCCCAGCCGGGGGCGATGCGGCCCACATCGGTCAGGCCCATGATGCGGGCGCTGCCTTCGGTGGCCATGACGAAGGCCTCGGGCACGGTGATCCACTGGTCGGGCGGCGCGGCTTGCGCGCGGCTGAGGGTGGCGGCCAGCCGCATCGCCTCGAACATGTTCTGCCCGTCCGAGGTGTTGGAGGCATCGGTGCCGATACCCAGCGTGACCCCGGCATCGGCCAGCGCCGCGCAAGGGCGCCGTGCCGGACCCCAGCCGCAGGTTGCTGAGAGGGTTGTGCACGATCCCGGCCCCCTGCCCGGCCAGCCGTGCCGCCTCATCCGCTGAAAGCCAGACGCCATGCGCGCCGCTGAAACGCGGCGACAGCACGCCCAGCGCGTCCAGATGCGTGGTCAGCGTGGTGCCGTAGCGGGCCTGTGCCGCGACCTGCTGCATCCGGGTTTCGGCCAGATGGGTTTGCAGCGGTATCTCCAGCGCATCCGCCAAGGCGGCGCAGGCCATCAGGAAATCATCGGAACAATGCAGCGGGATCGCGGGGCCGATGCCCGGGCGGACGCGGGCTGGCGGGGACCGGCCATGCCTCGATCGCGGCGCGCACGATGGCCAGCGTGTCCTGCCATTGCGGCAGGGTGATCGCCGCCAGCGCCGCGCGCATGGGCGGATCGAAGGCCTCCAGCAGACCGGGCAGCGCCTGAAAGATCGTGCGGTCCGAGATCATCGGGGCCACGACCGCGCGCATGCCCGATGCGTGATAGGCCTCGGCCACGGCATGGATGCCCGCGACAGATGGGCCCGGCAGTTCCACGCTCAGGTCGAAACAGGCCGTGCAGCCCTTGCGGATCATCTCGACGGCGGAGAGTTCGGCCGACAGCCGCAGATCGTCCACGCTGCGCTTGCCGTTGAGGGCGGAGGAACCCGCCAGAAATGTCTCGAGCGTCGCATCCGGCGCGACGCCGCCCCGGCCCAGCGCGCCGTGCGAATGGGTGTGGCCGTTGACAAGGCCCGGGATGATGATGCGGTCGCGCGCATCCATGACAGGCACGCCATCAGGCCCGTCGCCGTCGATCACCGCTGTGATGCGGCCGTCTTCAATCAGGAGGGAGGCTGTTTCAAAGCGCGCATTCCCGACCAGGACAAGGCCGCCGCGGATCAGGATCTGGGAGGCGTTCATGGGTCAATCCGGGCTGGCTGTTGGTCTGGTTGGAAAGGATGCGCGCCGGTGGAGCCGTGTCCGACCGGCGCGCAAAGGGGTGGATCAGTTCATGATCTCGACCGCGAAGGCACGCTCTTCCACCGGGGGCAGGAAGGAGCGGTCGAAGATTTCCGACGCTTCGGGCAGACGCTCCAGCCCGTAGCCCTTGGCCACGATCGCGATCGAGCGGGTCAGACGTTCGTCCACCAGATCGCCCATGCCGATGGTGTCCACTTCGGGGGCGTTCATCAGGTTGGTCAGGGCGAACTTCAGGCGGGCGCGCTCAAGCTCGGGGTCGACGAGGTTGTCGAAGGCCATGATCGCTTCGACCGCGGCATCCTGATCCTTGGCGATTTCCATGCGTGGCGCGGTTCACGGCGCGGACCAGACCGGCCACGGCCTCGGGGTTGTCGGTCAGAAGCGCGCGCGAGACCATCAGGCCGTTGGAATAGAGATCCATGCCGTAGTCTTCGAACTGGAACCAGTTGTAGTCATTGGCCGGGTCCTGACGGTTGGCGATCAGGTTGAACCAGCTGGTGATGGTGAAGACGAAGGCGCCGTCGATGTCGCCGCGGATCAGCATCGGCTCTTGCAGGTTGGGGGCCATGTTTTCCTGCGCGACGCTGGCCAGATCGATGCCGTTCAGCTCGGCGAAGACCGGGAAACAGGCGCGTGGTCGGTGTGCCCTGCGCGCCGCCCAGCGTGTGGCCTTCGAAATCGGTGGGGGTCTCGATACCCGACGTCTTGGGCGTGACGATGGCGAAGGGCGGACGGTTCCAGAGCTGGTAGACCATCACCGGCGCTTCGCCGGGGCGCTGCGCCGCGTTCTGGATGATCGCGTTGATATCGCCGAAGCCCGCGTCATAGGCCCCGCCCATGATCCGCGTCACGGTGGCGGCAGAGCCTTCGCCCTGGTCGATGGTCACGTTCAGACCTTCTTCCTCGAAGTAGCCCTTGCTGCAGCGCCATCAGGAAGGGCGCGTCGGAGCCTTGGGTCTTCCAGCCGAGGGTGAAGCGGATGTCGGTCATGTCGGCCCATGCGGGAGTGATGCCCGCGACCAGGGCGATGGCGGCGCCGAAAACTGCATGTTTCATGGTGGTGTTCCTTATGTGGCAGGTTGAGGAGATGACGTGGTTCAGGTGATCGCGATATCGTTGCCGCGCGTGGCCCAGCCGGTGACGCGGCGTTCCAGGAAGGAGAAGAAGGCGTAGAGCGCGACGCCCATCAGGGCGAGGATGATCAGCCCGGCAAAGACCAGCGAGACCTGGAAATTCGACGAGGCGGTCATCATCACATTGCCGATGCCCCGGTTGGACGCGACGGTTTCCGACAGCACCGCCCCGACGAAGGACAGCGTGATCGCGACCTTCAGCGAGGCAAAGAAATAGGGCATCGTGCGCGGCAGGCCGACGTTCCACAGGATCTCCGTCTTCGAGGCGCCGAGCGTTTTCAGCACGTCCTCCAGATCGGGCTCCGTGGTCGCCAGACCGGTGGCGATGTTCACCACGATGGGAAAGACGCAGATCACCATGGCGGTCAGGATCGCGGGCGTGGTGCCCGAGCCGAACCACAGCACGAAGATCGGCACGACCGCGACCTTGGGGATCGAGGAGAAGCCCACCAGCAGCGGATAGGCCACGCGCATAGGCCACGCGGGAGGTGCCGATCAGCACGCCGATGGACACGCCGATGATGACGCCCAGCACGAAGCCCGTCAGCGTCGAATAGAGCGTCTGCAGGATATGCGGCCAGAGCACCGGGAAACGCGTCCAGAGCGTCACGATGATCTCGGACGGGCGGGGCAGGACGAGGTCGGACACGTTCAGCACGATGCAGAGCACTTCCCACAGCAGGAAGAACCCGATGATCAGGCTGAAGGACATCATCCGTATGCGGTTGGCTTCGGTCATCGGAGGACCTTTCGGCTGCTGCGGGTCATTTGCGGATCTGCGCGATCAGCTCGCGCAGGCCTTGGGTCATTTCGACGAAATCGGGGCTGTAGATCATGCCGATGTCGCGCGGCTGCGGCATGGTCACCGCCTTGTCCGAGATGATGCGGCCGGGGCGCGCGCTCATCACGCAGATGCGGCTGGCGAGGAAACCGGCCTCGCGCAGGTCATGCGTGACCAGCAGCACGGTCGGCTTGCGGTCGAGATAGAGGTCCTGCAGGATCTGCCAGAGTTCCTCGCGGGTGAACTGGTCCAGCGCGCCGAAGGGCTCGTCCAGCAGCAGCAGGTCAGGGTCATGGATCAGCGCGCGGCACAGGTTGGCGCGTTGCAGCATCCCGCCCGACAATTGCCAGGGGATAGTGCCCGGCGAAATCCTTGAGGCCCACCTGCTCCAGCAGCGCATGGACGCGGTCGCGGATACGCCCCCTTGCGGTCGCGCTGGAAGGTGCGCTTGAACGGCTCGACGATCTTGAGCGGCAGCATGACGTTCTTTTCGATCGTCAGCCAGGGCAGCATGGTCGGGTTCTGGAACGCCATGCCGATGCGCAATTCCTTGGCCGCCGCCTCGCGCCCGCCCAGCAGGACATGGCCCGAGGAGGGCTGGATCAGGTTGCTGACCAGACGCAGGATCGTGGACTTGCCGCAGCCGGACGGACCGACGAGGGCGAGGAAATCCCCCCGCTCCATCTTCAGCGTGGTGGGCGACAGCGCGGTCACGGCCTTGTCGCCCGATCCGAACACGACCGAGGCATCCTGCAACTCGATCGCGGGGCGCGGGTGCACCGGGTTGGAGCGTGAGGCCGGCTGCGGCGCGGGTTGCGGCGCAGGCGTCGGCATCGCTTTGGCGGATATGTCTGATGTCATGTTCATGGCACCACGTGACAGGGGCTGCCGCGAGGTGAGAAGATGCTTAAGTAAGTATTTTATGAATTAACATCTGGACGCTCAAATTTTCAGCGATCCGGCGGCGTCACGCAGGTTAAAAAAGCGCATCTCGGATGGAACAATCGAAAAAGCCGGGGCTGTGCAGGCGGAATCGGGGGCGTGGCAGCGGTCTCAAGCCACAGGCGAATCGCCCCCGGTCAGCGAATTGAGCACCAGTGCCACCGTATGGGCCCGCCGCTCCTGCCGCCACGCGGGGCTGAGCAGATCGACACCGAAGATCGCGGTCAGCGTATGCCCGTTGTTCAGGTGATGCGCGCTGAGAGCGACGATGGTGATATAGATCTGCAGCGGGTCGTAGCGGTGCCGGAAGACGCCCTCGGCCAGTCCCCGCTCCATCGCGCCGCAGATCGCGTCGATCAGCGGTTGCGAGGACGTGCGCACCGCGTCGGTCTGGGCGATGAAACGGCCTTCCAGCAGGTTTTCGTTCCGCGTCATCTTGACGAAAAGCGGGTTGCCGTCGAAGAAATCATAGGTGAATTCGACCAGACGGCGCATCGCATCCAGCGGGGCCAGCCGCGCCATTTCCAGATCACGCTCCTGCGCGCGGATGTCTGCGAAGATATGTTCGATCACCGCGACATAGAGTTTTTCCTTGCTGCCGAAGTAGTGGTAGAGCAGCCGCGGATTGCAGCCCACAGCCTTGGTGATCCGGTCCACCCGCGCACCGTGAAAGCCGTGATCGGCGAATTCCAGCAGCGCCGCTTCGGTCAGTTGCGCCTTTGTCCGTTCCGGATCGCGGCTTCGGGTCTGTTTTTTCGGCGCAGCTTTGGTCATCTTCTCTTCTTCGCAGAAAGCCGCAATCCGGCCCCGGTTTCTGTCCCTAGCGGACAGAACCGCGTATCGCCAGCCCGGACCTTTGGCGTCAATTGCACATTTTTTTACCATTCGGCACGTCGCGCAGGCCCCGATATGTAAGTGACCGTTTACTTACGACACCCCTGCACCTACCACATTTTCAGGCCCTGTCGGCGGTTTTGCCCGCGCAAGGGTGCGAAAACCGGGACGACTGACGAAAGGAACGCCGATGGTCTTGCCGAGAACCGGACGCGCCGCGCCATGACCGGCGCGCTGACCACGCCGCATCCGCTGGCCACGGCGGCGGGGATGGAGGTGCTGCGACAGGGTGGCACCGCGCCCGAGGCGTTGATCGCGGCGGGGGCCGTGCTGACCGTGGTCATGCCGCATTTCTGCGGACTGGGCGGTGATGCGGTCTGGATGGTGGTGGACCGCAAGGGGCAGCAGCGGTGTTTTCTGGCCATCGGACAAGGGATCGACCGCCCGGCCCCCAAGGGACCGTTCCCGACGCGCGGGCCGGGGTCGATCCTGACCACGGCGGCGGTCGTGGACGGCTGGGATCGCGCCTTTCGCCACGCGCAGACCGACATGGGTGGCCGCGCAAGGTGGGAGGACCTGCTGGCCCCGGCCATCGCCTTGGCGCAGGACGGTGTCGCGGTGTCGCCGTCGCAAGCCTTCTGGGGCGATTTCCGCAAGACCGAGAGCGGCGACTGGCCGGGCTTTGCCGCCATCTTCAAGGATCAGGGTCAGCCCCTGCGCGCGGGCCATCTGCTGCGCCAGACGGGTCTGGCGCACAGCCTGCGCGAGATCGCGGACAGGGGTGCGTCGGCATTCTACAAGGGGGATCTGGCCCGACGCATCATCGACGGGCTGCGCGCGGAAGGTGTCGTGATCGGCCCCGAGGATCTGGCGCGGACGCACACGCGCGAGGTCAAACCGCTGTCCCTCCCCTATCGCGGCCTGACGCTGCTGGCGCCGCCGCCGCCGACGCAGGGCCTGACCACCTTGCAGATCATGGGCATCCTGTCGCGGTTCGATCTGTCCGGGCTGCAACCGGGCGGCGCGGACCACCTGCATCTCTGTGTCGAGGCGGTGAAACAGGCCTTTCTGGAACGTGACACCATCGCCGATCCCGCCTTTGCGCCGCAGGATACGGCCGCCGCGCTGGCGGCGGGCAGACTGGACCGCATGGCGGGTGACATCGCGCGCCAAATGGCCCTGCCCTGGCCGCACCAGTGGCAACATGCCGACACGGTGTTTCTGGGGGCCATCGACGCGGCGGGCAACGCAGCCAGCGTGTTGCAGAGCACCTATTTCGACTGGGGCAGCGGCGTGGTTGCGGGGGACACAGGGATCCTGTGGCAGAACCGGGGGGCAGGCTTTCACCCCGATCCGCACCATCCCAACGGGTTCGCGCCGGGCAAACTGCCCTTCTACACGCTCAACCCCGGTATCGCGCTGCGCGACGGGCGACCGGAGCTTGTCTATGGCACCCAGGGTGCGGATGGGCAGCCGCAGACGCTGGTGATGTTGCTGACCCGGTTGATCGACTTTGCCCAGACCCCGCCCGAGGCGCTGGCGGCACCGCGTTTCCTGCTGGGGCGCACCTTTTCGGACAGCCGCGACAGTCTCAAGATCGAGGCGGATGCAGGCCCAGCCGTTCTGGCTGATCTGGCGGCGCGCGGGCATGAGATCAGCCCCATCCCGGCGCAAAGCCCGATTGCCGGTCAGGCCGGGATCGTGTGCAGCGAAGCGGGACGCGCCATGGCATGGCACGACCCGCGCCAGTAGCGCCGCTGGCCGGGCGATTGAAGCGCGCGGCGAACCATGCTCAGATACCGGCAAGGCAGCCGCGCGGGGGGATCCATGTCCAAGCCTCATGTCATCAAGACCATGTGCCCGATGAACTGCCACCCCACGCTGTGCGGCATGACGGTGACAGTGGACGGGGATCGCCTTGTCGCGATCACCGGCGACGCCGACAACCCGGACAGCCGGGGTTTTCTGTGCATGCGGGGCAAGGCCGCACATGAGATCGTGGGCAATGACCAGCGGCTGCTGACGCCGCTGCGCCGGGATACCCCCGGAGAGGGCGCATGGCAGGCGGCTGACTGGACCGCGACGCTGGACCTGATCGCGGCGCATATGGCCCGCGTGGGACCAGAGGCGGTCGGTATCTGGCAGGGGCATGGCAATGCGGTGAACGACTACGGCGTGGGCGTGAAGCGCGGCCTGATCGAACGCTTTGCCAATCTCTACGGCTGCCAGACGTGGAACCCGGCGATGATCTGCTGGGGGCTGGGCGGTTTTGGTCTGGGTCTGACCGGGGCGCTGGAAACCTCGACCAAGGAGGATATGGGCGCGCATTCCGCGATGGTGATCCTCTGGGGGGCCAATACGGTCAGTCAGGCCCATACGATCCGCCATGTGGAACAGGCCAAACGGCGCGGCGCGCGGATCGTGGTCATCGACGTGCGCCGGACCGAGGCAAGCGCCCTGGCCGATGAGGTGGTGCTGCTGCGCCCCGGCACCGATGCGGCACTGGCGCTGGCCATGATGCAGGTGATCCTTGCCGACGAGACCTGGGACCGCGAGTTCGTGGCGCGGCACACCACGGGCTTTGACGCGCTGGCGCAGCATCTGGCCGACAAGACGCCCACATGGGCCGAGACGGTCACCGGCGTGCCCGCCGCCACGATCACGGCACTGGCGCGCAGCTATGCCGCGACACGCCCCGCGATGATCGTGCTGGGAGGATCATCGCTGCATAAGGGCGCCAATGGCTGGCAGGCGGCGCGCGCCATCGCCTGCCTACCCGCGCTGACAGGCGATTTCGGCCAACCCGGCGGCGGGCTCGGGCCACGCCATGGGGCGCGCAGCCATGGGGCGGGTTTCAACGACATATCCGCGCGCGACCGGCGCAGGCCCGGCAGCTATATCCCCAACCAGATGGAGGCGATCGTCGCCGGGCTGGAAGAGGGGCGGATCAAGGTCCTGCTGTCGCTGGGATCGAACCTGCTGTCCTCTTTTCCCGATACCAACCGGGTGCGCGCCGCATTGGCCAAGGCCGAGCTGATCGTGGTCCATGACATCTTCATGAACCAGACCATCCGCGAGGCCGCGCATATCGTTCTGCCCGGCACGATCTGGCTGGAGGAGATCGGCGTGAAGGCCACGAATACCCATGTCTATCTTTGCGACCGCGCCCTTGCGCCTGCGGGACAGGCACGGCCCGTGCAGGACCTTCTGACGGGTCTGGCGGATCGGCTTGGGGTGGCGGATGTCTATCCATGGCCGGATCACGAAAGCGCCATCGACGCGGTTCTGGATCATCCCGCGACCGGCCATGCCACTGTCGCGGCGATGCGCGCCAATGGGGGGAACGCGGCCCTGCAGATTTCGGCGGTGGCCTATCCGACCCGGGCGTTCAGCACGCCCTCGGGCAGGATCGAATTCTGGTCCGCGCGTGCCCGCGACATGGGGCTTGATCCCCTGCCGCAAGCACCGCAAGCCCCCGCACCGCAAGCCCCAGGCACGTGGCTGACCCTTGCACAGGGTCGCACCTTCGCGCATTTCCATTCCTTCTACGATCATGCGCGCGCCCTGCCGACGCTGGCCGCGCGCGAGCCTGCCCCGTCCCTCTGGATGGCCGAGACGGATGGTGCTGAACGCGGCATCGCGGATGGCGCGGCGATCACGATCTGGAACAGTCGCGGCACCTTTCAGGCCGTGGCCGCGCTGACGCGCAGGATACCGCAAGGCACGGTCTGGATGCGTGACGGCTGGCCGGGGTTCAATGCCTTGATGGATGGCACCGCCGTGCTGCCGGATACGGCGCTGGACGGGTTTCCCTTTGCGGTGGGACAAGCCGATTTCGGCGCACAGGTGCAGGTCGCGCCCAGCGCAGCGATGAAGCAGTAGGCCGCGCAGATCGTATTGGCTTCGTCCTTTAAGCCACTCCAGAAGAACGGGTTTGCGTCAGGCCCTTGGTTTGCCGAGGTGCATCCCCGCATCCACCGCCATCAGTTCGCCGGTGACATGCCGCGCCGCATCGGACAGGAAGAACAGCGCCGCATCGGCAATGTCATCGGGTCCGGAGGCCACCGCCAGAGGGGTCGCCGCCTCGATCCGGCGGACCGTATCGGCAAAGCCCTGCGCATCCATCGTATCCTTGAACCAGCGTGTGCCGATGAACCCCGGGCAGATCGCATTGACCCGGATGGCCGGGGCCAGCGCGCGGGCCAGCGACAGCGTCATGGTGTTCAGCGCGCCTTTGGACGCGGCATAGGCCACCGAGGATCCGATGCCCCTGACGCCCGCGATGGAGGACGTGTTCAGAACGGCACTCGCCCGTCCGGTCTTCTCATAGGCGGCCACAAGCAGAGGTTTGGTGGCCTGCAGGACAAGATAGGGGCCGACGACATTCACCTCGTAGACATCCATGAAATCGGCCTTGGACAGCGCGTCGAGATCGGAATGGTCGCGCGCATGGCGGGTGATGCCGGCATTGTTGACCAGAATGTCAAGCTGCCCCCAGCGCTGCGCGGCGTCGGCCAGCGCCCGGCATCCGTCCGGATCGGCGACATTGGCCTGCACCACCTGCACCCGTCCGCCGGCCGCGCGGCAGAGATCCGCCGCCTCCTCGGCCTCGGAGGCCGAGCGGGCATAGTTGACGATGACATCCGCGCCGCGCGCGGCCAGCTTGACCGCAATCGAGCGTCCCAGCCCCGTGGCGGACCCCGTCACCAGCGCGATGCGCCCCTCCATGTCTTTCATCCTTGCACCTTCCTGTTGCGTGTTATCTGCTGCGATCTGCATATCGCCATTGTCGCGTTGTGGCACCGCGCCATCCGTACCGGTCGCATTTTGATGACCCCGACCCGGACCGAGGCGCGGATGGCCACGGCTTCGGCAACCCAACCCGCGAGGTCCACCGGTGACGACGGATTATCAGATTTTCGAGATCGACGACTTCAGGCTTCAGCGGGGGATCACCGTGCCACGGGCCAGACTGGCCTACAAGACCTATGGCCGGCTGGCGCAGGACAAGTCCAACGCGATCCTTTACCCCACGTCCTACGGGGCGCAGCACCATGACACCGAATGGCTGATCGGGCCGGGGCGCGTGCTGGATCCGCGCGACTGGTTCATCATCATTCCGAACATGTTCGGCAACGGCCTGTCCACATCGCCATCCAATATCGACGCCCCTTTCGGCCCGGAACGTTTTCCGGAATTCACCCATTGGGACAACATCCACGCGCAGCGGCGCCTCTTGTCCGAGGTTTTCGGGATCGAGCGGCTGGCCATGATCTATGGCTGGTCGATGGGCGCGCAGCAGGCCCTGCATTGGGGCGCGATCTTTCCCGATCAGGTCGCGCGCATCTGCGCCATCTGCGGATCGGCACGGACATCCATCCACAATCGCGTCTTTCTGGAAGGCGTGCGCGCGACGCTGACGGGTGATCCCAGTTGGCAGGGCGACCATTTCAACGACCACCCCCGGCGCGGCCTGCGCGCGATGGGGCGCGTCTATGCGGGCTGGGCCATGTCACAGGCCTTCTATCGTGAGAAACTCTACGAAAAGGTGGGCTACACCTCGCTCGAGGATTTTCTGGTCCGGTCATGGGAGGCCAATTTCCTGCGCCGGGACCCGCATGATCTGCTGGCCAGCCTGTCCACGTGGATGGCCTCGGACATTTCGGACAACACGATCTACAACGGCGACCTGACACGGGCGCTGGGGTCGATCACGGCCCGGTCGATCGTCATGCCCTCGCGCACGGACCTTTATTTCACGCCGGAGGACAGCGAGATCGAAACCGCCATGATGCCCAATGCGGAATTCCGCCCGATCGAGTTCGATCTGGGGGCACCGGGCCGGCAATCCCGCGATGAACCCCGAGGATGAAAAGGTGCTGCAACAGGCCGTGTCTGACCTGCTGGCGCATTGAGACCGCCGTTTCCGGCCGTGGCGGGAGGCGGTGTCAGTCCAGTTCGGTCCAGGGCCAGGGTTTGACATTGCTGGCGGCGGTCTGGAACCGCGCCGCCTTGGCCACCCAGATCCCGAGATCCGTGCCGAAATCGGCCAGCCTCTTGTTCGGTTCCTTGTTGTTGACCAGCATCACGATGAACTGGACCAGCGTTGCAACGCCCAGAACCGTCTGGGCCAGCGAGATCATGATCGCGATCAGGACCATGTAGACAAGCCGCAGCGCCATGTTGTCAGGTGTCTCTGGCTCGATCTGTTCCCCGTTCAGGCGACCTGCGACCTTGGCTTCGTCTTCGCCCATCATCATCATTCTCCCGATTCATTGCGTTTCTGTCCGTCGGTCGCGGTCCGCGGGCCGGTCCGGCGCGACGACCCGGGAATGTTACACCACAATTGGCCCATCGGGCGACATGAACTTCTGCGACCCTGGGCGGGTCGGCCCGGCGCGATCCGCGCGGGAACCTGCCTGCAAGACTGATCGAACAGCGTCCTGCAACAGGACCATCCCTTGACGGCGCGCCCTGCAGCAGAAACAAACGATACAGACTGCTATCATAGACTGCCCGGAACCAGAGGCGGGACCGACTCACCCCATCGCGCCTATCCGATCCGCCCGTTCCCCAAGGAGAGACCCATGAAATTTCGCTTTCCCATCGTCATCATCGACGAAGACTTCCGCTCCGAGAACTCCTCGGGCCTTGGCATCCGCGCCATGGCCGAGGCGATCGAGAAGGAGGGCTTCGAAGTGCTGGGCGTCACCAGCTACGGCGACCTGTCGCAATTCGCGCAGCAGCAATCGCGCGCCAGCGCCTTCGTGCTGTCCATCGACGACGAGGAATTCAGCCCCGGCCCCGATCTTGATCCGGCGGTCGTGAACCTGCGCAACTTCATCGAGGAAGTGCGCTGGAAGAACGCCGACGTGCCGATCTATGTCTACGGCGAGACCAAGACCAGCCGCCACCTGCCCAACGACATCCTGCGCGAACTGCACGGCTTCATCCACATGTTCGAGGACACGCCGGAATTCGTGGCGCGCCACATCATCCGCGAAGCGAAAAGCTATCTGGAAGGCATCCAGCCGCCGTTCTTCAAGGCGCTGCTGGATTATGCCGAGGACGGCTCCTATTCGTGGCACTGCCCGGGCCATTCCGGCGGCGTGGCCTTCCTGAAAAGCCCGATCGGCCAGATGTATCACCAGTTCTACGGCGAAAACATGCTGCGCGCCGATGTCTGCAACTCGGTCGAGGAACTGGGCCAGCTGCTGGACCATAACGGCGCCATCGGCGCGTCCGAGCGCAACGCCGCGCGCATCTTCAACGCCGATCACTGCTTTTTCGTGACCAACGGCACCTCGACCTCGAACAAGATGGTCTGGCATCACACCGTGGCCCCCGGCGATGTGGTGGTGGTGGACCGCAACTGCCACAAGTCGATCCTGCACAGCATCATCATGACCGGCGCGATCCCGGTCTTTCTGAAGCCGACGCGCAACCACTACGGCATCATCGGCCCGATCCCGCAGAGCGCGAATTCGAGATCGAGGCGATCAAGGCCAAGATCCGCGCCAACCCGCTGCTGGCGGGGGTCGATGCCGACACGGTCAAGCCGCGGATCATGACGCTGACGCAATCGACCTATGACGGGGTTCTCTACAACACCGAGACGATCAAGGATCTGCTGGACGGCTATGTCGACAACCTGCATTTCGACGAGGCCTGGCTGCCGCATGCCGCGTTCCATCCCGTTCTACGGCACATTTCCATTCGATGGGCCGCAAGCGCGACGCGGCCGAAGCATTCGGTGACCTATGCCACGCAATCGCATCCACAAGCTGCTGGCGGGGATCAGTCAGGCCAGCCACGTGCTGGTGCAGGACAGTCAGGACACGCCAGCTGGACCGCCACCTGTTCAACGAAGCCTATCTGATGCACACCTCGACCAGCCCGCAATACAGCATCATCGCCAGTTGCGACGTGGCCGCCGCGATGATGGAGCCGCCGGGCGGCACCGCGCTGGTCGAAGAAAGCATCATGGAGGCGCTCGATTTCCGCCGGGCCATGCGCAAGGTGGATGAAGAGTATCGGCGATGACGACTGGTGGTTCCAGGTCTGGGGTCCGGAAGAACTGGCCGAGGAAGGCATCGGCCGTACCAAGGACTGGGTGCTCAAGCGCACCGATGCCGACGGCGTGCAGGCTGCGGACGGCGAGGATCGCTGGCACGGCTTTGGCGACATGGCCCCCGGCTTCAACATGCTGGACCCGATCAAGGCCACGATCATCACGCCCGGCCTCAATATCGACGGCCGGTTCGAGGATACGGGCATCCCCGCGTCGATCGTGACGAAATACCTGGCCGAACACGGCGTTGTGGTCGAAAAGACCGGGCTTTACAGCTTTTTCATCATGTTCACCATCGGCATCACCAAGGGCCGCTGGAACACGCTGCTGACCGCGCTGCAGCAGTTCAAGGACGATTACGCCAAGAACCAGCCGATGTGGCGTGCCATGCCGGAATTCTGCGCCAAGCATCCGCGCTACGAGAAGATGGGCCTGCGCGACCTGTGCCAGCATGTGCACACGCTTTACGCCAAGTATGACGTGGCGATCCTGTCGACCGAGATCTATCTCAGCGACCTGACCCCGGCGATGAAACCCAGCGATGCCTTTGCCCATATCGCGCGGCGCACCACGCAGCGGGTGCCGATCGACGAGCTGGAAGGACGCATCACCACCAGCCTCGTCACCCCCTATCCGCCGGGCATTCCGCTGCTGATCCCCGGCGAGGTGTTCAACCGCAAGATCGTGGAATACCTCAAGTTCAACCGCGACTTCGCGCGCGAATGCCCGGGGTTCGAGACCGATATCCACGGTCTGGTGCAGGAAGAGGGCGAGGATGGCACCATCCGCTATTTCGCCGATTGCGTGGCGGAATAGGTCTGCAGTGAAAACCCCCGGCCCATGTCTCAGGGCCGGGGGCGATCAGGCTTGCCGCAGCGCGCCGTCGGAGATCAGATAGCGGCGCGGAAAGCGTTACAGCTCGTCCTGCACCTCTTGCAACTCAGCCGTGATCGTCTGTCCCGCGGCGGACAGGTCACGCCCCGCGCCCTGAACGGTTTCGCAGGCAACCAGCGCCCCAAACGCCAGAAGGGCCAGAATCATCTTTGTCGTCGGCATCGTGTGTTCTCCTTGAGTGAACTCCCGCGTCAGCGGCTTCAGCTCAGTAAACGCCCCGCCGCGCCTTCGGTTCCCTGCTGGCCTGCTCTGCGGCCGTTTCACCGGAAAGACCGCCATCAACGGGCACCTGTCAGACAACGGCTCACCGCCCCGGTGACAATTCCTGCTTGCCGGTTGGAAGGTTTATGCTATCCCCGGCGCATGAAGTTGCTGCGTCGCATATGGCCCCTCCGGCTTGTGTTTGTGCTGATCGCCCTTGCCCTGGCGACGTCGGGCTTTGCGCATCGGTTCGTGACCCCTGCGGAACAGTCGGCCATCGCTTTCGCCACGGCCTACGGGCTGGATGCGTCCGACATCTGCGGCGGCGAAGACGGGGATCAGGCGACGCGCGGTTGTGATGCCTGCCTGCTCCATGCGGCCATGGCCTTGCCTGAACCCGCAATCGCTGCGGTTTTCATCGAACTCCGTCTTGATCCGGCTGACTGGGTGGCGCAACCGTCGCTGTTGCTATCCCTTATGGCCGAGGCCGCACGTCCGGTCAGGGCACCCCCACTGGTCTGAGCTTTTCCCGATCCCTTTCGTGAAACACCGGCTGTGGCCGGATCAGACCTATGGAACCCAGAATGAAAAAACTCGCAATTCTTGCGGCATGTGCCGCAACTCCGGGCCTTGCGGATATGCCCGTCACCATCAATTTCGCCGCCGAAATCGCGGGGCAACCCTTTGCCTGCGGGACGCCCTACGCCGGGCTTGGCAGCACCGGGGCCGAGGTGCAGGGCACTGATTTCCGCCTCTATGTCAGCGACGTCGCCATGGTCGCAGCCGACGGCACGCGCGTGCCGGTGGCCCTGAGCGAAACCGATTGGCAGCACGCGGGCGTGGCCCTGCTGGATTTCGAGGATGGCAGCGCCGGTTGCGCCAATGGCACCACCCCCCTGAACACCGCGCTGACCGGCACTGTTGCAGCGGCTGAATACACCGGTCTGAGCTTCAAGGTCGGCGTGCCCTTCGAGATGAACCACGGCGATCCGACCGTGGCCCCTTCGCCGCTGAACCTGACCGCGATGTTCTGGAACTGGCGCGGCGGCTACAAATTCGTGCGGATCGACATGGTGCCCACCGCAGGCAAGCAAGAGGGTCCGAAAGGCTGGTTCCTGCATCTTGGATCGACCATGTGCGATTCTGCCGGCAAGACCGATGCCCCGGCCAGCCCTTGCGCCAATCCGAACCTGATGGAGGTCACGCTGGACGGGTTCGATCCAGCGACCGGCACAGTGGTCATCGACCCTGCCCCGGTGGTGGCAGAGGCCGATCTTCTGGTGAATGCGCCCGAGACATCGCCGGGCTGCATGTCCTTTCCGGGCGATGCGGATTGCACCACGGTCATGGCCAGACTGGGCCTGCCCTATGGTGACATCCCCGCCGCCGCGCAAACGCTGATCCGCGCGCGCTGAGCCATGGGACGCACCGCCCTATGCGCGGTGGCGTTTTGCATCCTGACCGGGGCCGCGCTGGCCCCGGCCCTTGCACAAGGGGGCTTTGACTGGCCCCTGCCCGACTGGATGCCACGCCCGCCCGTGCCCGAAGACAACGCGATGAGCGCCGCCAAGGTCGAACTGGGGCGGCATCTGTTCTACGATTCCCGCCTGTCCGGCGATGGCACCGTGGCCTGTGCCTCGTGCCACGATCAGGCGCGGGCCTTTACCGACGGGCGCGAAACGGCGGTCGGCATTCACGCGACGCAAGGTGCCCTGAACGCGCCGAGCCTTGCCAATGTGGCCTATCTGCCCGTCAATGCCTGGGCCAACCCGCATATGACCTCGCTTGAGTTTCAGGCACTGGTGCCGCTCTTCGGCGAGGCCCCCGAGGAGATGGGCGCGGCTGGGCAAGAGGCGCGCATCTTTGCGGCTTTGGCCGCCGACCCCTATTACGCAACCGCCTTTGGCGATGCCTTTCCCGACCGGCCCGCGCCTGATCTGTTCACAGTTACCCGCGCGCTGGCGGCCTTCCAGCGCAGCCTGATGTCCTTTGACAGCCCCTATGACCGGTTCAAATACGGGGGCGATCTGGATGCGCTCTCTGCTGCGGCCAAACGGGGGGAGCAACTTTTCTTCGATCACCGGTTCGAATGCTACCACTGCCATCAGGGTGTGCTTTTCACCGACAATTTCCAGCGCGAGGACAGCCCCTGGGCCGAGACCGGTTTCCACAATACCGGGCTCTATGCCGACTATCCCGCCAAGGCGCCAGGCCGGATCGAATTCACCGGACGGGCCGAGGATGCGGGTGTTTTCCGCACGCCATCCTTGCGCAATGTCGCTGTGACCGCGCCCTATATGCATGACGGGTCGATCCCGGACCTGCGCGGTGTGCTGGCGCATTATGCCGAGGGCGGGCGCGAGGGCCACGCCATGCAGGACGGCATGATCGTCGGCTTCGATGCGACCGAGGACGAGATCGCCGACATCATCGCCTTTCTCGAAAGCCTGACCGATGAGGGCTTTCTGACCGATCCCGCCCATGCCGACCCATGGCCCGAGGATCACCCGGCGACAGTGAACCGCGCCGACCCATGACCACAGACGCACGAAGGAGACCAAATGAAACGCGTTCTTCCCCTTTTGATGGTGCTGGCCAGCCCCTTGGCGGCCCATGACCTCGTCACCGGCGATCTGCACATCATCCACCCCTCGATCCCGGACCCGCTGCCCACGGCGAAATCGGCAGCCGGTTACATCACAATCGCGAATGACGGCGACACGCCCGAGGAGTTGATCGGCGTGCGCTCGGATTTTGCGGCCTCGACCACGCTGCACCATACGATCTTCGAGGATGGCATCGCCAAGATGCGCCCGCTGATCGGGATCATGATCCCGCCGGGGGACACCATCAATCTGGAACCCGGCGGCATGCATGTGATGTTCATGGGGCTGACGTCCACCGCGGATGAGGGCGACATGATCCCCGCCACCCTGATCTTCCGCAAGGCGGGCGAGATCGCGGTGGAGTTCATGGTCGATCCTGCCGATGGCGTCGATCATTCCAAGATGGATCACGCCAGGGACTGAGGCTTGCCGCTGCGCAGCGCCCGCGAGCCGCCTTTTTGACGGCCCGGCTCAGAGTGCGCCGACACGCTCCAGCACGCGCCGCACCGCGTCCACCTGATCCTCCGACAAGGGGATCTGCGGTCTGGCCGGATGCCCGCAGTCGAAGCCCTGAAGCTTCAGCCCCGCCTTCACGGCCCCGGCGAGATTGAACTTGGCGAAGACCTGATTGACGGCCCAAAGCTCTCTTTGCAACTCCATCGCCTCGTCCCATTTTCGGGCCTCGCACAGCTCGAACAAGCGCACGCTTTGGGACGGGATCAAGCAGGACGGCCCCGCAAGCCAGCCGCGCCCGCCCATCAGCATGACAGCCGTGGTGATGTGTGACGACGCGGCGAAGACCCCGATCCGTCCCTCGGTGCGGTTCAGGATGGACAGCAGGCGTCCCGTGTTCGTCGACGCATCCTTCAGAAACAGGATGTTGGGGTGATGCGACAGCTTGTCGATGGCTTCAAGCGACAGGTCCGAGCGTTGGAAATTGGGGTTCGTGTATAGTGTCACAGGCAAATCCGTCGCGTCTGCGACGGCTGTGAAATAGTCCACGACACCGGCATCGGGAACGGGAAAATAGGCCTCCAGCACAGCAAGGATCCCGTCCGCGCCCTGCGCCGCCCATGCTTTGGCCTGCGCCACGGCATCCCAGATCGTCGTTGCGGCAACGCCCGCGATCACAGGCACGCGACCGGCGGCGGCATCGACTGTCGTTGCGACCACACGTTCCTTTGCGGCCCTGTCCAGATAGGCGAACTCGCCCGTCGAACCCAGCGGCGTCAGCCCATGGACACCGGACTCGATCAGGTGGTTGGACAGGCGCCGCAATGCGGCCGCGTCCACCACGCCCTCGGATGAAAGCGGGGTCGGCAAATAGGGGATCACCCCGCGCAGATTGCTGATATCCATCAAGTTCTTTCCCCTCTGGGCCATTTTCGAACCCGTGCTCCAGACCCGCATGGACCGGGCCTGAACAGTGCGGGCTATACGCGGCTGGACTGTCCCCACCGCGTGCTCAGGGTCGATTGTTAATGCATCGTCAGCCTCTGGTCTATCGGGACGAAGCTGTCCGGTGCGATGCAGGCGATCCTGCCGCCCTGCCCCGTTCAAGCCGGTTTGATCTGACAAGGCCCGCTGCTATGCTGGACACCAAAGATCATTGGCGATGCGATTTCGGACAAGGAAATGACGATGGGTTGGCTGTTTCGGATTTTGGGTGCGCTTGTGGTCATGGTGGTCGTCTGTGCGGTCGCCCTGCTGATGTTGCCGGGTGACCGGATCGCCAATGTCGCCGTGGACCAGATCAAGGCGCAGACCGGGCGCGAGGTCATCCTGCGGGGGCAAACCACCGTCAGCTACTACCCTGTTCTGGGCGTCAGCACCGGCGCGGTCGAGATCGCGAATGCCGCATGGTCCGACGCGGGGCCGATGCTGGTCGCGGACAGCCTCAAGCTGGGGGTGGACCTGATGTCGCTGATCGGTGGCGATGTGAAGATCACGGGGCTTGAGCTTGTCAATCCGCAGGTGTTGCTTGAAATCGGGCGCGACGGACGCCCGAACTGGCAGCTTGGCGTCGATGGCGTGGCCCCGTCCGGGCAACCCTCGGGCGTCAGCACCGCCCTTGCCCTGTCGCTGGACCGCGCCCTGATCACCGGGGGGCAGGTCCGATTTGTCGATCACCGCAGCGGCGCGCAGCAGCGTGTCGATGATCTGTCGGTCGATCTGCGCTGGCCCCAGTATCGCGGCGCGGCGCAGATCACGCTGGCGGCGCGGCCACAAGGCGCAGGCCTGATCGGCATAGCTGGCGAGATCGGCAATCTTGCCGCCCTGATCGAGGGCGAGGCCACGACCACACGCCTTGAAGCCAAGGCCGATGGTGGAACCGCACGCTATGAGGGCGGCCTTGCCATGCCGCTGGATCTGGATGGCAGGCTTGCCGTTACGCTGTCCGATACCGGTGCTTTTCTCGCGGCACTCGGGCTGCCGCGCATCGACCTGCCGCCCGGCCTGGGCCGCAAGGCCAGCGCCACCGCCGATCTGCGCCTGACACCGGCCATGGACCTGTCGCTGCGCGGGCTGGCCCTCGACCTTGACCAGAACCGCTTTGACGGTGCCGTGGATGTCGCGCTGGGACAAGCGGTGCCGATGGTCACCGCCCGCCTGTCTGCCGGCATGATCGACCTGTCAGCCGCAACGGGGGGCAGCGATGCCGGCGGCGGCGGCACGGTCGATGACGGCTGGTCCAGGACGCCGATAGATGCCAGCGCACTGAGCCTGTTCAACGGCCAGATCGACCTGACCGCCACCGGCCTGCGGGTTGCGGGCCTCAGCTTTGCGGATGCCAGCCTGACCACCACGGTGGACCGGTCGCGCGCCGTCGTGGCGTTGAACCGGCTGTCGGGTTACGCGGGCAGCATGAGCGGCCAGGTCGTGGCCAACAACCGCAACGGCCTGAGCGTGGGGGGATCCCTGCGCGCCGCGTCGGTCGAGATGGAAAGCCTGCTGGACGATCTGGCCGGGATCGACCGTTTCACCGGCAAAGCGGATACAGAGCTTGAGTTTCTGAGTGCCGGCAACAGCGTCGATGCGATCATGAACGGCCTGTCGGGCAAGGGCGTCGTGTCCATGGCGCGCGGCACGATCAAGGGGATCGATCTGGACAGCCTCATGCGTCAGGGTCTGGCCACGGGTGGCACCACCGTGTTCGACAGTCTTTCGGCCAGCTTCACGATGGAGAATGGCAATCTCTTCAACCCCGACCTGTTGCTCCGCCTGCCGGTGATTTCGGCATCGGGCGAGGGGCGCATCGGGCTGGGCGCGCGTGATATCGACTATCTCTTCACCCCGCGCACGGCCAGCGCGGAGTCAGGCGGCGGCGTTGTGATCCCGGTCAGGATCCGCGGCCCATGGGCCGACCCGCGGATCTGGCCCGATATGGAAAAGGCCATAGACCTCAACCTCAGGGCCGAGAAAGAGCAGGCCCGCCAGGCGGTCGAGGAAAAGATCCGCGAAGAACTGAACCTGCCCACCACCGAGGGGCAGAGCCTTGAGGACGCGGCCAAGGAAAAGCTTGAGGGTGAGATCCTGAAGGGATTGGGGCGGCTTCTGCGCTGACACCGATCGCCCGCCTGACGGCGGCACTTGCCAGCCTGTGAAGTCGAAGGTTTGTTCGAACACCTTGTAAAAGGTTTCTAAATTGCGGCTGACGCGGCAGGCGCTCGTGACCGTTCTCATTATTCGTTTGTCCCTTGGAGCCAATTGAAGCTGTAGGTGTAACAACGCCCCAAGACTGTTTTTGCTAAACGTCCGACTCTGATGACTGTTTCCAAAACCCTCGTTTGCGAAATACCTGGAAATTGCTTAATCCCAAGCATCCACAAACCCCGTTCAAAACCATGCCAGATGTTGAAGGCCTATGGTCTGCCAGCAATAGCTGCCATCGGCCGCATAGCCGACAATTGGGAAAGGTGGGCTCTTTGCGGCCCTTCGCTGAGGATGCCGTGAATGTCCGCTATGGGCGGTCCGTGAAGACGGCCTTGTCGTTTGGACTGCAATCGCTTCGCGGGTAGCCAGCGTGGCCTCAAGTTCAACACCGAGGGATCTGGCAGTGCTGTCCATCCTGGAATGGCGCAACCGGAGTTGGACTGATCGCAGGTTGCCTGTCTTCGTGCAGATTTGCGTCACCTTCATGCGCAGCGTCGGTTTCCATTCAGAAATGTCGACCGACCGGCGTGGACATCGTCGCGAAGCGTGCTTGAGGTGATGTTATTGAACCGATCAATTCACAACTTTTGTGTGTATTCCTGATTGCAACTTTTCGCAGGTATCGAATGCCCCTTTTTTCAACCTGTTGCGGATCGAAAATCCGAATCTTGAGGCCAGACTTCGACAGAGTTGAAATCGCTTTGACAAGTTTCGGGATGTTGCTACGCTTTTCCATCTGCATTTTTTGGACAACTCACGCATGACTTCAGTTTCCCTTCCTCGGGCAGCCCTGCTTTGTGGGGCTATGCTTTTTTGTGGTCTTTCGTCTGCAATCGCGGAAGACGCGGCGCCGAAACTTGGCCCCAATGCCACCCCGCTTCCGGCTGAAACCGATTATCTGCGGCAGAACCCGGCTCCGGATTACTGGGCTTTTTCCGCATTTGTTAAGCCTCAGTTTACCACTTCGGCCTGTTCGATCGCGTCGGTCACCGCCGCCCTGAATGGTTTGCGCGGCTTGCCAAGCCTGGCCGAGGAGACGGTACTCACCCAAACTGCGCTGCTTGAAACGCTGGGCGACAGCACCTGGTCCGCACTCTCTGCCGAGGGTGGCGACGGGGTGACTTTTGACCAGCTGGCAGACTACACCAGCAAGTCGCTCGCGGCACTGGAGATGACTGGTTTCCTGGTAGAGACCTTCCAGCCTGAGACCGCCGATGATGCGACCCTGACGCAATTGCGGGCGATGCTGGCCGCAAATGAGCGTACAGCAGATGACGTGCTGCTGCTCTATTTCAACCAAGGCGTCGTCACCGGTGATTGGGACGGCCCTCATATTTCGCTGATTGGCGCCTACAATGCTGCCACAGACCGGGTTCTGATCCTCGAAGTGGATCAGGAATGGTACATTCCCTATTGGACACCGGTGCCGGTCTTGCTTGAGGCGATGTTGAAGCCGACCTCAGCCGAACACGGCGTGTTGGAAGGCCAAACAGGCGGATTTGTCCACATCAAGCAGGCGGGATAACGGCTTGCCGTGACCTGCCATGGTCCGCCCGCATCGAATGGTTCGATATTGTGAGTGCATCGCGGGTCTTTGGTCTATCGGGACGCAGGTTTCCGGTGCGGGCAGTCGATACCCGAGGGAACTGTGCGGCCCGACGGTATTGTCATGGCGGCGGCATCGTTCGATCAGGATCTGTGCTGCCCTGAGTGAGTAGAATATCTAGCCTTGGCCTTTTTCCCAAGGTGACCCTGCTTGGATGAAAGCCGTCTTGGCACCGGCCGCATGCGCCGATTCAAATGGTGATCCGCAGAAGAGGGTCTCGGCAAATCAGACCATGCCATGCAGTTTTTGGCTGACGCGGTTGCGTGTTGGTGTGAATATCGGGACAAGCCGGATCGGTCCACTCGCCGACAAAACGCCAAATACGCAAGGATGGTCACATATGAAAATGACACGGGTTTGCGAGGGGCTGAAATTCCCGGAAGGGCCGATCGCGATGGCTGATGGGTCCGTCATTCTGGTGGAAATACAGCGGCAAACCCTCTCGCGTGTCCACACGGACGGGCGGATCGAGACGATTGCTCATCTTGGTGGCGGGCCGAACGGTGCAGCGGTGGGCCCGGACGGGATGATATATGTTTGCAACAACGGCGGCTTCCTCTGGACCGAGACCGACGGCATCACGCGACCGGTCGGCACGCCTGATGACTATGTTACAGGATCTATCCAAAGGGTCGATCCGGATACAGGGTCCTTCGAGACGATCTATGACAGTTGCGACGGGCAACCCCTCAGAGGGCCCAACGATATCGTCTTCGATGCGCAGGGCGGGTTCTACTTCACCGACCTGGGCAAATCGACCGCCGAGTACGTGCATCACGGCGCGTTCTACTATGCCAAGGCCGATGGCAGCCATATCCGCCGCGTGAACGCCCCCATGATCACGCCGAATGGCATTGGCCTTTCACCGGATAACAAGACCGTGCATGTGGCGGAGACACGCACAGGCCGCGTCTGGAGCTTCGATCTTGTCGCACCTGGCCAGATTGCCCCCATGCCCTTCACCATGCCTGGACGGCTCGTGACCACCTTGCCCGAATATCAGCTGCTGGACAGTTTGGCAGTTCAGGCAGATGGCAAGATCTGTGTCGCCACGCTCATGCGCGGCGGTATCAGCGTGGTACCGCCTGATGGGGGGGCTGTCACATTTGTCGCCGGACCCGGTGATCCCTATATTACGAATATCTGCTTTGGCGGTCAGGACATGCGAGATGCCTGGATCACCGCGTCGGGCACCGGTTGCCTTTACCATGTGCGCTGGCCAAGTCCGGGCCTGCGGCTACATTTCAACCTCTAGGCGGGGATGCTGCGCAGCATCATGTTGCGCATCTTGCGCAGGTTTGTGTCAGCTCAATTCGGACCAGGCCTCTGCAAAGGCAGTGAAGTCACCCCTTGCGCGGCGCTAGGAATCCGCCGCCCCGCAAGAGCAGCGGCGCGGTTGAACTTGAAATAGAGTCAAGTTGAGAGGCTACGCTCATGGAGCAAATCTTCGACGTTCCGAAGCGAAAGCGGGAAGCGCATGTAAAGCATCACCGCCAGGTGGATGATCTGGCAACTGGTTTTGAATTACCGCAACGGGCTGCGTTTTGTCATCCGGCGAGGCTATGCAACCACCCTGCCCGTCTCAAGCTGGTTTCCTCTGACGAGAGCCATCAAGGTGAGCCTAGTACGTTTCCTCATAGGCGGCGCAACGGGCAATAGTATCCATCCCGGCAAGATACCCGATTTCACCCGCCTTGTGAGCGCAGTAAACGGCGGCGAAGGATTCAGGGAACCAGCCTGTCACGGTTGGCTCTGCCCTGAAGGCGTCCAGGGCCGCTTCGAGGGTTTCCGGCAAGCGGACGAAACCCTTTACCTTGAGGTCTTCAGGCGACAGAAGCGAGAGATCTTCCTGTGTGGGCTCTGGCGCTTTCAGACCATCCTCGATGCCTTGGGCGCCAGCGTGAACGATCGCGGCAAGCGCCAGATAGGGCGATGCCGCTGCATCCGCGGCACGGTATTCAATGTTGAACTGACGCGCGATCGAGAGGGGATCCTTGGCTGTGACGGGACAGACGCGCAATGATGCCTCCCTGTCGCGGAAGCCGAGGTTGTTGTAGGCGGCGGACCAGCGATGCGGCGTCAGTCTTTCGTAGGAAATGACGGACGGGGCGGTCAGCGCCACGATATTGGGAAGGTATTTCAGAACGCCCGCCGCAAAGGCATCCGTGATCCGAGACATCCCGCAGGGTCCGTTTTCGTCATAAGTGACGGGGGTGCCGCTATCATCCGTGAAGCTCATGTGGATATGAACGCCATTCCCCACATTGGCCGGGTCGCGGATCGGTGTGAAGGTTGCGGTCTCGCCTACGGCGCGCGCGGCGGCGCGGGTCAGCTCGCGCAGGATCACTGCCTCGTCAGCGGCGCGCACACCTTTGGCGGGGGCCACGACCACTTCGTACTGGCTGGGGCCGTATTCCTTCATGACACTGTCAGGCTCCAGCCCGGCGGCCTTCAGGGCGGCCATCAGGGTTTCGCACAGTTCGCGCTGCAATTCGAAGCCTTCGTGGCTGTAGGCCAGGTTGGGAATGGGCGAGTGGGTCTTTATCTGGAATTCATGTTCGAAGGCGCAGACAAGGTGGACGCCCGCGACCCTGTGGAGCCGTTCGAGGGCGGTTTTCAGCAAGGAGCGCATGCAGAAATCCCATGGCTCGCCGTCCAGCGTCGTGATGTCCGACATGATGAAATGTGCGCTTCGTCCGTCCCCAAATGTCACATTCGCGGCGGCCTCTGGGTCCGGGATCATCAGGAGGTCGCCAAGTGCGCCGAAAGGTGTCTCGGCAATACGGTCGAAACAGGTGATCTGCACATTCGTTGGGGTCCAGCCGAGGCCCCGTTGGAAGCGGCGGTCGAGCTGATCGGCTGGAAAGGCCTTTCCGCGCACTTTTCCAGCGATGTCGCAGACTGCAGCGAAAACAAGAGGCATCGTGGTCATGTCAGATCATCCTTTGATGGCGGTCTCAGTTTCTCCCACGCCTCTATTCTGGCACGCGCCTTGTCCCAATCGTGTTCGGCGATCTGGGTCACGATGGCCTCGGTCACGGCCAGGGCTGCGGAATAGGTGCCCCACAGAGTTCCGCTCTCGATGGGGACGGGTATGACTTCATGCGCGTGTTTCGCGATCGGCGAGATCCATTTGTCCGTCATCAGCACGATGCGCACGTTCCTGGTTTCCACAACTTTGCGGGCCAGACTTGCCAGCCTTTGTTCATAGCGGCGAAAGTCCACCAGATAGAGGATGTCGCCCTGTCGCATGCGCATCATGTAATCAGGCCAAATTTCCGGATCGACAGGCAGATGATAGACATCCTTGCGGATCATCCGAAGGTGAAAAGTCAGGTGCCTTGCGATTGTGTCGCTTATGCGTCCACCCAGCACATAGATGCGCCGCTTTGGATCCGCCAGCAACGCGCAGATTTGCAAAAACTGTTTCTCGGTTATGGCATCTGCGGCCATGGCCATCTGCGAGGTGGATTTGGCGATGAAGTCCTTGAGAAAGCCCCCCTCTACGGGACGGCCCGGCTCATGCAGGTCCAAAGGCGAGCGCAGAGCCCTGCTTGAGTTCAGAAATCAGCTCGCGCTGAAACTCCTGATATCCTTCAAGGCCAATCTTGGTCACAAACCGCGAGATCGAGGGGGCGGACACTTCGGAGTGCCTGGCCAGCTCGTGTATCGGCGACAGGCCGGAAAAAGGATAATCTGACAGAATGGCTGCGGCCAGTTTGCGCTCGCCGATCGTGAGGGTGTCGGCGGCTTTCTCGATGCGTTCTCGTATGATCATTGGAGTCCGGTTGCCTTGAGTTTAGGCAAGGGTGTGTGAACTACACTTTCACGTCAACAAAAATTGTTGACACTGAAATTTTTATTTCGTCTGCTTGGTGCAAGCCGCTCGATGGGACCAACTGTGAGGGGTTTAATACCTCCGACGCGGTTACTTGGCTGACAACGTCCACCTCACAGGGAAGGGTGCAAGAAATGCCCGCGATCTCCGAGAACATTTTGACCCGCGAAGTGCCGCTGGTGCCTGAACAATCGGCACTTTTGTTTATCGACGTGCAGAATTTCAGCGCCAAGCGCGAGGGGGCGGAGTTCAAGGACATGTCGGATGAAGCCTTCGCAGAAAGCTACGGTTGGTTTTTCGACCAGTTGAACACGCGGGTGATCCCCAACATGCAAAAGCTGCAGTCCGGCTGCCGCGCGGCAGGGGTAGAGGTTCTTTATACCACTATCGAAAGCCTTACCAAGGATGGCCGGGATCGCAGTCTGGATTACAAGATTACCGGCTTCAACGTTCCAAGAGGGTCCTGGGACGGTAAGGTTATCGACGAGATCGCGCCGGGAGAGGATGAAATCGTCTTTCCGAAATCCTCCTCTTCGGTGTTTGTCTCGACACATATCGACTACGTGCTGCGCAACCTTGGGGTCAGGCAGATCGTGTTGAGTGGTCTGATCACCGATCAGTGCGTCGAAAGTGCGATCCGCGATGCCTGCGATCTAGGTTATCTGGTGACGCAGGTCACTGATGCCTGCCTGACCTATTCCCAAGAGCGCCACGATCATTCCTTACGCACGATCAAGGGCTATTGCCGTCAAGTGACAACGCAACAGTTGCTTGACGAGCTCTCGATCAAATGACCGAGGGTGCACACAAAGGCAGGCCTTCTGCATGAGTGACGCAGAGCTTCTCTCTTTTCCTGCACGGTTGCGGGCGGCGAACGTTACGCGGACTGCTGTGTGCATAGCGGTGCTGACAGTTGCTGTCATTGTTCTTGCACTGGGTTTTGGACGCTCGGGAGAGCGGATCGCTGTACAGATGTGCGTCAACGTGGCTGCAGTCGTCGCACTGGGCGTATTTTGTGGAAACACGGGTATCGTGTCCTTTGGCCACGGCGCTTTCATGGCGATCGGAGCCTATCTTTCAGGCATCCTGACCATGCCCGCCGGGATCCAGCGGACCTCCTTGCCCGACTTGCCCGGGTTTCTGGCAGGGCACGAACTTTCGATCTGGATGGCGCTGCCGATCGTGGCGGTGGTGGGGCTGGGCTTTGCGGCGCTGAGCGGCGCTGCCATCGCGCGCCTAATTGGCGCATCGGCAGCAATTGCGTCGCTGGGGCTTTTGATTATCACGCATGGTGTGGCCGTCGGGGCGCGGGAGATAACGCGCGGGAGCCAGACTTTTTTTGGCGCGCCTCGAGTCGTGGACCTGTGGCTTGCTTTCGGTGCGGCTGTGTTCTTCATCCTGTTGGCGCGGGCGTACCGCGAAAGCAGAATGGGGCTGTTTGCGAGGGCTGCCCGTGACGATGCAGCCGCCGCTGCAGCGCTTGGGATAAATCCACGGCGCACGCGCTTCGTCAGCTGGTGTCTGTCCGGGGCCATGTGCACCGTCGCGGGCGCGCTTTATGGGCATATGTTGGGGGCTTTTTCCCCGGCGTCCTTTTACCTCGCGCTGGTCTTCGCCCATGTCGCCATGTTGATCGTGGGTGGCATGGCCTCGGTCGGGGGTGCTGTGACCGGTGTTATCGGTATCACGCTCTTGCAGGACGGGGTGCGACAGTTCGAAGGCGGTGTGGAGATTTTCGGGATTGCCATGCCGGAGGTCTTCGGGCTGACGACAGTGTCGCTTGGTCTTGCGATCCTTTTGGTGATCTGGCTGAGACCTACGGGGTTGGTGGGAAAATTCGAGCTTGGACCCGGGGCGAGTGCGCGGATCTTTGATCGTATAAAGCAGCAGACCACACCGGCATCGGCACCTGCACCGGTCTCGCACGCAATCCTCAAGGCAGAGGGGCTTTCAAAAAGCTTTGCCGGGGTGAAAGCCGTCGCAAACATGAGCTTTGAGGCGCCCACCGGTCGCGTCACCGGGTTGATCGGCCCCAATGGCGCGGGGAAATCGACCTTGGTCAATTTGATCACGCGCCAGTATCAGGCCGAACTCCGGTCGTACTCTTCTGTCGGAGAGGGATCTGAGTGCCGTATCGCCGGAAAATATAGCCCGTGCCGGGATCTCGCGGAGTTTTCAGAACCTGCGCCTGTTTCAGGGGCTGACGGTCTATGAGAATGTGCTGGTATCGGCTCTGGCGGCTGGTCATCGCGGCGCAAAAGCTGCCGCAGTAGCGCTGCGGGAACTTCAGGCTTTCGATTTGGGCGATATGGCGGCGACCCGCGCTGATGCTCTGTCCTACGGCGCACGCAAGCGGTTGGAAATTGCCCGCGCCCTTGCGCAGGAGCCCGCGATACTACTGCTTGATGAACCCGCTGCGGGGATGAACCCTGCGGAGACCGATGACCTCGCAGACCGGCTGATCCAGGTCCGCGATGAACGCGGTATCGGCATCTTGCTCATTGATCATGACCTGCGTTTCGTCAACCGGCTGTCCAGTTGGACCGTGGTGATGAACCGCGGCACCCTGATCGCCGAAGGCAGGCCGGAAGATGTCCGCGCCAATCCTGCGGTTATCGAGGCCTATATCGGTCGCGGACGCACAGCCGCGGCAGTTACCACAACGACCCAAGAAGAAACCATCCCGCAACAAGGAGTAAGGCCATGACTTTCAAGAAGTTACTTTTGACCACAACAGGCGCGCTGGTGTTCGCTGGTGCTGCAAATGCCGAAGAATATGTGATCGGTGTGATGTCCGCGCAATCGGGTTATCTCGTGCCTTATGACGGTCCCGCCTATGCCGGCTTTCAGTTTTGTGTTGACCAGAAAAATGCCGCGGGCGGCCTGAACGGAAAGTATATGGTCAGGACGATCGTCAAAGACACGCGCTCGGACATCGCCGAAGGTGTGAAGGTTGTCCAGGAGATGCTGGACGACGGTGCGCAGTTCATCGTGTCCTCGGCAGATGCTGATCCTACCATCGCGGCGGCACAGATCACGATGGCAGATGGCATCCCGACCATGACCTTCGCAGGCACAGCACCTGTGCTGACGCAAGTGGGGCCCCATGTGTTCGGCAGCTATCCAGCCGATAACCAGCAGGCGGCGGTGCTGGCCGCCTATGCCCGCGAGCAGGGCTTCGAGAACGTCTATCTGGTGAAGTCCCCGGACAGCGCCTACACTCTTGGCGGCCCGGAATATTTCGGCGAAGCATTTGAATCGTTGGGCGGCAACATCGTCGGCACCTCCAACTACTCGCTGAACCAGCCCGATTTTTCCGCCATCGTGACGACGATCAAGGCCGCCGAACCACAGCCCGATGTCATCGTCACCTGGGCTTGGGAGCCGGACTTCCCCGCCTTCATCAAGGCACTGCGCGGAGCAGGGCTTGAGACCCAGGTGATGGGCGGCGACGTTCTGGATACACCCACGGTGCGGGGTCTTGGCGACGTGGTTGATGGTGTGGTGCACACGTCAGGCGGGTTCCCGGACGAAGGGTCCGCCTATGCCAAGTTCATCGAGGAGTTCGCCGCCGCCACCGGCACAACCCCTGACAACAACTACTACGTCAACGGCTGTGACATCGTGAACATGATTGAACAGGCCGTTGCTGCGGCGGGCTCTACCGACCCTGCGGCCGTTACCGCGGCCATGGCGGAGATCGAGAATGGAAAGGGAATCATGTCCGATTTCACGTTCAAGGGGACAGACCGGATGCCGCTGCGCGATGTCGTGGTGGCGCGCATCACCGGGGCTGGCGAGAAGGAGTTCGTAATGCGCACGAAGGCCGATCCCGCAACCCTGCCGCAGCCATAAGATCAAGAGGATGGAAACCGCACTCAGCATCAAGGGTCTAGATGTCCGCTACGGTCCGGTTCAGGCCACGCGCGGCGTGGATCTGACCGCAGCCAAAGGTGGCGTGACGGCGCTTCTTGGGGCCAATGGCGCAGGCAAGACATCCACCGTGATGGCCATTGCCGGTGCATTGCGCATATCAGGCGGTTCGGTTTCCATCTTCGGCAAGGACATGACTGGGGCCACGCCCGACGCCATTGTACGCGCGGGCGTGGCCATTTCACCTGAGGGACGGCGAGTGTTCTCGGCGCTCTCGGTCGAGGACAATCTGACGCTCGCTGGCTCTGTGGTGGGCGATGCCGCCACGGCGTTGTCGCGAAAGGCGGCGATGATGGAGCGGTTTCCGATCCTGGGTGAGCGGCGCAAACAACTGGCAGGTCTTTTGTCAGGCGGTGAGCAGCAGATGCTGGCTGTCGCACGCGCCTTGATGAGCGGTCCACGCCTTTTGTTGATGGACGAGCCGTCGCTGGGTCTTGCGCCTCAGATGGTCGATGCGATCTTCGGCATCGTGGAGGAATTGCGCGACGAAGGCATTTCGATCCTGCTGGTGGAACAGAATGCAACGCTGGCGCTGGACGTCGCGGATCATGCGGTGATTCTAGCGAATGGTGCGGTTGCCGCAGCTGGCGCGCCCAGTGACCTGAAAAACGACAAGCTGCTGCAAGCAGCCTACCTGGCGGCCTGATCCATGGACCTCATCATTCAACAGTCGATCAATGCAATCAGCCTTGGTGGCGTCTATGCGATGCTGGCGTTGGGGCTAGCAATCGTCTTCTCCATCGTAGGGCTGATCAATTTCGCCCATGGCGACATCATGACCTTCGGTGGCTACGGGATATTCCTGTCGCTAGCCTTCGGCACGTCGCCAGTGGCGGCGCTCGCGGTGGGGATCGGCGCTGCCGTGGTGATGGCCCTGACGCTGGAACGCACCGCCTTTCGTGCGATGCGCGGCGCTGATGTGGTGACCCTGCTGATTACCAGTTTTGCGGTGTCCGAGATTTTGAAGGTTGTGTTCCAGAACACCATTTCCGCGCGGCCTGTGCCCATATCCTTTCCGGCGGCCTGGTCCGGCACCTATCAAGTCGCAGGGGCCACGATCGGGGTGGTGCCTACCGTGTCGATCATAGTGGCCTTCGTATCGCTTCTGGGACTTACCTTGATCCTGCGGCGCACGGCGACCGGCCTTGCGATGCGCGCGGCGGCGGAAGATCTGGAGATGCTCAAGCTGCTGGGGGTTCGGGCCAACAGGGTGGTGGCCATGGCCTTCGCGCTCTCGGGCCTGCTGGCGGGAATCGCGGCGGTGATCTGGACAGCGCAGCGTGGTTCGGTCGATCCAATGATGGGGTTCTTTCCCGTGCTCAAGGCCTTCATCGCCACGGTTCTGGGTGGCTTGGGTAGCCTTGGAGGCGCGGTTCTGGGCGGCTTTGTGATCGGGGTGCTGGAAGTGCTGACCCAGGCGTTCCTGCCTGATGGTCTGTCGCCTTATCGCGATGCGATCGTTCTTGCGCTGGTGATTGCAGCCCTGCTCTGGCGACCGGACGGGCTGCTGCCTGCCAAAAATGCAAACCGTTCGTAGTCCTGACGAATTAAAGGTAGGGCGCAGTTTGAGCAAGGACCTCAGATGAATGACATGAATTCCAAGGTCGGGTTGTTTCTGAAGAACGACCCTGCGCCCGTCGAATGGGTGCATCGATACAGCAAAAGCCCTGTCCTTCTTCTGTGCGAGCATGCGGGGCAAGCGATTCCGGCGCGGCTTGAGGGGCTGGAGCTACCAGAGGGGGCCATTGACCTGCATATCGGATGGGATATCGGGGCTGAACGGTTGGCACGGTCCATTTCGGAAAGGCTATCGGCTCCGCTCATCCTACAGCGCTACAGCCGCCTTGTCATTGATTGCAACCGCCCGCCGGGAGTGAAGGGATCTATTCCCGAAGTCAGCGATCATGTGATCATTCCCGGCAATCAGGGTCTGGACCTGGAGGCGCGACGGCAGCGCGAGATGCTGATCTTCGCGCCGCTGGACGCCGCCATCGCGGAAGGCTTTGACGCTGCGCCCCGCCTGGCAGCCTTTTCGATCCATAGCTTCACCCGTCAGATGCAGCAGGGCGACAGGCGAAAATGCGATGCGGGGTTTCTGTGTCGCCGGGACATGGCCACGGCGCGGCACTTCGTGGACAGTCTGGGTAGAATGTGTCCGGATCTGATCCTTGCGATCAACGAACCCTACCAGATCGAGGATGAGGGCGACTGGTTCATTCCAAACCACGCCGAGCCACGGGGTGTCCGGCATTGCCTGATCGAGGTCTGCAACGATCAGCTGGAGAGCGACACTGCGGTCGCGCACTGGGCTGACCTGCTGGCACGCTCCATCAGCGAGATGCTGGAAACCTAGACCCGTAGACACCCCCTACCGTGGCTTTGTCGAGACCGCCGTGAGCTTTTGTCATGTGGTGCGTCCTCTGCTGACCTGCCGCCAGGGTAACGCCGGGAAGGCATCGCCATGCCCGGTCATCGCGCCATAAGGTATTCCGCCACCGCCTGGTAGGCGGGCAGAGAGGTCGGGTCGATGAACCCGTTCTGCGCCCGCGGGAAAGAGGAGAGCCGCACCAGGACCATCTCGGCTGTCGGGTCGACATAGATCGTCTGACCATGCACGCCGCGTGCGGCATAGGCCCGGTGATCGTTGTGGAGCACCCACCACTGGCTCGTGTAGCTGCCGTTCGGGATCGTCGGAAAGCCTGCGAATTTCGACTGATCGCCCCCGGCGGCGATGGCCGCGACGACCTCGGCCGGGAAGAGCCGCTGACCGTTGATCTCACCGCCGTTCAGCATCAGTTGCCCCAGTCGCCCGAGATCGCGCAAACCCGCCGTCACCCCGCCTCCGGCAAAGGGCACACCCTTGCCATCGACGGTCTGGTAGGCGTCCTGTTCGGCCCCCATGCGGCGCCACAGGCGTTCCGAGGCGAGGTCGGTGACGGCCTTGCCAGTCACCCGGCTGATCATCCAGCCGAGCATGTCCGAATTGATGGTCTTGTAGTGGAAAGCGTCGCCGTGATTGCCTTCGGGCTTGACCTGCTGGAGATACTCCCAGTAGCCGTCCGGACCTTCGTAGCCCTCGGGCTTAGGCAGCGGGCTGGCGGCGCGGGAATAGACCCAGATGTCGGCATCCGGGTCGGAGTAGTCCTCCGAATACTGGACGCCGGTGGTCATATCCATGACCTGACGCACCGTGGCGGTGGCAAAGGCGCTCTCGCCGATCTCGGGGATCACGTCGCGCACGAGGAGCCGTGTCGTCGAGCACGCCCTCGGCCACGAGGATTTCACCCAGCAGACCCGTGATGGACTTCGTCATCGACATGATGGCGTGCTTGCCGTCTTCTGCGAGGCAGCCGAAATAGCGTTCATAGACGACCTGCCCCTTGTGCAGGATCAGCATGCCGTCAGTGTAATTGGCGTAAAGGCTGACTCTTCCCAGGTCATCGCTTCGGTCGCCGTTCAGTGGCATGAAAGTCAGTGCGTCGATCTCGCGCGCGCAGCTCGGGCGAATTCCGCCGGGGAAGGGTAAGACAGTGGAACGGGTGCGCCGAGACCACGGCTGATTTCCTCGGTGGGCAGGAACTCGCGCAGGTGGCAGACCGACCAGCGCAGCTTGGGAAAGCTGAAATAGTTGCTGTCGGGCTGGGTGATGAGCTTGTCAGGCGGCGGCGGAAAGCCCTGCATCCAGCCCATGACCGCGGGATCGGATTCCTGCGCCGAGAGCGGAGCCGTTTGCGCGAGGGCGCCGCCTGCCGTGCCCAGGGCGAGAACAATACCCGTGGCGAGTGCGATGGGATCAAAAATTGACGACGACATTCAGAAATCCTCCTGTCCAGGGCTCTGCGGTGTTGCCGACCACGTTGTCGATCGCCGCTCCGGGAAAGGAGACGGAGACGCCGGCTGTCAGAAATGTGTTGCGATTGATGATGCGACTGTATTCGAGGAACAGGTCGTCGGCGAGATGCGCGTCGGTGACGCCCGACACGACGTTCCCGTTCAGATCAACGCGGGTTGCCTGCCCGAACTGGACCGGGCTGTTCAACTCGTTCGCGCGGATATGCGCATACCGCAGCGTCCAGGTGTCCTGGCGCGTTGGTTGCACCCGCAGCGCCAGCGTCAGGGCGTTCACGTTGGAGTTGATGAAGGTCGAGGCAGACTTCGATCCCGTTGCCCAGGCGCTTGGGCTGCCCTGGTAGTAGAGCGGATCGAACCGTTCGAGCTTTGAAGTGTCCGGATCGTCGCCGGAAAAGGTCTGATAGCCGACGGTCAGGTTCGGCGTCCAGGGCAGGCTCGCGAAGGTGTAGGTGGCGGTCACGCGTCCGGCCCAGGCCTCGAGGTCGACCCGGTCGTTCCACTGGTAGGCGACCTCGCCAGTGAACGTCCAGTTCTCGAGGGTCCCGGTGAACGGATTCGTCTTGCCATAGATGCCGAGCGTGCCTGTGCCCTCGCGCGCGCCAACCATCACCGTCGGCGCGCCGATGCCGCCCGGCGCCGCCTGCGGATAGGGCGAGTCCGAGTTCAGGACATCCACGTAGGTCGCGCCAAGATACCCGCCGCGCGGGTCGTCGTAGCGCAGGTCGACACCGGCCAGTTCGTTTCGTCCGTCGGTGGAGGGCAGTTCGTTCGGGTCGAGATGGAAGGCCGTCCCGGTGACGTTCCCGTAGGACATGCGCGCGATCAAGGCCCTTTCCCAGGCCTTGCGCGGCCCGAACTTCAAGGCACCCCGCTCAAACCCGCTGGTGGCGCCATTGGCGATCAGCATGCCTGTGCCGAGCGTCAGTTCGCGCGGACCGAAGGACAGGTCGTAAGACACCCCCGGGCCGAGATCCCCGCGAATAGCCAGATAGGCCTCTTCCAGGGTTGTCTCGCCGGTGTCGCCCGTATCGAACGCATCCGTGCCCCATGTGTAGGACGACACGGCCGAGACCTTGCCATAGACCACTGCCCCTCCGTCGAGCTGATACGCGAAGCTCAGACCCGGCTTGATGTAGCCTTCCAGCCAGCTCGTATCCGGGTCAAAGCCGCTGCCGGGCGCGGTCGTCGAAGCCAGGTCCCAGAAAAGGTTCCGTTCACTGACGGCGTTCAGACCGAACTGAAGATGGCCCCGCACCTCGAGACCGCCGGCGTCATGGAGGAGCATAGGGTCGCGCTCCGCAGCAAAAGCGATCTGCCCGAACAAGGCCGCCGCGATGGCAGAGACTGTCCCGATCACCTGCGGCCTGTCAGCCCGCATGTAGCGTTCCGCGCACCTGGAAAGAGCGAAACGGCCACCCGGCGTCGTGAACGCGAGATCGATAGACATGAGCCCTCCGGCAACAAAATTCCAAAGTCAGTCTGAAAAGGATTGGATTGCATCTCAAGCCTGTTTGCACCCAAATTGGGCGAGGCCACGGGGAGGAAGCGATGCCGATGCGGGAAACGAAACAGGGAAACTTCCTGAAAACACATTTCAGGATCGTCTGGCCCGTTCATCTCGTGGGGTTCACCCGGCTTCTCGTGCACCTGCGGACCCGGTTCGACGGCGATCTCGACCTTGCGTTAATCCTTGCGGTCATCGGCAGCCGAACACAGTCAGAGAGCTGGACCCATGAGCTTACAGAGCTTGGTCAGCTGACAAACACGTACGGAAGCGATGGCAGGCAGCTTCCGATCAACATCCAGTCGGTCGCAGATTATTCGGGCATTCCGCGCGAAACTGTCCGGCGGAAGGTGGCAATCCTCCAGGACAGGGGATGGGTGACCCGGAATGCGGATGGCCACCTTGCCATTTCCCGGACCGCGGCATCCGACCTTGAAGCTTCCACGGGCGAAACGATTGCCTATCTGGCGGCTCTTCTGAGATCATTCGAAGTGGCGCAAGCCGCCGAAAAAGGCAGAGGCCCGGCGTGACCCGGCCAGCTCCAGTCGAACTCTGATCGCCTGGACATGTTCTGGCTTCAAAGGGCGTTTCTGACCGACAATCCGACCTTTGTTTAAAGCAGTTCGAAGCGCGCGAATGGCAGGTGGGTTCGGTGCTTCCACAACTATTCCACCGATCCGCCACGCCCTCCCACAACGATAACCCGACGCTGACGAAAGCAGCGTATCACAGGATGCTGCGGCGCATCTCAGGTCTGCTTCGAGCCCATTCTGGCGATCTATTAGTCTTGCGGCGAATGCCCGGTTTCGAGCAACTGACCACCTGGCGGCAGGAATTACCGCCCTGCTTCGCTTTCGAAGCAGGAGGGCCATTGGCAGCGCCTCGCTGCTTCGATTGCAACACTCTTCCGGTCGCAGCAAGTGGCGCGGCAGTAATTCAACGGCGCAGGCCGATGTCTCTGAGGAAATGCTCATTGGCGTGGCGAAGGTCGACATCAGAGCCGGGGCGCGGTTCGAAGAGAGACTTCACGAACTTCAATGGAAGGCGGAGGGCGCGTGCGAGGGGCGAGGTCGGTGCGGGGGTCTGCAGCGGTGCCGAAAGATCGGTCATGTCTGGTATCCTTCTGAAGAACCTGCCGGAATGGCTGGTTTGTGAAGCCATGCTGGCAGCCGGAAGGGTGAATGTCCTGAAGCGGCCCGAACCGTTGCGAAAACTTCGGAAAGGTTCGGAATGACTGGCAGATCCTCCATCGACGCCTATGGGTTGAAGGCAGCCACACGCGGCGATGGCCCGAACCCAAAGGGCTGGGTCGCGTGGTTACGCCCTTGCGGCGGCCGCACGCGCATCAAGTTCGCGAACGAGGCGCTGAAAGCGAGGACGATCGCGCAGGGCGTCAAGGTCGGTATCCTGTTCAACCCAGACAGAGAATGTGACGGGGTCGACACGCGGCAGGCAGGCTTCGAGCGTATCGAGTGCGTCATCCGTTTCACCAAGCAGCGCCATGGCGCAAGCGATGTTGTAGTCGATGCTCGGATCATCGGGATCAACGGCCTTGACCCGCACGGCCCATTGCTTGGTGCGTTCGGCTTCGCCCAGTTTGGCAAGGGCACTGACACCGGTGATCAATGCGTAGGAGTCCGACGAGTTCTCTGAAAGCACGCGTTCCGCGCGCATGAGCGTGCGGCGGGCTGTGTCCAGCACCTTCTCATGCTGGCCTGTTGCTCTGTAGCACATGGCGACATGGGAGGTAGCCGCCAAATCCGCTTCCGACAGTTCGGTTGCGCGCTCCCAGTGCAGAATGGCTTCGTCGTGCCGCCCGGTCTGGAAACACGTTCGCCCATAGAGAAAGCGAACATCATAGGAATTCGGGTCAAGTTGAAGCGAGCGTTCGTGAAGCTCGAAAGCCTCGTCGAAGCGACCAAGGCCGGCCAGAACGAAGGCTTTTGCCGCAAGCGCCTCTGACAGGTCGGGATTCAGAGCGAGTGCGCGCTCGGCCGCCTGCAGGCCATGTTCGGTCGAGCCCGAAAGGCCAAAAAGTCCCGTCCGACTGATGGCCAGAAGCGCCCATGCCAGGCCAAAATCGGGGTCGATATCAAGCGCCTTTTGAGCGAGGCGGCTGGCAATCTCGAAGTTGCGCCTGTCCAGACGCGTGTGGTGGTAGCGCGCCTGGAGATAGAGTTCATAGGCTTCGGGGTTGTCGGTCGGGCGCGACTGGATTGCCATGCGCTCGGCCGGGACAAGCCTGACCTTGAGCGCGGCAACGATGGCCTCGGTAATCTGATCCTGAAGATCGAAGATGTCGGTCAGGTCGCGGTCGAAGCGCTCCGCCCAGATCGGATGCCCCGTTGTGCCATCGACAAGCTGGGCATTGATACGAATCCTGTTGCCGGATTTGCGTACGCTGCCCTCGACCACGTGGGTCAGGTTCATGTCTCGGGCCGTCTGCGCGACATCGACGGAGCGACCCTTGAAGGTGAAGGCCGTGTTGCGGGCGACAACAGACAGCGCCGCGACCTTGGAGAGATCGGTGATGACATCCTCGGTGATACCGTCAGCGAAATACTCCTGATCGGGATCGTTTGAGGTATTGGTAAAGGGGATTACAAGGACTTCGGGGAAAGCGGTTTCGCGCTTGTCGGCCTCAGCGGCAGGGACACGCGTGTTCTCCCCTACTGGGACCACGAACTGGTAGCCCCGGCCGGGTATCGTCGCCAGCGCCTTGGGTCCGAGCACCTTTCGCAGGGCCGAGACATGAACGGTCAGGTTGCTTTCCTCAACCGCGATGTCCGGCCAGACGGCGTCGAGTATCTCTGCCTTGGTCAGGACGCGATGTCGGTTCGCCACCATGAAGCTCAGCATGTCGAAAGCCCTGGCGCCCAGGGGCAATTCGATACCGTCGCGCGAGAGCTTGCGCTCTTCCGTCGCCAGGAGGAAATCGCCGAAGCGGAAGGAGGACAATGGCTTTACTCCCGGTTCTGCCTTCGATTTTTCGCAACATCAGTCTGGTATTATAGATACGAACGTGCCGATGTTTCCTAGCAAATATCGGTTCCCGATGCTCTTTCAACCGAGCGTTCATCTGTGCAAACCGCAATATCCATCCGAAAGAACGGGCATTGGAGCACAGAGCAGCGGGCTTCCGTTATCCGGCCTTCGTGTCTTTCGCTGCAACTGCTGCAAATCGAAAGTTGCCACTGATCGTTGGGGCTGCAACCTTGATGTCGGTTGCCTAGCAGTCATTCAGGCGCGCTCGTGCCGTCAGGGACCTGATCATTCTCGTCAGATGTCCGCTGCGAGCCCTTTTTGCAGGATGCTGCATGTTAGACGGATGTCCGCATTTGCAGTAGCTTTGAACAATCGAAAAAGCTCAAGGAAGTGCAAGATGCCAAAGGCGGGCGAACGAAAACCCATTTTCTTGGAACGTGGGCATGGCCGTGCCTACGACATGGGTCGTATCAAGGCCAACTTCAAAGCAGACGGCGATGAAACCGACAATCAATACTCGATTTCCGAATGGTGGATGGAGCCCAACACATAAGGGATCGGGGCGCATTCGCACGACCAAGAGAATGAGATTTTCTATGTTCTGAAAGGAACTATGAGTTTCCTTGTCGGCGATGACTGGCGTGATGCGGAAAAGGGTAGTTTCATCTTCGTGCCCGCTGGTGTGCAGCATGACTTCGAGAACCGAAGTGAGAAGCGCGCAGGTGTGCTGAACGTCTTTGCGCCCGGTGGATTTGAGGCCAACATGCCCAAGATTGTCGATTGGTTCAAACAACACCCCCCAGAGGATGCGACTTGATCCTTCTTGGCATCGCAAGACCATTGCAGCCGATTGCTCGGCGCGCCGGAACGTCCGCTTTGTCCGCCTTGCTGACACTCGGACCCAAAAAAGGCTCGATACATGAACGACCGGTGCGGTGAAGCTGCGTTGCAGCGTCGCAACTGATTGCGGAGGTCGGCTTTGGACCTTTAATGCCCTTGTCAGAGGTCGAACCACCCCGCTGAAACACGGGCCCTTTTCTGGTTTCGTGCGGCGCGCATCCTTGTCAGCCCTTGTCCCGGCCAAGCAGGTCGACGACATTGAACTTATCGATTTTCATGCGAATGCGGGCTACCATTTCAGGGGTATGGGGCACTCGACACCCTTCCAGGACAGCCAGCGGCTGGACTTGTCCCGCTCAAGCCGGATTAGTCTGCCAGTTCCGTTGCGCGGCGATGAATGTCGGTCTGTCCCGCCAGGATTTAGATCTTTTTAGCCTGTCTTGTAGCGGGTGCTGCGCAAGACTGCCCATATTCGAAAAGGTCGCGCCAGATCGCGGCCGCCTGACCGGGAGCAAAACCATGAACAAATCCATGACAATGACCGACACCGCCGCCGCGTTCTTCGACACTATCGAGACGGGCAAGGGCTGGGCCGCTTGCGCACCGTTCTGCCTGCCGGACGCTACCTTCTCTTGCCAGTCCGACGCCCTTGCGGAGATAGACACGATCGAGGCCTATGCCGGCTGGATGGAGGGTCTGCTGAAACTGGCACCAGACGGCCACTATGACATCAAGGCCTTCGCCGCCGACGACGCGCGCGCCACGGTGTTGGGCTTCGCGGTGTTCCATGGAACCCACACGGACGAGGGCGGCCCAGTGCCGCCGACCGGGCGCAGCGTCGCGGCTGACTACGTCTATTCGATGGCGTTCGATGGCCCGAAAATCAAACACATGACCAAGATATGGAACGACGCCCAGTCCATGCGTGCCCTCGGCTGGACCTGAGGCGATTGGTGCGGGCGCCCGCAGCGGCGCCCGCACCCTTCGTCCAGCCCGATGGCAGCAACCGGATTGGCGCAACCTTCCGCATCTTCATGGCCGAGAAAGCCGGCTGAGACCCTCCTGGGCCAGTTCGGAAGGTGCTGTCCCGGACCCGAACGCATTCTTTGAACAAGGAAAACACGCATGAGCACGATCCTGAAAACCCTGTCGGCCGCGGCATTTGCCGGTCTGATCTCGTCATCCTCCGCAACAGCAGAGGTGTCCGAGCACTTCATCATTCACACGTTGGATCAGACGCCGCAGGAGGCAGCCACGCTGATCCGCGACTTCATTGCGATGAACGACGACTGGTCGCTCAATGGCGACTTCGAAATGATGGGCGGTGCCGCCGTTGGTATGAAGATCTGCTTCAACGCGATGCGCGGCTACGTCGCCGCCGCGGGTTTGCACAACCTCGCCCTGATGCCATGTGGCAACATCGCCTTTTATGACGAGGATGGGCAGTCCTACCTGTCGATGCTTGATGTCGGGTATATCACTGCTCTCTCACCGCATCCGTCGCTCGATGAAGGCGTGGCCCTCGCACGCCCGGCCTATGCCGCGATGTTCGCGCAGGTTCTGGGCGTCGAATAAAACCACATGCAGTCAGATGAAATGGCGGCTCAGACGCTCGCAGGACAGGGCGGCCCGCCCTGCCCTGCCTTTATACAAAGCCTGTAGGGCACCTTCGTCCGCGCAAAGTCTTTCTGCTCTGATGAGACAGTGCAATAGGATGACTGCATTGCCAAAATTAACCAACTTTCGTTTTGACATGGAAGGGAGATCGTCGTGACCCAGATCATTCAAGTGGCCGCAATCACGCTGGCAACGCTTGGGACCGGCGCCGCCACGATGTCGGTGATGAACGAGGACATCCCCGACATGCAGGTGCCCGAAGGCCACTGGGCATCATCCGGGGCGCTGGATGGCCGCGCCTTCACGATCTACGGCACCGACGTCGGCAGCGGCGCGGTCCTCGAGGATGAACTGTTGTTCCGCGATGGCACCTTCCAGTCCGTCGACTGCCAGAATTACTGCGATTTCGGCTGGTCGGATTATCAGACAAAGGAGATCGACGGCGTGATCCATTTCACGGCCACGACCATTTGCCCGGATGCGCCGCATACGGTGGTGTTTTATGGTCAGGTCACCGGCGATACGATCACCCTCGAAGGGACATGGACCACGCGCCGCTGGTACTGGACCAATCAGATCGTGATGGAGGCGTCGGGTACGGCCACCGATTTCGACGCCGCAACTGGGACAACGGGCTAGCCGTCGCCATGCGACAGCCCGGAGCCTCGCTGGGCGGTATCGTCCTGCGCGTCGTGATCCTGATCGCGGTGCTGGTGCTGGCCACTTGGGGCGCGCACATGGTCCGCGACGCGCTGAACCTGCAGATCCGGCCCGACAACGAGCAGCAGGTGCACCGCATGATCATGCTCGGGTCGGCGGCCTATATCGGTCTGCTGGCGCTTCCCTTCGTGCCGGGGGCCGAGATCGGGCTGGCCATGCTCGCGGCCTTCGGTGCGGCCATCGCACCGCTGATCTATGTCTGCACCGTTGCGTCCATGATCCTTGCCTACACGGCGGGGCGGTTCCTGCCCATCGACCTGTTGCGGCGGGTCTTGTCGACTTTGCGGATGCACCGGGCCGCGGACCTCGTTGCCCGGGCAGCGCCCCTGTCGGGCGAAGACCGTGTTGCCATGTTGCTGGACGGGCAGTCGGCGCGCGCGCTGCGGCTTGCGGTCCGCTATCGCTATGTCGCGCTCGCTGTGGCTGTGAACACGCCAGGAAACTCGGTCATTGGTGGCGGTGGTGGCATCATGCTGATGGCAGGTCTCAGCGGCATCTTTTCACCACTTGCGACCGTCGCGACCATCGCCCTTGCCGTTTCACCGGTGCCATTGGCGATGGTTTTTTTCGGCTTGCGGCTCTGACGCGAAAGGCGTGCTGCGCGGGGGGCGTCAGCTCACGCGGCTAGGGATGCAGCGGGATTTCGAGCGGGCTGGTCGGGTGGTCCGAGGTGCCGGTGACCAGCGTGATTGAGATGTGCAGCCCGGTAGCTATCGCAGCCAATGACCGCAGCCGTCCACAATGCCCAATGCTGCAACACGGCGCTGCGTTCACTTCGGGCCAACGGCAGACCTTCACGGCATCAGCCAAGAACCACCGGCTTGGGCCGTTTGCGTTTCTCGACACGAGGGGCGGTAAGCGGACCTTCGCTGCAACCAAGATGAATGGCCCGTATGGCTTTTTTTGTCCTATTCTCTCTAAGTGTATTCAGTAATGTGGGACCTTCTGTCCCTTCGCGGCCATGGCAGCGGTCGTCTCAAGGCGTGCCCGACGCGTTTCGGGTCGCTTTGCCGCAGCAATCCACCGCAGAATATTGCGCCGGTAGGATGGCGCGGCAGCCTGCCACCACGGCGTTGCACCCTGCGCATCAAGCGCCTCGATCAGGTCGTCAGGGTCAAGCAGTGCATCGACAGGATCGCTTTCGCTCCACCTTCCGCTTTGCTGCGCCGCATTGATCACAGCCTGACCAGCGGCGTGCATCCGTCCCTCGGCCTAAAACCGCGCGGCGCGATCCTTGTAGGTTTTCGCCCAAGCCTGCTGCTTGCGCGGCGAGATGAGTTGCATCGTGCGCGCATCGTCAAGCTGCAAGCGGCGCCCGTCGATCCAGCCAAAGGCAATCAGCGCGTCGAGCACTGCCTCGCGCGATACGTAGCGGTCGCGATGCGCCGCTTTCCACGTCACCAGCCAGACGCTTTGCGCACTGTCGTGATGCTGACCGAGCCATGTCCATAGTTCGTCCTGCGACGTGACTTCGACCTGCGCGAACTTGTCATGGTCCATGCGGCCCGCCTTCAGTAACGTCCGGTGTGGGCGTGGTGAGCAACCGCAGGATCAGGTCGATATGGGTCTTGCGGATACGATCCACGGGATAGAGCGTGTCGCGGTCCGGGAACGAGGCTGTCATTTCCCGCGAGAGCGCCAGTGTTATCACGGGACCAAAGATCAGATGCTGCATTCCGAGCGTGTCGACCGGCGTGAAGCTGCCGCGCGCGATCCCGTCCTCGATCATGCCTGTGACGGTGGCATAGTGCCGTGCGATGAAACCGCCATGAAACGCCTTTGCCACATCCGGGATCGTTGGCGCGACCTCGGCGATCAGGGGCGCCATGCGGCCAACGGGTGTTGTCAGGTTGATCCTGTAGATCTCGTCCATCGCGGCTTTGATGCGGGCGGGGTCAGATAGGGCCGCATCGGTGCGGATCGCCTCGAGTCGGCGGACGCTGCCCTCGTAGCCTTCGGTCACGCAGGCGACAAAAAGGACCTGCTTTGACGCGAAGTGGTGATAGAGGCTGGCCTTCTGGATACCGACAGCGCGCGCGAGGTCGGCCATGGACGTCCCGGCAAAACCATGGGTCACGAAGGCCTCGGTAGCGCGCTCAAGGATCTCGGTGCGCCGATCCGACTGCTGAGGAGACTTCTTGTCTTCCATTGACATATGCGCACGCTCCTCTAATTGCCTACCGAACGGTCGGGCGGCTGACGTCATCAGAAGGTAGGATCATGCGCAAAAGAAAACAACCACCCGTCAGGGACATCCTGTTTGTCGCGATGGCGGGCTTTGTCATTTCGATGGGATTTGCGCGCCCGACCGCTGCGGACGATATTCCGGTGGTGCAGACGGTGATTGTCGAGGCCGAGCCCACGACGCTGTCTCGCGCCTTTTTCGGCCGTGTGCAGGCGCGCGAGACTGTGGAGCTTGCCTTTGCGGTTGGTGGCACGCTGGCGCGTCTTGTTCCCGAAGAAGGCATGCGCGTCGCTGCCGGGGATGTGATCGCGCAACTGCGGCGCGATGATTTCGAGCGCGCGGTCGCGCGGGCCGCGTTGCAGCTTGAGATGGCGGTGCGCGATGCGGAGCGGGCACGGCAGCTTGCTGATCGCGCAGTCGGGGCTGCGACCCGTGCCGAGGACAGCGAGACAGCCCGCGCATTGGCCGACGTCACCCTGAAAGACGCGCAGGCAGCTTTGTCTGACGCAACGCTGGTCGCACCCTTCGATGCGCTTGTGGCTGCGCGGCTGACGCCCGCCGAAAGCATTGTGGCACCCGGTCAGGCGATCCTGCGGCTGCACGACATGTCCGAGATGCGGGTCGAGATTGACCTGCCCGAACGGGTCTTTGTCGCGGCCGGGGGGCTGGATACCATGCGCTTTGCCGCTGAGACCCGCCCGGGCGGCATGCAGCCCTTGCGGCTTGTGGCGTTTCAGCCGGACGCGGCACAGGTCGGACAGTCCTATCGGGTGACGCTTGCCTTTGTGGAAAATCCGGGGTCCGCCCTGCTGCCCGGCGCGTCCGTGACGGTCATCGCGTCAATCCCGCAGGGCGGTGGCGGCGTCACGGTGCCGTCAAGCGCAGTGCTTGCAGGCAATGACCGATCCGCCGCTGTTCTTGTCGTGGAGGGAACAGGCGACATGGCGACGGTGCGGCGTGTGTCTTTGGATATCGCGACGCGGACCGGCACGACATTCGCCGCAGCCGGGCTGAAGCCCGGGACCGAGATCGTCGCCATCGGGGCGCACCGCCTGCGCGACGGGCAGCGTGTCCGACGCTTTGCGGGTCTGCGAACCCTCGAAGATTGAACAGCCTGACACCGGAGAGCCTTTTCATGCGCCTTGCCCGTCACGCCATCGAACGCCCGCTCTACACTTGGCTTGCGATCCTTTTCTGCATCTTCGGCGGTATCGGCGGCTACCTGTCGGTGGGTAAGCTGGAAGATCCCGGCATCACCCTGAAATCGGCGCTGGTCATCACGCCATGGCCCGGCGCGACGGCCGCAGAGGTCGCGGCCGAGGTGTCCGAGGTTCTGGAGAGCGAGATCCAGACGCTTGGCGAGATCGACTACATCACATCGCGCAATACGCCGGGCCTGTCCGTGATCGAGGTCCATATCAAGGACACGTTCGACGGCAGCGCATTGCCGCAGGTCTGGGACCGGTTGCGCGCGCGGGTTGCCGATGCGCAGGCCGATCTTCCTGCATGGACACTGCCGCCCCGGATCAACGATAGTTTCGGCGACATCTATGGCATCTACTATGCCGTGACAGCGCCCGGATTTTCGGACGCCGCGCTTCACGAGATCGCCACCCATCTGCGCCGCGAGATGCTGAGTGTCGATGGTGTCGCTGGGGCCGAGCTTCTTGGTCTGCCGGAGGAGGCCGTGTTCGTGGAGCCCGATCAGGCGACACTGGCAACTGCGGGTGTGCCTCCCTCGGCGATCCTTGATGCGCTTGGTCGCCTCGATGCGGTTGCGCCGACCGGCGCGCTGACCCGGGACGGCGCGCGGCTGCAGATCGAGGCGCCGGCGCTGGAGGCGGCGGATCTTGCGCTGCGCGGGCTGACCATCGGTACAGGGGGTGCGACGGTCAATCTGATCGACATGGCCGATATCAGCCGCGGTCGCGTGGACGCGCCTGCGCACCTGATGCGGCACAACGGGGTCGCGGCTTTCACGCTGGGGATCTCGGCGCTGGCGTCGGAGAACATCGTCACCATCGGCGCGCGGGTCGAGGAACGGCTGGCAAGGGTCATGGCCGACATGCCGGTTGGTGTCGATCTGCATCCGATCTATCAACAGCACGCAATCGTCGCGGAGGCGAGTTCGGATTTCCTCGTGAGCCTGATCCTGTCGGTCGCAGTCGTCATCGCGGTGCTGGCGCTGTTCATGGGCTGGCGCGCCGCCGTTGTGGTTGGGGCGACGCTGGCGCTGACAGTGATCGGCACGTTTTTCTTCATGATGCTGTTCGGCATCAAGGTCGAACGTATCAGCCTTGGCGCGCTGATTATCGCCATGGGGATGCTTGTCGACAATGCCATAGTGGTGGCCGAGGGCATGCAGATCGACATGCGCCGGGGCAAGACGGCTGCCGATGCTGCAGAGGAGACCGCGCGCAAGACGCAGGTGCCGCTTCTGGGCGCGACCGTGATCGGCGCGATGGCCTTTGCCGGGATCGGTCTGTCACCGGATGCCTCGGGCGAATTCCTGTTCTCGCTTTTCGCGGTCATCACCATCTCGCTTTTGCTGTCCTGGGTGCTGGCCGTGACGGTCACGCCGCTGCTTGGCAGCTATTTCTTCAAACGCGGCGGTCTGGCCGAGGGTGAGGACCCCTATGACCGCGCGTTCTTCCGGGCCTACGCCGCACTGGTGCGCGGCGCGCTTCGGGTCCGGTGGCTGGTCATCGCTGGACTGATCGGCGGCACGGTCGCAGGTTTCGGCGCGATGAGCCAGGTGACGCAACAGTTCTTTCCACCGGCGCAGACGCCGCTTTTCTACTTCAACTACTATGCCCGGCAGGGCAGCTCGATCCATCAGACATCCGACGACCTCGCCGTGATCGAGGCATGGCTTGCCACCCGACCGGATGTCATCGCCGTCACGGCCACCATGGGCCAGGGCGTCTCGCGCTTCGTGCTGACCTACACACCCGTCAAGCCGGATCCCGCCTATGGTCAGCTTGTCATCCGGGCCGAGAGCTTCGAGGCCATCCCGGCGCTGCGCGACGACCTTGCCGCCTTCGCCCGCGCCGCACTTCCATGGGCCGAAACGCGGGTACAACAGATCATCTACGGCCCGCCTGTCGGCGCGGATGTGGAACTGCGCCTGTCCGGGCCTGATCCGGATGTCCTGCGCGATCTTGCCGACGAAGCGCTGGCGGTTCTGGAGGCGACCCCCATGCTTCAGGCGCAACGTCTTGACTGGCGCGAGCGGGACTTCACCTCGCGGCCGGTCTATGCGCAGGACCGCGCCCAGACACTTGGTGTCACGCGCGGCGATGTGGCCGCGGCCCTTGCACTGGCCACGGATGGCATCCCGGCCGGAACGCTGCGCGAAGGCGAGCGCAGTATCCCCATCGTCGTGCGGACACCACGCGGAGATAGCCCCGAGGCGTCCCGGCTTCTGGACCAGCTTGTCCATGCCCCGGTGCCCGGGGCCTATATTCCGCTTGATCAGGTGATTGACGGGTTCGAGGTCATCGCCCGCGACGGCGCGATCCTGCGCCGCGACCGGTTGCCGACCATCAGCGTGCAGGGCTTCACGGTGCCGGGCGTGCTGGCAGATGCGGCCTTCCGCGAGGTGCGGGCCGAGATCGAGGCCATCACGCTTCCGCCCGGCTACCAGTTCGCATGGGGCGGCGAGTTCGAGAGCGCGGGCAAGGCACAGGCCAGCCTTGGCCGTCAGATGCCGCTTGCCTTCGGGACGATGCTGCTGATCACGGTGCTTCTGTTCGGCAAACTGCGGCAGACCGCCGTGATCTGGACGGTCGTGCCGATGGCGGTCAACGGTGCTGCGATCGGCCTTCTGGCCACCGGGCTTCCGTTCAGCTTCACTGCCCTTCTGGGCTTGCTCAGCCTGTCGGGCATGCTGATCAAGAACGCTATCGTTCTGGTGGAAGAGATCGACGCGCAAAAGGCCGAGACGGGACTGTCGCAGTCCGAGGCCATCGTCACCGCCAGCGTCAGCCGCCTGCGCCCCGTGGTGCTGGCCGCAGGCACAACGATCCTTGGCATGGCACCGTTGCTTTTCGATGTCTTCTTCGCGTCGATGGCGGTGACGATCATGGCTGGTCTGGGCTTTGCCTCGGTTCTGACGCTGATCGGCGTTCCGGTCCTCTACCACACCTATATGCGCCGCGAACGGCGGGCAGAGCGCAAGGCCGGAGCGACAGCGGGGTCCATCGCGCGCAACAGCCGTTTCGCCCCGTCCGGCAAGCTTGCAGCGGAGTGAGAGACATGAGTGACGGATTTGTAGAGATGATCGTCAACGCCCGCGATTTTCTGGGCCAGCTTGCCCAGAATAATGATCGCGAATGGTTCGAGGGCCGCAAGGATGCGTTCAAATCTGATATCGAGGCACCCCTGAGGCTGATCGCCGATCTCGTTGCCGAGGATCTGTCTCGCCTTACTGGCGTGGCGCATTCAGGCAAGGTGGAGCGCATGTACCGGCTGGACTGACCAGGATGGACTGAAAAGCTCAAGTAGCCGCATCTGTCTTTGAAGGGACTCCCAAGTCAATGGATGGTGCCGAAGGTAGGGAGCAGACATATACTCTGTAGCCGCCAATTGACCGGTTTGCGCCGCAACAGCATCAACGCGCGAGCGAAAGGACCTTGCCAAAAGGTGGCACGGACCAAGACGCGCGAGGCGTGGCCCAGACGACGTCAAAGGGCGGCGGCGGGCCGAACGGCCCGTCAAGATCGGTGAGGATCACAACAATCGATGGGTCGATCTTTCGCGCCTCAATCATGACGTCCCGGAAAGAGGTGCCGCCATCTCGTCGGAAGTCCGACGATGTCAGGGCATTTTCGCACTGGCCCGGTGTCAGAATGGCATGGCGGTAGACGGTTTCGTCGAAACACAACAGATGCGTCTCCGCGCCGCTGCGCCGGGCGATCCCGGCGACTTCGGCGGCGAAGAGCGACAGCACCGTATCACTGACCGAACCGGAACTGTCGAGCCCGACAACGATCCGCGGGCGTTTGCGATTGCGCGCGTGACCCGGTTCGAACACGGGTGTTGGTCCATGCGACAGGCGTGCCTCTGCCTCGGCTGCGATCCAGCCTGAGCGCGGCCTGTGATGGGACAGGCGGGGCGCGTCAGCCACCGCCTTGGCCAGCAGACGGCGAAGATGTACCTCCCAAGGCGTTTCGACGCGCGGCAGATCGAGCACCCGCGCCAGCACCGCACCAATACCGCGGCCCGAAGCCCCCGGCGCTTGCAGTGATTGCGTGACATGGGTTTGCCATGCGGCTGCCGCGTCATTTGCCTCCTTGTGCCCATCTACTTCGAGGTCGGGCCGGAAAGCCGTTTTGCTCTCATAGGCTTCACGGCGCGTCTGCCCTGAGCCATCCAGATTGACAAGGGCTATATAGAGACGCTCCGCGTCCCAACGACCAAGCGCGGCCTCGGTATCTTTCTGCAGGACCTCGCTGAGGAGCGTTGTCAGCGTGACGGCAGGCCGCGGCAAAGCGTGGCCCGCTCTCTCAAGGACTTCGTTGACCAGCGCATCAGTCGCAAGGTTGTAGGTCTCATCCGCGAAGGATTTGCCCAGCCTCCGACGCATGCCGTCCATGCGGGCCGCGTGGCGCAGGGCGACATGCAGGATGTGATGACCAAGCAAGCCGATCTGTTCACGCAGCGGCAAAACGGTAAAACTCTCGCCGATCAGGATGGTCTGACCATGGGTGCGGGTTTCATCGGGGGTATCGTGGATATCACACCAGAGCGCCAGAGACGCCAAAGCAGGGTCGTTTTCCGCCAGATGGGCCATCGCTTTGGCCGCGCGTTGCGAGCGGGGCGGCATGGATCAGGTCAACCCGGCCGCCTGTCGGTCTGCGGCATAGGCTGCATAGGCCGGCGACGCGGCAAAGCTTGCTGTCAGATCCAGCTTCAGGGCCTTCGTCATCAGCATCTCGAAGCCGAACGCGCAGAGTTCCGCCAGTGGCAAAGCGGCGAAGTCGGACTCGGAACGTCGGTCAGCAAGATGGCGCACCCCTTCCAGCACGTCGATCACAGCGGGCATCGTCTTTGCGTTGGCCGCGCCAACAAGGCCAAACACGAGCGCGTTCAACCCATTCAGGCTCCGCGGGTAAAGCGCAAGCCGCCGCTTCGGATCAGCCTCCAGCATCTCCTGCACATGCACCGAGGTGGCGATATCATCCGCGACAACCGCGAATTCAGCCGCCACCGCCACTCCCAGCGTTCCTGCGATCATCGGCGCCTGCATGGCGCGGCCCGGGATGCTCTGCATGATCTGGCTGGTGCGCTCCCACGCGCGGGGGGTACAGGCGATCACATGACCCTGCCGCAGCGCCTCATCCGTCGTGTCCAACAGATCGGGACGCCCACGCAGAAAAGCCGTGACAGCAGGGTGCAGCCCTTTCGGCACTGCATAGTTTTCGATCCAGTCATTGGCCTCTGCCACCATGTGCAAGTGCACGAGCCGATCGGAGAGCGCCGTACCCATTTCATAGGCGATGGCACCATCCTCGACCGAATTGCCCGCCGCCACGATAAAGACCGTATCAGGCAGCATATGGCGCCCCACGCGGCGCTCTTGCAGCAGGCCGTAAACAGTGGGTTGCAGATAGGGTGACGCGGCTGTCAGCTCATCCAGAAAAAGAACCGAAGGCTTATCGGGGTCGCTTGGCAGATCTTCAGGCCGATACCAGACGGTCTTGCGTGCCTCGTGGTCATAATAGGGCAATCCACGCAAATCCTGTGGCTCGATCGTGGTCAGCCGCAAATCAAACAGCTTGGCACCCATACGGTCAGCGAGTTGCTGGACCACTTGGCTTTTGCCTACGCCCGGTCGACCGTGCAACATCCACGACGCAGTGAAGCCACCGGTGCTTTGCGACTTCCACCCCTCGTAAAGAATGTCGAGGATGGCGCTGGCAGGCAAGCTGGCCGCGTTCAGGCTCATGAGGCATCCTTCTGAAGTTTGTCCACGTCGTGCGCTTGCCGTTCGAGCAATGCTGTCATCCTTGCATGAGCGGATATGGTGGCGGTATTCAGTGAAATGGTCCGCAAAGTCTCGTTCTCACGCAGACCGATGAGATGCAGTTTTCTTTCGGTCAGTTGATCGTCGAAAAGCCCTTCTTGGATCATCCGCTGCTCGTCTGCATCAAGCGTCAGCACCATGGGCGCAGGCTCGCGCTGTTGAATTGACACCAAGGTCAATGGGGCGATGCGCGCGAGTTGAGACTGCTCGATCACAAGCAAAAGGTCACCGCTTGTTAGGCCCCTCCTGGCGGCCAGCCGGGTCAGCAGGCGCATGGCATTGAAGCGCAGCGCATCAAGCGTGCTGGCCATGTCGCTGTCCGCTATCAGTTTTTCCCGGTCTTCACGCGCGACCGCCAGAAGGCGCATCTCGCACAAGGCAACCACCATCACCATCAGGATTGGCGCCTGTGCAATAGGAAGGGCCAGATGCGGCCAAACGAACATGGCGATCACGAAGGGGACAAGCGGCAAGACATACCGCAATACCTGAACCTCGAACATCAGTCGCAAGAGCGTGCCTGTGCCAAGTCCGGTACGTGGCAGGATTGTAATGCGACCGAACACACGTTTCGGTACGCTGCGTGTTTCCAATGCGCTGGAGTTCCAAATCGTGGATGGGCTGACGATGATCATGATCGAGAGTTAGTGCGACGATGATCACCGGTCGAACAGTTTTTTTGGGCTTGGCGCTCAAGAGCAAACTCGGATCGGAAGGGCTGATGCTCAACTCATTTAGGCGGGGGGCGGTCGCTTGCCACTGAACTGACGAGTGACAGCTTTGGGTCGAAAGCCGGCTCTGTTGATGGCAAGGATGCTCTCTGCTTCTGTGATGTCTTCAACAAACATCACCTTGGCACGTTGCAACGCCGTAGGGAGTGGGCATCGATGCCATCAACAGAGCCGTTTCCTGTTGTGTTTGGGCGGAACCGGAATTGAGCTAAGCCACGAAGGAAAGCATACATTCGACACGGATTTCCGAGGGACTACAATCAGGCTATTTACCGACACTGCCAATTCAAGCGCATTGCGAGGACGCCTCCAACAATTTGCGGCGCAATGACGAGTTGCAGCCGCCCAGATCGTCGGCGCCAACGTCCACGTTGCTTCTACTGCATCTCAGATGCTTACCCGAGATTTCCGGCAAGAATACGCACCGATAGAGCCGTAAGGCATTGTAATCTTGTGAAGACGATCAAGCGGCGCAAAAGGAGCTGCTTCAGGATTTAATGAAAACTCGCCTGAAAGGACGTCGCTGTCAGCGAGACATGCGCATCAGGCCGCGGACGCAGCTCGAACGCCTTCGGCACGCGGGCAAAGTTCCACAGGCGCACAGGGACCATTCCGAGCGCCGCTCCTCAGCCACGGTCAGCTCGTTGCGGCTGATGTGGAAAGGTGTGCGTTCCCAGCCATTCGTCGTCTTCACCTCGATCAGGCGCGGACGGCCGTCCGGGGCGAAACTCGCGATGTCGTAGCCAGCGCCATCGCCATCCTCCTCCGACACCCACCGGACCTTGCGTGCAAGATCGTCGCGACCCGCTGATGTGAGGCCTGCACGTTCGTGCGCCAAGACGCGCTCCTCACCGGCACGGCCGAGAGCGCGGTTTCGCTCATCTCTCGCCGCGACATCGAATTTGCGGGCGATGTGCAGCATCTGCTCCAGCTCCTGCGGAGGCGGCTGGTTCGACAACGTGGGCGGCGGCCCGATCCAGATCGGCCGGGCCTCCGCCAGGCCAGTCGGCGCTCCTGCACCCGAATGGCGACCGAGCCAGGCCGGGTTCAGCGCCAGCCAGCGCGCCACGGCATCCACCAGCGTCATCTGGAAATTGAATGCTGGCTTGTAACCCAGGATCCAGTCCTCACCCAGCCCCTTCAGCACGGCGCTGATGTTCTGGTGCTTGAACTCGACCGATCCCTCGGACCGATCAGTTCAACAGCGGCAGAAGCCCGCGCCGGTGTTCGGCCTTGTTGTAGGGGCGACCAGAGACGTCGTCTGCCAGCATCGCGAAGTAATCCGCGACGATCAGGTCGTTCTCTTGATCTGTCCAGGCCCCGTTCGACATCGCGCCAGGCTAGGGGCGGAAACTGCGTTTGTCATCAGAGACTTCGCGCAAAACTCCCAAGACATACCAACCACTACGCCGCCCGTGTCGCGTCTCCATCTGCTTTGAGACAAGCCGGAACCAGCGAAACACGGGCGCAGCGCGACCCCATCAGTTCCTTGAAATATATGGACGTTTTGAATCCGTCTCGCCGAGAGCGAAGGGCGGGTGGAAAGAGACGGTGGGCGTTCGGAGACCGATCCCGCGCGGTTGGCCAGTCTCCGAAGGGCGGATGGTCCCTGCAAACCCCTTTGGCACATAAAGAAAAAGGCCCCGCGAGGGACCTGTTTTCGGGTTTGCAATGTGCAAGTGGCGGAGGGGATGGGCCCTTCGTCGAACCTTCTCTGCTGGCTGGCGGATATGGGCGCTTTCTGGAAATTTGGGCTTCTTGAATGCTTCTTGGGTAGCTCAAAGTGAGAGAGTTTCCCAAGTATGGAGGAGGCGCACAGCGACCACGCATTCCCGCGCGGGTAGGTGCCAATGCAAGTGGCCCGACATTCCTTGCCGGGCCACTATCACATCAGTTCCAATGGGCGACGGAGCGTTTCTCGAAACTTTCGCGGAACTGGCGTGTCGAGTTGGGCATCAACTCGCCCGTCCCCCAGTCCAGGATGACCGCGTATTTTCGCACCGCATCCATCTCATCGATCTCGCCCTTGCGGTACATGTCCGAGACGATCTCGGGGTCCATCCGGGCCCAGCCGACGCGATTTGCGCGAATATGCGCCCGCGCCTTTTCGGTGGCCGCCGCGTCGATCTCATAGTCCAGCATATCAGCGTCGATCACCTTGATCACCACACCGTAATCAAGCTCGGCCCGCCGGACCGACACATACTCGTCGATCACATCCTGCAGCACACGTTCGGGATCGCGCTCCATCGGATCGCCGTAGCCACCGCCGCCTGCGGTGGGACGGGTGAACTTGTCGCCGCTCTTGATCTTGTAGTTCGAGAAGACCGAGCCAAGCCACTTCTCCTCGCCCGTATCGGCATGCTGGATCATCAGGCCATGCGGCATGGAAGGCAGACCGCCCTCAACACCCCAGACCACCGCGCGTTCCCGGTCGCAGATATAGGACATCACAGTGTTCTCCGCCTCCAGCAGCGTGGACGCCTTGATCACGCCCGCGCCACCGCGCCACTTGCCCGGCCCCGGACTGTCCTGCTTGATCTGGAATTCATCGGCACGCGTAGGGTTCACACGCTCGTTTCCTTCCGAGGGTTGCGACATCAGGCCGGTGCCGAAACAGGCGGTGGTCACGTCGCTGCCATCTTTGCCGTTGCGCCCGCCCCAGCCGCCGGGCAGCCATTCGTAGAACATGTAGATCGGCTTATCCGGCTTGCGTAGATCGTTGCCCCCGGCCAGCAGATACTCCAGATTGAACGCGCAGGCGATCGCGCGTTCCGGCATGATCTTCGACCACATCTCGAAGATCGCATTCATGATCTTCTCGAAGGGCATCAGGAAGCCCGTCACGGCCACGGGCCATTCGGCGCTGACCACACTGTTCTTGGGCGCCTTGACCTCGACCATGCGGTAGAACCCGCTGTTGAGCGGCAGATCGGGAAAAACGTTTTCATCCCCGCCACCACGGCCGAGAACGTGGCGCCATGGGCCGAGTTGTAGATCGACGAGATCGTCGGGTGGCTGCCCTCGAAATCATAGACGATCTGATCGCCCTTGATCGTCATCTTGATGTGGATCGGGATCATCCCCTCGCCCGCACCGGGATCGCGGTCGATGTAATCCACCGCCTCCCACGTACCATCAGGCAGATCCGCGATCCGCTGGCGCACGGCGCGCTCGACATAGTCCTGCACCGCGCCCATGCCCTGCGTGACCTGATCGCGGCCATACTTGCCGACCAACCGCTGCAACTCGCGTTCAGTGCACCTGCGTGGCCTGCGCCTGCGAGTGGATGTCACCGATGATCGAGGCAGGATCGCGCGACGAATGGCGAACATCTTCCGCGACCTCAATG
>CAVQSH010000005.1:0-490951 GCA_963715835.1 uncultured Alphaproteobacteria bacterium | reverse complement strand
ACCGCACGCTGGATGCGGCCACCGCCGAGGAGATCGCGCAGATCTTCACCGAAGTCGTGATCGCCCCCGGGGCCGATCAGGGCGCGCGTGACATCTTTGCCGCGAAAAAGAACCTGCGGCTGCTGATCACGCCGGGTCTGGCCAATCCCGCAGAGGCGGCGCTGACATGGCGTCAGGTCTCGGGCGGGTATCTGGTGCAGGACAAGGACAATGGCCATATCACCGTGGATGATCTGAAGGTCGTCACGAAACGCGCGCCGACGCAGGCCGAACTGGCCGATCTGCTGTTCGCGTGGAAAGTGGCGAAACATGTGAAGTCGAACGCCATCGTCTATGTGAAGGACGGGGCGACCGTGGGTGTCGGCGCGGGACAGATGAGCCGCGTGGACAGTTGCCGGATCGCCGCGCGCAAGGCGCAGGACATGGCCGAGGCGCTGGGCCTGAGCGCGCCGCTGACGCAGGGGTCTGTCGTGGCGTCGGACGCGTTCTTTCCCTTTGCCGACGGGTTGATGACCGCAGCCGAGGCCGGGGCCACGGCGGTGATCCAGCCGGGCGGGTCGATGCGGGATGACGAGGTGATCGCGGCGGCGGATGCGGCGGGCCTTGCGATGGTCTTTACGGGGATGCGGCATTTCCGGCACTGAGCCGGGGATGCGCTCCGCGCGGGGATATTTGAGGCAAGAAGAAACAGGGCGCGCCGCCCGGTGAATGCGGCGGCAAGGAGGGCGGATGAGGCTGGTGTTCTGGGTCGCGCTGGTGATCTTTGTGGCCGATCAGGCGGTGAAATATCTGGTCGTCCATCTGATGGACCTGGCCTATCTGGGCGCGATCGACGTCTTCCCGCCCTATCTGAACCTGCGCATGGCGTGGAACTATGGAATCAATTTCGGACTGTTCGCACAGGCCTCGGATCTGGCGCGATGGATTCTGATCAGCGTGGCGCTGGTCATATCCGTGGGCGTGCTGTGGTGGGTGCGCAAGGAACCGCCGGGACGTTTCGGGCTGATTTCGGCCGGTCTGCTGGTCGGTGGCGCGCTGGGCAATGTGGTGGACCGCATCGTTTATGGCGCGGTGGCGGATTTCCTGAACATGTCCTGCTGCGGTTTCGAGAATCCCTATGCGTTCAATATCGCCGATATCTCGATCTTTGCCGGGGCACTGGGATTGGTTCTTTTCACCGGAGAGAAAAAGGCCCCGTGACGATCGGCTGTCGATGGGCTAAAGCTGGAACCGAAAACGTCAGGAGGGTGGCAATGCGTCTGCCGCATGGGATGATCTTGGTGGCCATATTGGCCCTGTCGGCCTGTTCCAGACCGGACGGCGACCTGAACCTGCGCAATCTGCGCGCGATCGGCGCGGGGCCGGATGAATTCTCGGTTCTGCCGAGCAAGCCGTTGGAAATGCCTGTCGAACTGGCCAGTCTGCCAACCCCGACACCGGGCGGCGCGAACCTGACCGACCAGAACCCGCTGGGCGACGGTGTGGCCGCGCTTGGCGGGCGGCCCGCGGCGCTGGTGCCGCAAGGTGTCGCGGCAAACGATGCCGCGCTGGTGCAGCACGCCGCGCGCAACGGTATTTCCAGCGATATCCGCATGACACTGGCCGCCGAGGATACCGCATTCCAGCGCCAGCGCTCGCGTTTCACCAAGTTTCGCATCTTCCGCGACGTGGACCGCTACAACGAGGTCTACAAATCCGAGATGACCGATCCCTATGCCGAACTGCGCCGATTCCGCAGGCTGGGTGTCGCGACACCTTCCGCGCCGCCGACCGAACGGCGCTGAAACGTCACATCTGCGTCAGTCCGGGTTGCGACAGGGCGCGGACTGCCTATCCTTGTCGTAATTCATTCCGAGGAGGATGTCCGTGTTCCGACTGACTGCTATTACCCTGTCACTGGCCATGAGCCTGGCAGTGGGTCTGTCCCGTCCTGCGCTGGCTGACGAACAGGTCACGCATTTCACGCTCGACAACGGCATGGATGTGGTGGTGATCGAGGATCACCGCGCCCCCGTCGTGGTCCATATGGTCTGGTATCGTGCCGGATCGGCGGATGAACCCGCAGGGGCATCGGGGATCGCGCATTTTCTGGAACATCTGATGTTCAAGCGGACCGAGACGATGGAATCGGGCGAATTCTCGCGCACCGTGGCGCAGAATGGCGGGCGCGACAACGCCTTCACCAGCTATGACTATACCGGGTATTTCCAGCGCGTCGCGGCGGACCGTCTGGGCCTGATGATGCAGATGGAGGCGGACCGGATGGTCAACCTGCGTCTGGACGATTCCGAGATCGCGACCGAGCGCGAGGTCATCATCGAAGAGCGCAACCAGCGGGTCGAGAACAGCCCCGCCGCCCTGTTCCGCGAGCAGAAGGACGCTGTGCAATACCTCAACCATCGCTACGGCGTGCCGATCATCGGCTGGCGCCACGAGATGGTGTCGCTGGATCGTGACGATGTGCTGGCCTATTACGAGCGCTTCTATGCCCCCAACAACGCCATTCTGGTGGTGGCGGGCGATGTGACCCCCGACGCGGTGCGCGCGCTGGCCGAGGAACATTACGGTCCGATCCCCGCGAACCCCGATCTGCCCGCGCGCGTCCGACCGACCGAGCCGCCGCAAACGGCCGAGCGCCGGATCACTTTCCGCGACGCCCGTGTGGCGCAGCCCTATGTCAGCCGGTCCTATCTGGCGCCCGAACGCGACAGCGGCGCGCAGGAGACCGCGGCCGCCCTGACCATCCTTGCCGAAGTGCTGGGGTCCGGCACCACATCCGTGATGGCCGATGCCTTGCAGTTCGACACCCAGATCGCGACCTTCACCGGGGCCTTCTACGGCGGCATGTCGCTGGACAAGACCACCTTCGACGTGGTCGTCGTGCCGGCGGAAGGCGTCAGCCTTGAAGAGGCCGAGGCCGCGATGGACGGCGTTCTGGCCGATTTCCTTGAGACCGGGGTCGATGCGGAGCAACTGGAGCGCATCAAGATGCAGCTGCGCGCGGCGCAGATCTATGCCCGCGACGATGTGGACAGCATCGCCAACCGCTATGGCCGCGCGCTGACGCAGGGCCTGACCGTCGAGGATGTGCAGGCCTGGCCCGATATCCTGCAGGCGGTGACGGCGGATGACGTTCTGGCCGCCGCGCGGATGGTGCTGGATCGCCGACAGGCCGTGACCGGCTGGTTGATGGCCGAGGAGGTGACACAGTGATGATGCGTTTCATTCTGCCGTTGATGCTGACGCTGGCCGCGGCACTGCCCGCGCGCGCCGCCATCGAGATCAAGGAAGTCGTCAGCCCCGGTGGCATCACCGCCTGGCTGGTCGAGGATCACTCGATCCCCTTCACGGCGCTGGAGATCCGCTTTCGCGGCGGTGCCTCGGTCGAGCCGATGGACAAGCGCGGCGCGACCAACCTGATGACAGCCCTGCTGGAAGAGGGGGCGGGCGAGATGGACGCGCGCGCCTTTGCCCGCGCCCGTGACGGGCTTGCGGCCTCGTTCCGCTATTCCGCGTCGGATGATGCCTTGTCCGTATCGGCGCAATTCCTGACCGAGAACCGGGATGCGGCGGTCGATCTGCTGCGCCAGTCCCTGATCCAGCCGCGGTTCGACGCCGAGGCCATCGAGCGGGTGCGTGCGCAGGTCCTGTCGGGCTTGCGCTCGGACGAGAAGGACCCGCAGAGCATCGCCGCGCGCCGCTTCGACGGGCTGGTCTTCGGGGATCACCCCTATGGCTCTTCGCTGGACGGGACCATCGACACCGTGACCGCCCTGACCCGCGATGACCTGCTGGCCGCCCATGCCGCGAGCATGGCGCGCGACCGGATCTATGTCTCTGCGGTGGGCGACATCACCGCCGCCGACCTTGGCGTCCTGCTGGACAGCCTGCTGGGTGATCTGCCCGCCAGCGGCGCGCCACTGCCGGGGCCTGCCGATCCTGTCTTTCCGGGTGGTGTCGATGTGGTCGACTTTCCCACGCCGCAATCGGTTGTCCTGTTCGGGCAGCCGGGGATCGGACAGGACAATCCCGATTTCTTCGCCGCCTTCATTCTGGATCACATTCTGGGCGGCGGCGGTTTCGAGAGCCGTCTGATGACCGAAGTGCGTGAAAAGCGTGGCCTGACCTACGGGATCTATACCTATCTGGCCGACCGCGATTACGCGCAGTTCTGGGGCGGGTCCGTTGCCTCGGCCAATGACCGCGTGGCCGAAGCGGTCGAGGTGATCCGCGCGGAATGGGCACGCCTGCAGACCGAGGGCGTCAGCGCCGAGGAGTTGCAGAACGCCAAGACCTATCTGACCGGCGCCTATCCGCTGCGGTTCGACGGCAACGGGACGATTGCCAATATCATCGTCGGCATGCAGGTGCGCGGTCTGCCCATCGACTATGCCGCGACGCGCAATGACAAGGTGAACGCCGTCACCCTGGAGGACGTGAACCGTGTCGCGCGCGATCTGCTGGACCCCGAGGCGCTGAGTTTCGTGGTTGTCGGCCAACCGGTGGGCCTGATGGAGACATCCAACTGATCCTTTTGCATGGCCCGCGCACCAGACGACCCCGGCGCTGCATGGGGTCGCACCATCCTGAAAGCGGTTCAACCCCGCGCCACAACAGGTTAAGAGGCATCGTATCAGGCAGGAGACTTGGACGATGAAGACCCCGAAACCCGTTGTGCTGTGCATTCTGGACGGCTGGGGCCACCGGGAGGACCGCAGGGCGAATGCCCCCGCGCTGGCGCATACGCCGACATTCGACCGGATCATCGCCACCTGTCCGCATAACCTGCTGATCACCCATGGCCCGGATGTGGGCCTGCCCACAGGGCAGATGGGCAATTCCGAAGTGGGCCATACCAATATCGGCGCGGGTCGCGTGGTGGCGATGGATCTGGGCCAGATCGACCTTTCCATCGAGGATGGCTCGTTCTTTGCGAATCAGGCCTTGCTGGATTTCATCGCCAAGCTCAAGACCACCGGCGGCACCGCGCATCTGATCGGGCTGATGTCGGATGGCGGGGTGCATGGTCATATGTCCCATATCCTGGCCGCGACGCGCGCGATCACGGATGCGGGCGTGCCCGTGATCCTGCATGCGATGACCGACGGGCGCGACGTGGCCCCGATCTCGGCCTATGGCTATCTCGAGGAGCTGCAGGCCGCACTGCCGCAGGGGGCGCGGATCGGGACCCTGACGGGGCGCTATTACACCATGGATCGCGACAACCGCTGGGAACGCGTGGCCGAGGCCTATGAGGCGATGGTGCATGGCAAGGGCCTGCATGCGGCCACCGCCCATGCGGCTGTCACGGCGGGTTACAACCGGTCCGAGACCGACGAATTCATCACCGCGACCGTGATCGGCGACTATGCCGGGGCGCGGGATGGCGATGGGCTGTTCTGCCTCAACTTCCGCGCCGACCGCGCGCGCGAGATCCTGTCGGCCATGGCCGAACCGGGCTTCGCCGCCTTCGATCTGGGCCAGCGCCCCGCCTGGGCGGCCTGTCTGGGGATGGTGGAATATTCCGAAAGGCACAACGCCTTCATGTCCACGGTCTTTCCCGCGCGTGAGATCGTCAACACCCTGGGCGAATGGGTCGCCAAGCATGGCAAGCGGCAGTTCCGGCTGGCCGAGACCGAGAAATATCCCCATGTCACCTTCTTTCTGAACGGGGGCGAGGAGCAGCCCGAAACGGGCGAAGACCGCTACATGGCCCCGTCGCCCAAGGTGGCGACCTATGACCTGCAACCCGAGATGTCCTGCGCGGAGGTGACCGATCATTTCGTGCAGGCGATCCATGACGATTACGATCTGATCGTGGTCAATTACGCCAACCCCGACATGGTGGGACATACCGGCGACCTGAAAGCCGCGATGGCCGCCTGCGAGGCGGTGGACACCGGCCTTGCGCGCGTGGTCGCCGCGCTGGAAGAGGTGGGCGGCGCGATGATCGTGACAGCGGATCATGGCAATTGCGAAGTGATGGTGGACCCCGAAACCGGTGGGCCGCATACCGCGCATACGCTCAACCCCGTGCCGGTCGCGCTTGTCGGCGGGCCTGCGGGCGTTACCTTGAAAGCTGGCCGACTGGCCGATCTGGCGCCGACGCTTCTGGCGCTGATGGGCCTGCCGAAGCCGGATGAGATGACCGGAGAAAGCCTGATCGCATGATCCGCGCCGCCGTTCTTGCCCTTGTGTTCCTGTCTCTGTCCCTGGGGGCCACCCCCCTGCGGGCACAGTCCGAGGGCGAGGCCGCCGAAGCGGCGCGCGCGGCCGCGGCGCGGCTGGAACAGGCAACGCGGCAACTGGATGCGGCGGACTCCGCGCGCGACCGGGTCCGGGCCCTGACCGAAACCGTGGCCGCCTTCGAGGACGGTCTGGAAGCCATGCGCGACGGGTTGCGCCGCGCCAGCCTGCGCGAGGCGCGCCTGACCCGCGAGTTGCAGGCCCGCGAGGCCGAGGTGGCGCAGCTTCTGGGCGTGTTGCAAGGCATGGGCCAGCGGCCATCGCCGGTGATGCTGTTGCATCCCGAGGGGCCGATGGGCACCGCGCGGGCCGGGATGATCCTGGCCGATGTGACGCCGGCGCTGAACGCAAGGGCCGATGACCTGCGCGCAAGGCTGGACGAGATCACGACCCTGCGGCTCTTGCAGCAGAATGCCGTCGAAACCCTGCAATCCGGCCTGAACGGGGTGCAGGACGCGCGCACGTCGCTGTCGCAGGCGGTGGCCGAGCGCACCGATCTGCCGCGCCGTTTTACCGAAGACCCGGTGCGCACCGCGATCCTGATCGCCTCGACCGAAACGCTGGAAGGTTTTGCCAGCGGCTTGTCCGAGATGACGACCGAGGAGGATCGCAGCGACCTTCCCGATATCTCGGATCTGCGCGGCGCCTTGCCGCTGCCGGTGCAGGGCCAGATCCTGCGCCGCCCCGGCGAGGCGGATTCCGCCGGGATCACCCGTCCGGGATTGTTGCTGGCCACGCGCCCGCGCGCGCTGGTCACGGCGCCCACAGCCGCGACGATCCGCTATCGCGGACCGTTGCTGGACTACGGAAACGTGATGATTCTCGAACCGCAGGCGGGCACTCTTTTCGTGCTTGCCGGTCTGGATGTGGTTTATGGTGGTATCGGCCAGGTGATCCCCGCTGGCAGCCCTGTCGGTTTGATGGGCGGTGAAGATGCGGAGATCGGAGAAATTCTTGCCAGTTCGGGAAATGGGACTGGAACAGGGCGCTCCGAGACGCTCTATATCGAAGTCAGGCAGGATGATGCCCCGGTCGATCCGGAAGCATGGTTCGCAACGCGAGAGGAAGACTAGGCATGAACAAGTTCGTGATGGCCGCGATCGGTGGAACGATGGTCGGGGTTCTGGCCACGACACAGCTGGCAGCGCCGCTTCTGGCGCAGGAGGCAGCGAAGAACAGCAGCGTTTATGAACAGCTTGACCTGTTCGGCGATATCTTTGAACGCATCCGCGCCCAATATGTCGAAGAAGTGGATACCAACGAGCTGATCGAAGCGGCGATCAACGGGATGCTGACCTCGCTTGATCCGCACTCCAGCTACATGTCGCCCGATGATGCGGCGGACATGCGGGTGCAGACGCGCGGTGAATTCGGCGGTCTGGGTATCGAGGTCACGCAGGAAGAAGGTTTCGTCAAGGTCGTCTCGCCGATCGACGGCACACCCGCCGACGCCGCCGGGATCGAGGCGGGTGATTTCATCACCCATGTCGACGGCGAAAGCCTGATGGGCCTGACGCTGGATCAGTCGGTGGACATGATGCGCGGGCCGGTCGGCAGCGAGATCGTGATCACCGTGGTGCGCAGCGGCACGCCCGAACCCTTCGACGTCTCGATCATCCGCGACACGATCAAGCTGACGGCGGTGCGGACGCGGACCGAAGGTCAGGCCGTCGTGCTGCGGGTCACCACCTTCAATGATCAGACCTATTCCAACCTGGAAAGCGGTCTTGCCGAATCCGTCGAGGAGGCGGGCGGTATCGACGCGGTCAGCGGCTTCGTTCTCGACCTGCGCAACAACCCCGGCGGTCTGCTGACGCAGGCGATCCGCGTGTCGGATGCGTTTCTGGAAAAGGGTGAAATCGTCTCGACCCGTGGCCGCAATGCCGAGGATGGCGAGCGGTTCAATGCCACGCCCGGCGATCTGGCGCAGGGCAAGCCCATCGTGGTGCTGATCAACGGCGGTTCGGCCTCGGCCTCGGAAATCGTGGCGGGGGCCCTGCAGGACCATCGCCGGGCCGTCGTGATCGGCACCAAAAGCTTCGGCAAGGGCTCGGTCCAGACGGTGATGCCGCTGCGCGGTGACGGTGCGATGCGCCTGACGACGGCGCGGTATTACACCCCCTCGGGCCGGTCGATCCAGGCGCTGGGCGTGTCGCCCGATATCGTGGTGGAGCAGCCGCCGCGCCGTGCCGCCAGCGAGGAGGAAGAGGCTCCGGTGACCCCCGGTCGTTCCGAGGCCGATCTGCGCGGTTCGCTGAACAACGACAGCCTGACCGAGGACCAGATCCGCCAGATCGAGGAAGATCGCGCCAAGGCCGAACTGTCCGCGAAACTGCGCGAGGACGACTATCAGCTGGCCTATGCGCTGGACATCCTGAAGGGCCTTTCCGCCCTCGGCCCGGCGCGCTGACGCCTCTTTGCCCCGCACCCCGGTGGTGCGGGGCAGGTCCACGGACGACTGGAACAGACGACCATGACGCCCACTGCGGAACAGATCGCCCTGCTGCCCTATCGCCCCTGCGTGGGGGTGATGCTGTGCAATGACCGCGGAGAGGTCTTCGTGGGCCAGCGGCTGGACAATGACACACCTGCCTGGCAGATGCCCCAGGGCGGGATCGACCAGGGCGAGGCTCCGCGCGAGGCGGCCCTGCGTGAGCTGTGGGAAGAAACCGGCGTGACGCCCGAGCTGGTCGAGGTGCTGGCCGAGAGTGCCGACTGGATCCCCTATGACCTTCCGCATGAGATCGTGCCGCGGATCTGGAAGGGGAAGTTCAAGGGCCAGCGGCAGAAATGGTTCCTGATGCGCTTTCATGGAAGCGACGACCAGATCGACATCCTGACCAGCCATCCGGAGTTTTCCGAGTGGCGCTGGCTCGACCCGGATGATCTTGTGGATCACATCGTCCCTTTCAAGCGCGCGGTCTATGCCGCTGTTCTGGCGGAATTCGGCCCTCTGATCCGGGCGTGAAAACCCGGTCTGGCCTGACGAAACATGCTTCCCAGACGCCTGCCTTTCCGCTAGGTCCGGGCCATGGGACAGGACAAGATCAATACGCAGGCCATCGGCCTTGATGTCGGGCTGGCGTTCACCAAGTGGTTGACCGGCGCGGAAAACCTTCACTACGGGTTGTGGGACGGGCTGGAGGTCAGCGCGGCCAATCTGCGCGCCGCGCAGGAAGCCTATACGGACCGTCTGTTCGCGTTGTTGCCGGATCGTCCTTGCCGCATCCTTGATATCGGTGGCGGTGCGGGCGAGACCGCGAAGAAGCTGCTCGCCCTTGGTCATTCCGTCGATATCGTGGTGCCCAGCCCTTTTCTGGCCGGACGCTGCCGCGCCAATGCGCCCGCTGCCCGTGTGCATGAATGCATGTTCGAGGATTTCCGGGCCGATCCGGCCAGCTTCGACATCTGCCTTTTTTCGGAAAGCTTTCAGTATATCCCGCTGGATCAGGGGCTGCCGAAGTGTCTGACCCTGCTGGCCCCGGGGGGCGAGATCATCGTCGCCGATTGCTTCCGCACGCCTGAATATACCGGCGACCGGCTGCTGGCGCCTGTGGGCGGCGGCCACCGCATCGGCGCGTTCCGTGAGGCGCTCGCCTCCCTCCCGCTCGAGGTGGTCAGCGAGGAGGACGTCACCCTGTCCGCCGCCCCTTCGGTCGAGATCGAGCAGGGCCTGTTCAACGTCTTCGGCTATGGCCTGACCCGCGTCGATCAGGACCTTGCCCGCCACAAACCGCGCCTGCGCTGGGTGCTGCACCGTGTGATCCGCAGTCTGATCAGCGCCCGCAAACGTGCACGCCTTGATCAACGCCTGAACCAGCAGGCGCGCAACCGCGAGAATTTTGCCCGGTTCAACATCTACCTGCTGATGCGCCTGCGCCCGACAGCCTGACAAGCCAGTCCCTTTCATCTTGCCCCAAATACTCACCTGCGCATCAGATGCCGCAGGTGATCCCGATGATAGGACTCGAAAAAGAACAAAACGTGAATATACTCTCGGAATCATGTTCGCAGAGCTGTGCATCACCTCGAATTTCACCTTTCTCACCGGGGCCTCGCACCCCGAGGAATTCATGGAGCGTGCCGCCGGTCTGGGCATCGCGGCCATCGCCATCGCCGATCAGAATACGGTCGCGGGCATCGTGCGCGCCCATGCCACCGCGCGCGAGATCGCGCGGCAGGTGGCCGAACGGCAGGCGCATCAGGCCGCCCACGGGGTGATTGGCCCGCCTGATCCCGGCCGCGCGTCCGACGATCAGGGTCCGCGCTTCACCTGCCCGCGCCTCATCCCCGCCGCCACGCTGCATCTGGCCGAAGGGCTGGTGCTGACCGCCTTGCCGGAGAACCGCACCGGCTGGGCGCATCTGTGCCGCCTGCTGACGCTGGGCCGCCGTCGCGCGCCCAAGGGCGGGTGCGACCTTGGCCTTGCCGATCTGGAGGGGCAGACGGACGGGCTGCACCTGCTGCTGCACCCGCCACACAAGACCACGCCTGACAGCGGCGCGGGCGACTGGCTGCCACTGGCGCGCGGCCTGACGCGCCGCCTTGCCTCCCGGATGCATCTGGTGATGGCCCCCCGCTATGACGGGCAGGACCGTGCCCGTTTCGACCGGCTGGCCCGGCTGGCCGCCGATCTGGGCATTCCCACGCTCGCCTCGGCCAAGCCGCTCATGCACGAAGGTCGCCGCCGCCAGATGGCCGATGTGCTGACCGCGATCCGCACCGGCACCACGGTGGATCGTCTGGGCCGCGCGGCGCTGGCCAATGGCGAGCAGCGCCTGCGCGCGGAATCCGAGATGCGCCGCCTCTTCGGCCCCCATGCCGCTGCGGTGGACCGGGCCGGCGCGCTGGCGCAGCGTCTGACCTTCGCGCTGGACGAATTGCGCTACGAATACCCCTCCGAAGTGACGGGGGGTGAAACCGCTTCCGCCCGTCTGCGCCGTCTGGCCCTGGCGGGTCTGGCCTGGCGCTATCCCGAGGGCGCGCCGGACCGCGTGCGCGGGCTGCTGGAGCATGAGCTGACCCTGATCACCAAGCTGAAATACGAGCCCTATTTCCTGACCGTGCATGACATCGTCGATTTCGCGCGCGGCCGCGGCATCCTGTGCCAGGGGCGCGGATCGGCGGCCAATTCGGTGGTCTGCTATTGTCTGGGCGTCACCTCGGTCAGCCCCGAAATCGGCACCATGGTGTTCGAGCGTTTCGTGTCCGAGGCGCGGGACGAGCCGCCCGATATCGACGTGGACTTCGAGCATGAACGCCGCGAGGAGGTGATCCAGCACATCTATGACCGCTACGGTCGCCACCGCGCGGGTCTTTGCGCCACGGTGATCCACTATCGCGGCAAGCGCGCCATCCGCGAGGTCGGCGCGGCCATGGGCCTGTCGCAGGATACGGTCGCCGCGCTCAGCTCGCAGCTTTGGGGCTTTTACGGCATGTCCGGCACCGAGGATGCGCGCCTGCGCGAGATCGGGCTTGACCCGACCGAGCCGCGACTGGCCCGCACCATGGCGCTGATCCACGAGATCGTGGGCTTTCCCCGCCACCTCAGCCAGCATGTCGGCGGTTTCATCATCACCGAGGGGCGGCTGGACGAGCTGGTGCCCATCGAGAATGCCGCGATGGAAGGGCGGACGGTGATCTGCTGGGACAAGGACGACATCGACACGCTGGGCATCCTCAAGGTCGATGTCCTCAGCCTCGGGATGCTGACCTGTATCCGCAAGGCCTTCGACCTGATCGCGCAGCATCATGGCACACGGCACCGGCTGGCCACGCTGCCGCCCGAGGATCCGCGCGTCTATGACATGCTCTGCCGCGCCGATTCCGTGGGCGTGTTTCAGGTGGAAAGCCGCGCGCAGATGAACTTCCTGCCCCGGATGAAGCCGCGCTGTTTCTATGATCTGGTGATCGAGGTGGCCATCGTGCGCCCCGGTCCCATTCAGGGCGATATGGTCCACCCCTATCTGCGCCGCCGCAATGGCGAGGAGAAGATGGAGTTTCCCTCAGACGCCTTGGGCGCGGTGCTGGCCAAGACGCTGGGCGTGCCGCTTTTTCAGGAACAGGCGATGCAGATCGCCATCATCGGCGCAGGCTTCACGCCGGACGAGGCGGATCGTCTGCGCCGCTCGCTGGCGACGTTCAAGAAACATGGCAACGTGTCCGAATTCCGCACGCGGTTTTTGCGCGGCATGGCGCGCAACGGGTATGACATGGAGTTTGCCGAACGCTGCTTCAGCCAGATCGAAGGTTTCGGCAGCTACGGCTTTCCCGAAAGCCATGCGGCCAGTTTCGCGCTGCTGGTCTATGCCTCGGCCTGGCTCAAATGCCACCATCCGGGCATCTTTGCCTGTGCGCTGCTGAACGCGCAGCCGATGGGCTTTTATGCCCCCGCGCAGATCATCCGCGATGCGCGCGAACATGGCGTGCAGGTGCGCCCGGTCTGCGTGAACAACAGCTATTGGGACAATGTGATGGAACCCGACGGTCTGGGCGGGCTGGCGCTGCGTCTGGGGTTCCGGCAGATCAAGGGCCTGCGCGAGGATGATGCCGCATGGCTCTGTGCCGCGCGCGGCAATGGCTATCCCACGGTGGCCGATGTCTGGCGCCGCGCGGGGCTGGCCCCTGCCGTGGTGGCCCGGCTGGCCGAGGCGGATGCCTTCGCCGATCTGGGGCTGAACCGCCGTCAGGCGCTATGGGAGGCCAAGGCCCTGACCGCCGCCGCGCCCCTGCCGCTTTTCGCGCTGGACATGGACGGCGAGGGGATCGTGGAGCCTGCCGCCCATCTGCCGCAGATGACGCTGGGCGAGGAGGTGGTCGAGGATTACGTCGCCATGCGCCTGTCGCTCAAGGCGCATCCTCTGGCGCTGTTGCGTCCGCTGCTGACCCCTGCGCCCGCGCCGCGCGCCGCGCGAGCTTGGCCGCAAGGTTGAGGCCGACACCGGGGCGCGACCATGGGCAGACGGCGATGCAGATCGCGCAGCCGTTGGTCTGGTTGAAAAAGGGCAGGCAGCGGTCGAAATCCACATACCATTTGTCCACGCCGCGTACGGTCTGCTTGTCGGGGGCGATGGCAAAGGGCGGGCAGGCGTCCTCGCAGATGCGGCAACTGGCGCAGAAGTCATCGACCCCGTGGCTTTGCGGCGGCGTCGGGGCAAAGGGCGCGTCCGTCAGCACCGCCGCAAGGCGAAAGGACGATCCCATTTCGGCGTCGATGATCGACCCGTGCTTGCCCAGCTCGCCGAAGCCGCAGGCCAGCGCGGGCGGGATCAGCAGGAGCTTGCCCGCCATCGGCCCTGTCACCGGCTCGGCCGCCCATCCCTGCTGGCGCAGCCAGCTGGCCACGGCCTTGGCCGCCCCCGCCGCGCGGCCATATTGGCGGATCACCTCGCCGCCCGCCACGGCGTCGGGTGCCGCGCTGATCGCGTCGAAATCATGCTGCACGCCAAGCACGATCACCCGCGATTGCGCGATGCTCTGCCCCTCATAGACCCAGGCCGGGTCCATCACGGCGACGCCGGTTTTCTCGCACAGCCCCTCGGCGACGAACCGGTCAAGGGACGCCGTCCACGCCTCGGGATCGTGCTGCACCTGTTCCGGTGCGACATCGGCCAGCGGCGCGTTCAGGATCGCCTGCCGCTCTGCCCGCGCCGCCACGATGGGGGCCGCATCGGGATCGACGGTATAGAACCAGCGCTGCATCGCGCCATGGGGGATGTCGTCGGGGTTCGGTGCCCAATAGACCAGACGCGCGGGGCGCGGCGCGTCCTCGCCCAGCCCGTTGATCGCATTGCCCGACACAGCCGGCGCCAGCGCCATCTGCGCGGGATCGGGGATAAAGGGGCGATGGGGGTTCTGGCGCGGCATGGCCCAGCCTACACCGGCCCGGCCCCCACCTTGCAAGTGATTTGACGCCCGCGCTTCATCTTGCCCGAAATACTCATCCGACGGCGGCACCGGGGCGCCGCCGTCCGCACGCGGCGCGCGTCAGCGTTTCAGCAGGGCCAGCACGTCCTGGCTGGGAAAGCCGTCCGCCTGCACACCGACGGACCGCTGGAAGGCGCGGATCGCCTCGGTCGTGTTGGGTCCGATGATCCCGTCGATCTTCTCCACCGCAAAGCCGCGCGCCTGCAGGCGCTGCTGCATCTCCATCCGCTCGTCAAAGGACAGCGGCGCATAGCCGCGCGGCCAGGCGGTCTGGATCTCCGGCCCGCCCTTGATCCGGTCGGACAGGTGGCCCACGCCGATCACATAGGCTGTGGCGTTGTTGTAGCGCGCGATCACCCCGAAATTGTCGAAGATCATGAAGGCCGCGCCCGCCGTACCCGCCGGCAGCAGGATCGCCGCTTGCCCATGGTTCGGCACCGCGCGCCCCTGCATATCGGTCACGCCCATCGCCGCCCATTCGGACGGGCTGCGCTTGAGGTCGCGCTTGGCAAGGTTCGCGTTGAAACCGGCGGGCAGGCGCACTTCGACGCCCCATGGCTGGCCCTTGGTCCAGCCGAACCGCTTGAGGTAAGCGGCGGTCGAGGCCAGCGCATCCGTGGGATCGTCCGACCAGATGTCGCGCTTGCCATCGCCGGTGAAATCCACCGCATAGGCCAGATAGGAGGTCGGGATGAACTGGGTATGGCCCATCGCCCCGGCCCAGCTTCCGGTCATGCTGCGCGGGTCCACATCGCCCGCCTGAATGATCTGCAACGCCCCGATCAGCTGTTTTTCGAAGAATTCGCCGCGCCGCCCGTCATGGGCCAGTGTCGCCAGCGACTGGATCACATCCATGGTGCCGCGTCGTTCGCCATAGGTGCTTTCCATGCCCCAAATGGCGGTCACGACCTCTTTCTCGACACCGAAACGGTCTTCGATCGCCTGCAGGGTGCGACCATGCCGTTGCAAGGCGGCCTGTCCGTTGGCCACCCGGATGGGAGAGGCGGCACTGTCCAGATAATCCCAGATCTCGCGCTTGAACTCCGACTGATTGCGGTCGCGTTCGATGACTGACGGATCATAGCCGATGCCTGCAAAGGACCGTTGCAGCACATCCGGGCGGATGCCCTGCGCCTGTGCGCGCGATTTGAAACCTGCGGCCCAGCGGTCGAATTCGGCGCGGGTCTGCGCCGAAACCGGCGGTGCCAATGTGGCCGGGGCCGACGCCTGCTGAATGCTGGACAGAGCCGAGGGCCGCGCCTCGGGACGCAGGGACCGCTCGACCGGTCCCGCGCAGGCGGCATTGGTCATCAGGATCACCGCTGACAGGGGAAGAAGGAATTTCATGCTCATGTGCTCGGCCTCGCTTGTGCTTGGTCATTTTTGACAATGGTAGCGCAAGCGCGGTGTTTGCAAAAGCGTTCTCTGGGCCCGTGCGCGGGTGCCGCAGGGTTCCGCCGATGGGCGTGTCGCAGGGCGATTATTTGCGGCGATCCGCCTTGCGTTTCAGCTTGGCGGTCTTGTGCTTGGCCTTGCCCAGCGCGCGTTTCGGCGGCTTGCCGCGCGATCCGGGCGGGCCCTTGGGCATGTCGCGGCCTTCAATGCTGATCAGTTCCAGCGCGATGCCGCCCGTCACCGGCGCGGCCTCGGTCAGCTTGACCGTCACGCGCTGTCCCAGCCCGATGATCAGCCCGGTCTCCGAGCCCATCAGCGTGCCCTTGTCGCGGTCGAAGTGGAAATATTCGCTGCCCAGCGACCGGATCGGGATCAGCCCGTCGGCGCCGGTTTCGTCCAGCTTCACGAAGACGCCGAACTTGGCGATGCCGCTGATCCGCCCGGTGAATTCCGCGCCGACCCGGTCCGACAGGAAGGCCGCCAGATAGCGGTCGGTGGTGTCGCGCTCGGCCATCATCGACCGGCGCTCGGTGTCGCTGATATGCTTGCGCGGTCTTCTCCAGCTGCTCGATATCCTGAGGGCTCAGCCCGTCATCGCCCCAGCCATGCGCCGAGATCAGCGCGCGGTGCACGATCAGGTCGGAATAGCGCCGGATCGGCGAGGTGAAATGCGCATAGGCCTGCAAGCGCCAGCCCGAAATGGCCGAAGTTCTCGGGGCTGTAATAGGCCTGCGTCATCGACCGCAGGGTCGACATGTTGATCAACTCGTCATGGTCCGTGCCTTCGCGCCTGCGCCAGCAAGCGGTTCAGATGCGCGGTTTTCAGCACCTGCCCCTTGGCCAGCACCAGACCGGCGGCCTGTGCCGTCTCGCGCAGCGCGTCCAGCTTTTCGGGGCTGGGTTCTTCGTGGACGCGGAACAGCAGCGGCGAGCGTCTTGGCGATCAGGGTTTCGGCGGCGGCGACATTGGCCAGCACCATGAATTCCTCGATCAGCCGGTGCGCATCCAGCCGGTCGGTGAAGTTGACCGATGTGACCTTGCCCTCGTCGATCAGGATCGATCTTGCGCTCGGGCAGGTCCAGATCCAGCGGCTGGCGGCGGGCGCGGGCCTTCGCCAGCGCGTCATAGGCGGCGTAAAGCGGGCGTGATGACCGTCATCCATCAGCGGCGCGCATCTTCTCGTTCGGGGCGCCGTCCACGCCGTCCTGCACCTCGTGGTAGTTCAGCGAGGCGACCGAGCGCATCAGCCCGCGCACGAAGCGGTGGCCGATCTTCTTGCCCGTGCGCATCGATCCTGCATCGCGCACCGCGATACAGGCGCGCGGCACGCCTTCGTGCAGCGAACACAGATCGCCCGACAGACGGTCGGGCAGCATCGGCACCACGCGGTCGGGGAAATAGCTGGAATTGCCGCGCTTGCGCGCCTCGCTGTCCAGCGCCGATCCGGGGTGCACGTAATGGGCCACATCGGCGATGGCGACCCAGATCACATGGCCGCCCGCGTTGTTCGGGATCGTCGTCGGCATGGGCCCAGCAGGCATCGTCATGGTCGCGCGCATCCCAGGGGTCGATCGTGATCAGGGGCATGTCGCGCAGGTCCTCGCGGCCCTGCAGGCCGGCGGGTTTCATCGCGTCCGCCTCGGCGATCACCTCGTCGGGGAAATCGTCGGGGATGCCATGCTGGTGGATCGCGATCAGCGACACCGCCTGCGGCGCGGTCGGATCGCCCAGACGGTCGATCGATCGCGCGCCCGCGGCAGGCCCATGCGGCCCTTGGGTCCGGCCTGTTCGGCCTCGACCAATTCGCCATCCTTGGCGCCGCCGGTGGCGCCGGCGGCGACCAGTCCATTCCTTGTCCGTCGCCCTTGTCGATCGGCAGGATGCGCCCGCCTTCGGAGGTCTTGCGGAAGATGCCCAGAACTTGCGCCGGGTTGGTGCCGATGCGGCGGATCAGGCGGGCTTCGTAGTGATGGGTCTCGCCCTGCGCACCTCGGTCAGGCGCGCCAGAATGCGGTCGCCTTCGCCCAGGGCCGGGTCGCGTGGCGCGCGCGATCATCAGGATGCGCGGCTCGGCGCCTTCGCCGTGCCATTCCAGCGGGCGGGCGAACAGATCGCCATCCGCATCGGGCCGGCCGACCTGCAGACGCTGACAGGCGGCAGGCGGTCCGGGTCGCGATAGGTCTTCTTGCGCTTGGCCAGATGGCCCTCGTCCTCCAGCTCCTTCAGCAGGCGCTTGAGGTCGATCCGCGCCGCACCCTTGATGCCGAAGGCCTTGGCGATATCGCGTTTGGCGGTGAGGGTCGGGTGGTCCGGCGATCCAGTTGAGGATCTCGGCCTTTGTGGGAAGCTGGCTCATGCTGCTCCGGTTATCACAGGTGCAACGGGCCGTCATGGGGAATCGGCCCATGCGGCCCCGCGATTGACCACGAGACAGCGCCCGGACGCTCAGGCGAAATAGTCGCGCAGGATGCGGGTGTAGATCGCCTTGAGCTGGTGGATCTGGTCGACTTCGACCCGTTCATCGACCTGGTGCATGGTCTTGCCGACCAGGCCGAATTCCACCACCGGGCAGTGGTCCTTGACGAAGCGCGCGTCCGAGGTGCCGCCCGAGGTGGACAGCACCGGCCGCACCCGGTTTCCGCCTGCACCGCCGCGCCGACCAGGTCCGACAGCGCGCCGGGCGGGGTCAGGAAGCTTTCGCCGGAGATCTTGACGCTCATGTCGATCTGCATGTCGAATTCCGCGGCCACCTTGTCCGCCTCGGCGCGCAGCCAGTCGGTCAGGCCTGCGCCGGTATGGATGTCGTTGAAGCGGATGTTGACGCGTGGCGCGGCATCTGCGCCGGGATCACGTTGGTCGCGGGGTTGCCGGTGTCGATGGTCACGACGGCCAGCGTCGAGGGGTCGAAATGGTCGGTGCCCTGGTCCAGCTCGTGGCTGCGACAGCCGGTCCATCAGCCGCGCCATGGCGGGCATCGGGTTCTTGGCGCGGTGCGGATAGGCGGAATGGCCCTGCTCGCCGGTCACGGTGAAGAAGGCGGTCATCGATCCGCGCCGCCCGATCTTCATCATCTCGCCCATGCGTTCGGGGCAGGTCGGTTCGCCCACCAGGCAGACGCGTCATCGCCTCGCCGTTGTGCCGCCATCCAGTCGAGCAGGGCGATGGTGCCGTCCACGGCATCGCCTTCCTCGTCGCCGGTGATGGTCAGGATCACGGCGCCGTCGGGCGGGGTCTGGCGCACGAAATCGATCGCGGCGGCGGCAAAGGCGGCGACGCCCGATTTCATGTCGGTGGCCCCGCGCCCTACAGATCGCCGTCCTTGATCTCCGCGCCGAAGGGCGGCATGGTCCAGGCGGCCTCGTCGCCCACGGGCACCACATCGGTATGGCCGTTGAAGCCGAAGGTGCGGGCATGCGCCCTTGGCGCCCCAGCGGGCGAAGAGGTTGGACACGCCGCCCCGATCGACGCGGGTGCAGGTGAACCCGCGCCTTCCAGCAGCTCTTGCAACAGCACCAGCGCGCCGCCCTCTTCCGGCGTGACCGAGGGGCAGCGGATCAGCGCGGCGGTCAGGTCGACGGGATCGACGGGGCGGGCGTGGTGCTGTGCGCTGTGCCATGGGCGGCGTCCTTTCGTGCGGTTGTGCATCGATAGCGTGCTTTTGACGTAACGGCAAACGATCGCCGATTGCACGAATGTGTCGGAAAAGGCGCAATTTCATGGCGATAGCGGTCAGGCGGCCGGAACAGCATTAACAGTGTCACACGACCGGTGCTAACCTGCATGCAATGAATAAGACCCGAGGCAGGTCGCAAGCAGCAGGATCCAACGTGATCCCGATCATGGAACACGCCGGTAATGACCCGGCGTTGGCGGGTTAATCCCGTCCATGGCTCCATGCTGCACTGCCTCAGACGATGTGAGGCAGGATTCATGGTTGCAGCGAACCAGACTTCCGGTGAACACGAATGCATCTGCGACGCAGATGGCGCAAGAGATTTTCGGCGATGGCGTCACCGTCGTCAGCGCCAGCTATACGGGCGACTCGCGATCCTCGGGCGATCTACTCGAACGGCGACTTCGGTCTCGGGCTTCGTCACGCCCAGCGATACCGGGGTGATCCTGTCCACCGGGCGGGCGCGCGATTTCACCAACTCGGCCGGGGCAGCAGCGCCAACCCGACGCAGGCCAACCTGACCGCGTCGCAGACCACCGATACATCGGGCGTCAACAACAACGCGCTGTTCAACGCGGCGGCCGGCACCAATACCTTTGACGCGGCCTGGCTGGACGTGGATTTCATCCCGACCGGCAACCTGATGACGATGCAATTCGTCTTTTCGTCCGAGGAATATCCCGAATTCGCCAACTGGCGCCTATCAGGATTTCGTCGGCGTCTGGGTCAATGGCCAGCAGGTCGAACTGGCGGTCGGCGACGGCGACGTCGACCCCAACAACCTGAACGCGGGCAGCAACCAGAACCTGTTCATCTCGAACGTGGGCAGCCGCCTACAACACCGAGATGGACGGCTTCACCGTCACCATGACCCTGACGATGGTGGTCACCCCGGGGCAGGTGAACTCGATCCGCATCGGCATCGCGGATGTGCTTGATTCCCAATACGACACCAACGTGCTGATCGCGGGCAACTCGGTGCAGACCGTGCTGGTCGCCGCAGACGGACATGGCCGAGATCTATCCCAACGGCACGGCCGTGATCGACGTTCTGGCCAATGATGTGAACGCCACGCGGCGGCATGCTGACCATCACCCATATCAACGGCCAGCCGGTCGTGGCCGGCAGTACCATCACGCTGGGCACCGGCCAGCAGGTCACGCTGAACGCCGACGGCACCCTGACCGTCGATCGGCGACGGCAATGTCGAGGATGGTCAACTTCACCTATACCGTCGCCAGCAGCACCGGCCAGACGCGACACCGGCTTCGTCATCGTCAATTCCGTGCCCTGTTTCGTGGCGGCACCCTTGTTCGACACGCCGCAGGGCGAAGTGCCGGTCGAAACGCTGTCGCCCGGCGATCTGGTGCTGACCAGGATGACGGCCCGCAGCCCGCTGCGCTGGATCGGCCAGCGCGCAGGTCGACGGCGCGGGCGAGCTTCGCCCCGATCTGCATCGCGCGCCGGCACCTTCGGCGAGCATCGCGAGCCTGCTGTGTCTCGCCGCTGCACCGCGTCCTGATCCGCGACAGCCTGGCCGAGACTGCTGTTCGGCGAGCGCGAGGTGCTGGTCGCCGCGCGCGACCTGGTCAATGACCGCAGCGTGCAGCCGCGATCGAAGGCGGCATGGTCGACTATGTCCATATCCTGTTCGACCGGCACCAGGTCGTGTTCTCCGAAGGGCTGGAGACCGAGAGCTTCCTGCCCGGCCCGCAGATCGTGCACAGTTTCGAGGCCGATGTGATCGAGCGAGATCTGGCGCCTCTTCCCGGAACTGGACCCCGTCACCTGGGCAGGGCTACAGCCCTGCCGCGCGGCGGATGCTGCGCAGTTTCGAGGCGCGCGTGCTGCTGCGCAGATCGGCGCGTGGCCTGACATGGCGTGGATTGCGATTGCCGACCGCGCGACGCCGCGCTTCTCCTGCTCTGGTCTGGGCGGCGATGCCGGACGGGCCGAAACCGCCACACAGCGCGACGATCCCAGCGCCCTGCTGACCCGCGGCACCCTGCTGCTCGAGGCGCGGCTGGCGCCGGATGGTCGTCCCCAGACCCTGCTGGAATGGGAACAGCCTGCATCCATGGCGGCGCGGTCTGTCGTTGCAGGCCATTCCCGGCGGTGGCGTGGTGCTTGTGGTGTCGCAGGGCGGGCAGGTCTGTCACGGCGTGGTGCAGCATGATGCCGTGAACGGCGATGATACATTGCGGATCAGCTATAGCTGGGATGCCCCCGCGCGGACCGGGCGTCTTGTCGTCGAAAAGGTGGGCGCGCCGGGCCTCTTCCTGACCGAGTTGCGGGACCCGCCGCCCCTGCTGCTGCGCGACGTGCAGGCCGTCGACCATGCATCCCGAAACCCGCAGCCTTGACCGTGATGTCAATTTCTTCGCGGTCTCGACGCGGATCGAACCTGTGGGTCCCCTGCCGACGCTGGACGCGCGGGTGCCGCTCTGCACACCCTATGGCTATCGCCCGATGGGGCGCATCGCGCGCGGTGACCTGATGCGCTTGGCCGATGGCGGCAATGCGCCCGTGCTGCAGGTGGTGCGGCGCACGGTGCCTGCCAGTGGCCTGCTGCGCCCGGTGCGGCTGCGCGCGCCCTATTTCGGCCTGCAACAGGATATCGTCGTGGCCCCCGAGCAGCGGCTGGTGATCGGCGGATCGGATGTCGAATACCTGTTCGATCAGGAATTCGTGCTGGTGCCCGCCCGCCATCTGGTGAACGGCACGGCCGCGCATTTCGTGGCGGTCGGCCCGACCGCGACCTATGGGCAGGTGCTGTTGCCCATGCACGAGGCGATCCTCGCGGCGGGGGCGGCGGTGGAAAGCCTGTTCATCGGACGCATCCGCAGGCATCCGGCCAAGATCGCGGCCAGCCTTCTGGCGGGGGTCGAGCAGTCACGCCTGCCGGATCACGCGGCCTCGGCCTATCCGGTGCTGCGCGCCTTCGAGGCGGTCACCCTGTCCGAGCGGCGTGCCGCGTAAAACCGAACCCTGAACATGTGCGACGTGCCGCCTGAGGCGGGTCGGGTTGTGAGTATTTGCGGCAAGATGAAGCCGGGGGCGGGTCAGTCGTCGAACGGGGTGACCTGTGCGACGATCACGGCGTTTTCCTCCAGCGCGCGGGCCATCAGGGCGCGCTCGTCCGCGTCGATCTCCTGACCATCGGCCAGGCGTTCTTCCAATGTGCCGTAGCCGGTCACGTCCAGCGGGGCCATATCGGCCTGCTTGAGGATCGCCACGGTCTCGCGCACGGCCTCGGCCTCGTCCACGCCGCGAGGCATAGATCATCAGCGCCGCGCCGGTGGCATTTGGGCGGCAGCCCGTCGCCATCCTTGCGGCCGACCTCGACCAGCAGGGTATAGACCTGCTGGCGCGAGGGTTTCTTGGCAGGCTTGGCGGGCCTCGTCAGTCACGCAGCAGCTCGTTGATCGAGGTCTTGGACCGGGTCTGCGCATCGACCCTTTTCACGATCACGGCGCAATAGAGGTTGATCGCCGTTCTTGGACGGCATGGAGCCCGCGACGACGACCGAACCGGCGGGCACTTCGCCATACATGACTTCGCCGGTCTCGCGGTCCACGATCTTGGTGGACTTGCCGATGAAGACGCCCATGCCCAGCACCGAGCCTTCGCGCACGATGCAGCCTTCGACCACTTCCGAGCGCGCGCCGATGAAGCAGTTGTCCTCGATGATCGTGGGGCCGGCCTGCATCGGCTCCAGCACGCCGCCGATGCCCACGCCACCCGACAGGTGCACGTTCTTGCCGATCTGCGCGCAGGACCCGACGGTGGCCCAGGTGTCGACCATCGTGCCGCTGTCCACATAGGCGCCAAGGTTCACGAAGGACGGCATCAGCACCACGCCCGGCGCGATATAGGCCGAGCGGCGCACGACGCAGTTGGGCACGGCGCGGAAACCTGCGGCTTTCCAGTCGGCCGTCGCCCCAGCCCTTGAACTTGCTGTCGACCTTGTCCCACCAGCCGCCGCCCTGCGGGCCGCCGTCCTGCACTTCCATGTCCTTGATGCGGAACCCCAGCAGCACGGCCTTCTTGGCCCACTGGTTCACATGCCAGTTGCCCGTCCGCCTGCCGTTCGGCCACGCGCAGCGTGCCGCTGTCCAGCGCGTCCAGCGTGGCCTCGATCGCATCGCGCGTCTCGCCCTTGGTGGCGGGGGTGATGCGCGTCGCGGGCCTCCCACGCGGCTTCGATGGCGGTTTCAAGGGCGGCGTTGGACATGATCAAATCTCCGGTGGGCTGAATTGGGTTTGGCCACGCCTATAAGGCCAAGTGCCGCCGCGCGCAATCATGAGGGTGCCGCCTGTCACCCCATCGTCACTGGTCTTGCGGCGTGGGCTTTGATACTCCGACAGCAGGCCTTTGCAGAAAGCGACCCCGATGAAAGACGACCGTTCCAGCCCGTTCCGCGATGCCCATACGGATATCAAAACCGCCCATGGCGTGCCGCAGACCGAACAGACCCGTTCGGCCGCCTATCGGCTGGCCTTTGCGGACAATGATTTCCTGTGCCGGGACGAACTGCGCCCCGTCCGGTTGCAACTGGAACTGCTCAAGCCGCAGCTGATGCTGGACGAATACGGCGTCGAAAGCACCGTCGTGCTGTTCGGCGGCGCGCGCATCCCCGCGCCCGCGAAAAAGGACGCCGCCAAGACCGAGACACTGGCGGACCTGTCGAAATACTACGAAGAGGCGCGCCGCTTCGCCTGTCTGGTGACGCAGGCCTCGCTCGAGGCGGGCGGGCATCGCAACATCATCACCACCGGCGGCGGGCCCGGCGTGATGGAGGCGGGCAATCGCGGCGCCAAGGAGGCGGGCGGCATTTCCATCGGGCTGAACATCGTGCTGCCGCATGAGCAGGCCCCGAACGAATATGTGACGCCGGACCTGTGCTTCAACTTCCACTATTTCGCGATCCGCAAGATGCATTTCCTGATGCGCGCCAATGCGGTCTGCATCTTTCCGGGCGGCTTCGGCACGCTGGACGAGATGTTCGAGAGCGCTGACGCTGATCCAGACGGGCCGGATGAAGCGTGTGCCCTTCCTGCTCTTCGGTCGCGACCTTCTGGGAGACGATCATCAACTGGGAGGCGCTGGCCGAGGCGGGCACGATCTCGCGCGAGGATCTGACGCTGTTCCGTTTTGTCGAGACGGCGGAAGAGGCGGTCGCCGCGATGGCCGACTGGGACGGGGCCGGCGAGAAACGCGGCGCGATCCCCGGGCGCTGACGGTGCGCCGATCTTCGCTGCCCCGACCGGAAAGAGATTGAGCGGGAATCGCACTGTTCTATACTGCACTCTGGTGCCTGTGCCGTTTTCGAAAGGGTCTGCGATGTTGCGTCTGGCCACTGTTTCCGCGATGGCGGTTTCGCTTCTGGCAACCGCTGCCATGGCGCGGCCCGTGGAAGGTGCATTGACCTATCTGGCCCGCATCGCCCTGCCCGCCGGGGCCGAGATCGTGATCGAGGCGCGCGGATTGCACGATACCCTGCTGGCCGAGACGCGGTTCCAGACCGGTGGCAAACAGGTGCCCCTGCCCTTCTCGATGACCCTGCCCGATGGCGTCAGCGCCACGATCCGCGCGGCCGTCGTGATGGATGGCCAGCCCCTCTGGGTCAGCGATGCGATGATGGTGGCGGCCGGTTCGGCCCCCGTGGCGCTGGGCGAGATCGTGCTGAACAGCTTTCAGCCGATGGGTTTCGCCAGCACCCTGCGCTGTGGCGATGTCCGGCTGCGCGTCGGCTTTTTCGAGGATCGCGCGGTGCTGGAGACCGACGCCGCGCGGTTGATCCTGTCGCAGGTTCCCGCAGCCTCGGGCGCGAAATTCGAGGATCCGGCCGATCCCGGCACGTTCTACTGGTCGCGCGGGGATACGGCGCTGGTGTCCTTGGCCGGAGAGGCATTGCCCGAATGCGTGGCCGTGCCGCCCGAACCCGATCAACCCTACCGCGCGCGCGGGACCGAGCCTTTCTGGTCCCTGACCATCGCTGGCGGTCAGGTCGAACTGATCCCCAACATCGGAATGACGCCGGTGCGCGCGCGCCTGCCGCGTGCCGGGCTGGATGGTGCGGATTTCGTCTTCGACATGGTCAGCGCCGGGATGGTGCTGCGTCTGTCCGAGACGATCTGCCACGACCTGATGTCGGGCACGCCCTATCCGCAAACTGTCCGGGTGACATGGCAGGAGGGTGTCTTGCAGGGATGCGGTGGCGAATCGATCGACCTGCTGGCCGGTGTCGAATGGGTGGTCGAGGATATCGACAGCGCGGGCATCGTGGACAGCGCGCGGGTCACGCTGGAATTCGATGCAGCCTCGCGGCGTCTGGCCGGGCGCGGCGGCTGCAACCGCTATAACGCCGCCTTCGACCTGAGCGGCGAGGGTCTGAGCATCGGGCCGGTGGCCGCGACGCGGATGGCTTGTGCGCCTGCCTTGATGGAGCAGGAACAGCGGTTCTTCGCGCTTCTGGCGCGGATCAGCCGTTTCGACATTGATCCGACGGGCGCGCTTTTGCTTTATTCCAACGATCAGCAAGAGCCATTGATGACGGCCCGGATCGCCGGATAACCGGCAGGGTCGGCGCAGTCCGGACGATCATGATGATGGCGCAACGCCATCCACCAGATCGTCATGCGATCTCAGACTGTCATTTCACCCGGAACCGCGCAGACCGGCGTGCCTGTGCGCAGGCTGGTCACCACGACACCGTCTTCGGCTTGCGTCAGGCTGTAGCCATAGCCGGCCAGACGATGTTTCCATTCGCGCGGCGACAGCGCCTTGCGCCGCTCGCTGAGCACCAGATCGAGAACTTGAGCGGCCAGAAAGGCATCGCTGGCTTGGATAACGGACATGTTTTTCACTCCTGTTGGAAAACCTTCACAGGAAACAGTCTGTTCAAAGACTTGGGCGTGAATTCTACCCAATCGGGGCGATTGCGGGGCGTGAGGAAACAATTAAGGCAAGCAGCCTGGCATTGTTCGCATGGGCGCTGAAAGGTTAATTATCCCGGATTTTCATACAATTGCGCGGGACAGGGCCGGTCTCCGGCCTGTCGTTCACGCAATGCCCTGCCATCATTGTGGCGGCGGGCGGATGGCTTGATCCGCCCTTGTCCCCTGGTGTGATTCCGGGATCAGCGCAGACCGGCTTCCGCCTCGATCTGGGCGCGGGTCTTGCGGGCGCGCTCGGTGGCCGATTTCAACTGTCCACAGGCGGCCATGATATCCTCGCCGCGCGGGGTGCGGATCGGGCTGGCATACCCGGCCTTGTAGATGATGTCGGCAAAGGCGTGGATGCGGTTGCTGGACGACCGCTTGTAGGGCGCGCCGGGCCATTCGTTGAAGGGGATCAGGTTGATCTTGGCCGGAATCCCCTCGATCAGCTTGACCAGACGGCGGGCGTCTTCATCGCTGTCATTCACCCCGGCCAGCATCACGTATTCAAAGGTGATCCGCTCGGAATTCGACACCTTGGGATATTCGCGCAAGGCGTCCAGCAGCGTCGCGATGTTCCAGCGCTTGTTGATCGGCACCAGCTTGTCGCGCGTCTCATCCGTGGTGGCGTGGAAGCTGACGGCCAGCAGACAGCCGATTTCCTGCGCGGTGCGCGCGATTTCCGGCACCACGCCCGATGTGGACAGGGTGATCCGGCGGCGGCTGAGGCTGATGCCTTCGGGGTCCATCGCGATCTTCATCGCGTCGCGCACGTTGTCGAAATTGTAAAGCGGCTCGCCCATGCCCATCAGCACGATATTGGACAGCAGACGCGTCTCGTCCTTGGGGTTGCGCCCCGGTGCGGGCCATTCGCCCAGATCGTCGCGCGCGACCATCACCTGTCCGATGATCTCGGCGGCGGTCAGGTTGCGCACCAGTTTCTGCGTGCCCGTGTGGCAGAAGGAACAGGTCAGCGTGCAGCCCACCTGGGACGAGATGCACAAGGTGCCGCGCCCTTCCTCGGGGATATAGACGACCTCGACCTCATGCCCGCCATTGATGCGGACCAGATATTTCCGCGTTCCGTCCTCGGACACCTGCCGCGTCACGACCTCCGGCACTTCGATGCAGAAATGCTGCGCCAGTTCGGCGCGGTAGGGTTTCGCCAGATTGGTCATCTGCTCGAAATCGCGCACGCCCTTCTGGTAGATCCACTGCCAGATCTGGCCCACGCGCATCTTGGCCTGCTTTTCCGGCGTGCCATGGGCGATCAAGGCCGCGCGCATCCCGTCACGGGTCAAGCCGACAAGATTGACGGGCCCGTCCGGCAGCTTGCGCGGAATGGTCATCACATCCTGGGTGATCGGGGCGGTGGCGGTCATCGGGCTATCCATCCTTGGAAACAAGCAGGGCACATACAGGATTCGCGCGCGAATCCAAAGGCAAGTTTGAAACGACAAAGGGCAGCCCGCAGGGGCTGCCCGTCACTGCGCTGCGGCCCGCGTCACTGACAGCGGCGCGCGGCCTCGTCCGTGGCGGCGGTATAACCCAGAAGCGAGAACGTGTCCTTGGTCACCGTCCCCCGGCTGGACCGGGCGGTCAGAATGGCGGACGATCCGCCCTTCAGGGCCGTGATGATCCGGGAATCATCCTCGGCCGAGGCGGGCCAGGCCCATTCGCCTTCGGTGAACAGCTCGAACTGGGTGCCGCCGATGTTCAGGTTCACGGTCGACCCCGATGCAAAGGGATAGCCGCCGGTAAAGGTGACCTGACCGTTCACCCCGGCTGCGGGGCGATAGAAGGTCATCAACAGGATCTCGCCGCGCTGCACGGCCACCACGCGACCATCGCGCGTGTTGACGGTTTCCTTGGGCGAGGAAACAGCCCAGCATTCCTTGGGATCGGCATCCTCGAAGACGCTCCAATCCGTTTTGGCGGCGACCTGATTGTTGCTTGTCTGCTGCGCCCAAGCGCCTGTCGTTGCCAGGACCATTGCCGCCCCGACACCTGCGCGAAGCCATCCGCGCGCCAGTCTTGATGTCATATGTCCAGCCTCCAAGCCGTACGTGCCTCAGTTTCGTGATGGGCGCGCTGTGTCGTTTTCGACCTTCACGCGAAGCCCATATTCTTCTCGACCTTGCAACAATAGCCTGAAACCTGCCACAGACGAAAGAGGAGTTGGCGGAAAATCGCACAGAACGCGCCGCTGCTCGCGCAGAGTTGAGAGAGGAGTATCCCATGACTGCCCCCGTTCCCATGGCCGAGATCTGGCGCGGCCCTTTTCTGGAAAGCATTCACCACGGCCATGCCGTGATCTGCGATGCTGCCGGGCAGATCGTCGAGGCCTGGGGTGACCCGCAGGCGGTTGTCCTGCCGCGCTCCTCCTCCAAGATGATCCAGGCCCTGCCGCTGATCACCAGCGGGGCGGCCGATGCGGCCCGGCTCTGGCCCGAGCATCTGGCGCTGGCCTGCGCCAGCCATCAGGGTGCGGCGATCCATACGGACCGGGTCCGTGGCTGGCTGGATCATATCGGCTGCACCGACGATGATTTCCGCTGCGGCCCGCAGGAACCTGCCGACCTGCCTGCGCGGGATGCGCTGATCCGGGCGGGCGAAAAGCCCTGCCAGATCCACAACAACTGCTCTGGCAAGCATACGGGCTTTCTGACCCTGAACCGCCATCTGGGTGGCGGGGCCGACTATGTGGACCCCGATCATCCCGTCCAGCGCGCCTGCCTTGATGCCTTCGAGGAGGTCACCGGAGAGACAAGCCCCGGCTACGGGATCGACGGCTGTTCCGCCCCGAACTTCGCCACAAGCCTGCATGGCATGGCCCGCGCCATGGCCTTTTTCGCGGCGGCGCATGATGGCGCGGCGGGGCAGGAGGGGGCTGCGGCCCGCCTGGTGCAGGCCATGGTCGCCTATCCCGAGCTGGTCGCGGGCGAAGGCCGCGCCTGCACGATGCTGATGCGCGCGATGGATGGGCGCGTGGCGCTGAAAACCGGGGCCGAGGCGTTCTTCATCGCGATCATCCCCGAGCGGAAACTGGGTGTCGCGCTCAAGATCACCGACGGCACCACGCGCGGCGCGGAATGTGCGATTGCCGCGATCCTTGTGCGCCTTGGGGTGCTGGATGCCGATCATCCCGCGACCCGCCATTTTCTGAACGCGCCGATCCTGAACCGTCGGGGGATCGAGACCGGCACGATCCGACCCGGCGCCGCCTTCGCCTGACCGCGTCCGGCTTCGGGCGGGATCAGGCAACCAATGCGCCTTCCCATCCGCGCAGGAAGGCGCGTGCGGCCCTTGGGCGGTGCGCATCCTGCCGCAGGTCGGGGAAAATCTCGGTCAGTTCGGCCAGCGTGTCGGCGCCGAGCGCCGCCATGGATTCGTCGGCCAGAAACAGGCTCTCGCTGGGGCAGCCCTCGGCGAAGATGATCTCGTGCCGGTCAAAGGCCATGTGGACATAGGTGATCTGCTGTCGCGGGGCCGGGATGATGGTCCTCCCGTTCACCAGATGCTTGGCCGCCACCAGAACCTGCGGAGCGGCGAAATAGATCTGCGTGCGCCAATCCTGCACCAGCATCCGGTGCTGGGGCGATACCAGCAGGTCGCGGTAATTGCCCAAAGCGCCCGCCTTGATCAGGATCGGCGCCAGACGATCCAGTCCCGACACGCGGCGCTGCCCGATCCAGCGGATCGGTTGCAGCCCGTTGTCGGCGGTCAGCACCAGATCCCCCTGCTTTCAGGGTTTCCGCCGGTCGCGGTCCCCCTTCCGCCTCGATCAGGGTGCCGGCGGCAAAACAGGGAAAGACGGGCGGATCGGGTGAGAAGCTGGTGAACGACAGTTGCTGATCGCGCGGCGGGTTGAAGCCGGGGCCATATTGCATGGTGCCCGGCGTGATCCCGTTCAGATCGAAGATGACCCTCGCACTGGTGAAGATCTGATGCTCTGCCGAAGAGGCGCGGCCCTGAAACTGGTCATGCTGCGGATTGAGCGAGGAATAGAGCGGCGGCGAGGGCGGATTGGTGTCGGGCCAGGCATAGATATCGACCATTTGCCCGTTGCGGAACAGGGCGTCGCCGCTGTTGACCTGCCGGACGACGATGCGGAACACATCGGTCGACGTGCCAAGCGGTTGCACGCCCTGCAAGGTTACCCGCATTCCGTTGGAATTACCCGAGGATGACACGCTGCTGTAGGTGCCTATCTCGTCGCCCGTGGCGAAGAACTCGACCGTTGGCAATACCCTGAACCCTCGTCAACAAGTCCCCCCAGGATTTGTTGCAACGCGGCAGCTAAAGTTAAGGCGAGGTTAACGTTTGGCCAAGGTTCAGGCAAGGGAATTGGTGAAATCCGCCCGCGCATAGCCCTGAATGAACAGCAGCGCGGTCAGGTCGCCGTGGTTGATCCGCACGTCGCATTGCGCGGCCACGCTTGGCTTGGCATGCAGGGCGACGCCCGTGCCCGCGCGGCCCAGCATGCCCAGATCATTGGCCCCGTCGCCCACGGCGATCACATCGGCCTCGGTGATCCCCAGCCGGGCGCTGATCTGCTCCAGCGCCTCGATCTTGGCCTGCCGTCCAAGGATGGGGCGGGCGACGTCACCCACCAGCTTGCCATCCTCGACCAGCAGGGTATTGGCGCGGTGCTCGTCAAAGCCCAGCACCTCGGCCACGCGCCCGGTGAAGGCCGTGAACCCGCCCGAAACCAGCGCGGCATGGCCCCCGTTGGCCTTCATCGTGGCCATCAGCGCGGCCCCGCCCGGCATGAAGGTGATCCGCTCGCGCCAGCACCTGCGCGATCACGCCCTCATCCAGCCCGCGCAGCAGGGCGACACGCTCCAGCAGCGCCGCTTCGAAATCCAGCTCGCCATTCATGGCGCGCGCGGTGATCCCCGCCACATGCGCGCCGACGCCCGCCATATCGGCCAGCTCGTCGATGCATTCCTGCTGGATCATCGTGCTGTCCATATCGGCCAGCAGCATCTGCTTGCGCCGCCCGTCGGCGGGCTGCACCACAAGGTCCAGCCCCATGCCCTGAAGATCCTCCCAGACCTGCCAGCGGTTCGCGGGGATGACCGGCAAGGCGAACTCTGCCGCCGCATCGGGATCAAGCCAGACCACGTCACCGCCACCCCAGGCATTGCGCAGGCTGTCCAGCAAGGACCCTTCCAGATTGCGCGTCCGCGGGATTGGCAAGAACCGTGGCGATGAACATGGGCGTGTTTCCGATCGTGGATGGTGATGTCGCAAATTGCGCGGGATGCGGCGCTATAGCGTCATTTTCCCCGTTGTGAAAGCGCTCGAACCCTTCTATCTCCGGCGGTGGGACACCCCTCCCCAACGGGGGGCGCTTATCTGGAAGGATAGCATCAATGACGACGACGAAACCGGCATCGCGGCCGGCAAATCCGCGGTTCTCCTCTGGCCCCTGTGCCAAGATCCCCACATTCTCGCTTGATCTGCTGTCGGATGCGCCTCTGGGCCGCAGCCACCGCGCAGGCGTTGGCAAAGCCAAGCTGAAAGCGGCCATCGAGGGCACGCGCGAGATTCTGGGCATTCCCGCCGATTACCGCATCGGGATCGTGCCCGCCTCGGACACCGGCGCGTTCGAGATGGCGATGTGGACCATGCTGGGCGAACGCCCCGCCGAAATGGTCGCATGGGAAAGCTTCGGCGCGGGCTGGGTCACCGACGCGGTCAAGCAGCTCAAGATCGACGCCACCGTGCATGAGGCCGCCTACGGCGAGATCGTGGACATGGCCGCGCTGAACTATGACCATGACGTCTGCTTCACCTGGAACGGCACGACCTCGGGCGTGCGGATGCCCAATGGCGATGCGATCCCGGCGGATCGCAAGGGCCTGACGATGTGCGATGCCACCTCGGCCGCCTTCGCGCAGGACCTGCCCTGGGACAAGCTGGATGTGACCACCTTCAGCTGGCAGAAGGTGCTGGGCGGCGAAGCCGCGCACGGGATGCTGATGCTGTCCCCCCGCGCTGTCGCGCGGCTGGAAAGCTATACCCCCGCATGGCCGCTGCCCAAGATCTTCCGCCTGACCTCCAAGGGCAAGCTGAACGAGGGCATCTTCGTCGGCGAGACGATCAACACCCCCTCCATGCTCGCGGTCGAGGATTATCTGGTCGCGCTGGACTGGGCACGCTCGGTCGGTGGCCTCAAGGGGCTGATGGCGCGGGCCGATGCCAATGCGGGCGCGATCTGGGATTTCTGCGAAACCCGTCCCTGGATCGCCAATCTGGCGGTCGATCCGGCGACGCGGTCGAACACCTCCGTCTGCCTCAAGTTCACCGATGAGCGGATCAAGGACGGTGCCGCCTTTGCCAAGGCCGTGGCCAAGCGGCTGGAATCCGAAGGCGTGGCCCTGGATATCGGCGCCTATCGCGACGCGCCCGCCGGTCTGCGGATCTGGTGCGGCGGCACGGTGGAAACCGCCGATGTGCAGGCCGTGCTGCCCTGGCTGGAATGGGCCTTCGAGGCCGAGATCGCAGCCCAGGCGCAAGCGGCCTGATCCCCTGATCCCACGTTGCAAGGGTGCGCGCCGCATGGCGCGCCCCGCCCCCTTTCATTCACATCAAAGGACCACTGACATGGCCCCCAAAGTTCTCATCTCCGACGAACTGTCCGATGCCGCCGTGCAGATCTTCCGCGACCGCGGGATCGACGTCGATTTCCAGCCCAAGCTGGGCAAGGACAAGGAAAAGCTGCTGGAAATCATCGGCAATTACGATGGTCTGGCGATCCGTTCGGCCACCAAGGTGACCGAAAAGATGCTTGAGGCCGCGACCAACCTCAAGGTCATGGGCCGCGCCGGGATCGGCGTCGACAACGTCGACAAGGACGCCGCCAGCAAGAAGGGCGTGATCGTCATGAACACGCCCTTCGGCAACATGATCACCACCGCCGAACATGCGATCGCGATGATGTTCGCCGTGGCGCGCCAAATCCCCGAAGCCTCCGCCTCGACCCATGCGGGCAAATGGGAAAAGTCGAAATTCATGGGGGTCGAACTGACCGGCAAGACCCTTGGCGTGATCGGCGCGGGCAATATCGGCGGCATCGTCTGCGACCGCGCGCGCGGTCTGCACATGAAGGTCATCGCCTATGATCCCTTCCTGTCGGACGAAAAAGCCGCGCAAGATGCATGTGGAAAAGGTCGAGCTGGACGAGCTGCTGCGCCGCGCCGATTTCATCACGCTGCATGTGCCGCTGACCGATGAGACCCGCAACATCCTCAGCCGCGAGAACCTTGAAAAGACCAAGAAAGGCGTGCGCATCATCAACTGCGCGCGCGGCGGTCTGGTGGACGAAGCAGGCGCTGGCCGATCTGCTGAAATCCGGCCATGTGGCGGGCGCGGCCTTCGACGTCTTCGCCGAGGAACCCGCGACCGAGAACCCGCTGTTCGGTCTGCCCAACGTGGTCTGCACCCCGCATCTGGGCGCCGCCACCACCGAGGCGCAGGAAAACGTCGCCCTGCAAGTGGCCGAACAGATGTCGGACTACCTGCTGACCGGGGCCGTGACCAACGCGCTGAACATGCCGTCCGTCACCGCCGAAGAAGCCAAGGTCATGGGCCCCTGGGTCAAGCTGGCCGGCCATCTGGGCAGCTTCATCGGCCAGATGACGGACGAGCCGATCAAGGCGATCAACATCCTCTATGACGGTGTGGTGGCGGAGATGAACCTTGAGGCGCTGAACTGTGCCGTCGTGGCCGGGATCATGAAGCGGGCGAACCCGGATGTGAACATGGTCTCTGCGCCGGTGATCGCCAAGGAACGCGGCATCAAGATCTCGACCACCAATCAGGACAAGTCGGGCGCCTTCGACGGCTATATCAAGGTGACCGTGGTCACGGAAAAGCGCGAACGCTCCATCGCGGGCACGGTCTTCAGCGACGGCAAGCCGCGCTTCATCCAGATCAAGGGCATCAACATCGACGCCGAGGTGGGGGCGCATATGCTCTATACCACGAACGAGGACGTGCCGGGCATCATCGGGACGCTGGGCACGACGATGGGGCAGGCGGGCGTGAACATCGCCAACTTCACCCTTGGCCGTGCTGCCGCCGGGGGCGAGGCGATCGCCATCCTCTATGTCGATGAGGCCGTGAACGAGGCGGTCTGCAAAAAGCTGCAGGACACCGGCATGTTCCAGCAGGTCAAGCCGCTGGTCTTTGACGTGAACTGATCCCGGTTCACGGCTTGAACAGCAAGCGCCGCCCCCAAGGGGGCGGCGTTTTTCGTCAGGGTTTCAGGCTGTCTGCGGCTTTTGCATGCCCTGTTTCAAGACCACCAGCAGGAACAGCGCCATCGAGGCCAGCGTCAGTACGGATCCCGCCTTGGCCAGCATCATGTCCTGCTCCCTGATCGCCATGACGATACCGGGCACCAGCAGCACCAGGCCGCCTATCGCGCAGGCCAGATGCAGTTTCGGCAGCAACCCTTCCTGCGCGCCGGGCACCAGATGATAGTAGAAGGCGAAGATCGACAACGTGACCCAACCCACCAGGTTGAGATGAGCATGCGCGCCGGCCAGCTTGTGATCACCGGCGGCCGACATCTGAATCCCCCAGCTCATGCCGATCAGAACCGCCAGAATGGCGGCGCAGAGAAAATAGAAAGCGATTCCCCTCATATCCTTGTCCTTTCCGTTATCCGTCGCAATCGACGGGGATGCGGGCTGCGCTGTGTTCACCAAACAGGGCGCAGGACCGTATCCAAATTGTTTCCAGGAACTGATTACGGGTGCCCGTCTCCTGCGGCGGGTCACCCGATCATCATGCCTCAAACCGGCCCTTCTGCAAAGCGCGGTGCCTTCCGGCCCTTTGCCAGATCGGGTAAGGCTGGGCGCAAGACCCTGGTGAAAGGCGAAACGATGACCGGACCGCTCTACGTGCTCGGCGATATCCACGGCGAGATGGCCATGCTCGAGACCGCGCTGGAGCGTATCGCCGCCGATGGCGGGGCGGATGCGCCGCTCATCAGCCTTGGCGATCTGGTGGACCGGGGCCCGGACAGCCGCGCGGTGATCGAAACGCTGATGCAGGGACAGGCCGCAGGGCGTGACTGGACCGTCCTCAAGGGTAATCACGACCGGATGTTCCAGCGCTATCTCGAGGATGGCCGGATCGAGGATCCGCGCGTGGTGTCCAAGGTGGACTGGCTCAATCCGCGTCTGGGCGGGCAGATCACGCTGGCCTCCTACGGGGTGACGGTGGATGCCGACCGCGATCCTGCGCAAATCTGGCAGGAGGCCCGCGCCGCCGTGCCCCCCGCGCATCTGGCGTTTCTGCAATCCATGCCGGTTCATCACAGGCGCGATGACAAGCTGTTCGTCCATGCAGGCATCGCGCCCGGCGTGCCGCTTGCCGATCAGACCGAGGATGACCTTCTGTGGATCCGCGGTCCATTCCTTGACTATACGGACCCGCATCCCTGGCTGGTCGTGCATGGCCATACCGCGCTGGACGCGCCGGCCCATTACGGCAATCGCGTCAATCTCGACAGTGGCGCGGGCTATGGCCGCCCGCTCACCGTGGCCGTCTTCGAGGGCTCCCGCGTCTGGACACTCGAACCCAACGGTCGCCATCCGCTGGTCCCGTGACGGAACGTTCCCGTCCCCGGATGACTTGACTTTGCGGCATCCGGGGACCACCAAACGAGCGATCAAATTCAGAAAGCGAGGGGATTCCCATGACCGATATCGTCATTCTCGACGGCGCACGCACCGCCATCGGCACATTCGGCGGGGCGCTGGCCGCCGTGCCGCCCACCGAACTGGGTGCCATCGTCGCGCGTGAAGCGCTGGCCCGCTCTGGCGTCGAGGGCGCGCAGATCGGCCATGTGGTCTTCGGCAATGTGATCAACACCGAACCCAAGGACATGTATCTGTCCCGCGTCGCCGCCATGAAGGCAGGCATCCCGGATTCGGTGCCCGCGATGAACGTGAACCGCCTCTGCGGATCGGGCGCGCAGGCCGTGGTCTCGGTGATCCAGTCGCTGATGCTGGGGGACGCGCAATTCGGTCTGGCCGGTGGCGCCGAAAGCATGAGCCGCGCGCCCTATATCGTGCCGGATCAGCGCTGGGGCGCCAAGATGGGCGACATCCGCACGCTGGACATGCTGCTGGGCACGCTGAACTGCCCCTTCGGATCGGGCCACATGGGCGTCACGGCGGAAAACGTGGCGGGTGAGCATCACGTCACCCGCGAAGATCAGGACGCCTTCGCCATGGAAAGCCAGGTCCGCGCGGCCCGCGCCATCGCCGAGGGGCGTTTCAAGGATCAGATCGTGCCCGTCGAAGTGATGGTCAAACGGCAGGCCGTGGCTTTTGACACGGACGAGCATCCCAAGGCCACCAGCCTCGAGGCGCTGGCCGGGTTGAAGGCGGTGTTCAAAAAGGACGGCTCGGTCACCGCAGGCAACGCATCGGGCATCAATGACGGTGCCGCCGCCATGGTTCTGGCGCGCGCGGATGCGGCGGAAAAAGCGGGCCTCAAACCCCGCGCCCGCGTGCTGGGCTATGCCCATGCCGGTGTCCGCCCCGAGGTGATGGGCATCGGCCCCGTTCCCGCGGTCGAGGCGCTTCTGGCGCGCACCGGGCTGAAGGCCAGCGATTTCGACGTGGTCGAAAGCAACGAGGCGTTTGCCGCGCAGGCCGTGGCGGTGAACCGTGGCCTGGGGCTGGACCCCGCCATCGTCAACCCCAATGGCGGTGCCATCGCGCTGGGCCATCCGGTCGGTGCCACGGGTGCGATCCTCGTGATCAAGGCCATGGCCGAGCTGGAGCGCATCGGCGGCAAGCGCGCGCTGATCACCATGTGCATCGGCGGCGGTCAGGGCATCGCGCTGGCGATCGAGCGTATGTAACCTGCAGGGGTAACCCCACAGGGTTACTCCAGCACCACCCGCACCCGGTCGGCGCGGCCCGCCGCGTCGATCACCGACAGGGTCACATGACCCTTGCCCAAACCCTCCAGCGCCGCCTCGCGCCGATGCGTGCCCACGACCAGCGGCGCGCCATCGGCCAGCCATGTGAAGGGCGGCACTCCATCACGCAGTTTCACGGTCAGGGCCTGTCCCGCCAGCGGCAGGTGCGCCCCGTCCGGCGGAAAGGCCAGACGCGGCGCATCCACAGGCACGGCACCGCGCGTGCCGAAACGCTGCAACGGCAAGGGCAGGCTGGCATTCGGTGCGATCAGCGTCTCGGGCGGGGGCGGTGGCAAAGGGTCGGCCTGCGGTTTCACCCGCTGGAACGCCTGAAACAGCACGGGCGCGGCCAGATCCCCGCCAAAGGCCCCGGGCACCGGCGTCCCGTCCGGTCGCCCGATCCAGACGCCCACCACATGCGCCCCGTCAAAGCCCACAGCCCAGGCATCGCGGTGCCCATAGGACGTGCCGGTCTTGTAGGCCAGCCGCATCTGCCCGGCCCCCGGCGGCGGTGTCATCCCCGCCATGATATGCCCCACCTGCCATGCCGCGCTGCGGCTCACGATCCGTTCCGGCGCGCCCTCTGTTGGACCGGTCCAATGCAGCGGCACGGCCTGCCCGCCATGGGCCAGACCGGCGTAAAGCTGCACCAGCCCTTCCAGGCTGACACCAACACCGCCCAAAGCCACGGCCAGCCCCGCCTGCCCGCCGGGCAAGGCCGTGTCCACCCCGGCGCGGTGCAGCGCGGCCATCAGGTTGGCGGGGCCGATCGCCTCGGCCAGCCGGACCACGGGGATATTCAGCGACAGGCGCAGGGCCTCGGCCACCCGCACCTCGCCCCGGAAGAGCCCGTCGAAATTCTGCGGGGCATAGCTGCCAAAGGCGACCGGGCGGTCGTCGATCAGCGTGTCGGGATGCGCCAATCCCCGGTCGAAGGCCAGCGCATAGACCAGCGGTTTCAGCGTCGATCCGGGTGAGCGCAGGGCCGTGGTCATATCCACGAACCCCTGCCGGGTGTCTTCGGCCAGACCGGCCGACCCGACCGAGGCCAGAACCGCGCCCGTCCGGTGATCCGCAACCAGTATCGCGATGGACAGCCGCGCGCCCAGCCCGCGCAGGGCGTCGCTGGCCAGGGTTTCCAGCTTGCCCTGCAAGGCGGCATCCAGCGTCACGTCGTGCCGCACGGCTGTCGGGTCCATCGCCCGCGCCCGATCCGCCAGATGCGGTGCCATGGCTGGAAAGGCGATGCGCGCGACGGGCACAGGCTCGCTTGTCGCCGCTTGCGCGGCCTCCGCGCTGATCACCCCCTGCCGGGCCAGACGCGCCAGAACCCGGTCGCGCGCAACCCGCGCGGCCTCGGGCGCGCGGTCCGGGCGGCGCGCCACGGGCGATTGCGGCAAGGCCACCAGAAGTGCCGCCTGCGCGGGTGTCAGGCGCGCCGGTTCCTTGCCGAACCACGCCAGCGTCGCCGCGCGCAGCCCTTCGATATTGCCGCCGTAAGGGGCCAGCGTCAGGTAGAGGCCAAGGATCTGATCCTTGCTCAGCCGCCGTTCCAGCGCCAGCGCCACGCGCATCTGGCGCAGTTTGCCGGTCCATGCGCCGGTGCCGCTCTCCTCCAGCAGACGCGCGACCTGCATCGTCAGTGTCGATCCGCCCGACACGATCCGCCCCTGCCAGAGCGCCTGTCCCGCAGCCCGCAGCAGGGCGAGCGGGTCCACGCCCGCATGGCTGTGAAACCGCTGGTCCTCATAGGCCAGCAGCATGGCGATGAAACCGGCATCCACCTGACCTGACTGCACCGCCAGCCGCCAGCGCCCATCGGCCACCGTATAGGCCCGCAGCAAGGCACCGTTCCTGTCGCGCACCTCGACGGATGTCGCGGGCAGGGTCGCGGGCAGCACCGTGGCGTCAATCCACTGATCCCCCGCATCCCGCGCCGCCGCCCCAAGGAACAGCAGCGCGGCCAGCGCAAAGACAAACCGATGGGGCCAGCGCCCTGTCACTCGACAACCGTGACGCGACCGGATGCCGTCGTTGCGCGGTATTCAGGCCGGTACATGTCCTCGACCAGCGCCGCCGGATGGTGGAACACACCGGGCGAGATGGCGCGCACGATATAGGCCAGCGTGAAGGGCTGGTCCGACTGCCAGTCCACGGCCGCCAGAAAACGGTCGGCGCGGAATTCGGCCTGTTCCGCATAGGCCGGATCGAGCCAATCCAGAGCGGCGATATCGCCCGCGTTCAGCAGGTTGGGGTTGTCGATCTCGAACCCGGCGGGCAGGGGATCGTTCACCATCAGCCGCGCCCCGCTGTCATCGGCGGGCGTGATGGTCAGCACCGTAACCATACGGGTGCCGACGGTCACCTGATCCGGCGACAGGGCAACACCCTCCAGATCGTAATAGGCCCGCGCGATCCGGTAGCCATAGCCGCTCGCCTCCGTCGCGCCTTCAGGGACGCCAAAACTGGTCAGCGTCACCTCCATCGGTGCGGCGGAGGCATTGCGCAAGGACACCGGGGCCAGCGTCAGATCGCTGGCCGTGGTGCGCAGCACCGGGCCGGCCACGGGCAGGCCGTTCACCTCAAGCCCCGCCACGCTGGCATCACGGCTCAGGGCGTGGGCCGCCAGCAGCGACCATGACGCTTCCTGCGTGGAAAAGGCCCGGCTCGCGGCCCCGATCCGCTGCGCCAGCGCGGCTGTATCCACCGCCGCACTTTGCGCCTCGACCGCCAGCGCCAGAACGCCTGCGGTGTCGCGCAGCCGCGTGCCGTAATCGGCGCGCCAGACCGGCGTTTCGGTCGCCCCGAACCCTTCGATCATCCGCGCCGCGCGGGCGAACAAGCGATCCGCCCGCGTCTGGTCGCCATAAAGCGCCAGCGCCGCGCCCAGTTGCGCCGCCGCCAAAGGCGTGGCCAGCGCCTCGGCCTTCTGATCGGCGTAGTAGCGCAGATCGCCCATATTGGCGGCACCCTCCCGCGCCAGAACCATCAGCGCATAGGCCAGATCCTCGCCACCATTGTCGAAATCGGGGGCAAAGTTGATGCGGTTGCGCAGGTTGTCCAGCGCCTGCCGGAATGCCTGTTCGGGCACATCATGACCTGCTGCCCGCGCCCGCGACAACAGGTCGGTGACATAGGCATCCAGCCAGAAATCCCCCGATCCGGCCTGCCACAGCCCGAAACTGCCATTGCCCGCCTGCCGCGTCAGGATGCGGTCAAGGCCCTGGCCGATGCGGCTGCGGATGGCCTCGGGGTCGCCCAGCCCCAGCGCACTGACCATGTCCTGCATCGCCAAGAGCGGCAGCGTCTGGCTGGCCACCTGTTCGGTGCAGCCATAGGGATAGCGGTCCAGCATCGCCAGCAAGGCAGGCGCGTTCAGCCGCGCCAGCGGCCCCGCCGCCAGCGTCAGCGACCCGGTGCCTGCGCGCAGCCCGTCGAACAGGGCCGGGGACAGATCCAGCCCCGCGCCGGGGTCAAGCACCAGCCGCGCGGTTGGTGGAGACTTCGGGATCGTTGGCGCGCACGGGCAGGGTCAGGGTCTTGACCAACTGCCTGCCGTCCGGCGTGGTCAGGGCCACGCGGATCACATGATCGCCGGTCGCATCGGCGCGCAGCGGGATGACAAGCCGCTGCGCCTCTCCCTCGGCCAGCGTCACGCCGGAAGGGACAGCCCCCGCCAGCGCCACGCCATCCGCGGTCACATCCAGCCCCATCCGCCCGGCAGGGCCGCTTGTATGGGTCAGGTCCAGAAGCAGGCGGCTCTCATCGCCGGGGGCCATGAACCGGGGCAGGCTGGCGCTGACAACCACCGGATCGCGCACCAGCACATCGGCCTCGGCCTGTCCCACGGCACCGGGCGACCAGGCGATCGCCATCAGCCGCACGGTGCCGTTGAAGGCGGGCAGATCGAAGCCGATCACCGCGCGCCCATCCGCGCCCACGGTCACGGGACCGCTGAAAAAGGCCAGCAATTCCTCGGTCGGCGGCGGCGATTGCAGGCGCATCTGGCTGCCCGCGTCCCCGCCGGAGCGCACCTGCCCCATCGCGCCGTTCAGGCTGTCGATCAACCGGCCATAGACATCGCGCAACTCCATCCCCAGACGGCGCTGGCCGAAGTAATGGGCCGACGGATCAGGGCTTTGAAATCCGGTCAGGTTCAGGATGCCCAGATCGACCGCCGCCAGCGTGACATGCGCCACCTCGCCTGCCGCGATACCCTCCACCGCGACGGCAACCTCCAGCGGGCCGCGCGGATCGGCGGCCTCCGGCGCGTCGATGCTGACCGCCAGTTGCCGCGCGCCGGGATCGACACCGGCATGGGCCAGACCCAGCGCGCGCGCGGGCATCTGCCCTGCGGCCACATCCATGGGCCGGATCACCGTGGCGGTCACATAGGCCCCCGCGCCCCAGTCATCGGTGACGGTCAGCGGGATCAGCGTCTCGCCCTCGGCGCACCGCGACCGTCTGCATCGAGATCAGCCGGTTCGACATGACCGCGATGCTGGCGATCCCCGCATGGCGCGGCACGATCCGCAGCATGGCGGTCTCGCCGCTGCGATAGGCGGGCTTGTCCAGCGACAGGTCCAGCAGATCCGGCGTGGTGGCGGTATCGGCGGGCGCATACCAGCCCGCGTCGAAACCCACGGAGGAGGCGGCATAGTCCCCGTCCCGCGTCTCGACGATCAGCTCGTGCCGCCCCCAGTTCACCGGCACCGAGACCTCCAGCGGATCAGCCCCCAGCACCGCCTCGGCGGTGGCGATGCGGGTGCGCGTGGTGATCGGTTCCCACTGCCATTCGCCGAATTGCTGATACCATTGATAGCGTGTCTCGACCCGGTTCACCGTCCAGCGGACAGGCAGGGGCGCGGGCGTCAGATCGGGCGACAGCCCGATGATGCGGAAACCGGCCTCGGTCCCTTCGGCCAATGTGCCGTCGAACAGGGGCCGGATGCCGATCATCGGCGTCTCGGGTGTCAGGGCGCGGGTGATCTCCCGCTCGACCGGGCGGTTCGACCCTTCGCTGACACGCAGGGTGACCCGCGCCTCCAGCGGGCTGCCAGCAGCCTGCACATCGGGCAGGGTCAGGGGCAGGGTCACACGCCCCGCATCATCGGTGCGCGCGGCCTCAAGCGCGCGGCTGCGCGGGCTGACGGGTTCGTCATGGCGGCCGAAGCGATAGAGCGGAAAGCCCTCGAGCCGGTCGGTGCCGCGCAGCAGCACCTCGCCCTCGACCGCCAGACCGGCACCGGGCGCCCCGAACAGGTAGCGCGCCGCGACCGTCAGCGGCGGCGTATCCCCGGCGCGCAAGGCCCCATCCGGCAGGCTCAGGTCGAAGTCGATCCGTTCGGGCAGGAAATCCTCGACCAGAACGGTGCGGCTGGCCAGCGGCGCGGCGTCCACATCGGCCTTGATCTCCAGCCGCCATGTGCCGCGCGGCACGGCATCGCCAAGGGGCAGGGCAAAGACATGCCCGCCCGCCACATCATCGGTGGACAGGCTGCGGGCGTATTCCACCCCGTCAGGCCGCGTCAGGATGGCGGTCACCGGCAGGCCGGAAATGGCGGCGGCGCGGTCGTCACGGGCCAGCGCAGTGGCATGGATCACCTCGCCCGCGCGATAGGCGCCACGATCGGTGGCCAGAAACACGTCGATCGGCGGGCTGGGCGGACGCCCCTCCACACCGCGATCCGACAGGTCAAAGGCCGGATCGGTCAGCGACAGGAAGGCGATATCCTCGGCCTCGGTCCCTTGGCCGTCGCGCACCACCACCATCGCGGGCGCGGCAGACCCGGTGCCGCGCGTCAGCCCCGCCTCGAACCGCAGATAGCCCTGCGCATCGGTCACGCCCGTCGCAATCTCCGCATTGGCGCGGCTCAGCAATGCGACCTCCGCCCCGTCCAGCGCGCTGGCATCCGACAGGCGGCGCACCGTCACATGCAGCCCGTCGGTGCCCAGCATGGTGGACAGGCCCAGATCCGACAGGACGAACCATTGCGTCGCCCCCGGATCGGCATAGACATCGGCGCCCGGCACATGGGCGGTCAGCGCATAGATCCCCGCAGGCTGATCCGCCAGAACCTCGCCCAAGGGCAGGCGGGTGGTCATGTCGCGGTTCAGCGTGTTGCCCGTGTCGCCCGTGCCGGTCCAGACCTCGGTGGCGATCTCGGCGGCAAAGCCGCGGGCCTGCCATTCGGGCAGGGTGCTGCCGAAGTAATTCTCCTGCATGGCGCGGATCAGGTTGCGGTCGCTGACGCGGCGCAGGGTCAGGTCGATCCGGTCAAGGTTCACCGTCTGCACCGGCACCGCCGCGTCCGCACTGCGCGGCAGGACATAGGCGCGCCCCGGAAACACGATGGCGGGGCTGCGGTCGCGCACGTAAAGCACCTGTTCGACATCGCGCAAAAGCGCCTCGCCACTGGCGGCAGGCAGACCCGCGCGCAGCACGATCCGGTAGCGTTCGCCGTGCCGGACACCGTCCACGCAAAGCTGGTTGTCCTGGGCGCTGACCGACAGCGTGGCATCGGGCAGGTTGACGAAGGGCGTGTAATCCTGCCCCGCCTTGATCAGCGGTTCCGAGAATTGCGTGCACAGGCGCGGCGCGGCGCTGTCGCTCTCGACCGCATTGCCGATGACGCGGAAGCCGTATTTGCCCACCGCCTCTTCCAGCGCGCGCTCCAGATCGGCGCGCGGTGCGATGGCTTGCGCCAGTCGCAGCGCCGGGATCATGTCGCGCCCCCGCTCGGCAGTCTCCAGCGCCTGCGCCAGAACCTCCAGCGCACTGACCTGCTGGGCCGCGTTTTCCGCCCGCAGATAGCCGTTCACGGCGGCGCTGACCGCGCGTTCCCGCAGTCGCACGGTCTGATCATAGGCCTGCGACCGCACGCGCGCGGTCAGGCGCGCATATTCCACCCACAGATCGCTGCGATCCAGCAGCGACACCGCCGCCCCCATCCAATAGGCGGCATTGGCCGGATCATTCGCATTGGCGCGCTCCAGCGCGGCTTGCAGGATCGTGTCCAGATCGAAACCGCCCGCCGGATGCAGCGTCCCGATCTCCAGCGCAAGGGCGCGCGCCTGCTCCAGCGTCGGGCGGTCCAGCCAGTCCAGATCCGCTGCGCGGCTGGCCGCGGATCGCAGCACGCCGGGGGCCGTCGCCACCACCTCCGCCGACAGGGCACCCGCATAGGGGCTGCGCCCCAGCACGGCGGTTTTCGGGAAACAGGCGTTCGAACGGCTGTTGAAGGTGAAGGCCGCGCAACTGTCATCCGCCAGACAGACGGTCCGGCAGGCCTCGAGCGTGGTATCGAACAGCGGTTGCAGATCGCCGCCCGGAAAATCCATGTCCTGTGTCACCACGATCCGGCGCTCGGGCACGGTCTGCTGTGCGGCACCCTGTGACATGGCCGGGCCGGCAAGGCCGAGGGCAAGGACAAGGGCAAGGCTGCGGGCGGCGATGGAACGGGGCATGGCGGATCCTCCTGATCTTGGGGGCATGGTGACATGGCGGTCGTTTTGCACGCAAGGATTCCTGTTCGCGGCTCGCTTGCGTTTACCTCGAATTCATCTTGCTGCCCGAAGCTGGCGTGACGCCGATCCCCCGTTGCATGGACCCTTGAAAGGACAGGCATGAGCCTTGCCAACAAACTGGCCGATGAACGCCGTGCCCGGCTGGCCGCGGAACGTCTGCTGGAACTCAAGCAGGCCGAGCTCTTCGCCGCCAACCGCAAGCTGGGCCGCCATGCCAAGGCCCTTTCGGACGAAATTCACGAAACCCGCGCGCAGGTCCAGACGATCGAGGATGAGAACAGGCGTGTCAAATCCGACCTGAGCGCGGCCCATCAGAAGGTCGAGATCGCGGAACGTCGCCTCTGGCACTCGATCGAGACGATTCAGGACGGCTTTGCCTTCTTCGATCTGGATGACCGCATGATCGCGGCCAACAACGCCTATCTGTCCGTGTTCGAAGGGTTGGAGGAGGTGGGGCCGGGCATCACCTATCCCCGCCTGCTGCAACTTCTGACCGAGGAGGGGATCGTCAACATCGGCACCCAGCACCCCACGGAATGGCGCGCCATGATGCAGCGCCGGTGGGAGGCGCCGTCGCCCGAACCCACGGTGATCCGGCTGTGGAACAACGCCTATATCAAGCTGATCGACCAGCGCGGCAAGGGCGGCGATGTGGTCAGTCTTGCCCTGAACATCACCGAAACCGTCCGCTATCAGAAAGAGCTGAAACAGGCCCGCGAAAAGGCCGAGGCCGCGAGCCGGGCGAAATCGGCCTTTCTGGCGAACATGAGCCATGAAATCCGCACACCGATGAACGGCGTGGTCGGCATGGCCGAATCTGCTGGGCGACTCCGCCCTGTCCGAGGAACAGCGCCTCTATGTCGACACGATCCGCAGTTCGGGCGAGGCGCTGCTGGTCATCATCAACGATGTGCTGGACTACTCCAAGATCGAGGCAGAGCGGCTGACCCTGCATCCCGAACCCTTCGATCTGGAACGCGCCATCCACGAGGTGATCCTGCTGCTGCAACCCGGCGCGCGGCAGAAGGGGCTGGAACTGCTGGTGGATTACGACCTGTTCCTGCCCACCATGTTCATGGGCGATCCGGGGCGCATCCGGCAGGTGCTCACGAACCTGATCGGCAACGCGGTCAAGTTCACGCCGACGGGCCATGTCCTTGTCCGGGTGGTCGGCATCCAGGCGCAGGGCAGCGCGCAGGGGCAGGTGCATGTCACGGTCGAGGATACCGGGATCGGCATCGCCGCAGACAAGGTCGATCATGTGTTCGGTGAGTTCAATCAGGTCGAGGATGCGCATAACCGCCGGTTCGAGGGCACGGGGCTGGGCCTTGCCATCACGCAGAAGCTGATCGCGCTGATGGGCGGGCGCATCTGGGTGGAATCCGAACCGGGGCGCGGCAGCGTCTTCGGTTTCGCGCTGGACCTTCCGGTCATGGACAGCGCCGAGGGCGATCCCGCTGTCCGCGCGGTCGGTCCGGCCGGGGTGCCGCGCCACATCCTTGTCGTGGACCCGGTCGCGGCCAACCGCGCGGTTCTGGCCCGGCAGATGCAGGCGATGGGCCACCGTGTCCTGCAATGCGAAACAGCCGCCGCCGCTCTGGCGCGGCTTGATCAGGGGGTCGATCTGATCCTGTCCGAACATGTCATGCCGGGGATGGACGGCCTCGAACTGGCCGAGGCGGTGCGCGCCACGGGCGCGACCATGCCGATCCTGCTTCTGACCGCCAATTCAGGTTTCGCCCAACAGGACCCGGCGCATGTGCATCTGGATGCGATCCTGCAAAAGCCGGTGGCACGGCGGCAGTTGTTCGCGGCACTTGACGCGGCCTTTGCCCGTCAGGCCAGCCTGCTGTCCGGGGGCGGACAGGACGATCCGTCCGGCATCGCGCAGACGCAAGGCACCAGCCGCCTGATGCGCGTGCTGGCGGCAGAGGACAACCGGACCAACCGGATGGTCTTTGCCCGGATGGTGCAGCATCTGCACATCGACCTGCGCTTTGCCGCCAACGGGGCCGAGGCGGTGGCCGCCTGCGGCGCGGATTGGCCCGATCTGGTCTTCATGGATATCTCCATGCCCGAGATGGACGGCAAGGAAGCGACCCGTCGCCTGCGTGCCGCGCAGACCGCTCAGGGACGTCCGCATCTGCCCGTCATCGCCATGACCGCCCACGCCATGGAGGGCGACCGCGAGGGGATATTGGCCGCCGGGCTGGACGACTACCTGTCCAAGCCGCTGCGCAAGGCGGATCTCGTCGCCCGGATCCTCGCGCATTGCCCCGGCGCGGCGCTGTCTCCGCTCGATCCGCCGACCACGATCACGGCCGCGCGCAGCAGCATAGCCCTGCGGGAGCGTGATCCTCAGGCGGCCTTTTCCGCCGCCACCGCATCGCGCAGGAACACCCAGCGGTCTCCCTCGCTCAGCTCCGGGCGGAAGGCATAGCCGCCGCTGTCGAAATCGCGCAGGCCATCGGGGCTGGTCAGGCGGCGCTGGATGATGAACCGCGCCATCGCGCCGCGCGCCTTCTTGGCATAGAAGCTGACGATCTTGGCCTCGCCGTTCTTTTCTTCAAGAAACACGGCGTGATGACGCGCGGCTTCAGCGCGGACAGGTCCACCGCGCCGAAATATTCCTGGCTGGCGCAATTCACCAGCGTGTCGGTCCCCAGCACCTCGGCCTGCGCGTTCAGCGCCTGCGCGATCCGGTCGCCCCAATACGCGTAAAGCGACGCCCCGCGCGGTGTTTTCAACCGGCTGCCCATTTCCAGCCGGTAGGGCTGGATCGCATCCAGCGGGCGCAGCACACCGTAAAGCCCCGACAGGATGCGCAGATGATCCTGCGCGAAAGCCATCTCATCCGCATCCAGCGATCCGGCCTCAAGCCCCTGATAGGTGTCCCCGGCAAAGGCCAGTGCGGCGGGTTTTTCCTCCATCGTGCCGAAGTCGCGGAAACGCTCGGCGTTCAGCTTGGCCAGACTTTCGCTGATGCCCATCAGCTTTTGCAGATCCTTGACCGTCAGGTCGCGCGCCACCTTGGCCAGCCTGTCCGCATCGGCCGCAAAATCGGGACGGGTCGGGGTCAGCTCCGCAACCTCGGTCATGTCCAGCTTCTTGGCGGGCGAGACGATGATCAGCATGGTTTTCCCCTTTTCTGCAGTCTTGCGGGTGATCTAGCCCGCATCGCGCAGCACGTCCAGAAAGGCGGGTCCGAAACGTTCCGCGCGCTTGTCGCCCAGCAGGCGCTCCATCTCGCGCGCATCGCGCGGGCGCATCTGCGCGACCTTGGCCAGCAAGGCGGCGGAACAGCTCAGCGGCTTGTCCACCCCGTCCGTCGCCGCGCGCCAGATCGGCCTGCACGGCCAGCAGCCGGTCGTAGAGCGTGCCCGCGTCGCGGCCCGCCAGCTTGCGACGCGCCGGGTGCATCTGCTCGCACCGCGCCGGTGATCACCTCAAGAAAGGTCGCGCCATAGCTTTCCAGCTTCTTGGCCCCCACGCCGCCGATCCGCGCCATCGCGTCCAGCGTGGCGGGCCGGGTCTCGGCCATCTCGATCAGGGTCTTGTCGGTAAAGATCACATAGGCCGGGCACGCGCGCCGCCTCGGCCAGGCGCGCCGCTTGGCCTTGAGCGCGGACAGCAGCGGCGCATCCTCGTCCGAGACCAGCGTTTTCACCGCCGGGCGGCGGTCGCGGCTTGGCCATCGTGTCGCGGCGCAGGGTGATCGACGCCTCGTCCCGCAGGATCGGCCGCGCGGCGTCGGTCATGCGCAGCGCGCCGTGGCGTTCGGGATCGGGGCGGATCAGGTCATGCCCCATCATCTGCCGGAAAATCGCCTGCCACTGCGGCTGTCGAATAATCCTTGCCCACCCCGAAGGTGGGCAGCGCGTCATGGCCGCGCTCGCGCACCTTGTCGGTCGTGTTGCCGGTCAGGATGTCGATCAGATGCCCCGCGCCGAACCATTCGTCGGTGCGCAGGATCGCCGACAGCGCCTTGCGCACGGCCGTCGTGCCGTCGAAGACCTCGGCCGGCGCTGTCGCACAGGTCGCAATTGCCGCAAGGCTCCGGTCGTCTCGCCGAAATAGCCCAGCAAGGTCTGGCGGCGGCATTCCAGCGCCTCGGCCAGACCCAGCAGCGCGTTCAGCCGTGCATGATCGGCCATGCGCCGTTCCGGCGGGGCCAGGCCTTCGTCGATCTGGGTGCGGCGCAGGCGGATGTCGTCGGGCCCAAACAGCGTCAGCGTCTCGGCGGGCGCGCCATCGCGGCCCGCGCGGCCGATTTCCTGATAATAGGCCTCGATCGACTTGGGCAGGTCGGCATGGGCGACCCAGCGGATATCGGGCTTGTCGATCCCCATGCCGAAGGCGACCGTCGCCACGACGATCAGACCGTCCTCGCTGCTGGAACCGGCGTCTCGACGATGCGCCGGTCCTCGGCCTCCATCCCGCCGTGATAATGGCAGGCGGTATGCCCATCCTCGCGCAGGGCCTGCGCCAGCGTTTCGGTCTTGGCGCGGGTGCCGCAATAGACGATGCCCGACTGCCCCTTGCGCGCGGCGGCGAAGGACAGGATCTGCTGGCGCGGATTGTCCTTGGCGGCAAAGGCCAGATGGATGTTGGGCGGTCAAAGCCGCGCAGGAAGCTTGCGCGGGGCCTGCCCGTCGAACAGGCGCGTGACGATCTCGTCCTGGGTTTCGGCATCCGCCGTCGCGGTGAAGGCCGCCAGCGGCACATCCAGCGCGCGGCGCAATTCCCCGATGCGCAGGTAATCGGGGCGGAAATCATGGCCCCATTGGCTGACGCAATGCGCCTCGTCCACCGCGATCAGGCTGACGCCCGCGCGCTGCAGCATCCCGAAGGACGAATGCGCCGCCAGCCGTTCCGGCGCGATATACAGAAGCTTGAGGCGCTCTTCCTCCAGCGCCAGCCAGACGGCATCGGTTTCCTCGGGCGTGTTGCCGGATGTCAGCGCCCCCGCCTCGACCCCGGCCTCGCGCAGGGCGCGCACCTGGTCGCGCATCAGCGCGATCAGCGGCGAGATCACGACCGTGACCCCGTCGCGCATCAGCGCGGGCAGTTGGAAACACAGGGATTTGCCGCCGCCCGTGGGCATGATCGCCAGCACGTTGCGCCCCTCGGACACGGCTTCCACGATCTCGGCCTGTCCCGGGCGGAAGGCGTCGAATCCGAAGATATCGCGCAGCAGCGGGACGGCGCTTTGCATGGGACCCCCTGTCGGTCTGTCTATATCTGCTCTTTCCCGACTAATCCCACACCATGGGTTGTTGGGCAAGAGGGCGATGGACGCCGACAGGGCAGAAAGACGGGCTTAGCCCAGCAGGATCGCGGGCAGGATGAAATCGCGCAGCGAAATGACCGCGATAAAGGCCACCAGCGGTGCCAGATCCAGCGGGCTGGTATCGGGCAGCACCCGCCGGATCGGGGTATAGACCGGCTCCAGCACGCGGTTCAGCCCGGTCCAGATCTGATAGACGAACTGCTGGTTCAGGTTCAGCACCTGAAAATTGATCAGCCAGCTCATGATGATATGGGCCAGCATGATGAAGAAGACCACATCCAGGATCAGGGCAAGGGTCTGGTAAAGCGCAATCATCCGTCTCGGTCCTTTGTTGGGCTGCCCACAAGTAAGCGCGCCGCGCGGCGGTGGCAAGGTCCGGGGCGTCTCTGCCGCGACGTAGCGGTTGACGCGGCCCTGCCGCCGCCGGACAAGGCGCGCACCGTCAGGAGGGTTTCCATGTATCCCGTCATCCGCCTTGTCACCGAATTCATCCGCTTTCGCCGCGCACCCGCACTGCCGCTGACCGGCACGCATGTCTCGCGCCACATGTGCCTGCCCTGGGACATCGACCTGTGGATGGAGCTGAACAACGGCCGCACCCTCACGCTCTATGATCTGGGGCGGCTGCCGCTGGCGAAGCGCGCGGGGCTGATCGGGGCGATGAAACGCAACGGCTGGGGCATGACCATGGCCGGGGCCTGCGTGCGCTATCGCCGCCGCATCCGCATGTTCGAGGTGGTCGAGATGCGGTCCCGCGCGCTGTGCTGGGATGCGCGGTTCATCTATCTGGAACAGTCGATGTGGAAGGCGGATGGCGAATGCGCCAATCACATCGTCTATCGCGCGGCGCTGACGGATCGCAACGGAATCGTGCCCCCCGAAAAGGCGGCCCGCGCGATCACCGGGGATGCGACATCGCCCCCCATGCCCGCATGGATCGCCGCCTGGACAGGGGCCGAGGATCTGCGCCCCTGGCCGCCGATGCAGGACAGCCCCGCCGCCTGACAGGCCGCCGCGCCACGATTGACTTGCTCCCGTGATGAAATCTCTGTCTTATCCGGCCAAAGTTCCTGCCAAGGGGCATTCGGGTGGAGGGATGGTATGACCGCGATTTCCGCAAAACGGCGCATCTGGGGGTGGTTCTTCTTCGACTGGGCCAGCCAGCCCTACAACACCCTTCTCATCACCTTCATCTTCGCACCCTACGTCAAGGAACTGATGGGCGACGGCACCGCCGCGCAATCGGCCTGGGGTTTCGGCATCGGGGCGGCAGGGTTCATCATCGCGGTTCTGGCCCCTTTCCTGGGGGCGCTGGCCGATACGTCGGGCCACCGGATGCGCTATATCTGGCTGTTTTCGGTGATGTATGTTGTCGGGGCCTTCGGGCTGTGGTGGGCCGCCCCCGATGATTTCAACCTGATCCTGACGCTTGTGTTCTTCGCCATCGGCATGATCGGGATGGAGTTCGCCACGATCTTCACCAATTCCATGTTGCCCGACCTTGGCCCGCGCGACCAGATCGGGCGGCTGTCCGGCAATGGCTGGGCCTTCGGCTATCTGGGCGGCATGGTCACGCTGATCATCATGCTGGCGCTCCTGGCCGAAAGCGCCACGACCGGCAAGACCTTCATCGGGATCGACCCGATCCTCGGGCTGGACGCCAGCCAGCGTGAAGGGACCCGCGCCGTGGGCCCCCTGACCGCGATCTGGTTCATGGTCTTCATGATCCCCTTCTTTCTGTGGGTGCGCGATCCCAAACCCGCCCGCGCGGCCCCCGGTGCCGCGAAACGCGCGCTGGCCGAGGTGGTGACGACCATCCGCGCCTTGCCGCAGACCCCCTCGCTTTTCGCCTATCTCGCCTCGTCGATGTTCTACCGCGATGCGCTGAACGGCATGTATGTCTTCGGCGGCATCTACGCGGCGGGCGTGCTGGAATGGTCGGTGGTCGATACCGGCGTCTTCGGGATTGTCGCCATCATCTCGGGCACGGTCTTCGCATGGATCGGGCGGGCGCGCGGATGACCGTTTCGGGCCGAAACGCGTGATCCGGGTCTGCATCCTCGTGCTGACCTTCGTGGCGATTTCCATCGTCTTCGTCTCGCGCGACAGCGTCTACGGACTCCCCGTCGATCTCACGTCGAACCTGCCCGACATCACCTTCTACATCCTTGGCGCGCTGATCGGCGCGGCGGGGGGCGTCATTCAGGCCGCATCGCGCACCATGATGGTCCGGCAGGCCAACCCGGACCGGATGACCGAGGCGTTCGGCCTCTACGCTCTGGCAGGCAAGGCCACGTCCTTCATCGCGCCGCTGTCCATCGGTGTGATGACGGCGGTCACACAAAGCCAGCAACTTGGCGTGACACCGCTGATCGTGCTTTTCCTTCTGGGTCTGTTCTTGCTAGGCTGGGTCAAACCGGATGGAGATGGCAAGGCATGGGCTGCACGCGCTACCTGACACTGACAATCGCCCTTCTGCTGAGCGTGACGCTCGCCACCGAGGCGGGCGCGCAGGCCGCCAAGCAACTCTTCGGGGCGCAGAAGACAGCCGCCGCAGCACAACCCGCGCCCTTCGGCGGCTATGCCAAGGGCTGCATCGCGGGGGCCGTGCAACTGCCCGAGACCGGCCCCACATGGCAGGCCATGCGCCTGTCGCGCAACCGCAACTGGGGCCACCCCGAAACGATTGCTTTCCTCAAGGACCTGTCCGGTTTCGCCGCGCGCCTGCCCGGCTGGCAGGGGCTTTACATCGGTGACATCAGCCAGCCACGCGGCGGCCCGATGCTGACCGGACATGCCAGCCACCAGATCGGGCTTGATGCCGATATCTGGATGCTGCCGCCCAACCGCCTGAACCTGAGCCGGAACGAGCGTGAGAACATCTCCTCCATCTCGCTGCGCCGGGCCGAAGGTGCCTATGTCAATTCCAGCTGGACCCGCCAGCATCACGAGGTCATCAAGGCCGCCGCCTCGGACCCGCGCGTGGCGCGGATCTTCGTCTTCCCCGGTGCCAAGGTGCAGATGTGCAAGGATGAACGCGGCGACCGCGCCTATCTGCGCAAGATCCGGCCCTGGTATGGCCATCACTACCATTTCCACGTCCGGCTGAACTGCCCGCGCGGCGCGCGCGGCTGTCTGGATCAGGACACGCCGCCCCCCGGTGACGGCTGTGACGAGGCGCAGGGCTGGGTCAACAACATCCTGAACCCGCCGCCGCCCAAGCCGCGCGATCCCAACGCGCCCAAGCCACAGCCGCGCCGCGACCTGACCCTTGCCGATCTGCCCGACCAATGCGTCGCCGTGCTGCGCGCGCAGTAAGACAAGTATCGCCGGATTTGCGCTCACCCCGAAAACCACGGTCTGGCTCCGGCCTGCGCAAGGGCCTTTTGGCCCTGGCCGCCCTCGCGGCGCTGGGCCTTGGTCTTGGTCTGGCAAGCGATGCCGGGCAGCCCGGTGTCGGGACCTATCTGGGCAGCTATCGCTGGCAGATGGACGATCCGGCCTTTGGCGGGTTTTCCGCCCTCGAACTGGATGCCGACGGTCAGGGTTTCATGGCCCTCACCGACAAGGGACATGCGGTCACGGGCCGTCTTGAGCGGGACGATACGGGGCGCATCACGGGCATCACCGCAAGCCGCCCCCTCCTGTTGCTGGACATCGCAGGCGCGCCGCTCAAGAACCGCGCCTCGGATTCCGAAGGTCTGGCGCTGGGGCCGCAGGGGGGATTTTATGTCTCCTTCGAAGGCCAGCACAGGATACGCTACTACACCGCCGTGGATCAGCCCGCGCAGCGCGTGGCCGGGCATCCCGATTTCGCCGACATGCAGATGAATTCCTCGCTCGAGGCGCTGGCCATCGACGCGCGCGGGCATCTTTTCACGCTCCCCGAACGCTCGGGCGCGCTGGACCGGCCCTTTCCGGTCTACCGCTTCGACGGGCAGGGCTGGGATATGCCCTTCAGCCTGCCGCGCAGCGGGGCGTTCCTGCCGGTCGGCGCGGATATCGGCCCCGATGGCTGGCTCTATCTGCTGGAACGCGCGCTGACCGGCCCGGGCTTTCGCACGCGGGTGCGCCGCTTCGACGTGACCGGGGACAAGGTGAACGCGGAAGAGGTCGTTTTCCAGACCCGCACCCGGCAGCATGACAACCTCGAAGGGATCTCGGTCTGGCAGGACGGGCAGGGGCGCACCCGGATCACGATGATCGCGGATGACAATTTCAAATTCTTCCAGCGCACCGAACTGGTGGAATATGCCGTCGCCCCACCCCTTGCCAGCGGGCCCGACACGCAGTAAACGGCGGCCTTCGATCTCATCTGCCCCCTCACGGGGCCAAGTCGCCGCAACCTTGTCAAAACGGGCACCAACATGAACCGCACTCATCTTCCCGGCATTCTTGCCATGGCCGCCATCGTCGTGGCCTCGAACATCCTTGTCCAATTCCTGTTCGGCCAGTGGCTGACATGGGGGGCATTCACCTATCCTCTGGCCTTCCTCGTCACCGATGTGATGAACCGCGTCTATGGCGCGGGTCGCCGCGCGTCGCGTGGTCTTTGTCGGTTTCGTCGTGGGCGTCATCTGCTCGCTGATCGGCACGCAGATCATGGGCGAATTCGGCCCGCTGGTCACCCTGCGCATCGCCATCGGCTCGGGTCTGGCCTTCCTCACCGCACAGCTTCTGGACGTGGCGATCTTCGACCGCCTGCGCGCGGGGCGCTGGTGGCGCGCGCCGCTGGCCTCGACCCTTGTGGGCTCGTCCGTCGATACCGCGCTTTTCTTCACCATCGCCTTCTCGGCCAGCCTCAGCTTCATCGAGCCGTCCAATGACGTGTCCTGGGCGGGCGAAGTGCTGCCGCTTCTGGGTGTCGGGCCGATGGTTCCGCTCTGGGTCTCGCTGGCCGTGGCCGACTGGGGCGTCAAACTTCTGCTCGCTTTAGTGGCACTCGTGCCCTTCCGCATCATCGTGGGGGCGCTGACCCCGCGCACCACATGATTTTGTTTTTGACATCTGCTGATTTTGTGGCAACCTGATCTCAGGCGAAACAATTGAAAGGAGGTGCTCTAGTGTCTAACGGGATATTGGAGAGAGGTGTCGGAACAGTTCGGGGGACGCAGTCCTGAGGCAGCCCTCGGGGGATGCAACATCCGAATTGGTGAGAGCCTAACCGGCCCCACCTCCGCAAATCTCAGAGGGCCATCCGCAAGGGTGGCCCTTTCTGTTTGCCGCCCGGTCAGGCTATGGTCGGGGGATCATCATACTGGACAGGCCTGCATGCTGCGGATCAACGACGACATCGCGATCGAGGATTGGGAACTGACCGAGCAGTTCATCCGCGCCAGCGGGCCGGGCGGGCAGAACGTCAACAAGGTCTCCTCGGCGGTCGAACTGCGGTTCGAGGCGGAACGCTCGCCCAACCTGCCCCTGCCGGTGAAAAACCGCCTGCGCCGTCTGGCCGGGCGGCGCTGGACCAAGGACGGCGCCATCGTGTTGCAGGTGGATGAAACCCGCAGTCAGGTCCGCAACCGCGAGATCGCGCGCGACCGTCTGGCCGACCTGATCCGCGCAGCCCTGGTCGCGCCCAAACGGCGCGTGGCGACCAAGCCCACCTTCGGATCGGTCAAGCGCCGCATCAAGGCCAAGAAGGTGCGCGGCGAGGTCAAGGCGATGCGCGGCAAGGTCGACGGCGAGGAATGAGCGGCGCGTCATCCTCTTGCCGGTCAATTTCCGTTTTTGCTTGATACGGCGGACGATTACCCCTATCCACCCGCTTCCTGTTTCGATACCCGCCCCGCCGCGTGCCGGGCCGCTATTCTGGGGGAAGGCACGATGCTGCACACGCCTTACTACCTGATCGACAAGGCACATCTGCTGCCCAACATGGAAAAGATCGCGCATCTGCGCGAAGCCTCCGGCGCCAAGGCGCTGCTGGCGCTCAAATGCTTCGCCACATGGTCGGTCTTCGACATGATGTCCGAGTATATGGACGGCACCACATCGAGTTCGCTGTTCGAGCTGAAACTGGGGCGCGACAAGTTCCCCGGCGAAACCCACGCCTATTCCGTGGCCTGGGCCGATCACGAGATCGACGAGGTTCTGGCCAATTCCGACAAGGTGATCTTCAACACCGCAGGCCAGCTTGGCCGGTTCGAGGACGTCAGCCGTGGCCATACCCGCGGGCTGCGCGTCAATCCCGGTGTGTCCACCTCCAGCTTCGATCTGGCCGATCCCGCGCGCCCCTTCAGCCGTCTGGGCGAACATGACCCCGCCGTGATCGAACCCGTGCTCGACCAGATCAGCGGCTTCATGTTCCACAACAATTGCGAGAACGCGGATTTCGACCGGTTCGACGCGATGCTGGGCAGTATCGAACAGCGTTTCGGCCATCTGATCCGCAAGATGGAATGGATTTCGCTCGGCGGTGGCATCCATTTCACCGGCGAGGATTATCCGCTCGACCGTCTGGCCGAACGCCTCAAGCGTTTCGCGGGCCAGAACGAGGTGCAGGTCTATCTCGAACCCGGCGAGGCGGCGATCACCAAATCGACCACGCTGGAACTGACGGTTCTGGACACGCTTTTCAACGGCAAGAACCTTGCCATCGTCGACAGCTCGATCGAGGCGCATATGCTCGATCTGCTGATCTACCGCGAAAGCGCCAAGGTCGCCCCGGACGCAGGCCCCGAGGAATGGATGATCTGCGGCAAATCCTGTCTGGCCGGTGACATCTTCGGCGAATTCCGCTTCCCCGCGGCCCTCAAGGCCGGCGACCGGATCAGCATTCAGGACGCCGCCGGCTACACGATGGTCAAGAAGAACTGGTTCAATGGCGTGAAAATGCCCGCCATCGCGATTCGCGAACTGGACGGCACGGAACGTCTGGTGCGCGACTTCGGCTACGACGATTTCGTGGCCGCCCTCTCGTGATCGCTCGCGCCGCAGTGGCGCTTTTCCTGCAACTGGAACCTTAGAGGAGGTCTGGTGACACCATGAAACGCAACGTGCTTATCATCGGCGCCGGTGGCGTGGCTCAGGTCGTCGCGCATAAATGCGCGCAGAACAATGATGTGCTGGGTGATCTGCATATCGCCAGCCGGACGGTGGCGAAATGTCAGGCGATCCTCGACTTCTGTGCATGAAAAAGGCGCGATGAAACAGCCGGGCGTCTTCAAGGCCCATGCGCTGGACGCGATGGACAGCGCCGCCGTGGCGCAGCTCATCCGCGACACGGGGTGCCAGATCGTCATCAACGTCGGCTCCCCCTTCGTGAACATGACGGTCCTGCAAGCCTGCATCGACACGGGTGCCGCCTATATGGACACCGCCATCCACGAAGACCCCGCCAAGATCTGCGAAACGCCGCCTTGGTATGGCAATTACGAATGGAAACGCCGCGAGGCCTGCGAAAAGGCAGGCGTCACCGCCATCCTCGGCATCGGTTTCGATCCCGGCGTGGTCAACGCCTATGCGCGGCTGGCGGCGGATGACTACATGGATACCGTCACCTCCATCGACATCGTCGATATCAACGCAGGCTCGCATGGGCGCTGGTTCTCGACCAATTTCGACCCGGAGATCAACTTCCGCGAATTCACCGGCACGGTCTATAGCTGGCAGAAGGGCGCATGGCAGACCAACACCATGTTCGAAGTGGGCAAGGAATGGGATCTGCCCGTCGTCGGCAAGCAGAAGGCCTACATGACCGGCCATGACGAGGTGCATTCACTGGCCGCAAACTACCCGGACGCCGATGTGCGGTTCTGGATGGGCTTTGGCGATCACTACATCAACGTCTTCACCGTGCTCAAGAACCTCGGCCTGCTGTCCGAACAGCCCGTCAAAACCGCCGAAGGGCTGGAAGTGGTCCCCCTCAAGGTGGTGAAAGCCGTCCTGCCCGACCCCTCCAGCCTTGCGCCCGATTACGTGGGCAAGACCTGCATCGGTGATCTGGTGAAGGGCAAGAAGGACGGCAAGGATGTCGAGGTCTTCGTCTACAACGTGGCCGACCACAAGGACGCCTATAACGAGGTGGGCAGCCAGGGCATTTCCTATACCGCAGGCGTGCCCCCCGTCGCGGCCGCCATGCTGATCGCGAATGGCACATGGGACACCGGCACCATGGTCAATGTCGAGGAACTGGACCCCAAGCCCTTCCTGACCCTGCTTGACCAGATCGGCCTGCCCACCCGCGTCAAGGATGCGGCGGGCGACCGGCCCTGGAACCAGTAACACAAGCCATCAGGCAGGCTTCGCGGCCTGCCTGACCTCACCCAGGGGCGAGATGACCTTGCCCCCCGCCGCCAGCGCATCCTCCAGATCATGGGTCACAAGGATCGCGGGGATGCCTTCCGCGCGCACCCGGCCAAAGACGAAATCCCGCATCTGGCGGCGCAGGTCCGCGTCCAGCCGTGAAAACGGCTCATCCAGCAACAGCGCGCGCGGCGCACTCAGCAGGCAGCGCATCAGCGCGACCCGCGCCCGCTGACCGCCCGACAGGGTGGCCGGGTCCCGGTCCGCAAAACCGCCCAGCTCCGCCGCTTCCAGCGCCGCCGCGATCCGCGCCTCCCGCGCGGCGCGACCCTTGATCGTGGCCGGCAGGGCAAAGGCCAGGTTCTCGCCCACCGACAGATGCGGAAACAGCAGATCGTCCTGAAACAGCAGCCCGATCCGCCGCGCCTGTGGTCCCAGCCCGCTCAGGTCGCGCCCGTCCAGTGCCACCCGGCCTGTCACGTCAAACCCCGGATCAGGCCGGCCGATCAGCACCGACAGCAGCGTGGATTTGCCCGACCCCGACGGCCCCATCACGCTCAGGATCTCGCCCGGCGCCACGGTCTCGTCCAGATCGACCAGCCGCCGCCCGTCCAGCGTGATCGTCAGGTGATCCAGATGCAGCCCCGTCGTCATCATCGCTTACCCCTTGTCCAGCACGCCGCGCCGGTTGCGAAACAGCACCGCAGGCAGCGCCAGCGCCAGCGCAAAGCCCACCAGCGGCATCACCGTCTGCGACAGGGCATAAACCCCGATCAGCCGCCGGTCACCCCCGGATGACAGGGCCACCGCCTCGGTCGTCAGGGTGCTGACCCGCCCCATCCCGATCAGCAGCGTCGGCAGGTATTGCCCGACCGACACCGCAAAACCCACCGCCGCCGCCGTCAGCACGGGCCGCAGCAGCATCGGCAGGCGCACGCGCCACAGGATGCGCTCGGCCCCCGCGCCAAGGCTGGCCGCCACCAGACCCTGCCGCGCATCCCATGACCGCCACGGATCGGACAGCGACAGGAACACGTAAGGCAGCACGAAAATCACATGGGACGCGATCACCGCCGCCCGCGCGCCCGTCCATCCGGTGCCGATGGCCAGCGTCTGCAACCCGACCAGAAAGGTCGCCTGCGGCACGATCAGCGGCAGATACAGCAGCCACAGGGCGCGGGTGCTCTGCCGCAGCCCGTGGCGATACTCGGCCTCAAGGCAGGCGATCGTCAGCATCAGGCTGATCAGCGTGGCCACAGCCCCGATGATCGCCGTCTCCAGCGCGATGCCGGACAGCCCGTCCGACTGCCGCATCCAGTTGCGCCATGTGAACTGATCGGGCAGCACATCGGGAAAGCTCCAGAACCCCGCGACCGACCAGACCGCCAGCCCGAGGATGCCCAGACCCACCGCCAGCGCCATGATCAGCGCCAGACCCATCGCCGCCGCGCGCATCGCGCCATCGCGGGCCATCCGGTGCCCCCGCCGGATACAGGCACAGCCCAGCCGCGCCGCCGCCATCTCGCCCAGCCGCCACAGCAGCAGGACCGCCAAGGATCAGCCCCAGTTGCAGCACCGCCCCCGCAGCCGCCTGAAACCGCAGGCTCAGATCAGGGTCCGACAGCCATTGCAACACCTGCACCGCCAGGGTCGAGGGCCGCGTCGGCCCAAGGATCAGCGCCACGTCGATCACCGCACAGGAATAGGCCAGCACCGCATAGACCGGCAGGCGTATCTGCGCGTAAAGCCGGGGAAAGACCGTCAGCACCCAGCCCGCCATGCGCCCGTAGCCCATGGTCTGCGCCAGCAGGACCGACCGCCGTGCGGGCACCTGCCCCAGGGCGGCCAGCGTCATCAGCAGCAGGAACGGCACTTCCTTGACCACCAGCCCCGCCATCAGCGACAGGCCCATGCGGGTCCTGCGTGATCAGGATGTCGGGCGGCTGATCCCACCCCGTCGCCCAGGGCGACAGCGCCCGCGCGATCCAGCCCGACGGCGCGATCAGGAACGCCAGCCCGAAGGCGGCGGCGGCATGGGGCACCGACAGCAGCGGCGACAAGGCCCGCTCGATCACCGCGAAGGCACGTGTGCCCTGCCATGCCGCGCAGATCATCACCGTGATCAGCAGCGACAGGAATGTCGCCCCCAGCCCTGTCGTCAGGCTCAGCCAGACCGCATCGGGCAAGCCCGGCCAATCCAGCAGGGCGCGCCACGGGTCCAGCGACAGGGATGTGCCGCCAAGGGCCGGATACCAGCCAAAGGCCGGGGCCAGCACACCCGCCAGCCCGGCACCCACCGGCAGCAACAGCACCGCAATCGTCAGCAGCGGTGCCAGCGGCAAGAACGCAGGGCGGTGCCGCATCACGGAAGACACCCGCCCGCGCCGCCCTTACTGCGCGACGCCGAAACGCGTTTCCCAATCCGCCGCGATGCGCTGCATCCAGCTTGGGTGCGGCTCGGGCAGGGCAGGGCCCAGATCGGCGGGCGACAGGGTCGCGATACCCAGATCAAGCGCCGCGAACCGCGCCGCATCCTCGGGCGACAGCTTGTCCATCGACAGCACCGTGGGCGTGCCCATTACGGCGGCATCCTGCTTGTGCAACTGCGCCTCGACCGACATCAGGTAATTGGCCACGACCATCGCGCCCGCCTTGGCATTGGCGTTGAACGGGATCGCAAGGAAACTGGCATTGCCGATGGTGCCGCCGTCCAGAACCATGCTGCGCACCGTGTCGGGCAGTTCGAAATTCGCAATCGCCGCCGAGGCCTCGCCGGGGCTGAAGGAAATCGCGATGTCGATCTCGCCATCCGCCATCAACTGCCGCTGCGCCGGGCCATTCTGCGGATAGGCCTGCCCCTGCCGCCACAGGCCGGGGGTCAGGGCGGTGATATAGTCCCACAGGGGCGCGGTCACGGCGTCGTAATCGGCCTCATCCACCGGCGCATAGAGCGGGCCACGGTCCGTCACCAGCTCCAGCAGCGCCTGTTTCAGAAAGGTCGTGCCCAGAAAATCGGGCGGCTGCGGATAGGTGAAGCGGCCCGGATTGGCCTGTGTCCAGTCCAGATACTCCAGCAGGGTCTTCGGCGGCTCCGCCACGCGGGCGCTGTCATAGTAGAACACCACGCGCGCCATGCTCCACGGTGCTTCCAGCCCCTCGACCGGAACCGTGAAATCCTCGACCAGCGCGGGGTTCGCCACCGGATCGACCAGCGCCCAGTTGGGGATATCCTCGGACCATGGCCCGAACAGCAGACCGTTTTCCTTCATCGCGGCGAAGTTCGCCCCGTTGATCCAGATCAGGTCGATGGACCCGCCCTCGGTCTGGCCCGCCGATTTCTCGCTCAGCACCGTGCTGACGGCGGTGGCGGTGTCGGACAGCTTCACATGTTCCAGCGTGACGCCGAATTCTTCCTGCACGCGGCCAGCGGCCCATGCGATATAATCATTGGTGCGCGGATCGCCGCCCCATGCGTTCCAATAGACCGTCTGCCCGCGCGCCTCCTCCAGCACCGCGTCCCAGTCCTTGGGCGAAGGGTCGGCGAATGCAGGCAGGGCAAGGCCCGCGACAAGGGCGATGGTCGAGGTCAGTCTGGCGATCATACGGTATCTCTTTTCTTAAGGGGTCCTCTGGCGGACCGCGTGGACCGAGAAACACCGCCCCGTGCCGTTTCGTCAACTGCGACCTTTACACAATTTCGTTGAGGCCGCGCCCCCTCGGCCCTTTACACCCTGTCTGCCTTGCCCTTGACTGGCGCGCGGAACATGGCCGGGGAGGGGCTGATGGGACTGCGCTTTTTCTCGGACAAGGACCGCCCCGTCCATCTTGGCCCCTATCCGCTGGAACGTCTGGCGCGGCAGGACACCGCCGATCCGTCGAACGTGCCGCCCATGCCCGCGCTGTCCTTTCGCCGCCCCGACGCCCCGCACAGCATCGTCAACGCGATGGGCGAATATCAGGCGATGCTGGATGCGATCCGCGACGGGCTGGTGAACAAGGCCCGCGCCGAGATCCCCGACGATCCGGCAGAGCGCGCCAACCATCTGAAGGCCTTCGGCTATTTCTCCGATGCCGTCGATGGTCGGCATCGGCCCGCTGCCGGATCGCGGCGCTGCTGGACCGAGCCCCGCCGCAACCCGGATATCGACCGGCTGGCCCATGATCTGAAGACGCGCCAGACCAAGACGCTGGCCTCGGGCATCGACATGATCATGGCCGATCTCAAGGAATCGATGGAGGCGCCGCCGCGCGGCATCGACGGCCATCACACAGCGCTCGTCTTTCTCTACGAACACCACCGCGACCCCGCGCCCGGACGAGCCGGGCGCGGACTGGATCATGGATGCGCAGGCCCATCGCGCCTGCCTGCGCGCCACGGAAACCGCCGTGGTGCTGGCCAATTACATCCGCCTGCTGGGCTTTGACGCCAGGCGCATACCGCCACGCTCGCGATGTCGACCTGAACCGGCTGGCCGTCGCCGCGGGCCTGGCCACGGTCGAGGACGGACGCGCTGGTCGCCCCCTGGCTCGGCACGCGCTTCGGGCTGGCCGCGGTGACCACCGATATGGACCTGGCCCATGACCGCCCGCTTGCCCCGATGGCGCAGCAGCCCTGGTTCCGCACGCAGGGCCCCGCCTGGTGGCTGGGCAAGGGCTTTGCCAAGATCGGCGCTGAACCGCGATCCCTATCGCCGGCCGCAGCTACGTCGACGGGCGCGCATCCGTTCGAGACGCTGAAACGCGTGGACACCCCCACCACCTATATCGACGAGCCGCGCGTCGCCCGCGTGCCCAAGCGCACCGACATGTTCGCCCGCGCGCAGTTCGGCGACATGGGCAAGGCCGCTGCAGGACGGCGCCAACGGGCGGCCACTACGTCCGCAAGGCCGCGCCGTCGCTCGGCGCAGCGCCGCGTGCTTGGGGCGTTCGTGCTGCTGCAGGACGGCGAGCCGGCCCCGGACAGGACCCGCCTCGACCCGCAGGACGCCGCCGATCTGGTCAAGGCCGCCAGCCTATTTCCTCGGCGTCGATGCGGTCGGCATCTCGCGCTGCCCGGACTGGACGTGGTATTCGCCATGACGCCACCGGCGACGCCGATCGACCCGCCGCATGATCAGGCGATCAGCATGATCATCGACCAGGGCTACGAGACGATGGAGGGCGCCTCGGGCGACGACTGGATCAGCGTCGCGCAATCCATGCGCGCCTATCTGCGCTTCTCGCTGCTGGGCGGTGTGATCGCGCAGCAGATCCGCAACCTGGGCTACAAGGCCAAGGCGCATACGCGTGATGGACGGCGAGGTGCTGCAGCCGCCGCTGCTGCTGCTGTCGGGGCTGGGCGAGGTCAGCCGCATCGGCGAGGTGATCCTGAACCCCTATCCTCGGCCCGCGCCTGAAATCCGGCGTCGTGACCACCGACATGCCGATGGCCCATGACAAGCCGATCGACTTCGGCCTGCAGCGTTTCTGCGAATCCTGCAACAAATGCGCCCGCGAATGCCCCTCGGGCGCGATCACCGCCGGGCCGAAGCTGATGTTCAACGGCTACGAGATCTGGAAATCCGACAGCCAGAAATGCGCCACCTACCGGATCACCACCGCGGGCGGCGCGATGTGCGGGCGCTGCATGAAGACCTGCCCGTGGAACCTTGAAGGGCTGTTTGCCGAAAAGCCCTTCCGCTGGGCGGCGATGCACCTGCCGCGGCGCCGCGCCCGCTGCTGGCGCGGCTGGACGATGCGGCTGGGCAAGGGCGGGCTGAACCCGGTCAAGAAATGGTGGTGGGATCTGGAGATCGAGGAGGACGGCGGCTATCGCCCCACCCGCCACCCGGTGAACGGCGCGATCTGCAAAAGGATCTGACCTGAAATACGAGGACCAGACGCTGGCCGTCTATCCCGCGCCCCTTGGCCCCGCACCCCTGGCCCTATCCCGTTCCCGATGGACCGCGAGGCCGGGATCGCGGCCTACCAGGCGATGATCACCGCCAGCGAGCATCGCGCGCGGCTGGCGCGGGGCGACGACAGCCACGTGCACCGCTACAGCGTCCCGACGGACGCCCCGGTGATCGAGGTGCGCGTGTCACAAGGTCGAACGGATGACGCCGGATGTGACCAAATACGAATTCACCGCACCCGATGGCGGCGACCTGCCCGCATGGACGGCGGGCGCGCATCTGGATATCGTCGTGGCCCCGGAATTCCTGCGGCAATATTCCATGTCCGGCGATCCGGCGGACCGGTCACGCTATCAGATCGGCGTGCTGCGCGAGGATGGCGGGCGGGGTGGCTCGAAACTGATGCACCGCATCTTCACCCAAGGGCGGCGGGTCTTCGTCTCGAAACCGATCAACCATTTCGAGCTGGTCGAAGACGCCGGACAAGACCTTGCTGATGGGCGGCGGTATCGGCATCACGCCGATGATCGCCTTTGCCCACCGCCTGCATGCGCTGGGCCGCGATTTCAGCCTGCACTATTCCTGCGCCAGCCGCGCGGCGGCGGGCTATCTGGATGATCTGGCCGACCGTGCCCTGGGCCGACAGGGTGCATCTGCATCTCTCCGACGAAGGCACCCGCGCCGATCTGGACGCCCTGCTGTCGGGCTACCGCCCCGGCTGGCATGTCTATACCTGCGGCCCCGACCGCTACATGGACGCGGTGATCGCGGCGGCGCAGCGGCAGGGCTATCCCGGAGAGGCGCGGCATCTGGAATATTTCGCCGTCCCCGAGCTGCCCGACTACGTGAACCACCCCTTCACCCTGCGGCTGGCGCGATCGGGGCGCGATCTGCACGTCCCCGCCGACCAGCAGCGCCACCGATGTTCTGGCCGAGAACGGCATCCATGTGGACGTGAAATGCGCGGACGGGATCTGCGGCGTGTGCAAATGCGGGCTGGTCGTCGGGCGAGGTCGAGCACCGCGATTTCGTGCTGTCCAAGGCGCAGCGCGAGGGCGCGATCATCCTGTGCCAAAGCCGCGCGGCGGACCCTGACGGGGTGATCACCGTCGATCTGTGATCTGTGCCTGCACCTTGTGCACTGACCGGCCAAGGCCCCTCGATCCGCCGTCTCAGCCGTCCTCGGGCCTTGCGGGCGCGCATCGCCTCTGGCTAGGCTCCGGTCACTCCAGCCTCAAAGGTTCCCCATGCGCCAGCTTTCCCCCGCCAGCATCGCCCCGCCCTTTGCCCGCTATGCCCACGGCGTCGAACTGCCCGCCGCCTGGCGCATCGCGCGCACCTCGGGGCAGTTGGGTCTGGCCGCCGATGGCACGGTGCCCGACAGCGCGCTGGATCAGGCGCGGATCTGTTTCGCCAATATCGCCGCCATTCTGGCCGAGGCGGGGATGGGCGCGGCCGATGTGATGCACCTTGCCGCCTATGTCACCGACCGCGCCCATATGGCGGGCTACATGCAGGCGCGCGATGAATTTCTGGCCGATGTCACACGCCTGCCGACATCGACGCTCATCATCGTGTCTGGCTTCACCCGGCCCGAATTCAAGGTCGAGATCGAGGTGATCGCCGCCGCACCCTGACGCTTTCGGTCAGACGACCACATCCATCGCGGTCTGGTCGCCCACACCGAAGACGCGCTTGTAGCGCGCGATCTCGTCCTTGGGGCCCATCGCCTTGTTGGGATTGTCCGACAGCTTGACCGTGGGCCGCCCATTGGCCGACACCGCCTTGCACACAAGGCTGAACGGCGCCAGCGCGTCATCCGCCACCAGCCCGCGAAAATCATTGGTCAGCAGCGTGCCCCAGCCGAAGGACGGCCGCACACGGCCTGCGAACTGCTTTTGCAGCTCGGCGATCTTGTCCACGTCCAGACCGTCCGAGAAGATCACCAGCTTCTTGCGCGGGTCCTCGCCACGGCTTTTCCACCAGTCGATGGCGATCTCGGCCCCCGTCGCCGGATCACCGCTGTCGATACGGATGCCGGTCCAGCCCGCCAGCCAGTCGGGCGCATTGTCCAGAAACCCGCGCGTGCCATAGGTGTCGGGCAGGATGATCCGCAGGTTGCCGTCATGCTCCTCGTGCCAGTCGGCCAGCACGCGGTAGGGCGCCTCGCGCAGCGCATCGTCATCCTCGGCCAGGGCGGCATAGACCATCGGCAACTCATGGGCATTGGTCCCGATCGCCTCGATATCCCGCTTCATCGCGATATGGCAGTTCGAGGTGCCGACGAATTTCTCGCCCAGACCCTCGATCAGGGCCTGCACGCAGCGATCCTGCCACAGATAGGAATGCCGCCGCCGCGTGCCGAAATCCGCCAGCCGCAACCCGTCCACCTCGCGCAGCGCCTCGACCTTTTCCCACAGCTTGGTCATCGCGCGGGCATAGAGCACCTGCAACTCGAACCGGCCCATCGTGTTCAGCACCGCCCGCCCGCGCAGCTCCATCAGCACGGCCAGCGCGGGGATTTCCCACATCATGACCTCGGGCCAGTTGCCCTCGAAGGTCAGCTCGTACTGGTCGCCCTTGCGCTCCAGATGATAGGGCGGCAGGCGCAGCGCCTCGAACCATTCCATGAAATCGGGGCGGAACATCTGCCGCTTGCCGTAGAAGGTGTTGCCGCGCAGCCAGGTGCTTTCGCCCCGCGTCAGCGACAGCGAGCGGATATGATCGAGCTGCTCGCGCAGCTCGCCCTCGTCGATCAGCTTGGCCAGCGGCACATGGGTCGAGCGGTTGATCAGGCTGAAGGTCACCTGCGTGTCGGGCTTGTTGCGAAACACCGACTGGCACATCAGCAGCTTGTAGAAATCCGTGTCGATCAGCGACCGCACGATGGGGTCGATCTTCCAGTTGTGATTCCAGACGCGGGTGGCGATATCGACCATGGGATGGCTCCGTCAATGTGCGTGGCCGTTAAAGCAAAGGCCGGGGCAGGTAGCAAGCGGCGTCAGCCCAGCGTGACACCCGCCGCGCGCATGGCGTCATGGGCCGCATCCAGCGATCCGTTCAGGTCGATGGCGCGGCACAGGTCCAGCCGCACGGTCACGTCAAAGCCCAGCCGTGCCGCATCCATGCGCCGAATAGTTGACGCAGAAATCGGTGGCCAGACCCACCAGCGTCAGCTGCGTGATGCCGCGCGTCTGCAGATAGCCCTCCAGCCCCGTGGCGGTGCTGCGGTCATTCTCGAAAAACGCGGAATAGCTGTCGATCTCGCGGCGGAAGCCCTTGCGGATGATCAGGTCCGCCGGATCGGTATGCAGGCCGGGATGAAAGGCCGCGCCCTTGGTGCCCTGGACGCAATGATCGGGCCACAGCACCTGCGGCCCGTAAGGCATCTCGATCATGTCATAGGCCGCAGCCCCCGGATGTTCGGACGCAAAGGAGGAATGATCCGCCGGGTGCCAGTCCTGCGTCAGGACCACGCAAGGGATCTGCTGCATCAACGCGTTGATCCCCGGCACGATCGCATCGCCCTCGGGCACCGCCAGCGCGCCGCCGGGGCAGAAGTCGTTCTGCACGTCGATCACGATCAGGGCATGGGTCATGGGCGGGCCTCCTCTTGCAGGTTCAGGGGTAGGGGCTGGGCGCGCGCGCGTCAATGTCACGCTGTGCCAAGGCTTGCACGATGCGGGCGTCAGGCGTAAATCGCGCCCCATGTATACTGTCGCCGCCCTCTATCACTTCACCCGGTTCGACGATCCCGCCGCGATCAAACCCGCGCTGGCGCAACTGTGCTGCGGGCGCGGTGTCACCGGCACGCTGCTGCTGGCGCGCGAGGGGATCAACGGCACCATCGCAGGCAGCCGCGACGGCCATCGACGCCGTGCTGGCCCATATCCGCGCCCTGCCGGGCTGTGCCGATCTGGAATGGAAGGAAAGCACCGCCAGCGCGCCGCCCTTCGCCCGCATGAAGGTGCGACTGAAGCGCGAGATCGTGACGATGGGCCAGCCCGATGTCGATCCGCTGGCCCGCGTCGGCCATTACGTCGAACCCGCCGAATGGAACGCGCTGATCTCCGCGCCCGATGTGGCCGTGATCGACACGCGCAACGATTACGAAGTGGCCATCGGCACGTTCCAGGGCGCCGTCGATCCCGAAACCGCCAGCTTCCGCGACTTTCCCGCCTGGTGGGAGGCGAACAAGCACCGCTTCCACAACAAGCGCATCGCGATGTTCTGCACCGGCGGCATCCGCTGCGAGAAATCGCACGAACTACCTGCTGGGGCAGGGGGTCGAGGATGTCTATCACCTCAAGGGCGGCATCCTGAAATACCTCGAAGAAGTGCCCGAGGACCAAAGCACATGGCAGGGCGAATGCTTCGTCTTCGACCGCCGCGTCTCGGTCGGGCACGGCCTGCAGGGAAGGCCCGCATCTGCTCTGCCACGCCTGCCGCCGTCCGATCCTGCCCGAGGATCGCACCCGCCCGGAATACGAGGAAGGCGTCGCCTGCCATCACTGCGTCGACGAGACCAGCGCCGAGGACAAGACCCGCTTCCGCGAACGGCAGAAACAGATCGCCCTGGCCCGCGCGCGCGGCGAGGCGCATCTGGGCGGCGTCACAGGGCTTTAGGGATCAGGCCGTCGCCAGCCGCATGGCGCGGCGCGACCGGGTCAGGATCAGCAGCATGATCCCGATGTTCAGGACATTCCACGCGATCCCGTTGATGAAGGCCATGTGATAGCTGCCCGTCAGGTCATAGATCCAGCCCGACATCCAGCCGCCAATCGCCATCCCCAGGATCGTCGCCATGATCACGAAACCGACCCGCGCCCCGGCCTCACGCGCGGGCATGTATTCGCGCACGATCACCGCATAGCTGGGCACGATCCCGCCCTGGCTCAGGCCGAAGACAAGGCTGACCATGTAAAGCGACACCAGCCCGCCCGCCGGCAGATACAGAAACAGCGCCAGACATTGCAGCGCCTGATCCGATCAGCAGGGTCATCACCCCGCCCAGCTTGTCGGCCAGCAGGCCCGAAATCAGGCGCGACACCACGCCCCCCATCAGCATCAGCGACAGCATCTCGGCCCCCACGGCGGGGCCATAGCCCAGATCGACGCAATAGGCGACGATATGCACCTGCGGCATCGACATGGCGACGCAGCAGCCGATCCCCGCAAGGCCCAGCATCCACATCAGCGCGCGGGGCGAAAACCCCGCCGATTTCGCCCGCGAGGCGGTGATACTGTCCGAATGCGCGCTCGCCTCCAGCGGCACGCGGGCGCGCAGGAACAGCGACAGCGGGATGACACCCACCACGGTCACGACCGCCAGCACCATATAGACCGCGCGCCAGCCATGATCGGCCAGAACCCCCGACAGCAGCAGCGGCCAGATCGCCCCGGACAGGTAATTGCCACTGGCCGCAATCGCCACGGCAATGCCGCGCCGTTTCAGGAACCACAGCGACACATCCGCGATGAGCGGGCCGAAACTTGCCGCCGTGCCGAACCCGATCACCAGTTGCAGGAAGGACAGCGTCCAGACCGACCCCGCGACCGAGGCAAGCGCGAACCCGCCCCCGATGGTCAGCGCCGACACGGACAGCGCCAGCGTGATCCCGAACCGGTCCACCGCGCGCCCGATCACCAGATTGCCAAGCGCGAAACCGATCATCGTCAGCGTATAGGGCAGCGAGGCATCGGCGCGCGCCGTCTGAAACTCGGCCTGCATGGCGGGCATGATCACGATGATCGCCCACATGCCGACATTGCCGATCGTGGCGATCAGCAGGGACACGGCCAGACGTGTCCAGGAATAGCGGCTGTCGAGTGCGTCAATACCCATGCCCGGACGCTAGCCTGCGGTTTCGGGCTTGTATAGGGAGTATACAACCCTGTTCTGACGCAAATGTGTGGGCTGCGATACAAGACAGAAGGGCGGCGCAGGGTGTAGCGTGCCGCCGATGGCAAGAAGGACCCGAACCCCATGATCGACGCGCTGATCCTGCCCGCGCAACGCCGCGTCCTGCATCCGCTGGCGCTTGCGCTGCACCGGCGCGACGTGACCGCAGACAGCATCTCGCTGGCGGGCTTCGGTCTGGGCATTCTGGCCGTGCCCGCGCTGGCGCTTGGCTGGTTCGGGCTGGCGCTGGCGCTGATCCTTCTGAACCGGCTGGCCGATGGTCTGGACGGGGCGGTGGCACGGATGGGCGCGCCCACGGATCGCGGGGCGTTTCTGGATATCGCGCTGGATTTCGTCTTCTACGCCGTGGTGCCGCTTGGCTTCGCGCTGGCCGACCCCGCCGCCAATGCCCTGCCCGCCGCCGTGCTGATCGCGGCCTTCGTGGGCACCGGGTCCAGCTTTCTGGCCTTCGCGGTGATCGCCGCCAAACGCGGGATGCGGGCCGAGGATTATCCCAGCAAGGGCATCTTCTACCTTGGCGGCCTCACTGAGGGGTTCGAGACGATCGCCCTTTTCGTGGCCATGTGCCTCTGGCCCGCGATGTTCGCGCCGCTCGCCTATGTCTTCGCCGCCGCCTGCGCCCTGACCACGCTCACCCGCTGGTGGCAGGGCTGGCGCGCCTTCGGGTAAGGCCGCGTCAGATCCGCTTGCCGTCCTCGCCGAACACCATCATCGCCGCATCATGCCAGCCCAGCCACAGGTCCGTCCCCTCGCTTGGCAAGGGCAGGTGCCCGCCCTGCCGCACGGTGATCAACTGCCCGTGGGGCAGCCGCAGATGCACCAGCGTCTCCGCCCCCAGCGCCTCGCAATAGGCGACACGCGCCTGCAACCGCGTCGGGCTGTCGGTCAGCTGGATATGTTCGGGCCGGATGCCCACGGTCTTGCCCACATTCACGCCCACGCTGCCCGCCGGCATGAAATTCGTGGCAGGCGATCCGATGAAGCCCGCGACGAATTCGGTCTGCGGGTTCTCATAGACCTCCAGCGGTTTGCCGATCTGATCCGCAACCCCGGAATTCATCACGATCATCCGGTCGGCCAGCGTCATCGCCTCGACCTGGTCATGGGTCACATAAAGCGAGGTGACACCCAGTTCCCGCTGCAACTGCTTGATCTCCAGCCGCATCTGCACGCGCAGCTTGGCATCAAGGTTCGACAAGGGCTCGTCGAACAGGAACACCGCAGGTTTGCGCACGATCGCGCGGCCCATGGCCACGCGCTGGCGCTGCCCGCCCGACAACTCGCGCGGCTTGCGCTGCAGATAGGGCTCCAACTGCAACAGCTTGGCCGCCACTGCGACCCGCGCCGCGATCTCGTCCTTGGGCGTCTTCGCGATCTTCAACCCGTAGGCCATGTTGTCGAAGACCGACATATGCGGATAAAGCGCGTAGTTCTGGAACACCATGGCGATGTTGCGCTCCATCGGTTCGGCCTCGTTGACGCGCTTGTCGTCGATCCGGATCTCGCCGCTGGTGATGCCTTCCAGCCCCGCCACCATCCGCAGCAGGGTGGACTTGCCGCAGCCCGATGGCCCGACGATCACGATGAACTCGCCATCGGTCACGTCGATATTCACGCCGTGGATCACATCCGTCGCGCCAAAGGATTTGCGCACGTTATCAAGGGTCAGGGTCGCCATTTATTTCTCGCTATCGACTAGGCCACGGATGAACAGTTTCTGCATCGAGATCACCACGATCACCGGCGGCACCATCGCAAGGATGGAGGTCGCCATGATCACCGGCCAGTCGGCCAGATCGTCGCCCGAGGGGAACATCTGACGGATGCCCATGACGATGGTGTTCATCGACGGATCGGTGGTGATCAGCAGCGGCCAGAGATACTGGTTCCAGCCATAGATGAACAGGATCACGAACAGGGCCGCGATATTGGTGCGGCTCATCGGCAAAAGGATATGCCAGAAGAACTGCATCGGGCTGGCCCCGTCCACGCGCGCGGCTTCGGTCAATTCGTCCGGCACGGTCAGGAAGAACTGCCGGAACAGGAACGTCGCCGTGGCCGAGGCGATCAGCGGAAAGATCAGCCCGGAATAGCTGTTGAGCATCCCGAAATTCGCGATCACCTCATAGGTGGGCACGATCCGCACCTCGACCGGCAGCATCAGCGTCAGGAAGATCAGCCAGAAAAAGATCGTCCGCCCCGGAAAGCGGAAATAGACGATGGCAAAGGCCGATGTCAGCGAGATCACGATCTTCCCGATGGTGATCCCCAGCGCCATGACCAGCGAATTCAGCATCATCGTGGCCACGGGCGCATTCACGCCGGACAGCAGCGCCTTGCTGTAATTCTCGAAGAACTGGTCGCCCGGCAGCAGGGGCATCGGCGGACGCACGATTTCCGGCTGCGTCACGGTCGAGGCGACGAAGGCCAGCCAGATCGGAAAGAAGATGAACACCACGCCGATGATCAGCCCGAAATGGGTCAGCCAATGGCCAATGCCGCGTTTTTCCACCATGCCGCGATGATCAGACATCAGTAATGCACCCTGCGTTCGATGAACTTGAACTGGATCACGGTCAGAAGGCCCACCAGCACCAGCAGGATCACCGATTGCGCCGCACTCGATCCCAGATCCTGACCGACGAAACCATCGGAATAGACCTTGTAGACAAGGATCGTGGTGGCCTGCTGCGGCCCGCCCGCCGTGATCGTGTGGATCACGCCGAAGGTCTCGAAGAAGGCATAGACCACGTTCACGACCAGCAGGAAAAAGGTGGTGGGCGACAGCAGCGGCCAGACGATGGTGCGGAACCGCGTCCAGAACTTCGCGCCGTCGATGGCGGCGGCCTCGATCACGCGATCGCGGGATCGCCTGCAACCCCGCCAGGAAGAACAGGAAGTTATAGCTGATCCGCCCCCAGCTTGAGGCGACGACGACAAGGCCCATCGCCTCGGCCTCGTTCAGCACATGGTTCCAGTCATAGCCCAGCACGCCCAGATACCAGGCGACGACACCGACGCGGGTGTTGAACATGAACATCCACAGCACACCCGCCACGGCGGGGGCCACGGCATAGGGCCAGATCAGCAGCGTGCGATAGGTGCCCGACCCCTTGATCAGCCGGTCGGCCAGGATCGCCAGGTAAAGCGCCACGCCCATCGACACCACGGTCACAAGGCTGGAAAAGATGGCGGTCGTGACAAAGGACGCCCGGTAGTAGGGATCGCCCAGCAGGTATTCGAAATTGCCCAGGCCCACGAACTGCGTCTTCAGACCGAAAGGATCGGGCACGAACATCGACTGCCAGATCGCCTGACCCGCCGGATAGAAGAAGAAGATCGCGGTGATCACGATCTGCGGCAGAAGCAGCAGGGCGGGCAACATCCAGCCCTTGAAGATGACGCGCTTTTCCATGCGGGGTCCGGTTCAGCTCAGGTGTGACAACACTGTGGGGCAGGTGTGCGGGACAAAAAACGGCCCCCGGTCCTGCCGGGGGCCGTTCCTATGGCTTTCGCCTCAGCGGTTGGCCTGCTCGAAGCGGCGCAGCAGCTGGTTGCCGCGTTCCACCGCGCTGTCCAGTGCCGCCTGCGCGGTCTTCTGACCCGACCAGACGCCCTCAAGCTCCTCGTCGATCATGCGTGCGGACCTGATCGAAGCTGCCCAGACGCAGACCCTTGGAGTTTTCGGTCGGCGTGTTGCGGGTCATCTGCAGGCCGGCGATCTCGGTGCCGGGGTTGGCGGCATAGAAGCCCTGCTGTTCCGTCAGCGCGCCCGCAGCGGTCGTGATCGGCAGATAGCCGGTGTCCTGATGCCACTTGGCCTGCACCTCGGGCGAGGACAGGAAGTTCAGGAAGGCGGCCACGCCCTTGTACTCTTCCTCTGCCTTGCCTTCCATGATCCACAGCGATGCGCCGCCGATGATGGTGTTCAGGGGCGCCGCCTCGACGCTGTCCCAATAGGGCAGGTGGCGGATGTCGAAGGCGAACTGCGCCTCGGCCTTCACACCGGCATACCCGGCCGAGCTCTCGGTGAAGAGAGCGCATTCACCGCCGCGGAAATTCGCGCCCGCTTCGTTGCGGCGACCGGCATAGATGAACTTGCCGTCCTGCGCCCATTTGCCCAGCTGCTCGATATGCGCAACCTGCAGCGGCCCGTTGAAGACCAGCTCGGTGTCCAGCCCGCCAAAGCCGTTGGACTTGGTGGCGAAAGGCACGTCATGATAGGCCGAGAAGCTTTCCAGATGCACCCAGCTCTGCCACGAGGTGGTGTAGGGGCAGGTGACGCCCGCGTCCTTGAGCTGCGTCAGCACCGCGTCCCAGGCTTCCCATGTGGTCAGATCGACATCGGGGTCGATCCCGGCTTCCGACAGCTTGTCGCGGTTCACATACAGAACCTGGGTCGAGGAGTTGTAGGGGAAGGACAGCATCTGCCCGTCCGCATTGGTGTAATAGCCGGTCACGGCGGGGATATAGGCGTTCGGATCGAACTCCAGCCCCGAGGCTTCCATGACTTCGAACACGGGCCGCACGGCGCCGGTGGCGGCCATCATCGTGGCGGTGCCGACCTCGAACACCTGCAACAGGTGGGGCTGCTCACCCGCGCGGAAGGCGGCGATCCCGGCGTTCAGCGCCTCGGAATAGTTGCCCTTGTGCGTCGCCACGACCTTGTAGTCGGACTGGCTTTCGTTGAACAGCGCGACCTGCGCGTCCAGCAATTCGCCCAGACGGCCGGTGAACGCGTGCCACCACTGGATTTCGGTCTGTGCAGAAGCGGCGGTGCCCCATGCCATGGACATGGCCAGAGCCAGGTTCAAAGTCTTGATCTTCATGTCGTCCTCCCAGACGTTTCATGGTTCATTTTGTGTATGCTGCGGTGCTGCCCCTCGCGGTGCGAGCCGAAGCGAACATTTCTGAAACGATACGAAAGGATTGGTCCGAAGCTCCCGATCAAGTCAAGCAGTTTTGGCCAACTCGATGCGAAGGCCTCCGAAGTGGTCGTGTCATCCCGTATCATGCGCCGCTGGCTAGAGGCGCAATGTAACGAACCCATGAAGGCGCGGGCGAATGTTCGATATTTTTCGCCCGCGCGCGGATTTCCATGCGATGCCGTGCAGGATCAACTGCCCAGACAGGTCGAGAAGGCCCCCGCCATGCCCCGCAACACCTGCGGATAAAGCGCCGGCCCCGGCGCGATGTCCTGCCCCAGAGGATCCAGCAACCCGATGGTCACGCTGTCTCCGAACACGGTCTCGACCAGCCCGCTGCTGAACTGCGGTTCGGCGAAAACGCAAGCGGCCCCCATCCCGGCGACCGCCGCGCGCAGCTCGGCGATTCGGCCCGCGCTGGGCGCCGTGGCGTCGCTGAACGAGATGGCCCCCGCCGCCGCCAGGCCGAAGCGGTGCTCGAAATACTGATAGGCGTCATGGAACACGACAAAGCCCGTTTCGGCCAAGGGGGCCAGTTGCGCGGTCAGCTCCGCCTCCAGCGCGGTCAGCGCGGCCTGTCCCTCGGCGGCATTGGCGGCGTAGGTCGCGGCATTCTCCGGGTCCAGCCGCGACAGCTCCGCCGCGATGGCCCCCAGCCAGACCCGCCCGTTCGCCGGGTCCAGCCAGGCATGGGCATCCGCACCGGAATGATCGTGCCCCGCATGATCCCCGCCATGGCTCGCGTCGGTCTCGGCCTTGTCGTGATCGTGGTCGTGATCATGATCGTGGTCATGCGCCTCGGCCTTTTCCGCAATGTCGTGATCATGGTCATGGTCGTGATCCGCATCATCGCCATGGTCATGGGCGGCAAAGGTCGCCCCCTCGCGGTAATCATGCAGCAGCGTGCCCTCCACCGACATCAGCTCCAGAATGGCAGCCCCGTCGCCCAGCGTCCCGATCGGCCCTTCCAGCCAGGGGGTCAGCCCCTCGCCGATCCAGACAACCAGATCGGCCCCATCCAGCGCCTGCGCCTCGGACGGGCGCATGGAATACCCATGCGGCGAGGCCCCGGGCCGCACGATCAGCACGGGCTCTCCCAGATCGCCCATCACCTGCGCCACCAGCGAATGGACCGGCGCGATGTCGGTGGCGACCTGCGGCACCTCGGCCAGGGCGGCGCTGGACAGCAGCGTGGCCATCAGGCCAATCGACAGGGGGGCAGGGCGGAAAACAGAGCGAAACATCGGGCGCATGGGCGATTCCTCGGTTGATGGCAGGACGCTATCCGCTCTAGTCGATATGTTATAACATTGCAAATCGAATGTTATAACATTGCATGTCCGGTCGCGATGGCTTAGGTCTGGCGGATCATGACAGCCCATGGATTCGACCCGCACGATCACGACCATTGCATCGCAGACGCCCTGTCCGCGGCCGAGGACGCCTGCGCACAGCGCAAGCTGAACCTGACGCCGGTGCGCCGCCGCGTGCTGGAAATCCTGCTGCAACAGCACAAGGCCATGGGCGCCTACGAAATCCTGTCCCGGCTCGAGGCCGAGGGGATGGGCTCCCAACCCCCCGTCGCCTATCGCGCGCTGGATTTTCTGGTCAGCAACGGTTTTGCGCACAAGATCGAGGGGCTGAACGCCTATATCGCCTGCTCGCATCCCAATGCGACCCATGCGCCCGCCTTCCTGATCTGCCGCAAATGCGGCGTGGTGCAGGAAACGCAATCCGAACCCGCCAAGGGCACGCTGGGATCGGTCGCCCGCGCCTCCGGTTTCGTGATCGAAAGCACCGTGGTCGAAGCGCAGGGATTGTGCCCCGCCTGTCAGGACGGGGCCGCGGCATGAGCCTGATCCAAGCCCGCGACCTCAGCGTGCGCTACGGCGGCCACACCGTCCTGTCCCATGTGGACATGTCCATCGACAAGGGCGAGATCGTGACCATCGTCGGTCCCAACGGATCGGGCAAATCCACGCTGCTCCGCGCCCTGATCGGCGCCGTGCCGGTGGCTGGTGGCCATCTTCAGCGCGCCCCGGGCCTGACCATCGGCTATGTGCCGCAGAAGCTGTCGATCGACCCGACCCTGCCGATGACCGTGGCGCGCTTCATGTCGCTGCCGCGCCGCCAGTCCCCCGCCGATGTGGCCGCGGCCCTGGAACAGGCCGGTGTGCCCGACCTCAGCCAGCGGCAGATGACCGACCTCTCCGGCGGCCAGTTCCAGCGGGTTCTGCTCGCCCGCGCCCTGCTTGCCAAACCCGACCTGCTGCTGCTGGACGAGGCGACGCAGGGCCTCGACCAACCGGGTTCCGCCGCGTTCTACCGCCAGATCGAAGAAGTGCGCCGCCGCCTCGGCTGCGCCGTGCTGATGGTCAGCCACGAACTGCATGTGGTGATGAGCGCCTCGGACCGCGTGATCTGCCTGAACGGTCACGTCTGCTGTCAGGGCACGCCGGATATCGTGGCCTCCGCCCCCGAATACCGCGCCCTGTTCGGCACCGGCACCCAGGGCGCGCTGGCGCTTTACCGGCACGATCACAACCACAGCCACGATGACGGCTGCGATCACGACCATCACCACGATACATCGATCACGGTCACGCGCATGACAGCGCGGTGACACCCGTGCATCAGGCCGCGCGGGACAAGGTGCATTGATGCTGGACGATTTCCTGATCCGCGCCGCGCTCGCCGGTCTGGGCGTGGCGCTGGCCGCCGCCCCCATGGGCTGTTTCGTGGTCTGGCGGCGCATGGCCTATTTTGGCGACGCGACCGCCCATGCCTCGATCCTCGGCGTGGCGATCGCGCTGGCCCTCTCGGCCTCGGTCTTTCTGGGCGCGATGGTCATGGCGCTCCTGATGGCGCTGGCCGTGTCGGGCCTGTCCGGGCGCGGCTATGCGGTGGACACGCTGCTGGGGGTGCTCGCCCATTCCGCGCTGGCCTTCGGGCTGGTGGCGGTGTCCTTCCTGTCGGGCGTGCGGATCGACCTGATGGCCTATCTCTTCGGGGATATCCTCGCCGTGGGCAAGACCGACCTCGCCGTGATCTGGGGCGGCGCCGCGCTGGTGCTGGCGCTTCTGACATGGCGCTGGTCGGCCCTGCTGACCGCCACGCTGAACCCCGACCTTGCTTATGCCTCCGGCATCGACCCGCGCCGCGAACAACTGGTGCTGACACTTGCGCTGGCCGTCGTGGTCGCGGTCGCCATCAAGGTCGTCGGCGTGCTTCTGATCGCCGCGCTCCTGATCATCCCCGCCGCCGCCGCCCGCCCCTTCGCGCGCACGCCCGAGGGCATGGCCGTCATCGCCGTCATCGTCGCGGCCCTGTCGGTGCTGGGGGGACTGCAAGCCTCGCTCATGTTCGACACGCCCACCGGCCCCAGCATCGTCTGCATCGCCGCCCTGATCTTCGCGGGCAGCGCATTCGGCACCTCCCTGCGCCGCGCCTGACAGCTTCATCTTGCCCTAAATACTCAATCCCGCCGGTCCCGCAGGCGTCACCCTCGCCCTTCGCGCGGGCCTGTGGCAATCTGGACCCTGACCACATCCGAAAGGACCACCCATGACGCCGCTCTCGACCCTCATCGCCCAAGGCCGGGGCCAGGCCCCCGCCGATCTGGTCCTGCGCGGCGGCCGCATCCTCGACCTCATCACCGGCGCGCTTCTGGAGGGCGATGTGGCCATCTGCGGCGACACCATCGTCGGCACCTGCGCCACCTACGAGGGCCGGCAGATCATCGACGTGACCGGCCTCATCCTCGTGCCGGGTTTCATCGACACCCATCTGCATATCGAAAGCTCCCTCGTCACGCCCTTCGAATTCGACCGCTGCGTCGCCCCGCGCGGGATCACCACCGCCATCTGCGACCCGCATGAGATCGCCAATGTCATCGGCACCGACGGCATCCGCTATTTCCAGCAGGCGGCGGAGTGCACGCTCATGGATATCCGCGTGCAACTTTCGTCCTGCGTCCCCTCGACCGAGATGGAAACCGCCGGCGCACGGATCGACGCCGCCGACCTCGCCCCCCTGATGAATCACCGTAAAGGCATCGGTCTGGCCGAGATGATGAACTACCCCGGCGTGCTCGCCGCCGATCCGGGCCTCATGGCCAAGCTCGACCTCTTTCGCGGCGGCCATATCGACGGTCACGCCCCGCAACTGACAGGCCGCGACCTGAACGCCTATATCGCCGCCGGAATCCGCACCGAACACGAGGCCACGACCGCCGCCGAAGCGCGCGAGAAACTGCAAAAGGGGATGCGCGTCCTGATCCGCGAAGGCTCGGTCAGCAAGGACATGGCCGCCCTCGCGCCGCTGCTGACCGACACGACTGCGCCCTACATGTGCCTGTGCACCGATGACCGCAATCCGCTCGACATCGCGGAACACGGCCATCTCGACTACATGATCCGCAGCCTGATCGCCGCGGGCGTCCCGCCCCTGGCCGCCTACCGCGCCGCCAGCCTGTCCGCGGCCGAGGCTTTCGGGCTCAAGGATCGCGGCCTGATCGCGCCGGGCAAACGCGCCGATATCGTGGCGCTGGACAGCCTGGAAGGCTGCCACGCCCAACTCGTCTTCTGCGGCGGCGTGCAGGTCACCGACGCCGCCTTCGCCGCGCGCCCCTCGGTCCCGCCTGTCGGGCGCGCCTCGGTCAAGGCCCCCACCGTCACCGCGCGCGATTTCCGCACCACCGGCAACCGCGAGGCGACGGATGTCATCGGCATCATTCCGGGCAAGATCATCACCGACCACCTGCATGAGGTGATCCCCATCACCGATGGCGACAAACGCCCCGATCCCGCCCGCGACCTGATCAAGATCGCGGTGATCGAACGGCATGGGCGCAACGGCAATATCGCCACGGGTTTCGTGCGCGGCTTCGGGCTGCAGGCGGGGGCCATCGCCTCGACCGTCTGCCACGATCACCACAACATCGCCGTGGTGGGTGCCGATTACGCCGACATGGCCCTTGCCGCCAACCGCCTTGGCCAGATCGAAGGCGGCTTCGTCGTGGTGCGCGACGGGCAGGTGCTTGCCGAACTGGCCCTGCCCGTGGCGGGCCTCATGAGCCTCGAGCCGTTCGAGGTGGTCCGCGACCGCCTTACCGCCCTGCGCGCCGCCGCCCGCACCCTTGGCGTCACGCTCGAAGAGCCGTTCCTGCAACTGGCCTTCCTCGCCCTGCCCGTGATCCCCGCGCTCAAGATCACCGACCGGGGCCTTGTCGATGTCATCAGGTTCGAGATCATCGGCTGAGGGCCTGCCCGATCACCGCAATCGCCGCATCGGCCATGCCGCGTTGCTCCACGCTGTCCATCACGATCACCCCTTCGATCAGGGTCAGCAAAGCCGCCGCCACCCCCGCAGGGTCCGCCGTCCCCTCGGGCAACCGCCCCTCAAGCCAGACCGCGAAACCGGCCATGATATCCTGCCCGGCCTGCCGATGCGCCGCCTCGCCGCCCGCCGCCGCCGACAGGATATCCAGCCAGATCCGCACATAACCCGCCATTCCCGGATCACGCAGCAACGCCACCACCTCGGCCAGACAATCGGCCACGCTGCCCGCGCGCCCCGGTGGCAGCGCCGCCTCCAGCCCGGCGACAAAGCCGCCCGCCAGATGCCGCAGCAGCGCATCAATCAACCCCTCCTTGCTGCCGAAGTAATAGATCAGCATCCGGTCACTTGTCCCCACCGCCTGCGCCAGGGGCCGCAGGCTTGCGTTGTTCAGCCCATGGGTCAGCACATGCTGCGCCATCCCGTTCAGCCAGATCTGCCTGCGATCGTCCGAAAGTGTCATCATGCCCGCCTGTAGCGTCTGCTACAATTTTGGTTGTAGCGCGCGCTACACCCTGTTAATCTGAAGCGGATGCTACAAGGTCCTCTTGTCCAAGGAAACCTGCCCATGACCCTCTTTAACATCCTGCCGCTGCTGGCCGGCCTTGCCGTGGCAATCTTCGTGCTGACCCTTGCGCTACGCACCCTCCCGCTTGGTCCTTCAGCCTGGATCGGCGCCGCCATCCTCAGTGCCGCCTTCGCGGGGTGGAGCCTTTATGCCATTCTTACCGGCGGTCCCTTCGGCTTCTGGGTGGAACACACGCGCAACGCCTGGGGCGTGCAGATCTGGTTCGACCTGTTGCTGGCCGCAAGTTGCGCCCTGGTGTTCATGGTGCCCGAGGCGCGGCGGCTGGGCATGCGTCCCTTGCCTTGGGTCGTGCTGGTGCTCTGTTCCGGGGCCATCGGCCTCTTGGCCATGCTGGCGCGGATCCTCTATCTCAAGGGCCGGACCCCGGCGACCACACAGGTTTGACCGCACTGCCCCGCGCTGCAATCACGCGAAAAACCGTTGCGTCATATCGCTAATTCCGCAAGGCAAAACAGTCTTCCACTGATTGACGGGTCTGGCCCAAGGCACTACCGTCCTGCCCAATTCGGGAGGATAGAATGTCTGACACCACAGCCGTAAACGATTGCATTTCCATCGAGAGGATCGGCGGCATCGCCTTGATCTGCATCGACAATCCGCCGGTCAACGCGACCGGGCAGGCCGTGCGGCAGGGTTTGCAGGACGCGGTGGAAACGCTGAACGCCCAAGGCACCGCGCAGGTTATCGCCATCTACGCCGCTGGCCGCACCTTCGTGGCCGGGGCCGATATCCGCGAATTCGGCAAGCCTTTCGTGCCTCCCGCGTTGCCCGATGTGTTCAACATCATCGAAGCCTCGAAAATCCCCGTCATCAGCGTGCTGCATGGCACCGCGCTGGGCGGCGGGATGGAACTGGCCCTGTCCACCCATGCCCGCGTCGGGATCGAAGGGCTGCGCGTCGGCCTGCCCGAAATTCTGCTGGGCCTTCTGCCCGGTGCCGGCGGCACGCAGCGGATGCCGCGCCTGACGGGTGTGCCCTTCGCGCTCGACATGATCCTCTCGGGTCGTCAGGTTCCCGCCAAGGAAGCACTTGAGGCGGGCATCATCGACCGTCTGGAAGCGGGCGATCCGCGCGACGTGGCGCTCAAGGCCGCGCAGGACGTGATCGACGGCACGCTCAAGACCCGCCGGACCGACCAGATTGCCACGGTGCCGGATCAGGCCGCACTGGACCAGACCGCCGCCCATCTGAAGAAAACCCTGCCGCATCTCTTCTCGCCGCATAAATGCGTCGAGGCGGTCGCGGCTGCGACCCTGCCGCTGGCCGAGGGCCTCAAGATCGAACGCGCCGCCTTCATGGAATGCATGGACACGCCGCAGCGCGCGGGCCTGATCCACGCCTTCTTCGGTGAACGTGCCGTCAGCAACATCCCCGAGGCCAAAGGCCCCGCCCGCGACATCGCCCATATGGGTGTGATCGGCGGCGGCACCATGGGATCGGGCATCGCCACCGCCTGCCTTCTGGCGGGCCTCAAGGTGACGCTGGTGGAAGTCGCGCAGGACGGTCTGGATCGCGGCATCGCCACGATCACCGGCAACCTCGACGGGGCCGTCAAGCGCGGCAAGCTCAAGGCCGACAAGCGTGACGCCACGCTGGCCAACCTGTCGCCCTCGCTCGACATGGGCGCGCTGTCCGACGTCGATCTGGTGATCGAAGCTGTGTTCGAGGACATGGGCGTGAAAAAGGACATCTTCGGCAAGCTCGACAAGATCTGCAAACCCGGCGCGATCCTTGCCTCCAACACCTCCTATCTCGACATCAACGAAATCGCCGCCGTGACCTCGCGCCCGCAGGACGTGATCGGGCTGCATTTCTTCAGCCCCGCCCATGTGATGCGCCTGCTGGAAATCGTGGTGGCCGACAAGACCGCCGCGGATGTGGTCGCCAGCGGCTTTGCGCTGGCCAAGAAGCTGGGCAAGGTCGGCGTGCGCGCCGGTGTCTGCGACGGCTTCATCGGCAACCGCATCCTTGCGCATTACAGCAAGACCGCCTCCTATCTGGTGCTGGACGGTGCCACCCCGCAGCAGGTCGACAGCGCGCTCGAAGGGTTCGGCTTCGCCATGGGCCCGCACAAGGTGGGCGATCTGGCAGGCCTCGACATCGGCTGGATGACCCGCAAGCGCAAGGCCGCCACCCGCGACCCGAACGAGCGCTACGCCGGGGCCGTCGCCGACCGTATCTGCGAGGAGGGCTGGTTCGGCCGCAAGTCCGGTAAAGGCTATTACGTCTACGAGGGGAAAGACATCACCCCCAACCCCGCCGTCGAGACCTTCATCAAGGAAGAGCGCGAAAAGGCCGGCATCACCCCGCGCACCTTCACCGATCAGGAGATCGTGGACCGCTACATGACCGCCATGATCGCCGAGGCCGCCCGCGTCGTCGAAGACGGCACCGCCCGCCGCCCGCTCGACGTGGATATGGTGTTCCTCTTCGGCTACGGCTTCCCGCGCCACCGTGGCGGCCCGCTGCACTATGCCGACACCATCGGTGCCGCCGCACTGGTGGACCGCATCAAGACCTACGCCAAAGAGGATGCGACCTATTGGCAGGTCCCCGCATTGCTTGAAAAGATGGCCGCGAACGGCACATCCTTTGCTGACATGAACAAGGAGGCCTGAGATGGACCTGAGTTTTTCCCCCGAGGAAATCGCCTTCCGTGACGAGGTGCGCGCCTATCTGGCCGAGAACCTGCCCAAGCGGATCTCCGACGCCGTGCGCAACGGCACCGAACAGACCAAGGAAATGGCCGAGGAATGGCACGCCATCCTGAACCGCAAGGGCTGGCTCGCCACCACATGGGGCGTCGAATTCGGCGGCCCCGGCTGGACCCCGGTGCAAAAGCACATCTTCGAGGAAGAATGCTGCCGCGCCTACGCGCCGCGCATCGTGCCCTTCGGCCTCAACATGCTGGGGCCGGTGCTGCAAGCCTTCGGCACCAAGGAACAGCAGGACACGATCCTGCCGCGCATCCTCGATGGCACCGACTGGTGGTGCCAGGGCTATTCCGAACCGGGCGCCGGCTCCGACCTTGCCAGCCTCAAGACCCGCGCGGTGCGCGACGGCGACGAATATGTGATCAACGGCCAGAAGACCTGGACCACGCTGGGCCAGCACGCCAACAAGATCTTCTGCCTCTGCCGCACCGATCCCGATGCCAAGCAGCAGGAAGGCATCAGCTTCATCCTGGTCGATCTGGACACCCCCGGCATCGAGATGCGCCCGATCCGCCTGATCGAGGGCGGCCACGAGGTGAACGAGGTCTTCTTCACCGATGTCCGCGTCCCCGTCGCGAACCTCGTGGGCGAGGAGAACAAGGGCTGGACCATCGCCAAGTTCCTGCTCACCCATGAACGCACCGGCATCGCGGGCGTCGGCTTCTCCATGCAGTCGCTGGAAGAGGTCAAGGCGCTGGCCCGCAAGATCCGCCGTGGCGGTCGCCCCCTGATCGAAGACCCGCTCTTCGCCGCACGCATCGCACAGGCCGAAATCGACCTCGAGGCGATGAAGATCACCAACCTGCGGATGCTCTTCAAGGCGCAGCAGCAGGGCGCGCCGGGTCCCGAAACCTCGATCCTCAAGATCAAGGGCACGGTCATCCATCAGGAACTCAAGGATCTCGCCCGCCGCGCCCTCGGCCCCGTCGCCGCACCCTTCCCCGGTGCCATGACGGACGGGAACATCATGTTCGGGCCCGAAGGCACCGCCAACAACGCCGCGCGCTATTTCAACAACCGCAAGACCTCGATCTTCGGTGGCTCGAACGAGATCCAGCGCAACATCCTGACCAAAACCATGCTGGAGCTGTAACCGATGGATTTCAACCTGACCGAAGACCGCCGGATGCTGCAGGACAGCCTGACGCGCTATCTGGGCGACAAATACCCCGTCGATCACCGCAACAAGGTGGCCTATGCGCTGCCCTGCCATGATCCCGCGAAATGGGCCGAAATGGCCGAGCTTGGCGCGCTCTTCGCGCTGGCCCCCGAAGATGCGGGCGGTTTCGGCGGCTCCGGCTTCGACATCATGGTGGTGTTCGAGGCGCTGGGCCGCGCCCTGAACCCCGAACCCATTCTGGGCGCCGCCATGGCCAGCCGCCTCATGACCAAGATCGGCGCGGATCAGGAGGCCCTGCTGTCGGGCGCCACCAAATACGCCGTCGCGATTGGCGAGGTCGAAGCCCCCTACGATCTGGACCAGATCGCCTGCATGGCCTCGGCCAAGGGCGATGGCCATGTCCTGTCGGGCCGCAAATCCGCCGTCTATGGCGGGCAGGTGGCCGATGTGATCCTTGTCGCCGCCATGCTGGACGGCAAACCCGCCCTGTTCGAAGTGCAGGCGTCAGACGCCCAGATCGCGGGCTATCCGATGATGGATGGCGGCGGTGCCGCCGAAGTGCTGCTGGACGACACGCCCGCCACGCTGCTGCTGGCCGATGCGGCAGAGGCCCTGACCGACGCGCTGAACGCAGGTACGCTGGCCCTCTGCGCCGAGGCCGTGGGCGCGATGGAAGTGACCCACGCCACCACGCTCGACTACCTGCGCACCCGCAAGCAGTTCGGCGTGCCCATCGGCAAGTTCCAGGTGCTGCAACACCGCGCCGTGGACATGCTGACCGAGATCGAGCAGTCCCGCTCCATCACCATCAAGGCGGCGTCGGAACTCGACGGGCCGGACGCCACGCGCTTTGTCTCGATGGCGAAAAACCTGATCGGCCGCGCCGCACGCCTTGTGGCCGAGGAATCGATCCAGATGCACGGCGGCATCGCGATGACATGGGAATACCCGATCTCGCATTACGCCAAGCGCCTGATCATGCTGGACGCGCAGCTTGGTGACACCGACTACCACCTCTCGCGCGTCATGGCAGGGCTGAAGGCGGCGTAAGCCCGTCGATCCGCTGAATCAACAAAGGGCACCCCGGTGGGTGCCCTTTTTGCGTTGAAGCGATATCCGCTCTTGTCAGAAAAACAGCCCCGCGCGGACTCAAGGCCGCAGGCCGCCGCGCTATCGCCGACATGCCCCCTCAAAACCAAAACAGCGATAGCTATGGGTATCGCATGGTCATCAGGCTTAGAGCGGCAAGCTTTTGGTCAAAACATCATTTTGCAAATAGCTTGGCCAGACAGCTTGCCGTTTGAAGAAAAAGCCCCGCGCGGAATCAAGGTGCGCAGCATCGCCGCGCGATCGCCGACCCGCCCCCCGGGGCGGCGATTTTGCAGCCTTTTTGAGCAGAATTATCGTTCGATGACCGGGCAACCATAAACGGCCCAGAACCATCGTCGCATCGCCACCCCGCGTGTCGGCGACCGCGCGGCTCCGCGATTGCCGCGCGCCCTGAATTCTTCCCCAGCCCGTCCAAAATACCAGCGCCCGACGCGGCATGACGCAGAGGCGCATTGACGCTTGGATGTGTTTGAACATAGATTCCGGCATGAAAGCCAGATCCATTATCTTTCTGTTTTCAATCGCTTTTTTGGCGGCACTAGGGCTGTACCTCTGGGTGCGGACAACCGAACCTCGTCTCTATACCGCCGATGACCTCATCGGGTTGGATTGTGCGGAACTCGGTAGAAAGCATGACGAAGTCATCACCGCATTTCATGATGCCGCGATTGCGCAGCACAAAAGAACCGGCGCGTTTCCCGATGACCTTGGGCTGCCACGGACGCAAGACCTGCCGGTCGTCGTTTTGATCACAAGGTTCCTTCAGGATCACGGGCTGACCGGGTTCGACTTTGCCAAACCTCACGCGCTCTCGACATCGGGACCAGAAAGCGACTTCTTTACCGAAGTATCGGGCCTCTGCGCCGCAAGCCCCTCACTGGATGCCATGGCAGCGGTGACTGAGGCCGCAAAGAAACTCGCTCTGATCGAATAGCCAGCTAACCTGCGGCCATCACCCGCCCATGTCGCTGCACGATAGACCGCCAAACCGGACAGGCCCTGACCCCCATCCCGTCGCTCGTCACCTGCCAATGCCTTGCAACAGTTAGGTGCCAAGGGTTTTATCCCCTATGATCCGCAGCAGACCGCCCATCACCGTGGAAAAGGACCAGACGCCATGCTTGATAAGACAACCTGTGCCGCGATCACCGACGTGGTGACAACCTACGTCGAAGGTATGTGTCAGAACGACCCGGAAAAACTGCGCAGCGCGATGCACCCCGGATGCAGCATCATTGGGCATTTTGACGGCGGGCTGGAATGGGAATCCCGGGATGGTTTCATCGCCGTGGTGGACAAGGCGGTGACTGCACCCGATCCCGCGCCATGGTATGCCATCCGGTCAATTTCGGTTCTGGGCGACGTGGCAACCGTCCACGTCGAGGATATCTTTCTGGGCGGGCATTATGACGACACGCTGATCCTGCTGAACCACGAAGGGCGTTGGGTCATCGTGTCCAAGGTGTTCTACCTCAGGCCGGCCAGCTAGGCATCGCAGCCTCTCTCCAGCTGCTCAATCCGGCTCAACCCGTTAAAATATCCCTAACACGCCTCGCCAACCCATTGAAAACAAAGGGTCTGAGAAATGTCCCATCATGGGACACTCCCTCAGGGCATGGGGACAGGGCCGATTACCGCTTGCGGTCGCGGCGCGAGGACATGGGCTGGAACGCCACGCCCACATGCGCCTCGCAGTAGGGCTTGCCCGCCTGCGTGGGCAGGCCGCAGAACCAGAAGTTATCGGTCGCGGGATCACCCACGGGCCATTTGCAGGTCCGCTCGGTCAGCTCCATCAGCGTCAGGCGGCGCGCCTTCTTCTCGATCTCGGATACCTTGGCCAGAGCCTCGGGGCTGATCTCGTTGGCCGAGGGCTGCGGCGGCAGCGGCTGACCGGCGGGGATGATCGCCTTGCGGGTATGGGGCACCGTGACCTGACGGGCGGCGGTATCCTCCTCGGCGTCCTCCTCGACCTCGACCTCATCCTCCACCACGCGCGGCGCAGGCTTCGCCGCGGGCCGTGCCTTGACCTCGACGGGTTTGGCCGCGGGCTTGGGCTTGGCCTCGGTCTTGGGGCGCAGCCGCAGGGGCGGCAGCCGCAGCAGGGGCCGCACCCGCACGGTTGGACAGGCCCAGACGATGGACCTTGCCGATCACGGCATTGCGCGTGACACCGCCCAGTTCCTTGGCGATCTGGCTGGCCGACTGGCCTTCGCCCCACATTTTCTTCAGCAGCTCAACGCGCTCATCGGTCCAGGACATGGTCTTTCCTTACCCAAAAGGCGGCCCACAATGTCCGGGGCCGCCCTGTCATCTTGTAGCTTCCTATTCTAAACAACCCTTGCCGAGTTACAAGGTGCCGAATCACATCCGCACCGGTTTGGGCGCGCCCATCGCCGCGCCCCGGACGACCCGCAGCCACGCCAAGGCTGCGCAGAAATACAGGAGAAGCCGTTATGCGTCAGACACTCGACATGGGCAGCCGCCGCTTCGGGCGCGTCAACTGGCTGGGCCTCTATACGCTGGCCTGGCGCGAGGTGATGCGTTTCGTCTCGGTCTGGACCCAGACCCTGCTGGCCCCGCTGGTGACGGCGGCGCTTTTCCTGGTGATCTTCTCGATTGCCATCGGCCCGACACGCGGCGATGTGCTGGGCGTGCCCTTCACCGCCTTCATCGCGCCGGGCATCCTGATGATGACGGTGATCCAGAACGCCTTTGCCAATACGTCTTCCTCCATCGTCATCTCGAAGGTGCAGGGCAATATCGTCGATACGCTGATGCCGCCCCTGTCGGCGGGCGAGCTGGTGCTGGGCTATCTGGCGGGCGGGATCGCGCGCGGACTGGCTGTTGCGCTGGCGATCGGGCTGGGGATCCTGCTGGTGCTGGGCATTCCGATCGCCCATCCGCTCTGGGCGCTGGTCTTCGTGCTGCTGGGCTCGGCCATGATGGGGGCGGTCGGGCATCGTCGCGGGTGTCTTTGCCAACAAGTTCGACCAGATGGCGGCGATCACCAATTTCATCGTGACGCCGCTCGCCTTTCTGTCGGGCACGTTCTATTCCGTCGCGGCCCTGCCGCCGGTGCTCTATGAGATCACCCATGTGAACCCGGTCTTCTACCTGATCGACGGGGTGCGCTATGGGGTGCTGGGCGTATCGGACAGCTCGCCCTGGCTGGGCCTGGTGGTCTGCGGCACCACCACGCTGGTGATCAGTCTGGCGGCCTGGTCGATGTTCCGCACGGGATACCGGCTCAAGGCCTGACGGCTCAGGGTGCGGCCCCTGTCGCGGGCGGAACCGGCGGGCGGGGTTTCCCAAGGCGCGCCTCGCGCCACGCCAGAAGGCCCGCACCCGACAGGATGATCGCAGCTCCGATGGCAGATATGGCGTCAGGGCGCGCGCCGAAGATCAGGGCATCATAGAGTGCTGCAAAGATCAGCGTGGCATAGCTGAAGGGGGCGATGAAACTGGCATCGGCGCGGGCCATGGCGTTGATGAAGAAGGTCTGCGCCGTGGCCATCAGCACCCCGATTGCGGCAAGGGCCATCCATTGCGCGGGACTGGGCGGCACCCAGACCGGGATCACCGCAAGACTGGCGATCACGACGCCGATGGCGTTGTTGACCAGAAGGATCTGGAACGGGGCCTCGCGCCCGGCGAGTTTCTTGATGAAGATCACCTCAAGTCCCATGGCGACCGCCGCCATCAGGGCCAGGAGGGCTGCGGGCTGAAAGCTGGCCGGGGTCGGGCGCAGCAGGATCAGCGCGCCGATCAGAGCGATACAGGCCGCGCTCCACCGGATGCGGCCGACGCGCTCGCCCAGCAAGGGGATCGCCAGCAGCATGGCAAAGACCGGGTTCAGAAAGCTGATCGCCGTGGCGTCGCCCAGCGGGATGAAGGCGACGGCGGCGAACATCAGCGTGACACCACCCCAGCCAAAGAAGGTGCGCCCCAGATGCAGGCGCAGATCAGGGCGCTGGATGCGCGGACGCAGCACCGCCGCGATCATGGCAAAAAGGGCGAAGGCAAAGACGAACCGCCCGTGGCTGATCTGCAAGGGATGCAGTGGCGGGCCCAGATGACCGGCGCCGATCGCCTTGGCCAGCAGGGTGGTGCCCGCGATGAAGGCGGTGGCCGACAGCATCAGTGCGATGGCAAGCGGTGGGTTCAGGGCGCGGGCGACAAACATCGCCCATCTATGCTGTGGCCGGTTTGCACAGGCAAGAGGCGGCCCTGCGGAATGCGTCTTGGCCTTTGCTGCGCGTGGCGCTATCAGATCGGCATGAGCAAAAGCCGCGCCCCTTTCGTGACCATCCGACGCCGACGCACCCGCGCCTGACGTCCCGCCTGCTTTTGCCATCGCGCCCACGCGCGTTTCATCCCGAAAAATCGCCCTCGCCCTGCATCATTTGTCGAATGTTGCGCCAACTGATGTCAAATCGTCGAGAATGTTGACTTGAGGCCCCTCGTGATGCACTCACAGGGCCTTGCCAGATAAGGAAGATCGCCATGATCCCGTCCGTGTTGCCGACCTATAACCGCGCCGCCCTCCAGTTCGTGAAGGGTGAGGGGTGCTGGATGATCGAGGCCGATGGACGACGCTTCCTTGATCTGGGCGCGGGGATCGCGGTGAACGCGCTGGGCCATGCCCATCCGGCGCTTGTCGCGGCCCTGACCGAACAGGCCAACAAGATCTGGCATGTGTCGAACCTCTATCAGATCCCGCAGCAGCAGGAGCTGGCCGACCGGCTGGTCGCGGCCACCTTTGCCGATACGGTGTTCTTCACCAATTCGGGCACGGAAAGCTGCGAGCTGGCGGTCAAGATGGCGCGCAAATACTGGTATGACAAAGGCCAGCCCGAGCGGACGGATATCATCACGTTCAACGGCTCTTTCCACGGCCGGTCCTCGGCGGGGATTGCCGCCGCCGGATCGGAGAAGATGGTCAAGGGTTTCGCGCCGCTGCTGCCGGGGTTCGTCCATCTGGACTGGGGCGATCATGAGGCGCTGCACGCAGCGATCAACGAGCGCACCGCGGCCATCCTGATCGAACCGATTCAGGGTGAAGGCGGTATCCGCCCGCTGCCGGATCATTGCCTCAAGGGGTTGCGCGCGCTGTGTGACGAGACCGGCACGCTGCTGATCCTGGACGAGGTGCAGTGCGGCATGGGCCGGACGGGCCGCCTGTTCGCCCATGAATGGGCGGGCGTGACGCCCGATATCATGATGGTTGCCAAGGGCATCGGCGGGGGCTTTCCGCTGGGGGCTGTGCTGGCCACCGAGGATGCGGCCTCGGGCATGACGGCGGGCACCCATGGATCGACCTATGGCGGCAACCCGCTGGCCTGCGCCGTGGGCAATGCGGTGATGGAGATCGTGGCCGATCCCGCCTTTCTCGAGGGTGTGCGCACCCGTGCCGGTGGCCTGCGCCAGAAGCTGGAAGGTCTGATCGCCGCGCATCCGGAGGTGTTCGAAACCGTGCGCGGGTCCGGCATGATGCTGGGTCTGAAATGCAAGGTGCCGAACACGGATATGGTGGCCGCCTGCTATGCCGCGCAGGTCATCACCGTGCCGGCGGGCGACAATGTGATCCGCCTGCTGCCGCCCTTGAACATCACCGAGGACGAGATCGCCGAAGCGATCGTCCGTCTCGACCGTGCCGCCGCCACGCTCGGGGCAAAACGCGCCTGAGTTTCTTTTTGCCCCAAATATCCCGGGGGGAGTCGTCGAACGCAGTTCGATGCGGGGGGCAGCGCCCCCCTCCCGCCCCGGCTTCAGGAACCGATTGCCATGACGCATTTTCTGGATATCAACAAAACCCCACCCGCTGACCTGCGCCGGATGATCGACGAGGCCCGCCGCATCAAGGATGCGCGGCAGGGGCGTCCCAAGGGGATGGCCGACGACGAGCAGCCGCTCGCCGGGCACATGGTCGCGCTGATCTTCGAGAAACCCTCGACCCGGACGCGCGTGTCCTTTGACGTCGGTGTGCGCCAGATGGGCGGGCAGACGATGGTGCTGTCGGGCGCGGACATGCAGCTTGGCCATGGCGAGACGATCGCGGATACTGCCCGCGTGCTGTCGCGTTACGTGGACATGATCATGATCCGCACCTTCGAGGAGGCGACGCTGCTCGAGATGGCCGAACATGCGACGGTGCCTGTGATCAACGGGCTGACCAATCGCACGCACCCTTGCCAGATCATGGCCGATATCATGACCTTCGAGGAGCATCGCGGCCCCATCAAGGGGCGCAAGGTGGTCTGGTCGGGCGACGGCAACAACGTCTTTGCCAGCTTTCGCCCATGCGGCCGGGCAGTTCGGGTTCGATCTGGTCTTTACCGGGCCGCCGCCGCTGGACCCCGAGCAGGTCTTCATCGAGGAGGCCCGCGCCAAGGGTGTCAGCGTCACGATCGAGCGCGATCCGTTCAAGGCTGTCGAGGGGGCCGATCTGGTGGTCACCGACACATGGGTCAGCATGCATGATCCGCAATCGGCGCGCGAGCGGCGGCACAACCAGCTGCGCGCCTATCAGGTGAACGAGGCGCTGATGGCGCGGGCCAAGCCGGACGCGCTGTTCATGCATTGCCTGCCCGCGCATCGCGATGACGAGGCGACAAGCGCGGTGATGGACGGGCCGCATTCGGTGATCTTCGACGAGGCCGAGAACCGCCTGCACGCGCAGAAGGCCGTGATGCGCTGGTGTCTGGGTCTGTAGGCTGAGCGGGCGCTGTCAGGCCGGCAGTTGTGACAGCAGCAGGAAGATCAATCCCGACAACAAGGCCGCTGCGGGCACGGTGATGACCCATGCGGCGATGATGGTCAGGAAATGCGACCGGCGCACCAGTTTGCGGCGGCGGCGTTCCTCGGGGGCGACGCGCTTTTCCTCGGCCGGGACATGGATGCCATTGCGGGCGCGGCGCTCGTGATCCCATTCGCGGAAGAAACCCACGCCGAAGACAGCGCCCACGGCGATATGGGTGGAGCTGACCGGAAGGCCCAGCCAGCTGGCCACGATCACGGTGATCGCCGCCGAGAGCGAGACGCAATAGGCGCGCATCGGGTTCAGCTTGGTGATCTGGCTGCCGACCATGCGGATCAGCTTGGGCCCGAACAGGAACAGCCCGAAGGAGATGCCGAAGGCGCCGATCACCATCACCCAGGTCGGGATGTTGACGCGGTCCGAGGTGCCGCCATCCTCGATCGCGTGCACGATGGCGGCAAGGGGGCCCACCGCGTTGGCCACGTCATTGGCGCCATGGGCGAAGGACAGCAGCGCGGCCGAGAAGACCAGCGGCAGGCCGAACAGCACCTTGAGGGATTTGTTGCGGTTCTCCATCCCTGCGGACTGGCGGCGGATCAGCGGCACGCAGATCGCGTAGCAGGCCAGCCCGATGCCAAGCCCGATGAGCAGGGCAAGGCGCATGTCGACCTTGACCACCTTGTTCAGACCCTTGAGGGCCAGATAGGTGCCGAAGGTACCGGCCATGATCCCCAGCAGGATCGGGACCCAGACACGGGCCGCGGCGATCTTGTCGTCGCGGTAGATGATGCGGCTTTTGATCAGCGCAAGGAAGGCGGCGGCGATCAGCCCGCCCATCAGCGGCGAGATCACCCAGCTTGCGGCGATCGCCCCCATGCTGGGCCAGTTCACCGCGCTCATGCCGGCGGCGACGATGCCTGCGCCCATGACGCCGCCCACGACCGAATGAGTGGTTGAAACAGGTGCTCCGACCCATGTGGCCAGGTTCACCCAGAGCGCCGAGGAGATCAGCGCCGCCATCATTGCCCAGACGAAGATGCGCGGATCGGCGATGGTGGCCGGGTCGATGATCCCGCGCGAGATGGTCGAGACCACGTCGCCGCCCGCCAGCAGGGCGCCTGCGCTTTCGAATATGGCCGCAATCAGGATCGCGCCGCCCATGGTCAGCGCATTGGCCCCCACGGCAGGACCCATGTTGTTGGCCACGTCATTGGCCCCGATGTTCAGGGCCATGTAGGCGCCGAAGACGGCGGCCGCGACGACGACGTAGTTCAGGTCCGTCGTGCCCATCAGGATCGCGGCCATCAGCCCGGCCACCACGATGAAGGCCAGCGCGATCCCCGGACCCACCAGCGGGCGCGAGACATAGGCCGTGGCATATTCCACCCGCGAGATGCGGTTCAGGTCCCTGTCCAGCGTGGCCCAGCTTTTGTCCTGATCAGACATGGTCGCGTGCGTCCCCCTGTTCGTGCCGTCACCGGCCCTAGAGGGGATGGCCCGTCATATCAAGCAGGCTGTCATGAATTTGTGATGAAACTGTTACAATTGCCGCAGGAGATCGCGCAGGCCGGGCTCGTCCACGAGGGTCGCGGCCTCGGATGGCGGCATCCAGCGGCGGTTGCGCTCGTCGACCTCGGGGTAGTCGTCGGCCATCTGCACATCGGTGACCACGAAGACCTTGACCTCGACCGAGACGGGCACGCCGCCCTCCAGCCGTTTGTCATAGTCATAGCTGCCAAAGGGTGTCTGCGCGATCGTCCCCGACCGCACGCCCGCCTCTTCCCAGGCTTCCTGAAGGGCCGCGCCGGGCGCGGTCAGCCCGTCGATGGGCCAGCCCTTGGGCAGGATCCAGCGCCCGGTATCGCGCGAGGTGATCAGAAGAACCTCCTGCGCGGGGGCGGTGCCGCGCAGGCAAAGCGCCGCGACCTGAAGGCGCTTGGGGCGCGCAAGAAGGGGTTGGACCATATTGGTCCATGCTGCTTTCAATGGATTGAACATAGTCTGACGTCCGTGCCTGCCTGGCAGTTGCTGCCTGTTTATTATTCTCTTTATGGTTTCATTATACCGGGTTTGGTGCGCAAACGCAAAGCAATGCGCTTTTGTTGTGCGCGGCCATTGTGCAATTGCTGAAAAAACAGCGGCTGTCAGGTGCCGCGCGGTTTGGCCCGCAGGGTCGGATCTGCCTCGCGCGGGTTTTCGGGCCAGGGGTGGCGCGGATAGCGCCCGCGCATGTCGCGGCGCACATCGGCGTAGGAACTGTCCCAGAAGCCGGGGATATCCATGGTCACCTGCACCGGGCGTTGTCCCGGTGACAGAAGCGTCACGCGCAGCGGTTGGCCTGCCACGGTGGGATGGGTGGTCTGGCCGAACATCTCTTGCAGGCGCAATTCGATGGCGGGGACCTCGCCGTCATAGTCGATGGGGATGCGCCGCCCCAGTGGCGTGGTGAAATGCGAGGGGACGGCACGATCCAGCGCCTGTCCGGCGTCCCAGTCCAGCATGGCGCGCAGGGCGGGCAGCAGGTCGAAGGCTTTCCAGTCGGCGGCGGTTCTGACGCCTGCCAGATGCGGCAGGAGCCATTGGTCGAGGGTTTGCATCAAGGCCTCGTCCGACATGTCGGGCAGGTCCAGCCCGCCCTTGCGGGCCAGTTGCACCCGCGCGCGGAAGCGTTGCGCGGCGGGGGAGGGTGACAGGCCCAGATCACGCACGCCGTCGAGCATGGCGCGGGCGACCTGTTCGGGCGGCGCATCGGACCAGATACGGTCATCCAGCACCAGCGCGCCAAGGCGTTCCTGTCTGCGGGCGATGACGCGGCGGTCGCGGCGGGACCATTCGCAGACATCCTGCCACCCGATCTGATCGGAAAAGAGGCCGCGCAGGGCGCCTTCGGATATCGCCGTCGCCTGCCTGATCCGGGCCTCGCGCGGGTTGCCGTCAAGGTCGGTGGCGACGATCAACCGGGCCGAGGCCAGCGGATCGTGATCGTCCAGCACCGCGCCTTTGCCGCCCGAGAGGATGAAGCGCGCGGCGTCGCCCTTGCGGCGCTGTCCGATCCGGTCGGGATAGGCAAGTGCAGCCATTTCGGCGGGGCTGAGCGGGCCTGTGGTGCCATTGCCCGTGGTGGCGGCAAGGCGTCTGGCTTCGGTCTTGATACGCTCCACCGCAGGGCGATTGGCGGGGTGGGGGCGGGTGTCGTTATAGCGTTTCAGGTCGGTGATCGCCTCGATCCGCAGGGTCAGGTCGACGGGTGCGGCACGTGGCAGGGGATCGCGGTCGGCCAGCAGGGCGGCGAGGGGGGCGGCCTGTTTGCCCGCCACCGTCAGCATATGCGCCAGACGCGGATGCAGCGGCAGGGCGGCCAAGGCGCGGCCATGGCTGGTGATGCGGTTGGCAGGATCGAGCGCGCCCAGCATCCGCAGAAGGGCCTGCGCCTCGGCATAGCTGCCGGGGTTGGGGGGCGTGAGGAAGGCCAGTTGATCCGGCGCTGGCACCCCAGAGAGCGAGTTCAAGGGCGAGGGGGGCAAGATCCGCCGCCTCGATCTCGGCGGGGGGGAAGGGGGCGAGGGCGCCGTCCTCTCCGCGGGTCCAGAGGCGGTAGCAGAGGCCCGGTGCCACGCGGCCTGCGCGGCCGGCGCGTTGTGTCGCCTCGGCGCGTGTGACGCGTTCGGTGACCAGCCGGGACATGCCCGCGCCGGGATCGAAGCGCGCGCGGCGGGACCGGCCCGCGTCGACGACGGTACGGATGTCCTCGATGGTCAGCGAGGTTTCCGCGATGGAGGTGGCGAGCACGACCTTGCGGGTGCCGGGCTGCGACACGGGGGCGATGGCGGCGCGCTGGGCGGCGAAATCCATCGCACCGAAGAGAGGGCGGATGGCGCAGGTGGCGGGCAGGCGCTTTGCCAGCAGGGATTCCACGCGTCTGATCTCACCCTCGCCGGGCAGGAAGACCAGCACGCCGCCTTCGGTTTCGGCAACGGCCCGGGTGACCAGATCGGCGCAGGCGTCTTCCAGCCGGGCGGTCTTGGGCAGGGGCGTCTCCAGCCAGCGCAGATCGACGGGAAAGCTGCGCCCCCGGGAGGTGATGACGGGCGTGCCTTCGCCCATGAGGGCAGCGACGGGTTCGGCATCCAGCGTCGCGGACATGGCCAGCAGGATCAGGTCGTCACGCAGCGCCCCGGCGATTTCAAGGCAGAGGGCCAGTCCCAGATCGGCATTGAGCGAGCGTTCGTGGAATTCGTCGAAGATCACCGCGCCGACGCCCGCCAGCCCCGGATCGGATTGGATCATCCGGGTCAGGATGCCTTCGGTCACCACCTCGATCCGGGTTTTCGCGCTGGTCTTGCTGTCGCCCCGGATGCGGTAGCCCACGGTCTGGCCTATGGGTTCGCCCAAGGTATCCGCCATACGCTCGGCTGCGGCGCGGGCGGCAAGGCGGCGGGGTTCCAGCATGAGGATACGGCCCGTGGTCAGCCCCGCCTCCAGCATCGCCAGCGGGACGACGGTGGTTTTCCCGGCACCGGGCGGGGCCTGCAGGACCGCGCGGCCATGGTCGCGCAGGGCCGCGATCAGCGGATCAAGGACATCATGGATCGGAAGGGCGGTCTGCATCGCCGTCTTATCGGGGATTTCGCCCGCCCCGTCCATCGCCTGACTGGACAGGCCCAGCCTGCCAAGGCATGAAGACCGGACAGAACGAAGGACCGACCCGATGGACATGACCGAGCTTGCCCGGCGCATCATGGCGCAGGACCGCCGCGCGCTGGCCCGTGCGATCACGCTGGTCGAGAGCAGCCGCGCCGATCACCGCGCCCAGACGACCGAACTGATCGAGGTCCTGCGCGAAGCCTCGGACAAGCAGGCCTTGCGTATCGGGCTGTCGGGGACGCCGGGTGTGGGCAAATCCACCTTCATCGAGAGCTTCGGGCTGATGCTGCTGCGCGAGGGGTTGCGGGTGGCGGTTCTGGCGGTTGACCCGAGTTCGGCCCGGTCGGGCGGGTCGATCCTTGGCGACAAGACGCGGATGGAACATCTGAGCCGCGAGCCGAACGCGTTTATCCGCCCCTCGCCCGCGCAATCGCATCTGGGCGGCGTGGCGCGGCGCACGCGTGAGGCGGTGGCCCTGTGCGAGGCGGCCGGGTTCGACGTGGTGCTGATCGAGACGGTCGGCGTCGGGCAGTCCGAAACCGTGGTGGCCGAGATGTCGGACCTGTTCCTGCTGCTGCTGGCCCCGGCAGGCGGTGACGAGTTGCAGGGCGTCAAGCGCGGCATCATGGAGATGGCGGACCTGATCCTTGTGAACAAGGCCGACGGTGATCTGAAACCGGCCGCGCAACGGACCTGCGCGGACTATGCCGGGGCGCTGCGGTTGCTGCGCAAGCGGCCACAGGACCCCGAGGGATTTCCCAAGGCCATGACCGTGTCGGCGCTTCAGGTCGAGGGGCTTGAGGTGGCATGGTCCGAGATGACCGCCCTTGTCGCGTGGCGGCGCGAGACCGGGCATTTCGCTGCGCGCCGGGCGGCGCAGGCGGAATACTGGTTCGGGCAGGAGGTCCGGCAGGGCCTGCTGGCGCAGCTTGATGTGCCCGAAGTCCGGGCGCGGATGCAGACGCTGGGCCGTGACGTGGCGCAGGGGCGCATCACGGCGACCGCCGCAGCCCTTGCCATGCTGGAGGAGTTGCGCGCCTCACGCTAGGGCGCGCGGTCCGGTAGCATCACGCCGGGCGCAGGCCGAGCATCTGGCGCGCCTCGGCCGGGGTGGCGACGGGGCGTTCGTATTTCTCGCACAGGTCTGTGACACGCTTGATCAACGCAGCGTTGGACGGTGCCAGATGGTCGCGATCCAGCCGGATGTTGTCTTCCAGCCCCGCGCGGGCATGACCGCCGGAGGCCACGACCCATTCGTTCAGGATGAGCTGACCCGGCCCGATCCCCGCCGCGCACCATTCGGCATCGGGCAGAAGGCGTTCGACCGTCTTGATGTAGAAATCGAAGGTCTCGCGGTCCACGGGCATCGCGTTCTTCACGCCCATCACGAATTGAACGTAGAGCGGGTTTTTCAGGCGCCCGTCTTTGGCCATTTTCGCGGCCTGATGGATGTGGCTGAGGTCGAAGCACTCGATCTCGGGCTTGATGTCGTATTTGATCATCTCGGCGGCCAGCCAATCGACCAGATCTGGCGGGTTCTCGTAGACGCGGCTGGGAAAGTTGTTGGAGCCGACCGAGAGCGAGGCCATGTCGGGCCGCAGCGGCAGCATCCCGCCGCGCGTCTGGCCCGCGCCGGAACGTCCGCCGGTCGAGAACTGGATGATCATGCCGGGGCAATGCTTTTCCAGCCCTTCCTTGAGGCGGGCGAATTTCTCGGGATCGGCGGAGGGCGTGCCGTCATCGTTACGCACATGGGCGTGGCAGATGGTGGCGCCGGCCTCGAACGCTTCCTGCGTGCTTTCGATCTGTTCGGTGACGGTGATCGGAACGGCGGGGTTGTCGGCCTTGGTGGGGACCGAGCCGGTGATGGCGACACAGATGATGCAGGGTTTGGTCATGGTCAGGTCTTTCCGGTTGCGCGCGATTTGGTTGACACTGCCACATAAGCTGCGCGCCCGGCAAGGCCGGGTTGCAGGCGGTGTGTCAGGGGCGTGCGGACAGGCGGATCACCCCTTGCGACGGCGCAGCAGCGCCCATGCGCGCAGGTCGGCCAAAGCCTTGAGGGTGGCCGCGACGACAAGGACCGAAAGGATGATCTTGGACACCTGCCCCATCGTGCCCTGGATCAACAGGGCATGCAGCACTGTCGCCGACAACGATGATCAGCGCGAGCGCCGAGTGACCCAGCCGCCATGCGCGCGGGCCGAGGGCGCGCCGTGATCTGAGCAGGGCCAGCAAAGCTGTGGCGAAGATCGCCCACATGGAGATGACACCCCAGATGGAAAAAGGCGTGGGCGACACCAGAAGCAGCGCGTCGATCACATCGGGAGGGCTGGTCAGCCAGAGGCCCGCGACATGGACAATCACGGACACCAGCAGCAGCGCCCCGACCCAGCGATGCAGGCTTCGTCCGCGTTGCATGCGCAGGCCGGGCATGTAGCCGCCCGCCAGCAGGGGTTGCAGCAGGATCAACACCATGCCGGTCACCCCGGCAAGGCCCGCGACTATATAGACGGGCTCCCGCCATTCCAGCAGGGGGCTGGAGGCGGCCACGATCAGGGGCAGGGCGATCGCCGTCGCCAGCGCGGCCCAGATCAGGATGGCGCGGGGCGCGGGCATATGATCAGGCGGGTTGCAGAACGAAATCGGCGTTCAGTGTCTTGTCATCGGGGCTGCGCATGACGGGCCGCAGGAAGACGGTCTGGAACGGGCTGCTGTCGATGTCGCTGTCATAGGCCAGATGGCCATGGGCCTGTCCGAAGGCGGGCACGATCTGGGGCATTTCGAGCCGGAAGGTGCCGTCCGCTGCGGTCAGCGTGGCACCGTGGCTGTGGGCGTCACGCTCGTGCCCTTCGGTGGTGTGCGCCCAGATCTGGATGCGGATACCTTCCAGCGGTGCGCCGTCGCCTGCGCGCCGGACCGTGCCGGTCATCCAGAAACCGCCGCCGCCGATCCGTTCCACGATGGGGGCGCCGGGCCGGTAGTTGTTGGCACCGCCGCGCATCGTGGGCGTCGGGGCCAGTGTCTGTGCGCGGGCGGGCATCAGAAGGCCGGATGCGCCCGTGGTCAGCATGGCCCCGGCGGTGGCTGTGCCGGCCATGAGGAAGGTGCGGCGGGTTGGCGTTGTCTGGGTCATCCCGTTCTCTCCTGTCTGCTGCGTCGAAACCTTGAATTCGGGGCGGGCGCGGGTTCGGTGCGCCGTGACTTTCATTATGGCGCAAGCGCCTTTTGTGGGAATGGTCTCCACGGATTTGTGAACATTCCTGATCCCGCATCAGCCATGTCAGCCGTGACAAGTGCCCAAGAAAAAGGCCCCGCAGCATGATACCGCGGGGCCTTGCAAGATGTTGTCGCCGAATGGATCAGTCGAACAGGCGGCGCGCGATCACCTGCGCCTGAATTTCGGCCGCGCCTTCGAAGATGTTCAGGATGCGCGCATCGCAGAGGATACGGCTGATCTTGTATTCCAGCGCGAAGCCGTTGCCGCCGTGGATCTGCAAGCCGTTGTCGGCGGCAGCCCATGCGACGCGGGCGCCCAGAAGCTTGGCCATGCCGGCCTCGAGGTCGCAGCGGCGGTCGTTGTCCTTTTCGAAGGCCGAGAAGTAGGTCAGCTGGCGAGCGACCATGATCTCGACCGCCATCATGGCCAGCTTGCCGGAGACGCGGGGGAAGTTGATCAGCGCCTTGCCGAACTGCTTGCGGTCGATGGCATATTGCATCGACACATCCAGCGCCGCCTGTGCCACGCCGACGGCGCGGGCGGCGGTCTGGATGCGGGCGGATTCGAAGGTCTGCATCAACTGCTTGAAGCCCTTGCCTTCCTCGCCGCCCAGAAGGTTCTCGCCCTTCACATGGAAGTTGTCGAAGGCCAGTTCGTATTCCTTCATGCCGCGATAGCCCAGAACCTCGATCTCGCCGCCGGTCATGCCGTCGGTGGGGAAGGGGGCCTCGTCCGTGCCGGGGGTCTTTTCGGCAAGGAACATCGACAGGCCGCGGTGATCGGTGCTGGCGGGATCGGTGCGGGCCAGCAGGGTCATCACATGGGTGCGCGCGGCATGGGTGATCCATGTCTTGTTGCCGGTGATGGTATAATCGCCCGCATCGTTCTTGACGGCGCGGGTGCGCAGGCTGCCCAGATCCGAGCCGGTGTTCGGTTCGGTGAAGACGGCAGTGGGCAGGATTTCGGCGCTGGCGATGCCGGGAAGCCATTTCTGCTTCTGCTCTTCGGTGCCGCCGCAGAGGATCAGCTCGGCCGCGATCTCGGAGCGGGTGCCGAGGCTGCCCACGCCGATATAGCCGCGCGAGAGTTCTTCGGACACGACGGCCATCGAAGCCTTGGACAGGCCGAAGCCGCCGTATTCTTCGGGGATGGTCAGTCCGAACACGCCCATTTCGGCCAGTTCGGTGATGATCTCCATCGGGATCAGTTCGTCCTTGAGGTGCCATTCATGGGCGTAGGGCTCGACCTTTTCGATGGCGAAACGGCGGAACTGGTCGCGGATCATCTCAAGCTCTTCATCGAGGCCGGAGGCGCCGACGGTCGCATTGGCGGATTGCTCCTGCATCAGGATGACAAGGCGCGTGCGCGCATCCTGCGTGTTGCCGCCAGCGGTGAGCGACAGGATGGCGGGGTCATTGAGCAGGCGCGTATCTTCGGGCGCAAGGCCCAGATCCTGCAGGCGCACAACCTCGCCCTGGTTCATCTGGATGCCGCCGCCGATCTGGGAGAGGTATTCCCCGAAGGCGATCTGCTGGATCAGCTGCTCGACTTCGCCGAACTTGCCCTGCGCGTCCAGACCTTCGGCCCATTTCTGCATCTGCCGCAGCGATTCCACATAGGTGGCGAGCCACGCCAGCCCGTGTGCGGCGGTCTGCTCGGCTTCGATCAACGCGCCAGAGATCTTGCCCGCTTCGCTGACCCGCGCGCGCACGCGTGCCTTGGCCGTGTCGAAGAGTTTTTCGACAGGGGCCAGCGCCGCGCCGGTCAGGCGGAGCAGGTCGGGCAGAATCACCACGGGGTTCATTGCAATATCTTGTCCGTCATGGGCCATGAATCACATCCTTTTTTTGCTGGACACCGTCCTAGCCATTTCGCAGTTGCAGCGCAACAAAAATACCCAAGGACCCCAATCAGATAACCGAAAGTTGCGCATTGATTTATTGTGCTTGGGCACTAGCGGCCACCGTGGGACATGGTAAGACAGGCGAATGACCACGATCCTGACCCTCATGACCCCTGAAATTCTGGCCTTTTCCTTGCTGGTGGCGCTTTTGGCGGGTGTCGTCAAGGGGATGGTCGGCTTTGCCATGCCGATGATCATGATATCCCTGCTTGGCTCATTTGTCGCACCGGATGTGGCGCTGGCCGGGCTGATCCTGCCCACGCTGCTGACCAACGGGATGCAGGCGCTGCGCCAGGGCTGGCGCGAGGCCTGGGCCTCCATCAAGCGGTTCCGCCTGTTCATGGCGATCGGCCTGATCGCGATGCTGATCAGCGCGCAGCTTGTGCGGGTCCTGCCGCAGGAGACCTTGCTGCTGATGATCGGCGTGCCCGTGGTTCTGTTCTGCGCCGTTCAGCTTCTGGGGTGGCAACTCCGGCTGCCGACAAAAGGGCGCGGCTGGATCGAAGGCGGGATCGGCGGCGTTGCCGGGTTCATCGGCGGGTTTTCCGGTGTCTGGGGTCCGCCGACGGTGATGTATCTGACCGCGCTGGATACGCCCAAGGCCGAAAGCATGCGCGTGCAGGGCGTGATCTATGGGCTGGGGGCTGTGGCGCTGTTCGGTGCGCATGTGGGATCAGGCGTGATGCGTGCCGAGACGCTGCCCTTCTCACTCGTGATGATCGTTCCGGCGATGCTGGGCACGTGGCTGGGATTTCAGGTCCAGGATCGCATCGACCAGCGTGCCTTTCGCAAGGCGACGCTGGCCGTTCTTCTGATCGCGGGCCTCAACCTTGTGCGACGGGGGCTGGTTGGCTGACAGCCCCGGCCCGGTGCGTGTCAATGCGCGGCGTTTCCACGCTGTTCCACCGACTGGCTGTTGGCGATTTCGGTGATGAAGCTGCGGATCTGTCCCCGCAGGCGGTCATCCTTAATTCGTGTCAACATTGAGGCGATCTTCGTTGCCTCCTCGTCGAGGAGTTGCGGCGTGGAATCGCCGGCTTCAAGTCCGTCGAAGAAATAGGACGGGGCCACCTTCAGGATGTGGGACAGTTCGAAAAGTTTGCTGGCCGAAATTCGATTGCGTCCAAGTTCATATTTCTGAACCTGCTGAAACGAGATGTTCAGGCCGTCAGCCACATCCGTCTGGGTCATGCCGCGCAGAATGCGAAGCTGCTTCAACCGCTGGCCAACATGAATATCTACAGGGTGCGACATCGTTATCTCTCACAGATTTCTACTATGGAGAGAATGACGCAACTGCCGAATCAATCAACTTGTTAGATTTTTACAGTTTAAACCCATCAATTTTGAAAAGTTTGACATGCATTTAACGTCGATGTATGATTGATTTACCGATATGGGATGATAAATATACAATAAGCGGGAACGCAGGGTTGTCGGATTGACGTCGCGCAATCATCCCGCGCCACGGTTACGATGACGGGGTTGAGTGAATGAAGCAATACAGCAACCAGTCGCTTCTGTTCGAGATGCTGCGTTCATTCGTGACCCTTGCGGATACGCTGAACGTCTCGCGTGCCGTGCAATTGCTGGGCGTCACACGCCAGACACTTCGCCGCCACATTGAAATTCTTGAGGGCTCCCGCGGCCAGCAACTCTTCATGGTGGAGGATCGGCAATACAGATTGACCGAGGAAGGGTGCCAGGCCGTGCAGGAAGCGCGCAACCTTCTGGAACGCGGTCGCGCCTGGCTCGAGTCCGAGGCTGGCCACCGAGAAGGGTTGTTCCATTTCACGCTGGCGCGTGAAGACGGGTATTTCTACCATCTGCAACAGCACCCCATTTCACGGGTCTGGACCGATGAGGGATCCGTCATGAAAGAGGCGATCAAGGCCTGGGCGCAATCCGAGGGACAGATCGAACATCCGGCCTTTCAGGACGTCCGTCCTCATGCCCTGGTGTTCCGGTTTCTGGACGATCACTGGCTCTGCGCGGAAGTGGGCGAGGCTTCGGATTTTGCGCGCTGGTACGGTTGGAGCTGGGCGCGCAGCAGCGTGGGACGCAAGATCGACGGTCTGCCCGGTGCGGGACGGTTCAATTTTTCGGCGGCCCAATCCTATGACGAGCTGCGCGCGACGCAGGGCCTGCGGCTGGATCATGTCGCGACCCTGATGCCGCATGGCCCCGATGACGTGTTGCGCCCGATCTGTTTCGCGCGGCTTCTTCTGGGGTGCAGTTTCCCCGATGGCAGCTTTGCGATGGTGTCCATGGTCGATCGCAGTTGCGAGATTGATATCCCCGGTCTTGATCCGGCCGTGATTGCCGAGGCGCGCGCCGTCGAATCCGCGCCGCGTGACGAAATGGTGGGGCGATACGCTTAACCCCTGCGCGAAAAACCGCTGATAGTTTACAATCCTGAATGGGTCGAACCCCTACAGGAGCTCCTTTCTATGTCGATACATGATGTTTTTCTGCGGTGGCCGCTTCTCTCCGAAGCGGCAAGTATTCTGCATGAGCAGAAGATGATCGTGACCATAGGTCATGACTTTAACGAGTATAATCAGATCGTAAGCGCGGGGCGACCTCGTCAGCCGGTCAGTCTGCCATTTCGGGCCGAATTGCATAACCTAACGAAACAGAACGCTTTTTGGGTTTGTGGACATACCGAGGACGGTCGGTTGGCCCATACCCAGGCCGTGCGTCTGGTCGAAGTGGGCGAGCAGTCCCTGGGCAGCTACATGCGGCGGTCGTTCCGGCAGTTCCCACCTTCGGGGGTGCCTCTCGACATGGGGGCGTCGCGCTATCAGGCGGGGCCGGGAGCGAAGCGAATCAAGGGGCGGCTTTGCTATCATGGCGAGATGTGGCTGGACGAAGATGCGGGCAATTACCGTGGGCGCGGGTTGTCCTCGGTGCTGTCGCGCATGGGGTTTGCCATTGCGCTGCGCGACCTGAACCCGGATTTCATCTTCGCCTTCATGGTGCGGTCCGTTGCCTTCAAGGGGCTGGCCGAGCGGGCGGGCTTCATGCACACCGAACCTGCCTCGCTGTCGTGGAAATTGGCGGACAAGGATCGCGCGATCGAGGCCTTCACGGCCTATCTGTCGCGTGAGGATCTGCGGTATCTGCTGCGTGTGCGGATCGACGATCTGGTCAGTTGAGGGGCCTTGCCCGGGATGGGATCAGATCTCATCCCGGCATTGCGCGATCAGGCGATGCACATGTGCCGGATCATCAAGCGCATGGGCCAGCGCCAGCACCAGTTTGGCCAGATAGACCGGGGTAGCGGATTGGCCCGACGCTGCCTCGGTCTTGTCGATGGCCTCGGCAAGTGCTTCGTAGATGGCTTCGATCTGCGGATGCGTGGTCATGGCGTCGCCTCCTGCCTTGCGGTGATGCGGGTGATGGCGTCGCGCACGGCGGCCGCCGAGGGCGGTTTGTGCCAGCGTGCGGCGATGTGCAGATCCGGGCGGATCAGATAGGCGCTGCCCGGTGATGCGCCGAAAGCGGCGCAGGCGGGATGATCGGCGTCCAGTGTCAGAACGGTAAGGTCCGGATCGCTCTCCACCGGGATCGGCCCGAAGCTGATCACGGTGAAGCCCGGCCCCATGCTGTCGGTCAGATACGCGCCGGATTGCAGTGCCAGACAGGGCATGATCGCGCCCGGCACGGGCCCCGTGTCAAAGCGGGGATCATCCGGCAGGGTCGCGGGGCTGTCGGCATAGGTATAGGGCTGCATCTGGCGCGGATTGGCCAGTTGGCCGGCCCATGGTTCATGCAGTGCCAGAGACAGGGCCGCGTCGCGCAGGATCTGCCAGCCACGGGTGGGCGGTGTCATGAAACGCGTGCTTTTGGTGGCATTGGCGAAGACATCCAGCGTGGCGCCGCGCCTTTCGGGGGTGTAGCTGTCCAGCAGCCTTTCGCCCGCACGCCCGGTCAGAACCCAGCCCAGTTTCCAGCCGATGTTCTGCGCGTCTGCCAACCCGTTGTTCAGCCCGCGCACCCCGAAGATCGGCACGATATGGGCGCTGTCGCCCACAAAGAAGATGCGCCCGTCGCGATAGTCGTCCAGCGCCAGCGTGTTGGCGGAATAGACGCTCCACCATTCCAGCTCCCAGGTGCCCGTGTGGCCGATCTCGTCCAGCACGGCGGCGACGCTGGCGCGGACGGTGTCCTCGCGCGTCGCCTCCTCGGCCGTCTCACCGTCGCGGAGTTGATAGTCGATGCGCCAGATGTTGTCGGGCTGTCGGTGGATCAGGACGGTTCCGCCGGGGCGGCAGACCGGATCGAAAAGCGCGCGGCGGATGGTGGGGTAGTCGTGATCCATCTGCACATCGGCGATCACATAGCGGCCTTCGTAATTCTCGCCCTTCAGGCGCAGGCCGCGCATCGCCCGGATGGGGGACCGCGCACCATCGGCGGCCAGCAGCCAGTCGGCAGTCATGACGTAGCTGCCAGCGGGGTCTTGCAGGGTGACGGCAACCCCCGCCTCGAGATCGCTCACGCCTGTGACTTTGGTCTGCCAGCGCGTCTCGATCAGGGGATGGGCGGCAACGGCCTGCCACAGATAGGCCTCGATATATTGCTGTTGCAGGTTGTACATCGGGCGGAACTTTTCATCCGGTCCGTCGGGCATCTGGAATTCGAGGATCTGCTGGCCGCGATAGAAGCTGCGCCCGGTGGTCCAGCCCAGTGCCTTGTCGAGAAACGGGGACAGCGCCCCGATCCGTTCGAGGATGTGAAAACTGGAACGCGCGATGCAGATGGCGCGGCTGCCATCGTTGAACGTGTCCTTGCGATCCACAAGCAGCACGCGCACGCCTTCGCCCGCCAGAGTCAGAGCCGCCGTCATGCCGATGGGGCCTGCGCCTGCGATGATGACCCGGTGATGGCCTTGCCGTGCGGCATCAGGGCCGGGTGCGGCGAACCGTGGGTAGGTAAAGTAAAGCGAGTCCGTTTCGCGGCGTCCTGCAGGTCTCATGACGGATACCGGTCCTTCTGCTTTGCCTGCGGGCGTGCCCTGTGCGTCATCATTGGCGCTGCGGTGCCGACATGCAATCCTTTGCGAGCGCGCACAGGGTGGGGGCAAGAAAAAACCCCGGCCTACGCTGGCCGGGGTTTGTCAATTCAGGTCTTTTCAGCCTTGCGGCCAATGCCCGTGCCACCGGATCACCCGATGGCGGCGGCCTTCACGTCTTCGTCGATATAGGGGACGTATTGCGCGAAATTGTCGGCAAACATCTGCACCAGCTTGGCCGCCTGGCGGTCATAGCTTTCCGGGTCGTGCCAGGTGCGGCGCGGGTCCAGCAGGACCTCGGCCACGCCTTCGACGGACACAGGCACGTCGAACCCGAAGTTTTCGTCCTTGCGGAACTCGACATCGTTCAGGCTGCCGTCCAGCGCTGCCGTCAGCAGGGCGCGGGTCGCGCGGATCGGCATCCGGCTGCCGGTGCCATAGGCACCGCCGGTCCAGCCGGTGTTGACCAGCCAGCAGGTCGCGCCGTGCTTGGCGATCTTGGCTTGCAGCAGCTTGCCGTAGGCTTCGGGACGGCGGGGCATGAAGGGCGCGCCGAAACAGGTCGAGAAGGTGGGCTCGGGCTCGGTGACGCCACGCTCGGTTCCGGCGACCTTCGAGGTGAAGCCCGACAGGAAGTGATACATCGCCTGCGCCGGTGTCAGCCGCGCGATCGGGAGGCAGAACGCCGAAGGCATCGCATGTCAGCATGATGACGTTCTTGGGATGACCGCCCAGAGCGGTGTCCGAGGCGTTCGAGATGTATTCCAGCGGATAGGCGCAGCGCATGTTCGCCGTCAGGCTGTCATCGTCGAAATCCAGCTCGAAGGTTTCGGGATCGAAGATCATGTTCTCGATCACGGTGCCGAACTTGGTGGTGGTGGCATAGATCTCGGGCTCGGCCTCGGCGCTCAGGTTGATCGTCTTGGCGTAGCAGCCGCCTTCGAAGTTGAAGGTGCCACGATCCGACCAGCCATGTTCATCATCGCCGATCAATGTGCGCGCGGGGTCAGCCGACAGCGTCGTCTTGCCGGTGCCCGACAGGCCGAAGAACACGGCCGTGTCGACCGGGTTGCCGGTGGCGTGGTTGGCCGAGCAGTGCATCGGCATCACGCCTTTTTCGGGAAGCAGATAGTTCAGCAGGGTGAACACCGACTTCTTGTTCTCGCCCGCGTATTCGGTGCCGCCGATCAGGATCATCTTGGCGTCGAAGTTCATGGCGATCACGGTTTCCGTGCGGCAATTGTGGCGCGCGGGATCGGCCTTGAAGCTGGGGCAGTTGATCACGGTGAAATCGGCGGTGAAACGGTCCAGTGCCGCGCGGTCCGGGCGGCGCAGCAGGTGGCGGATGAAAAGGCCGTGCCAGGCCAGCTCGGTCACCATCCGGACGTTGATCGCAAGTTCGGGATCGGCACCGGCCACAAGGTCCTGCACGAAATAGTCGCGGCCCTTCATGTGCTCGACCATGTCGGCGTAGAGCGCGTCGAAACCCTCGGGCGACATGGCGGCGTTGTTTTCCCACCAGATGCTGTCCTCGACGGAGGCGGTGCGCACGACATGTTTGTCCTTGGGCGAACGGCCCGTGAACTTGCCTGTGGTCACGAGGAAGGCGCCGCCATTGCCCAGGGTGCCTTCGCCTTTCTTCAGCGCCGCCTCGATCAATGCGGGCTCCATAAGATTGTAAAAGACATTGCCCAGCCCGCTGATCCCCTGATCTTCAAGCCGGAATTGCGGGTTTACCCGTCCAAATGCCATATTGCCAAGCTCCTGTAGCCGCGTGATGGGCGGCGGTCCGTGTTCACCTTGCGCAGGATGTCCGCGCGTCTGATCGTTCCCCTCGGGCCCGATGCGGTGCGTCTTAACATGACGCTCGGATGAAGGAACAGGAGGGTTTTTCGCAGTTAGCGCAACCAGTCGCAGGTTAGCGCAATCATGGCGAAAAATACCCCGTCTGCCCTTCAACAGTAAACCGCAACTGATGCAAATTAGCCATCGCTTAGGTATTTTACATTGAAATACGGCAAGGACGGGGGCTGATTCGCACTTAGGGATTGAATATAAAGGCCAATAAGCACATGAATTGAGGAAAAATTCAGGCGTAACGAGCAGAACAAGGAAACTAGCCATGTCGAAAATCGCCCTTGTGGACGATGACAGGAATATTCTGACATCGGTGGCCATGACCCTCGAAGCAGAGGGTTTCGAGGTCGAAACCTATAATGACGGACAGTCCGCGCTGGACGCGTTCAACAAGAAAATGCCTGATATGGCGGTGCTTGATATCAAGATGCCCCGTATGGACGGGATGGACCTGTTGCAGCGGCTGCGACAGAAATCCTCGATGCCGGTGATTTTCCTGACCTCGAAAGACGACGAGATCGACGAGGTGCTGGGCCTGCGCATGGGGGCCGATGACTACGTCAAGAAGCCCTTCTCGCAGCGTTTGCTGGTCGAGCGTATCCGGGCGCTGCTGCGCCGTCAGGAAGCGGTCGCCGGGGACATCGTCGGCGACACCGAAGAAACCAAGGTGATGGACCGGGGCAACCTGCGGATGGATCCGCTGCGCCATTCGGTCAGCTGGAAAGGGCGCGATGTCTCGTTGACGGTGACGGAATTCCTGTTGCTTCAGGCGCTTGCGCAGCGGCCCGGTTTCGTGAAAAGCCGCGATCAGCTGATGGACGTGGCCTATGACGATCAGGTCTATGTGGATGACCGGACCATCGACAGCCACATCAAGCGCCTGCGCAAGAAGATGCGGACAGCCGATCCCGAGTTTTCGGCGATCGAGACGCTTTACGGTATCGGCTACAGATATAACGAAGAGTGATGGCACTCGCAGAAAGGATCAGCTTGCGCGACACGACGCCCCGCCGGGACGGTGATGTTGTTCTGGGCGACGATTTCGTCGCTCCGGATACAACCGTTGAGGGGGAGTTGCGCGAACGGCGCGAGCGGCGCGGGCTGTTCTCTCTCAAGAATTCTCCGCTGACACGCAAGATCATCACCTTCAACCTGGTGGCCCTGAATATCCTGGTCGCCGGTATCCTGCTGATGAATTCCTCGCGCGAGCCGCTGGCTGTGCAGCGCATCAACAGCCTGGTGGCCGAAGCGGAACTGATCGCCGAGCGTCTTCGAGGCGCAGGCCGTGACCGGCCCTGCTGCGGATCTGTCGCAGGATGGTGGCGCCGATGTGGCGGCCACGCTCGAAAGGCTCGACCTGCGTCGGGGCCTCGAGGTTTTCGTCTTCGACGTATCCGGTGCTCTCGTGGGCCAGGGCGCCGGGCGCGGAATCCTGCAAGCGGGCGAGCCTGTCCCCGACGAGCCGACGGTGATCGTGGATTTCCTGTCGTGGCTCTGGTCGGGCGTGTCGCAACTGATCCCGTTCGAGGATACCGATCCAGTCCTGAGCCATGAGCAGCGGGCAGGTCAGCAGATCGCTACGGCGTTCAGCCGTGGCACCACCTATGGCACTGCACAAGATGCTTCGGGGATGACCATTTTCACCGTTGCCAGCCCGATCATGCGGGACGGCGCCCCTGTCGGCGCCGTGGCCATGGTCAGCGCAGGCGGAGAGATCGACGCCCTGGTGCGCGGCGAGCGTGAACGTGTCCTGCAGATGTTTCTGATTGCCACGCTGGTGTCGATCGGACTGAGCATCGTTCTGGCATCGACCATCGCGAACCCGATTTCCGATCTGGCGGCCGCCGCCGAGATCGGCCGCGACCGGGACCGCCGCAAGGCCGCCAACGGACGTATCCGCATTCCCGACATGACCGCCCGGCCAGACGAGATCGGACGGCTTTCGGGGGCTTTGCGTGGCATGGTATCGGCGCTTTACGACCGGATCGACGGCAATGAACAGTTCGCCGCCGATGTGGCGCATGAGATCAAGAACCCGCTCGCCTCATTGCGTTCGGCCGTGGGCACGCTGCGCGTGGCCAAGCGCGACGATCAGCGCGAGAAGCTTCTGGAAGTGATCGAACACGACGTGCGGCGGCTTGATCGCCTTGTGTCCGACATCTCGAACGCCTCGCGGCTTGACAGCGAGTTGGTCAAGGAAGAGCAGGAGCCCTTCGATCTGCTGAAGATGCTTGGCAACCTGAGCGAATATCTTGGCCAGGAAGCCCGGGGGCAGGGGATCGACTTCATCACGGACCTGCCGGAGCAGCCGATCATCATCCACGGGCTGGAAGCGCGACTGGCGCAGGTCTTCGTGAACCTGATCACCAATGCGATCAGCTTCTGCGAAGATGGCGACGCGATCCGGGTCTGGGCGCGGCAGCGCGAGAACCGGGTGCTGATCGTGGTCGAGGATACCGGCCCCGGCATCCCGGAACAGGCGCTGACCAAGGTGTTCAAGCGGTTCTACTCGGAACGTCCTGCAGGTCAGTTCGGGAACAATTCCGGCCTTGGTCTGGCGATTTCCAAGCAGATCGTCGAAGCGCATGACGGCGTGATCTGGGCCGAGAACATCCGGCCCACCGATGCGGATGCGGCGTCCGAACCGCTGGGCGCGCGCTTTGTCGTGGGCCTGCCGGTCTGACATGATCCAGCCCCAGCAGGCAGAGGCAGGTCCGGAGCGCGGCAATCCGACCGTCCTGCATGCCAGCTGCGTGGCGTTAAATGGCGCAGGTGTATTGATCCTTGGCGCGTCGGGGCGGGGAAAATCGGGGCTGGCCCTGCAACTCATGGCGTTGGGCGCGGTTCTTGTGGCGGATGATCGCACATCTCTCGATGTCAGGAACGGCCCGGCCGGCCCGCAACTGATGGCCGGTGTCCCCGATACCCTTGCCGGGCTGATCGAGGCGCGCGGAATCGGTATCCTGAAGGCGGCTTCGGCTGGGCCCTGCCCGGTGACGCTGGTGGTTGATCTGGACCAGACCGAAGCGATGCGCCTGCCGCCAGATCGCAGTGTCGAACTTCTGGGGGTCCGCCTGCCATTGGTTCACATGGTCGACAGTCCGGCTTTTCCTGCGGCAATCCTGCAATATCTAAAGACTGGTCGCAGTGCATGAAGAAATGGGACGCAGGACAATGACCGTTGCGGAAAGCCTGGACGCTGATCAGGGACAGGACCGCCCGCGCGGCGGCCAACGGATGGTGCTGGTCACGGGCCCATCGGGTGCGGGCCGATCCACCGCGATCAACGCGCTGGAGGATATGGGCTTCGAGGCGATCGACAATCTGCCGCTGTCGATGCTGCCGCGTCTGCTGGATGGTCCACCGCTTCCGCGACCGCTCGCGTTGGGGCTGGATGTCCGAAACCGCGACTTTTCGACAAATGCGCTGATCGAAACGATCGACAGGCTGGGGCAGACTCCGGGGCTGGATCCCGAACTGCTCTATCTCGACAGTCGCAGCGATGTGCTGGAGCGGCGCTATTCGGAAACCCGGCGGCGTCATCCGATGGCCCCGGCCGAAAGCCCCGATATCGGCATCGCCCGCGAGATTGATCTGCTGGTCCCGATCCGGGCGCGGGCCGATATCGTCATCGACACGTCGGACCTGACTCCGCACGACCTGCGGGCCGAGGTCGAGCGGATGTTCGCAGGCTCGGCCGGGCGGCACCTGTCGGTCACGATCAACTCGTTTTCCTACAAGCGGGGGATGCCGCGCGGGATGGATATGGTTCTGGACTGCCGCTTCCTGCGCAATCCCTATTGGGACGAAACCCTGCGGACCCGGGACGGTCGTGACCCCGACGTGGCTGCGCATATCGCGGAGGATCCACGCGAGGCGCCCTTTTTCGCGAAGGTGCTGGACCTGACACAAATGCTGCTTCCGGCCTATCGCGACGAGGGGAAATCACATTTCGCCATCGGTTTTGGCTGCACGGGTGGACAGCACAGGTCCGTGGCCATGACAGAAAAGCTGGCCTTGGCTCTTGCTAAGGACGGTTGGCAAGTGTCAATAAGACATCGCGAACTGGAGCGTCGCAATGCCTCCATGCCAGGTGGTCGGCCCGGGGCCGACATAACGAGAAACTGAAGGAAGGCATCCGTGATCGGTATCGTGATCGTTGCGCATGGTGGCCTTGCCCGCGAATATCTGGCGGCAGTCGAGCATGTGGTGGGCAAGCAGAAGGGCATTCTGGCCATCTCGATCGAAGCCGATCATGACCGTGCCGAGAAACAGCAGGAAATCATGGAAGCCGCCGATGCCGTCGATACGGGCAGCGGTGTGGTGGTTGTGACCGACATGTTCGGCGGTTCGCCCAGCAACCTGTCGCTGCGCGCCTGCGCGCCGGACGACCGTCGCATTCTCTACGGTGCAAATCTTCCCATGCTGATCAAGCTTGCCAAAAGCCGTCACCTGCCGGTCAGCGATGCCGTGCGCAACGCGCTGGAGGCGGGGCGCAAGTACATTGACAGCCAGAACATTAGCACGGACTAAGAGCCTTATGTCGCAAAGCATTCATCGCAGCCTGAAGATCATCAACGAGAAGGGCCTTCACGCCCGTGCTTCGGCCAAGCTTGTCGAGGTGGTGGAGGGTTTCGATGCAAGAGCCGAGGTCAGCCGTGAGGGGCAGACCGCCTCGGGCGACAGTATCATGGGGCTTTTGATGTTGGCAGCATCCAAAGGAACCACTATTGAGGTGCAGACCAATGGACCAGATGCCGAGGCCCTGGCCGACGCTCTGGAAGCGCTTGTCGCGGACCGGTTCGGTGAGGGGATGTAACCCTTCGGCGGTTCAGGACAGAACGGTGACATCAAGGTGATCGATATTCGAGAACATAGCACCATCCCCGACCATGACGGAACGGAGGACCGTGACCAGACCACCTATGACCGGCGCAGTCTGACCTATTCGAACACCTTCGACAGCCCCCTGCATGGCAGCATCATCCGTGCGATGGAATGGATGACCGGAAAGATCAGCATCATCCGGCGTGTGCGCGAATTCGAGAAGACGCGGCGCGCCGAGCGGGCAGGCCTTCTGGCCCGCGACGATGGAGGTCATGGGGATCGACCTGCTGACCCCGGCGGAGCAGCTTGCACGTATTCCGGCCAAGGGGCCGGTCGTCTTCGTGGCGAACCATCCGCATGGCCTTGTGGACGGGATGATCCTGGCCGATCTGATCGGCCGGGTGCGCAATGACTACCGTATCCTGACGCGGTCCCTGCTGACCGGCATCGACGAGAGTGCGGCCAGCTACATGATCCCTGTGCCTTTTCCGCATGAGCCGGATGCACAGCGCAAGATGATCGAGATGCGCAATGCCGCCATGGATCATCTGGGGCAGGGGGGGCTGATCGCCCTTTTCCCCTCGGGTGTCGTCGCCACCTCCGAGACGATGTTCGGCCCGGCCATCGAAGCGGAATGGAACGTCTTTACCGCCAAGATGATCCGGCGTTCCGGTGCGACCGTGGTGCCCTGCTATTTTCCGGGGTCGAATTCGCGCTGGTATCAGATCGCGAACCGCATCTCGCCCGTGCTGCGGCAGGGATTGCTGCTGCACGAGGTCGTACATGCTTTCGACAAGCCCCAGGCCCCGGTGATCGGGCATCCCATCTCGCCCGAGGAGGCCGACGAGCGTGGCCGCGACCCGCGCGCCTTCATGGCCTGGCTGCGCGAGCACACGCTCTCGCTGCGTGACTGAGCGGATCAGCGCGTCGGAACAGGCACCTCGCCCCGGTAGTCGTAGAAACCGCGCTGGGTCTTGCGGCCAAGCCAGCCGGCCTCGACATATTTCGTGAGCAGGGGGCAGGGGCGGTACTTGGTGTCGGCCAGACCGTCGTGCAGCACGTTCATGATGGCAAGGCAGGTGTCCAGCCCGATGAAGTCAGCCAGCTCCAGCGGGCCCATGGGGTGGTTCGCGCCCAGCTTCATGGATTCGTCGATGGATTTGACCGATCCCACGCCCTCATAGAGGGTGTAGACCGCTTCGTTGATCATCGGCATCAGGATCCGGTTGACGATGAAGGCCGGGAAGTCTTCGGCCGAGGCGGCGGTCTTGCCGAGTTTTTCCACGACCTTCAGGCAGGCCGCATAGGTCGGCTCATCCGTGGCGATGCCGCGGATCAGTTCGACAAGTTGCATGACCGGCACGGGGTTCATGAAATGGAATCCCATGAAGCGTTCCGGACGGTCCGTGCGGCTGGCCAGCCGTGTGATCGAGATGGACGAAGTGTTCGACGTCAGGATCGTATGCGGCGCCAGATGCGGCAGCAATTCGTCGAAGATTTTCTGCTTCACCGTTTCACGCTCGGTCGCCGCTTCGATGATCAGGTCGCAGGGGCCAAGGTCGGTCAGGGTCAATGTGGTCTTGATGCGCGCCATTGCGGCATCCTTGTCGACCTGGCTGACCTTGCCCCGGCTGACCTGACGGTCGAGGTTGCGCGAGATCAGCGCGACGGCGGCTTCCAATGCGTCCTGACTGATATCCGTCATCAGCACATCATACCCGGACAGGGCCATGACATGGGCAATCCCGTTGCCCATCTGCCCTGCACCAACGATGCCGATCGTCTGAATATCCATGCGTGACCTGCTCTTCCCGTTGTCCAGATTGTCCCGACAATAGGCCGGGGGGGCGGCATCCTGCAAGGGCGCAAGGGGCCTGAGCGAACTGTTAAAACTCGTGGTGAATTCGAGGTTTAGGGAAATCGCAACGGCTTTGCGTGATTCTGTCTGCGGGTGAGTGATAACAGATGGGTGGGTGTGATGACCTATGACACGACAGGCCAGTCCGGCCTTGATTATCTGCCATGCCGCTATGGGCGGTCGCGATTGCAGTTTCGCGGGCCAAGGCGGCGCCTTGCGGGCGACTATGCGCTGTTTCTGGGCGGGACCGAGACGTATGGGCGTTTCATCGCCCACCCCTATCCGGCCTTGACCGAGGCGGCCACGGGGATGACCTGCGTCAACTTCGGTTTGCAGAATGCCGGGGTGGATGCGTTTCTGAACGATCCGGCGGTGATCGAAGTGGCGCAAGGGGCGCGGGTGACCGTGGTGCAATTAATGGGGGCGCAGAACATGTCCAACCGGTTCTACGCGGTGCATCCGCGTCGCAACGACCGGTTTCTGAAAGCATCGGGCCTGATGAGGCAGTTTTTCCGCGATGTGGATTTCACCGAATTTGCCTTCAACCGGCATATGCTGTCGACGATCCACGATCTGTCCCCCGACCGGTATCAGATGATCCGCGAGGAGTTGCGCGACGCGTGGATGGCACGGATGCGGCACCTTCTGCGCGCGATCGGTGGGCGGACCATCCTGCTGTGGTTCGCTGGCCACCATCCGCCCGAGGGGGGCGATACAGGGGGGGCGCCCCTGCCCGGTGCGTCGCGCAGCGATGCGTTGGGAGGTGATCCCCTGTTCATCGATCGCAGCATGATCGAGGCGATACGCCCGTTTGCCACCGCCTTTGTCGAAGTGACCGCCAGCCCCCAAGCCCTGTCATGCGGGACGGAGGGGATGGTGTTCGATCCGATGGAAGTGTCGGTTGCTGCCGCGATGATGGGGCCGATGGCGCATCAGGAGGTTGCCGCTGCCCTGTCGCCCGTGCTGATGCAGTTTATGGGGGCCAGAGGCGCATAGCGCCCATGAAAAAGGCCCGCCGTGTACGGCGGGCCTTGATCGTGTGAACGGCAGTCCTCAGATCTTTTCGATCAGTTCCGGGACGGCGGTGAAAAGGTCCGCGACCAGGCCGTAATCGGCAACCTGGAAGATCGGCGCTTCTTCGTCCTTGTTGATGGCGACGATGATCTTGCTGTCCTTCATGCCGGCCAGGTGCTGGATCGCACCCGAGATGCCGACGGCGACATAAAGATCGGGGGCCACGACCTTGCCGGTCTGGCCGACCTGCCAGTCGTTCGGGGCATAGCCCGAGTCGACGGCTGCGCGCGATGCGCCGACGGCAGCGCCCAGCTTGTCGGCCAGTTTCTCGATCAGGGCGAAGTCGGCTTCGGAGCCGACACCGCGCCCGCCGGACACGACGACGCCTGCGCTGGTCAGTTCGGGACGATCAGAGGCCGCGACCTTGTCTTCGACCCATTCGGACAGGCCGGGGTTCTCGCCGGTGGCGACTGCCTCGACCGGGGCGGAACCGCCCATCGGGGCCAGATCGAAGGTCGAGGTGCGGATGGTCATCACCTTGATGCCGTCGGTGGATTTCACCGTCTGGATCGCGTTGCCCGCATAGATCGGACGCTCGAACGTGTCCGCATCGACCACGCCCGACCACATCCGACAGGATCATCACATCCAGCAGGGCTGCAACGCGCGGCATGATGTTCTTGGCGTCGGTCGTGGCAGGGTGCCACGATATGCGAATAGTTCGACCGCCATGCTGGCGATCAGCGCCGCCACGGGCTCGGCCAGGCGGTGGCCGTAAAGCGCATCCTCGGCGACCAGCACCTTGGAGACACCTTCGATCTTGGCGGCCTCGTCGGCGGCGGCCTTGGCCGATGCGCCGGTGCAGAGCACGGTCACATCGCCCAGTTGCTTGGCCGCGGTCACGGCCTTGGCGGTGGCGTCCAGCGCCAGCGTCGCCATCGGTCACTTCACCAATCAGAAGAACAGCCATTACACAGCCCCCGCTTCCTTGAGTTTCGCCACAAGCTCGTCGACCGAGCCCACCTTGATGCCCGCCGCGCGCGCCGCCGGCTCCGTGGTCTTGACCACGGTCAGGCGCGGGGTGACATCGACGCCGTAATCGGCGGCGGTCTTTTCATCGAGCGGCTTTTTCTTGGCCTTCATGATGTTGGGCAGCGACGCATAGCGCGGCTCGTTCAGGCGCAGGTCGACGGTGACGATCGTGGGCAGCTTGACCTTGATCGTCTGCAGGCCGCCGTCCACCTCGCGGGTGACCAGCGCATGATCGCCCTGCACGTCGAGATCCGAGGCGAAGGTCGCCTGGGACCAGCCCAGCAGCGCCGACAGCATCTGGCCGGTGGCGTTCATGTCGTTGTCGATGGCTTGCTTGCCCGCGATCACCAGACCGGGCGCTTCCTCGGCGATGACGGCCTTGAGGATCTTGGCCACGGCCAGCGGTTCGATGTCGTTGTGCACGTCATCCGAGGCCACGACCAGAATGGCGCGGTCCGCACCCATCGCCAGCGCGGTGCGCAGTGTTTCCTGCGCCTGCTTGACGCCGATGGAGACAACCACGATCTCGTCGGCCTTGCCCGCTTCCTTCAGCCGGATCGCCTCTTCCACCGCGATCTCGTCGAACGGGTTCATCGACATCTTCACATTGGCGAGATCGACACCGCTTCCGTCCGCCTTGACGCGAACCTTCACGTTATAGTCGATCACACGTTTGACAGGCACGAGTACCTTCATTGGCGTGGACTCCCTCAGATTGCGGGAAGGCGGTTTGCGCTTCCCAGATAACACTCCGGGCGTTGATATAATCTTGCGCGGGGTTGAAACAGGGCAAAATCGTCACATCGTGGACTTAAGACGCCGCGTTTTTCCCTCACGGCGTCCCATCGTGGGACATTAACGGGTTTTAACGGTTCGCGCCCGGCACCCAGAGCACATCGGCGCGGCCGTCGTCATTGGCGACACGGGCGGCGACAAAGAACCAGTCGGACAGACGGTTGAGATATTTGACCGCGTCCGGGTTCACATTCTCCATCGTGGCCAGCTCCACCGTCTCGCGCTCGGCGCGGCGGCTGATGGTGCGGCACAGGTGCAGATAGGCCGACAGCGCCGACCCGCCGGGCAGGATGAAGCTGCGCAGCGGTTCGAGCCGGGCATTCATCGTGTCGATTTCGGATTCCAGCCGGTCGACCTGCGCCTTGGCCATCCGCAGGGGCGGGTATTCCGCATCGGCGTCGCGTTCCATGTCGGGGCGGCAGAGGTCCGCGCCCAGATCGAACAGGTCGTTCTGGATGCGGGCCAGCGCGCTATCCAGTTCGGGACCTGCGTGCAGGCGCGCCATGCCGACGGTGGCATTCGCCTCGTCCACGGTGCCATAGGCGGTCACGCGCATCGAATGCTTGGCGACACGCGCGCCGTTGCCCAGTGCGGTTTCACCGTCGTCGCCGGTCTTGGTGTAGATCTTGTTCAGAACGATCATCGTTTACCCCTGTCTGCGAATCCAGACGAAAAGAAGAATCAGTATCACGGCGACCAGTTGGGCCCCGATCCGCCAGCGCATGATCCGGTTGCCGTGCTTGCGGTTGAATTCGCCGCCCTTGGCGAAGCCCGCGATGCCCAGCATCAGGATCGCCAGCACGCCCAGACAGGCGGCTACCACGACATAGAAAAGTGGATCGTCCCTCATGACTTCAGTCCTTCTTCCTTTATCCGCCCCATGTAGAGGGCGCGCGCCAAAAAGCGAACCGGAAATTCCGAGAGTCCGGTGCGGGATCAGCCTTTCGCCAGAACCCAGTCCAGTGCCCGGGTAGGCAGGATGCGCCGCAAGAGCGCCATCGCATAGGTCGGTGTGGTCACGAAGTAGCGCGCTTTCGGTCTGGGTGATTCCAGCGCGCGGATCAGTTTCGCCGTCACGGCGGAGGCCGGAAGCTCGAACCGGTCCTTTTTCGCCTTTGGTTCATAGAGCCGCTTGAGCAGCGAGGCGCGGTATTGATCGGCGCGCGGGCTGTTCTGCCAGTCGATCCAGCGTTCGAAATGCGGGATCGAATTGGCCCGGATCCGGCTGGTGATGGGACCGGGTTCGATCAGGATGACGTCGATCCCTGTCCCGCGCATCTCGATCCTGAGGGTGTCGCTGAGGGCCTCGAGCGCGTATTTCGTGGCGTTGTAGGCCGAACGCCATGGGGCGACCACCAGCCCCAGAACAGAGGAACAGTTGACGATCCGCCCGTGCCCCTGCGCGCGCATCACGGGGATCACCAGCCGTGTCAGGTCGTGCCATCCGAAGACGTTGACCTCGAATATCTCGGCCAGCGCTTCGCGCGGCAGATCCTCGGCGGCACCGGGGCAGGCATAGGCACCGTTGTTGAACAGGGCATCCAGCGTGCCGCCTGTCTGCGCGAGCACATGTGCCAGTGCCGCGCGGATCGAGGCGGGATCGGCATAGTCCAGTTGCACCGCCTCCAGCCCCTCGGCTGTCAGGCGGTCGACATCCGCCTGTTGGCGGCAGGCGGCAAAGACGCGCCAGCCATGCGCCTTGAGGCCATGGGCCGCGTCATAGCCGATACCCGAGGAACAGCCGGTGATCAGGATGGATTTCGCATTCATGCCGCTTTCATGGCCTGTGATCGCGGCCTGTGCAACAGCGGCGTTGGATGCGCTATCCCTGCGGGTCAGAGACCAGCTTGGTCGAGACCCATCCGATCCGGCTGCTGTCCAGCACGCGCAGGCGGAGCCAGCCGTTTTCGAAGCTTTCCAGCACCTCGACCTCGGTTCCGCGCGTCACGCGTGTCAGAATGCCGTAGCGGGTTCCGGGGCCCGTGCGCATGTTCACACTTGTGCCGGTGATTTCCCGCAGGTCCCGCAGTTCGATCTGAGTTCCGGCATCCACGCTGGTCGGCGCATAGCCTGCCGCCTGCGCGAAGGCCGCCGGTTTCGACAGGCTCAGGTTCGCCACCGCGCATGTCCGTGGTTTCAGGCGTGCCCACATCATCGGCGGCCAGTGCTGCGGGCACCGGCTTGTCGCGTTGCAGCACCGCAGGAGAAATCTCGGTCAGGTCCACCTGATTGCGGCTGACACTGTCTGCGTCCCGTAGTTCGGTCCTGGCAGAGACCGTTTCGGGCGCCTTGTCCGTTACTGCGGCCAGTTCCCTCAGCGCGGCGTTCGTCCGCGCCTCGGCCTGACGAGAGCCCTCAACGGGTTGGTAGTCGGCACCACCGCTGAGGGTGTAAAAAGACCACCCCAAAAATGCAAACGTCATAATAATAAAGCGCCACATATCGCGCACCCCCCAAACCGTAAACGAGCAGAAAGGGCCAAAATTGACCCGGCAGGGTTACGAGCATAGACGATTCGCTATCCTGATGCCGGTGAAAATTTCAAAAACGGTCCTTGCAGATGCGCGGCGTGCTTTACCCCGTCGCAGGCTGCGTCTATCACCAAACCCATGAACGACCTGATAGACGATCCTATCCCGAACCCTTCCGAGGTGTCCGAACCGCTGCGCCGCGCCATTGGCGAGCGCTATCTGACCTATGCGCTGTCCACGATCATGCACCGGGCGCTGCCCGATGCGCGGGACGGTCTGAAGCCGGTGCATCGGCGCATTCTCTATGCGATGCGCGAATTGCGGCTGAGCAGTCACCGGCGGTTTCCGCAAGTCGGCCAAGATCTCGGGCGACGTGATGGGCAACTATCACCCGCATGGCGACGCCGCGATCTATGACGCGATGGCGCGTCTGGCGCAGGATTTCAACGTCCGCTATCCGCTGGTGGACGGGCAGGGCAACTTCGGCAATATCGACGGCGATAACCCTGCGGCCGCGCGCTACACCGAAGCGCGCATGACCGCCGCCGCCGAGGCGCTGATGGAAGGGCTGGCCGAGAACGCGGTCGATTTCCGTCCCAACTATGACGGCACGCTGGAAGAGCCCGTGGTGCTTCCCGGCGGCCTTTCCGAACCTGCTGGCCAACGGGTCATCCGGCATCGCGGTCGGCATGGCGACGAATATCCCGCCGCATAACATCGAGGAACTGATGGGGGCCTGCCTGCATCTGATCAAGATCGCCCGATGCGCGGGACGAGACGCTGCTGCAATATGTGCCGGGCCCCGATTTCCCGACCGGCGGCGTGATCGTCGAGCCGCGCGAGAGCATCGCCGAGGCCTATCGCACCGGGCGCGGGGCGTTCCGGCTGCGCTGCAAATGGGAGGTCGAGGATCTGGGCCGTGGCCAGTGGCAGATCGTGGTCACCGAGATCCCCTATCAGGTGCAGAAATCCAAGCTGATCGAGAAGATCGCGGAACTGATCCAGACCAAGAAGATCCCGATCCTTGGCGATGTGCGCGACGAATGCGCCGATGACGTGCGTCTGGTGCTGGAGCCGCGCGCCGCGCACGGTCGATGCCGAAGTGCTGATGGGGATGATGTTCCGCAATTCGGACCTCGAGATGCGGTTCAGCCTGAACATGAACGTGCTGATCGACGGGCTGACGCCCAAGGTCTGTTCGCTGAAAGAGGTGCTGCGCGCCTTCCTCGACCATCGGCGCGAGGTGTTGCAGCGGCCGGTCCCAGCACCGGCTGGAGAAGATCGACCACCGGCTGGAGGTGCTGGAAGGGTTCATCATCGCCTTCCTGAACCTCGACCGGGTGATCGACATCATCCGCTATGACGACGATCCCAAGCGGGCGCTGATGTACGAGGACTGGGGCAGCCCGCATCCGCGCGCGCGTCTCGGAAAAGGATTATGTCTCGCCGCTGACGGGTCGGTCGATCGCCGAGGATGAAGAGCCGCAGCTTTCCGAAGTGCAGGCCGAGGCGATCCTGAACATGCGCCTGCGGTCGTTGCGGCGGCTGGAGGAGATGGAGCTGATCCGCGAGCGCGATGCGCTGATGGAGGAGCGCGCCACGCTGGAGGATCTGCTGGACAGCGAAAAGCTGCAATGGGCGGCGATTTCGGACCAGCTGCGCGAGGTGCGCAAGCAGTTCGGCGCGAACAGTCCGGGCGGTGCGCGGCGCACCCAGTTCGCCGAGGCGGGCGAGGTCGAGGATGTGCCGCTGGAGGCGATGATCGAGCGCGAGCCGATGACCGTGATCTGTTCGCAGATGGGCTGGATCCGGGCGATGTCGGGCCATATCGACCTGAGCCGCGAGATCAAGTTCAAGGACGGCGACGGGCCGCGGTTCGTCTTCCATGCCGAGACGACCGACAAGCTGCTGGTCTTTGCCTCGAACGGGCGGTTCTACACTGTCGGTGCGATGAACCTGCCCGGTGGGCGCGGCATGGGCGAGCCGCTGCGCCTGATGGTCGATCTGCCGAACGAGGCGCAGATCGTGGATATCCTGATCCACAAGCCGGGGCGCAAGCTGCTGGTCGCGTCTTCGGCGGGGGATGGTTTTGTCGTGCCCGAGGATGAGGTCGTGGCCCAGACCCGCACGGGCAAGCAGGTGCTGAACCTGTCGGGCGATGACGCGCGCGCTGGTCTGCCGCCCGGTCGATGGGCGATCACGTGGCCTGCGTGGGCGAGAACCGCAAGGTGCTGGTCTTCCCGCTGGACGAATTGCCGGAAATGGGCCGCGGCAAGGGCGTGCGGCTGCAGAAGTTCAAGGATGGCGGGCTGTCCGATGCGATCACCTTCGTGCTGGCCGATGGCCTGACCTGGCACGACCCCGCCGGACGCACCCGGACCGAGAGCGATCTGGCCGAATGGCTGGCCAAGCGGGCCAGCGGCGGGCCGGATGGCACCGCGCGGGTTCCCGCGGGACAACAGGTTCACCTGAGACGAATGCTTGCGTGCATGGCCCGGCCTCAGGCCGGGTCAGCCTGCAACCAGACCCCGCCCTCGGGGCGCAGGGTCAGGATCATCACGGGGGTCGGGTCGCGCCCCCTTACGGGCCTGAACCGGAAACGCGCCAGCAGGGTGGACAGGATGATGACCGCCTCCTGCAATGCGAAACTGGCACCGATGCAGATGCGCGGCCCATCCCCGAATGGCAGATAGGCATAGCGCGCGATGGCCTTGCGGTCGGCAAAGCGCGCGGGCCGGAAGGCGTCGGGGTCCTGCCAGAGCAGATGGTTGCGATGCAGCGCATAGATCGGGATCATGACCGTGTCTCCGGGCCTGATCTCGTGCCCGCAGAGCCTGTCCGCCGCCTGCGCGGTCCGCGAGATGATACCTGCGGGCGGGTAGAGACGCAGCGCCTCTTCCACGATCTGGCGGGTGAGGGGCAGGGCCTCGACATCCGCGCCTGTCGCAGCGCGATCCCCCAGAACCCTCTGCGCCTCGGCGCGGGCCCGGTCCTGAACCTCAGGGTCGAAGGCGCAGAGATAGAGTGCCCAGGCGAGCGTCAGTGCCGTGGTTTCATGCCCGGCCACGATGAAGGTCAGCAGGTTGTCGCGCAATTCGGCCGTGTCCATCTGGCGCTGCGTTTCGGGGTCTTCCCCGGCCATCAGCAGGTCCAGCAGATCGGGCAGGGCCTTTGTGCGCGCGGTTTGGCGGCGCGTGTCGATCGCCTGATCGGCCGCGGTCTTCATCTGCTGCATGGCTGCGCCCGACATCATGCGGCCCGGTCGCGGCATCCAGTCGGGCAGGCCCAGAATGTCGAACAGGCTGATCTTGCCCGCCTCGGCCGACATAGGCGTCGATGGCCTTGTGCACGGCGTCGCGGTCGAACCCGCGACCGTCGGAAAAGGTCACGTCGCTGATCACGTCAAAGGTGGCGCGCACCATTTCATCGAACATGTCCACCGCGCGGGGGCCGGCGGCGGCGACGCGTTCCGCCGACCGTTCGGCGGCCGCCGTCATGATCGGGGCAAGGTTCATCACGTTGCGATGCGAGAAGACCGGCGCTGCCGCGCGCCGCTGCCAGCGCCAATGCGCGCCCTCGGCCACGAAGAGCGATTCGCCGATTGCGGGGCGCAGCAGGTTCTTGGTGACGTCCGACTTGGGGTAATCCTCCAGCCGCTCCAGCAGGATCTGGCGGATCGCGTCGGGGTCCATCACCATGTGCCAGCGCTTGCCGGTCCTGCCGCTGACCATGGGCTGGCGGGTGGCGATCTCGGGGATGATCGACAGCACGTTGTGGCGCGCGGCGTTCAGGCTTTTGCAGAATGCCCAGGGTTCCGTCACGAGCGGCACGCGGACGGGCAGAGCGGGTCCGGCTGCGGCGGCAGGAATGTCGGTCGCGGCGTGGGACATGGGCTGATGCCTCCTTGGCCGATGATATAGGCGCTGCATGCGCTTGGGCAAACCTGCCACGTCAGCACGGCAAGCTGTTGCGCGCGCGTTGCGCCGGGCGATGCCCTGCGCTATGCCCGATGCAACCGTCTCGAAGGACATTCGCCATGTTTCGTCTCATTGCCCTGCTGGCCTCGATTGTTCTGCTGGCCGCCTGCACCAATCCGAACGACCTTGACGAGGCGCCGGTGGATCTGGGCGATTTCCGGCTTGGTCATAATGTCGTGGTCGCCTCCAAGATGACGCGCGGGCCGGTGTCGCGCGAAGCCTCGGCAGAGGAGTGGAAGGACGCGCTGACGAGCGCCATTGCCGAGCGGTTCGGCCGCTATGAAGGCGACCGCCTCTATCATCTTGGGGTCAGCGTCGAAGGCTATGTGCTGGCGCAACCCGGTATCCCGATCGTCGCCTCGCCCAATTCGGTGCTGATCCTGCTGGTCACGGTCTGGGACGATGCGGCGAGTGCCAAGATGAACACGCCGCCCGAGCAGATCACCGTGATCGAGACGATCTCGGGCGAATACGATCCTCGGCTCGGGCCTGACCCAGTCGAAAGAGGTGCAGATGAGCAACCTGAGCCGCAATGCCGCCAAGCAGATCGAGAATTTCATGGTGCGGCGGCGCGCCTCGGAGGGCTGGTTCGGTGAGGCCCCCAGTGTTCAGGCGACGGCACCGGAGGCCGCTTCCAGGGACGCGGACACGGCGCCCACAGCAAGCGATACCGTGGCTGCGGCCCCGACGCCCGCCGCGCCGGTCAGGCCCACCATCACCGTGGCGCCGCCCGCAGGTGCGATCCTGGACGAACCCGAAGTCGCGCCCTTTCCCGACGTCTGACCCGCCGGTCCCCGCACGTCCAAGTGATGCTTGATTTTCCTCGCCCAAGTCAATAAACGGCGCGCGGAGACAGAAACGGGTTTGTCCGAAAGACCGGGCTACCCCCGAACCAGAAGGCGCTGCGCAGGATGGGCAAGGCAAAGTTTGAACGTAACAAACCGCACGTTAACATCGGCACGATTGGTCACGTTGACCACGGCAAGACGACGCTGACGGCTGCGATCACGAAGTATTTCGGCGAATTCCGCGCCTATGACCAGATCGACGGCGCGCCGGAAGAGAAGGCCCGTGGCATCACGATCTCGACCGCGCATGTGGAATACGAGACCGAGACCCGTCACTACGCCCACGTCGACTGCCCCGGCCACGCTGACTATGTGAAGAACATGATCACCGGTGCGGCGCAGATGGACGGCGCGATCCTGGTTGTGAACGCCGCTGACGGCCCGATGCCGCAGACGCGCGAGCACATCCTGCTGGGCCGCCAGGTGGGCATCCCCTACATGGTCGTCTACATGAACAAGGTCGACCAGGTGGATGACGAGGAGCTGCTGGAGCTGGTGGAGATGGAGATCCGCGAGCTGCTGACCTCCTACGAGTATCCGGGCGACGACATTCCGATCATCCGTGGTTCGGCTCTGGCCGCGATGGAAGGCCGTGATGCGGAGATCGGCGAGAACTCGATCCGCGCGCTGATGGAAGCGGTCGACACCTACATCCCGACGCCTGCGCGCGCCGTGGACAAGCCGTTCCTGATGCCGATCGAAGACGTGTTCTCGATCTCGGGCCGTGGCACCGTGGTGACCGGTCGTATCGAGCGCGGCGTGATCAACGTCGGCGACAGCATCGAGATCGTGGGTATCAAGGACACCAAGACGACGACCTGCACGGGCGTGGAAATGTTCCGCAAGCTGCTGGATCGTGGTGAGGCCGGCGACAACGTGGGCGTGCTGCTGCGCGGTATCGACCGTGAAGGCGTCGAGCGCGGTCAGGTTCTGTGCAAGCCGAAGTCGGTGAACCCGCATACGCAGTTCGAGGCGGAAGCCTATATCCTGACCAAGGAAGAGGGTGGCCGTCACACGCCGTTCTTTGCGAACTACCGTCCGCAGTTCTACTTCCGCACGACCGACGTGACCGGGACCGTGACGCTGCCCGAGGGCACCGAGATGGTGATGCCGGGCGACAACCTGAAGTTCACCGTCGAACTGATCGCACCGATCGCGATGGAAGACGGCCTGCGCTTCGCCATCCGTGAAGGCGGCCGTACCGTCGGCGCGGGTGTCGTGTCCAAAATTCTGAAGTAATCGGTCCACGGATCATTGCGTCTGACGCGCGGGGGCAAACCCCGCGCGTTTTGCATTTCAACGGTCCGCCGGGCAAAATCACCCTTGATCTTGGGGCCGGTGCATCGTATCGGATGCACCGGCCTTAGGGGTATAGCTCAGCTGGTAGAGCGACGGTCTCCAAAACCGTAGGTCGCGGGTTCGAACCCTGCTGCCCCTGCCACCTTCCTTTCCAGCGACCATCCGACCTGCGGCGGGCCTTGAAATCCTCCGGCGACCCGCGTATGTGAGCCGCTGATCCTGATAGAGAAGATGCATCAATGGCACGCACAAACCCGATCCAGTTTATTCAGCAGGTCCGCGCCGAGGTCTCGAAAGTCATTTGGCCGACCCGCCGCGAGGTTCTGCTGACGACCGTGATGGTCTTCATCCTTGCGGCCCTGACGGCGGTGTTCTTCTCGCTGGTGGATATGACGATCCAGTTCGGCCTGCGCAGCGTGTTGGGGATGTTCGGCTGATCCCTTTCGGATCAAAAATCGCCGCTTGCCCTTGAATCCGGACGGTTTCCTTTGTAGAGGGCAGACCTGATCCGAAGATGGCGTGCGGCGATTCGTGTTGCACGCCGATTTTTGTTTTCGGGCCGGGGCGATCAAGCCTTTGGACTATAAGGAAATTACCGGTCAAGGCCGGAAGTTGAGGACTGGAACAGCGATGGCGAAGCGGTGGTATTCGGTGAGTGTTCTGTCGAACTTCGAGAAGAAGATCGCCGAGCAGATCAGAACAGCCGTCATCGAGAACGGTCTTGAGGATCAGATCGAAGAAGTCCTGGTTCCCACGGAAGAAGTGATCGAAGTGCGTCGCGGCAAGAAGGTGACGACCGAGCGTCGTTTCATGCCCGGCTATGTTCTCGTGCGGATGGAAATGTCCGACAAGGGCTATCACATGATCAACTCGATCAACCGGGTGACCGGCTTCCTTGGTCCGCAGGGCCGTCCGATGCCGATGCGCGATGCCGAGGTGCAGGCGATCCTGGGTCGGGTGCAGGAGGGCGAGGAAAGCCCGCGCACCCTGATCCACTTCGAGATCGGCGAGAAGGTCAAGGTCAACGACGGTCCCTTCGAGGATTTCGATGGCATGATCGAGGAAATCGACGAGGCGAACCAGCGGCTCAAGGTCGCCGTCTCGATCTTTGGCCGGGAAACCCCGGTCGAACTGGAATTCACGCAGGTCTCGAAACAGATCTGAGTGTGCACACGTGGGAGGCGCGGCGGTCGCGACCGCCAGACCGGACCACGCCACGAAGTGCCGGCTGACGCGTCAGCGCGGCGTTGGAAAAAAGGAGAGGCCATATGGCCAAGAAACTGATCGGCAAGCTCAAGCTTCAGGTGAAAGCCGGGCAAGCCAACCCCTCCCCGCCCGTCGGCCCGGCTCTGGGTCAGCGCGGCATCAACATCATGGAATTCTGCAAGGCGTTCAACGCCAAGACCGCGGATATGGAGCCCGGTGCTCCGACTCCGGTCGTGATTTCCTATTATCAGGACAAGTCCTTCACGATGGACATCAAGACGCCGCCCGCGTCTTACTACCTGAAGAAGGCCGCCAAGCTGCAGTCCGGGTCCAAGACCCCCGGTCGCGCCACCGCAGGCACCGTGACCGTCGCACAGGTGAAAGAGATCGCCGAAGCGAAGATGGTCGATCTGAACGCCACCGACATCGAAGGCGCAATGCAGATCATCCTGGGCTCTGCCCGCTCCATGGGCATCGAGGTGAAGTAATGGCGAAGTTTGGAAAACGTACCCGCGCCGCGCGTGAAGCCGTTGCCGGCAAGGAAAACCTGAGCGTTGAAGAGGCCGTCGCGCTGATCAAGGCGAATGCCTCGGCCAAGTTCGACGAGACCGTCGAGATCGCGATGAACCTGGGCGTCGACCCGCGCCACGCGGACCAGATGGTCCGTGGTGTTGTCGGCCTGCCCAACGGCACCGGCAAGGACGTCCGCGTCGCCGTCTTCGCCCGTGGCGCCAAGGCTGATGAAGCCACCGCCGCCGGTGCTGACATCGTCGGCGCCGAGGACCTGATGGAAACCATCCTGTCCGGCAAGATCGAGTTCGATCGCTGCATCGCAACCCCTGACATGATGCCGGTCGTCGGTCGTCTGGGCAAGGTGCTGGGCCCGCGCAACCTGATGCCGAACCCCAAGGTCGGCACGGTGACGATGGATGTCGCTGCCGCTGTGCAGGCTGCCAAGGGCGGTGAAGTGCAGTTCAAGGTCGAAAAGGCCGGTGTCGTGCATGCAGGTGTCGGCAAGGTGTCCTTCGACGAGGCCAAGCTGGTCGAAAACATCCGCGCCTTCGTCGGTGCCGTTGCGCGCGCCAAGCCGGCGGGTGCCAAGGGTGCCTATCTGCGCAAGGTATCGCTGTCGTCGACGATGGGCCCGGGCGTGTCGATCGATCTGGCTTCGGCCAACGCTGAATAAGAATTCTGCCCCGGGCCTGTCCCGGGGTCGAATGGCGGGGCCTCAACCGGCCCCGTCCTGTCCGAGACGGAGGGTTCAGGTAACTGCCTGAATAAATCCTTCCTGAGATGGGGAACGAGACAAACTGACCGTTGGGTGTGATCCCTCGGGTAGATCTGGCCTCGGGACCCTGAAATTGGACCCGAACGCCCCTTGTTCGCGGGGGGCTAAACTGAGCTGGGGGGAGACCCCCGAATTTGGAGTGAAACTGTGGATAGAGCACAAAAAGAGAAAGTGGTCGAGGAACTCGGCCAGATCTTTGAAAGCTCTGGCGTTGTGGTCGTTGCCCATTACGCAGGTCTCACGGTTGCCGAGATGCAGGACCTGCGCGCGCGTATGCGCAAAGTGGGTGGGTCCGTCCGCGTCGCCAAGAACAAGCTCGCCAAGATCGCCCTTGAAGGGAAGCCTTGCGAAAGCATCGCCAATCTTCTGACGGGCATGACCGTACTGACCTTCTCCGAGGACCCCGTGGCAGCAGCCAAGGTGACCGAGGAATTCGCCAAGGACAACAAGAAGTTCGAAATCCTTGGCGGGGCAATGGGCAGCACGGCTCTGGACCGGGCCGGTGTCGAAGCTGTGTCGAAAATGCCGTCGCGCGAGGAGCTTATCGCTTCGATCGTGGGCTGCATTGGCGCACCTGCTGCGAACATCGCCGGTGCGATTGGCGCGCCTGCTTCGAATATCGCATCCATCCTGTCCACGATCGAGGACAGGGCGGCTGCGTGAGCAACCTTTGATCTGCGTGTGGAAAACCCTGCACGTTGGAACACATCTTAAACGAACGGAAACAGTAAAATGGCTGATCTGAAGAAACTGGCAGAAGAGATCGTTGGTCTGACGCTTCTCGAAGCACAAGAACTGAAAACCATCCTGAAGGATGAATACGGCATCGAGCCCGCCGCTGGCGGCGCAGTGATGATGGCTGGTCCCGCCGCTGGTGGCGCCGCCGATGCTGCCGAAGAGCAGACCGAATTCGACGTCATCCTGAAGGACGCAGGCGCCTCCAAGATCAACGTGATCAAGGAAGTCCGCGCCATCACCGGTCTGGGCCTGAAAGAAGCCAAGGACCTGGTCGATGCAGGCGGCAAGGCTGTGAAAGAGCAAGTCTCGAAAGCCGAAGCCGACGACATCAAGGCAAAGCTGGAAGCAGCTGGCGCCACCGTCGAGCTGAAGTAATCGGTTCCGGGGCAACCCGGCAATCTGACATGGCTGGGTCCGGTTTTCCGGGCCCAGCCTAACCCGTCTCGGAAAGGGCTTGATGACAAGCCTTTTCCAAGGTGCGGTTCAAGGATCGGGAGGCCTCTGGTGGGACAGGGGCCGCGAATGGATCAGAACAGTCCTGTTTCAAAGTGTGGCGCTGTCGTGGCCCGACGACATGCGTGACCAAAGAGAAACGAAAGGTGACATCGACCATGGCTCAGACCTTCCTCGGCCAGAAACGTTTGCGCAGGTATTACGGCAAGATCCGCGAAGTGCTGGAGATGCCGAACCTCATCGAGGTGCAGAAATCCTCGTATGACCTGTTCCTGAATTCCGGCAACGCGCCGACCCCCGCCGATGGCGAGGGGATCATGGGCGTGTTCCAGTCGGTCTTCCCGATCAAGGATTTCAACGAGACCAGCGTGCTGGAATTCGTCAAATACGAGCTGGAAAAGCCGAAGTACGACGTTGATGAATGCATGCAGCGTGACATGACCTATGCCGCGCCGCTGAAAGTGACGCTGCGCCTGATCGTGTTCGATGTCGACGAGGACACCGGCGCCAAGTCGGTCAAGGACATCAAGGAACAGGACGTGTTCATGGGCGACATGCCCCTGATGACGCCCAACGGCACTTTCGTCGTGAACGGCACCGAGCGGGTGATCGTGTCCCAGATGCACCGTTCGCCGGGCGTGTTCTTCGACCATGACAAGGGCAAGACGCACAGCTCGGGCAAGTTGCTGTTCGCCTGCCGCATCATCCCGTATCGTGGCTCGTGGCTGGATTTCGAGTTCGACGCCAAGGACATCGTCTTTGCGCGCATCGACCGCCGCCGCAAGCTGCCGGTCACGACCCTGCTTTATGCGCTGGGTCTGGACCAGGAAGCGATCATGGACGCGTATTACGATACGGTCCAGTACAAGCTGTCCAAGACCAAGGGCGCCGGGCAGGGCTGGGTCACCAAGTTCTTCCCCGACCGCGTCCGTGGCACCCGTCCGACCTTCGATCTGGTCGATGCCGCCACCGGAGAGATCATTGCCGAAGCCGGCAAGAAGATCACGCCGCGCGCTGTCAAGCAGCTCAAGGATGAGGGCAAGGTCACCCAGCTTCTGGTTCCGTTCGAGCATATCCTCGGCAAGTTCGTCGCCAAGGACATCATCAACGAAGAGACCGGCGCGATCTATGTCGAGGCTGGCGATGAGCTGACCCTGACCCGCGACAAGGATGGCGAGATCACCGGTGGTTCGCTGAAAGAGCTGATGGATGCCGGTATCACCGACATTCCGGTTCTGGATATCGACAACATCAACGTCGGTCCGTACATCCGCAACACCATGACCGTGGACAAGAACCTTGGCCGCGAAGGCGCGCTGATGGATATCTACCGCGTCATGCGCCCCGGCGAGCCGCCGACGGTCGATGCCGCCAGTGCGCTGTTCGACACGCTGTTCTTCGATGCGGATCGTTATGATCTGTCGGCCGTCGGCCGCGTGAAGATGAACATGCGTCTGGATCTGGACGCAGCCGACACCATGCGCACCCTGCGCCGCGAAGATATCGTGGCCTGCATCAAGGCGCTGTGCGAACTGCGTGACGGCAAGGGCGATATCGACGACATCGACCACCTAGGCAACCGTCGCGTCCGCTCCGTGGGCGAACTGATGGAGAACCAGTACCGCGTCGGTCTGCTGCGGATGGAGCGCGCCATCAAGGAGCGTATGTCCTCGGTCGAGATCGACACGGTGATGCCGCAGGACCTGATCAACGCCAAGCCGGCTGCGGCCGCGGTGCGTGAATTCTTCGGCTCCTCGCAGCTGTCGCAGTTCATGGACCAGACCAACCCGCTGTCGGAAGTGACGCACAAGCGCCGCCTGTCGGCTCTGGGGCCGGGCGGTCTGACCCGTGAGCGTGCGGGCTTCGAAGTTCGCGACGTGCACCCCACCCACTATGGCCGGATGTGCCCGATTGAGACGCCGGAAGGTCAGAACATCGGTCTGATCAACGTCTCTGGCGACCTATGCGCGTGTGAACAAATACGGGTTCATCGAAACACCCTACCGTCTTGTGAAAGAGGGCAAGGTGACCGATGAGGTCGTGTATCTGTCCGCGACCGAGGAAATGCGCCACACCGTGGCGCAGGCCAACGCGACGCTGGACGACGAAGGCAATCTGGTCAACGATCTGGTCACCACCCGTCAGTCGGGCGACTACACGCTGGCCCCGCGCGAGCAGGTCGATCTGATCGACGTCAGCCCGAAGCAGCTGGTCTCGGTCGCGGCCTCGCTGATTCCGTTCCTGGAAAACGACGACGCCAACCGCGCCCTGATGGGGTCGAACATGATGCGTCAGGCGCTTGCCGCTGGTGCAGACCGAGGCGCCGCTGGTCGGCACCGGGATCGAAGGTGTCGTGGCGCGGATTCCGGCGCTGCCATCATGGCGAAACGCGCCGGCATCATCGACCAGGTCGATGCGATGCGTATCGTTGTGCGTGCGACCGAAGAGCTTGGAGCTGGGCGATGCCGGCGTGGACATCTACCGGATGCGCAAGTTCCAGCGGTCGAACCAGAACACCTGCATCAACCAGCGTCCGCTGGTGAAGGTGGGCGATGTGGTGGCCAAGGGCGAAGTGATCGCCGATGGTCCCTGCACCGACATGGGCGAACTGGCCGTTGGCCGGAACGTCATCGTCGCGTTCATGCCGTGGAACGGCTACAACTACGAGGACTCGATCCTGATCTCCGAGCGGATTGCGCGTGACGACGTCTTCACCTCGATCCATATCGAGGAATTCGAAGTCGCCGCCCGTGACACGAAGCTGGGGCCGGAAGAGATCACCCGCGACATTCCGAACGTCGGCGAGGAAGCCCTGCGCAACCTCGACGAGGCCGGGCATCGTCTATATCGGTGCCGATGTGGAGCCGGGCGATATTCTGGTGGGCAAGATCACGCCCAAGGGCGAAAGCCCGATGACGCCGGAAGAAAAGCTGCTGCGCGCCATCTTTGGTGAAAAGGCATCGGACGTGCGCGATACCTCGCTGCGCGTGAAGCCCGGCGATTTCGGCACGGTCGTGGAAGTGCGCGTCTTCAACCGCCACGGTGTGGAAAAAGACGAACGTGCGCTGCAGATCGAGCGTGAGGAAGTCGAGCGTCTGGCGCGTGACCGCGACGACGAGCTGGCGATCCTTGACCGCAACATCTATGCCCGTCTCAAGGACATGATCCTGGGCAAGGTGGCTGTCAAAGGTCCCAAGGGTGTCAAGCCGAATGTCGGTCATCGACGAAGAGCTGCTGGATCACGCTGAGCCGTGGTCAGTGGTGGCAGCTGGCGCTGGAGAACGAGGCCGATGCCCAGATCATGGAGGCGCTGAACGCACAGTACGAAGTGCAGAAGCGGACCCTTGATGCGCGGTTCGAGGACAAGGTCGAGAAGGTCCGCCGCGGCGACGATCTGCCCCCGGGCGTGATGAAGATGGTCAAGGTGTTCATCGCGGTGAAGCGCAAGCTGCAGCCGGGCGACAAGATGGCCGGTCGTCACGGCAACAAGGGTGTCATCTCCAAGGTCATCCCGATGGAGGACATGCCGTTCCTCGCGGATGGCACGCCGGTCGATATCTGTCTGAACCCGCTGGGCGTGCCGTCGCGCATGAACGTCGGTCAGATCCTTGAAACCCACATGGGCTGGGCGTCGCGACGCTGGGTCTGCGGGTGGACGAGGCGCTGCAGGAATACCGCCGGTCGGGTGATCTGACCCCGGTGCGCGAAGCGATGCGTCAGGCCTACGGCGACGATGTCTATGACGAAGGCATCGAAGGCATGGACGAGGATCAGCTGGTCGAGGCGGCAGGCACCGTCACCAAGGGTGTGCCGATCGCAACGCCGGTCTTCGACGGTGCGAAAGAGGCGGATGTCAACGACGCGCTGAAGCGCGCGGGCTTCGACACCTCGGGTCAGTCGATCCTGTTCGACGGTCGCACGGGCGAGCAGTTCATCCGCCCGGTGACCGTCGGCGTCAAGTACCTGCTGAAGCTGCACCACCTGGTGGACGACAAGATCCACGCGCGTTCGACCGGGCCGTACAGCCTTGTCACGCAGCAGCCGCTGGGCGGTAAGGCCCAGTTCGGTGGTCAGCGTCTCGGTGAGATGGAGGTCTGGGCACTGGAAGCCTACGGTGCCGCCTACACCCTGCAGGAAATGCTGACCGTCAAGTCGGACGACGTGGCAGGCCGGACCAAGGTCTACGAGAGCATCGTCAAGGGCGAGGACAACTTCGAGGCCGGTGTGCCCGAGTCGTTCAACGTTCTGGTGAAAGAAGTCCGCGGCCTTGGCCTGAACATGGAACTCCTGGATGCGGAGGATGACGAGTGATACAGGGCGGCGCGCGGCACGGCTCGCGCGCCCCTTCGACCCCTCTGCCTTTGCCCCAAATCAAGGATTTGAAAATGAACCAGGAACTGACGAACAACCCGTTCAACCCGGTCGCCCCGGTCAAGACCTTCGACGAAATCAAGGTCTCGCTGGCCTCGCCCGAGCGGATCCTGTCGTGGTCCTATGGCGAGATCAAGAAGCCCGAAACCATCAACTACCGCACGTTCAAGCCCGAGCGTGACGGCCTGTTCTGCGCGCGTATCTTTGGCCCGATCAAGGATTACGAATGCCTGTGCGGCAAATACAAGCGCATGAAATATCGCGGCGTCGTCTGCGAGAAATGCGGTGTGGAAGTCACGCTGCAGAAGGTCCGCCGCGAGCGGATGGGCCATATCGAACTGGCCTCGCCCGTGGCGCACATCTGGTTCCTCAAGTCGCTGCCGTCGCGCATCGGCCTGATGCTGGACATGACCCTGCGCGATCTGGAGCGGGTGCTCTATTTCGAAAACTACGTCGTGATCGAACCCGGTCTGACGGACCTGACCTATGGTCAGATGCTGACCGAAGAAGAGTTCATGGACGCGCAGGACCAGTATGGCATGGACGCCTTCACCGCCAATATCGGTGCCGAAGCGATCCGCGAAATGCTGGCCGCCATCGACCTTGAGCAGGAAGCCGAGCACGCTGCGCGCCGACCTGAAGGAAGCGACCGGCGAGCTGAAGCCCAAGAAGATCATCAAGCGCCTGAAGGTGGTGGAATCCTTCCTCGAATCCGGCAACCGTCCGGAGTGGATGGTTCTGACCGTGATCCCGGTGATCCCGCCGGAACTGCGCCCGCTGGTGCCGCTGGATGGTGGCCGTTTCGCGACCTCCGACCTGAACGATCTCTATCGTCGCGTGATCAACCGGAACAACCGTCTGAAGCGCCTGATCGAACTGCGCGCGCCCGACATCATCGTGCGCAACGAAAAGCGGATGCTTGCAGGAATCCGTCGATGCGCTGTTCGACAACGGCCGTCGTGGCCGCGTGATCACCGGTGCCAACAAGCGCCCGCTGAAATCGCTGTCCGACATGCTCAAGGGCAAGCAGGGCCGCTTCCGCCAGAACCTTCTGGGCAAGCGCGTCGACTTCTCGGGCCGTTCGGTCATCGTGACCGGTCCGGAACTGAAGCTGCACCAGTGCGGTCTGCCCAAGAAGATGGCGCTCGGAGCTGTTCAAGCCGTTCATCTATTCGCGGCTTGAGGCCAAGGGCCTGTCCTCGACCGTCAAGCAGGCCAAGAAGCTGGTCGAAAAAGAACGTCCCGAGGTCTGGGATATCCTGGACGAGGTGATCCGCGAACATCCCGTCATGCTGAACCGTGCGCCGACGCTGCACCGTCTGGGCATTCAGGCGTTCGAGCCGATCCTGATCGAAGGCAAGGCGATCCAGCTGCACCCGCTGGTCTGTTCGGCCTTCAACGCCGACTTTGACGGTGACCAGATGGCCGTGCACGTTCCGCTGAGCCTTGAGGCCCAGCTGGAAGCGCGCGTTCTGATGATGTCGACGAACAACGTTCTGTCGCCCGCCAACGGCGCGCCGATCATCGTGCCGTCGCAGGATATGATCCTTGGTCTCTACTACACCACGCATCGATGCGCGAAGGCATGAAGGGCGAGGGCATGATCTTCGCCTCGATCGACGAAGTCCAGCACGCGCTGGACGCCGGCGACGTGCACCTGCACGCCAAGATCACAGCGCGCGTCACCGCAGATCGACGACGAAGGCAACGAGGTCGTCAAGCGCTTCGAAACCACGCCGGGCCGTGTGCGTCTGGGCGCGCTTCTGCCGCTGAACGCCAAGGCGCCGTTCGAACTGGTCAACCGTCTGCTGCGCAAGAAGGAAGTGCAGCAGGTCATCGACACCGTCTACCGCTATTGCGGTCAGAAAGAGTTGGTCATCTTCTGTGACCAGATCATGACCATGGGCTTCCGCGAAGCGTTCAAGGCCGGCATTTCCTTCGGCAAGGACGACATGGTCGATCCCGGACACCAAGTGGACGATCGTCGAAGAGACCCGCGATCAGGTGAAGGATTTCGAACAGCAGTACATGGACGGCCTGATCACCCAGGGCGAGAAGTACAACAAGGTCGTCGATGCCTGGTCGAAGTGCAACGACAAGGTCACCGAAGCGATGATGGGCACGATCTCGGCCGAGCAAGCGCGACGACGAACGGGCGCGGAGATGGAGCCGAACTCGGTCTACATGATGGCGCACTCCGGTGCGCGTGGTTCGGTCACGCAGATGAAGCAGCTGGGCGGGATGCGCGGCCTGATGGCCAAGCCGAACGGCGACATCATCGAAACGCCGATCATCTCGAACTTCAAGGAAGGTCTGACCGTTCTTGAATACTTCAACTCGACCCACGGTGCCCGCAAGGGTCTGTCGGACACCGCGCTGAAGACGGCGAACTCGGGTTACCTGACCCGTCGTCTGGTGGACGTGGCGCAGGACTGCATCGTGCGTCAGCAGCGATTGCGGCACCGACAGGGCGATCACCGCCGAAGCGGCCGTGAACGACGGTGAAGTCGTGTCGTCGCTGGCCGAACGTATGCTGGGCCGTGTCGCGGCCGAGGATCTGGTCAAGCCGGGCACCGACGAGGTGATGGTGCGCCACGGGCGCGCTGATCGACGAACGCATGGCCGACCTGATCGAGGAGTGCCGAGCGTGCAGTCGTGCGCATCCGCTCGCCCGCTGACCTGCGAGGCCGAAGATGGCGTCTGCGCCATGTGCTATGGTCGTGACCTTGCGCGCGGCACCATGGTGAACATCGGCGAAGCCGTCGGCATCATCGCGGCGCAGTCGATCGGTGAACCCGGCACACAGCTGACGATGCGGACCTTCCACATCGGCGGCGTGGCGCAGGGTGGTCAGCAGTCGTTCCTGGAGGCCAGCCAGGAGGGAACGTGATCGCGTTTCGAGAACGCCTGACGCTGGAAAACTCGCAGCGGCGAGACGCTGGTCATGGGTCGCAACATGAAGCTCGATCATCCGCGACGAGCGCGGCGAAGAGCGGGCCAGCCACAAGCTGGGCTACGGCACCAAGCTGTTCGTCAAGGAAGGCGCCAAGGTCGCGCGTGGTGACAAGCTGTTCGAATGGGATCCCTACACCCTGCCGATCATCGCCGAGAAAGCGGGTCAGCGAAGTATCGTCGACCTGGTCATCGGGTATCGCCGTGCGCGACGAGACCGACGATGCGACCGGCATGACCCAGAAGATCGTGATCGACTGGCGCGCGGCGCCCAAGGGCAACGAGCTGAAGCCCGAGATCATCCTGGTGGGCGACAGATGGCGAGCCGGTGCGCAACGACGCGGGCAACCCGGTGACCTATCCGATGTCGGTGGACGCGATTCTGTCCGTCGAAGAAGGTCAGGAGATCAAGGCCGGTGACGTGGTGGCGCGTATCCCGCGCGAAGGTGCCAAGACCAAGGACATCACCGGTGGTCTGCCGCGTGTGGCCGAACTGTTCGAGGCACGTCGTCCCAAGGATCACGCCATCATCGCCGAAATCGACGGCTATGTGCGCTTTGGCAAGGACTACAAGAACAAGCGCCGCATCACGATCGAACCCGCGGACGAAGGCATGGAGCCGGTCGAATACATGGTGCCGAAGGGCAAGCACATCCCGGTGCAGGAAGGCGACTTCGTCCAGAAGGGCGACTACATCATGGACGGCAACCCGGCGCCGCATGACATCCTTGCGATCATGGGTGTCGAGGCGCTGGCCGACTACATGATCGACGAAGTGCAGGACGTCTATCGTCTGCAGGGCGTGAAGATCAACGACAAGCACATCGAAGTGATCGTGCGCCAGATGCTGCAGAAGTGGGAGATCACGACAGCGGCGACACCACGCTGCTGAAGGGCGAACACGTCGACAAGGCCGAGTTCGACGCTGGCCAACGAGAAGGCCGATGGCCAAGGGCGGCCGTCCGGCAACGGGCGAACCGATCCTGCTGGGCATCACCAAGGCGTCGCTGCAGACCCGCAGCTTCATCTCGGCGGCGTCGTTCCAGGAAACCACCCGCGTGCTGACCGAAGCCTCGGTGCAGGGCAAGCGCGACAAGCTGGTCGGCCTGAAGGAGAACGTCATCGTCGGTCGCCTGATCCCGGCGGGCACCGGTGGTGCCACCCAGCAGCGTGCGCCGCATCGCGGCGGAGCGCGACAACGTCGTGATCGAGGCGCGCCGCGAGGAGGCCGAAGCGGCCGCCGCACTGGCCGCACCGGTGGATGACTGTCGTCGGTGGTGACGAGTTCGACACGCTGGTCGAAACGCCGGAAAGCCGCGACGAATAAGCCCGCGCGGCTCATGACGACGAAAAACCCCCGCCTACTGGCGGGGGCTTTTTCATGCCGGGCCCTTGCGGCTGCCGGCGCGTGCGTGGATAACGTCGGCGGCGACGGTTCCGGAGCAAGCCGATGCTGACAGACAACATGCGCGGCGCGCTTCTGATGATGGCCTGCATGGCCGGCCTTCACCCTGAACGATGCCTTCATGAAGACGCTGGCGGGCGACATGCCGCTGTTCCAGCTGATCTTTCTGCGCAGCATCCTGACGACCGTCCGCGATCGGCGCGATGGCGCTGTATCTGGGCGCGCTGCACCTGCGCATTCCGCCGCGGGACTGGCGGCTGATCGTCATGCGCGCGGTGGCCGAGGTCGGGGCGGCCTATTTCTTCCTGACGGCGCTGCTGCAACATGCCGCTGGCCAATGTCACCGCGATCCTGCAGGTCGCTGCCGCTGGCCGTGACGCTGGCCGCGGCGCTGTTCCTCGGCGAACCGCTGGGCTGGCGGCGGATGACGGCGATCCTGGTCGGGCTTTGCGGCGTGCTGCTGATCGTGCGGCCCGGGGCCGAGGGGTTCACGTCTGTTCGGTCTATGCGCTGATCGCGGTCGGCGTTCGTGACGGTGCGCGATCTGGTCACCCGGCGCGTGTCGGCGACGACCCGTCGATGACGGTGACCTTCATCGCCTCGCGTGGCGCCTGCTGATTGCCTTCGGCGTGGTCAGCCTGACCGTCGGACTGGGTGCCGACTCACGCCGCATCGCGCCGGCTGATCGCTTGGCGCGGCGGTGTTCGTTGTCGGCGGCTATTCTGTTCGCGTCATGGTGATGCGGGTGGGCGAGATCAGCTTCGTCGCGCCGTTCCGCTACACCGGGCTGATCTGGGCGCTGATGCTGGGCTGGCTGGTCTTCGGCGACTGGCCCGCGCCGCTGACCCTGGCTGGGGGCGGTGATCGTGGTCGCGACCGGGGTCTTCACCCTCGTACCGCGAGGCGCAGTTGAAGCGGCGCATCGCGGCCGAAGCGAGGCTGCGGACCGGCATCGGACACTGAGCTCGAGCCCCGGTCAGGCAGGACCGGAGGATGCCGCGCCCCGGGCGGCGTGTTGACAACCCCTCCGACTCCCCCTATACGCCCCTCATCCGGCGCGGGGTACGCCCTTTTGCCGAATTCAGAACTGTAGTGGTCAAGATCCGGGCTAATGCTGCCCCGATCCTCTGGAAACCCACCGCGTCGTTCCCTCGGAATGGGAACGATGGCGGTGTTTGCGCTTTGCGGACGCGTGAAGTGCGTCGAGATTAACCCGCGGGGATGCCCGCGCAGACACATGTGTTGAAAGACGGGGAAAGAAACCCAATGCCAACGATCCAACAGCTGATCCGCAAGCCGCGGCAGCCCAAAGTCAAACGCTCCAAGTCCCAGCACCTGGAGAGCTGCCCGCAGAAGCGTGGCGTCTGCACGCGCGTCTACACGACGACGCCGAAGAAGCCGAACTCGGCCATGCGGAAGGTTGCCAAGGTGCGCCTGACCAATGGCTTCGAGGTCATCAGCTACATCCCCGGTGAAAGCCACAACCTTCAGGAGCACTCTGTGGTGCTGATCCGTGGCGGCCGTGTGAAAGACCTTCCCGGTGTGCGTTACCACATCCTGCGCGGTGTTCTCGATACCCAGGGCGTCAAGGACCGTAAGCAGCGTCGTTCGAAATACGGCGCGAAGCGTCCGAAGTAAGAGGATTTGACAGATGTCCCGTCGTCACGCCGCTGAAAAACGCGAAGTCCTGCCCGACGCCAAGTTTGGCGATCGGGTTCTGACCAAATTCATGAACAACCTGATGATCGACGGCAAGAAGTCGGTCGCCGAACGCATCGTCTACAACGCGCTCGACCGCGTCGAAGACAAGATCAAGCGCGCGCCCGTCGAAGTCTTCCACGAAGCGCTCGACAACATCAAGCCGTCGGTCGAAGTGCGCTCGCGCCGCGTTGGTGGTGCCACCTACCAGGTGCCCGTCGAAGTGCGCCCCGAGCGCCGCGAGGCGCTGGCGATCCGCTGGCTGATCAACGCAGCGCGCGCGCGCAACGAGAACACGATGGAAGAGCGCCTGGCCGGCGAACTGCTCGATGCCGTCAACGCGCGCGGCTCCGCCGTGAAGAAGCGCGAAGACACCCACAAGATGGCCGACGCGAACAAAGCGTTCAGCCACTACCGCTGGTAACCGAGGAGCACTTACCAATGGCACGCGATATCCGCTCGACCGCTACCGCAACTTCGGCATCATGGCGCACATCGATGCAGGCAAGACCACGACGACCGAGCGCATCCTGTTACTACACCGGCAAGTCCCACAAGATCGGCGAAGTCCATGACGGCGCCGCCACGATGGACTGGATGGAGCAGGAGCAGGAACGCGGCATCACGATCACCTCGGCTGCGACCACCACGTTCTGGCAGCGTCAGGAAGATCCGACCGTCGAAGGCACGTCGGACACCAAGTACCGCTTCAACATCATCGACACCCCCGGCCACGTCGACTTCACCATCGAAGTCGAGCGTTCGCTGGCCGTGCTCGACGGTGCGGTCTGCGCTGCTGGACGCCAACGCCGGTGTCGAGCCGCAGACCGAAACCGTGTGGCGTCAGGCCGACCGCTACAAGGTGCCGCGCATCGTGTTCGTCAACAAGATGGACAAGATCGGCGCCGACTTCTTCAACTGCGTCCAGATGATCAAGGACCGCACCGGCGCGATCCCCGCGCCGATCGCACTGCCGATCGGTGCCGAAGACCGAGCTCGAAGGCATCATCGACCTCGTGACCATGGAAGAGTGGGTCTGGCAGGGTGAAGATCTGGGCGCGTCCTGGGTCACGTCAGCCGATCCGCGACAGCCTCAAGGACATGGCCGACGAATGGCGCGCCAAGCTGATCGAAGCCGCCGTCGAGATGGACGACGACGCGATGGAAGCCTATCTCGAAGGCGAGAGCCCGACGTGGACACCCTGCGCAAGCTGATCCGCAAGGGCACGCTGTCGCATGAACTTCGTGCCGGTTCTGGGCGGTTCCGCGTTCAAGAACAAGGGTGTTCAGCCGCTGCTGAACGCCGTGATCGACTATCCTGCCCAGCCCGCTGGACGTGGTCGACTACATGGGCTTCAAGCCCGGTGACGAGACCGAAACCCGCAACATCCCGCGTCGTGCGGATGACGACATGGCCTTCTCGGGCCTGGCGTTCAAGATCATGAACGACCCGTTCGTCGGCTCGCTGACCTTCACCCGCATCTATTCGGGCATGCTGAAGAAGGGCGACGCGATGCTGAACTCGACCAAGGGCAAGAAAGAGCGCGTCGGCCGGATGATGATGATGCACTCCAACAACCGCGAAGAAATCGACGAAGCCTTTGCTGGCGACATCATCGCGCTGGCGGGTCTGAAGGACACCACCACCGGTGACACGCTGTGCTCGAACAAGGATCCGGTGGTTCTGGAAACGATGACCTTCCCCGAGCCGGTGATCGAGATCGCGGTCGAGCCGAAGACCAAGGCCGACCAGGAAAAGATGGGCATCGCGCTCGCGCGTCTGGCCGCCGAAGATCCGTCCTTCCGCGTCGAGACCGACATCGAATCCGGTCAGACGATCATGAAGGGCATGGGCGAACTTCACCTCGACATCCTGGTCGATCGCATGAAGCGCGAATTCAAGGTCGAAGCCAACATCGGTGCGCCGCAGGTGGCCTATCGCGAAACCATCGGCCGCGAAGTCGAGCATCACCTACACCCACAAGAAGCAGTCGGGTGGTTCGGGTCAGTTCGCCGAAGTCAAGATGGTCATCATCGCCGACAGAGCCGGGCGAAGGCTATTCGTTCGAAAGCAAGATCGTCGGTGGTGCGGTGCCGAAGGAATACATCCCCGGTGTCGAAAAAGGCATCAAGTCGGTCATGGACACCGGTCCGCTGGCCGGCTTCCCGGTGATCGACTTCAAGGTCGCGCTGATCGACGGCAAGTTCCACGACGTCGACTCCTCGGTTCTGGCGTTCGAAATCGCGGCCCGTGCGCGATGCGCGAAGGCATGCGCAAGGCTGGCGCCAAGCTGCTCGAGCCGATCATGAAGGTCGAAGTGGTGACGCCGGAAGAATATACCGGCGGCATCATCGGCGACCTGACCATCGCGTCGTGGTCAGGTGCAGGGTCAGGACAGCCGCGGCAACGCCATCGTCATCGACGCGTTCGTGCCGCTGGCCAACATGTTCGGCTACATCAACACCCTGCGCTCGATGTCTTCGGGCCGTGCGCAGTTCACGATGCAGTTCGACCACTACGAGCCGGTGCCGCAGAACATCTCGGAAGAGATCCAGGAGAAATACGCATAACGGGTGGCGGGGGTCACCCCCGCCCTACCACAACCCCGTAGGGCGGGGATGCGCCCGCCACCGACAACAAAACAAGGAGGCCACTGATGGCAAGGCAAAGTTTGAACGTAACAAGCCGCACGTGAACATCGGCACGATTGGTCACGTTGACCACGGCAAGACGACGCTGACGGCGGCGATCACGAAGTATTTCGGCGAATTCAAGGCCTATGACCAGATCGACGGCGCGCCGGAAGAGAAGGCGCGCGGGATCACGATCTCGACCGCGCACGTGGAATACGAGACCGAGGCGCGTCACTACGCCCACGTCGACTGCCCCGGCCACGCCGACTATGTGAAGAACATGATCACCGGTGCGGCGCAGATGGACGGCGCGATCCTGGTTGTGAACGCCGCTGACGGCCCGATGCCGCAGACCCGCGAGCACATCCTGCTGGGCCGCCAGGTGGGCATTCCCTACATGGTCGTCTTCATGAACAAGGTCGACCAGGTCGACGACGAGGAGCTGCTCGAGCTGGTCGAGATGGAAATCCGCGAGCTGCTGTCCTCCTACGAGTATCCGGGCGACGACATTCCGATCATCCGCGGTTCGGCGCTGGCCGCGATGGAAGGCCGCGATGCCGGAGATCGGCGAGAACTCGATCCGCGCGCTGATGGAGGCGGTTGACGAGTACATCCCGACGCCGGCGCGTGCCGTCGACCAGCCGTTCCTGATGCCGATCGAAGACGTGTTCTCGATCTCGGGCCGCGGCACGGTTGTGACCGGCCGTGTCGAGCGTGGCGTGATCAACGTCGGCGACGAGATCGAGATCGTCGGCATCCGCGACACCAAGAAGACGACCTGCACGGGCGTCGAAATGTTCCGCAAGCTGCTGGATCGTGGTGAGGCCGGCGACAACATCGGCGCGCTGCTGCGCGGTATCGACCGTGAAGGCGTCGAGCGTGGTCAGGTTCTGTGCAAGCCGGGTTCGGTGAAGCCGCACACCAAGTTCGAGGCCGAAGCCTATATCCTGACCAAGGAAGAGGGTGGCCGTCACACGCCGTTCTTCGCGAACTACCGTCCGCAGTTCTACTTCCGCACGACCGACGTGACCGGCACGGTGACGCTGCCCGAGGGCACCGAGATGGTGATGCCGGGCGACAACCTGAAGTTCGACGTCGAGCTGATCGCACCGATCGCGATGGAAGACGGCCTGCGCTTCGCCATCCGCGAAGGCGGCCGCACCGTCGGCGCGGGCGTCGTGTCCAAAATCCTGGAGTAAAAGACCACTTCGGGTTCGAAGAGGGCCACCGGATGAGCCGGTGGTCCTCCTATCAACTCCAACGCCGCGAAAGGCTAAACTATGCAAAGCCAAAATATTCGCATTCGGCTGAAGGCGTTTGATTACCGCGTGCTGGATGCCAGCACGCAGGAAATCGTCAACACCGCCAAGCGCACTGGCGCGACTGTGCGTGGCCCGATCCCGCTGCCGAACAAGATCGAGAAGTTCACCGTTCTGCGTGGACCGCACATCGACAAGAAATCCCGCGATCAGTTCGAGATCCGCACGCACAAGCGTCTGCTCGACATCGTTGACCCGACCCCGCAGACCGTGGACGCGCTGATGAAGCTCGACCTCGCCGCTGGTGTGGACGTCGAGATCAAGCTGCAGTCGTAAGAAGGAGGGTATCCAGGATGCGCTCTGGTGTAATCGCAAAGAAAGTCGGCATGACCCGGCTTTTCATGGAAGACGGAAAGCAGATTCCTGTGACCGTTCTTCAGCTCGACAATCTGCAGGTCGTGGCACAGCGCACGGCTGAGCGGGACGGCTACACCGCCGTTCAGCTGGGCGCCGGCAATGCCAAGGCCAAGCGGACCTCCAAGGCCATGCGCGGTCATTTCGCCGTGGCCAAGGTGGAACCCAAGCGCAAGATCGCGGAATTCCGCGTCAGCCCCGACAACATGATCGGTGTGGGCGAAGAAATCTCGGCCGAGCATTATGTCGCCGGTCAGAAGGTCGACGTGTCCGGCACATCGATCGGTAAAGGTTTTGCCGGTGCGATGAAGCGCCACAACTTCGGCGGTCTGCGCGCCTCGCACGGTGTGTCGATCTGCCACCGTTCGCACGGTTCGACCGGTCAGTGTCAGGACCCGGGCAAGGTGTTCAAGGGCAAGAAGATGGCCGGCCACATGGGTGCCGTGCGTGTGACCACGCAGAACCTCGAAGTCGTGAAAACCGATGCCGAACGTGGCCTGATCATGGTCAAGGGCGCGGTTCCCGGCTCCAAGGGTGGCTGGGTCACGATCAAGGACGCCGTCAAGAAGAAGCTGCCCGAGAACGTTCCGTTCCCGGCTGCTCTGAAATCGGCAAGCGTTGCCGCCGCAGCCGAAGCTCCGGTCGCAGATGCGCCCGCCGAAGGGGGTGAAGAATGAAACTCGATGTGATCAAACTGGACGGCAGCAAAGCCGGTTCCGTCGATCTGGACGAGGCGCTGTTCGGTCTTGAGCCGCGCGCCGACATCCTGCACCGCGTGGTCCGCTGGCAGCGCAACAACGCGCAGGCCGGCACCCACAAGGTGAAGACCCGTTCGGAGACCTCGCTACTCGACCAAGAAGATCTATCGCCAGAAGGGCACCGGCGGCGCACGCCACGGTGACAAGAACGCGCCGATCTTCCGTCAGGGTGGTATCTACAAGGGCCCGACCCCGCGCAGCCATGGCCACGAGCTGACCAAGAAGTTCCGCAAACTGGGCCTCAAGCATGCCCTGTCCGCGAAACTGAAGGCCGGCGAACTGGTTGTCATCGCTGCCGCCGAAGCCGAAGGCAAGACCTCGGCCCTGGCCAAGCAGGTCGCAAAGCTGGGCTGGAAGCGCGCGCTGATCATCGATGGTGCAACCGTCAACGACATCTTCGCCAAGGCCGCCCGCAACATCGAAGGTCTGGATATCCTGCCGTCGATGGGCGCAAACGTCTATGACATCCTCAAGCGTGACACTCTGGTGATCACGAAGGCGGGTGTCGAAGCACTGGAGGCTCGTCTGAAATGAGCGCGAAGGCTGAACATTACGACGTGATCCGCAAGCCGATCATCACCGAGAAGGCCACCATGGCGTCCGAAAACGGTGCGGTCGTCTTCGAAGTGGCGATGGACGCGAACAAGCCGCAGATCAAGGAGGCCGTCGAGGCGCTGTTCGGTGTGAAGGTCAAGGCGGTCAACACCACGATCACCAAAGGCAAGACCAAGCGCTTCCGCGGCCAGCTGGGCAAGCGTCAGGGACGTCAAGAAAGCCTATGTGACCCTCGAAGAGGGAAACACGATCGACGTGACCACGGGTCTCTGATAGTAGGGCGCGAATCTTCCATGGCCCCGGATTCGTCGGGGCCATGGATTTTTGAGACGGGGACCTTCGGGGCCCTACACATCGGGCACCTTCGGGGGCCTATAACATCGCGGGGCTTTGCCCTGCTACGCACAACGGAAGACAGAAAGCATGGCACTCAAGTCGTATAAGCCGACGACGCCGGGCCAGCGTGGGCTGGTTCTGATCGACCGTTCGGAGCTGTGGAAAGGACGTCCGGTCAAGGCCCTCACCGAGGGTTTGACCAAGAATCGGCGGCCGGAACAACACCGGACGGATCACGATGCGTCGCAAAGGCGGCGGGGCAAAACGCCTCTATCGGATCGTCGATTTCAAACGTAACAAATTCGACGTGGCGGCAACCGTCGAGCGGATCGAGTATGACCCGAACCGGACCGCCTTCATCGCGCTGGTGAAGTACGAAGATGGCGAACAGGCCTATATCCTCGCGCCGCAGCGTCTGGCCGTCGGCGACTGCTGTCGTCGCAGGCGCCAAGGTCGACATCAAGCCGGGCAACGCGATGCCGTTCTCGGGCATGCCGATCGGCACGATCGTCCACAACATCGAGATGAAGCCCGGCAAGGGTGGTCAGATCGCGCGCGCGGCGGGCACCTATGCCCAGTTCGTGGGTCGCGATGGCGGCTACGCCCAGATCCGTCTGTCGCTCCGGTGAACTGCGTCTCGTGCGTCAGGAATGCATGGCCACCGTCGGTGCCGTGTCCAACCCCGACAACTCGCAACCAGAACTTCGGCAAGGCCGGCCGCATGCGTCACAAGGGCATCCGCCCGAGCGTCCGCGGTGTGGTCATGAACCCGATCGACCACCCGCATGGTGGTGGTGAAGGCCGGACCTCGGGTGGTCGTCACCCGGTGACGCCGTGGGGCAAGCCGACAAAGGGTGCGCGCACCCGGAACAAGAACAAAGCGTCGCAGCAAGCTGATCATCCGCTCGCGTCACGCCAAGAAGAAGGGGCGTTAACAGATGTCTCGCTCTGTATGGAAAGGTCCGTTCGTCGACGCTTACGTGCTGAAGAAGGCCGAAGCTGCCCGCGAATCCGGACGCAACGAAGTCATCAAGATCTGGTCGCGCCGCTCGACGATCCTGCCCCAGTTCGTGGGTCTGACGTTTGGCGTCTACAACGGCAAGAAACATATCCCGGTCAACGTCACCGAAGACATGATCGGTCAGAAGTTTGGCGAATATTCGCCGACCCGGACCTATTACGGTCACGCGGCCGACAAAAAAGCGAAGCGGAAGTAAGTCATGGGCAAGGAAAAAAACCCCCGCCGCGTGGCAGACAACGAAGCAATGGCAAAACTGCGCATGCTTCGCACCAGCCCGCAGAAGCTGAACCTGGTGGCTGCGATGATCCGCGGCAAGAAGGTCGACAAGGCCCTGACGGACCTGACCTTCTCGAAGAAGCGGATCGCGGATCGACGTGAAGAAATGCCTTCAGTCGGCCATCGCCAACGCCGAGAACAACCACAACCTTGACGTCGATGAACTGGTCGTCGCCGAGGCCTATGTGGGCAAGAACCTGACGCTGAAGCGCGGTCGTCCGCGCGCACGTGGCCGGTTCGGCAAGATCGTCAAGCCGTTCTCGGAACTCACCATCAAGGTGCGTCAAGTTGAGGAGCAAGCCTAATGGGTCAGAAAGTCAATCCGATCGGCATGCGCCTTCAGGTCAACCGCACCTGGGACAGCCGCTGGTACGCCGACACCAAGGACTACGGTAATCTTCTTCTTGAAGACCTCGAAGATCCGCAAGTTCATCAAGGAAGAGTGCCAAGCAGGCCGGGATCGCCCGCGTGATCATCGAACGTCCGCACAAGAAGTGCCGCGTCACGATCCATGCAGCGCGTCCGGGCGTGATCATCGGCAAAAAAGGCGCCGATATCGAAACCCTGCGCAAGAAGCTGGCCGAGCTGACCGCAAGCGAACTGCACCTGAACATCGTCGAAGTCCGCAAGCCGGAACTGGACGCTGCTCTGGTCGGTGAGAGCATCGCGCAGCAGCTCGAGCGTCGTGTGTCCTTCCGTCGTGCCATGAAGCGCGCCGTGCAGAACGCCATGCGTATGGGTGCCCTGGGTATCCGCGTGAACGTCGCGGGTCGTCTGGGTGGTGCCGAGATCGCACGGACCGAATGGTACCGTGAAGGTCGCGTGCCGCTGCACACGCTGCGTGCCGACATCGATTACGCCCACGTCGAGGCCACGACGGCCTATGGCATCATCGGTATCAAGGTCTGGATCTTCAAAGGCGAAATCATGGAGCACGATCCGTCGGCCCATGACCGTCGTCTGCAGGAACTCCAGGATGGTCCCGCGCCCCGTGGCGCCGGCGGCCGCCGTTAAGGAGGAATGACAGATGCTTCAACCAAAGCGCACAAAATTCCGCAAGCAGCACAAGGGCCGTATCCACGGCCTGGCCAAGGGCGGCAGCGACCTGAACTTCGGGACCTTCGGCCTCAAGGCCACCGAGCCCGAGCGGGTCACGGCGCGTCAGATCGAGGCGGCTCGCCGCGCGCTGACCCGTCACATGAAACGTCAGGGTCGTGTCTGGATCCGGATTTTCCCGGATGTTCCGGTGACCTCGAAGCCGACCGAAGTCCGTATGGGTAAAGGTAAGGGTTCGGTGGATTACTGGGCTGCCCGCATCAAGCCGGGTCGCGTGATGTTCGAGATCGACGGTGTCGACGAGACCATTGCCCGCGAGGCTCTGCGTCTGGCGGCGATGAAACTGCCGATCAAGACCCGCGTGGTCGTTCGCGAAGACTGGTAAAGTCTGACCGATCAGAAAAACAGGGCAGGGCGGGGGCAACCCCGCCTTGTCTTTTGAACCGGGGGTCTGTCACAAACAGGCCTTGTCAACATGAGGGAACCGGCCTATACGGCCCCTTCATCCATCTCCACCGGGAATCAGGGTGACCCTTTCACAAGGGGCTCTCCGGTGACGTTGTTAAAAAGGACCGGCGACATGAACGCCCAGGAACTACGCAATAAATCCCTCGATCAGCTCCGCGAGGACCTGGTTGCCCTGAAGAAAGAAGCATTCAACCTGCGCTTTCAACAGGCGACTGGCCAGCTGGAATCCACTGCGCGCATGAAGACGGTTCGCCGTGACGTGGCGCGTGTGAAGACCGTGCTGAACGAAAAAGCCGCCGCCGCGGCCGCAGAATAAGGAGCCTGACAGATGCCCAAACGTATTCTTCAAGGCACCGTGACCAGCACGGCAAACGCCCAGACCGTCACTGTGTCAGGTGGAACGCCGCTTCACGCACCCTGTTCTGAAAAAGACCATCCGTAAGTCCAAGAAATACCGGGCTCACGATGAGACGAACGCTTTCAACGTCGGCGACACCGTCCGTATCCAGGAATGTGCGCCCAAGTCGAAAACGAAACGCTGGGAGGTTATCGCGTCCTAAGCGATAGCCTTTCGGTTCATCGAAACCCTGGGGAAGAGCCGATAATGGCCCCCAAAGGTCGGGAGAAACCAAATGATCCAGATGCAGACCAATCTGGATGTTGCTGACAACTCCGGCGCACGCCGGGTTCAGTGCATCAAGGTTCTGGGCGGTTCGCACCGTCGATATGCGTCCGTTGGCGACATCATCGTGGTGTCCGTCAAGGAAGCCATTCCGCGCGGTCGCGTGAAGAAGGGTGACGTCCGCAAGGCCGTCGTCGTTCGCACCGCCAAGGAAGTTCGCCGTGAAGACGGCACCGCGATCCGTTTCGATCGCAACGCAGCAGTCATCCTGAACAACAACAACGAGCCGGTCGGCACCCGTATCTTCGGGCCGGTCGTTCGTGAGCTGCGCGCCAAGAACTTCATGAAAATCATCTCGCTCGCCCCGGAGGTGCTGTAAGATGGCTGCCAAGCTGAAAACAGGCGACAAGGTCGTCGTACTTGGCCGGCAAGGACAAGGGCAAGCAGGGCACCATCACGTCCGTTGACCCGAAGGCCGGCAAAGCCGTGGTGGAGGGTCTGAACATGGCCATCCGTCACACACGTCAAAGCCAGACCAGCCAGGGCGGCCGCATCCCCAAGGCGATGCCGATCGACCTGTCGAACCTGGCCATGCTGGACAAGAACGGCAAGGCAACGCGCGTCGGCTTCAAGATTGAAGGCGACAAGAAAGTGCGTATCGCCAAGACCACGGGGGACGTGATCGATGCTTGATACCGCAACATATACCCCGCGTCTGAAGGCGCTGTTCAACGACACGATCAAGGCCGCTCTGAAGGAGGAATTCGGCTACAAGAACGACATGCAGATCCCGCGTCTGGACAAGATCGTCCTGAACATCGGCTGCGGTGCAGAAGCCGTGCGCGACAGCAAGAAGGCCAAGTCGGCCGTCGAAGACCTGTCGACGATCGCCGGTCAGAAGGCTGTCACCACCATCGCCAAGAACTCGATCGCCGGTTTCCGCGTTCGTGAAGGCATGCCGATGGGCGCAAAGGTCACCCTGCGCGGCGACCGGATGTATGAATTCCTGGATCGTCTGATCACGATCGCAATGCCCCGTATCCGCGACTTCCGCGGCGTGCCGGGCAAATCCTTCGACGGTCGTGGCAACTATGCCATGGGCCTGAAGGAGCACATCGTGTTCCCCGAGATCAACTTCGACAAGGTCGATGAAGTCTGGGGTATGGACATCGTCATCGCCACCACCGCGAGAACCGACGCGGAAGCTAAGGCGCTGTTGAAGCACTTCAACATGCCCTTCAACAGCTAAGCGCGGGAGAGAGAGTTATGGCTAAGAAATCTATGATCGAACGCGAAAAGAAGCGTCAGGAGCTGGTGGACAAGTTCGCCGCCAAGCGCGCTGCGCTGAAGGCGATCGTCAACGACGAGTGCAAGCCGATGGAAGAGCGTTTCCGCGCTTCCCTGAAGCTGGCGAAACTGCCGCGCAACAGCTCGGCTGTGCGTCTGCACAACCGCTGCCAACTGACCGGTCGTCCGCATGCGTATTACCGCAAGCTGAAACTGTCGCGTATCGCGCTGCGGGATCTGGGCTCCATGGGCCAGATTCCCGGCCTGGTGAAATCCAGCTGGTAAGGGAGAGAGTGATATGAACGATCCTATCGGCGATATGCTCACCCGTATCCGCAACAGCCAGATGCGCGGCAAGTCCACCGTGGCCACGCCGGCGTCGAAGCTGCGTGCCTGGGTTCTGGATGTGCTGGCGGACGAAGGCTATATCCGCGGCTACGAAAAGGGCACTGATGAAAATGGTCACCCGACCCTGATCATCAGCCTGAAATACTTCGATGGCACCCCCGTCATTCGCGAAATCAAGCGGGTCTCCAAGCCCGGGCGTCGCGTCTACATGGGCGTCAAGGATATCCCCTCGGTCCGTCAGGGCCTGGGTGTGTCGATTGTCAGCACGCCCAAGGGTGTGATGTCGGATGCAGCAGCACGCAGCGCCAATGTTGGCGGCGAAGTGCTCTGCACGGTCTTCTAAGGAGGAAGGCAATGTCTCGTATTGGTAAGAAACCGGTCGAGCTGCCCGCAGGCGTTTCGGCGTCCGTGTCCGGCCAGACCGTCGAAGTGAAGGGCCCCAAGGGGACCAAGCATTTCAACGCAACCGACGATGTCACCATTGCCGTTGATGGCAACCTGGTGACAGATCACCCCCCGCGGCACGTCCAAGCGCGCCCGCCAGCAGTGGGGCATGTCCCGCTCGATGGTGGCGAACCTTGTGACCGGCGTCACCACGGGCTTCAAGAAAGAGCTGGAGATCACCGGTGTGGGTTATCGTGCAGCGATCCAGGGCAACACCCTGAAACTGTCGCTGGGCTATAGCCACGAAGTGAACTTCGAGGTTCCCGCCGGTGTGACGGTGACCTGCCCGAAGCAGACCGAAATCGTTGTCGAAGGTGACGACGCCCAGCTTGTGGGCCAGGTCGCGGCGAATATCCGCGAATGGCGCAAGCCCGAGCCCTACAAGGGCAAGGGTATCAAGTACAAGGGTGAGTACATCTTCCGCAAGGAAGGCAAGAAGAAGTAAGGACGCGAGAGATGGCAAACAGCAAAAGAACCCTGTTTCTGAAGCGCCGCCTGCGCGTTCGGAACAAACTTCGGAAGGTCAACGCCGGTCGCGTTCGTCTTTCCGTTCACCGCAGCAACAAGAACATCAGCGTGCAGCTGATCGACGATGTGCGTGGCGTCACACTGGCCTCTGCCTCCACTCTGGAGAAGGCGCTGGGTGTGGTCGGCAAGAACAACGTCGAAGCAGCTGCGAAGGTGGGCGCGGCAATTGCCGAGCGTGCCAAGAAGGCCGGTGTCGAAGACTGCTACTTCGATCGTGGTGGTTTCCTCTTTCACGGGAAGGTGAAGGCTCTGGCCGACGCTGCCCGTGAAGGTGGCCTGAAGTTCTACGCAGGCAGCCTTAGGGGCGCCTCGATGATCCGGGAGAATGGCCACGATGAAGACAAGCGCAGCGCCGCGACAAGGCGCCTCGCGAGGAAACCGCGAAGAGTCGCGATCGCGATGAACACCGGAATTCGCCGATCGTCTGGTGGCAATCAACCGTGTGTCGAAAACCGTGAAAGGTGGTAAGCGCTTCGGCTTTGCCGCCCTCGTGGTGGTCGGCGATCAGAAGGGCCGCGTCGGCTTTGGCAAGGGCAAGGCGAAAGAAGTGCCCGAAGCCATCCGCAAGGCAACGGAACAGGCCAAGCGCCAGATGATCCGCGTGCCGCTGCGCGAAGGCCGCACCCTGCACCACGACATGGAAGGCCGCCACGGCGCCGGCAAGGTCGTGATGCGCACAGCACCGGAAGGTACCGGGATCATCGCCGGTGGTCCGATGCGTGCCGTGTTCGAGATGCTGGGCCTCAAGGACGTCGTGTCCAAGTCGCTCGGCTCGCAGAACCCCTACAACATGATCCGCGCCACGATCGACGGGCTGAAGAAAGAATCCAGCCCCCGTTCCGTGGCCCAGCGTCGTGGCAAGAAGGTCGCCGACATCCTGCGCAAGGACGACGCGCCGGTTGCCGAAGCGGCTGAAGCGTAAGGAACCGGAGCAATGGCAAAAACCATCGTCGTCAAGCAGATCGGCTCGCCGATCCGCCGCCCCGAGAAGCAGCGCCAGACCCTGATCGGTCTGGGTCTGAACAAGATGCACAAGACCCGCGAGCTGGAGGATACCCCTTCGATCCGCGGCATGGTCGCCAAGATCCCGCATCTCGTCCAGATCATCGAAGAGCGCGAATAATCCCATCGGGGCGGGTGCAAGCCCGCCCTGTCATCATATCAACGCCGTGGTCGGCCGCTCCCGTCGCTGGGGGTCGCATCCGGCAAAAGGAGAAGCGACATGAAACTGCATGAACTGAGTGACAACGACGGCGCAACCAAGAAACGCAAGCGCGTTGGCCGTGGTCCGGGTTCCGGCACCGGCAAGACCGGTGGCCGTGGTATCAAGGGTCAGAAGTCCCGTTCGGGTGTCTCGATCGGTGGCTATGAAGGCGGTCAGATGCCGCTCTACCAGCGTCTGCCGAAGCGTGGCTTCAACAAGCCGAACCGCAAGGCCTATGCTGTTCTGAACCTGGGCATCCTCCAGAAATTCATCGAAGCCGGCAAGATCGACGCCAAGCAGCCGATCACCGAAGACGTGCTCGTGGCCTCTGGTCTGGTCCGTCGCAAGCTGGATGGCGTGCGCATTCTGGCCAAGGGCGATTTCTCGTCCAAGGTCACGCTGAACGTCACCGGCGCATCGGCTCAGGCCATCGAAGCGGTCGAGAAACTGGGCGGCGCACTGACCGTCACAGCGGCTGCCAAGGCCCCTGCGGCTGAATAACGGGTTGTGAGCGGCGCTTGCGCCGCTTACATAGTCCCTAGTTTTCCTGAACGCCGCCCGAGCCGGAGAACCGCTCTGGCGGCGTTGTCACATGAGAGAGACCGCGAATGGTATCTGCAGCAGAACAAATGGCGGCGAACACCAGCTGGGCCGCCCTCGGCAAGGCAACCGATCTTCGCAATCGCATCTTCTTCACGCTTGGCCTTCTGATCGTCTATCGCCTTGGCACCTTCATTCCGGTGCCGGGAATCGATGGCGCGTCGCTGCGCGAGTTCATGGAAGGTGCGGCGGCGGGTATCGGTGGCATCCTGTCGATGTTCACCGGTGGTGCGCTTGGCCGGATGGGGATCTTTGCCCTCGGGATCATGCCCTATATCTCGGCCTCGATCATCGTACAGCTGCTGACCTCGATGGTGCCCAAGCTTGAGCAACTCAAGAAAGAGGGCGAGCAGGGTCGCAAGAAGATCAACCAGTATACGCGCTACGGCACGGTGTTCCTGGCCACGCTGCAGGCCTACGGTCTGGCTGTGAGCCTTGAGGCTGGCGATCTTGTCACCGATCCCGGCATGTTCTTCCGCGCTTCCTGCGTCATCACGCTGGTCGGTGGCACCATGTTCCTGATGTGGCTGGGTGAGCAGATCACCGCACGCGGCATCGGCAACGGTATCTCGCTGATCATCTTCGTGGGTATCGTCGCCGAAATCCCCGCCGCACTGGCGCAGTTCTTCAGCCAGGGTCGTTCGGGCGCCATCAGCCCCGCCGTGATCATCGGTGTGATCGTGATGGTGATCGTGACCATTGCCTTCGTGGTGTTCATGGAGCGCGCCTTGCGCAAGATCCATATCCAGTATCCCCGCCGCCAGGCTGGGATGAAGATCTACGAGGGCGGCTCGTCCAGCCTGCCGGTCAAGGTCAACCCCGCCGGCGTGATCCCCGCGATCTTCGCAAGCTCGCTGCTGCTGCTGCCTGCAACGGTCAGCACCTTTTCGGGGACGGATACCGGACCGATCATGTCCACGATCATGGCCTATTTCGGCCCCGGACAGCCGCTGTATCTGCTGTTCTTCGTCGTGATGATCGTGTTCTTCTCGTATTTCTACACGTTCAACGTCTCGTTCAAACCCGATGACGTCGCCGAGAACCTGAAGAACCAGAACGGTTTTGTTCCGGGCATTCGTCCCGGCAAGAAAACGGCCGAGTATCTTGAATATGTGGTCAGCCGGGTTCTGGCGCTCGGGTCGGCCTATCTTGCGGCCGTCTGCCTGTTGCCTGAAATCCTGCGGGCCGAGTTGGCTGTTCCCTTCTACTTCGGCGGCACCTCGGTGCTGATCGTGGTGTCCGTGACCATGGATACGATCCAGCAGGTTCAGAGCCATCTTCTGGCGCACCAGTATGAGGGTCTGATCGAGAAGTCGCAGTTGCGCGGCAAAGGCAAGAAACGCACGACCAGAAAGGCTCCGGCGCGCAGATGAATATCATCCTTCTCGGGCCCCCGGGGGCCGGCAAAGGCACTCAGGCGCGCCATCTGGTCGAGACGCGCAACATGATCCAGCTCAGCACGGGTGACATGCTGCGCGAAGCCCGGACCAGCGGGACCGAGATGGGCCGTATCGTGGCCGATGTCATGGACCGGGGTCGAGCTTGTCACGGATGAGATCGTGATCGGTCTGATCCGCGAAAAGCTGGAAGGCGACAAGGCAGGCGGTTTCATCTTCGACGGGTTCCCGCGCACGCTGCCGCAGGCCGATGCCCTGGCCGAGCTTCTGGCCGCGACCGGCGAAAAGCTGGATGCGGTGATCGAGATGCAGGTGGATGACGCGGCCCTTGTGGCGCGCATCACCGGGCGTTTCACCTGTGGCGATTGCGGCGAGGTCTATCACGACGTCACGCACCGTCCGGCTGTCGATGGTGTCTGCGACAAGTGTGGCGGCACCAACATGAAGCGCCGCGCCGATGACAACGAGGACAGCCTGCGTCAGCGGCTGATGGAATATTACAAGAAGACCTCGCCGCTGATCGGCTATTACTATGCCAAGGGACAGCTGCGTACGGTCGACGGTCTGGCCGAAATCGGCGATGTCCAGAAGGCGATTGCAGCCATTCTGGACTGAACCGCGCTGATTGCCGGAAACCTTGGGCGGGGGGCTTGACGGCCCCCTGTTTCTTACATAACCAGCCCTATCTCGAACATGAGAGATGATTCTGAGCGGGTCGCTCCCGCGTACGAATTGACACCTGAATTCAGCTGCGGCCCGATGGCACGATGCCTCGGGCCTACGTTGTGAAAAAAGGTTCTGGCACCACGGAACCGCAACGAAAAGGAAAGTGACACGTGGCACGTATCGCCGGCGTAAACATCCCGACCCAGAAACGGGTCCCGATCGCCCTGACCTACATCACCGGAATTGGCCATACTTCGGCCAAAGCCATCTGCGACGCCGTGAACATCGACGCGACCCGTCGTGTGAACGAACTGTCGGACGCCGAAGTCCTCGCCATCCGCGAGCATATCGACGCCAACTACACCGTCGAAGGTGACCTGCGCCGTGAGACGCAGATGAACATCAAGCGCCTGATGGACCTTGGCTGCTACCGTGGCCTGCGTCACCGTCGCAACCTGCCGGTTCGCGGCCAGCGCACCCATACCAACGCTCGCACCCGCAAAGGCCCCGCAAAGGCCATTGCCGGCAAGAAGAAATAAGGGAGGGCTGCATCAATGGCACGTGATACCCGTCGCGGAGGCAAGAAGAAGGTCTCCAAGAACATCGCCGCAGGCGTGGCGCATGTGAACTCTTCGTTCAACAACACCAAGATCCTGATCTCGGACGTGCAGGGCAACGCGATTGCCTGGTCCTCGGCCGGCACCATGGGCTTCAAGGGGTCGCGTAAATCGACACCCTACGCCGCCCAGATGGCTGCTGAAGACGCCGGCAAGAAAGCACAGGAACACGGTGTGAAGACGCTGGAAGTCGAAGTGCAGGGCCCCGGTTCGGGCCGCGAAAGCGCGCTGCGCGCTCTGGCCGCTGTTGGGTTCAACATCACCTCGATCCGTGATGTCACCCCGATCGCACACAACGGTTGCCGCCCTCCGAAGCGTCGCCGGGTCTGATCCCATTTCATTATCCTGGGGCCGCGCCATGTGCACGGCCCCTCGACGTCATTTAGAAACCTCGGGCGTCTTGGCCTTTTGGACATGAGGACAAGACAAGAATGGAGGGACGCATGATCCACAAGAATTGGGCTGAACTGATCAAGCCGACACAGCTTGACGTGAAGCCGGGCAACGATCCGACCCGTCAGGCCACCGTCATCGCAGAACCGCTGGAGCGTGGCTTTGGCCTGACGCTCGGCAACGCGCTGCGCCGCATCCTGATGTCGTCGCTGCAGGGCGCGGCCATCACATCCGTACAGATCGACAACGTTCTGCACGAGTTTTCCTCGGTCGCCGGTGTGCGCGAGGACGTGACCGACATCATCCTGAACCTCAAGGGTGTGTCGATCCGCATGGAAGTCGAAGGCCCCAAGCGCCTGAGCGTCAGTGCCAAAGGCCCGGGCGTCGTCACCGCCGGTGACATCTCGGACAGCGCAGGCATCGAGATCCTGAACAAGGATCACGTGATCTGCCACCTCGACGATGGTGCCGATCTCTACATGGAACTGACGGTCAATACCGGCAAGGGCTATGTCTCGGCTGACAAGAACAAGCCGGAAGATGCGCCCATCGGTCTGATCCCGATCGACGCGATCTATTCGCCGATCAAGCGCGTGTCCTATGAAGTGACCCCGACCCGTGAAGGTCAGGTTCTGGACTACGACAAGCTGACCATGAAGATCGAAACCGACGGTTCGCTGACCCCTGACGATGCCGTGGCCTATGCCGCGCGTATCCTGCAGGACCAGCTGTCGATCTTCGTCAACTTCGACGAGCCCGAAAGCGCGACCCGTTCGGATGACGATGACGGTCTGGAGTTCAACCCGCTTCTGCTGAAGAAAGTGGACGAGCTGGAGCTGTCGGTGCGTTCGGCCAACTGCCTGAAGAACGACAACATCGTCTATATCGGTGACCTGATCCAGAAAACCGAAGCCGAGATGCTGCGCACCCCGAACTTCGGCCGCAAGTCGCTGAACGAGATCAAGGAAGTGCTGTCCGGCATGGGTCTGCACCTTGGCATGGATGTCGAGGACTGGCCGCCAGACAATATCGAAGATCTGGCGAAGAAGTTCGAAGACGCGTTCTGAGAATATGGGGCGGGTGACGAACCCGCCCCGTCAATGCCCGCGCTGGCGGGGACGACATGGGCATGATGCCCCAAGGAGAGTGGCTGACCCGCATCGGCCACCGGACAAAGCAAACAAGCTTCGTAAAGCTTAAAGGAGAACGACAATGCGTCACGCAAGAGGCTACCGCCGCCTGAACCGGACCCATGAGCACCGCAAGGCGCTTTGGGCGAACATGGCCGGCTCGCTCATCGAACATGAGCAGATCAAGACCACCCTGCCCAAGGCAAAGGAACTGCGCCCGATCGTTGAAAAACTGATCACGCTGGGCAAGCGCGGCGACCTTCACGCCCGCCGTCAGGCTGCGCGCACAGCTGAAGCAGGACGCCTATGTGGCCAAACTGTTCGACATTCTGGGTCCGCGCTACAAGGACCGTCAGGGTGGCTATGTCCGCATCATGAAAGCCGGTTTCCGTTATGGCGACATGGCACCGATGGCGATCATCGAATTCGTGGACCGCGACCCCAACGCCAAAGGCGCAGGCGACAAGGCCCGCGTCGCGGCCGAGGAAGCTGCCGAGGATTGATCCTTCGGCCTCAGGCCCAAGGTTCCATACCCCCGCCCCGCACAGGGCGGGGGTTTTGCGTTTCAGGCCTCCGCGCGGCGGAACTTGCATATCCCTGCGCCGCCGCTCATATCAGGGGAAAGGAATAGGGAGGATATGATGCTCCGCTCCGGTCTAGTCATCCTGTCGTGCGTGGCCGCGTCGCTGGCCCCCTTGCCGCTGACGGCCCAGACGCGCGTGCCCACCAGCCAGGCCGAGATCCAGTTGGGTTTCGCACCACTGGTGAAAGAGGCCGCGCCCGCCGTCGTCAACATCTACGCCAAGCGCGTGGTGGCTGTTCGTGACAGCCCCTTTGCGGGTGATCCGTTTTTCGAGGGTCTTTTCCGCGATTTCGGCACGGTGCGACCGCAGGTGCAGAACAGCCTTGGGTCAGGCGTGATCCTGTCGCCGGACGGGATCGTCGTGTCCAACTACCATGTCGTCGGCGAGGCGACGGATATCCGCGTGGTGCTGGCGGACCGGCGCGAGTTCAACGCGACGGTGATCCTTGGCGATGAGGAAAGCGATCTGGCCCTTTTGCGTCTGGACGGGGCCGCCGATTTGCCCGCGCTGACCCTGCGCGACAGCGACAGCGTCGAAGTCGGAGAGCTGGTGCTGGCCATCGGCAACCCCTTCGGCGTGGGTCAGACCGTCAGCAGCGGGATCGTGTCGGGGCTGGCGCGGTCCGGTACGGCCTCTGGCACGGGGCGGGGATATTTCATCCAGACCGATGCGGCGATCAATCCGGGCAATTCGGGCGGGGCGCTGATCGACGTGAATGGCGCGTTGATCGGGGTGAACACCTCGATCCTGACGCGGTCCGGCGGGTCCAACGGCATCGGTTTCGCGATTCCGCCAATCTGGTCGCGCGGTTCGTCGAGCAGGCCCGCGAGGGTCGCTCGCGGTTCGAGCGGCCCTGGGCGGGCATGTCCGGCCAGCCGGTCGATGCAGATATCGCCGCCTCCCTCGGGTTGGACCGTCCGGGGGGAATCCTGATCTCGGGCCTGCATCCGGCAAGCCCCTTTGGTGACGCGGGGCTGGCCCCCGGCGACGTGATCCTCTCGGTGGATGGTCAGCCCGTGAACACCCCGGCCGAGATGGTCTTTCGCATGAGCGTGGCCGGTCTGGGCCAGATGGCACAGGTCACATCCCTGCGCGACGGAGTGGAAACCACGGTCGCGGTCGAATTGCGCGCAGCGCCCGAGACGCCGCCGCGCGACCGGCGCGAAATGGACGAGAGCACGCCCCTGCCGGGACTTGTGGTGCTGAATGTGAACCCCGCCGTTCTGGCCGAATTCAACCTGCCGCTGGCGACATCCGGCGTGATCGTCGAGAACCCGGGGCCATTCGGTGCGCGGTTCGGGATGCAGCCGGGTGACGTGATCCTTGCGATCAATGGCAATGCGATCACGGATACCGCGCAAACGGCGACTGCGCTGGCGAGCGCCATCGACGACCGCGCGCTGTCGATCGAACTGCAACGCGGGTTGCAACGCATTTCGCTGCGCAGCAGGCTTTAGGCGGATGGCCGATCTCTTCGACACCGGGGCTGCCGAGCCTGCCAAGGCCGGACCCCGGCCACTTGCGGATCGTCTGCGCCCGCAGCGTCTGGATCAGGTGATCGGGCAGGAGCAGGTTCTGGGGCCTGACGCGCCGCTCGGGGTGATGCTGTCCTCGGGCTCGTTGTCCTCGCTGGTCCTCTGGGGGCCGCCCGGCGTGGGCAAGACCACCATCGCGCGGCTTCTGGCGGATGAGACGGATCTGCATTTCGTCCAGATCAGCGCGATCTTCACCGGCGTGCCGGAACTGCGCAAGGTCTTTGAGGCGGCGAAGATGCGCCGTGCGAACGGGCAGGGGACCCTGCTTTTCGTGGACGAGATCCACCGCTTCAACAAGGCCCAGCAGGACGGTTTCCTGCCGCATATGGAAGACGGCACGATCCTTCTGGTCGGGGCCACGACCGAAAACCCCAGTTTCGAGCTGAACGCCGCCTTGCTCAGCCGCGCGCAGGTTCTGGTTCTCAAGAGGCTGGATCTGGCCGATCTGGAGCGTCTGGCACAGCGCGCCGAAAAGGAACTGGACCGTGCCTTGCCCCTGACCGGCCCCGCCCGCGAAGCCTTGCTGGAGATGGCCGACGGAGACGGGCGTGCGCTTCTGAACCTGATCGAGCAGGTGGCGGCGTGGAAGGTCGAGGGCAAACTGGATACCGATGCGCTGGCCACGCGGCTGATGAAGCGGGCGGCCAAGTATGACAAGTCGGGGGACGAGCATTACAACCTGATCTCGGCGCTGCACAAATCGGTGCGCGGATCAGATCCCGATGCGGCGCTTTACTGGTTTGCGCGGATGCTGACAGGGGGCGAGGATCCGCGCTATCTGGCGCGCCGCCTGACACGGATGGCGGTCGAGGATATCGGGCTGGCCGATCCGCAGGCGCAGGCCGTTTGTCTGCAGGCCTGGGAAACCTACGAGCGTTTGGGCAGCCCCGAAGGGGAGCTGGCGCTGGGGCAGGCGGTCACCTATCTGGCCTTGGCGCCCAAGTCGAACGCGGGCTATGTCGGGTTCAAGGCGGCGATGGCGCTGGCGCGGCAGACCGGATCGGAACCGCCGCCCAAGCATATCCTGAACGCGCCGACCAAGCTGATGAAGGAACAGGGCTACGGCGCGGATTATGCCTATGATCACGATGCCGAGGATGGCTTTTCCGGGCAGAACTATTTCCCGGACGGGGTGAAGCGCCCGGTCCTCTACCAGCCGGTCGAGCGTGGCTTCGAGCGGGAGTTGAAACGCCGACTGGATTACTTCGCCAAGCTGCGCTCCAAACGCGGGCCGGGCTGAGGGACGCCGGGGCAGCTTGTCCATGGGAAAACTTGACATTCCCCGCCCCCCTCGCCACTGCTGCGGACATGTTGAGCACACTTCTTCAGGTCGCCCTCGGCGGCGCAATCGGGGCTTCTGCCCGCTATCTGACCTCGCTTGGCGCGCTGCGCTTTCTTGGCGCGGGATTCCCGTGGGGCACGCTTGCGGTGAACGTGATCGGGTCGTTCCTGATGGGACTTCTGGTCGTGGTCCTGGCCCAGCGGGATGCAACACGTCTGGCACCTTTCCTGCTGTCGGGAATCCTGGGTGGGTTCACGACTTTTTCGGCCTTTTCGCTTGATGCGATGGCCCTTTACGAGCGGGGAGAGACGATGCTGGCCGCTTTCTATGTGGGGGCGTCGGTGATCCTGTCGCTCAGTGCCCTGGCGCTGGCCATGGTTGTCGCGAAAGAGGTGTTTCAATGAGCCGTGTCCAGACCATTCCCGTCTCGGAAGCTGATAGCGATCAGCGGCTGGATCGCTGGTTGCGTCGTATCTTTCCGCATCTGACCCAAGGCATGGTCGAGAAGATGTGCCGCAAAGGCGAATTGCGTGTCGATGGTGGTCGCGTGAAGGCGGCAACCCGGCTGGCCGCCGGACAGCAGGTCCGTGTTCCCCCCTTGCCCGATCCGGAACAGATGACCGTGGTCACCGAAAGCCGCATGAGCCCGGCCGACGTCAAGATGATGCAGGATGCGGTCATCTACCGCGACGACCATATCATCGCGATCAACAAGCCCGCCGGTCTGCCCACGCAGGGCGGCAGCAAGACACTCAAGCATGTGGACGGATTGGCCGAGGCGCTGCGCTTCGGCTTTGAGGAAAAGCCCCGTCTGGTGCATCGTCTGGACAAGGACACGACAGGCGTTCTGGTGCTGGCGCGTGACCGCAAGACCGCCGCTGCGCTGACCGAAGCGTTCCGTCACCGCGAGACGCGCAAGATCTATTGGGCGCTCGTCGCCGGTGTGCCGACGCCTTATCTGGGCGAGATCAAGTTCGGTCTGGTCAAGGCCCCCGGTCACGGCGCCAAGGGCGAGGGCGAGAAGATGCACGCGGTTCATCCGCGGGACATCGACAAGACCCCCGGCGCCAAGCGGGCGCATACGCTTTATGCCACGCTCTACCGTGTCGGTGGCCGCGCCTCCTGGGTGGCGATGGAGCCGTTGACGGGCCGCACGCACCAGTTGCGCGCCCATATGGCCGAGATCGGTCATCCGATCATCGGCGACGGAAAATACGGTGGATCGGGTCAGGAAAACCTTGGCGATGGCTGGGGCGCGCAACTGGGCGGGATCATTTCCAAGAAGCTGCACCTGCACGCCCGGATGCTGCGGTTCGAGCATCCGCATACCCGCAAGGTGATCACCATCACCGCGCCGCTACCTGATCACATGGCCCATAGCTGGGACACTTTCGGCTGGACCGAGGATCTGGCTGCCGAGGACCCGTTCGAGGCTTTGCGGTGACGGATCGTCTGCGACTGGTGATCTTTGATGTCGACGGCACGCTGGTCGACAGTCAGGCGGATATTCTGGGTGCGATGGCTGCGGCCTTTGCGCTGCAGGGGCTGGATGTGCCGCCGCGTGAGGCGGTGCTGTCGATCGTGGGCCTGTCGCTGAACGAGGCGATGGCCCGTCTGGTGCCCGACCTGCCCCAGTCGCTGCGCGACGAACTGGTGGCGGGCTACAAGAATTCCTACATGCGCACCCGTGTTGCCAGCGACACGCGCCAAACCTCGCCGCTCTATCCCGGCGCGCGCGAGGTGCTGGACCTGCTGTCGCGTCAGTCACATACGCTGTTGGGGGTGGCGACGGGCAAATCCCAGCGCGGGCTGGACGCGCTGATCGCCAGCCACGGGCTGGAGGGGCTGTTCCTGACCCGTCAGGTGGCGGATCACCATCCCTCCAAGCCGCATCCCTCGATGCTGCTGGCGGCGCTGCGTGAGACAGGTGTTGATCCTGCTGACGCGGTGATGGTGGGCGATACCAGCTATGACATGGATATGGCACAGTCCGCAGGCATTCGGAGCATCGGCGTCAGCTGGGGCTATCACGAGCCTGCCGCCCTGACAGCGGCGCATTGCGTGATTGACCGGTTCGATGAACTGCCCGCCCGACTGGAGGAAATCTGGAGGATCGCGGCATGAGCGAATGGAAGGCCAAACGTTTCTGGAAAGCGGCGACACCGGTCGAGACCGAGGGCGGGTTCACCGTCCAGCTCGATGGTCGCGCGGTCAAGACGCCAGCAAAGACGCCGCTTGTCGTGCCGACGCCGCGCCATGGCCGCTGCGATCGCGGCCGAATGGGATGCGCAGGAGGGCGCGATCGACCCCCGCACCATGCCGGTGACCCGCTCTGCCAATGCCGCCATCGACAAGGTCGCCACCCAGCACGCCGAGGTCGCGCAGATGATCGCTGACTATGGCGACAGCGACCTGCTGTGCTATCGCGCGCCGGGGCCGGTGGAACTGATCGAGCGACAGGCGCAGATGTGGGACCCGCTGCTGGATTGGGCCGCCGAGGCCCTTGATGCAAGGCTGTCCACGGCCTCGGGCGTCATCCATGTGCCGCAAGACCCCGAGACGCTGGCGCGTCTTTCTGCGCGGGTGCATGAAATGGACAATTTCACCCTGGCGGGTTTCCACGATCTGGTCAGCCTCTCCGGTTCACTGATTCTCGGTTTCGCGGCAAAGATGGATTTTCTTTCCCCTGACGCGATCTGGAAGCTGTCTCGGCTGGACGAAGAGTGGCAGATCGAACTCTGGGGCGCCGACGACGAGGCGGAAGCCATGGCCGAGACGAAACGATTGGCTTTTCTGCACGCGAAAACCTTTGTTGATCTTTCGCGGCAGGCGGAGTGACTGCCTTTTTTGCAGGCTACCGCTACGGAAACAGGCAATTGAGCTTTCCAAATGGTGATGAGTGACTTGACGGATTGCGATGAATCCGAACAAACTCCCAACATTGAGGGGCCACTCCCCTCGAAAACTGCATGCCGTCCCCCGGGCCGGAAAAAACGCTCTGTGTAATGAGCGGTCAATCAGGAAGAGGTAAAAATGAACAAAAAAGTTTTCTTGGGTGCACTGACGGTCGCCGGCCTGGCCGCAGGCGCGTCTGCAGCGGCGACACTCGACGATGTCAAGGCGCGCGGCACCCTGAAGTGTGGTTCCAACGAAGGTTTGGCTGGTTTCGCCGCACCGGACGCGAACGGCGTCTGGCAGGGTTTTGACGTGTCCCTGTGCCGCGCCATCGCAGCAGCCGTGCTGGGTGATGCGCAGGCCGTGGAATTCGTGCCGCTGACAAGCCAGACCCGCTTCACCGCGCTGGCAGCCGGCGAAGTCGATGTGCTGATCCGTAACTCCACATGGACGTTCTCGCGCGACACCGATCTCAAGCTCGATTTCGTTGGCGTGAACTACTACGACGGTCAGGGCTTCATGGTCCGCACCGATATCGGCGTGTCCTCGGCCAAGGAACTGGACGGCACCACCGTCTGCATCCAGACCGGCACCACGACCGAACTGAACCTTGCCGACTTCTTCCGCGTGAACAACATCAGCTACGAGCCGGTGCCGGTTGCAACCAACGCAGAAGGCCAGCAGCAGTATCTGGCAGGTGCCTGCGACGTCTACACGACCGACGTCTCCGGTCTGGCCGCGACACGCGCCACCTTCGAGAACGCAAGCGAGCACGTGATCCTTCCGGAAATCGTCTCGAAAGAGCCGCTGGGACCCGCCGTGCGCCATGGCGACAGCGAGTGGGGCGATATCGTCCGCTGGACCCTGAACGCGCTGATCGCTGCCGAAGAGTATGGCGTGACCTCGGCCAACGTGATGGAACTGGCTGCAGCTCCGACCGCCAACCCGGAAATCAACCGTCTGCTGGGCACCGAAGGTGAACTGGGCACGATGATCGCTCTGGACAAGGATTGGGCTGTCCGCGCGATTGCCGCTGTCGGCAACTACGGCGAAGTGTTCGAGCGCAACATCGGCGAAGCCACTCCGGTCGGTCTGGCCCGTGGTCTGAACGCACAGTGGACCGAAGGCGGCCTGCTCTACGCACCGCCCTTCCGCTGATCATGTAACGACGAGGGGTTCGGCCACTGGCCGAACCCCTTTTCCGTTACTCGTCTGACTGAATGAAGAACCTTCGCGGGTCAGGCTTTGCCTGTCCTCCAGTAACTCATTTTGAATTCAGGAGTGCGCATGGCCGAGGCGACCGACCCACCGCGCGATACATTCCGTCTCAGCCAGCTTCTTTATGATGCGCGATATCGGTCGATGACCATTCAGGTCGTTGCCGCCATCCTCATCATGCTGCTGCTGGTCGAGCTGGTTGACAATACGGTGACGAACCTTGCCGCTCTGGGCAAGGACATCCGCTTCGGCTTTCTCTGGAGCACTGCCGGATATGACATCAACCAGCAGCTGATCCCATTCACCTCGCAGGACACCCATGCAAGGGCGGCTGTGGTGGGAATCCTCAATACGCTGCTTGTCGCCTTCCTGGGCTGTATTCTTGCCACCGTGATCGGCGTTCTGGCGGGCGTGTTGCGCCTGTCCAAGAACTGGCTCGTGGCCAAGATCATGACCTTCTACGTCGAGGCCATGCGCAACACGCCCCTGCTGATCTGGATCCTGATCGTGTTCGCCGTCATGACCGAGGCGACGCCACAGCCACGCGAATTCCGCGAGGGGGGCAGCGCTTCGATGATCCTGTGGGACAGCGTCGCCATCTCGAACCGCGGCGTCTATATCCCGCGCCCGGTCTGGGCCGAGGGGTCCGGCCTCGTTGTCGCCGTGTTCATCCTGTCGGTCATCGGGATCTTCGTGCTGCGCCACATCGCCCGCAAGCGTCAGCAGGATACCGGACAGATCCTGCCGGTGTTCCGTCTGTCACTGGCGCTGTTCTTCGTGCCCACGCTTCTGGCCTATTTCATCATGGGGCGGCCGGTCACGCTGGAACTGCCTGAACTGGGCGGTTTCAACTTCGCGGGTGGCATCCAGATCCGCAACTCCTTCATCGCGCTTTGGCTGGCGCTGTCGCTCTATACCTCGGCCTTCATCGCCGAGATCGTGCGCTCGGGTATTCTGGCCATTTCCAAGGGTCAGACCGAGGCCGCCTTCGCGCTGGGCATCCAGCCGAACCGCACGATGCAGCTGATCATCCTGCCCCAGGCGCTGCGGGTCATCATTCCGCCGCTGATCTCGCAATACCTGAACCTGACCAAGAACTCGTCTCTGGCCATCGCCGTGGGCTATATGGATGTTCGTTCGACCCTTGGCGGGATCACGATCAACCAGACCGGCCGCGAGCTGGAGGGGATGCTGCTGCTGGGCATCTTCTATCTGATCACCAGTCTGATCATCTCGGCCCTGATGAATCTCTACAACTCCAGCGTCAAGCTGAAGGAGCGGTGACATGAGCGCAGGTAGAACCGAACCCGTCGCCTTTGTCCGGCGCGAGATGCTGGACCCAGCGGCACCGCCGCCGGGCCAGGTCGGCGTGATCCGCTGGTTGCGCGAGAACCTGGTGTCGTCCTGGTTCAATGCGATCCTGACCTTCCTGTCGCTTTATGTGATCTGGTATGTGCTTTCGGGCGTGTTGCCCTGGACGCTGAATGGCATCTGGAATGCGACCTCGCTGAACGACTGCCGGGCCATCCGTGATGCGCGCGGGCTCGAGACTGCGGCGTGCTGGGCTGTCATCAATGAACGCTGGTTGCAGATCCTGTTCGGTTTCTATCCGACCGATGACCGGCTTGTCGCAGCACTTTTCTACAGCGATGCGCTGCAAGCCGCTGGCGGGGCCGATGTTGTCTTTGGTGGCGGCATGAATGCCACCGACCGGATCGGCTTCGTGTCGGGTATGAAGAACGAACTCAGCAACGGTCTGATCTTCATCTTCGGCTATTGGCGGCCCCTCGCGGCTCTGGCGCTTCTGGTGGTGGCCGTGGCCCCCATCCTCTACTCGAACTTGCCACGCGTGCTGCTGCTCTTCTCGCTGGCCTATCCGTTCGTCGCCTTCTTCCTGCTGTGGGGCGGCTCGGTCTGGCTGCCTGTGCTGGTGGCCCTGGGCCTTGTGGCGACCGTGATGATCGGTCGTGCGGTCGGTGCACGCTTCGGGATGCTGGGCGGGTCGCTGGCGGGTATCGCGGCCTTCCTGATGATCTTCATGAACCCCCTGTCTTTCCTGGGTGTGGACGGCCTGTTCCCGCTGTTGCCGCATGTGCGCGATGTGCTGGACGGGATCATGCCCTGGGGTCTGGAAGCTGTTTCCTCTGACCAATTCGGCGGGTTCATGCTGGCGATCATCATCGGGACGTCGGGCATCGTGCTGTCGCTGCCGCTGGGCATCATGCTGGCGCTGGGCCGACAGTCGTCGATGCCGCTGATCAAATGGGTCTGCGTCTCGTTCATCGAGGTGATCCGCGGTGTGCCCCTGATCGTGTGGCTGTTCACGGCCTCCTTGCTGCTGAACTATTTCCTGCCGCCTGGCACCAGCTTCGACCTGTTGTTGCGTGTCATCATCATGGTCACGCTTTTCGCTTCGGCCTATCTGGCCGAGGTGGTGCGCGGCGGTCTGGCGGCCCTGCCCAACGGACAGTACGAGGCGGCGGATTCGCTTGGCCTCGATTACTGGAAGTCGATGCGGCTGATCATCCTGCCGCAGGCGCTGAAGATTTCGATCCCCGGGATCGTGAACACCTTCATCGGCCTGTTCAAGGACACGACGCTGGTGGTCTTCATCGGTCTGCGCGATCCGCTTGGCCTGACGAACGCGATCCGCGCCACGGCAGAATGGAACGGCATCTACTGGGAACTCTACATCTTCGTGGGGCTGCTGTTCTTCGTCTTCTGCTTCTTCATGTCCCGTTATTCAATGTATCTGGAGCAGCGCCTCCGGACCGATCACCGCTGAGGAGAGTATCATGGCCGAGATTGCACCGCAGACTGGCTCGATCGACCGCGTGGCCGCCAATGTCTCTGACGAGGTGGCGATTTCCATCGAGCAGATGAACAAGTGGTATGGCAGCTTTCACGTGCTGCGCGATATTGACCTGACCGTCTATCGCGGCGAGAGGATCGTGATTGCCGGGCCGTCAGGGTCGGGCAAGTCCACGCTGATCCGCTGCATCAACGCGCTGGAGGAACATCAGAAGGGCAAGATCACCGTGGACGGCACGGTGCTGTCCTCTGACCTCAAGAACATCGACCGGATCCGGTCCGAGGTCGGGATGGTGTTCCAGCACTTCAACCTGTTCCCGCATCTGACAATTCTGGAAAACTGCACCCTTGCGCCGATCTGGGTCCGCAAGATCCCCAAGCGCGAGGCCGAGGAAATCGCGATGCATTTCCTGACCAAGGTGAAGATCCCCGAGCAGGCCGACAAGTATCCCGGCCAGTTGTCGGGTGGTCAGCAGCAGCGTGTGGCCATCGCGCGCTCATTGTGCATGCGCCCCCGCATCATGCTCTTTGACGAGCCGACATCGGCGCTGGACCCCGAGATGATCAAGGAGGTTCTGGACACGATGGTCAGCCTTGCCGAGGAAGGCATGACCATGCTTTGCGTGACGCATGAGATGGGCTTTGCCCGTCAGGTGGCGAACCGCGTGATCTTCATGGATCAGGGCCAGATCGTGGAACAGAACGAACCCGAAGAGTTCTTCAACAACCCGCAGTCCGAGCGGACCAAGCTGTTCCTGAGCCAGATCCTGGGTCACTGACCCGCCGCGACATTTTGCAGAACGCCGCCATCTGATATGGCGGCGTTTCTCTATTTCAGGTCGGCGGGAATGACAAAGGCCACAACCTCGCCCAGGCCCCAGCGCAAATCTGTCCAGCTGTCGATCTCGAACCGCGCAACCAATGTGGCGCTTGTCGGATAGTCGTCAAAGCGCGGATGATCCGGCGTTTGGGCCAGCAGGTCGGCGGCGCAGGCGGCGATGCCGGGATTGTGCCCGACCATCAGCACGCATTGTCCCGTGGCGTCCCGCAGCGCCTCCATCATCGTGTCCGGGTCGGCGTGGTAGAGTGCGGGCAGGAAGGTTGCGGGCGCCGCGAACCCCAGCCCTGAGAGCGTTTCCCGTGTGCGAGTCGCCGTGGAACACAGAACCTGATCCGGCAGGTGACCACGCGCACGCAGCCATGCACCCATTGCCGGGGCGTCAAGCGCGCCCCGCGCGTTCAGCGGGCGGTCGTGATCCGGCAGGCTGAGACCTCCCCAGTCGGATTTCGCATGGCGCATCAGGATCAGCGTCAATGTCATGTGAAGGCTCTCATGTGAAAGGCGGATTGCTCAGGCAATCTGCCATGGCGCGCGCTGACAGGACAGGCCCGCCGCACCGCACAGCCACTTTCCACACAGGCTTGGCCGGAATTGCTTGAGATATAGGCACGACACTCAGGCACGTCATAGCCTTTGACCCCAAGCGCCCCGACCGGGCAGGCGGTCAGGCAGGGCTGATCCTTGCATGACCGGCAGGGGCTGCTGGCAGATACCGCAGGCAATGCGATCCTGTCCGGAAGGGCCAGTGCTCCACGATAGGAAATGAACAGTCCCGCCCTGTCGTGCACCAGCAGGCCCACAGGCGATGACCAGGCCCGGCCCGAGGCCGCCGCCCATCGCAAGAACGGTTGATAGGGCACGCCGCCAAAGGGAAAGAGCGCCTGTCCGCCATGGTCCTGCGCCAACTGCCCGATTACCCTGACAGACCAGCGATCCATCGGTTCGGGCGCGCCATCCAGATACTCGGGGCTCGCGGTGAAAGCAGGCCAGAACCCGGGCTCCAACGGCGCAAGAAGGATCAGGGTGCCCGTGCCCGGCGGGCAGGCATGGGATGCGTCGGGATGAAAGGCCCCGGCTATATCCAGATGCACGGCATGGGCCGCTTTCAGCAGCGCGTCATGGCTGGCCTGCGGCGCATCGCCTTGGGTCAATCGAAACTTGCCCGGATGAGCGAGCCTGCGCCATGTTCGGTGAACAACTCCAGCAGCGTCGCATTGGGGGCCCGTCCGTCAAGGATCACGACAGCGCGTACCCCGCCTTCGATCGCATCAAGGGCGGTTTCCGTCTTGGGGATCATGCCGCCAGCGATCGTGCCGTCGGCGGTCATGGCGCGGATCTGTTCGGCCGTGATCGCCGTCAGAACCTCGCCTTCCTTGTTCTTGACGCCCGCCACATCGGTGAGCAGCAGCAAACGGTCCGCCTTGAGCGCCGCAGCAATCGCACCGGCTGCCGTATCGCCGTTGATATTGAACGTCTCGCCATTGTGGCCAGCGCCCAAGGGCGCGATGACGGGAATGACCCCGGCTTCGAACAGCGTCCGCAGGATCGAGGGGTCGATCTCGGACGGTGTGCCGACCAGACCAAGATCAGGGTCGGTCTGCTTGCAGAAGATCAGGTTGGCATCCTTGCCCGACAGGCCCACGGCCCGGCCACCCTGGGCATTGATCGCCTGCACGATACGCTTGTTGACGCGACCGGACAGGACCATCTCGACCACTTCCATCGTCGCTGCATCGGTCACCCGTTTGCCGCGCACGAAATCGGACTTGATCTCGAGCTTCTCGAGCATCTCGTTGATCATCGGCCCGCCGCCGTGGACGATCACCGGGTTCACGCCGACCTGCCGCATCAGCACGATATCGCGGGCGAAAGTATCCATCGCCTCGTCGTCGCCCATGGCGTGACCGCCGAACTTGATGACAACAATGGCCCCGGCGTAGCGTTGCAGGTAGGGCAGGGCCTCGGACAGGGTCCGGGCGGTGGCGATCCAGTCGCGGTTCATGTCTCTTTTTTTCATCCCGTATTCCTCTTGCCACCGTCCTATCGGTTGGGGTCCGGCCTGCCAAGTGCCGCGTTGTATCGGCCACGCGTAGTGATAGGGTCAGCGCAACACCGCAACAAGGGGTAGCTTCCATGGGGGACAGACAGAAGACACTGCTGCTGACAGGGGCAAGCCGGGGTATCGGCCATGCGACTGTCAGGCGCTTCAACGCCGAGGGTTGGCGCGTGATCACCTGTTCGCGCCATGCCTTTCCGGCGGAATGTCCCTGGGGCGGCGGAGCCGAGAATCACGTGCAGATCGACCTGGCCGATCCCAAGGACACGATTGCCAAACTGGCGGATATCCGCGACCGGCTGGACGGTCGTCTGGATGCGCTGGTCAACAACGCAGGTATTTCGCCCAAAGGAAACACAGGCGAGCGGTTGAACACGATCAGCACCGACCTGCGCACATGGGGGCATGTGTTTCACGTCAATTTCTTCGCGTCGGTCGTGCTGGCGCGCGGTTTGAAGGAGGAATTGGCGGCGGCGCGGGGATCGGTGGTCAACATCACCTCGATCGCGGGCGCGCGGGTGCATCCTTTCGCAGGCGCGGCCTATTCGACATCCAAGGCCGCGCTGGCCGCACTGACCCGCGAGATGGCCCATGATTTCGGCCCCTTCGGCGTGCGCGTGAATGCGGTGGCCCCCGGCGAGGTCGAAACCTCGATCCTGTCGCCGGGGACGGACAAGATCGTGGAAAAGCTGCCGATGCGTCGGTTGGGCCAGCCCGAAGAGGTGGCGGCGACGATCTTTTTCCTTTGCTCGGATCAGTCGTCCTATATCACCGGGACCGAGATCGAGGTGAACGGCGGGCAGCACGTCTGACGTCGGCGAGGCGTTGCCCCCGCGTTTGCCTGCGGCGAACCCTCACCCGGGATATTTCAGGCAAGAAGAAGAGCGGTCAGACCAGCGAGGCGATGATGGCGCGCAGCGTGGCGATGCCTTCGCCCTTTTCCGAGGAGGTCATGACGATTTCCGGGAAGGCGGCGGGATGTTTCACCAGCGCCGCGCGGACCTGCGCCAGTACCGCGTCCCGTTCCGAGACCTTGATCTTGTCGGTCTTGGTCAGCACCACCTGAAAGGCGAGCGCGGAGCTGTCCATCAGCGACAGGATCTCTTCATCGACGGGCTTGATGCCGTGGCGTGCGTCGATCAGCACGAAGGCGCGGCGCAGGGTCTGCCGGCCCGAGAGATACTGTTTGAGCAGTTTCTGCCACTTGGCGACGATAGCGACGGGCGCGTTGGCATAGCCATAGCCCGGCAAATCGACCACGTAATGGCTGGTGCCGACGGTGAAGAAGTTGATCTCCTGCGTGCGACCGGGCGTGTTCGACGCGCGCGCCAACCCCTTGCGTCCGGTCAGCGCGTTGATGAGGCTGGATTTGCCCACGTTCGAGCGGCCGGCGAAGCAGACCTCGATCCGGTCGGCCGGCGGCAAGCCGGACATGGCGACGACACCCTTGAGGAACTCGGTCTCGCCCGCGAAAAGAAGGCGACCGGTCTCGGCGCTCTGGGCATCCGGCTCTTCGGCCAGAGGGAAGGGCAGCTGTTGCATCACAGAACCTTTGCTTGGTCGCCGATGGCGATGGGGCCGGATTGCGTGACTTCCGCGTGGACGCAGAAATCCTGATGATTCCACTGCTGGTCCAGGAACTGCAAGAGGTCCGTGTCGCGCCGCCCGGTATCGGGGCTGGCAGACGGTGCGGCGCAGCGCCCTGTACGCTCCACGATCCGAAGGACAGCGCCGCCGATCTGGATGTGGCGCCCGATCCAGTCGAACTCTTCCCAGGCGGGCAGACCGTCCAGCCATAGGTTCGCGCGCCAGCGTTCGACCTGCAAGGGGCGGCCCAGCCGTCCCTCAACCGCACGGTGAGACGCCAGATTGCCGATGGTCAAAGACGGATAGTCGCTGTCCGTCATCCCGCGACCCGGCACGCGGACCACGCGCGCAGGTGCCGCGCGATCTTCTGCGGTCAGGGGGCGCACCCAATCCAGAAGCATGCCTGGTTGCAGGTCCGGTGCAACCGTCAGCGTGTCCTGCTCGGGATGGCTGAGTGTGACGGTCTGTCCATCGTCATGCAAAGTGGCCTTGATCGCCGCCAGTGCAGGAGAGGATGCCACCCGGGTAAAGCCCGAGCATGGTGACCATGCGGCATTGTCCGCCTTGGACGCCTCATGCGCGATGGCCCAGATCCGGTCACCGGGCAGGCAGTCGCCTGCGGTCAGCCGGGCCGAGGCAATAGCCTCGCGCCCGTGCGACTTGACCGGGTAGCGCCAGATCTGCGCCAGTTGCGCCATCACTTCGCGCCGGTTTTCGGCTTGCGCTGGAAACTGCCCTTGATGTTGCCGAACACGTCAGGCTTGTAGCCCTGGCTGCGCATGATCAGATATTGCTGCGTGAAGGTGATCGTGTTGTTCGCGATCCAGTAAACCACAAGCCCGCTTGCAAAACCGCCCAGCATGAACATGAAGACCCAGGGCATCCAGGCGAAGATCATCGCCTGGGTTGCGTCAGTGGGGGCCGGGTTCAGCTTCTGTTGCAACCACATCGAGATCCCCAGCAGGATCGGCAGCACGCCGATGAAGATCAACGCCAGCAGGGAGTTGGGCTCGGGAGCGTCCCAGGGCAGCAGACCAAAGAAGTTGAAGAGCGAACTGGGGTCAGGCGCGCTCAGATCGTCGATCCAGCCGATCCACGGAGCGTGGCGCAGTTCAAGGGTCACAAAGATCACCTTGTAGAGCGAGAAGAAGATGGGGATCTGCAGAAGGATCGGCAGACAACCCGAAGCGGGGTTCACCTTTTCCTTCTTGTAAAGCTCCATCATGTCCTTCTGGAGTTTCTGGCGATCATCTCCGGCAGCTTTCTTCAGCTCTTCCATCTTGGGCTGAAGCTCTTTCATCTTGGCCATCGAAACGTAGGATTTGTAGGCCAGCGGGAAAAGCAGCGCCTTGATCAAGAGGGTCAGGCCAATGATTGCCCAGCCCATCGACCCCGTCAGGCCCATGCCCGCAAGGGTCACGTTCAGGTAGTGCAGCACCGCAAAGATCGGTTTCGTCAGAAAGAAGAACCAGCCCCAGTCAATGGAGTCGAGGAACCGGTCTACGCCACCTTCTCTTTCATAGGCGCGAATCGTCGCCCATTCCTTGGGACCGGCGAAAAGACGGGTTTCCGCCGTGATCGTCTGGCCCGGCGCGACGGTCTGCGTCGGAAGAACCGCTTCTGTCTGGTAGATATCGCGTTGATCGTCGTATTTCGCGACCGCCTTGAACGCACTGCCGCCCGAGGGGATCAAGGTCGACATCCAGTAGTGGTCGGTGAAGCCGATCCAGCCGTTTTCCGTGACCTGCGTCACTTCGGCCCGCGCGCCCTCACGCTCGTTGAAGGTGAATTCGGGCATGTCCTTGTAGTCGGTTTCGGTCAAGGTGCCGTCCGCCATGGCGATCAGGCCCTCGTGAAGGATGAAGAAGTTTTTCAGCCCCTGAGGTTCGCCATGGCGCGCCAGAATGCCATAGGGTGCCATGCTGGCGGTGTCGGAGCCCGTATTCTCGACACTCTGGGTGATCGTGAACATGAAGTTCTGGTCGATGGCGATCTGACGCCGGAAGGTCAGGCCCTTGCCGTTGTCCCAGACAAGGGTGACCGGCGCATCGGGGGCGAGCGTGTCGCCGCTTTCCTGTTCCCAGAGCGTGTTCGCGCCGGGGACATCGTCGAGCGTGACGCCCGCGCCGGGTGCCCAGCCATAGAGTGCGTAATAGGCGTTGGGGTTCCCGATCGGGGACAGGACAGTCACGATATCGGCGCCCGGTTCCAGGCTTTCGCGATAGTTCTTGAGGGAAAGCTGGTCGATCCGGCCACCCAGAAGCGACACCGAGCCTGTTACGCGTGGTGTTTCGATCGTGATCCGCGGCGTGTCGGCGGCCGGTTCCGCCGCCTGTGCGGTCTCGGTCGTGCCGGCCGTGGCGTCGGTCGGCGTCGATGCGACCGGCGCGGATGTCACGGCCGGATCGTTGGGGTCCACCGCAGCGGGTTCGGGTGGCGGGAATAGCACGAACCATATCAGAATGACGGCAAAGCTGAGGGCTGTTGCCAAGAGAAGGTTCTTGTTCTGATCGTCCATCGGGGGCTCCCGCCAGTCCTGTCTGAATGAGGCTGGTTCAACAGAGTGCGGGCCCAAAGGTCAAGCGGATTATGGGGATTCTTCGGTCAGCCGTGACCATTCGCCCTGTTCCGCCGATCAGACAGGTCGGTTGCCCGCCTCGTCACCGGTGTCATCACCGGCAGCGTGTCAGCCGGCTGTCCGGCCGATCGTCGGGGCCTCCTGCAGCTTGGCATTATGTGCGCGGATCCATTCGAGCGTCTGATCGAAGGGCATCGGGCGGGCGATGCCGAAGCCTTGCACATGACCGCATCCCAGTTGCGCCAGCATGGCATGTTCGCCCAGTGTCTCGACCCCTTCGGCCAGTGTGTCGAGATCCAGCCGTTCGGCCATGGTCAGGATCGCGTTGACCATGCGTTGTTGTTCGGGGTCACGATCCACTTTCATGATGAAGGACCGATCAATCTTGATCCGTCCGACAGCAAAGCGCCGGATCGACGCGATCGCGGCATGGCCAGTGCCGAAGTCGTCAAGGTCGATGCCGCAGCCCAGCTTGGCCAAGCCATTGATATTTCTGGAAACGGTGTCATCCGGTGCCGCGGTGACCACGGTTTCAAGCACTTCGACCGAAAGACGGGCAGGGGGCAGATCGAAACGGTCCAGCTCCCAGCGGATCTTGTCGATCAGCTTGGGATTGTGCAGTTCCTCGGTCGCGAAGTTCACCCCTACACGCGGGATCTCGAGGCCAGCCGCATCCCAGGCCCGTAGTGCCGTGAGGGCGTGATAGAGCATCACCTCGCCCAACCGTTCCATTTGGCCGGTCTCTTCCATCAGGGGCAGGAATTCCGCCGGAGAGATGAGACCCCGTTCCGGGTGCTGCCAGCGTGCGAGGGCCTCGAAACCGGTGATGCGACCGGTATTCGTCGAAATCTGGGGCTGAAACCACGGGAGGATCTGCCCGGTTTCGAGTGCCACCGCCGCCTCGTCCGCAAGGTCGCCCCGCGCAGTTCGGGGGTGGCGCATTCTTTCGCTGAAGGCCCTTATGGCCGAAGGGCCGTTTTGTTGCGCGTCCAGAAGAGCCACGCGGGCGGCTTCCAGCAGGTCGGAGCTGCCGCTGCCGGGATTGCGGGCTGCAAGGCAGAAACCGACCGAGCAGGAAAGGTAGATCGTCGTGGCGTCGAGCGAAAGCGGTTCTTCGACGGCCATTTGCAACCGGCCGGCCATCTGGATGGCCGTTTCCAGATCCAGATGGCGCATCGGAGCAAGGACAAGTCCGAATTCCCCCCCTGGCAACCGCATCACGCAATCCCCCTCACGCAAGGACGACACCATGCGGGCCCTGAGCCTTGTCATCATCGTTTCGGTGGCACCGGGCCCGTAGCGGTCCAGAACATCCGAAAGGTCGTCCACGGCCAGCATGATACATCCCGTGGACCTGCCGGTCCGGTCTGCCGTTTCAAGCGCGGTCTGCATGGTCCTGTCCAGAGCCTGGAGGGTGTCCATGACCAGAGTTGTCTGATCATCAGCATGCGGAGTTGCGGTGGAAAAGCCGCCCGACAGGGCGTAGACGAGCGGCAAGCCCAGAGCGGCGAGCAGCAAAGACCCCTCTCCCCCGATCCAGAAAGCCGCCAGCGTCATGGCGGGAACGAAGGCAAGCGCCTGCGGACCGGACATCACCTGACCGACAAGGCGGCGACCGCGCCGCAAGATGTTTTGGGGGAAAAGGTCCATGCCACGTGTTCCTGTCCTGTTCTCAGGGCAGGTTAGGATGGTTTTCTCAAAACAAGTTTAACGCAGGCGTGGCGGAACCGTCTCGACTTGATCGAATTTTACCTGTTCCCGCGTCAGCCCGGCGAAATCGAACAGGGCCGGGTCCAGAAGATGCGACGGGCGCGCGTTCATCAGCGCACGGAACATGACCTGCCGCCGACCGGGGCTGTTCTTTTCCCATCCGTCGAGGATCTGCTTGACCTGCTGGCGTTGCAGCCCGTCCTGCGAGCCGCACAGGTCGCAGGGGATGATCGGATAGTGCATCGCGCGGGCAAAGCGTTCGCAATCGTCTTCGGCCACATGGGCGAGGGGGCGCAGCACGAAGAGATCGCCTTCCTCGTTCACCAGTTTGGGCGGCATGGTCGCCAGACGCCCGCCATGAAACAGGTTCATGAAAAACGTCTCGAGAATATCGTCGCGGTGATGGCCGAGCACGACCGCCGAGCACCCTTCCTCGCGCGCGATCCGGTAGAGATTGCCCCGCCGCAGCCGCGAGCAGAGCGCGCAATAGGTGCGTCCCGCCGGCACCTTGTCCACCACGATGGAATAGGTGTCCTGATACTCGATCCGGTGGGGCACGCCCATGCGCTCCAGAAACTCAGGAAGCACTGTCGCGGGGAAACCGGGTTGACCCTGATCCAGGTTGCAGGCCAGCAGATCGACGGGCAGCAGCCCGCGCCATTGCAGTTCGTGCAACACGGCCAGCAGGGTGTAGCTGTCCTTGCCGCCCGACAGACAGACCAGCCAGCGGGGCCGGGCTTCGGGGTTGGCGGGATCACGTTCGACCATCCCGTATTGCTCGATCGCCTCGCGCGCGTGCTGCACGATGCGTTTGCGCAATTTCTTGAACTCGGTGCTTTTGGGGGCACCGTGAAACAGCGGATGGATGTCGTCGGACTCGTCAAGCATGCAAAGCGTTTAGTGGATGCCGCCCTGTCGGACAAGTGGCTGTCTGCCGGGTGAGGCCGAGCATGCGCTCGCCTTCCCCGGTGCGCGCCGCCGGTGATCCGCAATTGCCACGCAACAGATGCCGTGCGACAATCTTTGCTGTGTTTTCCAGTTTCTCAGGGTTCGTTCTAGATGCCGGGAATGAGGCACAATCAATGCAGCATCGCCAGACTGACCTGTCTGATGCAGGTCGGGCACTTCTAAAGATCTTCACGCATATCTACGTGATCAACCTGCCCGATCTCATTCCCTATATGGCTGCGATTTACTCACGCCCCCTGGGCGATCCGCAGGGTGGGGCCATGCATGTGGACGGTGCCTACAGTTGGTTCCGCGCGGCGCATCCGCAGTGTCTGACGATCGCTCCTGTCCGGTCCATTTCGGTGCAGCGGTCGTCACGGTCGGATATTCACCCCCTGCGCTGGTTTGACCGGATACCTGTTCTGGCACCGATTGTCGGTTCCCTGCGTCGGGTGCGCGCCAGCTTGCGCAAGCGTCTGTGAGGGATTTGCATCCGATCAGGCCCGGCTCGCGTATTCCTCAGGACAAAAGAGGGAATATCATGCGGATTTTTGTTGCGGCACTGGTTCTGGTTCTGGCGGGATGCACCGGCAAACCGGCGCTCGAGGATGAAAAGCTCAGTACCCGCAACCTCAACCTCGAGGAGTTCTTCGCGGGGCGCACCGTGGCCTACGGTCAGTTTCAGGACATTTTCGGCACCGTCCGCCGCCGTTTCGAGGTCGAGATCAACGGCACCTGGGACGGTGAGACCCTGACCCTGGTCGAGGATTTCCTCTATGAGGACGGCACAACGGAACAGCGCGTCTGGACCCTGCTCAAGACCGGAGAGGATACCTGGCGCGGTACGGCCCCCGGCGTGATCGGCGAGGCGTTCGGCGAGGAGCGGGGCGATTCGTTCAACTGGCGCTACACCATCGACCTGCCGGTGCCGGATGGCACGTTGCGCGTGACCTTCGATGACTGGATGTGGCTTCTGACCGAGGACCGGCTGCTGAACCGCGCCTATATGAAACGCTATGGCGTGGATATCGGCGACGTGATCATCACATTCGAGAAGCCCTGACCATTGCCGGGGCGCGAATAGCGACAAAGACGCGGGATAGATAAGGCTAAGACGGCCAAGGGCAGTCAGTCCTGCCGGTCGGACCCTGTCGCATGATGATCGTGCCCGCAGCCCTTGGCGTCCGGCACCGGGTCATAGCCTGCGCTGCCCCAGGGGTGGCATCGTCCGATCCGGCGTGCCGCCAGCCATGTGCCCTTGATCGGGCCATGGGTCTCCAGCGCCTCGAGCGCATAGGCCGAACAGGTCGGCTGATACCGGCAATTGAAGCCTACCCATGGCGAGAATACCAACCGATACGCGCGCACCGGCAGGGCGATGATCTGGGCCAGAAGTCGCGAGACAGCTTTCACGGGCGCGCCTGATGCAGTTTCTTCAGCGCCGATATAAGATCGCGTTGCAGATCCTCAAAGGGGCGGGCCGCTGTTGCGGCCTCGCGACCGATCAGGACATAGTCCCAGCCGTCGCGGCCATGAGCGGGCAGCACGAGCCGCGCCACTTCGCGCAGACGCCGCTTGGCGCGGTTGCGCGCCACGGCATTGCCGACCTTCTTGGTGCAGGTAAATCCGACGCGTATGCCTGTGAAAGGTTCGTCGGGCCTGCGCTGGCGCGCCTGCACCATCATGCCCGACGTGCCCTGACGACCGGCCCGGGCGCAGCGCAGGAACTCGGCCCGCGTCTGCATCACACTGATCTTGGGTGGATGGCCGCCAGTCTTCGGACAAACGGAAACCGCCGGTGGCGTGTCCCCGGCGCTGGCGGTCGTGCCAGTCTCGGGGGCCTCCGGCGGTGTCATGCCTTCTACAGAATGCCGGCGCTTACGCGCTCAGCACCTTGCGGCCGCGAGCGCGACGGGCGTTCAGGATCTTGCGGCCGTTCTTGGTGGCCATGCGCGCACGAAAGCCGTGACGGTTCTTGCGCACGCGGTTCGAGGGTTGAAAGGTGCGTTTCATCGCTCCGTCTCCAAAACAAATGCGTATGCGCGCTGGATTCGCGCATGCGGTGATATCCGAAGCCCGTCCTATAGACAGGGGTTTTGCCCAAGTCAAACCGTGCCCGGTGCTTTTGGCACGGTTTTGCAACAAAAAACGCAAGGCTCCCGGCCAGATCGGGGCGCACGGGGGCGAAATGTTTCAGTTCCTTGCCAAAGCCCGCCGATTCTCACGGGTTTCGTCACTGCGGATCAACCGCGCGTGAGGCGGGCGCAAAAGCCTGTCAAAGTTCGCTCCATCTGCGCATCTTGGCCGACCAGATTCAGAAAAGGACACAGCGGCATGCGCGACAAGGCAGAACATCAGACCCCATCAGAGGAGGCATCCGGCGGCTGGATGCGCCGCCTGCCGTTGATCGTCATCCTGATCGTGGCGGCGGTCGGGGCCTTTACCCTGCGCGATACGCTGACATTCGACATGCTGCGCGACAACCGCGAGGCCTTGCTGGCCTTCCGCGATGCAAACTATGCGGCCACCGTTGCCCTGTTCATGCTGGCCTATGTGGTGATCGTGGCCTTCTCGCTGCCGGGGGCCACCATCGCCACGCTGACCGGCGGGTTCCTGTTCGCCACCTTTCCCGGCGCGCTGTTCAACATCACGGCCGCGACCGTCGGGGCGACGCTGATCTTTCTGGCCGCGCGCTGGGGGCTTGGCGAACGTCTGGCAGCCAAGATGGAAACCAGTGAAGGCACCGTCAAGCGCATCAAGGACGGGATCGACGAGAATCAATGGTCCATGCTGTTCCTGATCCGGCTGGTGCCTGCGGTTCCCTTTTTCGTGGCCAACCTCGTGCCGGCGCTTGTGGGGGTGCCGCTCAATCGCTTCGTGATCTCGACCTTCCTCGGCATCATTCCCGGCGGCGTCGTCTACACATCGGTGGGGGCGGGACTGGGACAGGTTTTCGAACGCGGCGAGACCCCCAACCTCGGCATCATCTTCGAACCGCAGATCCTGCTGCCGCTTCTGGGGCTTTGCCTTCTGGCGCTGCTGCCGATCCTGATCAAGGCGCTGCGGCGCGGAAAGGGCCTGTAATGGCACATCTCAAGACGGATATTCTGGTGATCGGCGCGGGCTCGGGCGGCCTGTCGGTCGCGGCAGGGGCGGTGCAGATGGGTGCCGATGTGATCCTGCTCGAGGGTCACAAGATGGGCGGCGATTGCCTGAACTACGGCTGCGTGCCGTCCAAGGCGCTGCTGGCGGCGGGCCATGCCGCCCATGCCATGACGGCGGGTGCCGCCATGGGGATCACGCCTGTCGCGCCGCAGATCGACTATGCCGCGGCCAAGGATCATGTGGCCCGCGTGATCGCGCAGATCGAGCCCGTCGACAGCCAGGAACGCTTCGAGGGGCTGGGCGTCAAGGTGATCCGCGCATATGGCCATTTCACCGGACCCAACACCGTGCAGGCGGGCGATGACACCATCACGCGCGCGGCGGATCGTGATCGCGACCGGATCACGCCCTCTGGTGCCGCCGATCCCCGGACTGGAAGATGTGCCCTATCTGACCAACGAGACCCTGTTCGATCTGCGTGAGCGGCCCGATCACCTGCTGATCATCGGCGGCGGACCCATCGGCATGGAAATGGCGCAGGCGCATCGGCGGCTGGGCTGCGACGTGACCGTGATCGAAGGCGCCAAGGCGCTGGGCAAGGATGACCCGGAAATGGCCGCCGTGGTGCTGGACAGCCTGCGTGCCGAGGGGATCACCATCGCCGAGGATGCGCTGGCCGCCGAGATCCGTGGACAGGCCGGGGCCATCGAGGTCGAGGTCAAGGATGGGCGCGTCTTCAAGGGCACCCATCTGCTGGTCGCGGTGGGGCGCAAGTCGAATGTCGAAAAGCTGAACCTTGAAGCTGCGGGTATCCAGACGACGAAAACCGGCATCAAGGTCGATGACCGGATGCGGACAGCGAACAAACGCGTCTTTGCCATCGGTGACGTCGCCGGCGGGCTGCAATTCACCCATGTCGCGGGCTATCACGCCGGGCTGATCATCCGTCAGGCGCTGTTCGGTCTGCCTGCCCGGCAGAAAACCGCGCATATCCCCTGGGCCACCTATACCGACCCCGAACTGGCGCAGGTGGGCCTGACCGAGGCCGAGGCCCGCAAGCAACACGGTGCGGCGCTGGAGGTTGTGCGGTTCGACTATCACCACAACGACCGCGCCATCGCGACGCTGCAAACCAAGGGCCTGATCAAGGTCATGGTCCACAAGGGGCGCCCCGTCGGGGCCTCGATCGTCGGGCATCAGGCGGGCGAGTTGATCACGCTCTGGTCGATGGCCATCGCGAACAATCTCAAGATGTCCGCCGTGGCAGGCATGGTCGCGCCCTATCCCACTATCTCCGAGATCAACAAACGCGCGGCAGGGGCCTATTTCTCGCCGCGACTGTTTGATAACCCTTTGGTGAAACGGGTTGTCGGGCTGGTGCAGAAGTGGCTGCCGTGATCAAGTAAAGAGGCATTGATGCTGCATTCGCTTTCGGGACGGTTCCTGATCCTGACCATCATCTTCGTGATGCTGGCCGAGGTTCTGATCTTCGTGCCGTCCGTGGCGCGCTTCCGGGAGGACTATCTTCTTCTGCGTCTGGAGCGGGCGCAGATCGCAAGCCTTGCGCTGCTGGCCGATGACATGATCTCGCCCGAACTTGAAGAGGAACTGCTGAGCAACGCCGAAGTGTTCAACGTCGTGTTGCGCCGGGATTCCGCGCGTGAACTGATCCTTGCCTCGCCGCTGCCGCAAGCGGTGGACCGGACCTATGACCTGCGCGATCCGCCCGCGCCCGAACTGATCCGGGACGCGATGATGCAACTCTGGGACCCCTCGCCCCAGGTGATCCGGGTCGTCGGCAATCCGACGCGCGAGGCCGGGGTTCTGATCGAGGTCACGATGGAAACCGGTCCGCTCCGGACAGCGATGCTGGATTTTGGGGTGCGCATTCTGATCCTGTCGGCAGTGATCTCGATCTTCACCGCCACGCTTCTGTTTCTGGCGGTGCAGCGCTTGCTGGTCATGCCCATCGCCCGCGTGGCCGGGGCCATGTCCCACTATGCGAATGCGCCCGAAGACGCGCGCCGCATCATCGAACCCACGTCCGGCATCACGGAACTGCGCCAGGCCGAAGAGGCTTTGCAGAGCCTGCAAACCCAGCTCACGGGGGCGCTCAAGCAGAAAGAACGGCTGGCCCAGCTGGGTGGTGCGGTGGCCAAGATCAGCCATGACCTGCGCAACATGCTGACTTCGGCCCAGCTTTTCGTCGACCGGATCGAGATGTCCGAGGACCCGGCCGTCAAGAGACTGGCACCCAAACTGGTGAACTCGATCACCCGTGCGGTGCATCTGTGCGAAAGTACGCTGGCCTTCGGCAAGGCCGAGGAACCCGCGCCCCGCCTGCGCCGTGTCCTGCTGCTGGATGTGGTGTCGGATGTGCTGGACAGCGAGCGGCTGGCGCTGGGCGACGCCGATATCAGCCTGTCCGAGGATGTGCCGGCGACCCTGACCGTCCAGGCCGATCCCGAACAGCTTTATCGCGTGATCTTCAATCTGGTGCGCAATGCACGGCAGGCCCTCGCCCAGACCGGCGAAGCCGGAGAGATCAGCGTCGCCGCCGCCGATCTGGGAAGCGTCTGGGAGATCCGTGTCAGCGATACCGGTCCCGGCCTGCCTCCCAAGGCGCGGGAACATCTGTTCCAGCCGTTTCAGGGGGGCGCGCGCAAGGGCGGCTCGGGCCTTGGCCTTGTGATCGCCCAGGACCTGATCCGCGGCCATGGCGGGCAACTGACCCTTGAACAGACCGGCCCCGACGGCACGACTTTCGTGATCACCCTGCCCAAAGAAGGCGAGTGAACGGCGCCGGGCGCACCGGGTCCCTGACACTGGATGCGTGCCGATAAAAAACCGCGCAGGCCCCTTGCCAAGCCCGTGGCATGCGGCTAAACCCCGGCTCCACGGACTGGTAGCTCAGTTGGATAGAGTACTTGACTACGAATCAAGGGGTCGGGGGTTCGAATCCTCCCCAGTCCGCCACTTACCCTTGAAAATATTGAAGAAAATTCAAGTTTCAGGCTCAAGACCCACATGCCAGAAACGCTTGAGCGTATCAGGCGGCAACTGTTTTTGTTGCGGTTTATGGCTGGCCACTTCCCCCATCCGGTCTCTCGCTAGGTCGCGCTAGAGTATGCACCGCCATTGGGAATCAGATCGGGCAGGGTTGTGGCGTATCCTCGCGGGACTTGAACAAGTGTCCGTATGTCTGGCCGCCTTTTCTGTCAGGCTCACCCAATCGCATTTTGCAAAGGCTTCTGGGCCAAAACCGTCGCCTCCGGGTTTTCGACCGAAGGAGCGAAAACCTACTTAGTTTGGAACCCTCACCCGGTTGACGCGTTATTTCCCGAGAGAACGTCAAGGTTTGGGGTTCGATGCGCAGATATAGGAGTTCTAGATGAGTCATTCAGAAAACGACATTGAGCGGCAGAAGCGACGGCACAAAGGCCCGTTGATCGGGTACGTCGTCGGCGCAATTTTCGTTCTGGCAACGGTAATGTGGTGGGGCACAAGTGAGATGCGCGGTCCTCAAGTTCTGCCGGATGACGCTGCACCAGCGGCAACGTCGACCAACGATTGATGCGTTTCCCCTGATCTCCACGTCGTTCAGCGCTTAACGCTCTGGAGGCTGCATCTCGATTGAGTTGATTGAGTGGATGTTTTTTGCATTCACCCGCTTTCGCGTGCATCCATGCATCGCGAATGTTCGTTGGATATCGGACCATTTCCTGCGCTTTGGGGGGTCGCCTGCTTTGTGCGCGACGTCCTGCGATAACCTCGCCGCGCTCCCCGCAGGTTGTCTTTCGCAATGGATGTATCAAGCCTCGTCAGCCGCTGCCCGTTTTCACCTTCCGGTGCGGCGCGGGCACGTGATCGCGGTGGAAATCCAGAACGCGGCTGCCGAAACAGGTCTGCGCGGCTGCCTTGACCCCGGCTGACCGCGCGCAGGGGCAATGCGCGTCTTGCGGAACCGGGGCCCTATCGCATAAACATCCCTCAGGCCTTGCCAGGGATGTTTGAGAAAAACCGTGGAATTGCGTCCAATCGCCCGGATCATCTCGTTTCTCATCATCGCCATGGGCATCGCGATGGTGCCATGCGCCCTGCTTGATTTCGCATCGGGAGGCCAGAGTTGGGCTGTCTTCGGTGAAATCGCCGTTCTCGCCATCTGCCTCGGCGGGTTGATCGTGATCGCGACGGCCAATGCGAGGATCGAAAGGATGTCCATCAAGGACGCCTTTCTGCTGACCACATCCACCTGGGTCGTGTTGCCGCTGGTCGGCTCCTTGCCCTTCATGATCGGCGCGCCGGGGGCCTCTTTCACGGATGCCTATTTCGAGGCCGTCTCGGGGATGACCACGACCGGCTCGACCATGTTCGTCGGCCTCGACGAGATGCCCAAGGGAACGCTGCTCTGGCGCGGGATCCTGCAATGGCTGGGCGGGCTCGGGATCGTCATTGTCGCCTTGGTCTTCCTGCCGATCATGCGCTCCGGTGGGATGCAGTTCTTTCAGACCGAAGGGTTCGACACGCTTGGCAAGGTGCTGCCCCGGACCCTCGACATCTCCAAATCTCTGCTGACGGCCTATATCGGCCTGACCTTCGCCTGCACCTTTGCCTATATCTTTTTCGGCATGGAACCCTTCGAGGCGACCGTTCACGCCCTGACCACGGTCTCAACCGGTGGTTTCTCGACCAGGGATCAGTCCTTTGCCGCCTTCTCGGGGCCGCTCGGAATATGTCTCTGCGGTCTTCATGATCCTGGCCTGCTTGCCTTTCATCCGGTTCATCCAATTGTCACGGGGCCATGCGGGGCCGCTGCTGAACGACGTTCAGGCCAGAGCCTTTCTGCGATGGATGGTCTATGCCATTGCCCTGATTTTCATTTATCGGCAGCTGACCAGCACAACGCCGCTGGACGTGAACCTGAGGGAAACGACCTTCAACGTGGTGACCCTGTTTTCCGGTACGGGCTACGGCAGCGCAGATGTGGTGGCCTGGGGCTCGTTTCCCCTGCTGGTCATCTTTGCGGTCGGCCTCATCGGGGGGTGCACCGCCTCGACCGGGTGTTCGATCAAGGTGTTTCGCTGGCTGGTGGTCATTGAAGCGATCAAGTCCCAGATCAAGAAATCCAGTTCGCCCAACTCGGTCGTGATCCCCAAGCTTGGCGGGCAAAGGATCAATGATGATGTGATGTCTTCCGTCATTGCCTTCTTCACCTTCTTCATCCTGTCGTTCGGCCTGCTGATCGTCGGGCTTGCCCTGACCGGGCTCGAATTCAAGACATCGGTGACGGCGGCTTGGACGGCCATCGCGAATATCGGACCGGCCTACGGGCCCGAGGTCGGCCCGACAGGGGCATTCGACAGTTTCCCCATCGTCGCAAAATGGATGCTGATTTTTGGTATGCTGATCGGGCGGCTTGAAATCCTGTCCGTCTTCGTGCTGTTCACGCCCGCCTTCTGGAGAAACTAGGCGGGGGCGTATCCGGGGCTGCGGTCAGGGATGCAGGCAAGCCCCGTGTTGGGGACGCGATTTGCTGCAGTGCGCTGTCGGCCTGACACCCGAAGTTCGCAGGAACATCACCATGCCGTGATTTCTGGTGTTGAAACTCCGCGCCGACCCCGCGAAAGTGGGGGTCTGAACACGGGGGAGGCCGTGACAATCAGTGCCGACAGGGCCAAAGCCCGAAGACAAGGATACGGTCGCAAAGACAGACGCGCTGATCAAGAACAAGCCTCAGGAAACAAACATAAAAATCCGAACCAAGCAGAGGAGAATTCAATGCTAAAGGGTTTGACACTCGCGACAGTCGTCGCGCTCATGGCCGGTACGGTCGCATCCGCGCAGGAGATGAGCTTCTTCCGCATCGGAACCGGCGGCACGGCGGGAACCTACTATCCGATCGGCGGCCTTCTGGCCAACGCCATCTCGAACCCGCCGGGCTCGCGCCCCTGCGAGGAGGGCGGCAGCTGCGGCGTGCCCGGTCTGATCGCATCGGCCGTGTCCTCGAACGGCTCGGTGGCCAATGTGAACGCGATTGCAGGCGGGACGCTGGAGTCCGGTTTTGCGCAGTCGGATGTGGCGAACTGGGCCTATTCCGGCACCGGCATCTGGGAGGGCAAGCCCGCCGTGGACAGCCTGCGCGCCATCGCCAACCTGTACCCTGAGATCCATCCATATCGTGGCGCGCGCCGATGCGGGCATCACCTCGGTGGCCGATCTGAAGGGCAAGAAGGTCTCGCTGGACGAGCCGGGTTCCGGCACGCTGGTCGATGCGCGGATCATCCTCGAAGGCTATGGTCTGGCCGAATCCGACATCCAGGCCGAGTTCCTGAAGCCCAACCAGGCGGCTGACCGGATGCGCGACGGGCAGATGGACGCGTTCTTCTTCGTGGGCGGCTTCCCGGCCGGCGCCATTGCCGAACTGGCCAGCCAGATGGAGATCACCCTGGTTCCGATCGATGGCGAGGGGGCAGCCGCGATCCGCGCGAAGTATCCGTTCTTCGCCGAGGATCTTGTGCCTGCCGGCACCTATGACAAGGTTGCGGCCGATACCGTGACGCTGGCTGTCGGTGCGCAGTGGATCACCTCCGCGGATCAGCCCGAGGATCTGGTCTACGGCATCACCAAGGCGCTGTGGAACGACAACACCCGCAAGTTCCTGGACAGCGGCCATGCCAAGGGCAAGTCGATCCGCCCGGAAACCGCCCTGTCCGGCGTCGGTATCCCGCTGCATCCGGGCGCCGAGAAGTTCTACCGCGAGGCAGGCCTGCTGAAGTAAGGCAACGCCACGCGATCACACAGGCGGGGCGGCCAGTCCGCCCCGCCGTTTTTGTTCAGCAAGACAGGACCATGCGCCATGCAGAAACCGGATGATGCGACCGCCACGCCCAAACTGTCGGCAGAGGAGTTGCAGGCGATCGAGGCACGCTTCGATCCCGAAACACGGTTCCGCACCCTGTCGCCCCCTTTGACCCTTGTGGTGGGGGCCATTCTTTTCCTGCTGTCCTGCTATCATTTCTATACCGCAGGCTTCGGCATTCCGCGGGCGACGACCCATGCCGGCGGGCATATGGGTGTCACGCTGTTTCTCGTGTTCCTGTCCTTTTCCGCATTGGGGGGACGGGTGACCCGTCCCGGCCTGCTTGCCCCCCTCGGTCTGCCTCTGGCGGATTGGGTGCTGGCGCTGGGCGCGGCGGCGTCGGCCTTCTATGTGCCCTGGGTCTATGACCAGCTGGCCTTCCGTGTCGGCAACCCGTTGCCCATCGACGTGGTCATGGGCACCATCCTGATCGTCACCCTGCTCGAGGCGGTGCGGCGTTCGATGGGCTGGCCTCTGCCGGTCATCGCGATCCTGTTCATGGCCTATGCCTATTACGGGCGTTCCATGCCCGGCGTGCTGGTGCATCCGGGGGCCAGCTGGACCAATATCGTCAATCATCTTTATCTGACGTCCCAAGGTATCTACGGCACGGCCCTCGGGGTGATCGCCACCTATGTGTTCCATTTCGTGCTCTTCGGTGTGATGGCGACCCGGATCGGATTGGGCAAGCTCTTCATCGACCTCGCCTCGGCGGCGGCAGGGCGCTATTCGGGCGGGCCTGCCAAGGTCTCGGTCCTGTCGTCGGCGCTGCTCGGCTCGATCTCGGGCTCCTCCATCGCCAACACGGTGACCACGGGCGCGCTGACCATTCCCGCCATGGTGCGCATCGGGTATCCGCGCCATTTCGCAGCGGCGGTCGAGGCGGCCGCCTCGACCGGGGGACAGATCACCCCGCCCGTGATGGGCGCGGTGGCCTTTCTCATGATCGAATATCTGGGCGTGCCGTTGACCACGATCCTGACCGCAGCCCTTGTGCCGGCCTTCATGCATTTCTACGGCGTGCTGATGCAGGTGCATCTGGAAGCGCGTCGTCTGGGTCTGCGCGGGCTGAGCGCGGATGAACTGCCCAACGTGATGAAGGTCCTGCGCGAAGGCTGGCTCAGCCTGCTGCCGCTGGTCCTGCTGATCGCGATCCTGCTGTCTGGGCGCACACCGTTCTCGGCGGCCTTCTGGGCCATCGCGGCCTGTATCGTCGTGCTGATCCTGCAAAACCTGCTGCGCCACGGGGTGGCGGATGGCCTGCGCCTGGCGGTGCTGGGTATCTGGGAAGGTTTCGTGCTGGGGGCCAAGCAGTCGCTGGCCGTGACGGCGGCGGCGGCGCTTGTGGGGGTTGTGATCGGTGTCGTCACCCTGACGGGCGTGGGCTTCAAGCTGGCCTATATGGTCACAGGGCTTGCCGCCGGATGGGCCAGCGACCTGCATGCCACCCTTGCGGTTCTGCCGTTCGAGATCATGACGGTCCCGACCATGACGCTTCTCTTCACCCTGATGCTGACCGCAGTTGTCTGCATCCTGATGGGGGCAGGGATCCCGACCACGGCAAACTACATCATCATGGTCGCCGTGGCCGCACCGATCCTTGGTCTGCTCGGGGTCGAGCCGATCGTGGCCCATTTCTTCGTCTTCTATTACGGTGTGCTGGCCGATATCACGCCTCCGGTGGCACTGGCGGCCTATGCCGCCTCGGGGATTGCCGGGGCCAATGCCTTCAAAGCGGGGAACACGGCCTTCCGCTTGTCCATGGGAAAGGTGATGGTGCCCTTTGTCTTCGTCTTCTCGCCCTCAGTACTGATCGTCACCAATGACTTCACATGGCAGGCCTTCGCGCTGGCCGTGTCGGGCATGTTGATCGGGATCTGGATGCTGTCCGCTGCCGTGTCCGGCTGGCTTTTTGCGCCGCTGTGGCGGTTCGAGCGGCTTGTGCTCAGCCTCTCGGCCATTCTGCTGGTCGTGCCGGACATGACGGTGACGGTGATCGGCCTCGTGATTTCCGCTCCGATCTTCCTGCGGCAATTGATGGCAGAGCGCCGAAAGACCTGACCGGGATTCCGGTGACAAGGACCGGCCGGTCCGGTCAGATGGTTGGTGGCGTGGGCGCGGGCAGGACCGGCAGGTGCAGCCGCGCCGCAAAGCCGGTGCCGCCGGGGCGGGCAGGTGAGGTCAACACCAACTGACCCCCGATGCGATCCGCAATGGCCGCGACGATCGCAAGGCCTAGACCGCTGCCTGACGCATCGGATGTGGCACGCTCGAACCGCTCGGTCAGGCGCGCCAGCGCCTCGGGTGGCACCAAGGGGCCGTCATTCGCCACAATGAAGGTTCCGTCTTGCGACAGCGACACGCTGACCAGGCCGTCCTGCGCCCCATGGCGCAGCGCGTTCTCGACAAGGTTGCGGCACAGGATACCGAAGGCATCGGGATCAAGATCGGACATCACCGGCTGCTCCGGCACCGTCAGCCTGATCCGACCCGACCGGGTGGCCCGCGCCAGATCGTCGATCACCACGCGCGCCACGCCGCCCAGGTCCGAGGCGCTGTCCAGCCGCAATCGCCCGCCCTCGGCCCGTGCCAGTTGCATCAGACGCTCGGACAGGCGTGTCAGCCGTTTCAGCGTTGCCTCGATGTCAGCGGCCCGTTCCGCAGCGACCGGATCGGTCGTCTTCGCTTGCAACCGCTGCGCCTGCGCGATGGCGCCGGCCAGGGGAGTGCGCAATTCATGGGCCGCGTTCGACGCAAAGCTGCGTTCCGCATCGAAGGCGGCTTTCAGCCGTTCCAGAAGGCCGTTCAGCGTCACCGCGACAGGCTCGATTTCGGATGGCAGGTCCAGCGTCGGCACCGGCGACAGGTCGCGGGGGCTCCGCGCCGCCAGCCTTTCCCGGAAGCGCCTGAGCGGCGCGAGACTGGTCCCCAAGGCCAGCACGATGGACAGGAAAGAGACCGGCAGAACGATCAGCAGGGGCAGGCCGAGACCCATCTGGATCTCGCGCGCGACGGTGCTGCGGTGCTCCAGCGGTTCGGCCACCGTGATCCGGATCGTGCCCTGCAGCGCGTCCTCATTGTAAAGCCGATGTGTCGCGGTCTGGCGGAACCCAAGGCCGTCATAGGGGGGAAAGACAGCGGGGTCCGCAGAATGGGACTGCAGCAGGATGCGCCCGTCCGCGTCCCTGATCACATAGGTGAAGAATTCGTCATGCGCGCGGATCACGCCAAGCCGTTGGGTGATGCCGTCGTCTTCGCGTCCGACGATATCCACGACCGCCAGCGGCAGCAGGCGCTGCGCAGTCTCCTGCAAGGGCGGCATCGAACACCTCGTCCATTTCGTGTGCGCAGGATCACGGCCGTGAACGAGGCGGCGGCGATCCACAGGACGCGTCAGCAGCAGGCCAAGCAACAGCCCCAGACGGGCCTGAAGGCTTCTTGGCCATCTCATGGCTTGCCCAGCCGGTAGCCCATGCCCCGCTCGGTCTGGATGATCGTCGCTGCCCAGTTTCTTGCGCAGGCGGCTGACATGGACCTCGATCGTGTTGCTCTCGACCTCGGAGTCGAAGGCGTAGAGCTTGTCTTCCAGCTGCGCCTTCGACAGCAACTGACCGGGGCGTGACAGGAACGCATCGAGCAGCGCCCATTCCCGTGCGGTCAGTTGCACCGGCTTGCCGTCCCGGTGGATGCTGCGGGAGGCGAGGTCGATGTCCAGCGCGCCATGCGTGATGATCGGATTCGGATTGCCGCTGTAGCGGCGGGCGACCGAACCGATCCGCGCCGACAGTTCCGCCAGATCGAAGGGTTTCACAAGGTAATCGTCCGCCCCGGCATTCAGCCCTTCGATCCGGTCCGATACCTGATCCAGCGCAGTCAGGATGATCACCGGCGTGACACTGCCGCGCGCGCGCAATGTCTTGAGAAAACCGATGCCGCGCCCGTCAGGCAGCATCAGATCCAGCAGCACCAGATCATAAGTGATACCCGCCATGGCATCCGCCGCGGCGTCGAGGCGCGTGACCCAGTCCACCGAGTGGCCATCGTCCGCGATCTGGTCGCGCACGGCGGCACCCAGAACGGTGTCATCCTCCACAAGCAGGATTCGCATTGCTGTTCCCGTTCCCTGATCCGATGACCCTACATGATCCGGTCGGCTGACGTGAAGCTGACGCGTGTCAGTGCCCCTGCTTCAGGATGCTGTCAGGTTCAAGTCGCATGGTTTGTCCAAGATGGCCGCAACGAGGAGTTTGGCCCATGAAGAAGACACTGACAATTCTTGCCTTTCTGGTGGCCCTTCCGGCCGGTGCAGTGCTTGCCGACGACGATGACTGCTTTGTTCCCATGGCGGACTGGCAACCCGAGAGGCGGTCGCGCAACTGGCGCAGGACAAGGGCTGGACCGTGCGCCGCATCAAGATCGACGATGGGTGCTATGAGATCGACGGCCGCGATGCCGAGGGTCGCCGGATCGAGGTGACGGTCCATCCCGCAACCCTTCAGGTGATCGAGATCGAATTCGAAGACGATGACGACGATGACGATGATCGCCGCCGTCAGGAACGCGGGGATCGCAGCGATGACTGACCTGTCCACGTCCGATGCCGACATGGAAACCGGGGCGGCCCATGGCAAGGTCCGGGTCTGGGACCCGCTGGTCCGCATCTTTCACTGGAGCCTTGTCGTGGCTTTTGCGGTCGCATGGCTGAGCGCCGAAGACCTGTCCACTGTCCACGAGATTGCGGGCTATGCGGTCGCCGGACTTGTCGCCTTTCGCGTGGTCTGGGGCTTTGTCGGCAGCCGCTACGCGCGCTTTGCCCAGTTCATCAAGGGACCGGGCACCACGCTGGCCTATATCGGCGACATGGTGCACGGCAAAGAGCGGCGCTATCTCGGCCACAACCCGGCAGGGGCGGTGATGGTCTGCGCGCTTCTTCTGACGCTCACCGGAACGGCCTTCACGGGCTGGCTTCTCGAGGAACCCGCCCGCCTGTCGATGCTGCCGGACCTGCCGCAGATCGTGGCCCCCGCCTTCGCCGACGAGGATGGCGAGAGTGAATATTCGGGGGGCGGCTCGGAGACACTTGAAGAGATGCACGAGATTTTCGCCGATGTGATGCTGCTGCTTGTGGCGCTGCATATCGGCGGAGTGGTGCTTGCCTCCTTCCGGCACCACGAGAACCTCGCCCGCGCCATGGTCACCGGTGACAAGCGCATGCCTGCGCCGGGTGACGTCACCTGACCTGTCCGTTTGCAACTCCCAGGGCCGGCTGTCCCTTCGGCCCTACTGGCCCCGCCCTCACCGGCGGGGTCTTTTTTTCCTGACGGCAAGCTGAAGCGGAAACCGCTGACCTGTCAGGTGGCGCTCAGGTCGAATCGCCAAAGTGGCATGAGCAGATGAAAGGAAACCCTGCCATGAGAAAGACACTTGCCCTCCTTGTCGCTTCCACCGCGCTGACCGCAACGATCGGCCTGCCCGCATGGAGCGCCATGAACGCGCCCGCAGACATGGCCGCGCAGCCCTTCACAGCCGTTCTTGCGGACGGGTCGCAGCCCTTGCCTCTGGTTCTGGTCAGCGACGATGACGACGACGATGACCACGGCAAACGCGACAGCGTGAAACGCGGACATGACGACATGACGACGATGACGATGACGACGATCATGACGACGACGATGATGATGACGACGACTACGGCCGCAGCGGTGCGCGCAATCCCGCACCCGCAGGCACGGTCGCACCGCCCTCCAACGGACTGTTCGGCAACGGCGCCCCTCCCAAGGTTCAGATGAACTGAACCGGACCATCGAAAAAGCCTGAAAAAGGACCGCAATCATGAAATCGCTTCTTGCAATTCTTGCCCTCAGCACGGCCCTGACCGCGCCCGGTCTGGCCATGGCGCGCCCGGTGACGCTGACCACGACGATGACCAATTACGGTGGCGACGGTGCCTATCTGGCGCTTTATGTCACCGATACGTCCGGTGCCTATGTCGGCAGCCTCTGGATGGCTGGCGGCAAGTCGAAATATTACGAACATCTGAGCGACTGGTATCGCGCCACCGGGGGCGATCCGGCGCAGATCAACGGCATCACCGGGGCCAGCGTCGGCGCGGGGCGGTCGCTTGAGATCACCCTCGATCTGGCCGACGCGCTGTTCGATGCGGGCTACACGCTGCATGTCGATGCCGCCGTGGAAGACATGCGCGACAGCCCGAACGAGGTTGCCATTCCGTTGACCACCGCAGGCGCGGGCAAGGCCGTTGCCGGGCGTCGCTACATCGCCAGTTTCACCTACGACATGTAAGGAGACAGGGCCATGATCCGCGCTTTTCACCGCTGGCCGGGTCTGCTGGCCCTTGCTCTTGTCACGATCCTCGCGCTCAGCGGGGCGATGCTCGCGGTCTTTCCGGCTGTCGAGCGGATCGCCGCACCGCAGGCCGAGGCCGGGCTGACCGTCGCGACGCTCGCCACGCGCGTGCAGGCCGCCTATCCCGGTGTCGAGCAGATCCGGCGCGCCCCCTCGGGCCAGATCACGGCCTATTGGTTCGACCAGGGCACGCCCGGATCTGCCGTGATCGAACCTGCGACGGGGCTGGGCGTCGCCTCGGCCGACCCGAACCAGGTCGAGCGTTGGCTGACCAACCTGCACCGTTCGCTGTTTCTTGACGATACGGGCCGGATCGCGATGGCGGCAGGTGCGGCCGCGATGCTGGTGCTTGCCTTCTCGGGCATCGCACTGGTCGCGCGGCGCACCGGGGGCTGGCAGCACTGGTTCGCGCGGTTGCGCGGACCGCTCGCGGGCCGTCTGCATGTGGAAATCGCGCGCGTTGCGGTGCTTGGTCTTGTCCTTTCGGCCTCGACCGCGCTCTGGATGACGGCCTCGACCTTCGACCTTTTGCCCGATGCCACGGCCACACCTGTCTTTCCCGCAGAGGTCAGCGGCGAAACGGGCGTGGCGCTGTCGGACATCGACCTGTTGCAAACCACCCCGGTGGCGGAACTGCGCGCGCTGAACTTTCCCTATCGGGACGACGCGACCGATGTCTACACGCTCAAGACGGATCGTGGCACGGGCTATCTGGATCAGGGCACGGGTCTGACACTGGCCTGGGCGGATCTGTCCGGCTGGGCGCGCCTGTCCGAAACGATCTACATGCTGCACACGGGGCAGGGTGCTGCGGTACTCGGGCTGGTGCTGGGTCTGATGGCGCTGGGCGTGCCTGTGATGGGCGCAACAGGCGTGCTGGTCTGGTGGGCCGGGCGGCGCGGCAGGCCCCGCATCCGGGCCAACAGGCCCGCCCGTCAGGCCGAGACGATCCTGCTGGTCGGCAGCGAGGGCGGCAGCACATGGGGTTTCGCCGCCACGCTGCACGCCGCCCTGACCAAGGCCGGGCAGAGCGTGCATGTCGCGCCGATGTCGGCCTTTGCCCCCGAAAGCTATACCCGCGCAGACCGGATCATCCTGCTGGCCGCGACCTATGGCGATGGCGATGCCCCCGCATCGGCCAAGGGCTTTCTCGACCGACTGGCCGCGCTGGAACAGGCGCCCGCCGCACCGCTTGCCGTTCTGGGCTTCGGCGACAGCAGCTTTCCCGCCTATTGCGCCTTTGCAGAAGCCGTGTCGGCAGCCGCGAAGGCCAAGGGATGGGCCGAACTGATGCCCCTCGACACCGTGGACCGGCAATCCGCGCAGACCTTCGCGCGCTGGGGCAGGCATCTGGGCCAGGCGATGGGTCTGTCGTTGGATCTGGCCCATCAGCCTGTCCTGCCCAGCACACGGACGCTCTCCCTCGTCTCGCGGCGCGACTACGGGGCCGATGTGCAGGCCCCCACCGCGATCCTGCGGTTCGCCCTGCCGCCCCTGTCGCTGTGGCAGCGCCTGACCGGCGCGGGCTTCGCCCGCTTTCAGGCCGGGGATCTTGTCGGTATCCTGCCCGAAGGATCGCCCGTGCCCCGGCTCTACTCGCTTGCGTCTGCGCGGCGCGACGGTTTTGTCGAGATCGTGGTGCGCAAACAACCGGGCGGGATCTGTTCCAGCGCGTTGATGGCGCTGGCCCCCGGCGACACGGTCAAGGCCTTCCTGCGGCGCAATCCCGGCTTTCATCCGGACCGTGGCCGGGCACCGCTGATCCTGATCGGCGCGGGCACCGGGATCGGGCCGCTGGCGGGCATCATTCGCGGCAATCGCCGGTTGCGACCCATCCATCTGTTCTTCGGGATGCGCCACCCCGGCAGCGACTTCCTCTACAGCCGGGAAATGCCGGTCTGGAAGGCCGAGGGTCGCTTGGCGCGGCTTGTGACTGCCGTCTCGCGCGGTGCACAGCCCAACTATGTGCAGGACGCGCTGCGGGCCGAGCGGGCAGAGGTCGCCCGGCTGATCCGCGACGGGGCCCGCGTCATGGTCTGCGGCGGACGCGACATGGCGGCGGGTGTGGCCGACGCCCTGGCCGAGATCCTGGCCCCCTCCGGGCTGACGCCCGCCCTTCTGAAAGCCGAGGGACGCTATGTCGAAGATGTCTACTGATCTGATCCGCCACGCCCTGCACGGTCCCACGATGGGCACGCGCTGGCAGGCCACGTTCTTTGCCGCCGCAAGGTTTCGATCCCGAACCTGTCCGCCACGCGATGCAGGCCGCGGTGGACGAGGTCGATGCCCAGATGTCCACATGGAAGCCTGACAGTGACCTGATGCGTCTGAACGCGGCCCCGGTCGGCGCATGGCTGGCCGCACCGGCACGGCTGATCGCGGTTCTGGAACTGGGGCTCGAGATCGGGCGCGCCTCGGACGGGGCCTTCGACATGGGGATGGGCGACGCCGTGACCGCGTGGGGCTTCGGACCACAGACCGCTGATCCCGATGGCATCCGCGCGGCGATGACCGTTGCCCGAAGGGCTGCCTCCGATGCGCTTGAGGTCGATGCCGCGCTGGGACGCCTGCGCAAGACTGCCCCCATCACACTCGACCTCAACGGGATCGCCAAAGGCTATGGCGTGGACCGGCTGGCCGAAACGCTGGTTGCGGGCGGTATCGCTTCGGGACTGGTCGGCATCGACGGCGAGATGCGCGCGCTGGGCCTCAGGCCGGATGGCACCGCATGGACCATCGCGGTCGAGGCCCCTGATCCCGACCGCCGCGCACCCCGCTCCATCCTGAACCTTGAGGATGCGGCGGTCGCAACATCCGGGGACTACCGCCACTGGGTCGACGTCCAAGGCCTGCGTCTTTCACATACCATCGACCCCGCCCGTGGTGCGCCGCTTCTGTCCTCGCCCGCCTCGGTCACGGTCGTGGCGCGCAGTTGTGCCGCGGCGGATGCCTGGGCCACCGCCCTCATGGTGCTGGGGCCCGAGCGTGGTGCGGCGATTGCAAGGCAATGCGGTATCGACGTCCTGTTCCTGATGCGCGAGGATGGCGCCAGCGAACGCAGTGTGGGTGTCGGTCGCCTGTTTGGTGACAACGGTGCAGCAGGATCAGCAAGCGCGGAGGATCGAGCAAGGTGGACACCACGGGAACGGATCGTGTGAAAACCGCAATCCTGCTGCTTTCGCTGGCCGGCCTTCTGTCGGGGCTTGGCCTCTATTTCGCGGGCCGGGCCGACATGGCCAGCATCGCGTGGATGGTCGGGGTTCTGCCTGCGCTGGTCGCGCTTCTGATCGAGATCCTGCGCAGTATCGGGCGGGGTGAGGTCGGGCTGGATATCGTCGCGGCCCTGTCCATGACGGCGGCCCTCGTGTTCGGCGAGACCCTTGCCGCCGCCGTCGTGGCCGTGATGTATTCCGGCGGCACCTTCCTCGAAGGCTTCGCCGAAGGGCGTGCGCGCCGCGAGATGCACGCTTTGCTGTCCCGTGTGCCGCGCACCGCCACGCGCCATCGCAACGGCGGACTCGAAGACGTGCCGCTGGACGAGATCGTGCCGGGCGACCGCCTCCTGATCCGGCAGGGCGACGTGGTTCCCGTGGACGGCAGGCTGACATCCGAGACAGCCTTCGTGGACACATCCGCCCTGACCGGCGAATCGATGCCCCTGCGCCTCTCCATGGATGCGGATGTCATGAGCGGCTCGACCAATGCAGGCGAGGCGTTCGACATTACCGCCACGCATAGTGCGGGCGAAAGCACCTATGCCGGGATCGTCCGTCTGGTCGAGGAGGCGCAACGCTCGAAAGCGCCGATGTCCCGGCTGGCCGACCGCTGGTCGCTGGGGTTTCTGGCGGTGACCGTCGTCATCGCCTTTGCCGCATGGTGGTTCACCGGCGATCCGATCCGGGCCGTGGCCGTGCTGGTCGTGGCCACACCCTGCCCCTTGATCCTTGCGGTGCCGGTGGCTCTGGTCGCGGGCCTGTCGCGGGCGGCGCATTTCGGTGTGCTGATCAAGGGCGCGGGTCCGCTTGAGACAATGGCCCGTATCCGCACCCTGATCCTCGACAAGACCGGCACGCTGACGGACGGTCGCCCGCAGATCGTGTCGATCGACAGCCATGACGGTATGGCGCAGGATGATATCCTGCGCCTCGCCGCCGCACTGGATCAGGCCTCGAAACACCCGGTCGCACAGGCCATCGTCGCTGCGGCCAAGGCCCGCAACATCGTGTTGCCAGTGCCGACCGACGTGGCCGAGATCCCGGGCGAAGGGGTTGTCGGACGCGTCGAGGGCCGCGATGTCCTTGTCGGCGGCGATGATTTCGTGGCCGGACGCGTGGGGCAGTCATCCGCAATCCAAGAAGGGCTTTCTGCCGGTTCCGTGCTTGTCGCCGTCGCGGTCGATGGCCGCATCGCGGGCCATCTGGTGATGTCCGATCCGCTGCGAGAGGGGGCCACCGAGATGCTGGCCGGGCTGCGCGAGCAGGGGATCGAGCGGATCCTGCTGGCCACGGGCGACCGTGCCGCCGTGGCCGCGCGCGTGACGGAGGGGCTGGGTCTCGACGCGGTGCGATCCGGTCTGACACCGGATCAGAAGGTGCTTCTGGTGCTGTCGGAACGCAAGAACGGCCCCGTCATGATGGTGGGCGACGGGGTCAATGACGCGCCCGCCTTGGCCGCTGCCGATGTGGGGGTCGCCATGGGCGCGCGCGGTGCCGCCGCCTCGGCCGAAGCGGCGGATGTCGTGCTGCTGGTGGACCAGCTTGACCGGCTTGGACCGGGGATCGAGATCGCAAGAGCGTCGCGGCGCATCGCGCTTGAAAGCGTGGTCGTCGGGATCGGCTTGTCGGTTCTGGGCATGATCGCCGCCGCCTTCGGCTATCTCACGCCGGTGCAGGGCGCGCTCTTGCAGGAGGTGATCGACGTCGCCGTGATCCTGAATGCCCTGCGTGCCCTGCGTATCGACCCCCATGATCCGGCCAGCCTCGGCCCCGCGTCCGGCCCCGATATGCCCCGGACAGCCTGAAAGGAACAACCCCATGAGCCGCCTGTCGCATTCAGAGACCCATATGGTGCATCGCATCGGCTGGCTGCGCGCCGCCGTACTGGGGGCCAATGACGGTCTGGTATCGACCTCCAGCCTTGTGGTCGGGGTCGCGGCAGCGGGTTCGGACAAACCCGAGGTGCTGATCGCCGGGCTGGCGGGCCTCGTGGCGGGTGCCATGTCCATGGCGGCGGGCGAATATGTGTCCGTCAGCTCCCAGACCGATGCCGAACAGGCCGATCTCGCACGTGAAACCCGAGAGCTTGCCGACACTCCCGATGCAGAACTGGAAGAGTTGACGCAGATCTATGTCGCGCGGGGGCTGGACCGTGATCTTGCCGAAAAGGTCGCCGTGCAATTGACCGGCTACGACGCTCTTGCCACGCATGCCCGCGACGAACTGGGCATTTCCGAAACGGTGACGGCGCATCCGGTTCAGGCCGCTCTGGTCTCGGCTCTGACATTCGCGGTGGGCGCGGTCATCCCCTTGCTCGTCGCGCTGGCAGCACCCGCGGCGCAGATCAGCGCTCTGGTGGCGGCAAGCACATTGCTGGCTCTTGCCGTTCTGGGCGCGTCAGGCGCTTCGGCGGGGGGCGCGGGGTTGGTGCGGGGGGCAGTCCGGGTGACCTTCTGGGGCGCACTCGCCATGGCCGCTACCGCCGCCGTCGGAATGGTCTTCGGGGTCACCGTCGGCTAGGGCTGCGAACTGCTCTCCCAACGCGGCCGACTGGAAGGTGCTTTGGGCATCCCGGCCGAGGGCAGTTGATTGACGACGCCTGACCCGCCGCTATGGTCAAGGCAACACCCCAATGCAGGAGCGCCCATGACACGCCACGAGACACCCAAAGCCGGACCCATCGACGCGGCCAGCCTTGACCGGCTGGCGGAACTGGCTGTGCGGGTCGGACTGAACCTGCAACCGGGGCAGGACCTTCTGCTGACCGCGCCGATCGAGGCGCTGCCGCTGGTGCGGCGGATCGCGGAACATGCCTACAAGGCCGGGGCAGGGCTGGTGACGCCGCTTTTTTCCGACCCCGAGGTGGCACTTGCGCGCTATCGCTACGGGGCGGATGCCAGTTTCGACCGGGCCGCAGGCTGGCTCTATGACGGGATGGGCAAGGCGTTCGACGCCAACACCGCGCGGCTCGCCATCGTGGGCGACGATCCGATGCTGCTGGCGGCCGAAGACCCCGACAAGGTGGGGCGCGCCAACAAGGCCAATTCCATCGCCTACACACCCGCACGCGAGAGGATCACCAATTTCGATATCAACTGGAACATCGTTGCGTGGCCGGGCCGCGCCTGGGCGCAGCTCATGTTCCCCGACCTGCCTGCGGACGAGGCTGTGGCGCGTCTGGCGCAGGCGATCTTCGCCGCGTCCCGCGTGGATCACGGCGATCCGGTCGCAAACTGGGCAGATCACAACGCAAGGCTGCGTGAAAGGTCGGACTGGCTGAACGGGCAGGCGTTCCATGCGCTGCATTTCACCGGACCCGGCACCGATCTGACCGTCGGGCTGGCCGATGGGCATGAATGGATGGGCGGCGCGTCCCTGTCGCGCAACGGCATCGTCTGCAACCCGAACATCCCCTCCGAGGAGGTGTTCACCACGCCGCATGCGCTGCGGGTCGAGGGGCATGTCTCATCCACCAAGCCGCTGTCGCATCAGGGCAGCCTGATCGACGGTATCCGCGTGACCTTTGAAGGCGGGCGCATCATCGAGGCTCATGCCACCAAGGGTCAGGAGGTGCTGCGCAAGGTTCTGGACACGGACGAGGGCGCGCGGCGTCTGGGCGAGGTGGCGCTGGTGCCGCATGGCTCGCCCATCTCGCAATCGGGGCTGTTGTTCTACAACACGCTCTTCGACGAGAATGCCGCCTGCCATATCGCGCTGGGCCAGTGCTATTCCAAGTGTTTCCGCAACGGAGAGACACTGACCCCGGCACAGGTCGCGGAACAGGGCGGCAACAGCAGCGCCATCCATATCGACTGGATGATCGGATCCGACCAGATCGACATCGACGGGGTCCACGCCGATGGCACCCGTGTCCCGGTCTTCCGCAAGGGCGAGTGGGCCTGATCAGCCGGGTCCGAAAACAGCCTGCGGGTGACGCAGCGACAACCTGAGGAAACAGGTTGCACCCGACAAAGCGTCGCAGGTATCCTGCCACCACCACCCGCATCGCGGGCGCCAAAACAACTTCAAGCAAAACGGGGGGCTGCATATGCTGACCCACCCGATACATAATGGGAGTCGATACATGTTTTCCAAATTTCCCACCTCCGCCGCTGCGCGGACGGGTCGCGCCATGCTCATGGCCGGTGCCGCACTTGCCCTGACCATGACAAGCGTCAGCGCCGAGACGCTGCGCTGGGCGCGTGTCGCCGATGCGCTGACGCTGGACCCGCATTCGCAGAACGAGGGGCCGACCTCGACGCTGCTGCACCACATCTATGAAACGCTGGTCGGCCGCGCCACCGACGGCTCGCTGGAGCCGCGTCTGGCCACCGAATGGAGCATCAGCGCCGAAGATCCCACCGTCTGGGTGTTCAAGCTGCGCGAAGGCGTCAAGTTCCACGACGGGTCCGATTTCACCGCCGAGGATGTCGTCTTCTCGCTCGACCGTGTCCGCGCCGAAAGCTCGGGCTTCAAGGCGCTGCATTCCGCCGTGGACAGCGTGTCGATGGTCGATGACTACACCGTGCATGTGAAAATGACCGGCCCGTCGCCGCTCTATGTGCAGAACCTGACCAACACCTTCATCATGGACAAGGGCTGGGCCGAGGCGAATGACGTCGTGCTGCCGCAGAACTTTGCCGCCGGCGAGGAAAACTTCGCTGTCCGCAACACCAACGGCACCGGCCCCTACACGCTGGTGTCGCGCGACCCCGAGGTCCGTACCGTGATGGCCGCATTCGACGGTCACTGGGACGAAGCCCCCGCCGTGACCGAGATCATCTATACCCCGATCGCCGAAGCCGCGACCCGCGTCGCCGCCCTGCTGTCGGGCGAGGTTGACGTGGTGCAGGACGTGCCCGTGCAGGACATCGCACGGCTGGAGCAGACCGACGGGATCAAGATCGCGACGGGTCCGGAAAACCGGAACATCTTCTTCTCCTATGACATGACCTCGGACAAGCTCATCTCGGCCAATGTGGACGACAACCCGTTCAAGAAGCCCGAAGTGCGCGAGGCGATGGCGCTGGTGATCGACCGTGACGCGATCCAGCAGGTCGTGATGCGTGGCCAGTCGCAGCCCTCCGCTGCTCCCCTGCCGCCCTTCGTGAACGGCTGGACGGAAGAGATGAACGCCTATGGTCAGCCCGATTACGAGCGTGCCGCAGCCCTGGTCGCCGAGGCGGGTTATCCCGATGGCTTCTCGGTCGATCTGCACTGCCCGAACGACCGTTACCTGAACGACGAGGCGATCTGCCAGGCCATGGTCGGCATGCTGGGCCGCGCCAAGATCAACGCGAACCTGGTGTCGCAGTCGCGCAGCCTGCACTTCCCGCTGATCGAGAAGTGGGAAACCGACTTCTACCTGCTGGGCTGGGGCGTCCCGACCTTCGACAGCGCCTATGTCTTCAACTTCCTTGTGCACACCCGCGAAGACAGCTTCGGCAGCTTCAACGGCTCGCGCTATTCCAACCCGGAACTGGATGCGAAGATCGAACAGCTGGCGACGATGACCGATCTTGAGGCGCGCGACGCGCTGATCGCGGAAATCTGGGACAAGGTCATGGAAGACCGCGTCTTCCTGAACGTGCACAACCAGATGCTGGCCTATGCGATGAAGGACAACATCAATCTGGACGTTCACCCGGAAAACCAGCCCAAGATGACCACGGTCACCTTCGGGAACTGATCCGGCTTGATCCTTGCGCCCGTGCAGTCTATCGCTGCGCGGGCGTTTTGCTTTAAGACAGCAATGCTGACCAAATAGACCCTGGAAGAGGCGGTTCCTGCCATGCTGGCCTATATCATCCGACGAATCCTTCAATCGGTGCTTGTGATGCTGGTCGTGGCGCTGGTGTCATTCGCCCTGTTCCGTTTCGTGGGCGATCCGATCAACTCGATGGTCGGGCAGGAAGCCACCATCGCCGACCGCGAGGCGCTGCGCGAGCAGCTTGGCCTGAACGATCCGTTCCTGTCGCAATTCGCCACCTTCATCGGGCGCGCCGTGCAGGGGGATTTCGGCATCTCCTACCGGTTGCAACAGCCGGTGATGGAACTGATCCTGTCGCGCCTGCCCGCCACGCTGGAACTGGCGCTGGTCTCGGGGCTGCTGGCCTTTGCCTTTGGTGTGGGTTTCGGGGTCTATACCGCGCTCAAGCGCAACGGCTGGCTGTCCAACACCATCATGACCGTGTCGCTGATCGGCGTCTCGCTGCCGACCTTCCTGATCGGGGTGCTGCTGATCTGGGTCTTCGCGGTCGAATTGCAGTGGCTGCCCAGTTTCGGGCGCGGCGACACCGTTGAGGTGGGCAGCTGGACCACGGGCCTGCTGACCGCATCGGGGCGCGCGTCGCTCGTGCTGCCGGCGATCACGCTGGGCCTTTACCAGATGACGCTGATCATGCGCCTTGTCCGGGCCGAGATGCTCGAGGTGCTGCGCACCGACTATATCAAATTCGCCCGTGCCCGCGGCCTCAGCAATCGGGCCGTGCATTTCGGCCATGCCTTGAAGAACACGATGGTCCCGGTCATCACGATCACGGGTCTTCAGCTTGGCTCGATCATCGCCTTTGCGATCATCACCGAAACCGTGTTCCAGTGGCCCGGTGTCGGCGCGCTGTTCATCAACTCCGTGCGCTTCGTCGATGTGCCGGTGATGGCCGCCTATCTCATGCTGATCGCGCTGGTCTTCGTGATCATCAACCTGATCGTCGATCTGCTCTATTACGTCGTGGACCCGCGCCTGCGCGTGGACCGCGCCGCCACCCGCCATTAAGGAGCCGCTGCCATGAACCGCCTTGCACGCATGTGGGACAGCGACATCGCATGGTCCTTCCGTCATTCGCCCGTGGCCATCGTCGCCACGGTGGTGGCGCTGATCATCATCATGGGGGCGGTCCTCGCCCCCTGGATCGCGCCTTATAATCCCTTCGATTCCGCCTCGCTGAACCTGATGGACGGTTTCACCCCGCCGGGTGTGCCGAACCAGTTCACCGGCAACAGCTATCTGATGGGCACCGACAACCAGGGACGCGACATCTTCTCGACCATTCTTTATGGCGCGCGGATCTCGCTTTTCGTGGGCTTTGCCGCAGTGCGTGTTCTCGATGGTGCTGGGGATCGGTCTTGGCCTGCTGGCGGGCTGGCGCGGGGGCTGGGTCGACAGCCTTCTGATGCGGATCGCCGACGTGCAGCTGTCCTTTCCGTCGATCCTGATCGCGCTCTTGATCTTCGGCGTGGCGCGCGGGTTCATCCCGCCCTCCATGCGCGAGGAGGTGGCGATCTGGGTGCTGATCGTGTCCATCGGCCTGTCCGACTGGGTGCAATACGCCCGCGTTGTGCGCGGTGCCGCGATGGTCGAGAAGTCCAAGGAATATGTGCAGGCCGCCCGCGTGATCGGCGTGCATCCGACGCGCATCGTGCTGCGGCATATCCTGCCCAACGTCATGGGCCCGGTGCTGGTGATCGCGACCATCGGTCTGGCGCTGGCCATCATCGCCGAGGCGACGCTGTCCTTCCTGGGGGTAGGCGTGCCGCCCACACAGCCCAGCCTTGGCACGCTGATCCGCATCGGACAGCAATACCTGTTCTCGGGGGAATGGTGGATCATCCTCTTCCCCTCCATCGCGCTGCTGCTGCTGGCGCTGTCGGTCAACCTGCTGGGTGACTGGCTGCGCGACGCGCTGAACCCAAGGCTGAGGTAAGATCATGACCGAACCTCTTCTCTCCGTCCGCAACCTGCGGGTCGAATTTCCCACCCGCCGCGGCATCCTCACCGCGATTGACGACGTGTCCTTCGACATCATGCCCGGCGAGGTCCTGGGCGTGGTGGGCGAATCCGGGGCCGGCAAATCCCTGACCGGGGCCGCGATCATCGGCCTGCTGGAGCCGCCGGGGCGGATCGCGGGGGGTGAAATCCTGCTGAAAGGCCAGCGGATCGACAATCTGGACGCCGAGGCGATGCGCAAGATCCGGGGCAAGCGGATCGGGATGGTGTTTCAGGACCCGCTGACCAGCCTCAACCCGCTCTACACCGTCGCGCAGCAGCTGATCGAAACGATCCGCACCCATGCCGATATCTCCGAGGCCGAGGCCCGCACCCGCGCCGTCGCCCTGCTGGACCGCGTGGGCATTCCCGCCGCCGCACGCCGGATCGACGACTATCCGCACCATTTCTCGGGCGGGATGCGGCAGCGCGTGGTGATCGCGCTGGCGCTTTGCGCCGAACCCGAACTGGTGATCGCGGACGAGCCGACGACTGCGCTGGACGTGTCGGTGCAAAGCCAGATCATCGACCTGATCAAGGAAATCTGCGCCGAACGCGGGGCCGCCGTGATGCTGATCACCCACGATATGGGCGTGATCGCTGAAACCGCCGACCGTGTGGCGGTGCTCTATGCCGGGCGTCTGGCCGAGATCGGTCCCGTGCGCGAGGTGATCACGGCGGCAGAACATCCCTATACCGCCGGGCTGATGGGCTCCATCCCCACGCTGACGCAGGACAATGCCCGTCTGGTGCAGATCCCTGGCGCCATGCCGCGCCTGAATGCGATCCCGCAGGGCTGCGCCTTCAACCCGCGCTGCGAACGCGCCTTCGACCGCTGTTTCAAGGACCGTCCCGATCCGATCGACCGGGGCGACGGACGCAAGGTGGCCTGCTGGCTTTACGATGCCGCGGGCGCTGCCGGAAAGGAGAAGGTCAATGTCTGACGCATTGCTGAAGATCGAGCACCTCACCCGCTATTTCGACGTGTCCAAGCCCTGGCTGAACCGGGTGCTGGAACGCGAGGAGAAGCAGTTCCTGACCGCCGTGGCCGATGTCAGCTTCGAGATCAAACGCGGCGAGACCTTCGCGCTGGTGGGGGAAAGCGGCTCCGGCAAGTCCACCATCGCCAAGATGGTGGTGGGCCTTCTGGGCGCGTCCGAGGGCACCATCGAATTCGACGGCCACCGCATGACCGGCACCGCCGGGGCCGAGATGCGCGACCTGCGCCGTCGGTTCCAGATGATCTTTCAGGACCCTTTCGCCAGCCTGAACCCGCGCTGGCGCGTGGGCGACATCATCGCGGAACCGATCCACACCTTCGGCCTGCTCAAAGGGGCGGATGTCACCAACCGCGTGGGCGAGCTGCTGGATACGGTGGGCCTGTCCGCCAAGGACGCCGAGAAGTTCCCGCATGAATTTTCCGGCGGCCAGCGCCAGCGGATCGCGATTGCGCGCGCGCTGTCGTCCAAGCCAGAATTCATCGTCTGTGACGAGCCGACATCCGCGCTGGATGTGTCGGTGCAGGCGCAGATCCTGAACCTGATGAAGGATCTGCAGGACGAGATGGGCCTGACCTATCTCTTCATCAGCCATGACCTGTCCGTGGTGCGCCACATGGCAAACCGGATCGGCGTGCTCTATCTGGGCCGTCTGGTCGAGGTTGCGGACGGCAAGCGCCTCTTCACCGATCCGCAGCACCCCTATACGCGGATGTTGCTGGACGCGGTGCCGGATCTGGCCCTGTCGGGACGCCGTCGCAAACCGGTGGAGGGTGAGATCCCCAACCCGATCAACCCGCCGCCCGGCTGCGCCTTCCATCCACGCTGCCCGCTGGCGATGCCACGTTGCAAGGTGGAGGCGCCCCACCGGGTTGATACAGCCACGGGCTATGCCGCCTGTTTCGCACTGGAAACACAGCCCGCGTGATCCGGGCCACGGCTGCGCCATTGGATATTTGAGGCAAGAAGAAGCAGGCGGCCGGTTCAGGCCGCCTGAGGCGCGCGGCGGATATGCGGCAGGGCCGCGATCACGCTGGGGCTGAGGTCCTGCGTCGTTGTCGCGGCATGGGCCAGAAGCCCCTCGCGCATCCGGGGCTCCCAGAACTCGTTGATATGCTTGGCAATGCCGTCTGACGGATCACCCGGCTGGGTGTCGAAGAAGGTCGCGATCTGGTTGGCCATGGCCACCAGTTTCTCGGCGGGGGACGCGGTCATTGCGGACCTCCTGTCAGAATGCGGGCGGGATGGGTGAAGACCTGCGCATGGCCGGATTTGGCGCGGGCGGCCAGTGTGATGCCGGCGGTTTCGGCCAATGCCACGCCTGCGGTCGTGGGGGCCGAGGCCGCGATCAGGCAGGGCGCGCCGAACATCGCGCATTTCTGCACCATGTCGACCGAGACCCGGCTGGTCAGGACGATGGCCCCTGTTTCGGGCGCGATGCAGGCGCGCGCCAAGGCACCGCACAGCTTGTCCAGCGCGTTGTGGCGCCCGACATCCTCGCGCGCGGCGACGATGCCTTGGCCCGGCACATAGAACCCGGCCGCATGGACCGCGCGGGTCTCGTCATGCAAAGGCTGGACCGCGCGCAGCCCGTCCATCGCGGCCGTGATATCGGCAGGCGTCAGATGCAGATCGTCGGCGGGCAGGGGCGGCGGTGTCCGCAGCGCCTGATCCAGACTGTCGATCCCGCACAGGCCACACCCGACCGGCCCGGTCATGGCCCGTCGCCGGGCGGCCAGTTTCTGGGCGTGGTTGTTGGGCAGCCACATGCGCAACTCGATACCCGATGCATGGCGCATCACCTCGATATCGCCCAGATCGGCAGGACAGCAGACGATGCCCTCGGACAGGGAAAACCCGGTTGCGAAATCCTCCAGATCCTCGGGCGTACCCATCATCACGGCCAGCGTGGTGCCGTTATAGACCAGCGCCAGCGGCACCTCCTCGGGCAGAGGGCGTTCGGTCGGCGGCGGCGCGGCCTGTGGCACCCGATGGGGCAAGAGAGGGCTGCGGCTCATCCCTGCCTACTCCGCCGCCGGAAGGATACGCCGCGACTGTTCGGCCTGAGCCGCATAGTCGCGCTGCCATTCGCTTGGCCCGTTGGACAGGGCCACCTGCACCGCCGTCACCTTGTATTCGGGGCAGTTCGTGGCCCAGTCGCTGTGGTCGGTGGTGATGACATTGGCCTGCGTCACCGGGTGGTGGAAGGTCGTATAGACGACACCGGGCGAGACACGATCCGTCAGATGCGCGCGCAGGCTTGTTTCCCCGGCACGCGAGGCAAGGCGGACCCAATCGCCTTCCTTGACACCGCGCACCTCGGCGTCATGAGGGTGGATCTCCAGCACATCTTCGGGGTGCCATGCGACATTCCCGGTTCGCCGGGTCTGCGCGCCCACATTGTATTGCGACAGGATGCGCCCCGTGGTCAGCAACAGCGGGAAACGCGGCCCGGTGCGTTCCTCGGTCGCGACATATTCGGTGGTGATGAACCGCCCGCGCCCGCGCACGAAGCCATCCACATGCATGATCGGCGTGCCTTCGGGCGCGGTCTCGTTGCAGGGCCACTGGACCGAGCCTTTCTCCTCCAGCATCTCATAGGAGACACCGGCGAAGCTGGGCGTGGTCGCCGCGATCTCGTCCATGATCTGGGCGGGGTGCGTATAGGTCCAGCCCGCGCCCATCGCATTGGCCAGCAACAGGGTCACTTCCCAGTCGGCATAACCATTGCGCGGGGCCATGACGCGGCGCACGCGGTTGATCCGCCGTTCGGCATTGGTGAAGGTGCCGTCCTTTTCCAGAAAGGTCGATCCCGGCAGGAAGACATGCGCGTAATTCGCGGTCTCGTTCAGGAAGAGGTCCTGTACGATCACGCAATCCATCGCCGCCAGACCGGCCGAGACATGTTTCGTGTCAGGGTCCGATTGCAGGATATCCTCGCCCTGGATGTAGATGCCCTTGAACGTCCCCTCGACGGCCGCATCCAGCATGTTGGGGATGCGCAGGCCGGGTTCGGCGTCGATGGTCACACCCCAAAGCTTCTCGAACACCGCGCGCGTGGCGTCGTCGGACACATGGCGATAACCCGGCAGTTCATGCGGGAAGCTGCCCATGTCGCAGGCCCCCTGCACGTTGTTCTGCCCGCGCAGCGGGTTCACGCCCACGCCGGGGCGGCCCAGGTTGCCGGTCATCATGGCGAGGTTGGCGATCGCCATCACGGTGGTCGATCCCTGCGAATGCTCGGTCACGCCCAGCCCGTAGTAGATCGAGCCATTGCCCCCCGTGGCGAACAGGCGCGCGGCGGCGCGCAGGTCGGCAGCGGGCACGCCGGTCAGCATCTCGGTTGCCTCGGGCGCATGGCGCGGGTCGCTCACGAATTCCGCGTAATCGGCGAATTCCGCCCAGTCGCAACGGGTGCGGATGAAGTCCTCATCCGCCAGACCCTCGGTCACGATGACATGCGCGATCGAGGTCAGGACGGCCACATTCGTGCCCGGCCGCAGCGCCAGATGATGCGAGGCCGCGATATGCGCCGATTTCACCAGATCGATCCGGCGCGGGTCGATCACGATCAGCTTCGCGCCCTGCCGCAGCCGCTTCTTGAGGCGGCTGGCAAAGACCGGGTGGCCATCCGTCGGGTTCGCGCCGATCACGATCACCACGTCGGTCTGTTCCACGCTGTCGAAATCCTGCGTGCCCGCCGAGGTGCCGAAGGTCGTCCGCAACCCGTATCCCGTGGGCGAGTGACAGACCCGCGCGCAGGTGTCGGTGTTGTTGTTGCCAAAGACGGCGCGGATCATCTTCTGCACCAGATAGGTTTCTTCATTGGTGCAGCGGCTGGAGGTGATCCCCCCAATCGCCTGTTTGCCATGTTTGGCCTGAATGCTCGCGCAGTCGCGTGGCGGTAAAGCCGATGGCCTCCTCCCAGCTGACCTCGCGCCAAGGGTCCTCGATCCGGTCACGGATCATCGGGTTCAGGATGCGGTCGGTATGGCTGGCATAGCCATAGGCGAAGCGCCCCTTGACGCAGGAATGGCCCCGGTTCGCCTTGCCGTGCTTATAGGGCACCATGCGGACCAGTTGATCGCCGTTCAGTTCCGCCTTGAAGGAACAGCCCACCCCGCAATAGGCGCAGGTGGTGATGACGGACCGTTCCGGTGTGCCCAGTTCGATCACGGATTTTTCCTGTAGCGTCGCCGTGGGGCAGGCCTGCACGCAGGCCCCGCAGGATACGCAATCCGAAGTCATGAAATCGTCGCCCGCCGCCCCGGCCGAGACGCGGCTGTCAAAGCCACTGCCGGTGATGGTCAGTGCGAAAGTGCCCTGCACCTCCTCGCAGGCGCGGACGCAGCGGGAACAGACGATGCATTTCGCCGGATCATAGGTGAAATAGGGATTGCTATCATCCTTGGGGATGTAGTTCGGGTTCGCCTCGCCGTTCTGACGTGGCTGAAAATGATTATCCACGGCCTCGTATCGCACATCGCGCAGGCCGACGGCCCCGGCCATGTCCTGCAACTCGCAATCGCCATTGGCCGAACAGGTCAGGCAATCCAGCGGGTGATCCGAGATGTAAAGCTCCATCACCCCTTTGCGGATCTTGCGCACCTTGGACGATTGCGTGTGCACGACCATGCCTTCGGTCACCGGCGTGGTGCAGGATGCGGGCGTGCCGCGCCGCCCCTCGATCTCGACCACGCACAGACGGCACGAGCCGAAAGCCTCGACGACTGTCGGTGGCGCAAAGCTTCGGCACCTGAATGCCCGCCTCGGCGCTGGCCCGCATGACAGAGGTGCCTTCGGGCACGGTCACGTCGAAGCCGTCGATCCTGAGCGTCACCATCGTCGTGGACCGCGACGCAGGCGTGCCCATGTCGCGGTCGTCTTGAGGGGACTGTTTCGGAGGCAGGATGAAGTCTTTCATTCGGCGGCCTTTCTGGTGGTCGCGAAGTCATCGGGGAAATGCGTGAGGGCGGACATGACCGGGTAGGGCGTGAACCCTCCCAGCGCGCAAAGCGAGCCGTCCTTCATTGTCTCGCAGAGGTCTGTCAGCAGCGGGATCGCATCCACGTCGCCGCGGGCGATCCGGTCCACGGTTTCCACACCGCGCACCGCGCCGATCCGGCAGGGCGTGCATTTGCCGCAGGATTCCACGGCGCAGAATTCAAAGGCGAACCGCGCCATATCAAGCATGTCGGCGGTCTCGTCGAAGACGACGACACCCGCATGGCCGATCAGCCCGCCCTGACCGTCGAATTCCTCGTATCCGAAGGGCGTGTCGAACTTGCTGCGCGGGAAATAAGCCCCGAGCGGCCCGCCCACCTGCACGGCCTTGACCGGAAGACCTGTTCTGGTGCCCCCCGCGATATCATCGACGATCTCGCCAAGGGAAAGACCGAAGGCGGTCTCGAACAGCCCGCCCTGTTGCACGTTGCCCGCGATCTGCAAGGGGATCGTGCCGCGTGACCGGCCCAGCCCGAAATCGCGGTAGAAGGCGGCACCCTTCTCGAAGATCACCGGCACGGTGGCCAGAGAGATCACATTGTTCACCACCGTGGGCTTGCCCATGAACCCCTCAAGCGCGGGCAAGGGCGGCTTGGCGCGCACCACGCCGCGCTTGCCCTCCAACGAGTTCGAGCAGCGAGGTTTCCTCGCCGCAGACATAGGCCCCGGCGCCGACGCGAATTTCCATGTCGAAGGCGGGTCCGGTGCCCAGAACCGATGTGCCCAGCAGGCCGCGCGCACGGGCGATGTCGACCGCCGCATTCATCACCTCGATCGCATCGGGATATTCCGACCGCAGATAGACGAAACCCTTGGTCGCCCCCACGCCGAGCCCGGCGATGATCATGCCCTCGATCAGGGTGAAGGGATCGCCCTCCATGATCATGCGGTCGGCGAAGGTGCCGCTGTCGCCCTCGTCGGCGTTGCAGACGATGTATTTCCGGTCGGCTTGCGCCTTGCGCACGGTGTCCCATTTGATGCCCGTGGGAAAACCCGCGCCGCCGCGCCCGCGCAAGCCGCTCTCGGTCACCTCGGTCACGATCCCGGCGGCGTCCATCGCCAGCGCCCGACGCAGGCCGGACAGGCCGCCATGCGCCTCGTAATCCGCCAGCGACAGCGGGTCGATCACGCCGCAACGGGCAAAGGTCAGCCGGGTCTGCCGCGCCATCCATGGCAGGGCCTCGACCGGACCCAGCGCCTTGGGGTGCGCCTCCTGCGCATCGAGGATCATCGCCACATCCGCAGGCGTCACCGGACCGAAGCCGACACGGCCCTCCGGCGTCTCGATCTCCAGCAACGGCTCCAGCCAGATCATGCCCGCGGCTGCCGTTGCGGATCAGCTTCAGGTCGATGCCACGGGCGTCAGCCGCCGCCACCAACGCCTCGGCCACGTCATCGGCACCCAGTGCGCGCGCAGCGGCATCGCGGGGAAGCCAGACCTTCATGCCCCCGCCTCCGCCAGAATGGTGTCCATCCGCGTCGCATCGACCCGGCCCAAGACCTTGCCATCCACCATGGCGGCAGGGCCGCAGGCGCACAGGCCAAGGCAATAGACCGGCTCGATCGTCACAGCGCCATTCGCCGTGGTGCCATGCCAGTCCAGACCCAGCCGCGCCAGCGTGCTTTCGGCCAGAGCGGTCGCCGCCCATGCGCCTGACAGGCCTCGGCCCGACAGATTTTCACCACATGCCGCCCGGCAGGCGCATCGCGGAAGTCATGGTAGAAGGTGATGACGCCATGCACCTCGGCCCGGCCGATGTTCAGGCCCTCGGCGATGGGTTGCACCGCCTCCTGCGGGATGAAGCCGAAGCTGGCCTGGATCGCGTGCAGGATCGGCAGAAGCGGGCCTTCCAGATGCGCATGCGCGGCCAGCACTTCCTCGGTCCGGGTCCGCACCTCCTCGGGGGACAGGTGGCTTGCATTGGATGTTGGCATGACACGGGACTCCGGCGTGACGGCTGTTGCCGCATCATCGCAGAGTTGCACGGTCAATCAATATCGCATTCCGGTTGTTTGATAGGCAAATCCTATCAAACTGGTCGCTCAGGCGACAATACCGGGTCGGTTTTCGGCCATGGCCTGCGCCTGCTGCATCAGCGCCGCCAGAACCGGCGTATGCGGCTCGCGCCAGGGCGCGATCAGCCCGACCGCATGGCTGGCCTGTGGATCGGTCAGCGGCACCGCGACCAGGTCGCCGCCCTTGAGGAAAATCTCGGCGGCTTTCAGCGGCAGCACCGTGGCCCAGCCGCCTGCGAGGACATGGCTGATCAGCACGATCACCGAAGTGGCCTCGACCATCGGCACCACGCTCACCCCGGCTTCGGCCAGGTGCAGGTTGATGATCCGCCGGTTCTGCATGTCCGGCGTCAGCAGGCACAGCGGCAGCTCCGCCAGATCGGCCCATCTCACGGTGTCCTGCCTCGCCAGCGGGTCATCGGCGCGCAACACCAGACAATAGCGTTCGTCATAGATCGGCACCGTCGAGACACGCCCCAGCGGCTCGTTGTCCAGATAGCTGATCCCGGCGTCGATCTGCAGATTCTCGAGCATCGCCAAGATCTCGACCGAGGTGCTCGAGCGCACGGTGAACCGCACATTCGGATGGCGGCGGCTGAACTGCGTGGTCAGGTCCGACACCAGCGTCAGTGCCGTGGGGATCACCGCCAGCCGCAGGTTGCCCGGACAGACCCTGCTTGGCCGCCCGCATCTCCTCGCGCATGGTGCGGGCATCGCCGACGATCTGGCGCGCCCATTCCAGCACGCGCTGGCCTTCGGGCGTCAGCCCCTGAAACCGCGACCCGCGCCAGACCAGCATCACGCCCAGCTGATCCTCCAGCTGCTTGATCGCGGCCGAAAGGCGTGGGCTGCGTCACGCCGCAAGCCTCGGCAGCGCGGCCGAAATGCTGCTCGCGGGCCAGGGCGATGAACATTTCCAGTTTCTCGATCATGGCCCGACTATCGCGTCAAAGCCGCCGCTGTGAAAGAGGGATACCGGCCCGCCGCTTCTTCTTGCTGCAATTATCCCCGCCGGAGGCATCCGCCCCATGGTCCGCGATGCGATTGCATCCCTTGGCATCCCGTTGCGGCTTCACTATCACTCGGGGCAGGGGCGTCGCCCCATGCAAGGGGATATGCCCATGATGCAGACCATCGCCGCTTTCGCCACCCTGTGGCACCGACCTGTTGTCCGAAACTGATGCGGGGTGCGGTTCTTGCCATCGCGCGCTGGTGTGACAGGCTGACCGCGTGGGCCTGTGCCGCGGCGCTGGCTGTTCTGGTGGCGACGGTGCTGGCGATTGTCCTGCTGCGCTTCGGCTTCGATACCGGGTTCATCAAGCTGCAGAACCTTGCAGGCTACGCCTTCGCGGTTCTGCTGATCCTGTCCGTGCCCTATTGCCTTGCGCGTGGCGGACATGTGCGGGTCGATGTGCTGTCCGAGCGTCTGCCGCCCGCCTATCTGCGGGGCGCCGATCTGGTGGCGCTGGTCATCTTCCTCATCCCGGTCTTCGGCCTGATGGTCTGGGCGTTCCTGCCCGACCTGCGCTTCAGTTGGGCGATCCGCGAAGGATCGGTCGAAACCGGGGGGCTTGGCGGTGTCTATCTGGTCAAGACGATGATCGCGGTGTCGGGCGGGCTGATGATCGTTCAGGGCATCGCCGCCGTTCTGCGTCCGACCGGAGAGCAGCGCCCATGACCCTGCCCGAAGTCTTCCTGATCATGCTGGGGCTGGCGCTGGCCGCCGGGATCCTCAGCGGCATCCCGGCGATGCTGGCGATTGCGGGCGTGCCTTTCGTGATGGCGCTTCTGGGCAGTATGGTCGGGGCCTTCGACCTCGGGTTTCTCAATTTCTTTCCCGCGCGTGTCTACGGCATCATGTCCAACCCCTTGCTGATGGCGGTGCCCCTGTTCGTGCTGATGGGCGTGCTGCTGGAGAAATCCCGCGTGTCAGAGCGGATGTTGCAGGTGCTGGGCCAGATGCTGGGCGGCTCGGCGCGCGGGATGGCGGTGTCCGTGCTGATCTTCTCTGCGATCATCGCCGCCTCCACCGGTATCGTCGGGGCGACCGTGGTGATGCTGGTGCTGATGAGCCTGCCCGCGATGCTGCAGGCGGGCGTGCCCAAGCCGCTGGCAGCCGGGTTGATCTGCGCGGGGGGCACGCTGGGCCAGATCATCCCGCCGTCGATCCTGCTGGTGCTGCTGGGCGACCAGATCGGCAATACCTATCTCGAGGCGCAACAGCGGGCGGGCAATTTCGCGCCCGATGCGGTGTCCGTGGGCGATCTCTTTGCCGGGGCGCTTCTGCCCGGGCTGATGCTGGTGGGGCTTTATGCGCTCTATGCCTTTGCGGTGCTGACCATTGCGGGCCGCGCAAAGACGGCGATGGCCCGACCCGTTCCCGCGCCGTCGCGCCCGCCGCTCGGCGTCATCATGAGCAGTTTCGCGCCGCCCCTGTTGATGATCCTTGCCGTGCTGGGCTCGATCCTTGCCGGTGTCGCCACCACGACCGAGGCGGCGGGCCTGGGTGCAGTGGGGGCGCTGATGATGGCCGGGTATCACAGGCCGGGTCGCGGGCGGGCGCTGGTGGGTCTTGGCGCGCTGGCGGTTCTGGCCCTGCTGGTGTTGCGGCTGATGACCACGGGCCGGGCCGGCACAGGTGCGACATGGGTGGCGGGGCTGCTTGTGGCGCTGCTGGTGCTGGGCTTGGCCGTGTCGGTCTGGAAACTGTGGCGCGCGGATGTGCTGTCCGCCGCGACCGAGGATACCCTGCGCATCACCGGCATGGTCTTCGGCATCGTCGTCGCGGCCTCCATGCTGGCGCTGGTCTTTCGCGGCTTCGGCGGCGAGGAGGCGGCGGCCCATCTGATGCGCGGCCTGCCCGGTGGCGAATGGGGGGCACTTTTCATCGTGATGGGGCTTGTCTTCGTGCTGGGTTTCCTGCTCGAGGCGATCGAGATCATCTATATCGTCGTGCCGCTGCTGGGCCCGCCCTTGCTGGGCGGGGATATCTCGCCGGTCTGGTTCGGGGTGCTGCTGGCGATGAACCTGCAGACCTCGTTCCTGACACCGCCCTTCGGCTTTGCCCTGTTCTATTTCCGCTCGGTCGCCCCGCGCGAGATCACGACGCGCGACACTTATCTGGGCGTGGCACCTTTTGTCGTGCTGCAACTGATCGGGCTTGCTATCGTGATTGCATTCCCGTCGCTGGCCACCTGGCTACCCGGCGTGTTGTTCTGATCCGGACAGTCATCACTCAAGGAGGATATGATGAAAAGACGTGACTTCCTGACAAAAGGCGTCGGCGTCGCCGCAGCCGCCTCGGCTTTGGCCGCACCTGCCATCGCGCAGGGCAATATCACGTGGAACCTGCCCACGGCCTTTCCCAAGAATGCCCCCGGCGTCGGCACCAATGTCACCCGTTTCGCCGAGATGGTCGCGGCCATGTCGGACGGCCGGTTGAGCTTTACCGTGTTTGGCGGTGGCGAACTGGTGCCGCCCTTCGCGGTCGAGGATGCCGTGCAGCAGGGCAACGCCCCCGTGGGTCATGGCCCGACCTATTACGCGGCGGGCAAGAACCCGGCGCTGCACTGGTTCACCGCCGTGCCCTTCGGCATGACCTCGAACGAGCATTTCGCCTGGCTCAAATGGGGTGGCGGGCAAGAGATCTGGGATGACATCTACGCCCAGCGGAACCTCAAGGGCTTCTATTGCGGCAACTCCAACACCCAGTCCGGCGGCTGGTTCAAGAACGAGATCAACACGCTCGAAGACCTCAAGGGTCTGAACATGCGGATCGCAGGGCTTGGCGGCGAGATCTATCGCAAGCTGGGCGTCAACGCCGTGCTGATGCCTCCGCCCGAGATTTTCCAGTCGATGCAGTCGGGTGCCATCGACGCGGCCGAATGGGTCGGGCCGATGCTGGATCAGGCCTTCGGTCTGCAAAAGGTGACCAAGCTGTGCTACCTGCCTGCCTATAACGAACCGGGCGCGGGTCTTGCGATCGTGTTCAACCGCGACGCCTGGGCCGAGCTCTCGCCCGATCTGCAGATGATCTGCGAAATGGCCGCGCAATCGGTAGCGCTGGAGACGCAGGCGCAGTTCGATTTCTTCAACGCCCAAGCGATGGAGAGCCTGCGGGCGGACGGGGTGCAGTTCCTGCAGTTCAGCCCCGAGATCGTGGACGGCATGCGTGCCGCATGGGGCGAGGTTCAGGACGAGTTGACCGCCGCCTCCGAAGATGTGGCCCGCGTGCGCGAAAGCTATGACGCCTATCTCGCGCAGGCCAATGCCTATGCCAAGGACATGACGATCCCGATGCTGTCGGGTCGCGGCTGATCCGCAGGCAAGACTGACATTCAAAAGGGCAGGGGGAAACCTCTGCCCTTTCCTGTTGCACCCGGCCGTGGCTACTGACGCCCCTGCACCGGCGTCGCCGCCACGCGACGGCTCTGCATCCTTTCGCGGATGAAGACGAACACCCCCGATCCAAGGATCAGCGCGCTGCCCGCCCAGACGACCGGCACCGGCACCTCGCCCCAGATCACCCAGCCCCAGAAGATCGCCAGCGGCAGGCCGATGTATTCGAACGGCGCAACCACCGCCGCATCGGCCAGACGGTAGGCCTGCGCCAGCGAAAACCCGATGATCGCCGAGTTCAGGCCCAGCCCAAGGAACAGCCAGCGGTCCGTGCCTTCGGGCCAGACCCAGGCGCGCAGCAGGAATTGCAGCGATCCGTTCTCGACACCCACGGCATAGCGCCCATCGCCCGCCACGGCATAGAAACCAAGCGAGACCACGATGAAGATGCCCTGAATATAGACCGCCATCGCCGAGGCGCGGGTGCTGGCCCCCAACCGCCGCGTCAGGATCTGGTTCAGCGCATAGGTCAGCGCCGACAGCACCGGCAGGAACAGGATGAACCGTGACACCTCGGTCTGGCTGTCCCATGGCCGCATCATCAGGACCACACCGGCAAAGCCCACGGTCACGGCGGTCAGCCGCAGGGGGCCGACCTTCTCGCCCAGCAGCGGGATCGACAGCAGGGTGATCATCAAGGGCGCAACGAAGAACAGCGCCGTCGCCTCGGCCAGCGGGATCACCGCAAGCGCCGCGAAATAGGTCAGGTTCGAGATGACGACCAGCCCGCCACGCATCAGGTGCAGCCCCGGATTGCGGGTCCGCAGGATGCTGAAACCGCCCTCCATCTGCACCAGCATCAGGCTGAACATGATTCCGATGGCCGAGCGGATGAACACCATCTGGTGCAAGGGATAGCCGCCTGACAGCGCCTTGATCAGAACGTCATTGATCGAGATCGCCGCCATCCCGGCCAGCACGAAGCCGATCCCGGCGGCGGTATTCTGCGGAACGGTGACAAGGGGCGCGCGCATCGGGATACCTTCGCAATTCGCCTATCCCTAGCCCTGAGTGCGCGCCACGACCAGCGTCTTTTTGGAACCTGCGTCTGACCGCTTGGCGCAGCCTCTCGGCTGGGCTAGTCTGTCGTGCACGACATGCCAGCACACGGCCATAGAAGGACCTCACACCCATGCAGATGAACGATCAACGCGACATCAACGCCCCCCGCGCCGAGGTCTGGGCGGCGCTGCTCAGCGCCGAAGTCCTCAAGGAATGCGTGCCCGGCGCGCAAGAGGTGACGGGCAATCCGCAAGACGGGTTCGAGGCGACCGTGGTGCAGAAGGTCGGCCCGGTGAAGGCCACCTTCAAGGGTCAGGTCAGCCTGACCGACATGGTCGAGGGCGAAAGCCTGACCCTGTCGGGCGAGGGCAAGGGCGGTGCCGCCGGTTTCGCCAAGGGCGAAGCCAAGGTGCGGCTTGAGGATATCCCCGAAGGCACGCGGCTGATCTATGACGTCGAGGCCAAGGTGGGCGGCAAGCTGGCGCAGCTGGGCAGCCGCCTGATCGACGGATTCGCCAAGAAGATGGCCGATCAGTTCTTCGAGAATTTCCAGAACGTCGTCGAAGGCCCCGCCGATGACGCGACCGGGGCTGATGTTGCCGAAGGCGGCGATGACGCGCCCAAGAAGAAGGGCTGGCTCAGCCGCCTGAAAGGCTAGCCGCGACAGCGTCGATACAGGACCGGGCCGGTGGCGAAATAATCCGTCCCCGGCCCAGTTGTTTCGCCCGCCCGCCTTGTTTGTCGCAGGGGCACATTCTACATGCAGCCCATGAAACGCTTTATCCCCTTCATGAAGGCCGACCCGGCCGTGGCCGTGGTGCGCCTTGCCGGCAGCATCGGCGCCGGTCCTCGCAGCCCCCTGAGCGACGAGGCCATCGGCCCGGTGCTGGAACGCGCTTTCCGGCGTGGCAAGCCCGCTGCGGTGGCGCTGGTGCTGAATTCGCCCGGCGGCTCGCCTGTGCAATCGGCGCTGATCGCGGCGCGTATCCGGCGGTTGGCGGCGGACAAGAAAGTGCCGGTTCACGCCTTCGTCGAAGATGTGGCGGCCTCGGGCGGCTATTGGCTGGCGGCGGCGGCGGATGACATCTGGGCCGACACCGGCTCGATCGTCGGCTCCATCGGTGTGATCTCGGCGGGGTTCGGGGCGCATGTGGCGCTGGCCCGGCAAGGGGTAGAGCGGCGGGTCTACACCTCGGCTGACTCCAAAAGCATGCTGGACCCGTTCCTGCCCGAAAAACCCGAAGATGTGGCGCGCCTCAAGGAACTTCTGGGCGGGCTGCACGACAGTTTCGTGGCCTATGTCCGGTCGCGCCGCGGGGCGAAACTGGCCGATGATCCCGATCTCTTCACCGGGCGGTTCTGGCTGGGCGCGCAGGCGCAGCAACTGGGGCTGATCGACGGGATCGGCCATCTGGAGCCGAAGCTCAAGGAACTCTACGGCGACAAGGTGCGCCTCGTCCGCTACGGACGCCGCCGCAGCCTGTTTCAGCGCTTTGGCGCGACATTCGCGCAGGACGCCCTGGCCGGAATAGAGGAGCGTGCGGCCTTCGCGCGTTTCGGGCTTTGACGTGATCCTGAAAACCGTTGTCCTCTTTCTGGTCGGCATGGGGGTCCTTGCCATGTTCGGCAAGTACAAGTTCCCCGGGCAGAAACGGCTCGAAGCTGCGCGCTGCCCGTCTTGCAAACGCTACCGTATCGGGCGCGGGCCCTGTTCCTGCGGACATCGAAAAGGATAAGTCATGGTCTGGTTGATGGCGGCCCTCGGGCTGGTGATCCTGCTGTTTGCGGGCGACGCTCTGGTCAAGGGTGCGGTCAATCTTGCGCTCCGGATCGGGATACCGGCGCTGATCGTCAGCCTGACCATCGTGGCCTTCGGAACCTCCGCGCCGGAACTCCTGATCTCGATCCAGGCGGCCATGTCCGGCGTGCCGGGGATCGCGATGGGCAATGTCGTCGGCTCGAACACCGCCAACATCCTTCTGGTGCTGGGTGTGCCGGCCCTGATCGCCGTGATGCACACAGCCGAACATGACACGCGCAAAAGCTTTGTCGTGATGATCGCGGCCTCGCTGCTTTTCATCGCTCTGGCGTTCCGCGGCGTTTTCGACTGGATATCGGCCCTGATCCTGCTGGGCGCGCTGGCGCTGGCGCTGGGCGACATGTTCCTTGAGGCGCGCAAGCACAAGGCAACGGCCGCGCTTGTTGCGGAAGGCCTCGACGACAGCGACGATCTGGACGAGCTGGAAGGCGCCGATCCCGACATGCCGTGGTGGAAGATCATCCTGTTTCTGGTGCTGGGCCTCGCGGGCCTGCCGCTGGGCGCGGACATCCTTGTGGACAGCGCCACGGTCATTGCCCGCACCTTCGGCATCAGCGAGACGGTGATCGGCCTGACACTGGTAGCGGTCGGCACCTCGATGCCCGAACTGGCGACAACTGTGATGGCGGCGATCCGGCGGCAGGCCGATGTGGCGCTGGGCAACGTGATCGGGTCGAACCTGTTCAACCTGCTGGCCATCATCGGGATCGCGGCCTTCGTCGCACCGATCCCGGTCGATCCGCAATTCCTGACCTATGACCTCTGGGTGATGCTGGCAGCGTCGCTGCTGCTGATCCCCTTTGTCTTTCTTCGCCAGAATATCGGGCGGATCTGGGGTATGATCTTGATCGTGCTCTATGTGTCCTATGTCTCGATGATGTTCATCTGAGGCAATTGGACGACAAGGGAGCCGGAACCATGGAAAAGATCGCGCTGGTGACCGGGGCAGGCAAGCGGCTGGGCCGCGCCATGGCGCTCTATCTGGCAGAGCGGGGCTACGATCTGGGCCTGCACTACGCCGCCTCACAGGCCGAGGCCGAAGAGGTGGCTGACCTGATCCGCGCCATGGGGCGGCGCGCCGTGACCCTTCAGGCCGATCTGCTGGACGAGGGGGCAACCCACGCCCTGATCCCCGCCGCGATGGATGCGCTGGGCGGACCGGTGACCTGTCTGATCAACAATGCCTCGATCTTCGAATATGACACGCTGGCCAGCGCGACCCGCACCAGCTGGGACCGGCATTTCGACAGCAACCTGCGCGCGCCGTTCATCCTGACCCAAGCCATGGCCGCGGCACTCCCCGCAGCCGGTCTGGACGAGGGCGGCGAACCCGTGGCGCAGGGCTTGGTTGTCAACATGATCGATCAGCGTGTGCGCAAGCTGACGCCCGAGTTCATGACCTACACGCTGGCGAAGATGGGCCTCTGGGCCCTGACCCAGACATCCGCACAGGCGCTGGCCCCGCGCATCCGGGTCAATGCCATCGGTCCGGGCCCGACCCTTCAGGGTGCGCGGCAATCGGCGCAGCATTTCGCCGACCAGCGCGCGGCCACCATTCTCGGGCGCGGCGCGAACCTCTCGGACATCACGGCGGCCTTGGGATATTTCCTCGATGCGCCTGCGGTGACGGGGCAACTTCTGTGCGTGGATGGTGGTCAGCACCTGGGGTGGCAAACCCCCGATGTGCTGGGCGTCGAGTGACGCAGGGGAAGGCTTTGATGCCTCTTCCGGTGGTGTACCCGTCAAAGTTTTGCACCGTTCACGCCGCTGTTACGACACCGTTACAAAAACCTTAGTGTTTTCAGTATTTTGCAATACATTAAAATTTTTATCAATGTTTTCAGATAGTTGAAATACTGCCTAAATTTTAGGCAATCCAGCGAAGCGGGCCGGAACTAAGGGAAATTTCCAGATGGCGAAAACTTGTCTCCAGACTTATCCACAGAAAACGTGGACATGTTTGCGCTTGCCCCCGGTCGGCAAAGATTGCAGGGCACGGCAAAGAATCATACCTCTGATCTCATGACCGATACACCCGCACAGACCCTGACCGGACATGCCCTGATTCAGGACTACCTCAAGACGCTCGACGGCTCTCCGGGCGTCTACCGGATGCTCGATGCGCAAAGCCGCGTGCTCTACGTCGGCAAGGCGCGCAACCTGCGGGCGCGCGTGTCGAACTACGCCCGTCCTTCGGGTCATTCCGGGCGGATCGCGCGCATGATCTCGGAAACGGCCGGGATGATGTTCCTGACCACCAGGACCGAGACCGAGGCCCTGCTGCTGGAGCAGAACCTGATCAAGCAGCTCAAGCCGCGCTACAACGTGCTGCTGCGGGATGACAAAAGCTTTCCGAACATCCTGATCACCGGCGAACATGACTTTCCGATGATCACCAAGCATCGCGGTGCCCGCAAGGACAAGGGCCAGTATTTCGGCCCCTTCGCCAGCGCAGGTGCGGTCAACCGCACGCTGAACCAGTTGCAGAAGGTGTTCTTGCTGCGCAACTGCTCGGACGCGATGTTCTCCAGCCGGACACGGCCTTGCCTGCTGCATCAGATCAAACGGTGCTCGGCCCCCTGCACCGGCGAAATCTCGAAAGCCGATTATGCGGCGACGGTCGCCGATGCCGTGCGCTTTCTGTCCGGGCGCTCCACGGCGGTGCAGGAGACGCTGGCCGCGCAGATGCAGCAGGCCTCGGACGATATGGAATTCGAACGCGCCGCCGCCCTGCGCGACCGCATCCGCGCGCTGACGCAGGTGCAGACGGTGCAGGGCATCAACCCGCGCGGCGTGGCCGAGGCGGATGTGATCGCGCTGCACATGGAAGGCGGACAGGCCTGCGTTCAGGTCTTCTTCATCCGCGCCCATCAGAACTGGGGCAATGCCGATTTCTACCCCCGTGTCGGTGCTGATATCGACGCACCCGAGGTGCTGGAGGCCTTTATCGGCCAGTTCTACGATACCAAGGAACCGCCCCGGCAGCTGATCCTGTCGCATCCTCTGGAAAATCCCGATCTGATGCAGGCGGCGCTGTCCGAGAAACTGGGACGCAAGGTCGAGATCCTCGTGCCCCAGCGCGGCGAAAAGGCCGAACTGGTCGAAGGTGCGGCACGCAACGCCCGCGAATCGCTGGCCCGCCGCATGGCCGAGGGCGCGACGCAGACCAAACTGCTCAAAGGTCTGGCCGAGGCCTTCAACCTGCCCGCCCCCCCGAACCGGATCGAGGTCTATGACAACAGCCACATCCAGGGCACCGATGCCGTGGGCGCGATGATCGTGGCGGGGCAGGACGGGTTCATGAAGGGCCAGTATCGCAAGTTCAACATTCGCGGTGACGAACTGACCCCGGGCGACGACTTCGGCATGATGAAAGAGGTGCTGACCCGCCGTTTCAAACGCCTGCAAAAGGAAGACCCGGATCGCGCGCTTGGCCTCTGGCCCGACCTGTTGCTGATCGACGGCGGTGCCGGGCAGGTCAGCGCCGTGGCCCAGATCATGGCCGAACATGGCGTGCAGGACATCCCGATGGTCGGCGTCGCCAAGGGGATCGACCGCGATGCCGGCAAGGAGGAATTCCACCGCGTCGGCCAGCGCCCCTTTGCCCTGCGCCACAATGATCCGGTGCTTTATTTCGTGCAGCGCCTGCGGGACGAGGCGCATCGCTTCGCCATCGGCACCCACCGCGCCAAACGCGCCAAATCCGTGGGCGCGACCCCGCTGGACGAGGTGCCGGGCGTGGGGGCCGGGCGCAAGCGGATGCTGCTGGCCCATTTCGGCAGCGCCAAGGCCGTCAGCCGCGCGGGGCTCGAGGATCTGAAAGCCGCACCCGGCATCTCGGATGCGATGGCCGAGACGATTTACGCCTTTTTCCACGACAAGGGCTGAGCTTGGCTGATCCGCTTTTCGGCCTGCTGAAATTGTAGACAGAAACGCTGTGACGGCTTAGGAATTGGGCATGAAAAACGTCAGCGCATCCGACGTTGCGGCCCGCACGCATCCATATCGTGCAGCCGTCCGCCAAGGATGCAGAACTGGCAAAAAGTCCAACCGGGAGTGACCCATGATCCGTACCACCTTTGCCGCCGTCGCGGCGACCATCACCCTTGCCACATCGCTGGCTGCCCAGACCGCCATGCCCTTCGCGCTGGACTGGAAATTCGAAGGCCCCGCCGCGCCCTATTTCGTGGCCGTGGACAAAGGCTATTTCGAGGCCGAGGGCCTCTCGGTCGAAGTGTCCGAGGGCGCAGGATCGCTTGACGCGATCCCGAAGGTCGCCACCGGCGCTTTCCCCGTCGGTTTCGCCGATATCAACAGCCTGATGAAATTCCTCGACCAGAACCCCGGCGCGCCGGTCATCGCCGCGATGATGGTCTATGACAAGCCGCCCTTCTCGGTCGTCGGGCGCAAGTCGCTGGGCATCGAAGCCCCAGCCGATCTGGCCGGCAAGGTGCTGGGCGCGCCGCCGCCCGATGGGGCATGGGCGCAATTCCCGATCTTTGCCGCCGAAAACGGCCTCGACATGGCCTCGATCACGGTGGAGCCCGTCGGTTTCCCCGTGCGCGAACCGATGCTGGCCGAGGGCAAGGTCGCGTCTGTGACCGGCTTCTCCTTCTCCTCGACGCTGAACCTGATCCGTCTGGGCGTGCCCGAGGATGACATCACCGTCCTGCTGATGGCCGATCATGGCGTGGCGCTCTATGGCAATGCGGTCATCGTGAACACCGATTTCGCCGCCGCCAACCCCGAGGCTGTGACCGGCTTCCTGCGCGCCGTCGCCATGGGCTGGAAAGACGCGATCGCCGATCCTGACGCGGCCATTGCATCGCTGATCGAACGCAACCCCGCCGCCGATCGCCGCTCTGGAAAAGCGCCGTCTGCAGATGGCGATTGATGCCAACGTTCTGACCGATTGGGTCAAGGCGAATGGCATGGGCAATATCGACCCCGCCCGGATGGACAACGGCGATCGAGCAGACGAAATCGGTCTATGAATTCGTCAACGCGCCCGATGCCTCGCTCTACTTCACCGCGGATTACCTGCCCAGCGATGGCAGCCTGATGCTGAAGTGATCCTGTAAATCTGACACATGGCGCTTCCCTGATGGGAGGCGCCTTTTCCATGTGATGCCCAGCGGGATCGTTTCAGCACATGTCGAACCTTATCGAGATCAAGGGCGTCACCCACGCCTATCGCACCAAGGCAGGCCCCCTGCCGGTGCTGGACAACCTCAATGTGTCGGTGCCCGAAGGCGAGTTCTGCGCCGTAGTCGGGCCGTCGGGTTGCGGTAAATCCACCCTGACGCGGCTGGTGGCCGGGCTGATGAAACCCGATCAGGGCGAGGTCTGGCTGCATGGCGAGCGGGTGACATCCCCGCGCAAGACCGTGGGCATGGCGTTTCAGAACCCGGTGCTGCTGGAATGGCGCACGATCCTGGACAACGTGATCCTGCCGCTGGAGATCGTGGCGCCCCGCATGCCGCAGCGCGACCGCGAGGCGCGCGCGATGCACCTGCTGGAAATGGTGGGCCTCAAGGGGTTCGAGGGCAAGCGCCCCTCGGAACTCTCCGGCGGGATGCGGCAGCGCGCCTCGCTCTGCCGGTCCATCGTGCACAAGCCCGATGTGCTGATCATGGACGAACCTTTCGGCGCGCTCGATGCCTTCACGCGCGAGGATCTGTGGCAGACGATGCGCGACCTGCGCGCGGCGGAACCCTTCACCTGCGTGCTGATCACCCATGACCTGCGCGAATCCGTGTTTCTGGGCGATCAGGTCATCGTGCTGTCGGGCCGCCCGGCGCGCACGCAGCATGTTCTGCGCGTGGATCTGCCCGCCGACCGCACCATCGACAGTCTCTACACGCCCGAGGCCGCCGAGATGCTGCACCTGCTGCGCGACCAGATCCGCATCGCGCAGGGCCGTGACGGAGATGTTCACTGATGGAAACGCTTCAGAAAATCGCGGTGCCCACGCTTGCCATTCTGGCCTTCCTCGGGCTGTGGGAATTCATCGTCTGGGTCAATGACTGGCCCAATTACAAGATGGCCTCGCCCTCGGACCTGCCGCCCGCCTTTGCGCGCTATTCCAACCTCTTCATCGAAATGGGCTGGCAGACGCTGTGGCGCACCGTGGCGGGCCTGGGTCTGGCGGTGCTCTTCGGCACGCTTCTGGGCATGGCGATGGGCTTTTCCCGGATCGCCCGCGACGCGCTTTACCCGCTGCTTGTGGGCTTCAACGCCATCCCCAAGGCCACGCTGGTGCCGGTGATCGCGCTGATCTTCATCGGGCAGCATGATTTCAACACCGTTCTGATGGCCTTCCTGATCTCGTTCTTTCCCATCGCCGTGTCGGTGGGCATCGGCCTGTCGACGCTGGAACCCGAATACCGCGACATCCTGCGCAGCCTCGGGGCCTCGCGCGTCACCATCTTCCGCAAGATCGCCCTGCCCAAGACCCTGCCTGAATTCTTCGGTGCGCTGAAAGTCTCGGTCACGCTGGCCTTCATCGGCACCAATCTGGTCGAGATCGTCTCGCCCCATGGTCGTGGTCTGGGTGCCCTGTTCAAATCGGGTGAGACGAATGGCGATTACCCGCTGATGTTCGCGGTGCTGATCGCGCTCGCCGTGCTGGGGATCGTGCTCTATTACGCGGTGGTCGCGCTGGAACGGATCTTCGCGGGCTGGGCCGAACGCCCGCAATCCTGACGCGGGGCATCGCCGGTTCCGCAACACGCATCCGCCCCCGGGCCTCTCTCTGCCTTGCTGTCTTATCGCCTTCCCTGCGCGTGAAAGACCCGTTAGGAATGGGCCATGACATGGACCTTGCCGAATATCCTGACCGCAGGACGGTTGTTGGCTGCCCCCGGTGTGGCGGTGATGTTCCTCTATTTCACAAGGCCCTATGCCGACTGGTTCGCGCTTGATCCTTTTCGTGTCGGCCGCCATCACCGACTGGTTCGACGGCTATCTGGCGCGCGAGTGGAAGCAAGAGACGAAGATGGGCGCCATGCTCGACCCGATCGCCGACAAGGCGATGGTGGTGATCGCCCTGATGGTGATCGTGGGCTATTCCTCGATGTCGCCATGGCTGGTGCTGCCCGCCACCGTGATCCTCTTCCGCGAGGTCTTCGTCTCCGGCCTGCGCGAGTTTCTGGGCGACGTGGCCGGCACGCTGAAGGTCACCCCCTTGGCCAAGTGGAAGACCACGACGCAGATGGTGGCGATTGCCATCCTCTTTGCGCAGGGCGTGTTCGAGCATTACTTCGGCATGACCGTCTATGGCATGGACGAGGCGATGGTCATGGCCATCATCGAGGGGCGTCAGCCCGATCTGCACGGACTGGGCTGGAAATTGCAGGGCATGATCTGGTCGGGCAATGTCGGCCTCGCCCTGCTCTGGATCGCGGCGGCGCTGACATTGATCACGGGGATCGACTATTTCCGCAAGGCGCAGCCGCTTCTGAGGGATGACAGATGATTGACGTGCTTTATTTCGCCTGGGTGCGCGAGCGTATCGGCATCCCGCGAGAGCAGGTGTCCACCGACGCTGCCACCGTGGCCGAACTGGTCGAGGAACTGCGTGCGCGCGAGGACCGCTATGCCATGGCCTTTTCCGATCTTTCGGCCCTGCGCGTGGCGGTGGATCAGGATCTGACGGATTTCGACGCGCCCCTGAAAGGCGCGCGCGAAGTGGCGTTCTTCCCGCCGATGACCGGCGGCTGACAGGGGGGATCCATGCGCATCGTGGTGCAGCAGCAGCCTTTCGATCCGGGGGCACAGATGAATGCCTTTGCCGGCCGGCCGCGACGATCTGGGCGCCATCGTCACCTTCACCGGCGTGGTGCGCGACGACCCGGCCAATCCCCTGCGCCAGATGATGATCGAACACTACCCCGGCATGACCGAACGCGCGCTGGAAAAGATCGCGACCGAGGCGCAGACACGCTGGTCACTGGGCGATGTGCTGGTGATCCACCGCTTCGGGCCCATGCGCCCCGGCGAACAGATCATGATGGTCGCCACCGCCGCGCGACACCGCAAGGATGCTTTCGAGGCGGCCGAATACCTCATGGACTACCTCAAGTCCCGCGCGCCCTTCTGGAAGAAGGAACAGGGCGCGGATGGCGAAGGCTGGGTCGCCGCCAAGGACGAGGACGAGGACGCCCTCACCCGCTGGTAAGCCGGTTCACGCGCAGGGGTGACGCAAGGTTGCGCTTGGCAAATCATGGCCCAGCGGCTTGATCATGCCGCCAGACTTCACCGTTGCCACCGCACAGGAGACCGCGCCATGTCCGCCATTCTGGATGAATTCATCACCTTCCTTGGTCCGCGTGTCGCCGGACAGCTTCAGGGCACCGCCAAGCTGGTGATCACTGGTGAAGGCGCGGTGTGGCTCGATGCGGATGGCGCGCGGCAGGCAGACGCCGAGGCGGCGGCGGATGTCACGCTGGCCGCGTCGGAACAGGTGTTCCGCGCGATCCTGTCGGGGGATCAGAACCCGGCGACGGCCTATATGACCGGCAAGCTCAAGGTCGATGGCAGCCTGCAACGGGCGCTGAAGGTCAGCGCGATCCTGACAGAATGACCCCGCGCATCGGGCATGACGCGCGGGGTCTTGTGCACAGGGTACGCTGAGGGGGATCAGCGCGCCAGCACCTGCGCCTCGGCATCCGGCGTCATGGCGGCACCGGCGCCAATGCCGTCCAGGAAATCGTCGATCAGGCTGACGGACATGTCCGACGCGGGCAGGAACATCCCCGCGCTGCCTTCGGTGACGGACAGCGCCGTGCGCCATGCGGAATCCTCGGCCTGACAGACCACCGCGCGATCGGCATGGCCGTCGACCCCGTCCACCGCGATCAAGCGGCACAGACCCAGATCGGTGTCGAAACTGCCCAGCGCCCGCGCCATGCTCCCATCCGCCAGCGTGACGCTGCCACCTGTCGCTGTCCCGGCCAGCGCCGCGGCGGCTGTGTCAAGTCCGGCAGGGGCGGGGGCAAGGCTGCGTCCGGCCAGAAAGCCACCCAGACCCACCGCCAGCGCGAAAGAGGCCGCCAGCGCCATCGGCCAGACCATAGACCGTGGCGTGGCCCCGGCCTTGCGCGGCAGGGGGGTGACCTTGGACGTGGCCGCGTGCTGCGTCGCTGCCTCTCCGGCGGGGGCCGTCAGCACGGTCGAGATCAGGTAGTCCGGCACCGGTCCGGGGTCCATCGCCTGTCGCAGCGCCGCAGCCGTCCCGGTGAACAGCGCATAGCGCGCGGCCAGATCCGGATCAGCCTTGATGCGCGCCATCAGCTTGCTGGCGTCGGGTCCGGTCAGTTCGCCATCGGCAAGGGCCATCAACATCTCGTCGCTCACATTCATGTTGGTTTCATGGGTCATGGGGTTGTTCCCTGTGTCTGTCCGGCCAACGGCGCCGCAGTGTCTGAGGCCATGTTCAAGGCTCCGGCGAGGGCCAGCCTGCCGCGCGACAGACGGCTCATGACTGTCCCCTCCGGAATGCCCAGCGCCTCGGCCACTTCGCGGTAGCGCAGCCCTTCCACACAGACCAGCATCAGCACGACGCGCTGGTCTTCGGGCAGGCTGTCCATCGCGCGGCGGACCTGCGCCAGATAGATCCTGTTCTCGGTCACGTCGCGCCCGTCTTCGCTGATCAGCGGCGTCACGGTCTCGACGTCGTCCAGTGCCACGGTGGGGCGACGGGCACGGTGTCCGTCGATCCATGTGTTGCGCATGATGCGGAACAGCCAACTGTCCAGGCGGGTGCCGGGTGTATAGCTCTCGATATTGCGCAGCGCCTTTTCCACCGTCTGCTGCACCAGATCGTCAGCCTGATCCTGCGTGCCCGTCAGGCTGCGGCCAAAGGCGCGCAACCGTGGCAGCATCTGGATCATCTCGTTCCGGATCGCGTCAGACAAGGGGCTCACTTTCTACTGTAACACGCCGGTCAAACCCGGCTCTGGACACATAACGAGAGAAGCGCGGCCTGTATTCCCGCGGGCATCCGAAAAATGCGCGTTTTTTCGCCGTCAGTGGAATTTTCCCCTAGGACGTTCGTTTTCGTCTTGCGAAGCTTTGCGAAATCCCGCCCGGCCCGTCAAGAAACGGTCCGGCAGGGTCCCGCAAGCCACGCCTGAACCTGAGACATGGGACTTTTGCCACCATCTCGCCATCTGCTGCCTATCCGCGCCTGAAAAGGAGACGAGCCTTGTCCACCAAACCCACCGAGCCCAAAGGTCCCGACATGGCGCGCCGCGCGCTGCTGCGGCGGATCGGACTGGCCAGCACAATGGCCTATGCAACACCCGCTCTGACCGCGCTTGGCATGGCCCGCGCATCGGGTGGAGGCAGTGGCGGAGGTGGCGGTGGCGGTGGCGGAGGCAGCGGTGGGGGCAGCGGCGGCGCAAGTGGCGGCGCGAGTGGTGGTGCAAGCGGTGCATCGGGGGCCAGCGGCAGTTCCGGGCCCAGCGGGGCCGGGCGCGGCGATGGTCAGGGGGCGCAGGACGGTGATGGTGGCGGCCGGTCACAAGCCGCCCGGCAACAGGCGCAACGTCGCCGCACGCCGGTGCCGCCGACTGAAATTCTTGTGTCCATTCCCGCAGGGCAGGGGCTGTCCGCCGCCGAAGCCCTGGGCTACCGCGTGCTCGGATCCCGTCGCAGCACGACCCTTGACCGCCAACTGTTGCGTCTGGCCCCGCCGCCGGGCCGCACCACCGATCAGGCCCGTGCCGAGTTGTCGAACCTGCTGCCCAATGCGACGGCCGATGCCAACCATTTCTACACCACGGACGAGTTCCTCTGCACCGATGGAAGCTGCGCCTCGCATGAGATGATCGGCTGGTCCGGCTGGCCCAGCGCCTTTGCCCCCAGGATCGGGATGATCGACACCGGCATCAACGTCGATCATGAATCCCTGAAAGGACAAAAGCTGACGGTCTTCCAGACCGATCTGGGAAACCGCAGCGCCTCGGGTCGCCAACATGGCACGGCCATCGCGGCGCTGCTTCTGGGGCGTCTGGACAGCCGGGTGCCCGGTCTCTTGCCCAATGCCGAGTTGATCGCGGTCGAGGCGTTTCACCGGGATGGCGGGGGCGATCTGGCGGATGCCTTCTCGTTGGCGGCAGCGGTGGACCTGCTTGTCGCCGAAGGGGTCAGCGTCATCAACATGAGCTTCTCCGGCCCGGAGAACGCCGTGCTGCGCGAAGTGACCGAGCGCGCCGCGGCGCAGTCTGTCGCGCTTGTGGGGGCGGCAGGGAACGGAGGGGCCGGTGCCAAACCGGCCTATCCAGCCGCATGGCCCCATGTCATCGCGGTGACGGCCGTGGATCACCGTCAGCGGATCTATCGGCAGGCCAATCAGGGTCCCTACATCAGCCTTGCCGCTCCGGGTGTCGGCATCTGGACTGCCGCCTCGATCTCGGGGGGGCGGTTGAAATCCGGCACCTCCTATGCCGCGCCCTTCGTCACGGCAGCGCTGGCCGTGCAACGGCTTCGGGAGCCCGCCACGCCGCTGGACCGGACCATCGGCCAGATGCTCGACTGTGCGCAGGATCTGGGCGAGGCGGGCTTTGATCCGGTGTTCGGCAACGGGCTGGTATCCGCGCCCGGCTACTGCAAAGGCACGGCGGCCGAGATTTTTTCGGTGAGCGGGGAATAGAGGCCGGGTGACACGCGTTTCATCTGCATGGCCGCCTGATGATGCGGTGTCATACGTGGAAAGGATAAGAAACATGTCTGAACAGAACTCAAAGACACTGGTGTCGCGCCGCGCGCTTCTGGCGCGATTGGGTCTGGCAACCGGCGTTGTCTATGTCGCTCCTGTGATGATGCACCTTGGTGCGGCACATGCCTCGGGCGGTGGCTCCGGCGGTGGCGCAGGCGGCTCCGGCGGTGGTGCGGGTGGCTCCGGTGGCGGTGCAGGCGGCTCCGGTGGTGGTTCGGGTCCGGGTGGTTCGGGTCCGGGCGGTTCGGGTCCCGGTGGTTCGGGTCCGGGTAGCTCCAGCTCCGGCAGTTCGGGCCCGTCCGGTGCGTCCGGTCCGTCAGGCCCCTCGGGCTCGTCCAGTTCCGGCGGCTCGTCCGGCTCCTCGGGGTCGTCCGGCCCCAGCGGATCGTCCGGCCCTTCGGGCGGCGGAAGACGCTGACATGACGGCCTGCGACAGCGCGCAGGTCACAGCGGGGGCGCGCGGCAAGCGCGCCCTTCCTGATGCGGTGCAGCACCTGCGGTATCCCGGTCTGGACGGCACCGTCGTGCTGGAAAACGCGACAGAAGTCCTGTCCGCCCTCAACGCGCTGATGACGGGCTGGACACCGGATGTGGTGACCATGCGTCCCACAGACGGGGCCGCCGACCTGCCGCATCAGATCTCGAAGATCCGCGCCGACAAGGCGCGCTACGATCTGCATTCGCCATGGCTGGACGAACCCCTGCGCGGATTGATGACCGCCAGCGCGGCCTGTGGCGTGGTCGCGGATATCTCGCAGGCTTTCTGCAACCAGTATCGGGGGTGTCTTGGTCTTCATTGCGGGGCCGTGCAGATCAACGGGCATCTTGTCGTGCTGACCGGACCCGCGCGGGCGGGAAAAAGCACGCTGATCTCCCGCCTGACGGCCGAGCCGGACATGACCGTCTTCTGCGATGATATCCTGCCTGTGCTGGACGATGGGCTGGCCTTCGGTCTGGGTCTTGCCCCGCGCCTGCGCCTGCCGTTGCCCGAAGGCGTCACGGATGCCTTCCGCGCTCATGTCGATGCCTATCTGGGACCGGCCGACCGCCGCTACGGATATCTCTGCGGTCCCAATGTCGCGCCACATGGCACCCGCGCGCCGCGTCCGCGCCTTCATCGTGCTGGCGCGCGGGACGGATCTGCCCGCGCAACTGCACCGGATGGAACCGACCGAGGCCGTGCAGCATCTGGTGCGCCAGAACATCTCGGCCCCCGGCGAGGGGACAGAGCATTTCGATCAGGTCACGCGCATGGCGGAACGGCTGTTGTGCCTCAAGATGGTCTACAGCGATCTGGAGGATGCGGTCGATCTGCTGCGCCGGGCCTTTGGCGCGGACAGCCTGCCTGCGCCGGATGTGACCCTGGCCCCGCCCTTGCCCGCGCAGATCGAACCCGTGGTGCATCCGCCGGCCAGCCTGCTGCAACGCTACAGCCGCAGCCCCTGCGTGGCCGTGCGCGCGGTGCAGGAGGATCTGTTTCTCTGGCACGCGACAGAATACAGCTATTTCCACCTGAACATGGTGGCCCGCGCGATCTGGACCCTGCTCGAGGAGCCGGTCACCGGCGCGGATATCGCCGCGACGCTGTCCGAGGCTTTTCCGGAAGCCGACCCCGCACAGATCGCAGCGGATGTCGCAGCCTTGCTGGGCGCTTTCGAGACCGAATTCCTGATCCAGCAAACGGGCTGAACCGGGCTTTGCCCGGTCTCAGCGCTGACTCATCTTCTCGATATAGGCGCGCATTTCCTCGGCCTCGTGCCGGGCCTCGCGCAGCCCTTCCATCGTGGCGGACAATTCCGCCTCGGTCTGGGCAAGCTGATTGCTCAGCTCGGCCTCGCGCTGCTGCATGTAGGTGATCGCCTGGTCGCGCGTTTCCTCGGCTTCGTGCAGTTCCTGCGCCATCTTTTCCAACTCGCCGATATCGGCCTTGGATACGCGGGTGAAACGGTGGATCAGCCAGTTGGCGAACCAGCCCAGGCTGAAGGCGACAAACAGGATGACCGCTGTCGCGATGATGAATTCGGTTCTGTTCACTCGCCTGTCTCTTCCTGTTCGCCGTCCGGTGCCGTGGCGTCCCCGCTGCCTGCTTCCGGGGCCGCCTCACCTTCCTGCGGGGTTTGGCCGTCCTGCGCAACCCCTTCGGCAGCCGTCCCGGCATCTTCTGGCGTGGCGGTGACCAGACGGAATTCGATCCGCCGGTTGGCCTCGCGCCCTTCTTCGGTTCCATTGTCGGCGATGGGCTGGTCCACACCATAGCCGACCGCCGTGATGGATGATGTCAGCACCCGGCGGTTGCGCAACTCGTTCAGAACGGCCATCGCACGGGCCTCGGAAAGACGCTGGTTCATCTCGACACGGCCCTGGCTGTCGGTATGCCCACTGATCTCCAGCGGCAGCTCGCCGCATTCCTTGAGGATATCGGCGATGTCGCTGATGATCCCGCCCGCTGCGGCATCCGGTGTGTCCGAGCCGGGTTCGAAGTTGATCTTGCGCGTGGACAGGATCGCATTGATCCTGCGGATGCATTCCTCCGGCGACGGGATGGCGGATGCGGGGTCAAGCGCCTCGTTATAGGTCACATTGATGGCGAAATCCGCGGTCTCGCCCAGCTTTTCCGCCAGAAGGGCCGCGATCTGCGCGCTGGCGCGGTCATTGCCGGTGGTCCCGGTCACCGAGAAGGTCTCGGGCGTGACGGTGGCAGAGCCGGTCGACAGGCGCGACAGCGCCTCGAGCCCGGCCAGAACCCGCACGGTCCACTCCTCGGTCAGGGCCTCGTCGCTGCGCACGGCGGACAGCACGTCATCCGACCCGAAACGCGCCTTGGCATAGGTTTCCATGATGCTGCGGCTGGTATCGTCGCCGATCCGGCCGCGCAGCTGCACCTTGCCTTCCTCTGTCAGTGTGGCCGTGAACTCGACCTGTCCGCCACCTTCTGCGACTTCCGGCGCGGGCAGCACGGCGGTCAGGGCAAAGACGTCGGGAAGCCGGCTTTCCAGCTCGCCCACCACGCGGTCGAACAACGCCTGGTCGGTGCCTTCTTCGGCCAGAAGCGTGATATCGGCATCCGTGAAGGTCACCGAACCGCTGCCGATCTGGGCCAGCGCGGCGATGGACTGCTCGACCGCCCGCCCCCAATTGGGCGATGGCACGCCCAGACCGATGGTGCAGGTGCCCTTGCCCTCCATCCCGGCCGCGCGGGCGGCGGCCAGAATGCGGGCCTGCGCCTCTTCGCTGTCCGCCGAGCAGGCGTCGAATCGGCCCTTGCCGTCACTGATCAGGAATCGCAGGTTGAACGGCGTGATCACCGGGCGCGGGGACGAGATGTCCAGCGCCAGCCGCACGCCAGTCGGGACCCGGCGTGCCAGATCCACCTCGAGCCTGCGACGTTCCTCGGCGCTGTCGGTCATGGCGGTGATCGCGATCCGGTCCGCCGAAATCGACACCTTGGACCGCGGCATCGTTTCCAGCGCGCGGATGCCGAATGACAGCGCCCGGTCCCATTGGTCGGGCATCGGATAATCGGCGGTCTCCAGCAGGTCGGTCACGGTTCCGCCAGCCGCAATCGGCGCCAGCCGCTCCAGCAGGGCGTCGCGGTCGGTGGCTGCGGGCACCAGCCCGATCAGGGAAATACCGCTCTCGTTCCGCAGGATTTCGACCGAGAACCGCGGCGGCTCGATGCTGCCGCTGTCCTTGATCTCCATCCCGTCGATCACGCGGGCCGCATCCACCACGCCACCTGCCGTGGACAGCGCCTTGAACCGCACCGCCTCGGTGGGGGCGGTGCCGGTCAACAGGACCTGCAACCCATTGGCCTGCACTTCGGCCCATGGCAGGTCATTCTCGTCCAGCGCCAGACGGACCCCGTATTCGGAATTGTCCTCGATCGCCCTTACGGCAAATCCGGCCGCGACAAGGCAAACCCCTGCGGCGGCAAAGAAAGTCAGCGTCACGATGGCGATGGCGGAAAGGCGCATGAAACCCCAAAAGGTGGTGGCCGGATGTCCTGTCTTAGGGCGCGACGGTCGCAGGTGCAATCACACCAGCGCCGCACCGGCGAAAAACAGCATGGGCAGAAGGCCGGCATCCCGGTTGGAGCGGAACAACCGCAAGAGGCCGCCCATGTCGGCGGGATCGAATCGCGCCAGCTGCCAGCGCATATGCGCCAGCATCGCCAGCGGCCCCCCCAGCGCGATGACGGTGGGCAGGATCTCCGCCCCCGCCGCACGTGTCGCCGTCAGCACGGCCAGCACCATCAGCGCCGTGGTGGCATACATGAACATGGTCAGCCATTGGGGACTGGCCTCTCCGAACAGCCGCGCGGTGGATTTGACGCCGATCAGCGCGTCATCCTCGGTATCCTGATGGGCATAGATCGTGTCGTAGAACAGCGTCCAGGCGATCCCCGCGACATAAAGGATCACCGCAGGCCAGCCCAGACTGCCGGTATGTGCCGTCCACGCCAGCAGCGCGCCCCAGTTGAACGCCAGCCCCAGAAACACCTGCGGCCACCAGGTGAAGCGCTTGGCAAAGGGATAGATGGCGACCGGAGCCAAGGCGATGATTCCCAGCACGATCGCTGCGGTGTTGAAGGTCAGCAGGATGCAAAAGGCGATCAGCGCCTGCGCGATCATCCATCCCGCCGCCTGTTTCGCTGTCACCTGTCCCGACGGGATGGGGCGCGACCGGGTCCGCGCCACGGCCCCGTCGAAGTCGCGGTCGGTGATGTCGTTCCATGTGCAGCCCGCGCCGCGCATCAGGAACGCCCCCAGCGCGCAGCCCGCAAAGATCCACAGATCGAACAGCCGCGCCTGCCCGTCATGCAGGATCGCCAGCGTCAGCCCCCACCAGCAGGGCAGCAGCAACAGCCATGTCCCGATGGGCCGGTCCGCGCGGCTCAGGCGCAGATAGGGCCGTGTCGCAGGCGGTGCCAGCCGGTCCACCCAGTTGCCGCGCACCGCGTCGGCCACCTGTCCTGTCGGCGTTGTGCTGCCCTCTGGCATCTCATCCTGCGCGGTCATATGGTCTGCCTCATGACTGATGCGAAAATCCGCCTCTATGTAGACCAACCGCTGGGCGCGGGGCAAACCGTTCCTCTGGACCGCGATCAGGCGCATTACCTCTTCGGTGTGATGCGGCTGTCGGCGGGGGGCGGGGTGCTCCTGTTCAACGGGCGCGACGGCGAATGGCTGGCCCGCGTGGCCGAGGCGGGCAAACGCGGCGGCCTGCTGGAATGCGAGGCGCAGACGCGGCCCCTGCGGATGCCACCCGATCTGTGGCTGCTCTTTGCGCCGATCAAGAAGGCGCGCACCGATTTCATCGTGGAAAAAGCCGCCGAAATGGGGGCGGCCCGGATCGTGCCGGTGCAGACCGACTTCACCAATGCCGAGCGTATCCGCCAGGACCGGCTGCAAGCCCATGCGGTCGAAGCGGCCGAGCAATGCGGCGGCACCTATGTCCCCGAGGTGGCGGACCTGATCCGGCTGGATCGCTTGCTGGCCGACTGGCCCGCCGGGCGGCAGCTCATGTTCTGCGACGAGGGTTTTGCCGACGGCGGACAGGTCGGTGGCAGGTCCTCGGCCCTTCCGGGGCGCGACCCCGCCGCCCCGCCCCGGCCATGGGCGATCCTGATCGGCCCCGAGGGCGGCTTCTCCCCGGCCGAGCGCGCCCGTCTGCACGGCCTGCCCTTCGCCCATCCGGTCAGCCTTGGCCCCCGCATCCTGCGCGCCGATACCGCCGCCGTGGCCGCACTGACGCTCTGGCAGATCCACATTGGGCGATTGGGCGCAGGCACGCGTCATGAGCTTCGTGCGGCCCGAGGCGCATGCGCCTTCTGCAACGCTGGCGCGGTGTCATGACCGGCGCGGCCGTGGCCCTTCTGGGCCTGTGGTGGGTCCTGGCCAGCCCCGGCCTTCTGGGCTGGATCGGCTGGCCGGTGCTGGCAGCGGGGCTGGCCCTCGCCTTCACCGGCGTGCAGCGCCTGCGCTTTGTCACCGGGCGCGGCGGGCCGGGCGTGGTCAGCATCACCGAAGGGCAGGTGGCCTATTTCGGCCCGCTCACCGGCGGTGTCGTCGCCCTGTCCGAGCTTGACCGGCTGGAGGTCGATCACACCGGCACGCCCGCCCATTGGCATCTGCACCAGGCCGGTCAGCCGATGCTGGCGATCCCCGTGACCGCCGAAAATGCCGAGGCGCTGTTCGATGTCTTTGCCTCTCTTCCGGGCCTCAGCACCGAACGGCTCTTGTCCCAGATGCGTCCGGGTGGTGCGCACATCGCCGTGATCTGGCAACGCGATGCACCGCCTGCGCGATTGACACTGCCGCGTTGACGCGGCACTTCTGCCCCCTGAACAGACGCGCACAGAATTCGGAGAGCCCAGCATGTCCATCCCTCAGTCCGGCGGCGGGCCGATCGAGCATCATTCCCAACTGGCCGAATATCTGGCGTCGGGCTGCAAACCCAAATCCGACTGGCGCATCGGAACCGAGCACGAGAAGTTCGGCTATTGCAAGGACACGCTTCTGCCGATCCCCTATGACGGCCCCCGGTCGGTTCTGGCGGTGCTCACAGGGCTGCGCGACGCCCATGGCTGGGCCCCGGTCGAAGAGGCGGGCAAGCTGATCGGTCTGGTCAAGGACGGCGCCAATGTCAGCCTCGAACCGGGCGGACAGCTGGAACTCTCCGGCGCGGCACTCGATACCATCCACGAGACCTGCGACGAGGTGAACCAGCACCTGCGCGAGGTCAAGGACGTGGCCGACAAGGTCGGTGTCGGCTTCATCGGTCTGGGCGCGGCGCCGATCTGGACCCATGACCAGATGCCCCTGATGCCCAAGGGACGCTACCGCCTGATGGACAGCTACATGCAAAGCGTGGGCACCAGCGGTCAGACGATGATGCGGCGCACCTGCACCGTGCAGGTCAACCTCGATTTCGCCTCCGAGGCGGACATGGTCAAGAAACTGCGCGTGGCCATCGCGCTGCAACCCGTCGCCACCGCGCTTTTCGCCAACTCGCCCTTCTTCGAGGGCAAGCCGAACGGCCACAAAAGCTGGCGCGCCCGCGTCTGGCGTCATCTGGACCCCGCGCGCACCGGGATGCTGCCCTTCGTGTTCGAGGACGGGATGGGCTTTGAACGCTATGTCGAATACGCGCTCGATGTGCCGATGTATTTCGTCTATCGCGACGGTCAGTATATCAACGCGCTGGGCATGTCCTTCCGCGACTTCATGGCCGGCAAGCTGCCCGCGCTGCCCGGTGAGACACCGACGCTCAGCGATTGGGCCGATCATCTGACCACCGCCTTCCCCGAGGCGCGGATCAAGAAATACATGGAGATGCGCGGTGCCGACGGCGGCCCGTGGCGCAGGCTTTGCGCGCTGCCCGCCTTCTGGGTCGGGCTGATGTATGACCAGTCCGCGCTGGACGGGGCCTGGGACATCGTCAAGGGCTGGGACGCCGAAACCCGCGAGGGTCTGCGCGTGGCCGCCAGCGTGGACGGGCTGCAGGCCCGCGTGGGCGATATCTCCATGCACGATCTGGCGCGCGACGTGCTGGCCCTGTCCGAGGCGGGCCTCAAGGCGCGTGCGCGGCCCGGCGCAGGCGGCCTCGTGCCGGACGAGACGCATTTCCTCAATGCGCTCAAGGACAGCATCGAGACGGGCAAGACCCCGGCCGATGAACTGCTCGACAAGTATCACGGCGAATGGAACGGCGACCTCAGCCGGATCTACGCCGAATACAGCTATTGATCCGGGGGGCTTCGGCCCTCCGCGCTGACTACTTCTGTCCGATCTTCGGCTCGGTGCCGGCATTCAGACGCTTGATATTGGCACGGTGCCGCCAGAAGATCAGCAGCGTCAGCACCACGCCAAGGATCAGCGTCTGACCCTCACCCAGAAGCACCATCCAGAAGGTCGATATCGCCGCCGCCGCCAGTGCCGCCAGCGACGAGATGCGGGCAACCGCCGCCATGACCAGCCAGGTCGCGCAGACCGCCAGACCCACGGGCCAGGCCAGCGCCAGCACCAGCCCGATAAAGGTGGCCACGCCCTTGCCGCCCTTGAAGCGCAGCCAGACCGGATAGCAATGCCCCAGCATGGCCATCAGACCGGCCAGCTGTGCCGCATCCTCGCCCGCCAGGGCGCGCGCCAGCAGCACCGCGACCGCGCCCTTGGCCCCGTCCAGCAACAGGGTCAGCGCCGCGGCCTTCTTGTTGCCGGTCCGCAGCACATTGGTCGCGCCGATATTGCCCGAACCGATATCGCGCAGATTGCCAAGTCCCATCGCACGGGTCAGCACCATGCCGAAGGGGACCGACCCCAGCAGATAGCCGATCACGGCCCACAGGATCAGCAGCGTCGGGGATGTTTCGATCAGAGGCATCACATGTCTCCAAAAACGCAGGTGCCATTCACATAGGTCGCGCGCACCTTGCCTTGCAACCGCGCCCCGTCAAACGGTGTGTTCTTGGATTTCGAGCGCAGGCTGAACCGGTCCAGCACGAAGGGCGCATCGGGATCGAACAGCACCAGATCGGCGGGTGCGCCGACAGCCAGCCGCCCCTGCGGCAGGCCCAGCCGGTTGGCCGGGTTCAGCGCCAGCGCGCGGAACAGCTGCGGCAGGGTCAACTCGCCCGCATGGTAGAGCCGCAGCGCGGCGGGCAGCAGGGTCTCGAGCCCGACCGCGCCCGAGGCCGCCTCCTCGAAGGGCAGGCGCTTGCTTTCCTCGTCCTGGGGCGTGTGCATCGAACTGATGATGTCGATCACCCCGTCGCGCAGCGCCTCGACGACGGCCAGCCGGTCATCCTCGGCGCGCAGCGGCGGCTTGACCTTGAAGAAGGTGCGGTAGTCGGCCACGTCCATGTCGTTCAGCGTCAGATGGTGGATCGAGGTGCCGGCGGTGATGTCCAGCCCGTTGCGCTTGGCGCGCATCAGGGCGGGCAGGGCGCGGGCGGTGGTGATCTGGTCCGCGTGATAGCGCGCGCCGGTCATCTCCAGCAGGGCGATGTCGCGGTCCAGCCCCATGCGTTCGGCCATGGGCGATACGGCGGGCAGGCCGCGCAGGCTGGCGAACTTGCCGCTGGTGGCGCAGGCCCCTTCGGACAGGCCGGGATCCTGCGGGTGGCCGATCACCAGCGCGCCCAAGCTGCGGGCATAGGTCAGCGCGCGCGACAGGACCTTGGTGTTGCGCACCACATGATCGCAATCGCTGAAGGCGACGGCGCCTGCGTCCAGCAGGAAGCCGATCTCGGTCATCTCGCGGCCTTCGCGGCCCTTGGTCAGGGCGGCCATGGGCAGGACGCGGACGGGGGCGGCCTCGTTGGCGCGGCGGGTGACGAATTCCAGCGTTTCGGGGCTGTCGATGGCGGGGGTGGTGTCGGGGCGGGTCACGATGGTGGTGACGCCGCCTGCGGCTGCGGCCAGACCGGCGGAGCGAAAGGATTCCTTGTGCCGCTCGCCGGGTTCGCAGACCTTCACGCCGATATCGACGATGCCGGGGGCCAGACAGGCGCCGCGTGCGTCGATCACCTGCGCGCCCTCGGGCACGGCCACTTCGGCACCCATCGCGGCGATCCGCCCGTCCACGATCAGCAGCGAGCCCGGCGAGACTGTCCCGGCGTCCGGGTCGATGAGGCGGGCGTTGTGGAAAAGCGTGGTGGTCATGCGGCCCCCCGGTCTGTGGCGTCAGGGTCGTCTTACCCTGCACCGCCCGTCCGGTCCAGCGGGATAACGGGGGCGCGTCCTGGCCATGTCCCACGATGGGACAAATGCCGAGACAAGCGATTTCAATGGGTTGGCGGCGCGTGTTAGGGAAATTTTAACGAATGGAGGCGTTGAGAGCGTTGTCGCGCGTCAAGGCCAGAGGAAAAGCCGGGGTCCACCAGCCACCAGCCACGCACCGCCAGCCACGCACCGCCAGCCGGTGGCACGGGCGGCTGCGCGCGGGGTCGCCTGTCTCAGCCATGCGCGCCGGACTGTATCTGCCGGATCAGATGATAAAGGCGCTGTCCATCGGCCAGTTGTTCGAACCGGGCCGTGACCGTGACCGGATCACCGTCCGAGTCCCGCTCGGCGCCGTAGTGCAGAACGACCGTATCAAGACCGTCGTGGAGCAGATCGACCCGCGCGCGGGGCAGGATCGGATAGGTTTTCATCTGCCGCGACCACCAGCTTTCCGCGATATAGGCGCGCTGCGTGCTCAGCGCATAGCGGACGTAGCGGGGGGCATAGCGCGCTTTCAGGGAGGGAACGGCCACAAGGAATATCCCTGCCGCCGCGAAGGGAAGGGAAAACAGGATCAGGAACAGGGCCAATCCGACCTTCCACAGGCTGTCGGCCTGTCCCGACACGATCCCCCAGAGCGAGGTCAGGCACAATCCGGCCCCGACGATCAGAAAGGGCGCACCAAAGACCGCCACGCCGATCTGCTGCCAGCGCAGACGGCGATCGGCTTCGGGTCTGCCGGTCCAGAGCAGCTCTTCGCCAGCCCCGAGATAGGCGGTCCAGTCCTCGTGTTCTGGTTCGGGCAATCCTCAACTCCTGCCAGTGCGGAACAGGGTGAGCGATACCCCCGATCATTGGCCGTTTTGTGGCCTGTCTGTGTTCTGCCGCGCATCGCGCGGACCTTCGTGCTTTGTGCAGCGTGTGGCTGGCCTGATGTCGGATATCCCTGCTTTTCTTGGCTTTTTGCCCCCGAACTGGCGCGATCAGAACAGATAGGCGAATGAAACAACCCAGATCGACAGGACAAGGCCGCAGATCAGCGTATAGGCACCATTCCATACCAGCCCGACGCGGGTGGCGCTGATGCCGCCGAATGAGCCGATCAGCAGGGTCGTCGCCGTAAAGGGCGAGCTTGCGCCGCTCAGCGCCCATCCCGAGGTGATCGCGACCACGAGCGCTGTCGGCTGCACCCCAAGGTCTGCGGCTGCGGGGATGAGCGGCGCGATCAGCGTGACGGCGAGGATCGGGTTCATGCCGATCTGTCCGCCCAAGGGGATGATCCAGACCAACAGAAGCAGGATGACCCAAGACGGCAGGTAAGACGGATCGAACCCCGTCGCCTGCACCATGGGAGCAAACAGTTGCGAGCCTGCCGTGCCGATGAAACCCGCCATCATCAGCAAGGTCAGTTCGCCACGATAGCCCGGAAGCTCTTGCAGCACATAGGTCTTGATGCGGGTCCGCGTGGTGGAGACGGGATTTTCGCCCCAATGCTGAAGAAGCATCCAGACAACCGCGATGCAAGGCACCAGCACGGCGACAATGCCCACGACCCGAACCTGCGTCAGCGCGCTCAAGCTCACCACGCCGACAAGCAGAACCGCCAACAACCCCGCCAGTGGCAACATCGTGGCCCAGGTGCCCACCGGCGCACTGCGGACGGGTGTGACGGTCAGGCGCGGCTTGAATATCGTGTCGAGCAACCAGCCGATCCCCGCCAGCAGGACCGATGTCACCAACCCCGGAACGAGGGCCTTGCCCCAGTCGGCACCGGGAATGACGCTGATCGTGATCGCCACCGCAAAGGATAGCGGCGACCATGGCAGGCTTGAGACAAAGCCACGCTGGATCGCCAGCAGCATCCGCCGCATGCGGTGCCCGCGGATCTCGGGATTGGGTTCGGCGTTTGCATTGGTTGTCGCCAGCGTTCCAAGCAGTTGAAGGGCCCCGTAGTTCAGCAGCAAGGCAAAGGCCTGGCCGCCCAGGGTCAGTGCCGCATAGCGCCTACCAGGGGGCTGACCCGCGAGAAAGGTTCCGGCCCGCTGGATCGCCGGAGAGGTCTGCGCCACGGTGCGCAGCGTCGACAGCGCGGTAAAGAAAGCGCCGATGAAGGCCGAGGTTTCAAGGCCGCGGATCAGGATTCCGCGCCAGTCAGGGTCTGTGGCAAACAGCGCGATGCCGATCAGCAGGGCCACGGCGACAAAGGCCTTGCGGGACAATCGCACCTGGAAAAACAGGATCGAAACAAGCAGAAGGACCAGCCAAGGTTTGGCTGGTTGCGTCCAGTCGGCGATGCCCCATTCCCTGCAAACGACAAGCACTGTGATCGCGCAAAGCAGAAGGCCGACCATCCTGTTCGCAAAGCTGCTCATCGCAGTGACCTTTTGTGCTCTGTTGGTTCGCCTGTGTGCAGCCTGTGTGCCCAAGTTGCAAGTTGGCGCCGCGCAACTGGACATGCGGGGCGACGATGATGGTCGTCGAAGGTTAATCCCTTGGGTCTCAGCCGCGGCCCCCGGCCATCGCGCGCTCGATCTGCGTGCGGGTGGCGGTGCTGTCGGCCTGATACTTGATGAGGTGCTTGTCGCCGCCATGGGTGATGACCTGCACGGCCGAGCCCAGTTTGTTCAGCGCCTTGATTTGCCCCAGCGGCACCGCGCGGCCTCCCGGTCCCAGCAGGCGGCGGTCGGTGAGGTCCCAGCGGGCGGCGAGTTCGTCCGAGGCGATGTAGAAGGCGCGGATGGCGATGGCGGCGAGGCCGCCGACCGCGCCGGTCCAGACATGGGGATTGCCCATAACCCAGAGGATCGCCATGCCGATGCCCATTGCGGCGGCGGCCATCCAGGCGTGATCGCGCCAGTAGGTCGCGCGGTCGGGGGTGAAGCTGTGCTGCACCGCCTCGCCCGGTTCCAGCGTCGTGGTGGGCGTCATCGCGGGGATCATCGAATTGTTCATTCCGTACCTCCGATGATCGCCACCAGCGCAATCGCCAGCAGCATCAGGAGCAGCGCGCTGAGCGCCGCCAGCCGCAGGAGGCGGGCCTTCGCGGCCTTGTCCTCGGGCAGGTCCACGCCGGTCAGTTCGCCCAGGCTTGCAAGGCCGGGCAGCGGCTCGAACAGCACCGGGGCGGTCTTGTCGCGGTAGGTGCCGATCAGGGTCAGGGCGGGCGGCACGTCGAGCGTGGCGGCCTGCCCGCCAAAGGCGCGGGACAGCACGATCAGCACGTAACCCTCCAGCGCCGCGAGGCGGGCGCGGTCGGGGGCGATCTCGGATTCCTCCAGCCCCAGGCCTTCGGTCAGATAGCCGATCAGGCCCAGCCCCGTCAGGTCGCGGATCGCGAACAGCTCGGTATGCCGGGTGTCGAGGTCGGGGTGGCCCAGAAGATCGGCTGCGGCGGGGACTTGGGGCAGTTCGCCCGTTGTCAGGGCCGTGCCGAGGGTTGGCGCGTCGCGCAGCATCGCGGCGACCTCTGCCTCGGGCAGGTTGACGGCGAAGAGGCGGACGGTGCCATGCTCCTCGGCCGGGATGATCAGTCTGGCCGTCACACCATGATCCCGTCGGTCACGCGGCCGCGCGCCGCGCGCAGGTTGCGCGCCAGCAGGTCCATCGCGGCCATGCGCACGGCGACGCCCATTTCCACCTGTTCCTGAATGACCGAGCGGTTGATGTCATCGGCCAGCGTCGCCGTCGATCTCGACCCCGCGGTTCATCGGGCCGGGGTGCATGACGATGGCGTCGGGCTTGGCATGGGCCAGCTTTTCCGCGTCCAGCCCGTAGCGGTGGTAATATTCGCGTTCGGACGGGATGAAGCCGCCGTCCATGCGTTCTTTCTGCAGGCGCAGCATCATCACCACGTCCACGTCCTGCAGGCCCTGCGCGCATGTCGTCGATAGACCTCGACGCCGAAGTCGCCGATGCCCGGCGGGCATCAGGGTGGGCGGGCCGATCAGGCGGATGCGGTTTTCCATCTTGCCCAGCAGGATGATGTTGCGAGCGCGCCACGCGGCTGTGGGCGATGTCGCCGCAGATCGCGATGTTCAGGCGGTGCAGCCGCCCCTTGGCGCGGCGGATCGTCAGCGCGTCCAGCAGGGCCTGCGTCGGGTGTTCGTGCCGCCCGTCGCCCGCGTTCAGCACGGCGCAGTTGACCTTTTGCGCCAGCAGATCGACCGCGCCGGAATGCGGGATGGCGCACGACCAGCAGATCGGGGTGCATGGCGTTCAGCGTCATGCGCCGTGTCGATCAGCGTCTCGCCCTTCTTGATCGACGATGGCCTGCATCGACATGTTCATCACATCCGCGCCCAGCCGCTTGCCCGCCAGTTCGAAACTGGCCTGGGTGCGGGTCGAGTTTTCGAAGAACATGTTGATCTGGGTCAGGCCCGCCAGCACATCGCCGTGTTTCACATCGCGGCGGTTCAGGTCGACATATTGATCGGCCAGATCCAGCAATGTGGTGATGTCGGACGGGGCCAGCGGTTCGATCCCCAGCAGGTGTCTTTGGGCGAAACTCATGCGGACCTCCGTCGGCTGCTGCCTGCTTATAGAAAGCTGCCGGGTCGCGGGGCAAGGATGCGGCGCGCGCTTTCGCATCCGGCGCGGGGCGGGATAGGGTGGCGGACATGGAATCGGAACTGGATCATCGCAGCGCGCGGGCGCTTCTGGAATGGCAGATCGAGCTGGGCGCGGATGAGTGCATTCAGGACAGCCCGGTCAATCGCTATGACCTGCCCGATGCCGCGCCGGTTTCGGTGCGCAAGGCGCCCGCTGCCCCGCAGGCGGCGGAACCCGCGCGGCCGCAGATCGTGCCGATGGTGCAGGTCGATACCGTGGCCGAGGCGCGGCGCGCGGCGGCGGGGGCCGCTGATCTGCCTGCCTTGCGCGCGGCGCTGGAAGGGTTCGATCATTGCGACCTGAAGCGCGGGGCGCGGAATTTCGTCTTTGCGGATGGTGTGCCGGGCGCGCGCGTGATGATCGTGGGCGAGGCGCCGGGGCGCGAGGAGGATCTGGAGGGCCGTCCCTTTGTGGGGCAGGCCGGGCAGTTGCTGGACCGGATGCTGGCCGCCATCGGCCTTGCGCGGGATGCGACCGAGACCGGGCAGGCGGTCTATATCACCAATGTGCTGCCCTGGCGGCCGCCGCAGAACCGCGATCCCGAAGTCGGCCGAGATCGCCATGATGCGCCCCTTTCTGGAGCGGCATATCGCGCTGGCCCGGCCCGAGGTTCTTGTCCTGATGGGCAATGCGGCCTGTGAGGCGCTGTTGCAGCGCAAGGGAATCCTGCGTCTGCGCGGCCAATGGGCCGAGGCGGCGGGCCTGCCGGTGATGCCGATGACGCACCCGGCCTATCTGCTGCGCAACCCGGCGGCCAAGCGCGAGGCCTGGGCCGATCTGCTGGCGATACAGGACAGGTTGCGAGGCGCGCGGTGATCGTCGATCCCTGGGTCTTGCTGGCCTTTCTGCCTGCCGCGCTGGCGCTGAACCTGACGCCGGGGGCGGACATGATGTTCTGCCTTGGCCAGGGTCTGCGCGCGGGGCCGCGCGCCGCGATCGCGGCCAGCGGTGGCATTGCGGTGGGTGGTCTTTGCCATGCGGCGATTGCCGGTCTGGGCCTGAGCGCCCTGATCGCCGCCATGCCCGGCGCGCTGGATGTGATCCGCTGGATCGGTGTCGCCTATCTGCTGACGCTGGCCGTGCAGGCGCTGCGCGCGGGTCCCATCGGGATGGCCGAGGCGCGCAAGGTCCGGCCCCGTGCGGCCGTTCGTGCCTTTGGCCAAGGGCTGGTGGTGAACCTGACCAATCCCAAGGTGATCCTCTTCGTGCTGGCCTTCGTGCCGCAATTCGTGGACCCCGCGCGCGGCGCGGTGCTGGGGCAGTTCCTGATCTATGGCGCGGTGCTGTCGCTGGGCGGGTTCGTCATCAATGGCGCGGTGGGCGTCTTTGCCGCAGGGGCGGCGGGGCGGTTGGCGGGTAACCCTCGGCTGGCCCGGATGCTGGGGTGGATCAGCGCGGGGATATTCACCGGCCTCGCCCTGCGGCTGGCTTTGATGCAGAAAGGATGACCCATGTCCCGAATTGACGAGAGCAAGGATTTCGTCCCGGTCAGGATCGCGGTCCTGACGGTGTCCGATACGCGCGAGGCGGCGGATGACCGGTCCGGCGACACGCTGGTGCAGCGGTTGACGGATGCCGGGCATGTTCTGGCGGCGCGCGCAATTATCCGCGATGAGCGCGCCGATATTGCGCAACAATTGCGCGATTGGATCGCTGATCCTGCAATAGATGTGATCATTTCCACGGGTGGCACGGGCCTGACCGGGCGCGATGTGACGGTCGAGGCGCATCGCGATGTCTATGAAAAGGAGATCGACGCCTTCGGCACCGTCTTCACCATCGTGTCGATGCAGAAGATCGGCACCAGCGCCGTGCAGAGCCGCGCCACGGCGGGCGTGGCGGGGGGGACTTATCTGTTTGCGCTGCCCGGCAGCCCCGGTGCCTGCCGCGATGCCTGGGACGAGATATTGGCGCTGCAACTGGATTACCGGCACCGCCCCTGCAACTTTGTCGAAATCTTTCCGCGTCTTGAGGAACACAAGCGACGGAAATGATCCCGTCGCGCGTTCGAGATGCGTAACGGCCTTGTGGCTTGGCAAATCCTGCCCGCCCGCTAGGCTCTGACGCCGGGGTCAGCCCCGCCGTAGCCAAGGAACGAAGACGATGCGGTTTCTGCGCCAGAGCCTGACCGGGCTTTTCCTGCTGTCCCTGACACTGGCCCTGTTGATCATGGCCGGGCAGACCATCCGTGGTGCCGTGCAGGACCGTCTGTCGCGCGAGGCGCGGATGCCGGCCGTGCAGGAGCGGCTTTTCTCGGTCAATGTGGTTGCTGCCGATGCGGCGACGGTGACGCCGGTGCTGACCGCCTTCGGGCAGGTCGAAAGCCGTCGCACGCTGGAAATCCGCGCCGCCGTGGGCGGGACGGTTCTGGAACTGGCGCCATCGTTCGTCGAGGGTGGCAGCGTGTCCGAGGGGCAGGTTCTGCTGCGGATCGACCCGGCCGATGCAGAGGCGGCGCTGGCGCGGGCGCAGAGTGATCTGAGCGATGCCGCGGCCGAGGCCCGCGATGCCGCGCGCGCACTGGAACTGGCGCGCGACGAGTTGCTGGCCGCCGAGGAACAGGCCGCGCTGCGTGAGCGCGCCGCCCTGCGTCAGCGCGATATCGCGGCGCGCGGGATCGGGTCGGATGCGGCGGTGGAGACCGCCGAACTGGCCGCGAGCGCCGCGCGTCAGGCGATCCTGACCCGCCGGCAGGCCATCGCGCAGGCCGAGGCGCGGCTGGCCCAGTCGGCCACGGGGCAGGACCGCGCCCGTATCGCGCTGGCCGAGGCGGAGCGGCGGCTGGAGGATACGGTGATCCGCGCGCGATTCTCGGGCGTGTTGAGCGGGGTCACGCTGGTCGAGGGGCGGCGGGTCGCGGCCAATGAGCAGTTGGGGCAGTTGATCGACCCGGACCGTCTGGACGTGGCCTTTCGCGTCTCGACCGCGCAATATGCGCGGCTTCTGGATGATGCGGGGCGGCTGGCCGATCTGCCGGTGCGGGTGCGGCTGGATGTCTTCGGCATGGACATGGTGCGTGGCGGTGTGTTGAGCCGTGACAGCGCCGCCGTGGCCGAGGGGCAATCGGGCCGTCTGATCTATGCCGCGCTCGACGATCCCGCCGGGCTGAAACCGGGCGATTTCGTCACGGTCGAGGTGGAGGAGCCGCCGCTGGCGCAGGTGATCCGCCTGCCGGGGTCGGCGATGGACAGCAGCGGCACGGTGCTGGTGCTGGGCGAGGGCGACCGGCTGGAGGTGCTGCCCGTCACGCTGATGCGCCGTCAGGGCAATGACATTCTGGTGCAGGGCGACGGGCTGGAGGGCCGCGAGGTGGTGGTCGAACGCTCGCCGCTGCTGGGCGCGGGGATCGGTGTGCGCCCCTTGCGCGCCGCTGGCGACGCAGCGGGCGACGCGGCGGGGGAGGAGGCGCGGGCCGCGCCTGCGGCCGATCTGCTGGAACTGACGCGCCGAGCGGCGCGCCCGGCTGGTGGCCTTTGTCGAGGGCAATACCCGGATGCCCGCCGAGATGCGCAATCGCCTGCTGACGCAGTTGCAGGCCGAGAAGGTGCCGGCCGCGGTGGTGCAGCGTCTTGAACAGCGGATCGGGGGCTGAGGCCGGTGGCGCGCGGCATTCACCCGGTGGCAGGCGGCATCCTGTCCTATTTCACCCGGCACCGGACGGCGGCGAACCTGCTGCTGGTGCTGATGGTGGTGGCGGGGCTGTTCGCCGCGCCCAACATGCGCGCGCAGTTCTTTCCCGATGTGGTCGTCGATGATGTCACGGTCAGCGTGGTCTGGCAGGGGGCGGGCGCCGAAGACGTGGACAACGCCATCGTGCAGGTGCTGGAGCCTGCGCTGCTTGCGGTGGAGGGGGTGGCCACGTCCTCGTCCTCCAGCCGTGAGGGCCGCGCCTCGATCCGGCTGGAGTTCGAGCCGGGCTGGGACATGGGGCGCGCCGCCGATGACGTGCAATCCGCCGTCGATCAGGTCACGACCCTGCCCGACGAGGCCGAGGAGCCGCGCGTGCAGCGGGGTATCTGGCGCGACCGGGTGACGGATGTGGTGATCACCGGGCCTGTGGGTGTGGATCAGCTGGCGCGGTTTGCCGATGAGCTGGTGGCGCGGCTTTTCGCGGAAGGGATCACGCGGACGACCGTGCGCGGTGTGGCGGCGCCCGAAACGCTGGTCGAGGTCGCGTCGGTCAACCTGCTGGCGCATGACATCTCGATCGTCGGAGATCGCGGGGGTCATTGCCGCCGAGGTGACCGCCGATCCCGCCGGTGATGTGACCGGGGCCAATGCGCGTGTGCGCACCGGGGCGGGGCGGACAGCGCCGGACCAGATCGCGCAGATCGTGCTGCGGTCGAACCCGGATGGATCGGTCCTGCGGCTGTCGGATGTGGCGCGGATCGAAAAGCTGGGGGTGGACCGGGAACGCGGCTATTTCGTGGGCGACAACCCGGCGATGAGCGTGCGGGTGGACCGGTCGGCCAGCGGCGATGCGATCCGCGCGCAGGCGCAGGTGGAGCGGGTCGCGGCGGAATTGCAGGCCACGCTGCCCGCAGGCGTGACCGTCGATCTGATCCGCACGCGGGCCGAGCAGATCACCGGGCGTCTGGACCTGCTGATCACCAACGGCCTGACGGGGTTGGCGCTGGTGGTGGGGCTGCTGTTCCTGTTCCTGAATGCGCGCACGGCCTTCTGGGTGGCGGCGGGGATTCCGGTGGCGATGCTGGCGGCCATCGCGCTGATGTATGCCTGTCGGGCTGACGCTGAACATGATCAGCCTCTTCGGGCTGATCATCACGCTGGGTCTGGTGGTGGATGATGCCATCGTGGTGGGCGAACATGCCGATGCGCGCTACCGGATGGGAGAGCCGCCGGTCGTGGCGGCCGAGACCGCCGCGCGGCGCATGGCGATGCCGGTCTTTGCCGCGACGCTGACGACGGTGATCGCCTTTTTCGGGCTGGTCGTCGATCGGCGGGCGGTTTGGCGACCTGATCGCGGATATTCCCTTCACCGTGATCGCGGTGCTGGCGGCGTCTTTGGTGGAGTGCTTTCTGATCCTGCCCAATCACATGGCCCATGCGCTGGCCCATGCGGCCAAGGAGCATTGGTATGACATGCCCAGCCGCACCGTGAACCGGGGGTTCGACTGGGTCCGCGACCGGGCGTTCCGCCCGCTGATCGGGCTGGTGGTCACGGCGCGCTATCCGGTGCTGGCGGGGGTGATCCTGTTGCTGGCGGTGCAGGTGGCGTCGTTGGTGCGCGGCGATGTGCAGTGGCGGTTCTTCAACTCGCCCGAACAGGGCAGTGTCACCGGGAATTTCGCGATGCTGCCGGGGGCCACGCGCAGCGACACGCTGGAGATGATGCAGGAGATGCAGCGCGCCGCCGCAGAGGTCGCGGCACGTTACGAGGCCGAACACGGGCGCAATCCGATCGCCTATGTGATCGCGGAAATCGGCGGCAATTCCGGGCGCGGCCTGCCGGGCGACCGAGGAGACAGAGGCCGATCTGCTGGGCGGCCTGTCGATCGAGATGATCGACCCCGATCTGCGGCCCTATTCGTCAGCTTCGCCTTCGTGGCCGATTTGCAGGACGCGGTGCAGATGCACCCGCTGGCCGAGACCGTCAGTTTCCGCGGCTGGCGGTCGGGCCCGGCGGGCGAGGCGCTGGACGTGCAGTTCTACGGGGCCACAGCCGAGAGTCTGAAGGCGGCGAGCGAGGCGCTGAAGACAGCACTCTCGCGCTTTCCCGAGGTGTCGGCGGTCGAGGATACGCTGGCCTATGACAAGGAAGAGCTGATCCTTGAACTGACGCCGCAGGGGCAGGCGCTGGGCTTTTCCATCGACGAGCTGGGCCGGGTGCTGCGTCACCGGCTGAACGGGCTCGAGGCGGCGACCTATCCCGACGGGCCGCGCAGCGCCGCGATCCGGGTCGAACTGCCCGAGGGCGAGCTGACCGCCGATTTCATGGAGCGGATGCAGCTGCGCGCGCCGTCGGGCATCTATGTGCCGCTGGCCGATATCGTCAGCGTCGAGGCGCGGGCCGGGTTTTCCACGGTGCGGCGCGAAAACGGCCTGCGGGTGATTTCCGTCACCGGCGACATCTCCGAGGATGATCCGGCCCGCGCGGCTGAAGTGATGCAGGCGCTGGAGACCGAGATCCTGCCGCGCATCGCCTCGCGAGATGCAGCTGGACTACCGGCTGGCGGGGCTGTCGGAACAGGAAGAGCGATTTCCTGGCCGATGCGCGCACCGGGCTGATCCTGTGCCTGACGGGGATCTACCTGGTGCTGGCCTGGATATTCGCCAGCTGGACGCGGCCGATGGTGGTGATGGCGGTCATTCCCTTCGGGCTGGTCGGCACGATCTGGGGTCATGCGCTGTGGGATGTGCCGATGTCGATGTTCACCGTGGTGGGGCTGTTGGGCATGACCGGGATCATCATCAACGATTCCATCGTGCTGGTGACGACGATCGACGAAAAGGCCAAGGATCGTGGGCTGATCCCCGCGATCATCGACGGGGCGGCGGACCGGCTGCGCGCCGTGATGCTGACCACGCTGACGACGGTGCTGGGGCTTGCGCCGCTGCTGTATGAGACATCGTCGCAGGCGCAATTCCTCAAACCCACGGTGATCACGCTGGTCTATGGGCTTGGGCTTCGGGATGGTTCTGGTGCTGCTGGTGGTGCCGGCGCTGATGGCGATGCAGCAGGATCTGGGGCGGCAGGTCATGGCGCTGAGGCGCGGGCTGGGGATGCGTGCGACGGCGCCTGCGTTGCGGCTGATCGTGGCGGCGGTGCTGGCGTGGCTGGCGGTGACGATGGGCTGGGTCGTCTGGCAGGGCGCGCTGCCCGCCGTGCTGGCCGGGCTGATGCCCGGGCTGGCGGCAGGGCGCGCCGATGACGGCTGCGCTGCTGCTGTTTCTGGGCGGGGTCGTGGTGCTGTTGCTGCTGGGCTATGGCGCGGTGGCGCTGCTGGCGGCGCGGCGGTTGCGGCGCGGTGCGGCGGGCTGAGGCGTCAGTCCGCGGTGCAGCCCTGGATGTCCACGGCGCGATCCGTGCCCAGAACGGTCATCCTGAGGCCCGAGCGATCCAGCGCGAAGGCCTGCCCCGAGACATGCACAAGTTCGGTCGTCGCGGTCAGGGTGCCGCCCTGCCGGGTGCTTTCGGTTTCGGCGACCCAGACCAGCGGGTCCGACGGTCTCGATCAGCACGGTTTCGGTGCCGCCGGCGCTGGGCATGTCGATTTCGACCGTGAGGCCGAGCCCGTCGCTGATCGGGCTGAGGGTGCAGTCCACATCCCCGACGCTGGCCTTGGCCGCGCTTATGGGCTGATCGGCGAGGGCCGCCCTGATCATCGCCTGCTGCGGATCGCTGCCGCTGGCGGGCAGGTCCAGCGCGAAGTCCAGATCGACGGGCACGCAGATCGTGCTGCAGATCCCGATCTGCAACCGCCCCGCGACCCGCGCGGGCCGGGTGCTGTCCTGCGGCATGATGCGCAGGGGCAGGACCAGTTGTCCGTCATAGCCGACCGTCTGCATCCCGTTTTGCAGGAACACCTCGGGCGTGGGCCAGACCGGCGTGACCGAGGCCAGATTGTGCGATCCCTGAAAATTCATCGCGGGCGGGATGCCCGCATCCCCCGGCGCGCGCCAGTAGGTCTTCCATCCCGGCGACAGCGTCAGTTGCAGCGCGGCCATATGGCCCCCGTCCGTGCCGCTCCAGCCGGGCAGGATGCGGGCCTGCACCATGTCGGCGGGGTTGTCGGTCTGGGCCTGCGCCGCAGGGGACAGCCCGGCGGCCAGCGCCGCGCAGAGCGCAAGGGTCAGGGGAGAGGGGGCATGGGGCGCGCGTTTCATCCTGTGGTGATGCGCGAAATGCTGCTCAAGGACAACTCACATTCGGGCGATTGCGGCGTGTTCGGCGGCGCTGCTGCGGATCTGCGACGCCGCTTGGCTGGATGCGTCCTTGTGCGGGGGCGCGGGCGGGTGCAGTCTGGCAACTGGCAGGATCGGGCATATATCAAGATCATGAGCGACGCGGATTCATCATCGCAGGGCAAAGGGCCCACCGGAACGACCGAGCGGCTGGACCTGACCGGCAAGCTCCTGATCGCCATGCCCGCCATGGGGGATGCGCGATTCGCGCGGTCGGTCGTCTTTCTGTGCGCGCATTCCGAAGACGGTGCGATGGGGTTGATCATCAACAAGCCCGCCGCCGACCTGAGCCTGCGCAGCCTTGCTGGACCAGGTGGGCGTGACCATGGCCGCCGGTCTGGGCGACCGCCCGGTGCATTTCGGCGGCCCGGTGGAACATGCGCGGGGATTCGTGCTGCATTCCGGCGACTACCGCTCGCGGATCACCACGCTGCCGGTGGCCGAGCAGTTCGGCATGACGGCCACGGTGGATGTGCTGGAGGATATCGGCGCGGGCCATGGGCCGGACCGGGCCATCGTGGCGCTGGGCTATGCGGGATGGGGGCCGGGGCAGCTTGAGAGCGAGCTGGCGCAGAACGGCTGGCTGACGGTCGATGCGACGCCCGAGCTTGTCTTCGGCACGCCCGATGCGGGGAAATGGGAAGCGGCGCTGCGGCGGCTGGGGGTGGATGCGCTGGCGCTGTCCTCGTCAGCGGGTCGCGCCTGAGGCGCGCATGCCTGGTCGCGCCTGAGGCGCGCAATGCCTGTCGCGCCTGAGGCTGCGCGCGGCACGCTCCGCGGGGAGTATTTTCGGCAAGATGAAACGGGCGCGGGTGCGGCGTCAGGCGTGCGGCGTCAGGGGCGCGGTGCTGCGGCGCGGCGCAGGCGGTCGTTGATGGCGCGGCCAAGACCGGTGTCGGGGATCGGGGCCACGGCGATGGTGGCGGCCCCGCCTGCGTCCAATGTGTGCAGGTGGGGGAAGAGATTGGCCGCCGCCTCGGTCAGCGAGGCGGTGGATGAGAGGTTCAGATCGCAATGCATGGGGCCGAAGCCCAGCATCACCTCGCCCGGTGCCGTGGAGGTGGCGTTCAGGCGCAGGCGCGCGTGCGGGGCGTAATGGGAGGCCATCTGCCCCGGTGCGGTCAGCTTGCCGGGGGTGGTGTCCTGTGCCAGCGGGTGGCCCAGAAGGGCCTCGATCTCTTCGGCGGGCAGGCCGCCGTGGCGCAGCAGGGTGGGCGCGCCGGTCAGGCCGAGGATGGTGGATTCGAGGCCCACGGGGCAGGGGCCGCCGTCCAGAACCGCCTCGATCCGGCCATCGAGCCCGGCCATGACATGGGCCGCCGTCGTGGGGCTGATCCGGCCGGAGGGATTGGCCGAAGGCGCTGCGACCGGCCCGTCGAAGGCCGTGAGCAACTGGCGCGCAAGGGGATGCGCGGGCACCCGTATCGCGAGGCTGGGCAGATCGGCGGTGACCAGATCGGAGAGGCCCGCATCGGCGCGGATCGGCAGCACGAGGGTCAGCGGACCCGGCCAGAAGGCGCGGGCGAGAGCCTCGGCCTGATCGGACCATTGCACATAGCGCTGCGCCTGTGCGGTGCTGGCCACATGCACGATCAGCGGGTTGAAGCGGGGGCGGCCCTTGGCCTCGAATATCCGGGCCACGGCGAGGCTGTTGCGCGCATCGGCGCCAAGGCCATAGACGGTTTCCGTCGGGAAGGCGACCAGCGCGCCTGTGGACAGCAGAGCGGCGGCGCGGGCGATCCCGGCCTTGTCCGGCTGGAGCAGTTCGGTGCTGATCATCCTGTCCGGTCCAATGACGCCGCGTTTCAGTTGAAGGTGGCCCGCGTTCGCGCCAACCTGCGGGAATGCCGTTGCATATCCGTGCCATGCGTCTTTGCCAAGCTTCCGGCCGCATGGTCATCACGGATTGGTGGATGGCCTGGAGGAGAAGACCATGACCTATCGCGCCCCCGTCGAGGATTTCCGTTTCATCTTCAGCCATGTCGCCGATCTGGGAAAGGTCACGGCGACGGCGCGTTTCGCCGATGCCACGCCGGACCTGACAGATGCGATTCTGGCCGAGGCGGGCAAGCTGTGCGAGGACAAGCTGGTGCCGTTGCAGCGCAGCGGAGACCTGCACCCCGCGCGGCTGGAGAATGGCAAGGTGCGCACCAGCCCCGGTTTCGCCGATGCCTATGACGCGATCGCGACAGGCGGCTGGGTGTCGATCGCGGCAAGCCCGGAGCATGGCGGCATGGGCCTGCCGATGGCGGTGACGGCGGCGGTGAACGAGATGATGAGCAGCGCCTGCCTGTCGATCCAGTTGAACCCGATGATGACGCAGGGCCAGATCGAGGCGCTGGAACATCACGCCAGCGACGCGATCAAGGCGCTTTACCTGCCGCGTCTGGTGTCGGGTGAATGGTGCGGCACGATGAACCTGACCGAACCGCAGGCGGGCAGCGACGTGGGCGCGCTGACCACCAAGGCCGTGCCGAACGGCGACGGGACCTATGCGATCACCGGGCAGAAGATCTATATCAGCTGGGGCGACAATGATTTCACCGCCAATGTCTGCCATCTGGTGCTGGCGCGCCTGCCCGATGGCAAGCCCGGCACCAAGGGGATCAGCCTGTTTCTGGTGCCCAAGCTGATCCCGGATGCGCAGGGCAATCCGGGCGTGGCCAATAGCCCTGAAGGTGGTCAGCCTCGAGCACAAGATGGGCCTGCACGCCAGCCCGACCTGCGTGATGCAATACGAGGGGGCGACCGGCTGGCTGATCGGCAAGGAACATGACGGCATGGCCGCGATGTTCACCATGATGAACAACGCCCGCCTTGGTGTCGGCTGTCAGGGGATCGGCGTGGCCGAGGCCGCCACGCAGCACGCGCTGGCACTATGCGGCGGACCGGCGGCAGGGGCGCACGCCCATGGCCGAGGGGCGCGGGCCGATCCTGGATCATGCCGATGTGCGCCGGATGCTGCTGACCATGAAGGCCGAGACCTTCGCCGCGCGGTCCATCGCGCTGGCCTGCGCGGTGGCGATCGACATGAGCACCGCCACCCATGAGGCGGAGTGGACGGCGCGCGCGGCGCTGCTGACACCGATCGCCAAGGCGTTCGGCACGGATACCGGCATCCGCGTGGCCGAGATGGGCGTGCAGGTGCATGGCGGCATGGGCTTTGTCGAGGAGACGGGTGCCGCGCAATACAGCCGCGACGTGCGGGTGACCGCGATCTACGAAGGCACCAACGGCATTCAGGCGATGGACCTTGTCGGGCGCAAGATGATGGACGGGGGCGAGGCCGCCTTCCGCCTGCTGGACGAGATCGAGGCCCATGCCGAAACCGCCCGCGCCACGCATCCGGCCATGGCCGGAGCGGATCTGGCAGGCGAGCGAGACCCTGCGCGAGGCGGTCGAATGGCTGGTGGCGCAATCGGACATGACCACGCGCTTTGCCGGGTCGGTCCCCTTCCTGCGCGCCTTTGCGCTGGTGCTGGGGGCGCATTATCCACCTCAAGGCGGCGCTTGCCGAAGGGCGACGAGGGGCCGCGCGTCAAGCTGGCGCGGTTCTACGTCAATCGCCTCTTGCCGGAACATGCCAGCCTTCTGGCGCAGGCGATGGCGGGGGCGGATGACCTCTATGCCATGACTGACGCCGAGCTGTGCGCGTGATGGACGGCGCGGGCGCGGGCATCCGCTATCCCTGGGAGGCCGCCCCCGCCCCCGGTGAGGCCATCGAGGTGGCCGAAGGCGTGCTGTGGATCAGGCTGCCGCTGCCGATGGCGCTGGATCATGTGAATGTCTACGCGCTGGACGAGGGCGATCACTGGACCATCGTGGATACGGGCGTGCATTCGCGCAAGGCCGTGGCGATCTGGCAGGACCTTCTGGCCGGGCGTCTTGCAGGGCAAGCCCGTGGGCCGTGTGATCCTGACCCATCATCACCCCGATCATGTGGGGATGGCGGGCTGGCTGATGCAGGAGCAGGGTGCTGCGTTGTGGACCACGCGCACCGCGTGGCTGATGGCGCGGATGCTGATTCTGGATGCCGAGGACCGGCCCAGCGAACAGGCGCGCACCTTCTGGCGGCGGGCGGGCATGGACGCCGCGATCTATGAGAAACGCTGCAACGAGCGGCCCTTCAACTTTGCCGATATCGCCCATCCTCTGCCGGTCGGCTATGTCCGGGTGCAGCAGGGCGATGTGATCCGGTCGGCGGGGCGCGACTGGGATGTGCATATCGGCGCGGGCCATGCGCCCGAACACCTGACGCTGTGGAGCCGGGACTGCAATCTGGTGATCTCGGGCGATCAGATCCTGCCCTCGATCAGCCCGAACATCGGCGTCTATGCCACCGAGCCGGAGGCCGACCCCCTTGCCGACTGGCTGGAGGCTTGCGAGCGTCTGGGCGGGCTGGCGCGCGAGGATCATCTGGTTCTGGGCGGGCACAAGCTGCCGTTCACGGGCCTGCCGTTCCGGATGCGGCAGTTGATCGACAACCATCACGGCGGGCTTGCGGCGTTTGCTGGCGCATCTGGATGCGCCGCAGAAGGCGGGCGATTGTTTTGCGCCGCTCTTCAAGCGGCGGATCGACGAGGGGACCTATGGTCTGGCCCTGGTGGAAACCGTTGCGCATCTGAACCATCTGCATAAACTCGGACAGGTGACGCGGGAGATGAGCGCGGACGGGGCCTGGCTCTGGCAGGCGGCGCGCTGACGGTCCGGGACCGGAAAGGGCAAGGGCATGGACACCAAGATCAGCACCGTGGCCGAGGCGAATGAGCGCGACCCGGTGCTGCCGCGCCGGTGCGACGTGCATGCCGACAGCGATGAGGCGACGATCCGGCAGGTGGCCACCGATCTTGATTCCGTCGATATCGAGGACAAGAGCGAGGCCGAATGGGCCTATGAGCGGCTGGTCATCTATATCCAGGAGTTCGAGGAACAACTGGACGAGGAACACGAGGTCGCCATGGGCTTTGCGGGCAGCGAGGCCGGGATCCTGCAGATCGAGGGGATGGGCTTTTTCGCCCCCGATATCCTGACCTTTCACGGCACGGACGAGGACGGGGTGCCGACCCAGTTGATCCAGCATGTCAGCCAGTTGAGCGTGATCCTGCGCGCCATGCCCAAGGCGGCCGAGGAAGAGCCGCCCAAACGGATCGGTTTCCGGCTGGCCCGGCGGCTGGAGAAGGGGTGAGGCGGGGAAGGTCGCGGCACGGACGCCTCTGGCAGGGAGGGCGTGAAAAATCCGCCCGCTGTGCCGTTTTGACAGGATGACAGGGCCGGGGAATTGCGGTATCCCGTCGCCCGACGCCCCTGTCACGGGGCAAGGCGCGAACGATATGTGAAGGATGATCCCAATGGCAGAGCACAAGCACGGCGAGATGAACACCGACGTTCAGGAAAAGACCTTTGAAGGCTTCATCCGCTTTACCGTCTGGGCGGTTGTCGTGATCATCGGCATTCTGCTGTTCATGGCTCTGGTCAACAGCTGATCCGTCCGCTGTCCGGTTCCCGTCGCGATAGAATAGTCATGACATCGTCCCGAGTCGCTCTGGCCCTTGCGGTCATGCTGGGCCTTGCGGCCTGTGCGCCGGTGCCCGAGCCGTCGCAATCGCTGACCGATGCCGAGTTGCGCGAGCAGATCTATCGCCACGATGGCCCGCCCGCGCTGACCCTGTTCACGATGGTGAACAATTCCAACGGGTCGGGGGCGCATACATCGCTGATGGTCAATGGCTCGCAACGGGTGATCTTTGACCCGGCGGGGTCGTTCCGCCATCCGCGCATCGCCACCAAGAATGACGTGGTGTTCGGTGTGACGCCCGGTGATGGAAGACACCTACACCCGCTTTCATGCGCGCGAGACGTTTCACGTGATCGTCCAGCATGTCGAGGTGCCGCCCCAGGTGGCCGAGGATGTGCTGCGCCGGGTTCTGGCCACCGGGCCTGTGCCACGGGCGCAATGCGCGCTGAGCACGTCCGAGCTGCTGCGCGATGTGCCGGGCCTGAACGGGGCGATCCGGTCCACATGGTTTCCCAACCAGCTGGCCGACCAGTTCGGACAATTGCCGGGGGCCACGACCCAGCGGCTTTATGAATATGACGATCCGGACCGGTTCAAGGCGCTGGAATCCTTTGACCCTGACCGGGTGAAGGCGTCGCAGGCGGCGGCCGCAGCGGCCCAGGCGGAATAGACCGCCACGCCGGCCGCGCGGTTCAGCCCATCAGGTAGAGCAGCAGGTAGAGCACCCCTGCGCCGCTGAAGATCGCGGCCAGCACGTTCTTGGTGAAATATCCCACCGTCAGCGTGGTCAGCGCGGCGGCCAGACGCGGCAGGTCCAGCACGCCGCCCGTGGCATTGGGCCAGACCACCAGCGGTGCGACCAGACCGGGCAGGACCGCCACGGCGGTATAGCGCAGGTGCCGCATCAGCCAGTCCGGCATGGGGCGATCCCCGATCAGCCCCAGAAAGACGAAGCGCAGCCCGAAACTGCCCAGACCCAGCAGGATGATCACGGTCCAGAGCGTGCCCTTGGCGATGATGGGATCGGTCATGCCTGCGCCCTCCGGGTCATCCACAGTTCGACCTGTGCGCCGACCATCATGCCGCCGATGCCGGCGATGATCAGGCCAAGGTTGAAGGGCACGAAGACAAAGCTCAGCGCCAGCACGACCGAGGCGACCGCCGCCGCCTTGTGCGCCAGCGTCCGCAGGGCGGGCGCGATCATGGCGATGAAGGTGATGGGCACCGCGAAATCCAGCGCCAGCCCGGCGGGCATCGAACTGCCGATCAGCGCGCCGGTCGCGGTCATGGCATACCAGACCGGGATGACGGGCGTCACCGCGCCGAAATAGAAGGCCATCTTCTGCGCGGGCGTCCAGTCGTGATTGCGCTCATAGGCCAGGACCGAGCAGGCATAGGACTGATCCACCATCATGTAGGCGGCCAGCGCCCGCTGCCAGATCGGCGTGGCCCCCAGATGCGGCGTCAGCGAGGCCGAATACATCGCCATGCGCAGGTTCACCGCCAGCGCCGAGGCCAGCACGATCACCGTGGGCGCGTTTTCCTGCATCAGTTGCAGCGCGGTGAACTGCGCGGCACCCGCGATCACGACCACGGAAAAGGCCAGCGTTTCCCAGACGTTCAGCCCGGCTTCGGTTGCGACCACGCCGAACAGAAGCGCGAAGGGCGCGACCACGAAAATGAAGGGGGCGCCGTCGCGGACGCCCTTCCAATAGACGGATTTGGTGGTGGTGACAGTCATCTTGTGCCTTTAGAACGGGGCGTGACACACCCCTAAGCGGTGGAGATGGGAGATTCAATTGCCGATGGAGCGGGTCGCAGGGGTCATTCTGGCCGGAGGTCAGGCGCGCCGCATGGGCGGCGGTGACAAGTGCCTGTTGCGGCTGGCGGATGGGCTGAGCCTGCTGGACCGGATCATCGCCCGCGCGGCGGATCAGGTGGATTGTCTCGCGCTCAATGCCAATGGCGATCCGGCGCGGTTTGCGGCCTGTGGCCTGCCGGTCCTGCCGGACGCCATGGCCGACGCCGGGCCTTTGGCCGGTGTGCTGGCGGGCATGGTCTGGGCGCAGGCGCAGGGCTGCGACAGGGTGGTGACCATGGCGGGGGACACGCCGTTTTTCCCGGCCGATCTGGTGGCGCGCCTGACAGCGGGGCGCGGTGCGGCGGCGGTGGTTCTGGCCGCGACCGACCGGGTGCATCCTGTCTTTGCGCTCTGGGATGTGGGGCTGGCCCCGGCTTTGGACGCTGCGCTGGCGGGGGGCACGCGCCGGGTGATGGATTTCGCCACGGCGCAGGGCGCGGTGCAGGTGGCCTTTCCGGTCAGCGGCGCGCTTGATCCTTTCTTCAACATCAACACACCCGACGATCTGGCGCGGGTGCAGGACCTTGTGGTCACCGGAGAGCAGGGATGAAGGTCTATGGCGTCATCGGCTGGAAGAACTCGGGCAAGACCGGGTTGATGGAGCGGCTGATCGCCGAGATCCGGGCGCGCGGCCTGTCGGTGTCCAGTATCAAACATGCTCATCATGCGTTTGATATCGACCAGCCCGGCAAGGACAGTTTCCGCCACCGTCAGGCGGGCGCGGGCGAGGTGCTGCTGGCCTCGCGCCACCGCTGGGTTCTGATGCACGAGAATGACGCGGGGGACGAGCCATCGCTGGCCATGCTGCTGGCCCGGCTGTCGCCTGTCGATCTGGTGCTGGTCGAGGGCTACAAGCGCGACACCCATCCCAAGATCGAGGCGCATCGTGCGGCCACCGGCCAGCCCCTGATCGCGCCGGATGATCCCACCGTCCGCGCCGTGGCCAGTGACACGGTGCAGGGCTTGCCCGCGATGGGCTGGCATGGCCCGGCATTCGATCTGGATGACGCAGGCGGGATCGCGGATTTCATCCTGTCCGATCTGGGGCTGCGCGAGGACTAGTCGAAAATCCCCGCGACCCGGCCCATCAGCATGAAGGCCCGCGCCGTGCGCGTGTTCGACAGGTCCGAGATTTCGGCATCCGTCGCGTCCTTCTCGAATTCGGCGAACATCTTGTCGAAACGGCGCAGGAAGTGATGCGCCGCGTCGCGGAAGATCGGGTCCTGCTTCATCCGCCCCGCCGTCAGCGCCAGCGAGGAGCGGTCGCGGATGCCGCCCAAGGCCGCGATGGCGCGGCCACGTTCGCCACCTGGCAAAGCGGCGCCAGATCTCGGGGCGGGCCATGTCGGGGCGCAGGTCGTCCATGTAGATGCCGTCCTGCGACAGCAGGGTCAGCACGTCCTGGCTGGCCTGCACCAGTTGCGCCGCCTGACGGTCGCGCAGGGCCTGGCGCAGGGCGGCGAAGCCGGCCTCGTCCTCGGCGGTTTCGGGGAAGTTCATCGCGCGGATGAAATCCTCGCGCGACAGGGGCGGTGCCATCTCCTCGGCCGGGGTGCCAAGGGGCAGGGCGGCCTGATCCTCGGCCCCGTTCCGGGCGGCGGCTTCGGGTTTCGCGGACGCAGCGGCGATCGTCTGCGGGCGGGTCGAGGTGAACTTGGCCAGCGCGGTTTCCGTCTTGCGCGTGCGCGGCGGCGATCTCGTCCAGCTTGCGCGCGACCGAGGGTTCCGAGGTCAGCGCCCGGCCCTGCGACTGCGCCACATAGGCCTGCCGGATCGCGTCGATGGCGGCTTGCAGGCGCTGGCTTTCCTCGCGCATCACGCGGCTGGCGCGGGCTGCGGTGGCCGCGACCCAGATCATCGCCACGGGCATGAACATCGCCAGCATGGTCATCATGAAGCGCAGCGCGCCGCCCTCGTCCGGCGGCGTCAGCCGCAGGCACCAGCATGAAGAACAGCCCGCAGGCCAGAAGCCAGATCAGCGACAGCGCAATCGCGATCACCTCGATCGAGGTGATCTGTGCGGCGCGCGTGCGATCATAGATCCCAAGCGGGGTGGATTTGCCGTCATTTCTGCCGACCATGGGCCAGATATTCCCTGCAAATAGGCGGTCAGATATAGGCGATCTTGACGATTTCGTAAGACTTCTCGCCGCCGGGCGTGCGCACCTCGACGCTATCGCCCTCGTCCTTGCCGATCAGGGCGCGCGCGATGGGCGATTTGATGTTCAGCAGACCCTTTTCGATGTTGGCCTCGTGTTCGCCGACGATCTGCCAGGTCTTTTCCTCGTCGGTGTCCTCGTCGACCAGCGTCACGGTCGCGCCGAACTTGATCGCGCCGGACAGGGCTTTGGGATCAATCACCTCGGCCAGGCGAGATGATGCCCTCCAGCTCCTTGATGCGGCCCTCGATGAAGGACTGCTTTTCGCGCGCGGAATGGTATTCGGCATTCTCGGACAGGTCGCCATGCTCGCGCGCCTCGGCGATGGCCTTGATGATCGCGGGGCGTTCGACGGATTTCAGCTGCTTCAACTCGGCCTCGAGCGCGGAATGTCCCGCGCGGGTCATCGGTATCTTTTCCATGCCAACGGGTTCCGTGTACTTGATCGGCGGGAAACTGCCCGGTTTGATTTCGGGTCTTGGTGCGCTACACCCTGCCTCAGGGCGCACAGGCTTTGCAATAGGGCAAGCCGTGACATCGGCGCAACGCACGCCAAACCGGGCCGGTGCTGCGGTTTTGGCGCATATAACGTCGTGTTGCAATTGACGCCTTGTGCTGCGGCGCGGTAACCATCGGCGCAATTTTGTTGCGCGCACTGGCGGAAAGGGCCTGCTCATGTCGGATATCGAACGCGAAACGATGGAATACGACGTGGTCATCGTGGGCGCGGGACCGGCGGGCCTGTCGGCGGCGATCCGGCTGAAACAGCTGGATGCCGATCTGAACGTGGTGGTGCTGGAAAAAGGCTCCGAGGTTGGCGCGCATATCCTGTCGGGTGCGGTGCTGGACCCCTGCGGTCTGGATGCGCTGATCCCCGACTGGAAAGACAAGGGCGCGCCGCTGAACGTGCCGGTGACCGAAGACAATTTCTACATGCTGGGCGAGGCGGGCGAGATCCGCATCCCCAACTTCCCGATGCCGCCGCTGATGAACAACCACGGCAATTACATCGTGTCGATGGGCAATGTCTGCCGCTGGATGGCCGAGCAGGCCGAGGAGCTGGGCGTCGAGATTTTCCCCGGCATGTCCTGTTCCGAGCTGGTCTACGGCGATGACGGGCGAGGTCAAGGGCGTGGTCGCGGGTGAATTCGGGCAGGAACCCGACGGCACGCCCGGGCCGATGCCTATGAGCCGGGGATGGAGCTGCACGGCAAATACGTCTTCCTGTCCGAAGGCGTGCGCGGGTCGCTGTCCAAGGAGGTGATCGCGAAATACGACCTGTCCAAGGGCAAGGAGCCGCAGAAATACGGCCTTGGCATGAAGGAAATCTGGGAGATCGACCCCGACAAGCACCGCGAGGGCACCGTGACCCATACGATGGGCTGGCCGCTGGGCAGCAATGCGGGCGGCGGGTCGTTCATCTATCACCTTGAGAACAATCAGGTCTATGTCGGCTTCGTGGTGCACCTGAACTACAAGAACCCGCATCTGTTCCCCTACATGGAATTCCAGCGGTTCAAGCATCACCCGATGGTGGCCGAACTGCTGAAGGGCGGCAAGCGCGTGGCCTACGGCGCGCGCGCGATCTCCGAGGGCGGGTATCAGTCGATGCCCAAGATGGTGGCACCCGGTGTGGCGCTGCTGGGCTGCTCGGTGGGCATGGTCAACGTGCCGCGCATCAAGGGCAACCACAACGCGATGCTGTCGGGCAAGGCCGCGGCCGAAGCGGCGTTTGCGGCGATCAAGGCGGGCCGCGCCGGCGACGAGCTGACCGCTTACGAGACCGACGTGCGCGAGGGCGCCATCGGCAAGGACCTCAAGAAGGTGCGCAACGTCAAGCCGCTCTGGTCGAAATACGGCCTGACCGCCAGCGCTTGCGCTGGGTGGGTTCGACATGTGGACCAACACGCTTGGCTTTTCGCTGCTCGGCACGCTGGGCCATGGCAAGACCGATGCCGCCGCCACCGGAACCTGCGGACAAGCACAAGCCGATCGACTATCCCAAACCCGATGGCAAGCTGTCCTTCGACCGGCTGACCAATGTCAGCTTCTCGATGACCAACCACGAGGAAAGCCAGCCCTGCGCATCTGCAACTGACGGATCCCGTCGATCCCGATCGCGGTGAACCTGCCGAAATACGCCGAACCCGCGCAGCGCTACTGCCCGGCGGGCGTCTACGAGGTTGTCGCCGAGGAGGGCAAGGAGCCGCGCTTCGTGATCAACTTCCAGAACTGCGTCCACTGCAAGACCTGCGACATCAAGGACCCCAGCCAGAATATCAACTGGGTCACCCCGCAGGGCGGCGACGGGCCGAACTATCCGAACATGTAAGCGCCCGCCGTTCGGGCAGTCTTGCTGCGGATTCCAGCGGAAATACGATCACAGAGGCGGCGAATTGCCGCCTCTCATTGCGTTTGGCCGCAGAACCGCTAGGCTTGGACAAAAGGCACGGGTGTGCAGGGGCCGGACCCTGTGGACCGGGCTTGTTCAAGCGGGAGGCATGGCAGTGTCGGGCAGAAAATGGGCGGAACGGTCGCTGGTCGTGGCGATATGCGCGGCAGTTGTCGGCGGGTCCGCAACGGGCAGCATGGCCCAGGCAGAGCCGCATACCGGCGCCTATCTGGCGGCGCGGCAGGCGGTGATCCTGGGTGATTACCCGGTGGCGGCGGATTACTTCACCCGCGCGCTGACACGCGATCCGTCCAACCCGATGCTGCTGGAAAACGCGGTGCTGTCCTACCTGTCGCTGGGCGATCTGGACCGCGCCCTGCCCATTGCGCAGAAGATGGAAGCGGACGGGCTGCAAAGCCAGGTCGCCAGCATGGTGCTGAGCGCGGCCGAGGCGCGCGCGGGCGCGTTCGACGCCCTGCTGACCCGCATGGCCGAGGATCGCGGCACGGGGCCGCTTGTGGACGGGCTGACCGTGGCCTGGGCGCAGATGGGCAAGGGCGACGTGAGCGCCGCGCTGGAGATATTCGACAAGCTGACCGAGGAGAGCGGGCTTGGCCCCTTCGCCGGCTATCACAAGGCGCTGGCCCTTGCGATGGTGGGCGATTTCGAGGGTGCCGAGGCGCTGTTCGCCGCCGAGGTGGGCGGGCCGCTGCAACTGACGCGCCGGGCGGCCATCGCGCGGGTGCAGATCCTCAGCCAGCTTGACCGCGATGCCGAAGCCGTGGCCCTTCTGGATCAGATGTTCGGCACGGATCTTGATCCCGCGCTGGCGCAGATGCGTGCGGCCCTTGCCGAGGACGCGGTGCTGCCCTTCAACATGATCACCAGCCCGATCGACGGGATCGCCGAGGTCTATCACACCGTTGCCTCCTTCCTGCGCCGCGAGGCGGGGGATGAATATACGCTGCTTTATTCCCGCATCGTGTCCTATCTGCGGCCCGATCATACCGATGCCATCCTGCAAAGCGCATCGCTGCTGGAATCGATGGAGAAGTTCGAACTGGCCGTGGCGACCTACAAGCAGGTGCCGTCCGACGATCCGTCCTTCCATGCGGCCGAGCTTGGCCGGGCCGAGGCGCTGCGCAAGCTGGGCAAACTGGATGCCGCGTCCGAGGTGCTGGAGCAATTGACCCGCAGCCATGGCGATCTGCCCATCGTGCATGTGACGCTGGGCGATCTGATGCGCCAGATGGAACGTTTCGGCGATGCGGTCACGGCCTATGACAAGGCGCCTGTCGCTCTATCCGTCGGAAGAGCAGAACCAGTGGTTCATCTACTATGCCCGCGCCATCGCGCAGGAACGGCAGGACGTCTGGGACAAGGCCGAGGCGGATTTCCGCAAGGCGCTGGAACTCAATCCCGATCAGCCGCAGGTGCTGAACTACCTGGGCTATTCGCTGGTGGAAAAGCAGGTCAAGCTGGACGAGGCGCTGGACATGATCGAGCGCGCCGTCGCGGCGCGTCCCGACAGCGGCTATATCGTCGACAGCCTGGGCTGGGTCCTCTACCGGCTTGGCCGCTATGACGAGGCCATCGTGCATATGGAGCGCGCGGCCGAGCTGATGCCCGTCGATCCCATCGTGAACGACCATCTGGGCGATGTCCTCTGGGCCGTGGGCCGCTATCGCGAGGCCGAGTTCCAATGGACCCGCGCCCTGTCCTTCGACCCCGAGGAAAAGGACGCCACCCGCATCCGCCGCAAGCTTGAAGTCGGGCTGGACGTGGTGCTGGCGGAAGAGGGCGCGCAACCCCTGGCCCGCGTGGCGAATGGCAACTGACAGGGTTGATGTGGCGGCTGTCCTTGTCGAACTGGCCCCGGCCAAGATCAACCTGACGCTGCATGTCACCGGCCAGCGCGCCGATGGCTATCACCTGCTGGACAGTCTGGTGGTCTTTGCCGATATGGGCGACCGCCTGACCCTTCGCCGGGCTGAGGTGCCCGCGCTGACGGTGACAGGCCCGATGGCGGCGGGCGTGCCGTCGGGGCCCGAGAACCTTGTGCTGCGGGCCGCGCGCGCGATGGGTGTGGCGCTGGATATCACGCTTGAGAAACATCTGCCGTCCGCCGCCGGGATCGGGGGCGGGTCGTCCGATGCCGCCGCCGTGCTGCGCGGGGCGGTGGCGCTGCTGCCGGGGCTGGAGCTGCCCGGCGATCAGGGCCTGTCGCTGGGCGCGGATGTGCCCGTCTGCCTGATGGCGCGGGCGGCGCGGATGCGCGGGATCGGCGAGGATGTGACGGTCGGTGGATGGCCTGCCGGTGCTGCATGCCGTGCTGGTCAACCCCGGCGTTGCCGTCTCGACGGCGGTGATTTTCCGCACGCTGGCGCGCAAGGACAATGCGCCGATGCCGGATGTCTTGCCGCATTGGCGGGATGCGGCTGATCTGGCGGCATGGCTGGCGCGGGCAGCGCAATGACATGCAGGGCGCGGCGGTGGCTGCGGCCCCCGTGGTGGGCGAGGTGATCGCGGCGATTGGCGCAACAGCGGGCTGTTTGCTGGCGCGGATGTCGGGATCAGGGGCGACGTGTTTCGGGCTTTATGCGGATGCCGAGAGCGCCGCCGCTGCTGCCGCCGCGCTGGCGCGCCCCGGGTGGTGGGTGCAGGCGGTCCGCCTGTCCTGAGGCCGAGGTTCCGGCTGATCTGTCGGAGCCTCCGGCGGGAGTATTTCGGGCAAGATGAAGCGGCAGCGCAGCGTTTCAGCGCAGGCGGGCCACGACGTAATCGGCCAGATCCACCAGCATCTGCCGCAAGGGATGATCGGGCAGGGCCTGCATCGCATCCTTGGCGCGGTCGGCCCAGCCAATCGCATCGGCGCGGGTGGCCTCGAGCGTGCCATGCTGCTGCATCAGGGCGATGGCATGATCCAGATCGCCGTCGCGCTGATCGCCCTTTTCGATGGTGCGCGACCAGAAGGCGCGCTCCTCGGGGCTGGCCAGCGCCACGGCCTTGATGACCGGCAGGGTCAGCTTGCGCTCGCGGAAATCGTCGCCGATGTTCTTGCCGGTTTCCTTGCTGTCGCCGGCGTAGTCCAGCAGGTCATCGACGATCTGGAAGGCGATCCCCAGCGCGTCGCCATAGTCGAAGAGCGCCTGCACCTGCGCCGCCGTGGCACCTGCCAGCACGCCGCCGAATTCCGTGGCGGCCGAGAAGAGGGCGGCGGTCTTGCCGCGCACGACTTGCAGATAGATCCCCTCATCCGTGCGCAGGTCCTGCGCGGCGGTGAGTTGCAGCACCTCGCCCTCCGCAATGGTGGCGGCGGCGTTGGACAGGATCTCCAGCACGCGCAGGTTGCCGGGTTCCACCATCAACTGAAAGGCGCGCGCAAAGAGGTAGTCGCCCACCAGCACCGAGGATTTGTTGTCCCAGAGCAGGTTCGCCGTGGGCCGCCCGCGCCGCTGGGCGCTTTCGTCCACCACGTCGTCATGCAGCAGCGTGGCGGTGTGGATGAATTCGACCGTGGCGGCCAGATGCACATGGTAGGGGCCGCCGTAGCCGCAGAGTTCGGCGGCGGCCAGCGTCAGCATCGGGCGCAAGCGCTTGCCGCCTGCGCCGACCAGATGCGCCGTGACCTGCGGGATGCGCGGTGCGTGCTCCGAGGCCATGCGCTGCGCGATCAGGGCGTTGACCGCCTCCATCCCCTCGGCCAGATGTCCGGCGAGCAATTCATGCGGTTTCGTGGAAGCGCGGTCGAGGCTCATGTTTTCCCTGCTGCACGGGTCGACAAATCGCGCACCATGCCCTTATCTGCCCTGTATGAAACAACTGATGCGCACCAACAATCCGGTCTCGATGGCCATCGCCACGTCGCTGCTTCAGGGCGAGGGTATAGACTGCTTTGAAATCGACGTAAACATGAGCGTCCTTGAAGGCAGCATCGGCATATTGCCGCGCCGCCTGATGGTGCGGGACGAGGATTATGACGCCGCACTCAGGGTCATCACCGACAATGGCATGGGGCCAGATGGATGAGGCCGATCTGAGCCGCGACGCCTTTCTGGGAGGGCGGTTGCAGGTCTGGCAACCCCGGCGGGGGTATCGCGCGGGGGTCGATCCGGTGTTGCTGGCGGCCTCGGTTCCGGCGCGGGCGGGGCAATCGGTGCTGGAACTGGGCTGCGGCGTCGGGGTTGCCGCGCTGTGCCTGGCGGCGCGGGTGCCGGGCGTGTCGCTGACCGGGGTCGAGATCCAGCCTGCCTATGCCGATCTGGCACGGCGCAACGCGGCGGCGGCGGGTGTGGCGCTGGAGGTGGTCACCGCCGATCTGGAGGCCCTGCCCGCCGATCTGCGCCAGCGCCGGTTCGACCATGTGATCGCCAATCCCCCCTATTTCCGCCGCGAGCAGAGCACGCCCGCAACTGATTCCGGGCGCGAGGTGGCGCTGGGCGAGGGCACGTCACTGGACACCTGGATCGCGGTCGCCGCGCGGCGCGTGGTGGACGGGGGGCATGTCACGGTGATCCAGCGGGCGGAACGTCTGCCGGAACTGATCGCGCTGATGACCGCGCATCTGGGATCGGTCGAGGTGCTGCCCCTGACGCCGCGCCGGGGCAGGCCCGCGCAACTGGTGCTGATCCGGGGGCGCAAGGGCGGGCGCGCGGCGTTTCGTCTGGCCGATTCGGTGCTGATGCATGCGGGGGCTGTGCATGACGGCGACCGCGACAGCTATACCCCTCTGGTCGGGTCGGTGCTGCGCGAAGGAGCAGCGCTGCCTTTCTGATGGGCGCAACCATGAATTGTTTCAATTCGGTCGGAAATTCTTCGCCGCATGCTGCGCCTGCAGCGTGACTTGCGCGTGATTCTGTGGTGCACTCGTCATGTGACGTTTACATATGAGAGGAGAATGCCAATGAGCTTGAGTTCGCATGTCGAGGAACTGAAGAAGAAACACCGCAATCTCTCGGACAAGGTCGAGGAAGCGCAACGCGCGCCGGGCGTCAGCACCGCTGAAATCGCCACCCTCAAGAAGCAGAAGCTTCGCCTGAAGGAAGAAATCGAGCGCCTGAGCGCCAACGCCTGATACCCGACAATTCAGCAATGAGCCCTCGACCCTGTCGGGGCAAGGTCAGCCGCGCGAACGGCTGACCTTTTTCATGCGTCACATCGCCTGTCAGGCCATGAAATCCGTCACGGCCTGCACTTCGCCCTGCGTGATCTCATGCCCGCCGGAATGCCATTCCAGCGTCACATCTGCCCGCTGTGCCGTCAGGTAATCCGCCAGCGTCTGGGTCAGGGGCGCGGGGCAGATGGGATCGCGTTGCCCGGCGGTGATCAGGATGCGCCGCCCGGCCAGACCCGGTTGCGGCGCGGGTGTCCAGGGGATCAGCGGGTGCATCAGCGCCATCCGGTCCACCAGATCGGGATAGTGCAGCGCCACCGCCATCAGGATATTGGCCCCGTTGGAATAGCCCAGCGCGGCCACATGACCTGCCCCGGTGCGGGCCTTGTGCTCCAGAATGAAGCGGGCCATCCGGTCGCGGCGCAGCGCCAGATCGTCCATGTCATAGACCCCCTCGCCGGTGCGGCGGAAATAGCGGTTCATGCCGCCTTCCAGCACGTCACCGCGCGGCGAGACGACATGCGCGCCGGGGATCAACCGCTCGGCAAAGCCGTGGAACTGATGTTCGGTCCCGCCGGTGCCGTGAAAGGTCAGGAGCAAGGGCGCACCGGCGCGCCCCCGCGTTTCGGCATAGCCATAGCCGGTGTCAGTCATGGATCGGTTCCAGATAGCGGCTTTCCAGCACGTCGCGCAGACGCTCATGCTGCGACGGCAGCCGGAGCGATTGCCCGAGATGCGCGCTGTCTTCGTCCCGGTCGAAGCCGGGCTCGTTGGTGGCCACTTCGAAGAGGACACCGCCGGGCGTGCGGAAATAGATCGCCCAGAAGTAATCGCGGTCGATCACGGGCGTCACCTGCCAGCCGGTATCCAGAAGCGCCTTGCGCACCTCGAGCTGCGCGGCCCGGTCGGTGACCGAGAACGCCAGATGGTGCACGGACCCCGCGCCCTGCTGCGCTGGGGCGGCGCCGGGCAGGGTTTCGATATCGACCACATCCGCGCCATTGCCGCCCGCCACGCGGAAACGGGTGATGTCGCCCTCGGCGTCGATCTGTTCATAGCCCATGAAGCGCAGCAATTCGGCGCTGGCCCCGGCATCGCGCAGGCGCATGTCGGCGGAATGAAAGCCGCGGATCGCGTGATCGGCGCTGACGCCCTGACCTTCCCAGGGGGCGCGGTCGTCATCCACTTCGACCAGCGCGAAGCCATCGCCATCGGGGCCGTCGAAACGCAGACGGTTCTCGCCGAAGCGGGTTTCGGGTTTGATGTTCTTCACGTCGAATGTCGCCAGACGGTCGGCCCAGAAGGGCAGTGACCCCTTGGGCACGGCGAAGGTGGTCATGCTGACCTCGCCCGCGCCGGGGCGGCCGCGCTTGGCCCCCGGAAAGGGAAAATAGGTCATGACCGAACCGGGCGTGCCCAGTTCGTCGCCGTAATAGAGGTGATAGACTTCGGGCGCGTCGAAATTCACCGTCTTCTTGACGCGGCGCAGCCCGAGGGTCTTGGTGAAAAAGTCGTTGTTCGATTGTGCCCCGCTGGCCAGCGAAGTCACGTGGTGCAGTCCGTTGATCTGGGTCAGCATGTCTGTTCTCCTTTGAACCAGAATATGCGCTGCGCCGCCGTGCAGAAAACGCGCATGCAGGCGCGTATTCTGTGCAGGATCGCACATTCACTGATCGGACGGCATGAAAAAGCCCCCTGACCTGCGGCAGGGGGCCTTGACTGGATGTGGCGGGATCAGACGAAGAACTGCGCGCCGTTGGCCGAAATGGTCGAGCCGTTGATGAAGCCCGCATCGTCCGAAGCCAGGAAGACAACGCAACGCGCGATTTCCTCTGGCTCGCCCAGACGTCCTGCCGGGATCTGCGCAATGATGCTCTCGCGGACCTTTTCGGGCACCGCCATCACCATGTCCGTCGCGATATAGCCGGGGCAGATCGCGTTGGCGGTGATGCCGAACCGCGCGCCTTCCTGTGCGAGGCTTTTGACGATGCCCAGATCGCCCGCCTTGGACGCGGCATAGTTCACCTGTGCGAACTGGCCTTTCTGGCCGTTGATCGACGAGATGATGATGACGCGGCCGAACTTGCGCTCGCGCATGCCGGGCCAGATCGGGTGGGTCATGTTGAAGACGCCGGTCAGGTTGGTGTCGATCACGTCATGCCACTGCTGCGGGGTCATCTTGTGGAAGGGCGCGTCGCGGGTGATGCCCGCGTTGTTGACCAGCACGTCGATGGGGCCGATATCGGCCTCGACGCCTGCGATCCCGGCGGCGCATTCCTCGTAGTTGCCGACGTTCCACTTGTAGGTCTTGATGCCGGTTTCCTTGGTGAATGCCGCGGCGGCCTCGTCATTGCCGGCATAGGTGGCCGCGACGGTGTAGCCTGCATCGCGCAACGCGATGGAAATGGCCGCGCCGATCCCGCGTGATCCGCCCGTGACGAGTGCTGTTCTTGCCATGATATCCTCCAGTCTGGCTTAAGCTTCGGTAACTTGGTTACTTTGAAAGGCATCCATACGCAAGATTGTTGCGCGTAAATTCCTTCCCCTGCGGTGCGATTTTTTCCGGCAGGCGGAAAAGCAAAGGGGCGCCACCGGGGCGCCCCTTGATGTCGTTCCGCCCCGTGCGGATCAGGCCCGCTCGAGGCACATGGCCACGCCCATGCCGCCGCCGATGCACAGGGTCGCCAGACCGCGTTTCGCGTCGCGGCGCTGCATCTCGAACAGAAGGGTGTTCAGGATACGGCACCCCGAGGCACCGATCGGGTGGCCGATGGCGATGGCGCCGCCGTTCACGTTCACGATCGACGGGTCCCAGCCCATGTCCTTGTTCACGGCGCAGGCCTGCGCGGCGAAGGCCTCGTTCGCCTCGACCAGGTCCAGATCGTCGACCGACCAGCCTGCCTTGGCCAGTGCCTTGCGGCTGGCATGGATCGGGCCGACGCCCATGATCGAGGGGTCCAGACCGGCGGTGGCATAGGATGCGATCCGCGCCAGCGGGGTGATGCCGCGCTTTTCCGCCTCTTCCGCAGTCATCAGCAGCACGGCGGCGGCACCGTCATTCAGGCCGGAGGCATTGGCCGCCGTGACCGATCCGTCCTTGGTGAAGGCGGGGCGCAGTTTCTGCAGCGCCTCGAGCGTGGCGCCGTGGCGGATGTATTCGTCCTTGTTGATGATGATGTCGCCCTTGCGCGACTTGACCACGAAGTCGATCACCTCGTCGTCGAAGCGGCCCGCCTTTTGCGCGGCTTCGGCCTTGTTCTGGCTGGCCAGCGCGAATTCGTCCTGCGCCTCGCGGCTGATCTGCCACTTCTGGGCGACGTTTTCGGCGGTCTGGCCCATGTGGTAGCCGTTGAAGGCATCCCAGAGACCGTCACGGATCATCGAATCGATGTAGGAGACATCGCCCATCTTCACGCCTGCGCGCAGATGCGCGACATGGGGGCTGAGGGTCATGTTTTCCTGTCCGCCCGCCGCGATGATCGCGGCATCGCCCAGCTGGATGTGCTGCGCGGCCAGCGCCACGGCGCGCAGGCCGGACCCGCAGACCTGGTTGATCGACCAGGCCGAGGATTCGATGGGCAGGCCCGCGTTGACATGCGCCTGACGGGCGGGGTTCTGGCCCTGACCGGCGGTCAGCACCTGGCCCAGGATGGTTTCGGACACTTCCGACTTGTCGATGCCCGCGCGGGACACCACGGCCTCGAGCACGGCAGCGCCCAGATCATGGGCGGGTGTGTTGGCGAATACGCCCCCGAAAGAGCCGACAGCGGTGCGCGCCGCCGAGGCGATTACGACATTGGTCATGTATATCCTCCACCAATTTGCAGATCGAGGATCACCCGGAGCCCTGCGGGGTTGCTGGCACCGGACTCCCCGCCTTGTCTTGTGTGATACTGGATGAGTCACGTCGCGGCAACAGGCGGATGTCCCTAACCTGTGCGATCCATCCGTGCCGGCTGGGCCGCCGGACCGTTCCACGGCGGATGCACGGTCGGCGCGCCGAAGAAATAGCCCTGCTGGCAATCCACGCCGATCTCCGCCACCCAGCGGGAATCGGCCAGCGATTCCACGGATTCGGCCACGGTGAACATGTCGAACTGGCGTGCGATATCCACCATCGCGCGGGTCAGCACCTGATTGTCGGCATCGCCATGCACCCCGCGGATGAAGGCCCCGTCGATCTTGATGACGTCGAACTGGAAGTCGCGCAGATAGCGCAGCGAGGTATAGCCTGCGCCGAAATCGTCCAGCGCGAAGGTGATGCCGCGCTGTTGCAGGTCCGACATGAAGCGCGCCACCAGCTCCGGCACGGTCATGGCGCTGCGTTCGGTGATTTCGAGGATGAGCCTTTCGCCGACAGTCGGATCGCCCTGCAACCCTTGCCGCAGGCTGCGCATCCAGCGCGGAAAGCCGATGGACCGGGCCGACATGTTGATGGCCAGCCGGATCTGCGGGTTGCGCTGCAGCGTGCGCAGACCCGTTTCCAGCGCCACGCAATCCAGCAGCCGCCCGGTTTCGGTGGCTTCGACCGCGTCGATGAAATCCCGCGCGGGGATGATGCGGCCGGTGTCGTCCAGCACCCGGATCAACCCTTCGTAAAAGGCGACCCGGTCCGGCCGTTGCGATTGCACCACCGGTTGAAAGGCCAGCATGGTTTCGCGGTGGCGCAGGGCCGCGGCCACCATCGCCACGGTGCCCCGGTCGCGGGAGATGACCGCGAAATCCAGCGGCGACACCTCGCCCGGTTCCATGTCCGCGAATCTGCTTTTGCCCTGACGCATCGCCTGCCCTCTGACCTGACCCGAGGGCCATCCTGACCACCAAGCCATTACCAAAGACCTAACATTCCCTTTTTGTTCTAATTTTCGTAAACTGCGAGTCACGCAGGCGAAAGGGCAGGCCATGGATGGCAGATGCGGCTGGGCAGGGCCCGATCAGATCTATCTGGACTATCATGATACCGAATGGGGCGTGCCCGTGCGCGATAGCCGGGCGCTGTGGGAACTGCTGTGTCTGGAAGGCTTCCAGGCCGGGCTGAGCTGGATCACGATCCTCAAGCGGCGCGACGGATTTCGCGAGGCGTTTCAGGGGTTTGATCCCGATGTGATTGCAGGCTGGGGCGAGGCCGAGATCGCGCGCCTGATGGAGGATCCGCGCATCATCCGCCACCGTGGCAAGGTCACGGCGATGATCGGCAACGCCCGTGCCTTTCAGCAGATCGAGGCGCAGGATGGTTTTGCCCGCTGGGTCTGGGACCATGTGGGCGGCGAGCCGCTGCGGAACCGGTTCGCCAGCCTGTCAGAGGTTCCGGCGCAGACGGAAATTTCCGTGCAATTGTCGAAAAATCTGAAACGTGCAGGGTTCAAGTTCTGCGGGCCGACCATCGCCTATGCCTTCATGCAGGCGGCAGGTCTGGTCAACGACCACCTGACCGGCTGTCCCCGCCACGCGGCGGTGGCGGGACTGGCCTGATCACATGCCCGACACCAGCGCCGAGACGATGGCCTTGGCGCTGTCCGAGGACCAGTCGGCGTCGCCGCGCATCCGGGCGATTTCCTGACCCTCGGGGTTCAGGATCACGGTGATCGGCAGGCCCATCACCGCCATCTCGCGGGCCAGCGCCTGCTTGGGGTCCATGTGGAGGGGCAGGTTGTCGACGCCGATTTCCTCGAAGAACCGCTGCATCGCCTGCGGCGGGTTGCGGCCCGTGGCGATGGTCACCACCTCGAATCCGTCGCCGCCCAGTTCGGCCTGCAATTCCGACAGTTGCGGCATCTCCTTGCGGCAGGGGGCGCACCATGTGGCCCAGAAGTTCAGCACCACATGCTTGCCCGCGTAATCGGACAGCCGTCCCTCGCCGCCTTCCCATGTGGCGAAGGGCTGGTCCGACACGGGCTGCGGCGCGGCATGGAAGTTCAGCTTCTTCATGTCCCCGTCGCGCAGCGCTTCAAGCGCCGCCACATCGGCGAGGGCGCTGTTTGCACCAAGGGCAAGAGCCGTATAAAGGACGATCTGACGAAGAAGACGCATATTCCCTCCAAGGTGCAGCATATGACCGACAAGACCTCGAACCAGATGTGGGGCGGCCGTTTCGCCGCTGGCCCGGACGCGATCATGGAGGCGATCAATGCCTCGATCGGGTTCGATCAGCGGATGGCGGCGCAGGATATCGCCGGTTCGCGGGCCCATGCCGAAATGCTCGCGGCAACAGGTATCCTGAGTGATAGCGACGCGGCCGCCATTCGGGAAGGGCTGCTCACGGTCTTGTCAGAGATCGAGACGGGACGTTTCAGTTTTTCCACCGCGCTGGAAGACATCCACATGAATGTGGAGGCGCGGCTGAAGGAGATCATCGGGGAACCGGCAGGCCGGTTGCACACCGCGCGCTCGCGCAACGATCAGGTGGCGACCGATTTCCGCCTGTGGGTGCGCGACCAGATGGACGCGGCCATGGCCGGGATCGCGGCGTTGCAGCGCGGTTTTCTGGCGCAGGCCGAGGCGGGGGCCGATTGGGTGATGCCCGGTTTCACCCATCTGCAGACCGCGCAGCCGGTGACATGGGGCCATCACATGATGGCCTATGTCGAGATGCTGGGCCGCGATCACAGCCGCTTTGCCGATGCGCGGGCGCGGATGAACGAGTCGCCGCTGGGGTCCGCGGCGCTGGCGGGCACGGGCTTTCCCATCGACCGCGAGATGACGGCGAAGGCGCTGGGCTTCGACCGGCCCACGGCCAATTCGCTGGATGCGGTCAGCGACCGGGATTTCGCGCTGGAATACCTGTCCTGCGCCTCGATCTGCGCGATGCATCTGTCGCGCTTTGCCGAAGAGCTGGTGATCTGGTCCTCGGCCCAGTTCCGCTTCGTGAAGATGTCGGACAAATGGTCGACCGGATCGTCGATCATGCCGCAGAAGCGCAACCCGGACGCGGCCGAGCTGATCCGCGCCAAGATCGGGCGGATCTTCGGGGCCAATGTGGCGCTGATGATGGTGATGAAGGGGCTGCCGCTGGCCTATTCCAAGGACATGCAGGAAGACAAGGAACAGGTGTTCGACGCCGCCGACAACCTGATGCTGGCGCTGGCCGCGATGACGGGCATGGTGGGCGACATGACCGCCAACCGCGCGGCGATGCAGGCGGCGGCGGGGGCCGGTTTCTCGACCGCGACCGATCTGGCCGACTGGCTGGTGCGCGCGCTGGGCCTGCCCTTCCGCGAGGCGCATCATGTGACCGGCACGCTGGTCGGCATGGCCGAGGCGCGGGGCTGCGACCTGCCCGATCTGGCGCTGGAGGACATGCAATCGGTCCATGCGGGCATCACGGCGGATGTCTTCGGCGTGCTGGGTGTTGAAAATTCCGTCGCCTCGCGCATGTCCTATGGGGGCACCGCGCCCGCGCAGGTGCGCGCGCAGGTGGCCCGCTGGAAGGAGCGTTTGGGATGACACCGAGCCTGGGAACGGCCCTGAAAACGGCCCTGAAAATGGCACTGGTCGGCGGGGCGCTGCTGGCGCTGACCGCCTGTGCCGCGCCCTCGGACCGCTACGGAGAGGCTGCAGGACGAAGCCGCGCGCGGAGCGCAGAGCGCGCCTGCGGCGACGGGCGTGACGGTATCGGGTTCGGCGCGGATCGGCGTCACGCGGACGATCAACTGATGGGCAACTGACGATCAACTGACGGGAAACCGAGGGGTATGACATGAAGGCTTTGGTAATCTGCGGTCTGTCCTTGACCCTGCTGGCCGCCTGCGGCGTCGAGGGTGCGCCGGTGCGCCCCTCGCTGGATGCGGGCGTGTCGATCACGCGGGGCGGCATCTATCCCTCGGCCAGCGTCGGGGTGAACAAGGGCCCGGTCAGCGTCAGGGTGGGTCTGTGATGTCGCCGCTCAGGATGATCTATCTGGCGCTGGCGATCTGGGGCGCAATCCATCCGATGTACTGGTTCGTCACCTATATGGTCGAGACCGGCACCGGCCTGTCGGGGCTGATCGACGCCTGGTATGTGAACGCCTCGACCACGGGCCTGACATGGGACCTGACCATCGCCGCGATCACGCTGACGGTCTGGATCATCGCCGAAGTCGCGGTGCGGCGGAACTGGCTGGCGCTGATCGCGATCCCGGCCACCTTCTGCATCGGGGTCAGCTGCGGCCTGCCGCTCTACCTTTTCCTGCGGACGCGCCCGGTCTGACCGGGGCTTGAGTATTTCTGGCAAGATGAAGCGAGGGGCCGCGCGCCATTGAACGGATCGCGCGACCTGATATGAGGCTGCAACGCAGCTGGGGATTTTCGGCATGGATCATTTTCTTTATCGCAACGGCGCGCTTTACGCCGAGGACGTGCCCCTGTCCGAGATCGCGGCCAGTGTCGGCACGCCCTTCTATTGCTATTCCACCGCCACGCTGGAGCGGCATTTCAAGCTGTTCGACGAGGCGTTGGCGGGGATGGATCATCTGGTCTGCTACGCGATGAAGGCGGCGTCGAACGTGGCGATCCTCAAGACGCTGGCCGGTCTGGGCGCGGGCATGGATGTGGTGTCGGGCGGCGAATACCTGCGCGCCAAGGCGGCCGGTGTGCCGGGCGAGCGGATCGTGTTTTCCGGCGTCGGCAAGACCGAGGCCGAGATGCGTCTGGCGCTGGAAGGCGGCGTGCGCCAGTTCAACGTGGAAAGCGAACCCGAGATGGAGGTTCTGAACCGCGTGGCGCTGGATCTGGGCATGGTGGCACCCATCACCGTGCGGGTGAACCCGGATGTGGATGCGAAAACCCATGCCAAGATCGCCACCGGCAAGAGCGAGAACAAGTTCGGCATTCCCATTGCGCGAGCGCGCGAGGTCTATGCCCATGCCGCGCGGCTGCCCGGTCTGCGGGTGGTGGGGATCGACGTGCATATCGGCAGCCAGCTGACCGATCTGGAGCCGTTCCGTCTGGCCTATCGCAAGGTGGCCGAACTGGCCGTGGTGCTGCGCGCCGATGGTCACAGGATCGAGCGGCTGGATCTGGGCGGGGGCTTGGGCATTCCCTACGAGCGGTCCAACGCCGCGCCGCCCCTGCCGCTGGATTACGGCGGCATGATTCGCGAGGAGCTGGGGCATCTGGGCTGCGAGATCGAGATCGAACCCGGTCGCCTGATTGCCGGAAATGCAGGCATCATGGTCAGCCAGGTGATTTATGTGAAGCAGGGCGAGGGGCGCGATTTCCTGATCCTGGACGGGGCGATGAACGACCTGATCCGCCCGGCCATGTATGACGCGCATCACGACATCGTCCCCCTTGCGGAACCCGCGCCGGGTGTCGAATCCCATGTCTATGACGTGGTGGGGCCGGTCTGCGAGACAGGGGATACCTTTGCCCGGCAGCGCGCGCTGCCCGCGCTCAAGGCAGGTGATCTGGTCGCCTTCCGCTCGGCGGGGGCTTATGGCGCGGTGATGTCCAGCGAATACAACACCCGGCCCCTGATCCCCGAGGTTCTGGTGAAAGGTGATCAATTCGCGGTTATTCGCCGACGTCCGACCTTTGACGAAATGATAAATCGAGATACCATTCCGGAATGGCTCTGACGCTATCCCGCGCAGTGCCGCGGGATGCATCCATGGTTGAAACCCCCAGAACCCTACTGACACGCCTGCGCTGGCCGCTGTTCCTGACCCGCGCGGGGCTTCTGGCTGAACGGGTCTGGCAGGCCTTCTGGCCGCTCTGGACGGTGGTGGTGCTGGCGCTGGCGGCGCTGATGCTGGGCCTGCATGACAGTCTGGCCGTCGAGATTGTCTGGGCGGGGATGTTCGCGGCCGGTCTGGGCGCGGTCGTGACGGCCGCGCGGGGCGTAATGCGGTTTCGCTGGCCCACGCGGGCCGAGGCGCTGGCGCGGCTGGATGCCAGCCTGCCCGGACGGCCGATCTCGGCCGTGCTGGACAGTCAGGCCATCGGCGGAACCGATGCCGCATCCGTGGCGGTCTGGCAGGCGCATCAGGCCCGCATGGCGGCGCGTGCGGCGACGGCGCGCCCCGTGGCCCCCGATCTGGACATGGCCCCCCGCGATCCCTTTGCCACGCGCTATGTGGCGCTGCTGGCGCTGGCGGTGGCGATCCTTTTCGGGTCGCTCCTGCGCGTGGGCTCTGTCTCCGAGATGACGCCCGGCGGGGCGCAGGCGGTGGCGGGCGGCCCGACATGGGAAGGCTGGATCGAACCGCCCGCCTATACCGGGCAGCCGACGCTCTATCTGGCCGATCAGACCGGCGAGAGCATCGAGGTGCCGCAGGGCAGCCGCATCACCCTGCGCCTCTACGGCGAGCTGGGCGCGCTGAGCGTGACGCAGGATCTGGCCGAGGCTATGGGGGCCGAGGCCGCCGATCCCGCCGCCCCCGCGCAGGATTTCACCGTCACCCGGTCGGGCACGTTGACCATCACAGGCCCCGGTGGGCGCGATTGGGACGTGGTGATGCGCCCCGATGCGCCGCCGCGCGTGGCCTTCGGCGATCCCGCGCAGGAGGGGCCGGACCAGATGCAGGCGCTGGCGCAGGCGCGGGCCGAGGGGCAGATGACGCTGCCGTTCACCGCATCGGACGATTACGGCATTCTTGGCGGGCAGGCGCGGATCACGCTGGATCTGGACGCGATCCCGCGCCGCCACGGCCTTGTGCCCGCGCCAGAGCCGCGCGAGGCGATCGTGCTGGACCTGCCGATGCCGATCACCGGCAACCGGGCCGAGTTCACCGAGACGCTGGTCGAGAACCTGTCGCAGCACCCTTGGGCGAACCTGCCGGTCCGGGTCGAGCTGTCGGTGAATGATGCGGCGGGCCTGCAAGGCACAAGCGGTGCCGAACAGATGAGCCTGCCCGCGCGGCGGTTCTTCGACCCATTGGCCAATGCGGTGATCGAACAGCGCCGCGATCTGCTGTGGAGCGTGGATAACGCGCCGCGCGTGGCGCAGGTGATCCGCACGCTGTCGCATCGCCCCGAAGAGGGGCTGTTCCGGTCGGAAACCGCCTATCTGCGCCTGCGGGTGATCCTGCGGCGGCTTGAGACGATGACCGAGTATGGCCTGAAAGCCGAGCAGCGGGACGAGATCGCGCAGGCGCTGTGGGATCTGGCGCTGTTGCTGGAAGAGGGCGATATCGGCGATGCGCTGGAACGGTTGCAGCGCGCGCAGGAGCGGCTGTCCGAGGCGATGAAGAACGGTGCCTCGAACGAGGAGATCGCCCAGCTGATGCAGGAATTGCGCGACGCCACGCAGGATTACATGAACCAGCTGGCCCAGCAGGCGATGCGCGACGGCACCATGCAGGACCCGCAGGAGATGGCCGAAGGCAGCATGACCATGGGTCAGGACGACCTGCAGGCCATGATGGACCGCATTCAGGAGCTGATGGAACAGGGCCGCATGGCCGAGGCGCAGCAGGCGTTGGAAGAATTGCAGCGCCTGATGGAGAACATGCAGATCACCCAGGGTCAGGGCGGGCAGGGGCAGCAATCCCCCGGCCAGCAGGCCATGGAAGGGCTGGCCGAGACGCTGCGCGATCAGCAGGGCCTGTCGGATCAGGCGTTCCGCGACCTGCAGGATCAGTTCAACCCCGGCGGTCAGCAGGGCCAGCAGCCGGGACAACAACCCGGCCAGCAAGGTCAGGGCCAGCAACCCGGCCAGCAGGGCCAAGGCCAGCAGCAAGGTCAGGGGCAACAGCAGGGCCAGGGGCAACAGCAGGGCCAGGGCCAGGGTCAGCAACCGGGCCAGGGGCAGCAGCCCGGCCAGCAACCGGGTCAAGGCCAGGGGCAGGGTCAGGAGCGTGCCGACGGGCAGGGCAACGGGCAGGGCGATGCCGAGGGCTCGCTTGCCGACCGTCAACGTGCGCTTCGCAACGAATTGAACCGCCAGCGTGGCAACCTGCCCGGTGTCGGCGGCGAGGCCGGAGAGGCCGCGCGCGAGGCGCTGGACCGCGCGGGCCGCGCCATGGACGGGGCCGAGCAGGCCCTGCGCGGCAACAACCTGCCCGAGGCGATCGACCGTCAGGCCGAGGCGATGGACGCCCTGCGCGAAGGGATGCGCAACATGGGCGAGGCGCTGGCCGAGGCGGAGCGCCAGCAACGCGGCGGCGACGGGCAGCAGATGGGCAGCGCCGGTGGCGAGCGCCGCGACCCCCTTGGCCGCAACAGCGGCACCAGCGGCCAGACCGGCACCGACGAGAACCTGTTGCAGGGCGAGGATGTGTATCGCCGCGCCCGCGATCTTCTGGACGAGATCCGCCGCCGCTCGGGCGAGGGCGCGCGCCCGGACGAGGAGCTGGATTACCTCAAACGGCTGCTGGAGCGGTTCTGACGCGGATCGCCCCGTGGTCAAACGAAAAGGCAGCGCCGGGCAGGCGCTGCCTTTTGTCATGGGGCGGCAAGTGTCTTGCAGGCGTCAGTTGGTTCCGCCTGCGATCCCCTCAAGCCAGAGCGACAGTTTCTGGAACTGCGCATCCAGCATGACCCGCAGCGCATCGACCGCACTCACATAGGCATCGACCACAGGTGCCGCCGCAGGAACGGCCTCGGCCAGGGCCGGGGCGAAGACGTAGAGGGCCAGCAGGATCGCCGCGATCAGCAGGGTCACCGAGAAGCCACGGCTGAAGCCGCGCGGTTTCTCTGCGTCACTCTGTTCCGACTCGGCGGATTTTCCGGGGGTGTCGTAGTCATCCGCCCGCGCGGGCCGGCGATCCGAGGTGGAGCGCAGGCTTGAATTGATCTCTTCGATGTCGGGCAGAAGGGCGCGACGGGAATCCGCGACGGCGGCCGCTGCGGCGGCGGCGATGCGGTCATCCTCGGTGTCGGCCTTCGGCGCGGGAGGTGGCGGAGGCGGGGGTGGCGTCTTTGCAACCGTCTGGGGCGCGGTGGCCGTCTCGGTGTCTTCGCCGCGCAGGCGCGCCATGCGCAGGCGGGCTTCCTCGGACCGGCGCTGGGCATCGCTATCCGGCGTGACAGGCTGGGACGCGTCGCCATCCAGCCCGAGATCGGGCTGGCTTTCCAGACCGGGACCGCGTTCGGCCGCACGGGCGCGGGCCTCGCGCTCGGCTTCCTCGCGCAGCAGGTCTGCCACGGATGTATCGAGGCTGCGGCGCGGTTGCGGAAGGTCGTTCGCGGGGTCTTCCTCGTAATCGTCGTCCTCGACCTCGGGCAGGCGCGGGGCCGGGTCCTCGGGGTCGGGCTTCAGGCTGGTGCCGGGCCGCATGTCATCGGTCAGGCCGGGGTCCTTGGGGAAGCCTTCCCATTCATCCTCGGAGGTGTCCTCCTCGGGATCGGGGGATGGCGCGCTTGTCTGCGCGGCGCGTGCCCGGTCGCCGTCTTGGGCACCCTGCACCTCGGGTTTCGGCCTGTCCGCCCCGGCTTCCTCGAAAATGCTGTCGCCTTCGGCGTCATCCTCATCGTCCCACATCTCGTCGGACGCGGTCTGATCCGCCTCATCGCGCCGGGCACTGTCGTGATCGGGATGAGCCTGAAACCATGTGTGCCCGCAGCTTGAGCATTGAACATCACGCCCCGCTTCGGGGATGACGCTCTGGGGCACTTCGTACTGCGCGCCGCAATTCGGACAAATCAATCGCATTGTGTTCCCTGCCGGGTCTGGTGTCTGAACTGACGCACAGGCCCGAAATGGCCTGCACTGTGCCTACCGTAGCATATGGTGTAAACCACTGGCGGAAAAGTGCAAAGGTCGCACTGGTTCGAAACACCGACCCGATTGCAACACCGGCCACATTGGGGCAAGAGGGAACAGAGCAGAAAAGGGATCGCGCGTGATCGAGCTGGAACAAGTGGCCATGAGCTATGGCGGGGGAGAGTTGCTGGGCGACATTTCCCTGACCCTGTCGCCGGGATCGTTCCATTTCCTGACAGGACCCTCCGGCGCGGGCAAGACGACTTTCCTCAAACTGTGCTATGGCGCGCTGGTGCCGACGGCGGGCCATATCCGCCTGTTCGGGTCCGATCTGCGGGACATGTCGCGCGATGACGTGGCGCTGGCGCGGCGGCGCATCGGCGTGGTGCATCAGGACGTGAAGTTTCTGGATCACCTGCCCGTGGCCGACAACGTGGCCCTGCCGCTGACGGTGTCGGGGCGCGACCGCAGCGCCGAGGCCGAAAACCTGAGCGAACTGCTGAACTGGGTCGGCCTGAGCAAACGCGCCGGGGCCCTGCCTGCGGAACTGTCGGGCGGTGAGCGGCAGCGCGCGGCGCTGGCCCGCGCGGTCATCATGTCGCCCGAGGTGATCCTCGCGGACGAGCCCACCGGCAATATCGACTGGGAAATGTCGCAGCGCCTGCTGCAATTGCTGGTCGAACTGAACCGGATGGGCAAGACGATCATGATCGCGACCCATGACATGAACCTGATCCGCGCGGCCAAAAGCCAGGTGCAGGCGCGGGTGCTGCGCATCTCGCAGCGGCGGTTGCAGGCGGCGGGGGCCGATCTATGAAGCCGGACCTGTCGCGCATCACCGAATTTCTGGCCGGGGACGTGGCGGCCGACCGGCTGGTGCCGCCCACGGGCTTCACCGCGCGGCTGACCGTCTTTGCGGCTGCCGCCATGGCCTTCCTGACCGTTTTCGCGCTGGCGCTGTCGCTGGCCACGGGGCGGCTGGCGGATCGCTGGAGCGACGAGCTGGCGCGCGCCTCGACGTTGCGGATCTCCTCGCCCATGGATCAGCGCGCGGCGCAGACCGCCGCCGCGCTGCGCCTGCTTGAGACGACGCCCGGCGTCGCCTCGGCCCGCGCCCTGTCCGAAGAGGAACAACGCGCCCTGCTGGAGCCGTGGTTCGGCCCCGACCTGCCCGTCGCGGCGCTGCCCATCCCCCAGTTGATCGAGGTGATCGAGGACGAGACCGGCTATGATCCCGCGGGGCTACGCCTGCGGCTGGCCGCCGAAGTGCCCGGTGCGGTGCTGGACGACCATACCCGCTGGCGGCGTCCGCTGGTGACGGCGGCGGACCGGCTGCGTCTTCTGGGCTGGCTGTCGATCGGGCTGATCGGGGCGACCACGGCGGCGATGATCACGCTTGCGGCGCAGGCCGCGCTGGCGGCCAATGCGCAGGTGATCGCGGTCCTGCGGCTGGTGGGGGCGCGGGACGGCTATATCGCGCGGGCCTTCGTGCGCCGTTTCACCCTGCGCGCGCTGGGTGGTGCGGCGCTCGGCACGGCCCTTGGCATGGCTGCCGTCCTGCTGTTGCCCGCAGCACAGGCCGAGGCGGGCTTTCTGACCGGGCTCGGGTTTCAGGGCTGGCACTGGATCTGGCCGCTGGTCATTCCACCGCTGGGAGGCGCCGTGGCCTTTGTCGCCACGCGCCATGCCGCCCAGCGCACGCTGAGGGAGTTGTCCTGATGGCTCATGCCTGGCGCTGGGTGCGATCGCTGGTCTTTGTCGGTCAGATGTATGTGATGATGCTGGTGATCGGCCTGCTGTATCTGCCCGGCGCGATCCTGTCGCCCGAAGGCGCGCGGCGCGGCTGCAAGGCCTATTGCCGCTGGGTGTTCTGGACCGCGCGCTGGATGGTCGGCCTGCGGTGCGAGGTGCGCGGCACCCCTCCGACCGAAGGCGCGCTGGTGGCGGCCAAGCACCAGTCGTTCCTGGATATCCTGATCATCTTCAATGCGCTGCCCTCGGCCATCTTCATCATGAAGCGCGAAATCCTCTGGACGCCGATCATCGGGCTTTATGCCTATCGGCTGGGCTGTGTCGCGGTGAACCGGGGCAAGCGCGGGATCGCGATCAAGAAGATGCTGAACGATGTGGCCTCGGGACATGCGCCCGCAGGACAGCTCATCATCTATTCGCAGGGCACCCGCGTGGCCCCCGGTGTGAAGGCCCCCTACAAGGTCGGGACCGGCGCGCTTTACGTGCAGATGGAACAGCCCTGCGCGCCCGTGGCGACCAATGTGGGCGTGTTCTGGCCCCGCACCGGCATCTACCGCAAACCGGGTCTGGCCGTGGCGGAGTTCCTGCCGATCATCCCGCCGGGACTGGACCGGGACGCCTTCATGCAGCGGCTGGAATCCGAGGTCGAGACCGCATCCGACCGCCTGATCGCCGAGGCGCGCGCAAGTCTGAAAGAGGCCTGAGATGGAGTTCATCGACCGGATCGAGGGGCTGGAGGCGCTTTACGGGGCCGCGTCCGTCGGATCGCAGCGCAAGGTGGCGCAGCACCTGACCCCCAGCTATCGCCGCTGGATCGAGGCGTCGCGCTTCTGCATCGTCTCGACCGTGGGCGCGGGCGGCACCGATGGCAGCCCGCGCGGCGACGATGGCCCCGTGGTGCGCGTGCTGGACCCGCTGACCCTGGCCATGCCCGACTGGCGCGGCAACAACCGGCTGGATTCCTTGCGCAATATCGTGACGGACGGGCGGATCTCGCTCATCTTCCTGGTGCCGGGATCGCAGATCATGGTGCGGGTGAACGGACAGGCCAAGCTGACGGCGGATGAGGGGCTGCGCGCCAGTTTCGCCAAGGATGGCGCGCTGCCCGCGACGGTGATCGTGGTGCGGCTGGCCGAGGTCTATGCCCAGTGTTCGCGCGCCGTGATGCGGTCCGGCATCTGGACCCGCGACGACGCGGCGGGCCTGCCGACGCTGGGCGATATCCTGGCGGATGTCACGGCAGGCGAGATGGGCGGCAGCGATTTCGACGTCGATTGGGAAAAGCGGTCGCTGGCGGCGCTGTGGTAGCGGACGGCGGATTTTGAGTATTTGCGGCAAGATGAAGGGGCGGGGCGTATGCCCGGCATGAAAAAGGGGGCCGCGTGGCCCCCTGTTGTTTTCATGCGTGGCACGTCTTACGCGTGGATCGGGCCGTCGCCGCAGGCGAGTGCGGCTTCGCGCACGGCTTCCGATACGGTCGGATGCGCGTGGCAGGTCAGCGCCAGATCCTGTGCGGAGGCGCCGAATTCCATCGCCACGCAGATCTCGTGGATCAGATCGCCTGCCGAGGGGCCGATGATATGCGCGCCCAGGATGCGGTCGGTCTGCTTGTCGGCCAGGATCTTGACGAAACCGTCGCCCTGCGAACATCGCCTTGGCCCGCGCATTGCCCATGAAGCGGAACTTGCCGACCTTGTAGGCGACGCCCTCTTCCTTGAGCTGCTGTTCGGTCTTGCCGACATTGGCCACCTCGGGGTGGGTATAGATCACGCCGGGGATCACGCCATAGTTCACATGGCCATGCTTGCCGGCCAGAACCTCGGCCACGGCCATGCCCTCATCCTCGGCCTTGTGGGCCAGCATCGGGCCGTCGATCGCGTCGCCGATGGCATAGATGCCCTTCACATTGGTCTGCCAATGCGCGTCGGTCTGGATCTGCCCGCGCTTGGAGGTCTCGACCCCCAGATCGGCGAGGCCCAGCCCGTCGGTGAAGGGTTTGCGCCCGGTGGCGACCAGAACGCAATCGGCGTCGATCACATGGTCGCTGTCATCCTTGCGCAGCTTGTAGCTGACCTTGGCCTTGGTCTTGAGGGTCTCGACCCCCTGCACGGCGGCGCCCATCACGAAGGTGAGGCCCTGCTTGGTCAGCATCCGCTGGAAGGTCTTCTGCACCTCGGCGTCCATGCCGGGGGTGATCGCGTCCAGATATTCGACCACCGTGACCTGCGTGCCCAGACGGGCATAGACCGAGCCCAGTTCCAGCCCGATCACGCCCGCGCCGATCACGACCATGGTTTTCGGAACCTTGCCCAGCGTCAGCGCGCCGGTCGAGGTGACGACGATCTCCTCGTCCACGGTCACGCCGGGCAGGCTGGCGGCTTCGGACCCTGTGGCGATGACGATGTTCTTGGCCTCATGCACCTCGTCGCCGACCTTGACCTTGCCGGGCGCGGGGATGGAGCCCCAGCCCTTCAGCCAGTCGATCTTGTTCTTCTTGAACAGGAATTCGATGCCCTTGGTGTTGCCCTCGACGGTTTCGTCCTTGTAGGCCAGCATCTGTTTCCAGTCGACCGACGGGGATTTGCCCTTGAGGCCCATCTTGGCGAAGTTGTGCTCGGCCTCGTGCAGCATGTGGCTGGCGTGGAGCAGCGCCTTGGAGGGGATGCAGCCCACGTTCAGGCAGGTGCCGCCAAGGGTGGCGCGGCCTTCGACACAGGCGGTCTTGAGGCCCAGCTGGGCGCAGCGGATGGCGGCGACATAGCCGCCGGGGCCTGCGCCGATGATGATCACGTCATAGCTTGCCATGGGGAAATCTCCTTGAGGCCGTGGGAATTGCAAAGGGTTTGTGCTGCGGCATGGGCATCAGACCAGCGTTGCCAGCAGCATGAGGGTGGTGGCGCCGAAGCCCACCATCCAGATCAGCGACCGCCACGGCACCAGGCCGAAGGCATAGGCGGGCACGTAAAGCACGCGCGCGATCAGGTAGGTCCAGGCGCAGGCGGCGGTGACAGCCGCTGGACTGGCCCGAGAGCGTGACGACGACCACGGCGAGGGTGAAGAGGATCAGCCCTTCGAAATGGTTGTTCAGCGCGCGGAAAAGCCGCCCGGTGCGCGGGCTGACCTGTTCGATCAGCGGCTTGCCCAGACGGTCGGGATCGCGGGGGCCAAGGGTCTTGCCGGGGCCCAGTTCCAGATTGGCGGGCACCGACATCAGCGCGAATTGCACCACCTGCAAGAGGCCGGCGAGGGCCAGCGCGGTCAGTTCGGGGGTCATGGTCTGCGTCATGCGTTGGGCCTTTCGCGTCGGGTCCAGAGGGCCAGTGCTTCGGGCGTCAGGATGGCGGATTTGCGGGTGGTGAACCAGTCGAAACAGGCCTGTTCGGCCGTGGCGATGGCGGGGTCTTGCCGGAGGGCGGCCAGCCGCGCCTCGGTTTGCGGCCAGTGGCGCAGGATGGTGCGGTCCTCGACATCGTTCTTGTTGGCGCTGCGGTGCCAGTTCGAGCCGAGGTGATATTTCGTCTCGCCCGTCTTGCCCTGCCCGTCGCCGCGGTCGTTCTTCATCATGAACAGATCGCGGGATTTGACGGCATAGTGGTTGATCCGCGCGGTCGCGTTGGTGGCGGCCAGATCATGCGGGCGAAAGCGGCTGGAGCGGTCCTGATACAGGCTGGCGGCGTTGAGCGGCGTGCCGTCGGGGTTGACCACGCGCGGCGCATCGACCAGCGGTTGGCGCGGATTGTGGTCGGTGGCGGCCCCGAAGCTGGCGGCGCGGAACAGGCATTTGGATTTCGCCACGCGCGGTTCGGGGGCCGGTTCGGCGCGGGTGAAACTGGGCAGAACCGCCATGCCGGGGGTCCATGCGGTGATGCCTGCATCACCGAAGAGCTGCCACGGAATCGCGATCACATCGGCCTCGGCCGCGTTCGCCATCAGGTCGGGCAGGCGCCCGTCGCCTGCGGTGATGTTGAGGAATTCATCGCTGTCGATATGCAGAAGCCATGTCACGCCATTTGCGCGCGCCCAGTCCAGCACCAGCGCCATGCCGCTGTCCTGCGGCGGCACGCCTGCGGGGACGGTCTGGCGGATATGGGTCAGGTGGCCCTTGGCCGCCAGCGCATCCAGCAGCGCGTCCGATCCATCGGTGCACGCATTGCTGACCACGACCACATGATCGAAACCGAGGGTCTGATGATAGGCCAGCCATTCGAGGATGAAGAGCCCCTCGTTGCGCATACAGGAGACGATGGCTGTCTGGTCCGCTGCGACGGTCATGGGGGGATACCGGGACAAAAGGGGGTGCACCACAAGGGGCAGGGGAAGGGCGCGCGGATCACGCGCCCTTCGCAGGTCTTGGGATCACAGATCCATCAGCAGGCGGCGCGGGTCTTCCAGCGCCTCTTTCACGCGGACGAGGAAGGTGACGGCGCCCTTGCCGTCGACGATCCGGTGGTCATAGGACAGCGCCAGATACATCATCGGGCGGATCACCACCTGACCGTTGATCGCCACGGGGCGGTCCTGGATCTTGTGCATGCCCAGAATGCCCGACTGCGGGGGGTTCAGGATCGGCGAGGACATCAGCGAGCCATAGACGCCGCCGTTCGAGATGGTGAAGGAGCCGCCCTGCATTTCCGCCATGGACAGCTTGCCGTCACGGGCGCGCACGCCCAGTTCGGCGATCTTCTTCTCGATCGCGGCAAAGCCCATCTGGTCGGCATCGCGCACGACCGGCACGACCAGACCCGAGGGCGTGCCCACGGCCACGCCCATGTGGACGAAGTTCTTGTAGACCACATCGGTGCCGTCGATCTCGGCGTTCACTTCCGGCACTTCGCGCAGCGCGTGGCAGCAGGCCTTCACGAAGAAGGACATGAAGCCCAGTTTCACGCCGTGCTTCTTCTCGAAGATGTCCTTGTATTCCTTGCGCAGGTCCATCGTCGCGGTCATGTCCACCTCGTTGTAGGTGGTCAGCATGGCGGCGGTGTTCTGCGCGTCCTTGAGGCGGCGGGCGATGGTCTGGCGCAGGCGGGTCATCTTGACCCGTTCCTCGCGGGCGGCGTCATCGGCGGGCACGGGCGCGCGCGGTGCGCTGGCCAGGGGGGCGGCAGCGGGCGCGGGTTTGGAGCCTGCGGCGATGGCTTTCTGCACGTCGTCTTTCATGATCCGTCCGTCACGTCCTGTTCCTGTTACCGCGTCGCGGCTGATCCCGGCCTCGGCCATGGCCTTTTTCGCGGCGGGGGCGTCTTCCACATCCTTGCCGCTTGTCGCGGGCGCGGGTGCGGCGGCGGGGGCCTCGGATGCCGCAGCAGGGGCCGCTGCCGCGCCGGAGGAGGAGATCACGGCCAGTTTCGCGCTGGCATCCACGGTGGTGCCTTCGGGTGCCACGATTTCGGCCAGCACGCCTGCGGCGGGGCTGGGGACCTCGACGCTGACCTTGTCGGTTTCCAGCTCGCACAGCATTTCGTCCTGCGCGACGGTGTCGCCGACCTTCTTGAACCAGGTCGATACCGTCGCCTCGGTCACGGATTCACCAAGCGTGGGGACCATGACATCGACGCTGTCGGACTTCGCCGCCTTGGCGGGCTTGTCGTCGGCCTTGGCGGCTTTCGCGGCGGGCTTGGCTGCGGCCTCGCCCTCGTTGATCGTGGCCAGCAGCGCATCGACGCCCACGGTTTCGCCTTCGGCGGCGACGATGTCACCCATCATGCCCGCGGCGGGGGCGGGGACTTCGACCGTCACCTTGTCGGTTTCCAGCTCGCACAGCATCTCGTCGGCGGCGACCGGATCGCCCGGCTTCTTGAACCATGTGGCCACCGTGGCCTCGGTCACGGATTCGCCAAGGGTGGGGACGCGGACTTCGGTTGTCATGGGTTAGTTCCCTTTGATGGTCAGCGCTTCGTCAACCAGCGCCTGTTGTTGTGCTTTGTGGGTCGAGGCCAGACCCGTCGCGGGCGAGGCGCTTGCGGCGCGGCCCACATAGACCGGGCGCGTATGCTTGGCCTTGATGCGGCCCAGCACCCATTCGATATTCGGTTCGACAAAGGTCCAGCCGCCCTGGTTCTTGGGCTCTTCCTGGCACCAGACCATTTCGGCCTGCGGGAAGCGTTCCAGTTCCTTGACCAGCGACATGGCCGGGAAGGGATAGAACTGCTCGATCCGCAGCAGGTAGATGTCGTCGATCCCGCGCGTATCGCGTTCCTCCAGCAGGTCGTAATAGACCTTGCCCGAGCACATGACGACGCGCTTGATCTTGTCATCGGCAGCCAGCTTGGTGTCGGAATGGCCTTTTTCGGCGTCATCCCACAGCACGCGGTGGAAGCTGGACCCGGTGGTGAAATCCGCCGCATCCGAGATCGCCATCTTGTGGCGCAGCAGCGATTTCGGCGTCATCAGCATCAGCGGCTTGCGATAGGTGCGGTGCAACTGGCGGCGCAGGATGTGGAAATAGTTGGCCGGTGTCGTGCAGTTGGCGACGATCCAGTTGTCCTGCCCGCACATCTGCAGGAAGCGTTCAAGGCGGGCGCTGGAATGTTCCGGGCCCTGACCCTCATAGCCATGCGGCAGCAGGCAGACGAGGCCCGACATCCGCAGCCATTTGCTTTCGCCCGAGGAGATGAACTGGTCGAACATGATCTGCGCGCCGTTGGCGAAATCGCCGAACTGCGCTTCCCACATCACCAGCGCATTGGGTTCGGCCAGCGAATAGCCGTATTCGAAGCCCAGCACCGCGTATTCCGACAGCATCGAGTCGATGACCTCGTAACGGGCCTGCCCCTCGCGGATGTTGTTCAGCGGGTAGTAGCGTTCTTCGGTGTCCTGGTTGATCAGGGCCGAATGCCGCTGGCTGAAGGTGCCGCGGGTGCTGTCCTGTCCGGCCAGACGGACCGGATAGCCTTCCAGCAGAAGCGAGCCGAAGGCCAGCGCCTCGCCGGTGGCCCAGTCGAAGCCCTCGCCGGTGTCGAACATCTTCTTGCGGGTTTCCAGCAGGCGCTCGACGGTCTTGTGCATCGGGAAACCGTCGGGCGCGCGGGTCAGGGCGTTCCCGATCTGCTCCATCGTTTCGGGTTTGATGGCGGTCTTGCCGCGCTGGTATTTCTTCTGGTCGCGCCGGTCCAGATGCGACCAGCGCCCGTCCAGCCAGTCGGCCTTGTTGGGCTTGTAGTCCTTGCCGGCCTCGAATTCCTCGTTCAGATTGGCCTGGAACGCGGCCTTCATATCCTCGATCTCGCCCTCGGGGATCAGGCCGTCCTTGACCAGACGCTCGGTGTAAAGCGTGCAGCGTGGTCTTCTGCTTCTTGATCTTGTTGTACATCACCGGGTTGGTGAACATCGGCTCGTCGCCTTCGTTATGACCGAAGCGGCGGTAGCAGAAGATGTCGAGCACCACGTCCTTGTGGAACTTCTGGCGGAATTCGGTCGCGACCTTGGCGGCATGGACCACGGCCTCGGGATCATCGCCGTTGACGTGGAAGATCGGTGCCTCGACCACCAGCGCGTTGTCGGTGGGATAGGGGCTGGAGCGGCTGAAATGCGGCGCGGTGGTGAAACCGATCTGGTTGTTCACCACGATATGCATCGTGCCGCCGGTCTTGTGGCCGACGCAGGCCCGACAGGGCGAAGCATTCGGCCACCACACCCTGACCGGCAAAGGCCGCATCGCCGTGCAGCAGGATCGGCAGAACCTGGCTGCGGTCGCTGTCGTTCATCTGGTCCTGCTTGGCGCGGACCTTGCCCAGCACGACCGGGTTCACCGCCTCAAGGTGCGAGGGGTTGGCGGTCAGCGACAGGTGCACGGAATTGCCGTCGAATTCGCGGTCGCTGGAGGCGCCGAGGTGATATTTCACGTCGCCCGATCCATCCACGTCCTCGGGCTTGAACGACTGCCGCCCTGGAATTCGTTGAAGATCGCGCGGTAGGGCTTGCGCATCACGTTGGCCAGCACCGACAGGCGGCCCCGGTGCGGCATGCCGATGACGATTTCCTTGACGCCCAGATTGCCGCCGCGCTTGATGATCTGCTCCATCGCGGGGATCAGGCTTTCGCCGCCATCCAGACCGAAACGCTTGGTGCCCATGTATTTGACATGCAGGAACTTCTCGAAGCCCTCGGCCTCGACCAGCTTGTTCAGGATCGCGCGTGCGGCCTTCGCGGGTGAAGGTGATTTCCTTGCCGTAGCCTTCGATCCGCTCCTTCAGCCATGCCGGCCTGCTCGGGGTCCGAGATGTGCATGTATTGCAGCGCGAAAGTGCCGCAATAGGTGCGCTTCACGATGTCGAGGATCTGGCGCATCGACGCGATCTGCAGGCCCAGCACGTTGTCGATGAAGATCGGGCGGTCCATGTCGGCTTCGGTGAAGCCGTAGGATTTCGGGTCCAGCTCGGGATGCGGGGTCGCTTCGCGCATGCCCAGCGGGTCGAGATCGGCGGCCAGATGGCCCCGGATCCGGTAGGCGCGGATGATCATCAGGGCGCGGATGGAATCCAGCACGGCGCGCTTGACCTGCATCGTCGGTGACCTCGACGCCGGTTTCGGCGGCCTTGGCCGCGATCTTGTCGCCCGGCGGCTTGGGTTTCCACGGCGGCGGGCCATTGCCCGTCCAGCGCGGCGGTCAGATCGTCCGTCGGGAGCGGGCGGCCAGTCGGCGCGCGCCCAGCTTGGCCCTGCGGCCTCGCGTTTCACATCGTGATCGGCGTCGCCCATCGCCCGGAAGAACGCCTGCCATGCCTCGTCGACCGCGTTCGGGTCGGCGGCGTAGCGCGCGTAAAGCTGTTCGAGATACTCGGCGTTGTGCCCCTGCATGAAGCTGGAGGCGTGGAAAAGGTCGTTGGGGGATTGGTCGGTCATGATGTCACCTGAACGTGGGAAAACCCCGGCAGGCGTCTGCCGGGGCTGTTGTCTTGCTTAGCCGATCGCCTTCGAGCACGGCCTCGCCCAGACCTGCGGGGCTGTCGGCCACGATGATCCCGGCGGATTTCATCGCCTCGATCTTGCTTTCGGCGTCGCCCTTGCCACCGGCGACGATGGCCCCGGCATGGCCCATGCGGCGGCCCGGAGGGGCGGTGCGGCCTGCGATGAAACCGGCGGTCGGCTTCCAGCGGCCGTGCTTCTTCTCATCCTTGAGGAACTGCGCCGCTTCTTCTTCGGCAGAACCACCGATCTCGCCGATCATGATGATCGACTGGGTCTCGGGATCGGCCAGGAACATCTCCAGCACGTCGATATGCTCGGTGCCCTTGATCGGGTCGCCGCCGATGCCCACGGCGGTGGACTGGCCCAGACCGCTGTCGGTGGTCTGCTTGACCGCCTCATAGGTCAGCGTGCCGGAGCGCGAGACACACGCCGACCGAGCCGCGCTTGTGGATATGGCCGGGCATGATGCCGATCTTGCAGGCGTCGGGCGTGATCACGCCGGGGCAGTTCGGCCCGATCAGGCGGGATTTGGACCCTTCCAGCGCGCGCTTGACCTTCATCATGTCCAGCACCGGGATGCCTTCGGTGATGCAGACGATCAGCTCCATCTCGGCGTCGATCGCCTCGAGGATCGAGTCCGCCGCGAAGGGCGGCGGCACATAGATCACCGATGCATTGGCGTCGGTCACATGCTTGGCCTCATGGACCGAGTTGAAGACCGGCAGGTCAGATGGGTCGTGCCACCTTTGCCGGGCGTCACGCCGCCGACCATCTTGGTGCCGTAGGCGATCGCCTGTTCCGAGTGGAATGTGCCCTGCGAGCCGGTGAAGCCCTGACAGATGACCTTGGTGTTTTCGTTGACGAGGACTGCCATGCTCTTATCCCTTCACCGCTTTGACGATCTTCTCGGCGCCATCGTTCAGGTCGTCGGCCGCGATCACATCCAGACCGGAGTTGCGGATGATTTCCTTGCCCTTTTCCACGTTCGTGCCTTCAAGACGCACGACCAGCGGCACCTTCAGGCCGACTTCCTTGACCGCGGCGATCACGCCCTCGGCGATCACATCGCAGCGCATGATGCCGCCGAAGATGTTCACGAGGATGCCTTTGACGTTCGGGTCGGAGGTGATGATCTTGAACGCCTCGGTCACCTTTTCCTTGGTGGCGCCACCGCCCACGTCGAGGAAGTTGGCAGGTTCGGCACCGTAAAGCTTGATGATGTCCATCGTCGCCATCGCCAGACCCGCGCCGTTGACCATGCAGCCGATCTCGCCGTCCAGCGCGATGTAGTTCAGGTCGTATTTCGAGGCGGCCAGTTCCTTGGGGTCTTCTTCGGTCTCGTCGCGCAGGGCGGCGATGTCGGCGTGGCGATAGATCGCGTTGCCGTCGAAGCTGACCTTGGCGTCCAGCACCTTGAGGTCGCCCTTGTCGGTCACGATCAGCGGGTTGATCTCCAGCATCTCCATGTCCTTCTCGACGAAGGCTTTGTAGAGCTGGCCCATCAGCGTGACGCATTGCTTGACCTGCTGCGCCTTCAAGGCCCAGCGAAAAGGCGATGCGGCGACCGTGGAAGCCCTGGTAGCCCGTGGCCGGATCGACGCTGAAGCTGCAGGATCTTTCTCGGGTGTGTGCTGCGGCCACTTCCTCGATGTCCATGCCGCCCTCGGTGGAGCAGACGAAGGAGATGCGGCTGGTCTGGCGATCCACCAGAAGCGCGAGGTAAAGCTCGGTCGTCGATGCCGGAGCCGTCTTCGATATAGATGCGGTTGACCTGCTTGCCGGCCGGGCCGGTCTGATGCGTGACCAGCGTGCGGCCCAGCATCTTCTTGGCTTCCTCGGCGGCCTCTTCGACCGATTTGGCAAGACGGACACCGCCCTTTTCGCCGGCGTCGGCTTCCTTGAACTTGCCCTTGCCGCGACCGCCCGCGTGGATCTGCGCCTTGACGACCCAGAGCGGGCCGTCCAGTTCGCCTGCGGCTGTCTTGGCTTCTTCGGCCCGGAAGACGACACGTCCGTCCGAGACCGGAGCGCCGTAGGTGCGAAGGAGGGCCTTCGCCTGATACTCATGGATGTTCATGAAACTGTCCCGTCTTGCTGCGATTGCGACGGGGTTTGGCACAGGTCGTATGCGGAAATAAACGGTTTTCGGCGGTTTTCGAGCTTTTGAGCGATAATTTTCGCATTTGTGATCACACCTAGAAAATCTGTGATCACAAGATGGACTCGGCGAGTCACGGGCTGTCGGGGTGATTTGGCAAAGAATCAGGGCCGGCGCATGGCCAGCCCTGACAGGATAGAACACCGGTTTCGCATGCGAAACCTTTGGTTGTATGGCTTAGGCCAGCGAGGGGTCGATCTCCTTGCAGGCCTCGACCAGACCTTTCACCGCATCGACCGACTTGTCGAACATCGCCTGCTCGTCCTTGGTCATGCTTGATGTCGACGATCTGTTCGATGCCGCCGGCGCCGATCACGGTCGGCACGCCGACATAGATGCCCTTCAGGCCGTAGGCGCCGTCCACATAGGCCGCGCAGGGCAGGACGCGCTTCTGGTCCTTCAGATAGGCTTCGGCCATTTCGATGGCGGATGGTGGCGGGCGCGTAGAAGGCCGAACCGGTCTTCAGCAGGCCCACGATCTCGGCGCCGCCGTCGCGGGTGCGCTGCACGATGGCGTCCAGCTTTTCCTGCGTGGTCCAGCCCATCTTGACCAGATCGGGCAGCGGGATGCCGGCGACGGTGGAATAGCGCGTCAGCGGCACCATCGTGTCGCCATGGCCGCCCAGCACGAAGGCGGTGACGTCGTGCATCGAGACGTCGAATTCCACGGCCAGGAAGTGGCGGAAGCGCGCGCTGTCCAGCACGCCGGCCATGCCGCAGACCTTGTGGTGCGGCAGGCCCGAGAATTCGCGCAGCGCCCAGACCATCGCGTCCAGCGGGTTGGTGATGCAGATCACGAAGGCGTTCGGGCGCATGGTCGGCGATGCCTTCGCCCACGGATTTCATGACCTTGAGGTTGATGCCCAGCAGGTCATCGCGGCTCATGCCCGGCTTGCGGGCGACACCGGCGGTGACGATGCAGACATCCGCGCCTGCGATATCGGCGTAGTCGTTGGTGCCGCTGCAGCGTGCGCGTCGAAGCCTTCGGAGGGGCCGGATTCGGCGATGTCGAGCGCCTTGCCCTGCGGGCGTGCCTTCGGCGATGTCGAACAGGACGACATCGCCCAGTTCCTTGAGCGCGGCGAGGTGGGCGAGCGTGCCGCCGATCTGTCCGGCGCCGATGAGGGCGATCTTGGGTCTGGCCATGGAACTGTCTCCGCTCTGGTTGAATTTGCCGCATGGGCTAGTCCCTTCCGCGTCGCCGCGCAAGAGTGCTGCGCTGCGCTGCGGCAGCAAGGCGGGCTGTTGTCGGCGCGCGGATGCGGCTAAATGCGTGACAGGGCGCAATTTTCACGAGCAGGGCCGAGGATGGAGCTGGACGCGCAGTTTTTCATGGTGGCGATACCTGCGGTCCTGTTCGCGGGGATTTCCAAGGGCGGCTTCGGATCGGGTGCGGCCTTTGCCGCGGCGTCGATTCTGGCGTGGTGCTGGAGCCGGGGCAGGCGCTGGGGATCATGCTGCCGCTTCTGATGCTGATCGATGTGGCGACCCTGCGCCCCTACTGGGAGAAATGGAGCGCGCCGGACGCCAAGCTTCTGATCCTGGGCGCGCTGCCGGGCGTGGCGCTGGGGGCCTGGCTTTACACGATGGCCGATGCGGATGTGTTCCGGCTGCTGATCGGCGCGATCTCGATCGGCTTTGTCGCGTGGCAGATGGGGCTGAGCGCTGGGCCTGATCCGCGCGGCGCGGGCGGAACTGCCGCTCTGGGCCGGGGCGCTGGCGGGCGCGGTGGCGGGGTTCACCAGTTTCGTCAGCCATGCGGGCGGGCCGCCGGCGGCTGTCTGGCTGCTGTCGCGCAGGCTGGGCAAGACGCCGTATCAGGCGACGACCGTGATCGTCTTCTGGGCGGTGAATATCGCCAAGTTCGTGCCTTACGCCTTTCTGGGCATCTTCACGGCGGAGACCCTGCTGGCCGATCTGTTTCTGGCGCCGGTTGCGCTGCTGGGGGCCTGGCTGGGGGTGAAGGCGCATCACATGGTGCCGGAACGCGCCTTCTTCGCGCTGACCTACGTGTTGCTGGCGCTGACGGGGATCAAGCTGATCTGGGATGCGCTGACCTGAGCACCCTCAGGCCCCCTTGCCGGGCTGAAGGTCATGCCCCTTGCTGGGGCGGGTGGCGCGTCGGTCATCGTCTCGAACGCCTGGCCGCTGGCGACAAGGCAGGTGAGGCCGCTGGGCAGGGTCACGGTGATCGTCCAGCTGCCGCTGTCGTCGCTGGCGAACACCTCGATCACGGCGTTGTTGGCGCCCAGGCCCATGGACTGGCGCGTTTCGCCATAGGTGCCGGCCAGCCGTTCGACGACCTTGTCGCGCGGGGCGCAATCGGGTGCGGTCTGCGCCTGCGCGGCGGGGGCCATTGCGGCAAGCGCGAGGGTCAAGAGGACCACGCCCACCGTCAGATATCGTCCTTTCCAGTGCCATCGTTTCGACCTTTCGCTGATCGTCCTGACGATCACTGCTGCGGGTCGAGCGTTTCAGTTATGGTTAACGCGCCGCGCCGGGTGGTCAGCATACCATGGCATGCGCTTTTTTCTGCGATGCGGCACGAATAGTCTTGAAGGTTTCCACCAAAAAATGCGATCCGTGCGCAAGATAATTACAAGGAAGACTCAAGCCATGGACATCCGCCCCTATCGCTCGGTTCTCTATATCCCCGGCTCGAAGGACCGCGCGCTGGAGAAGGCGCGCGAGCTGCCGGTCGATGCGATCATCTTCGATCTGGAGGATGCGGTGGCGCCCGATGCAAAGGCCGAGGCGCGCGCGACGCTGGCGCAGGCGCTGGCCGAGGGCGGCTATGGCGCGCGCGGTGCAGATCGTGCGGATCAACGGGCTGGACACGGAATGGGGCGCGGGCGATGTCGCGGCGCTGCGCGACGCGGGGGCGCGATGCGATCCTGCTGCCCAAGGTGAATTCGCGCCGCCGATGTGCAGGCGTTGGCCGAGATGCTGGGCAACGGCACGCCGATCTGGGCGATGATGGAAACGCCGCTGGGCATCCTGAACGCGGCCGAGATTGCCGCGCATCCGCAGCTGGCGGGCTTCGTCGCTGGGCACCAACGATCTGGCGAAGGAGCTGAACTGCCGCTACCGCGCGGACCGTCTGCCGATGCAGATGGCCTTGCAGACCATGCCTGCTGGCGGCGCGGGCCGCATGGGCGTGATCGCCATTGACGGGGTCTACAACGCGTTCAAGGACGAGGAGGGTCTGCGCGCCGAATGCGAGCAGGGCCGCGACATGGGATTTGACGGCAAGACGCTGATCCATCCGGCGCAGGTCGACATCGCCAATGCCGCCTTTGCGCCGTCCGAGGCCGAGATCGATCTGGCCCGCCGCCAGATCGCCGCCTTATGAGGAGGCCGAGGCCAGCGGGCAGGGCGTCGCCGTCGTCGATGGCAAGATCGTCGAGAACCTGCATGTCGAGACGGCGCGAGCAAATCCTGGCGAAGGCCGAGGCCATTGCGCGCTGTGAGTGGAGTTCGTAGATGACCCTTCTGATCCTCGGCCTGATCCTGTGGTCCGGCGCCCATCTGCTTCAAGCGGCTGGCGCCCGGCCTGCGCGCGGCCGATGGGCGACAAGGGCAAGGGCGCTTGTTGCCGTGGTGGTCCTGGGCAGTCTGGTCCTGATGGTCCTCGGCTATCGCGAGGCCGAGGTCATCCCCGTCTGGTATCCGCCCGACCTGGACTGGTGCATCTCAACAACCTGCTGATGGTGATCGCGGTCTTCGTCTTCGGGATGAGCGCCACGACCGGGCGTCTGCGCGGCAAGATGCGGCATCCGCAGCTGACGGCGGTCAAGATCTGGGCGGTGGCGCATCTGCTGGTCAATGGCGATCTGGCGTCGATCATCCTGTTCGGCGGCATGCTGGCCTGGGCGGTGGTGATCGGTGATCCTGATCAACCGGGCCGAGCCGCCTGGGTGCGGCCCGAGCCGGGTGCCGGCCAAGAAGGATATCGTGCTGGTCGTGATCACGGTGGTGATGTTCGTGGTGATCGCCGGGATCCACGCCTGGCTTGGCGTCTGGCCTTTCCCGGGGTGAGCCGATGAAGCTCTACCGTTTGCTGACCGAAGATGACACCTCGGCCTTCTGCCACAAGGTGTCCGAGGCGCTGACCAAGGGCTGGGTGCTGCATGGCGACCCGACCTATGCCTTTGACGCGGCCAACGGCGTGATGCGCTGCGGGCAGGCGGTGACCAAGGAGGTGCCACGGCACCTATTCCCCCGACATGAAGCTGGGAGAGCAGTGAATGAGATCCGCAATTCCATGTGGCCCGATCAAGACGAACGCGGGCCGGTTCTTCGAGGATTACCGCGTCGGCGCAGGTGATCGACCATGCGGTGCCGCGCACGGTCTCGGGTGGCGAGCGGGCGCTTTATCACGCGCTCTATCCGGCGCGGCATGCGCTCTATTCCTCGGACGAGTTCGCGCGGCGCTGCGGGCTGCCGCACAGCCCGCTGGACGATCTGATCGCCTTTCACATGGTGTTCGGCAAGACGGTGCCCGATGTGTCGCTGAACGCGGTGGCCAATCTGGGCTATGCGCGAGGGGCGCTGGCTGCAGCCGGTCTATGCCGGGCGATACGCTGCGCGTCGACAGTCCGAGGTGATCGGGCTCAAGCAGAATTCCAACGGCAAGTCCGGTGTGGTCTATGTGCGCACGCGCGGGTCTGAACCAGCATGACGAGGTGGTGCTGGACTATGTGCGCTGGGTGATGGTGCGCAAGAACGACGCCGATGCGCCCGCGCCCGAGACGGTCGTGCCGGAACTGGCGCCGGTGCTGGCGCCCGATCAGCTGGTGATGCCCGAGGGGCTGGATTTCAGCAATTACGATTTCGCCCTGGCGGGCGAGCCGCATCGCTGGGGCGATTACGCCGTCGGCGAGATGATCGACCATGTCGACGGCGTGACCATCGAGGAAGCCGAGCACATGATGGCCACGCGGCTGTGGCAGAACACCGCCAAGGTGCATTTCGACGCCACCAACCGCGCCGACGGGCGGCGGCTGATCTATGGCGGGCATGTCATCAGCATGGCGCGGGCGCTGTCGCTTCAACGGGCTGGCCAATGCGCAGATGATCGTCGGGCTGAACGGCGGGCGCCCATGCCAACCCCTGTTTCGCGGCGATACGATCCGCGCCTGGTCCGAGGTGCTGGACAAGGCCGAGACAGCGGCGCCCGGTGTCGGTGCGATCCGGCTGCGGCTGGTGGCGACCAATGCGGCGGGGCGCCGTTCGCGGCTGAAAGGCGATGACGGGAAGTATCTGCCGCGATGTGCTGCTGGATCTGGATTACTGGGCGCTTGATGCCGATGTGACACGAAATCGGCGTGGCATTTCATGTCTGTCCCAGGTCGCTGACCTAGTCTTGTGCAAAACGGATGAGTCCATTCGGTTTCCCTGCTGATTCCCATTCGCAACTCCGGGGCGGCAGGTTTGTGATCACGGCAAACCTCTTGTGATCACGAATACCCCCAATGCGTCACTTCGCGCAGATTTTTCTGCATGTCGGGGCTGTGCTGACGTGACAGAGCCGCTAAAAGAGTATCAAGGCCGCAAAAGGCATCGAAAGGTATACCGTCGTGTGCAATGTTGGCGCCGGTCCTTTCGCAACCCAAGAAGGAAGGGACACATGGCTGACGTGAACCGGGGCAATCGCCCGCTTTCGCCGCATCTGTCAATCTATCGCCCGCAACTGACCTCGATCACGTCGATCCTGACGCGGATCACCGGCAACGCGCTGATCGTGGCGGCGCTTGCTGATCGTCTGGTGGTTGCTGGCGGCGGCGACCGGCGCCGAATATTTCGCCTTTGCCGATGGGTTCGTGACCAGCTGGTTCGGCGATCTGGTGATGTTCCTGTCGCTCTGGGCGCTGTGGTATCACACGCTGGCGGGCGTCCGGCACCTGATCTGGGACAACGGCCGAGGTGCTGGATCTCGACAGCGCCGACAAGCTGGGCTGCGCGCGTGATCGGCGGGTCGGTTCGTGCTGACCCTGCTGACCGTGATCGTGATCTGAGGAGGACGGACATGCGCTTACCTGACCGACCGCAAACGCGCCGTGGGCATGGGCTCGGCCAAGACCGGGCACGGAGCATCACTGGTCGATGAAGGTGTCCTCGGTGGCGCTGCTGATCCTGATCCCGCTGTTCGTCTTCACCTTCGGGCCGCATCCTGGGCGCGCCGCTATGACGAGGTGGTGGCCTATTTCGCGCGCCCTTTCCCGGCCATCGTGGCGGCGCTGACCCTGATCGTCGGGTTCATGCACTTCAACGACGGGTGTCCAGGTGCTGATCGAGGACTATGTCCACGGCACGACGCAGAAGATCGCTGATCATCGCGATGACCTGCCTGAGCTATGGCGCGGCGGCCACCGGGCTGTTCGCCATCGCCAAGATCGCGCTTTAAGACTTCGGAGCACCGTTGCAATGGCTGCTTACGAATACGAAACGCATGACTATGACGTCGTGGTGGTCGGTGCCGGCGGCGCCGGTCTGCGCGCGACGCTGGGCATGGCCGAACAGGGCCTGCGCACCGCCTGCGTGACCAAGGTGTTCCCGACCCGCTCGCACACCGTGGCGGCACAGGGCGGCATCGCCGCGTCGCTGTCGCAACATGGGGCCGGACCACTGGCAGTGGCACATGTACGACACCGTCAAGGGGTCGGACTGGCTGGGCGACACCGACGCGATGGAATACCTCGCGCGCGAGGCGCCCAAGGCGGTCTACGAGCTGGAGCATTACGGCGTGCCGTTCTCGCGCACCGAAGAGGGCAAGATCTACCAGCGCCCCTTCGGCGGCCACACCACCGAATTCGGCGAAGGCCCGCCGGTGCAGCGCACCTGTGCCGCCGCCGACCGGACCGGCCACGCGATCCTGCACACGCTCTATGGCCAGTCGCTGAAGAACAACGCCGAGTTCTACATCGAATATTTCGCCATCGACCTGATCATGTCCGACGATGGCGTCTGTCAGGGCGTCGTCTGCTGGAAGCTGGACGACGGCACGATGCATGTCTTCAACGCCAAGATGGTGGTGCTGGCGACCGGCGGCTATGGCCGCGCCTATTTCAGCGCGACCTCGGCCCATACCTGCACCGGCGACGGCGGCGGCATGGTGGCGCGCGCAGGGTCTGCCGCTGCAGGACATGGAATTCGTGCAGTTCCACCCGACCGGCATCTACGGCGCGGGCTGCCTGATCACCGAAGGCGCGCGCGGCGAGGGCGGCTACCTGACCAACTCCGAAGGCGAGCGGTTCATGGAACGCTATGCGCCGACCTACAAGGATCTGGCCTGCCGCGATGTGGTCTCGCGCTGCATGACGATGGAAATCCGCGAAGGCCGCGGCGTGGGCGCGGACAAGGATCACATCCACCTGCACCTGAACCACCTGCCGCCCGAAACGCTGGCCCTGCGCCTGCCGGGCATTTCGGAAAGCGCGCGGATCTTTGCCGGTGTCGACGTGACCAAGGAACCGATCCCGGTTCTGCCGACGGTGCACTACAACATGGGCGGCATTCCCGACGAACTACTGGGGCGAGGTGCTGAACCCGACCGCGAAAGACCCCGACCGCGATCGTGCCCGGCCTGATGGCCGTGGGCGAGGCGGGCTGTGCCTCGGTGCATGGCGCGAACCGTCTGGGCTCGAACTCGCCTGATCGACCTTGTGGTCTTTGGCCGCGCCGCCGCGATCCGGGCGGGCGAGGTCGTGGACCCCGACAGCGCCGAACCCGACGCTGAACACAGGCGTCGGTCGACGCGGCGCTTCGACCGGTTCGACGGGCTGCGCCATGCCAAGGGCAACGTCGCCACCGCCGAACTGCGGCTTGAGATGCAGAAGACGATGCAGGCCGATGCCGCCGTGTTCCGCACCGACAAGACGCTGGCCGAAGGTGTCGAGAAGATGGACGGCCGTCGCGGGCAAGATGGACGACATCAAGGTCACCGACCGCTGCCTGATCTGGAACCGCGACCTGATGGAGACGCTGGAGCTGACCAACCTGATGCCCAACGCGCTGGCCACGATCGTCGGGGCCGAGGCGCGCAAGGAAAGCCGCGGCGCCCATGCGCATGAGGATTATCCCGACCGCGACGACGAGAACTGGCGCAAGCACACGCATCGCGCGGGTCGATGGCACCAAGGTCGACCTGAGCTATCGCCCGGTCGTCACCGAGCCGCTGACCACGGAAGCGGAAGGCGGGATCGACCTGAAGCGGATCGCGCCCAAGGCGCGGGTCTATTGATCCGTGCGACCGGCATAAGCGCCCTGCGCGGGCTGTCGCTGGCGGCGCTCTGCGCCGGCACGCTGGCCGCCTGCACGCCTGCGGATCAGGACCAGCTGACCCGCGACGCGGCCCGCGCCGCGATCACGCCGGTTCTGGTGCAGCGCTTTCCGGGCGTGCCGGTGCAACCGGCGGTGGACTGCATCATCGACAATGCGAACAGCCGCGAATTGCTGTCGCTTGCCGCCGACAGCCTGACCGGACCCACGGCCAATACCGTGGAACTTGTGACGAATATCGTGTCCCGGCCGGACACGCTCAATTGCCTGCTGGCCAATGGCCTGCCAGCCCTTCTGTGACGGGAGAGACATCATGGTTCAACTCACACTGCCCAAGAACTGCCGGATGCGGACCGGCAAGACCTGGCCCAAGCCGGAGGGCGCCAAGAACCTCCGCAAGTTCAAGATCTATCGCTGGAACCCCGATGACGGGGAAAACCCGCGGGTCGACACCTATTTCGTCGATCATGGATACCTGCGGGCCGATGGTTCTGGACGCGCTGATCAAGATCAAGAACGAGATCGACCCGACGCTGACCTTCCGCCGGTCCTGCCGCGAGGGGATCTGCGGGTCCTGCGCGATGAATATCGACGGGATCAACACGCTGGCCTGCATCTCAGGCATGGACGAGATCAAGGGCGATGTGAAGATCTATCCGCTGCCGCATATGCCGGTGATCAAGGACCTGATCCCGGACCTGACGCATTTCTATGCCCAGCACGCCTCGCATCATGCCCTGGCTGGAGACCAAGACGAACCGCCCCGCCAAGGAATGGCGCCAGTCGATCGAGGACCGCGAGAAGCTGGACGGTCTCTATGAATGCGTGATGTGCGCCTGCTGCTCGACCTCCTGCCCGAGCTACTGGTGGAATGGCGACCGGTATCTTGGCCCGGCAGCGCTGCTGCATGCCTATCGCTGGATCATCGACAGCCGCGACGAGGCGACGGGCGAGCGGCTGGACGAGCTGGAAGATCCGTTCAAGCTCTATCGCTGCCACACGATCATGAACTGCGCCAAGACCTGCCCCAAGGGTCTGAACCCGGCCAAGGCGATTGCCGAGATCAAGAAGATGATGGTCGAACGCACCGTGTGATGCGGGCCTCGCTTGAGTATTTGAAGCAAGATGAAGGGGGTGGGCGTGATGGCCTGCCCCTTTTGCCTGTGGAAGGGGCCGTGTCATGCTGATCCCCATCGGGCTGATCATCGCCTTCGTGCTGATCGCGATTTTCGCGCGGCGGGGGATGCGGCTTTGCCGGTGGCGGATGGACCGGACGCGGGACCAGGACGGGTTGCAGTTCTTCCGCTGTGCGGCCTGTGGCGCGGAGGTGCTTGTGCCGATGGGCAAGACACCGCAGGATTGCCGTGATCCGCGCCGCGCCAAGAAAGGATAAGCGAGCATGTCAGAACCAGCCGATGCCGCCGCGCGCCGCGCCGTGACACCCGTGATCTGCTATCCGGTCGAGACATTGCCGCAGCCGGATATGGCGCTTTATGCGCGGTTCCGGGCAGGGGCGGTCAAGACGGGCGAGGTCGTCGTGCCGCCGCGCGAGGCGGGGACGTTCCGCGTGCCTGCGGGCGGGTTCTTTCGCATCTCGTCCATCGAGGGGCCGCAGGTGGGCGATCTCAACCTGTGGAACGCCGACGATCTGTCGGAACGGTTCTACAGCGGCAAGACGCGCGCGCTGCATGGCACGCATGTGACGACGGGACAGCGGCTGTGGTCGAGCTTTCCGAGCTTGCGCCCCATGGCCACGATTCTGGCGGATACGCTGGGTTGGTATGGCAAGGACGATTTCGGCGGATCGGTGCATGACGTGATCGGCACGCGCTGCGATCCTTATACGCATAACCTGCTGTCGGGCGGGCAGTATCACCATTGCTGCCATTCCAACCTGACCCGGGCGCTGGCCGATGCCACGGGGCTGTCCCTGCACGAGGCCGAAGGGCATGTGCATGACGTGCTCAACGTCTTCATGTGCACGGGCTTCACCCGCGACACGGGGCAGTATTTCATGAAGGCGAGCCCGGTGCGGCCGGGCGACTATCTGGAGTTCTTTGCCGAGATCCCGCTGCTGGGGGCGCTGTCGGCCTGTCCGGGGGGCGATTGTTCGGCGGAGCATTCCTCGGATCAGGCGGCGTGCCATCCGCTGCTGGTCGAGGTGTTCGAGACACCCGCCGCCCTGCTGGGCGATTGGGACAGCCCACCGCCCAACGGATACGACCGCAGCCACGGGCGATAGGGTCGCGCGGCAGGGTCAGCTTTCGGGGAAGGCCGCCGCCAGCGCGATTTCCACCATATCGCCAAAGCTGCTCTGGCGTTGATCGGCGGGCAGGGCGGCCCCGGTGAGCAGGTGATCGGACACGGTCAGCACGGCCAGCGCGCGCACCTTGTGGCGCAGGGCGAGGTTGTAAAGCTCTGCCGCCTCCATCTCGACGCCCAGAATGCCGTGGCGGGTCATGATCTCGTTCAGGTCGGGGCGTTCGTCGTAGAAGACATCCGCCGAATAGATGCCGCCCACATGGGTCGGCACGCCGCGCGCCTCGGCTGCCGTGACGGCGGCGCGCAGCAGCGACCAATCGGCATGGGGGGCGAAGTTCAGCTCGCGGAAGATGCCCGAGGAAGGGGTCGAGAGGGTCGTGGCCGCCATGGCGATGATCACGTCGCGGATCTCCACATGGGATTGCATCGCCGCCGCAGGACCCGATGCGGATCAGGGTCTTCGCGCCATAGTCGCGGATCAGCTCGTTGGCATAGATCGACAGCGACGCCATGCCCATGCCCGAGCCGTGGATCGTCACGCGGTTGCCGCGCCAGAGGCCGGTATAGCCCAGCATCCCGCGCACCTCGTTGACCAGACGCGCCTCGTGCAGGAAGGTCTCGGCCGCCCATTTCGCGCGCAGCGGATCGCCGGGCATGAGGACGGTTTCAGCAATCTCGCCGGGTTTGGCACCGATATGGATGGTCATGGGCGAAGTCCTCAGCGGGAATACTTGATGAAGGGGGTCAGGGTCGCGATGCGGTCGTAAAGCTGCCGGGCGGTCGTGTTGAATTCCTGCGTCATCCAGTAGACGGCGGGGGTGCCACGGCGGTCGGCCTCTTTATACACAGCCTCGATCAGGGCGCGGCCGATGCCCTGTCCCCGCACATCCGGGTCGGCATAGAGGTCTTGCAGATAGCAGACATCCTCCACGCGCCAGTTGTGGGCGTGCCAGATCGCATGGACCAGACCCACGGCGCGGCCATCCAGATCGGCGATGAAGCAGCAACGCTCCGGGTGGGCGGGGTCAAGCTGGCGCGCGAAGGTGGTCTGGAAGATGTCCTCGGGCAGGGTCGTTTCATAAAACGCCAGATAGGCGGTCCAGAGGCGGCGCCATTCGGCTTCGTCAGCGGCGGTGAGGGGGCGGATGGTCAGTGGCATGGGCAGGGTTCCTTGCATCGTTGGCCCATGTTGACGGCAGGTTTCGTCGGGGTGCAAGGGGAACTGCGCGGAATGCCGCCCCTTCGCGGGCGGCTTGACGGCACGATCCTGCCGCCCGGTTTGCACGGGGGGCAGGGGGTGACCATGTTGGCTGGGCGAGGCGGGCATTCGCCCTGCCGGACAACATGAAACACTGGAGGCATCCATGACACTGACACCACATCGCAGCCTGAAAGCCCTGATCCTGAGCGCATCCGTTGCCGCCTTGAGCCTTGGGGCGGTGGCGCCGGTCGCTGCGCAAACCGCCGATCCCGCGCCCGAGACGCAGACAGCGCCGCAGGTCGAGATGACCGATGCGAAGCTGGAGGCCTTTGTCACGGCGCTTCTGGGGGTCGAGGAGGTGCGGCAGGACTTTACCCCGCAGATCGAGGCAGCGACATCCGAGGAGGCGCAGGCCGAACTGGTCACGCAGGCCAATGCCGAGATCATCGCCAAGATCGACGCCGTGCCGGATCTGACGGTGGATGAATATGTGACCATCGCACAGGTCGCCCAGCAGGATCAGGCCTTGGGCGAGCGCATCGCCACAATGGTCGAGACGCGGATGGAGTGACGTTTGCACCAAACGGAAAAGGGGGCCACGCGGCCCCCTTTTTTCTTTGTGCCAGAGGCCGGTTACTCCGCCGCGACGGCCTTGGGATCGGCCAGCGTCACGATATCCATCATGATCGTGTTCAGCTCGAAATCCTTGGGCGTATAGACGCGGGCGACGCCCATCGCCAAGCAGGCGTTTCGCGTCATCCTCGGGGATGATCCCGCCGACCACGACGGGGATATGGCGTGAGGCCGGCGGCGCGCAGACGTTCCATCAGGTCGTCGATCAGCGGCATGTGCGGCCTGACAGGATCGACAGGCCGATGACATGGGCCTCGTCCCTCGGTCGGCGGATTTCACGATTTCCTCGGGCGTCAGGCGGATACCTTCATAGTCGATCTCCATCCCGCAATCGCGGGCGCGGAAGGCGATCTGCTCGGCCCCGTTGGAATGGCCGTCCAGACCCGGCTTGCCCACAAGGAATTTCAGACGGCGACCCAGCTTGTCGCGAGACGGCGTTCACGGCATCGCGGATATCGTCCAGCCCTTCGGTCTTGTTGCGACCGGATCGGGACACGCCGGTGGGGCCGCGATATTCGCCAAAGACGGCGCGCATCTGCGCCGGCCCATTCGCCGGTGGTGACCCCGGCCTTGGCGGCGCGCGATCGAGGCGGGCATGATGTTGCGGCCTTCCTTGGCGGCGGCGCGCAGATCGGCCAGCGCCTCGGCCACGGCGTCGGCGTCGCGGGCTGCTGCGCCAGTGCGTTCAGGCGGTCGATCTGTTCGGCTTCCACCGCCGGATCGACCATCATGATGCCGCCATCGCCGGTCATCAGCGGCGAGGGTTCGCCCTGCTGCCATTTGTTCACGCCGACCACGATCGTCTCGTTCCGTTCGATCCGGTTCAGGCGTTCGGCGTTGCTGTCGACCAGCCGCGACTTTCATGTAGTCGATCGCGCCGATCGCGCCGCCCATGCTGTCGAGGTTCGCCAGTTCGGCGCGCGCGCCTTCCTTGAGCGCCTCGACCTTGCGATCCACGGCGGGGTTGCCGTCGAAGAGGTCGTCGTATTCCAGAAGGTCCGTCTCATAGGCCATGATCTGCTGCATCCGCAGCGACCATTGCTGATCCCAGGGGCGGGGCAGGCCAAGCGCTTCGTTCCACGCGGGCAATTGCACGGCGCGGGCGCGGGCCTTTTTGGACAGGGTCACGGCCAGCATCTCGATCAGGATGCGGTAGACGTTGTTTTCGGGCTGCTGTTCGGTCAGGCCAAGCGAGTTGACCTGCACGCCATAGCGGAAGCGGCGGAATTTCGGATCGGTCACGCCATAGCGCGTCTCGCAGATCTCGTCCCACAGATCGACGAAGGCGCGCATCTTGCACATCTCGGTGACGAAGCGGATGCCTGCGTTCACGAAGAACGAAATGCGGCCGACAAGCTGCCGGGAAATCCTCGGCCGGGACCTTGTTCTTCAGATCGTCCAGCACGGCGGTGGCGGTGGCCAGCGCGAAGGCCAGTTCCTGTTCCGGCGTCGCGCCCGCCTCTTGCAGGTGGTAGGAACACACGTTCATCGGGTTCCATTTCGGCACATTGGTATAGCAATAGTCCGCCACATCGGTGATCAGCTGCAGCGACGGCTTGGGCGGGCAGATATAGGTGCCGCGGCTGCAGGTATTCCTTGATCAGGTCGTTCTGCACCGTGCCTTGCAGCTGGCTGATATCGGCGCCCTGTTCCTCGGCCACGGCGATATAGAGCGCCAGCAGCCAGGGCGCCGTGGCGTTGATCGTCATCGAGGTGTTCATCTGCTCCAGCGGGATCTGCGTCGAAGAGCGTGCGCATGTCGCCCAGATGGCAGACCGGCACGCCGACCTTGCCGACCTCGCCCTGCGCCAGGATGTGATCGCTGTCATAGCCCGTCTGCGTGGGCAGATCGAAGGCGACCGACAGGCCGGTCTGGCCCTTGGACAGGTTGGAGCGATAAAGCGCGTTCGAGGCCTTGGCCGTGGAATGGCCTGCATAGGTGCGGAACAGCCAGGGCTTGTCTTTCTGCGTCTGGTCATGGGGGCTCCGTCTGCGTGAATCAGGTCGGCAATTTTATTGCGTTCGCGTGTTGATACTTGGAATTTTATGGCGCTGTCAATTCGCTGCGTTGCGGCATGCAGCGTGGACTGCGGTATCGCCGGGCCACCGCAGCTGTGATTTACCTCGACAGCGATTCGCGCCATGTGTCGGCCGCATGGGATGCAGACCGGTTGAAATGCCTGTCTGGCTGCTTGGTTCTGATCCTGCTTTTCGCGGGCGTGACCTTTGCATCGCATTTCCTGTTTCCATCCGTGCGCTGGTTCTTCCGCAAGCGGGCCGAGACGGTCGATCGCCGAGTTGAACAAGCGGCTGGAGCGGCCGATCCAGCCGTTCAAGCTGGCGCGGCGCTATGACATGATCCAGCGGCTGATCTATGATCCCGAAGTGCTGCGCGCGGTGGTGGCCCATGCCGCCAGCGAGGGCGTGCCCGAGAACGTGGCCTTTGAGCAGGCGCGGCGCTATGCGCGCGAAATCGTGCCCTCGTTCTGTGCAAGCGCCTATTTCGGGGTGGCGACGCGGCTGGCCAAGATGATCTCGACCTCGCTTTACCGGGTGCGGCTGGGTCACTATGCGGGCGACGCGCTGGCGCAGGTGGACCGGGACGCGACGGTGGTGTTCGTGATCAACCATCGCAGCAACATGGATTATGTGCTGGTGACCTATCTGGCCGCCGAACGATCCGCGCTGTCCTATGCGGTCGGGGAATGGGCGCCGCGTCTGGCCGCTGAGTGCGCTGATCCGGGCGATGGGGGCCTATTTCATCCGGCGCAAGCGGTTCGGCCCTCTCTATAGGCGGTGCTGTCGCGCTATGTGCAACTGGCGACCGAGGCGGGGGTGACGCAGGCGGTGTTTCCCGAAGGCGGGCTGAGCCTGACCGGGGCCATCGCGCCGCCCAAGCGCGGTATCCTGAAATACATCGTGGACGGGCATGACCCGGAAGGGCGGGACGTGGTCTTTGTGCCGGTCGCGCGTGAATTACGACCGCGTGCTGGAGGACCGGGTGCTGGTGGCGGCGCATGCGGCGGGCGAACGCCGGTTCACCGCGCGGCTGAGCACGGTTCTGGGCTTTGTGGGCCGCATGTTGCGCCTGCGCCTCAAGGGGCAGTTCCACCGTTTCGGCTATGCCTCCGTCAGTTTCGGCGAACCCCTGTCGCTCAAGGCGTTCGGGACCCGATGTGCCCGCGCTGGCGGATGAGTTGATGGCGCGCATCGCCGCCGAGGTGCCGGTGCTGCCCGTGCCGCTGGTGGCGACGGCCCTGTTGCAGGCCGATGCGCCGTTGAACCGGGCGGAACTGGACCGCGCGGTGCGGGGGCTTGTGGAAGATCTGCCGGAGGCGCATCTTCACATGCCGCGCCAGGATGTAGAGTATCTGACCGAGGTCGGGTTGCGGATGCTGATTCTGCGCCATCTGGTCGAGGAGGACGGCGGGTTTCTGGTGGTGGACCCGGCCGAGCGCCCGCTCCTGTCGTTTTACGCGGCATCCATCGCGCATCTCTTTCGCAGCCGCAGCGGATCGGCGCGGTAATGCTGCAACCGCTCGGTTATAAAATTACAAAATCATGCTTATTGCGGTTGCAATGTTGCGCGGCCAACTTTATTCCCAAGAACAGATGCGCGATTCTGCATTGCGGCATGAGAACACGCGCTTGAAACAGTGACCAACACGGAGGTTGAGATGGCTCTGGATACGCATACCGGGATCGCGCCTTATGATGCGCCCGAAAAAGACCTCTATGAAATCGGCGAAATGCCGCCCCTCGGCTATGTTCCAAAGCAGATGTATGCCTGGACGATCCGGCGCGAACGGCATGGCGAGCCTGAAAGCGCAATGCAGCAAGAGGTTGTGGATACCTGGGCGATCGACAGCAACGAGGTGCTGGTTCTGGTGATGGCTGCGGGTGTGAACTACAACGGCGTCTGGGCCGCGCTGGGCCAGCCGATCGTCGGTGTTCGATGTGCACAAGGCAGCCCTATGCCGTGCTGGGATCGGATGCGTCCGGGATTGTCTGGGCGGTGGGCGACAAGGTCAAACGCTGGAAGGTCGGCGACGAGGTCGTGATCCATTGCAACCAGGACGATGGCGACGACGAGGAGTGCAACGGCGGCGATCCGATGTTCTCGCCCAGCCAGCGGATCTGGGGATACGAGACCGCAGGATGGCTCCTTCGCGCAATTCACGCGCGTGCAGGCGCAGCAGTTGATGCCGCGCCCCAAGCACCTGACCTGGGAGGAGAGCGCCTGCTACACGCTGACGCTGGCCACGGCCTACCGGATGCTGTTCGGACACGAGCCGCATGACCTCAAGCCCGGCCAGAACGTTCTGGTCTGGGGCGCGTCGGGTGGCCTTGGCTCCTATGCGATCCAGTTGATCAACACGGCGGGGGCCAATGCGATCGCCGTGATCAGCGAAGAGGACAAGCGCGAGTTCGTCATGTCGCTGGGCGCCAAGGGCGTGATCAACCGCAAGGATTTCAACTGCTGGGGGCAGTTGCCCACGGTGAACACGCCCGAATACAACGACTGGCTCAAGGAAGCGCGCAAGCTTCGGCAAGGCGATCTGGGACATCACCGGCAAGGGCGTGAACGTCGACATGGTGTTCGAACATCCCGGCGAGGCCACCTTCCCGGTGTCGTCGCTGGTGTGCAAGAAGGGCGGCATGGTCGTGATCTGCGCAGGCACCACCGGTTTCAACTGCACCTTCGACGTGCGCTACATGTGGATGCATCAGAAGCGTTTGCAGGGCAGCCACTTCGCGCATCTGAAACAGGCGAGTGCGGCCAACAAGCTGATGCTGGAGCGCCGGCTCGATCCCTGCATGTCCGAGGTGTTTCCCTGGAATGACATTCCCAAGGCGCATACCAAGATGTGGAAGAACGAGCACAAGCCCGGCAACATGGCGGTTCTGGTGCAGGCCCCGCGCACGGGATTGCGCACGCTGGAAGATGTGCTGGAGGCCGGTCGCGGCTGATTCTGACAGCCGGTCCATCTGATTGACAGTGAAGCCCGCGAATCGGTTAACGGTTCGCGGGTTTTTCTTTAACCTTCAGCTTTTGAAGCGATATCAATGTCTTGTCGTTGGTCGTCCCGCCATTTCCGGGGGGCTGATTTTCGTGGATAGGGGCTCACCACGGGCTGTGCCTATAGTGTTCTGTGTCCGGCACCCGGTTGCACCGCTCCGTGTGCCGGGTTTGTTAATCCTTCCTTAACCAGTTCAGGGGATGTCTTGTCATGCAGAATGAATGGCTTTTGGATGTCCTTGCCGATCTCAGAAGTTTCGCGGGTGAAAATGGTATGAACCGGTTGTCACGGCAGTTGGACCAGACCCGCGCTGTTGCCGTGATCGAGTTGGCGTCCTGTCGCGAGGAGGCGCCACAGGCGTTGCCGACAGATGAGAGACGGGCTGGAGCGGATACTTGAAACGGTCGAGGGGGCCTCGGTTCCCGGCGACATGCAGACCGCGATCGAGGTGCTGAGGGATATCTTCGGCGTCCATCACATGGTCTATCACTGGGTCAGCGCCGCCGGGCAGCAATATGGCTGCGGCACCTATTCGCCCGCCTGGGTGGCCCGCTATCTCGAGCGTGATTATCTGCGCATCGACCCCGTGGTGACCGGGTGCATGCAGCATTTCCAGCCCGTTGACTGGAAGCAGCTTGACTGGAGCGGCAAGGCCCAACGCGCCTTTCAGGCCGATGCCATCGCGCATGGCGTGGGGCGTCAGGGGTTCTCGATCCCGATCAGGGGCCCGAACGGGCAATTCGCCCTGTTCACCGTCAACCACGACGCCGACGATGCGACATGGGCGGCCTTTGAGCAGCGCCACCGGCGCGACCTGATCCTGATCGCGCATTACTTCAACAGCAAGGCGCTGGAATTCGAACCCGGACGCACCCCGCCGACCGCACAGGCCCTTTCCCCGCGCGAGGTGGATGCGCTCACGCTGCTTGCGATGGGCTACAGCCGCGCGCAGGTGGCCGCGTCGCTGTCGATCTCGGAGCATACGCTGCGTGACTATATCGAAAGCGCGCGGCTGAAACTGGGGGCCTCGAACACCACCCATGCCGTGGCGCGCGCGATCAGTCGCGGGCTGATCCTCGCGTGAGCCGGCCCTGATCCAAGGGCAGCCATCGGTTTCAGAAAGATGAACGCGCCGCCCGGCCCGCTTGGCCCTTGTTCATCTTGTCCCCTTAGCCCTGTTGCCTCAGCCAGGGACAAGGGGGCGGCGATGCTGCGATACGTGACGGCACAGGAAGTGGCGCGGTTTCCGCGTCTGCGCGAGACGATGTTCCGCGACCGGGCGGCACAGTTCCACGACCGGCTTGGATGGGCGGTCGATGTGGACCGGCACGGCCATGAGCGGGATCAGTATGACGCGCTGGACCCGCTCTATGTCATCTGGCAGGCGGCGGATGGACGGCATGGCGGCTCGATGCGGTTCCTGCCGACGATGGGGCGCTGCATGGTGAACGAGCATTTCGCGCATCTGAACGGGGGCATGCCGGTCCGCGATCCCCTGATCTGGGAATGCACGCGCTTCTGCCTGGCGCCCGGTGCCGGGCCGCAGGTCGCCGCCGCCCTGATGCTGGCGGGCGGCGAGTTGCTGGAGCGGCAGGGCCTGCGGCATTTCGTGGGCGTGTTCGACGCCAATATGGAGCGGATCTATCGCCGGATCGGGTCCTGTCCGCAGGTTCTGGGCCATGCGGGCGCGGGGCGCGACCGGGTCAGTCTGGGCCTGTGGTCGCTGACGGCGGCGGCGCGGATGCGGGTGGCCCGGCGGGCGGGGCTGTCGGCGGCGCTGTCCGATCTGTGGTATCGGCGGGCCTTCGGGGCGGCGATGGCGCAGCCCGCGTGATCGCGGCCTCTGGCCCTTGGCGCGGGGCGGTTGTAGGGTCGCGCCATGACCCTGCCCGCTGTCACATTTTCCGAGGATCAGGCCGAAGCCTTTGACCGTATCGCCGGGGCGCTGCGGGGTGTGGGCGTGGACCTCGAGGACGGTATCCTGACGCCGCCGACCGAAGGCGCGGCCCGTGTGCTGGCCGTGATCGGCAAGGCCGGATCGGGCAAGACCCTGCTGCTGGCCGAACTGACCCGCGCGCTGGAGGCGGCGGGGGTCGAGCTTGTCTCGGGCGATTACGAGGGCAAGCGCCGCAAGGACCGGCGCACGCTGGCGATCCTTGCGCCCACGAACAAGGCCGCGTCGGTCCTGCGCAATCGCGGCGTGCCCGCGACGACGATCCACCGCATCATCTATACCCCCGTCTATGATCCCGAATACGAGCGGGTGGCCGAATGGCTGGCCGGCAATGGCGAACGCCCCGAGATCGAGGGGCTGACCGATGTGGCGCTGGACCGGGCGCTGGCCTTCTACCAGATCCACAAGTCGATCCCCGGCGCGCTGGCGGCGGCGGGCTTGCGCGGGTCGGATTTCATCACCGGCTGGAAGCGGCGCGAGGAGCCGCTGGATATCGGTCTGGTCGACGAATCCTCGATGCTGGACGAGCGGCAGTTCGACCGATCTCAAGGATATCTTCCCGACGCTGATCCTGTTCGGCGATCCGGCGCAGCTTGCGCCCGATCAACCAGTCCGGCGGGATGGTCTTCGACAGCCTGCCCGCGCCCGCGCGGCTGGAACTGCACCGCATCCACCGGCAGGAGGCGGACAACCCGATCCTCGATCTGGCCCATGCGCTGGCCGATCCCGCCCTGACGTTCGAGGATTTCGAGCGGATGGTCGAACAGGCCGCCGCCCGCGACGACCGCGTGGTCTGGGGCCAGCGGGTCGAGGTCGATCTGATGGCGCGCAGCCCGGTGCTGGTCTGGCGCAATGCCACGCGCATCCGCCTGATCCACGCCTTCCGCGCGGTGCATGGCGCGCCCGAGGATGAGCTGCTGGAAGGGGAGCCCCTGATCTGCGACGGGCTGGAACTGCCGCTCAAGCATCGCAAGAAACGGCTGGATCTCGAGGCGCGCGGCCTGATCAAGGGCGCGCAGGTGATCTACCTTGGCGCAGGGCGCAAGCCCGGTTTCTCGCGCCTGCATGTGATCGGGGCCGAAGACCCGCAGGTCAACGCGGCCTCGATCGTCAAGATCGAGAAGCCGGACGAGGAAGAACCCTTCATCCCCTATGCCGCCAAGATGGGCGCGACCTTCCTGCATGGCGCGGCGGTCACGATCCACAAGGCGCAAGGGTCCCAGTGGGAAAACGTGCAGGTCTTCGCCCCCGATCTTTATGCCGCGGCCCGGATGGGCCGGTCCGAGGCGGGCCAGCCCCTGTGGAAGCGGCTGGCCTATGTGGCGATCACCCGCGCGCAGGAGCGGCTGCTACTGGGTGGTGCGCAACCGGTTGTCGAAACCCTCGGGGCCGCTGCGGGTGGATGACCTCAAGGCCATGACCGCGCCGTCGCTGAGCCTCGAGATGCAGGAGGAGGGAGAGGTATGAAATCCATCGTCATCACGGGAGCCAGCGCCGGGATCGGTGCGGCCTGTGCATCGGCCTTTCTGGCGGCAGGCTGGCGCGTGGGATTGGTCGCGCGCCGCCGCGATGCGCTGGAGGCGGTGGCGGACGGGCATGATGCGGCCGTGGTCCTGCCCTGCGACGTGACCGATCCGGCGGCGGTGGATGCCGCCTTTGACGGTTTTGCAGCACAGGCCGGACGGCTGGACGTCCTGTTCAACAACGCGGGCAGTTTCGGTCGCGCCGCATCCATCGACGAGCTGGGGGTCGATGAATGGCGGCAGGTTGTCGATGTGAACCTGCACGGGATGTTCCTGTGCGCGCGCGCGGCCTTCCGCATCATGCGCGCCCAAGACCCGCAGGGCGGGCGGATCATCAACAACGGCTCGATCAGCGCCCATGCGCCGCGCCCCCATTCGGTCGCCTATACCACCACGAAACACGCGATCACCGGGCTGACCAAGAGCCTGTCGCTGGACGGGCGCGCCCATGACATCGCCTGCGGGCAGATCGACATCGGCAATGCGCGGACCGAACTGCTGCGAGGGGATCATCGCCGCCACGCCGGACAATCCGCCGCCCACCATGGATGTGGCCGATGTGGCGCGCGCGGTGATGCAGATGGCCAGCCTCGGCCCCGAGGCGAATGTGCAGTTCATGACCATCATGGCGACCAAGATGCCCTTTGTCGGGCGCGGCTGACGCCCGTTTCATCTTGCCACAAATACTCGATACCCCGCCCGCCGCCACGCGCCGCCTGCGGGATCAGCCCTGCCGCAGCACCACGCGGAAGAAGGCCGAGGCGCCCCAGCCCGCAAGGATGGCGATGGCCAGCGACATCAGCCCGTAGATCAGCGGCTGTTGATGCGCGAGGGTGAAGAGATAGCGCTCCAACCCGACCTTGCGCACGTCGATGACGGTCTCATACTGCGCGATGACCTCGCCCGCGCGGGCCAGGAAGATGCGCGTGCTGTAGGCCCCTTCGGTCAGGTTCGCGGGCAGGCTGATCGAACTGCGGAACAGTGTCTGCTCCTGCACCTCGACCGACCCCTCCAGCGATTTGTAGAAGCCTTCCGCGGTGCGGATGCGGATCAGCGCCTCGGTGAATGTCTGCGCGTCGCCCACGGTTTCGGGTGCGCCGACAGAGCGGATCGCAAGGGGGATCGAGACCCGGTGCCGCAGGTCATCCGTCTGCGACAGCACCTGCGCCAGAGGACCGCTTGTGGCCACCGCGTAGAAGGACGGGGCGCTGTCGATCTCGACCGAATCCGTGTTGATCCACATGCCCAGCCTGCGGTCCTTGCGCCGGATCGTCAGCGGGGTCGATGGTCCGGCGATGGTGACGATCACGTCCAGATCGCCTGCGGGGATCGCCTCCTCGCGCTTGATCGCGCCGAAGATCAGGATGTCCGAGCCTGCGAAATTCGTGGTGATCGAGATGCTGCTCTGGCTCAGGCCCATCACGACCTCTTCCGCCTGCGCGCCGCGCGGGACAAGGGCGGCGACTGTCACGACAAGGCTCAGCAGCAGGTTGCAAAGGCGGATCATGCGCCACCCCCCGCCGCGCCGATGGAGTAAAGCTCGCCGGGCATCAGAAGCAGGTCCAGCGCCAGCTTGCCGCAGACCGCCAGCACGAGGATCGCCAGCAGGATGCGCAGTTGCTCGGCCCTGAGTTTGACGCCGATCCTTGCGCCGACCTGCGCGCCGATCACGCCGCCCAGCAGCAGCAGCACACCCAGGATCACATCGACGGTCTGGTTGGTGATGGCATGCAGCATCATCGTGAAGGCGGTGACGAAGATGATCTGGAACAGCGAGGTGCCGATCACCACCTTGGTGGGCATGCCCAGCAGATAGATCATCGCGGGCACCATGATGAAGCCGCCGCCGACGCCCATGATCGCGGTCAGCACGCCGACGCTGACGCCGATCAGCACCGGCGGGATCACCGAGATATAGAGGCCAGAGGTCCGAAACCGCATCTTGAAGGGCAGCACATGCACCCAGTTGCGATGCCGCCGCTTGGCGCTGCTGCTGCCGCTGCCCGCCTTGCGCGCCTTGCGCGCCTTGCGGATCGCGTTCAGGCTTTCGACGAACATCAGCGTGCCGATGATGCCCAGAAAGAAGACGTAGAACAGGGTCACCAGCAGATCGACCTGCCCCAGCGCCTTGAGGTAGTTGAAGATCATCACGCCCATGCCGGCGCCGATCATGCCGCCGCCCAGCAGGACGGTGCCCATCCGCAGATCCACGGTCTTGCGCCTGAGATGCGCCAGCACGCCCGAAAAGGATGAGGCGACGATCTGGTTGGTCCCGGTCGCCACGGCCACGGCGGGGGGGATGCCGATGAAGAACAGAAGCGGCGTCATCAGGAAGCCGCCGCCCACGCCGAACATTCCCGACAGCACACCCACGATCCCGCCCAGACCCAGCAGCAGGTAGGCATTGACCGACACTTCGGCGATGGGAAGGTAGATCTGCATGGCTATCCCTAGCGCGCGTCGGATTGAAAAGGCAAGCGAAGCAGGGTGAATTTCCCCTCAGGCCTGATGCTGCGGAGCAATCTGGACTTATCCGCCGTCCTCAGCGCTCTTTCACATAGGGCGCGCCCCCGGCGCGCGGGGGCACGGCCTTGCCGATGAAGCCCGCCAGAATCACCACCGTCAGGATATAGGGCAGCGCGTCCATGGCCTGCACGGGCAGGGTGACGAAGCCCAGATCGAGGTTCTGGTAGCGCAGGGCGATGGCTTGCAGAAAGCCGAACAGAAGCGTGGCGTACAGCGCGTGCCACGGCCGCCACTTGGCAAAGATAAGTGCTGCCAGCGCGATATAGCCGCGCCCTGCCGTCATGTCCTGCACGAACCCGGCTTGCAGGGCGGTCGCCAGATAGGCCCCGGCCAGACCGCACAGCAGGCCGCAGATCAGCACCGCGCTATAGCGCAGGCGCACCACGGAAATCCCGGCGGTATCCACGGCCTCGGGGTTTTCGCCCACGGCACGCAGGCGCAGGCCAAAGCGGGTGCGATAAAGGATCCACCATGTCAGGGGCACGCAGGCGAAGGCCACATAGACAAGGATCGAATGGCCCGAGATCAGCTCGTAGTAGATCGGGCCCAGAACCGGCACCTCGCGCAGCGCCTCGGCCCCCGGCAGGGTGATCCCGCCGAACCGCCCGCCGCTGAGCAGGGCCGGGGTGCGGCCGCCTTGCTGGAACCAGCTTTGCGCGATCAGCACGGTCAGGCCCGCGGCCAGAAAGTTGATCGCCACGCCCGAGATCAGCTGGTTGCCGCGAAAGGTGATCGAGGCCAGACCATGCAGGCCCGACAGCGCCAGCGAGGCAAGGATGCCCGCGCCAAGGCCGATCCAGACAGAGCCGGTGACGGCGGCGATGGCGGCGCTGAAAAAGGCGGCGGCCAGCATCTTGCCCTCAAGCCCGATGTCGAAGATGCCCGCGCGCTCGGAGAACAGGCCCGCCAGACAGGCCAGCAGCAGCGGCGTCGCCAGCCGCACCGTGGAATCCAGCACTTGCAGGACGGTCATCAGGTCCATCACGCACCCCTCCGCCGCAGCGCCATGAACAGCTTTTCCAGCGGCATCCGCACCATGTTGTCCAGCGCGCCGGTGAACAGGATCACCAGCGCCTGAATGACGATGATCAATTCGCGCGGGATCGACGTCCAGAGCGCCAGTTCCGCGCCGCCCTGGTAGAGAAAGCCGAAGAGGATCGCCGCCAGAAACACGCCGAACGGATGGCTGCGGCCCATCAGGGCGACCGCGATGCCGATGAAACCGGCACCTTCGGTTGCGTTCAGGACCAGACGTTCCGCCTCGCCCATGACGTTGTTGATGGCCATCATCCCTGCCAGCCCGCCCGAGATCAGCATGGTGATCACGGTGATTTTCGTGGGGCTGATGCCCGCATATCGCGCGGCGGGTTCGGAATGGCCGAAGGCGCGGATCTCATATCCCAGACGGGTGCGCCAGATCAGGACCCAGACCAGCACGCAGGCCAGAATGCCCACCAGAAACGAGACATTGGCCGGAGCCGCGCGCGAGAACGCGATCCCCAGCGGGGCCAGGATGTCATGCAGGCTGGGCAGGTTCGTCGCTTCGGGAAAGCGCGCGGTCGAGGGGTCCATGCCCCCGCGCGGCTTCAGCGGGCCGACCAGCAGCCAGTTGAGGAAGGCGGCGGCGATGAAGTTGAACATGATCGTGGTGATCACGATATGGCTGCCGCGTTTCGCCTGCAGGATCGCGGGCAGAAAGGCCCATGCCGCGCCGAACAGGGCCGCCCCCACGGTTGATGCGATCAGCGCCAGCGACCAGTGCGGCCATGGCAGGTAGAGGCAGACCAGCGCCACGCCCAGCCCGCCCAGCATCGCCTGCCCCTCGCCGCCGATGTTGAACAGCCGCGCGTGGAAGGCCACGGCCACGGCCAGCCCGGTGAACATGAAATTGGTGGCGTAATAAAGCGTATAGCCCCAGCCATAGGTGGACCCCAGCGCGCCCTTGACCATCAGGTTCAGCGCGTTGACCGGGTCCTCGCCGATGGCAAGGATCACCAGACCCGAGATCGCCGCCGCCAGCAGCAGCGAGATCAGCGGGATCAGCACCACATCGGCCCATTTCGGCATCCGCTCCATCAGGCGGCCTTTCCGGTTGAGACGCCAGCCATCATCAGGCCAAGCTCGCGGGCGCTGGCGTCCTCGGCGGCGACCTCGCCCATGATGCGGCCGTCGAAGATCACGGCGATACGGTCGGACAGGGCCATGATCTCGTCCAGCTCGACACTGACCAGAAGGATCGCCTTGCCTGCATCGCGCAGGGCGACGATCTGCTGATGGATGAATTCGATCGCGCCGATATCCACGCCGCGCGTGGGTTGGCCGATCAGCAAAAGGTCCGGCCCCCGCTCGATCTCGCGCGCCAGCACCACCTTTTGCTGGTTGCCGCCGGAGAAAGCCTTGGCGGGCAGGCGCGGGTTGGGCGGGCGCACGTCGAACCGCTGCATCTGCGCCTCGGCATGGTCCAGAATGGCCGTGTTCCGCATCAGGGGGCCGCGCGCGATGGTCGGGTCGCGGTGATAGCCGAAGACGCTGTTTTCCCACGCGGCGTAATCCATGATCAGGCCCTTGCGCTGCCGGTCTTCCGGCACATGCGCGATCCCCGCCGCGCGGCGGCTTTGCCCGTCGGCATGGGGGCCGGTCAGGTCGATAGACGCGCCCTTTACCCGCACGGTGCCGGTGGCGGGCATCATACCGCCCAGCACTTCCAGCAGTTCGGATTGTCCGTTGCCCGCGACCCCGGCCAGACCCAGCACCTCGCCCGCGCGGATGTTGAAGGACACGCCGCGCAGCCGCTCGACGCCAGCGGCATCAACCACGCGCAGGTTTTCGACCTCCAGCACCGGCTTGCCGGGTGTGGCGGGCGTCTTCTCGACGCGCAGCAGGACCTTGCGGCCCACCATCAGCTCGGCCAGTTGTTCGGGGCTGGTTTCGGCGGTCTTGACGGTCGCCGTCATCTCGCCGCGCCGCATGACGCTGACCGTGTCGGTGATATCCATGATCTCGCGCAGCTTGTGGGTGATCAGGATGATCGTCTTCCCCTCGTCGCGCAGGTTGCGCAGGATGCGGAACAGGTGATCGGCCTCGGGCGGGGTCAGAACGCCGGTCGGTTCGTCAAGGATCAGGATATCCGCCTGCCGATAGAGCGCCTTGAGGATCTCGACCCGCTGCTGCATGCCCACGCCGATATCCTCGATCACCGCGTCGGGATCGACGTTCAGCTCATATTCCTCGGCCAGCGATTTCAGCGCGGCCCGCGCCTTGGCCAGACTGGGGCGCAGCAGGCCGCCCTCTTCGGCGCCAAGGACGATGTTTTCCAGCACCGTGAAATTCTCGACCAGCTTGAAATGCTGGAACACCATGCCGATTCCGGCGGCGATGGCGGCCTGGCTGTCGGGGATGGTGGTCTTGCGCCCGGCGATGAAAATCTCGCCCGCGTCGGCCTTGTAGAAGCCGTAGAGGATCGACATCAGCGTGGACTTGCCCGCGCCATTCTCGCCGATGATGCCGTGGATCGTGCCCGGCATGACGCGGACCCGGATGTCCTTGTTGGCCTGCACCGGGCCGAACGCCTTGGAAATGCCGCGCAACTCGATGGCGGGCACCTGTGCATCAGGCGCGGCAGTTGCCTGCCGCGCCCCGTCTGTTGTGTCTGCCGCCATGCTTAGAAGGTCAGGACCGGGCAGCTATCGTCGGAGGTGTAGTCATGCACGGTGATCTCGCCCGAGATGATCTTGGCGCGCGCCTCGTCAACGGCGGCTTTCATCTCGTCCGAGACCAGCGCCGCGTTGTTGTCATCCAGCGCATAGCCCACGCCTTCGGCCGCCAGATCGAGGACTTCGATGCCCGATTCCAGATCGGCACCCGCCATCATGACGTTATAGACCGCCACATCGACGCGCTTGAGCATCGAGGTCAGGACCTTGCCCGGATGCAGGTGGTTCTGGTTGCTGTCCACGCCGATGGACAGGATGCCCTCATCCGCCGCCGTTTGCAGCACGCCCACACCGGTGCCGCCCGCTGCGGCATAGATCACATCGGCACCCTGGCCGATCTGGGACAGGGTCAGCTCCGAGCCTTTCACCGGGTCGTTCCATGCCGAGGGGGTGGTGCCGGTCATGTTGGCGATGATGTTCGTATCCGCATTCACCGCCTTGACGCCCTGGGCATAGCCGCAGGCGAATTTGCGGATCAGCGGCACATCCATCCCGCCGATGAAGCCCACGGTGTTCGATTGCGACGCCATCGCGGCCATCATGCCGACAAGGTAGGAGCCTTCATGTTCGGTAAAGCCGATCACCTTGACGTTGGGCAGATCGACATAGCCGTCGATGGTCACGAACATCGTGTCGGGGTAATCGGGCGCGACCTGCGCGATGGGATCGGACATGGCGAAACCGGTGGTCACGATGGGGTTGGCACCCGCCTCGGCAAAGCGGCGCAGGGCCTGCTCGCGCTGGGCTTCGGACTGCATCACCGTTTCCAGGTAATTGCCGCCGGTTTCGGCTTTCCAGCGTTCGGCACCGTTGAAGGCGGCCTCGTTGAAGCTTTTGTCGAATTTGCCGCCCAGATCGAAGATCAGGGCCGGTTCGGCAAGGGCCGCGCCCGCGCTGAGGGCGGTAGCGGCGGCAGCGCCAAGGAATTTCTGCATCAGGGTCATATCGGGTCTCCCGTTGGTTGACGGCGGAGCGCTGGTTTTTTCGCACTCCGTCCGGAGATCAGAAGGGTTTGATCAGAGGACAGTTTAGGCCGCAGCGCCCTGCAACGGTCAACAGGAAACTGACCGTTGACGTCGCGGCCTGCGCGGAATCGTGACGCAGAAACAGACTGACGCTAGGTCAGTGTGCGCCGCAGGATCAGCGCATCCGCCGCAGGTGCCCCCTCGCGCGCGTAATAGGCGCGGCGCTGGCCGACCTGCGCATAGCCGGCCGACAGATAGAGCGCCAGCGCGGGGGCATTGTCGGCCGCCACCTCGAGAAAGGCCGTGGTGGCACCGCGCGCCCGCGCGGTGGCGTGAAAACGCTCCAGCAGGCTGCGGGCCAGACCCTCGCGGCGGTGGTCCGGGTGGGTGGCGATGGTCAGCACCTCGGCCTCGTCCGCGATGATGCGCGCCAGAAGCATCGCGCGGGCATCGCCAAAGGCGATGACATGCGGGCTGCGGGTCAGGTCCTGGAATTCCGCAAGGCTCCATGGTCTGTCCAGACGATAGGCGACGGCATGGACGGCGGCCATGGTGGCCGGGTCCGGTCCCTGCTCAGCCCGCGTCATCGGGCAGCATGACCGGGGGCGCGTCGCGGGCCGGGGCGGCATCGGCGGCGCGGATATAGAGCGGTGCGGGGGAGTGCAGCGTCGCGCCCTCGAGCAGTTGCGTGCGGGCGATGCGCGCCATGGCCACGACCAGATCAGCCGGGGCAGGGGGCAGGGCCAGCGGCAGGCCCATGCTATGGGCCTCGGTCATGCTGACCAATGCGGGTTGTCCGCCTGCGGGGGCGATATAGGCACGGTCCTGCGGTGCGGGCACAGCGGCCAGATGGGGCAGGGTCGCCGTTTTCGAGATCGCCGCGAAGGTGCTGACGCCGATGGCCGGAATGTCCAGGGCCAGGGCCAGACCACGTGCGGTGGACACGGAAATGCGGATGCCGGTGAAATTGCCCGGCCCGACGCCCACAGCCAGCGCCGACAGGTCGGACCAGTCGAAGCCCGCCCCCTTGATGACCTCGTCCAGCAGCGGCACCAGCCGCTCGGCCTGACCGCGCCCCATCTCCTCGGAGGTGCGGGCGATCACGGTCTTGCCGCGCAGCAAAGCGGCCGCGCAATGCGCGGCCGATGTGTCAAAGGCCAGGATGACCGGTTCGGAAGGATGCGGTGTCACGGTGTCACGCCCTGCCAGCGGCCCGATCAGACGGCAACGGGCCGGACTTCGGTCACTTCGGGAATGTAGTGCCGCAGCAGGTTCTCGATCCCCATCTTGAGCGTCAGGGTCGAGGACGGGCAGCCCGCGCAGGCCCCCTGCATGTGCAGATAGACAACGCCACGGTCAAAGCCGTGGAAGGTGATGTCGCCACCGTCCTGCGCCACGGCGGGGCGAACGCGGGTATCCAGCAGTTCCTTGATCTGGCCGACGACGACCGAATCCGGGCCGTCATGCTCGGCATGGCCCGAGGCGGCCTGCGCGCCTGCGCCCATCACGGGCTGGCCCGACTGGAAATGTTCCATGATCGCGCCCAGAAGCGCGGGCTTGATGTGATCCCAGTCCACATCCGCCGCCTTGGTCACGGTCACGAAATCGGTGCCGAAGAACACGCCCGTGACGCCGTCCACCGCAAAGATCCGTGTCGCCAGCGGCGAGACGGAGGCCCCGTCCGGGCTGGGGAAATCGGCGGTTCCCATGTCGAGCACGGTCTGACCCGGCAGGAACTTGAGCGTGGCAGGGTTCGGAGTGGATTCGGTCTGAATGAACATCGCGGGCATACCTTTCGTGGCTTGCCAAGGATATGCGCCCGGCAGCCCCGTCTGTCAAGGTTTGGAACGATTCTAAACTGTTCCGGTCCGGTTCTGGTCGTCGCCCTCGGCCTCCCCGTGCGTCCGGTCGCGTCCGGGGCCGCGTCGGATGCGGCCTTTGCCGCCGGTTTCGCCCGCTTGCGTTTGGGGGTGGCCTTGGCCTCTTCTGCCGGGCTGTCCGGGTCGGGCATCGCGGGGGGCTCTGCCGTGGTGGGCTCCGGTGTGGTGGGCTCTGGCGTGGTGGCCTCTGGCGAGGCGGCGGGCGCGTCGGGCTCTGCCGTGGCGGGGGTGTCTTCCTTCGGTGTGGCGGGCTTGGGCGGGGCCGCTGCCTCGGGTGCCGGGTCGCCCTTTGCGGCCGGTGGAACCGTCACGCCGACAGTGGCCAGAATCTGGGCCGGGTCCAGCCCGCGCCGCCGGGCGCTGTCGATCACGGCATCCTGCAGGATCTTGCTGCGCTTGAGCAGGCGGCGGAAGCGGGCTTCGTCCAGCATCAGCAGGCTGGAGGGGGCGATGGCCGTCACTTCGGTCCGGCGCGGCTTCTGCATCAGGATCGCCATCTGGCCGAACATCTCGCCCCGGCCCAGACGCCATGTCTGCCCTGCGGCCTGCAACTCGACCGCGCCCGAGGCGATGAAATGCACGTTGCGCGCGGGCGTGTCGCGGCGGATGACCTTGTCGCCCGCGTTGACATAGCGGGTCACCAGCGCCTTGCTGAGACGGTGCAGCGTCTTCTCGTCCAGCCCCGAGAACAGCGGGAACTGGCGCACCAGATCGGATTTCTGCACCGCAAGGTCCAGTTTGGGCCGGTCGTCGGCGCGCTTGCGGCGCGCGGCGACGTCCTGCATCAGCGCCACGTGCAGTTCCGCCCCGATCAGCCCGTCGGCGCGCATCGTTTCATATTCGCGCTCTTCCAGACGCAGGGCCGAGCGGCGGATGAAGCGGCGCTCCAGTTCCTCGGCATAGCCGGGATATTGCAGGCGCATCCCGTCCAGACCCTGCTCGACCTGCTCCAGCCGCCGGTCCAGCAACTCGTGCAGCAGATCGGCCACGCGGCGGCCATGGATGCGGCGGATGCGGGTGTCGATGAACCCGTGCAGGTCGCGCAGGATCAGGCGTTGCGACAGCAGGACCTCGAACCTGTCCGCCGTGCGGCGGCCCAGCGGACCCGACAGGCGCAGGCGGTTGTGCAGGAAGACGGCGGCGCGAAAGCCCGGCCCGTTGCCAAGGCTGCGCCGCGCCGCCCGCTGGTATCCCGTGCGGCCGCCGCTGCGCGCGGCCTCGATCAGCCGGTCGGCATCGCTGAAGATGCGGTCGGACAGCCGCGAGGAAATCGCGCGTTCGCGGAAACGGGCAAGGATCATCTCGCGCTCGGCCCCGGCCAGCGCGATCAGGCCCAGTGTCACCCGGTTCTTGTCCGAGATTTCCTCGCCTTCCTCGGCGTCCTTGACGGCCTTGTCCAGCCGCGCGGCAAAGCGCTTGGCCTCGGACCGGACGGTCTCGCGCGTCAGCTCATAGCTTTCGGTCGTGGTCGCCACATCCTCGCGCACCTTTTGCAGGGCGACGGCCACGACCTGTTTCGACAGCGCCGCGTCCAGCGCCGACAGCCGGTCCAGCCCCAGCCGCTTGATGACCCAGCGCAGCGTGGTGCCCTGCACCAGCAGGGTGAAGAGCGTGAACCCGGTGGCAAGGATACCGACCACGCGCTTGACCTCGACCGGCACGCGGAAGCTCTCGGTCACGGCCAGCGCCAGCGCCAGCGTGACCGCCCCGCGCAGACCACCCCAGAGGATCGCCATGCGATAGGGGCGTTCCACCACCGGCGACAGGCGGATCAGCGACAGGAAGGGCATCAGCCCGAACAGGATGATCACCCGTGCGGTGATGGCGGCAAGGATCACGACGACGACCAGCCCCAGATCGGACAGGCGCACCTCGTCCAGCAGGCGGGGGATCAGCAGGGCGGCAAGGATAAAGATCAGCGCGCCTGCCCAATGCGCCAGCAGGCCCCAGACCTCGCGCAGGTTGGCCCAGATGCCGGGCGGCAGGCGGCCCGGTCCCAGCAGGTTGAGCGTCAGCCCGGCGGCGACCGCCGCGATCACGCCCGATGCGCCGACCAGTTGTTCCGCGGCCACATAGGACAGGTAGGGCAGCGCCACCGAGATCGAGATCACCGCCAGATCGTGCTGCGCCACCATCATCATCAGCCAGAGCGCCGCGCGCGCCATGATCAAGCCGATCAGCGCGCCGCCCAGGATCAGCAGCGGAAACTGCGCCAGCGCGCCTTGCAGCGTCGGGTCGGGCACACCGGCCATGACAAAGCCCATGAACAGGCCGAACAGCGCGATGGCGGCGGCGTCGTTCAGCAGGCTCTCGCCCTCGATGATGCGCGACAATCGCTTGGGGGCCGAGATCGAGCGGAAGATGCTGACCACGGCGGAAGGGTCCGTGGTCGAGACGATCGCCCCGATCAGCAGGCAGGCCGCCAGCGGCAGCGCCGAGGTCCATGACAGCGCATAGCCGATGACGAGTGTCGCCACGATCACCGCCACGACGGCCAGCACGAGGATGGGCACCCAGTCGTCCAGCATCCGGCGCAGGTCCATGACCAGCGTCACCTGAAACAGCAGCGTGGGCAGGAATACATAGAGAAAGACGTTTGAACGGATCGGCAGCCCCAGAATCGCCTCGGCCACCGGATTGAGCGCATCGGTCAGTTCCGTGCGCAGAAAGAACGACGGCCCCCGTGGCCACCATGATTCCGAGCAGCGCGAGGATCACGCTGTAGGGCAGGCGCAGACGCGCCGCCAGCGGCTCGGCGATCCCGATCAGCAGGAACAGCGAGGCAATGATCGTGGTGACAAGGATGATGTCCATTCAGGAACGTTCGCCTCAAATCCGTCAGGAAAACCGGGTGTTTCTTTGAAAAATCACGTGCTGGCCCCACTATGCCCGATCCCGCGGGGCACGGCAAACCGGTCACTGTCCCCGGGGAGCGGCGATACTCAATCTTGCGTTGCGGCAACAGGTATCATGAATTTTTGGGTTGTGACTGGTCGGGCCGCCCGGCGATCGCGTAATGGTTGCGCCTGGGGACGTGAAGACAAAGGACTTGCCATGATCCGCTTTCTGGCCGCGATCTGTGTTGCAGTAATGGTGATGCCGCAGGGTGTGCAGGCGCAGCAACGTGAGCGGATCGGCTATGGCCGTCTGATCAACAACGATTTCATCGTCAATGGGCAAGACCGCTGGCGCACCGGATCGGTGCAGTCCAGCCGGGTCTGGGGCCGTGGCTGGTATGGGGCGCTGCCGACACAGCCGGGCGACATCCTGGAACTGCGGTTCGGTGCCGAGATCATCGCGCCGGACGATCTGGCGACCCCCGCACCGGGCGACCGTCCCTATGCGGCGGCGTTGCGGGCGGGTCTGCATACCCATTTCGAGCGCAACGGCCTCGAGATTGCGCTGGGTGCCGATCTGGTCGTGACCGGCCCGCAGACACGTCTGGACCGCTTGCAGGGGTCTTTCCATGATCTGGTCGGGGTCGAGAAGGCGTCGGCCGCGACGCGCGCCGCACAGGTCGGCAATGCGGTCCATCCCACCCTTGTGGCCGAGGCCGGGCGCGAGATCGACCTGTCCGCCACGGCGCGGATGCGTCCCTTCCTCGAAGCGCGCGCCGGCGTGGAAACACTGGTGCGCGCCGGTGTCGATTTCACCATCGGCGAGGTCGGGCGCGGCGAATTGATGATGCGCGATGCGACGACCGGGCAGCGGTATCGTTCGATCGCCGGCAATTTCAAGGGCTTCGCCTTCGTGATGGGGGGCGATATCGCCTCGGTCGCGGATAGCGAATTCCTGCCCGCCTCCTCGGGGGTCGAGGTGCGCGACATGCGCTCGCGCCTGCGCGCCGGGGTGCATTGGCAGGGCAGCCAGATGGCTGCCTTCTATGGTGTGACATGGCTGGGCAAGGAATTCCGCGGTCAGGACGAGGGGCAGTTTGTCGGCTCGATCCGGCTGGACCTGAACTTCTGAACCGGGACAGCCCGGTCCTCTGAACCTGCAAAAGCCGCCGGGATGGCCTGCGTCCCGGCGCAAGGTGTATCCCATTTGCCGCGATCGACCGCCTTCGGTCCGGCAAGGGATTTGCAGCCTGCCGATACCTCTGCTACCGTTTCCAATACAAAAACGATCCAACGATAAAAAAAGATCGAGGCAGATAGAGCAGGCATGACAACGGGCTTTGGCGGCACGTTCGTCATCTCCTGGTCACAGACGGAAGTGGACGGTCTCGAGGCCGCTCCTGTGCAGGCATTGAATGTCGGGTCCTCCTGGGCCTGGCGCGGCGATGCGGTGCGGGTGGATGGTCCGGGCACGGTCTTGCGTCTTGAGCAGGCTGAGGGCGAAGCAGAATTGAGAAAACGCGCGGCGCGCATGGTGCGCCGCCTTGTCGGGGCCGCGATCACGCAGACGCGGGACCTTGAAGCTGTCGAGGTCAGCGCGCCTTTGCAGGAACACGGCTTCGTGGTCACGGACGGGGCGCAGAGTTTCACCATCACGCTCATCGAGGTCGGCACCGGCGCGCCGCCGCTGCTGATGTTCATGGACCGGATTCCCCCGCGCAATACCGATCTCTGGGTCGTGCATCACACGATGGACATGCTGCATCCGGCACAGACAGGCGTGGCCGGGACCGGTGTGATCTGTTTCACGCCCGGCACGCAGATCGCGACGCCCGATGGTCCGCGCCTTGTGCAGGACCTGCGCGAGGGCGACCGCGTCCAGACCAAGGACAACGGCGCGCAGGAGGTGCTCTGGGTCGGCAGCCGCCGGATGACCGGCGCGCGTTTGTTCGCGATGCCCAAGTTGCGCCCCATCCGGTTCCGGGCCGGCGCGCTGGGTGTCGAGCGGCCGGATCAGGAATTGCTGGTCTCGCCGGATCACCGGATGCTGCTCAGCGGTCACACCGCGCGGGCGCTGTTCAACACGGACGAGGTGCTGGTCTGCGCGCGCGATCTGGTGAACGGGCAGACCATCGCGGTCGATATGGCCCTGAAGGAGGTGACCTATGTGCATCTTCTGCTGCCCAACCACGAGGTCCTCTGGGCAAACGGGGTCCAGACCGAAAGTTTCCATCCCGCGCAAGCCGATCTGGCAAGCCTTGCCGAAGGCGACCGTATGCGTCTTCTGGGGATGTTCCCGGCGCTGGAATACGACCCGCATCTCTATGGTGCCCCGGCGCGCCGCGCGCTGAGCACGTCGGAAGCGGCGATCCTGATGCACGAGGCGGCCTGACCGCTGCCTTGCGCGTCAGCCGCAGTCCGGGCCCTGGCGGTTCGACGCTGTCCGTGGCATGGATGGCCGCCTCAGACGAAGGGCACCAGTGGCACGCCGCATCCGGCCAGTGCCAGGATCACTGTCATCATCGCCCATTTCAACATGTCGGCCTCCTGCCTTGCCTCCGCGCGACCCTAGGCGGTGGGTCCGGTGGCGGTCAATCGTTCAGCCCCGCGCGACCTGCGACATATCGGTGTTGACTCTGCGATCTGCGCCCGTATAAGCGCGGCTTCATTGGTGTTGGTGGCCCTCGCAAGGGGATGCCTGTCGGGCTTCGGCCAGAGGACAACGCCCTTCATAGCTCTGACAGAAGGAGATCAGCCGTGACAAAACGCACGTCTGCCAAGTACAAGATCGACCGCCGCATGGGCGAAAACATCTGGGGCCGTCCGAAATCCCCGGTGAACCGCCGCGAATACGGCCCCGGCCAGCACGGTCAGCGCCGCAAGGGCAAGCTGTCCGATTTCGGCACCCAGCTGCGCGCCAAGCAGAAGCTCAAGGGCTACTACGGCGACCTGACCGAAAAGCAGTTCCGCCGCATCTATGCCGAGGCAGAGCGCGTCAAGGGCGACACCGGTGAAAACCTGATCGGCCTGCTGGAGCGTCGTCTGGACGCCGTGGTCTACCGCGCCAAGTTCGTGCCGACCGTCTTTGCCGCCCGCCAGTTCGTGAACCACGGCCACGTGACCGTGAACGGCCAGCGCGTGAACATCCCCTCCTACCGCGTGAAAGAGGGTGACGTGATCGAGGTCCGCGAGAAGTCCAAGCAGATGGCCGCCGTCCTGGAAGCCACCCAACTGCCCGAGCGTGACGTGCCCGACTACCTGGACGTCGACCACTCCAAGATGACCGCGACCTTCGTGCGCACCCCCGGCCTTGGCGATGTGCCCTATCCGGTCATGATGGAACCGAACCTCGTCGTCGAATTCTACGCGAAGAACTAAGGTTTCGCCCCTTTTGGGGACAGATAAACCGCGCCGCAGCCTCTGCGGCGGGTTTTTTCGTGCCGCCATGCACCCTATCTTGCATCCATGCAGGGCGGGGGAGTGTGTGATGACGGGTAACATGCGCGATGGCTGGCCGGTCCATGGCCGGATCGACGGTCCGGTCGTGATCATCGGCTATGGCTCGATCGGACGGGGCACGCTGCCGCTGATCGAGCGGCATTTCGACTTTGACGCAATCCCGGCTCATGGTGATCGAACCCGATCCGGTGGCCGTGGCCGAACTGGCGGCGCGCGGCATCCCGCATATGCCCATCGGCCTGACACGCAGACAATTACCGCGAAGTGCTGGGCAGCCTCTTTGCCAGCGGCACGGGGTTCTGCGTGAACCTGTCGGTCGATACGTCCTCGCTCGATATCATGCGCCTCTGCCGCGAGATGGGCGTTCTCTATATCGACACGGTGGTCGAGCCCTGGGCGGGGTTCTATTTCGAAACCGACCGACAACGCGGCGCGCACGAATTACGCGCTGCGCCAGAAGGTGCGCGACGAAAAGGCGGCCAATCCCGGCGGCACCACGGCGGTGTCCTGCTGCGGGGCCAATCCCGGCATGGTCAGCTGGTTCGTCAAGGAGGCGCTGCTGACACTGGCCGCCGATTGCGGGCAGGCGATTGACGCACCCGCGACCCGTGACGGCTGGGCCGGGCTGATGCAGGGGCTGGGCGTCAAGGGCGTGCATATGGCCGAACGCGACACGCAGGCCCGCGCCGTGCCGCGTCCGCGCGGGGTCTTCGTCAACACGTGGTCGGTCGAGGGTTTCATCGCCGAAGGCTTCCAGCCCGCCGAGCTGGGCTGGGGCACGCATGAGACATGGTTTCCCGACAATGCCTACCGCCATGCCGAGGGCTGTCGATCCGCGATCTGGATCGAACGCCCCGGTGCCATCACCCGCGTGCACAGCTGGTGCCCGACGCCGGGCCCGCAATTCGGCTTTCTGGTCACCCATAACGAGGCGATCTCGATCTCGGATTACTACACGGTCGGCGATCCCGCCGCCCCCGCCTATCGGCCCACCTGCCATTATGCCTATCACCCCTGCGACGATGCGGTGCTGTCGCTGCACGAGATGTTCGGCTCGGGCCGGGTGCAGGCGACGCATCACATCCTCGGCCCCGATGAGATCGTCGAAGGCATCGACGAGCTGGGCGTGCTGCTCTACGGCCATGCCAGGAACGCCCTCTGGTATGGATCGCGCCTGTCCAATGCCGAGGCGAAGGCCCTGGCGCCCGACCAGAACGCCACCGGCTTGCAGGTCACCAGCGCCGTGCTGGCCGGCATGGTCTGGGCGCTGGAGAACCCGCGCGCCGGGTATCGTCGAGACGGACGAGATGGATCACGAGCGTTGCCTTGCGGTGCAGCGGCCCTACCTCGGCCCTGTCGAGGCGCATTATACCGACTGGACCCCGCTGCAGGACCGCTGGGAGCTGTTCCCCGAAGATATCGACGACAGCGATCCCTGGCAGTTCCGCAATGTGCTGGCCACCTGAGCCGGCGCGCGGCTGGCGAGGGCGGATTTGAGTATTTTCGGCAAGATGAAGGGGCAGGCGGTCTGGCTGCGGCATCGGGTGCCGCGCCGCTTTCGCACTTTTCTTGGCTTTGGTGCGCAGATAAGAGGGGGCGCAAGGAGAGCGCAGACATGACCCAGATCCAGCCGCAACCCGGCATCATGCAGATCGAGCTTTACCAGGGCGGGGCCGCCCATGTGGAGGGCATGACCGATGTGGTCAAGCTCAGCTCGAACGAGAACCCCTTCGGACCCAGCGAGGCCGCGATCGAGGCGTTCCGCCGGTCGGGCTATGAGTTGCACCGCTATCCCTCCACCGATCACGTGGCGCTGCGGCGCGCGATTGCCGATGTGCACGGGCTGGATGCCGCGCGGATCATCTGCGGCGTGGGCAGCGACGAGATCATCCATTTCCTGTGTCAGGCCTATGTCGGGCAGGGCGACGAGGTGATCCACACCGAGCACGGCTTTGCCATGTATCGCATCAGCACGCTGGCCGCAGGCGGCACGCCGGTCGAGGTCAAGGAGCGCGAGCGGGTCACCGATGTCGAGGCGATCCTTGCGGCGGTGACGCCTGCCACCAAGCTGGTGTTCATCGCCAATCCGAACAATCCCACCGGCACGATGATCGGCGGCAATGAACTGGCACGGCTGGCCGAAGCCCTGCCGGAGCATGCGCTTCTGGTGCTGGACGGGGCCTATGCGGAATATGTCGAAGGCTATGACGGCGGTGCCGCGCTGGTCGAGACGCGCGACAACGTCGTGATGACGCGCACCTTCTCCAAGCTCTACGGTCTGGGCGGGTTGCGGGTCGGCTGGGGCTATGGCCCGCGCGCCATCGTCGATGTGCTGAACCGGATCCGGGGGCCGTTCAACCTGTCCAACACGGCGCTGGCGACAGCCGAGGCCGCGGTGCGCGATCAGGCCTATGCCGCCAAGTGCCGGGCCGAGAACGCCCGTCTGCGGGTCTGGCTGGCCGAGGCGCTGGCCGAACATGGCGTGCAATGCGACACGTCGATGGCGAATTTCGTGCTGGCGCGCTTTGCCGATCAGGCCGAGGCCGAGGCCTGCGACACCTACCTCAAGACACAGGGTCTGATCGTGCGGCGCGTGGCGGGCTACAAGCTGCCGCATTGCCTGCGCATCACGGTGGGCGACGAGTCAAGCTGCCGCCGCGTGGCCCATGCCATCGGTCAGTTCAAAGGTGGTGCCAGATGACCGTGATCTATGACCGGGTGGCGCTGATCGGGCTGGGGCTGATCGCGTCGTCGATGTTCTGGGCGATGAAGCGCGGCGGTCTGGTGGGCGAGGTCACGGGCTATGCGCGCTCCGAGGCGACGCGCGACACGGCGCGGCGGATCGGGCTCTGCGACCGGGTCTGCGACACGGCGGCCGAGGCGGTGGCGGGGGCCGATCTGGTCGTCCTCTGCGTGCCGGTGGGCGCCATGGGCGATGTCGCGGCCGAGATCGCGCCGCATCTGAAGCCGGGCGCCACGGTCAGCGACGTCGGTTCGGTCAAGCGCTCGGTGATTGAGGCGGTCGGCCCGCATCTGCCCGAGAACGTGCATTTCATCCCGGCGCATCCGCTGGCGGGGACCGAACATTCCGGGCCGGAATCCGGTTTTGCCACGCTCTTCGACAACCGCTGGTGCCTGCTGGTGCCGGTCGAGGGGACCGATCCGGCCGCACTCGACCGGCTCTCGCGCCTGTGGGCCGGGATGGGGGCCAATGTCGATACGATGGAGGCCGATCATCACGATCTGGTTCTGGCCGTCACCAGCCACGCCCCGCATCTGATCGCCTATACGATGGTCGGCGTGGCCGACGATCTGCGCCGCGTGACCGACAGCGAGGTGATCAAGTATTCCGCCGCCGGTTTCCGCGACTTCACCCGGATCGCCGCCAGCGACCCGACCATGTGGCGCGACGTGTTCCTGACCAACAAGGATGCCACGCTGGAAATCCTGGGCCGTTTCACCGAAGAGCTGTTCGCGCTGCAACGCGCGATCCGCACCGGGGACGGCGATCATCTGCACGCCTATTTCACCCGCACCCGCGCCATCCGGCGCGGTATCATCGAGGCGGGACAGGACACGGATGCCCCGGATTTCGGGCGCGTGAAGGCGGTCCGTTGACCCGGCGCGCGGTTGTCCTGCCACTGGCCCTCATGGGCCTGTTGCTCAGCGCCAGCGCCTGCAGCGTGCGCTATGAGCGCGGACCTGCGCGGGTGGCCCCCTCGACCAGCGGCTACGCGATGATCTGCGGCGATCCCGCCCTGCGCGGCGAGGTGGTGGGCGAGGTGCCGGGCGGCATCACCGGCTGCGGCATCGACAATGCCGTGCGGGTGCACGAGGTCAACGGCATCCAGCTCAGCACCGGCGCGGTGGTCGATTGCCCGACAGCCAAGGCCTTCAAGACCTGGGTTGGCAAGGGCATGGCGCCCGCCGTGGGCAGTCAGGGCGGCGGGATCGAGTCGATCCGCGTTGCCGCCAGCTATGCCTGCCGCACCCGCAACCACCAGCGCGGCGCGCGGATTTCGGAACACGGGCGCGGCAAGGCCATCGACGTGTCAGGCTATACGCTGCGCGACGGCACAGAGGTGACGGTGCTGCGCGACTGGGGGTCGGGGCGCAACGGACGCGCGCTGCGCGAGATGCACCGCGCCGCCTGTGGCCCTTTCGGCACCGTGCTGGGGCCGGAATCGGACCGGTTCCATCAGGATCATTTCCACTTCGACACCGCGCGCCATCGTGGCGGGCCCTACTGCCGCTAAGCCTCAGCGCAGCCGGAAAACGGGGCTGTCCATCACCGGCAGCGGGCCGATCCAGATCAGGCCGCGCCGAAAATCCAGCGGGATGTCGATGCCGTCATTGCGCCCGGCCAGCAGGCCCAGCCCCTGTTCCAGCGTATCGGCCAGCCCCTCGGGCAATTCACCCGAGGCGCGGGCCAGCCGCAGGATTTCGCGCCAGTTCTGGGCCTTGACGGTGATCCGCCCCGTGGCGGCACCCTCCGCGTCGATCTCCAGATCGCCCGCTGCCAGCAATTCCAGCTCGCCCCAGCGCGCTTCGGCCAGCCGCAACGAGATCAGTTGCGGCTGCGGGCGCGCCTCTTCCACGCTGCGGCGGTCCCAGGGGCGGTCGAAGCCCAGCGTCACATCCGCGCGCAGCGCGTCCAGCGTGCGGGGCAGGCGGTCCATCGGGTCCATGCGCTGGCGCAACGCGGTATCGGGGGCAAAGCCTTCGGCCGACAGGGCGATGCGGTAGCGGGTCGGTGCGACCTCGGGGGGTGTGGTGGCCGCTTGGCCATCCGCGCCCAGACGTTCCGCCGCCATCCGCAGGGCGCTGGCCGCCGTGGTGGTGCCGTCGCTGGCGGTGACCTGAACCGTATCGGCCACCAGCCGCACGCGGTCCAGCGCCAGATCGGTGCTGGGCCAGAGCACGACACTGGCCTGCATCTCGGCCTGCGTCATGTCGTAACTGCCTTGCGGCGTGGCGATGCGCTGGCTTTCGGGCCAGACGGCGATCACGTGGTTGGGCTTGTAGGACAGGGCCAGCAACTGGAAAAACGGCGCGTCCCAGGCCCAGCCGGTGCCCGGATCGGCCAGCGACAGATCGGTCAAGGTCGTGTCGAACCGGTTGGGAAAGCCCCGGACCTCCAGCGTGGCGTAATCGGCGACCCAGCCCTCGGTGCGGCGCGCCTCGAACCATGCCGCAAAGGCCGCCTTGCTGCCCGATGCGCCGAACAGCCAATAGCCCGACCAGAGCGCGGCGGAGACAAGGATCAGGAACAACAGTCGTTTCACGGGTGGGCGCCCCCTTTTCACTCTGGCTGAGGTGGTGTTTACAGGGGCGCAAATGGAAGGACCAGTGCTGCGATGATGTGGGTCTTTGGATATGGATCTCTGCTGTGGAACCCCGGCTTCGAGGCGCGCCGGACGGTTCTGGCGCGGCTGCCGGATTATCACCGCAGCTTCTGCATGCGCTCGATCCATCATCGGGGCACCCCCGAAGAGCCGGGTCTGGTGCTGGCGCTGGATGCGGCACCCGGTGCCGAATGTCACGGGCTGGCGCTGGCCGTGGCCCCGGATGAGGCGGACGCGGTGCTGGCCTATCTGCGCGACCGCGAGCTGATCTCCTCGGCCTATGTGGAGCGGGTGCTGGAGGTCGATCTGGCCGATGGCACGCGGGTCGAGGCGGTGACCTATGTGATCGACGCCGACCATGTGCAATATTGCGGCGGCCTGCCGCTGGAAGAGCAGGCGCAGATCATCGCGCGGGCCGTGGGCGGGCGCGGGCCGAACACCGAATACCTGCACAATACGGCGGCACATCTGGCAACACTGGGCATCACCGACCCCGATCTGGACTGGCTGGATGGCAGGGTGCGCGCGCTGACGCGCTGAGGGCCAAGCGCGCGGGACTCTTCCTTGTGCAAAGCCGCGTCAGAGCCTTGGCCGCAGGTTGATAAGCCCTTGGCAGGGCGGTGATCAATCCCTAGGATCGGGCCAACCATAACCAGTGTCAGGAGCCGTCCGCATGGACACGCCGGACCGCGAGGCCGAGCCGCAGTTTTCCCAACCCTTGCGCCAGATCATCCTGATGTTGCTGGTGCTTGGGCTGGCCGCTTTCGTGGTGGTGCTGGCGCTGCCGCGCGTGCTGCCGGTGTTCGAGGCCAACCCCTATCTCAACGGGTTCATCCTCTTCGTCTTCGTGATGGGCGTGCTGGCCTGTTTCCTGCAAGTGGCGCAGTTGATCACATCGGTCCGCTGGATCGAGAATTTCGCCAAGGGCCGGGGCGATGCGCAGGCCGCCCCCCGCCTGCTTGCCCCTCTCGCGGCCCTGTTGCGCACCCGCGGCGCGCGGATGCAGATCGGGGCCAGTTCGACCCGGTCGATCCTCGATTCCGTGGCAACCCGCATCGACGAGGCGCGCGAGATCACGCGCTATATCGTCAACCTACTGATTTTCCTCGGCCTTCTGGGCACGTTCTATGGCCTTGCCACGACCGTGCCCGCGCTGGTGGACACGATCCGCAGCCTTGCCCCGCAGGAGGGCGAGGAAGGCGTGGCGGTCTTCGGCCGCCTGATGGACGGGCTGGACGCGCAGCTCGTCGGGCATGGGCGTGGCCTTCGGGTCATCCCTGCTGGGTCTGGCGGGATCGCTGGTCGTCGGGCTTGCTGGAGCTTTTCGCGGGCCATGGCCAGAACCGCTTCTACCGCGAGCTGGAGGAATGGCTGAGCACGATCACCCGCCTCGGCTTTTCCTCGGGCGATGGCGAGGGCGCGCCGGATCAGGCGATGCTGGCGCAGGTCGTCGATGGCATGGCCGAACAGATGGAAGCGGTGCAGGTCCTGTTGCAGCAGGCCGAGACCGGGCGCAGCGCGATGGATGCACGGCTGGAACAGCTTGGCACGGCGGTGGCGGGCCTCAACGACACGCTGAGCACGGGCGGCGGGCAACAGGCCGAACTGACGACGGCCCTGCTGCGTCTGGCCGAGGGGCAGGAGCGGCTGGCACAGGCGCTGGCCACGCAGGAACGCGGCGAGGGGCTGGACGCCGAAAGCCGGATGCGCCTGCGGTCGATGGATGTGCAGTTGCTGCGTATTCTGGAAGAAATCAGCGCGGGACGTCAGGACACGATGGCCGAACTGCGCACCGATCTGGCCGCCCTGACCCGCGCGGTCGAACAGGGCCGCGCACGTCCCGCCACGCCGCGCCCGCTTGGGGCGGTGCTGGGCAACAAGGGCGAGGAGGGCTGATCCATGGCCCTGTCGCGTCGCACCGGGCAAAGGTTCCAGGCCTCGATCTGGCCGGGCTTCGTCGATGCGATGACCGGGCTTTTGCTGGTGCTGATGTTCGTGCTGACCATCTTCATGGTGGTGCAATATCGTGCTGCGCGAAACGATCAGCGGACAGGACACGGAACTGGACGCGCTGGGGGCCGAGGTTGCGGCACTGGCGCAGGCGCTGGGTCTGGAACAGCGGCGCAGCGCCGACCTGACCACCCGTCTGGGCGAGCTGGACGCCACGCTGGGCGATGCGCGGACGCAGATTTCGCAACAGGAAGCCTTGATCCAGTCCCTGCGTGGCGAACGCGATGCCGGGCTGGCGGCGCTGGATGCGGCCACGACCCGGATCACCGCCTTCGAGGCGCAGGTGGCGGCGCTGCTGTCGGAACGCGATGCCGCCTTGGGCACCGTGGCCGAACTCGAGGCAGAGCAGGGCAGGCTCCTGTCCGAGCAGGAGGCGCTGAACCTTGCCCTCGCGCAGGCCCGGACCGAGATCGACGCGGGCACCGAAGCAGCCCGTCTGGCCGCCGCGCGGCGCGAGGCGCTCGAGGCGCTGATCGCGGATCTGCGCTCAGAGCAGGCCGAAACGCAGGCGCAGGCGCAGGCCCTGAGCGGTCAGGTCGACGCGCTACAGACGCAACTGTCCGAGGAAGAAGCCGCGCGGCTGGCCGAAGCCGCCGCCGCCGAGGCGCTGCGCGCAAGGTTGCAGAACGCCGACAGCGAGCTGACCGCGATGACGCTGGCGCTGGAGGAACAGCGCGCCCGCGCCGAGGAGACGCTGACCCTGCTGGCCGCCGCCGAGGCCGCGCGGGAGGATCTGCAAGCGCAGCTTGGCGCGCAGATGACCGAGGCCGAGCGTGAGGCCGCCCTTCTGGCGCAGGCGCAACGCCTGCTGGCCGAGGAACAGGACAAATCCACCGAGGCGCAGCGCGCCCAGGCCTTGCTGAACCAACAGGTGGCCGCCCTGCGCAACCAGTTGGGCCAGTTGCAGGCGCTTCTGGATGACAGCAAGGAACGCGAATCCGCCGCCTCGATCCAGGTGCAGTCGCTGGGCTCTGACCTGAACGCGGCCCTCGCGCGCGCGGCTGCCGAGGAACGGCGTCGCCGCCAGCTTGGAGGAGGCCGAGCGCCAGCGCCTTGAGGCCGAAGCGCAGGATTTGCAGAAATACCGGTCGGAATTCTTCGGCCGCCTGCGCGATGTGCTGGGCAATCAGCCGGGTGTGCAGGTCGTGGGTGACCGCTTCGTCTTTGCCTCCGAAGTGCTGTTCCCGCCGGGCAGCGCCGACCTGTCGCCTGCCGGGCGCGGCGAGGTGGCCAAGGTCGCCGAAATCCTGCGCGCCGTGGTCGATGACATCCCCGCCGGGATCGACTGGGTGATCCAGGTCGATGGGCATACCGACAACGTGCCCCTGTCCGGGCAGGGCGAATTCGCCGACAACTGGGAACTGAGCCAGGCGCCGCGCGCTGTCCGTCGTGCGCTACATGTCGAGCGCGCTTGGCATCCCGCCGGATCGGCTCAGCGCCAACGGCTTTGGCGAATACAATCCCGTCAACACCGCCGACACCGAAGAAGCGCGCGCGCAGAACCGGCGGATCGAGCTGAAATTCACCGAGAAGTAGCTATTCCACCTGCATTTCGATGCGCCGCGTGCTGATCGTCCGATCCTCGCGGAGCAGGGTTATGTCGCCGGTGTAGGTGCCCGCAGGCCAGCCGCCCGCCGGTGTTCTGCGCCCGGCGGCGCGGAAAAACTGCGCCTGATCGCGCTCCAGCGTGTCGCGGTGGTCGGTGACCGTGCCGCCGGGGCCCGCGATGGTGATGCGCAGCACATCGCCCGCGCGCCCCCCGAAGGCATAGCCCCAGGCGACAAGTGCCGGCGCATCGCGGGCGATGGCTGACGCGGCGGCGGTGCCTGCCTTGATGCTGGCATAGTCGGGCACGGCGGTCGCGAAACCGGCGTTCAGCAGCGCGCCGGGATCATAGGCAACCGGGGCGGACCAGAGCGTCGCAGGGTCAGGCGCGCCGCAGGTGATCTGTCCGTCAGGGTCAAAGGGGTCAACCGGACTTGCCATCCCGCCGCACCGTCAGGTGGACATGGGGAAATTCGGTATTGCCCGACAGGCCGACCAGCCCCAGCGCTGTCACCCGTCGCGACCTGCTGGCCTTGCCGCACCGTGACCGAGCCTTGCATCAGGTGGCAATACTGGGTCTGCCAGCCGTCCTGATGCTGGATCACCACGCCATTGCCGCAGTCGCGGCCCGTCGATCTGCGCGGCGGTGTCCGGCGTCAGGCCCGTGTCGGGCATCCCGTCGCGCAAGGCCGCAACCGTGCCGGGGGCGGCGGCCAGAACCGCGACACCCGCCTGCATCGCGGCCAGCGAGGGCAGGGCGAAATCGGTGCCGGTATGGGTGTCATAGCTCAGGCCGTTGCAGGTGAAATCCGCCGCGTCCGGGCCGGGGTCGTGGTCCATGTATTGCTGGATGAAGCAGGTCCTGCCCAAGGGTGCAGTCGATGGGCTGGGCCAAAAGAAAGACCTCCGCGCTGGCGGGCAGCGCGAAGGTCATCAATGTCAGCAGCCCGGCTGCCCGCATCAGTCCGCGGTCAGCAGCGGCGGCTTGTTGCCCGAGAGCGCGGGCCTGTTCCGGGCCGACCACCTGCAGGTCGATCTCGCCGTTCTTCACGCCGACGTGCACCAGACCGCCCTTGGTCAGCTTGCCGAACAGCAGTTCCTCGGCCAGCGGCTTCTTGATGTGTTCCTGGATCACACGGCCCAGCGGACGCGCGCCCATCTTGTCGTCATAGCCCTTGTCGGCCAGCCATTCGGCGGCAGGCTTGGTCAGTTCGATATGGCACGTTGCGGTCCATCAGCTGCGCTTCGAGTTGCAGCACGAACTTCTCGACCACCTGCATGATCACCTCTTTCGGCAGCGGCGCCGAAGCTGATGACCGCGTCCAGACGGTTGCGGAATTCCGGCGTGAAGGTGCGCTCGATCGCGGCCGTATCTTCGCCCTCGCGCCGGTCGCGGCCAAAGCCGATGGCGGCCTTCGCCTGTCGGAGGCGCCCGCGTTCGAGGTCATGATCAGGATCACGTTGCGGAAATCCACCGTGCGGCCGTTGTGATCGGTCAGCGTGCCGTGGTCCATCACCTGCAACAGGATGTTGAAGACATCCGGGATGCGCCTTCTCGATCTCGTCCAGCAGCAGCACGCAATGCGGATGCTGGTCGACGCCATCGGTCAGCATGCCGCCCTGATCGAAGCCGACATAGCCCGGAGGCGCGCCGATCAGGCGCGATACCGCGTGTTTCTCCATGTATTCCGACATGTCGAAGCGCAGCAGTTCCACGCCCAGCGTATCGGCCAGTTGCTTGGCCACCTCGGTCTTGCCGACGCCGGTGGGGCCTGCGAACAGGTAGTTGCCGATGGGCTTTTCCGGCTCGCGCAGGCCGGCGCGGGCCAGCTTGATCGCCGCGGACAGCGCCTCGATCGCATCGTCCTGACCGAAGACCACGCGCTTGAGCGATCTCTTCGAGATCCTTGAGCACCTCGGCATCGTCCTTGGAGACGTTCTTGGGCGGGATGCGGGCGATCTTGGCCACGACAGCCTCGATCTCCTTGGCGCCGATGGTCTTGCGGCGCTTGGATTCCGCCACCAGATGCTGCGCGGCGCCCGGCCTCGTCGATCACGTCGATGGCCTTGTCGGGCAGCTTGCGGTCGTTGATGTAGCGCGCGCGACAGCTCCACCGCCGATTTGATCGCATCGGCGGTGTATTTGACGCGGTGATGATCCTCGAAATAGGGCTTCAGGCCCTTGAGGATCTTGACCGTGTCATCCACCGACGGTTCGTTCACGTCGATCTTCTGGAACCGGCGCGACAGCGCGCGGTCCTTTTCGAAATGCTGGCGGAATTCCTTGTAGGTGGTCGATCCCATGCAGCGCAGCTTGCCGCCCTGCAAGCGCGGGTTTCAGCAGGTTCGAGGCATCCATCGCCCCGCCCGAGGTGGCGCCGGCACCGATCACGGTGTGGATTTCGTCGATGAACAGAACCGCATCGGGATGCTCTTCCAGCTCGTTCACGACGGCTTTCAGCCGTTCCTCGAAATCGCCGCGATAGCGGGTGCCGGCCAGCAGCGCGCCCATGTCGAGCGAATAGATCGTGGTCTTGGACAGAACTTCGGGCGTTTCGCCCTTGACGATCTTGCGCGCCAGACCTTCGGCGATGGCGGTCTTGCCCACGCCGGGATCGCCCACCAGAAGCGGGTTGTTCTTGCGGCGGCGGCACAGCACCTGGATGCAGCGCTCCACTTCGCGAGGCGCGGCCGATCAGCGGATCGACATCGCCCTTGCGGGCCTTGGCGTTCAGGTCGACGCAGTATTTGGCCAGCGCGGATTCCTTCTGGTCGGTCGCCTCGGTCGAGGCGCTGGTGCGTGCTTTCCTCGGCCTCGGTGGCGCCGGTGACGGGGCGGGCTTCGCCATAGGCCGGGTCCTTGGCGACGCCATGGGCGATGAAATTCACCGCGTCATAGCGGGTCATGTCCTGCTCCTGCAGGAAATAGGCGGCGTTGCTTTCGCGTTCGGCGAAGATGGCGACCAGCACATTGGCGCCGGTCACTTCGGTGCGGCCCGAGGATTGCACATGGATCGCGGCGCGCTGGATCACGCGCTGGAAGGCGGCGGTCGGCACCGCTTCGGAGCCGTCGATGTCGGTCACCAGATTGGACAGATCATCGTCGATGAATTCGACCAGCGTGTTGCGCAGCTCGTCGGTATCGACCGAACAGGCCTTCATCACGCGGGTCGCGTCGGGTTCGTCGATCAGCGCCAGAAGCAGATGCTCCAGCGTTGCGAATTCATGTTGGCGTGCGTTGGCCAGCGCCAGCGCCGCGTGGATTGCCTGTTCGAGTGTGGTCGAGAATGAAGGCACGGCTGTGCTCCTTCTTGTATCTGGGTCTGTCGCGGGCGTGCCCGCGTCAACCGTGGCCTCATAGTATTAAAGTTTGGTCTATATCCGGCGCAGTCTTCAAGTTTTTTCTTTGGCCCGCCGGTCACATTTTGTTCGGCGTGTTGCCAGGTTGCGTGAGGTTTCAGCATCAGAAGCTGTCCTTGCGGCGGCGGATCTCGGTGAAAACGGCGACGGGGTCTGCCCCTGTCAGACCGACGCTTGCCTGGATTGCAGGGCTCGTCGGCGCGCAGGAACGGGTTTGTGGCCAGTTCTTCCGACAGCAGGGATGGCACGGTGGGACGGCCCTGTGCACGCGCGGTTTCGATCGCTTCTATCCGAGAGATAAGCGCGGGATTGTCCGGTTCAATGGTCAGGGCGAATTTCGCGTTGGATGCGGTGTATTCATGGCCCGAACAGACCAGCGTGTCATCGGGCAGGGCCGCCAGTTTCGCAAGGCTGTCCGCACATCTGTTCCGGCGTGCCCTCGAACAGCCGCCCGCAGCCCAGCGCCATCAGGCTGTCGGCGGTGAAGACGACCGATGACTGCGGGAAATGAAAGGCGATATGGCCGATCGTGTGGCCCGACACGTCGATCACGATGCCGCTCGTCCGATCCGATGGTGATGCGTGTCGCCCTCGGCCACGGCCAGGTCCAGCGGCGGCAGGCGGTGGGCATCGGCGGCGGCCCCGATCACGGTCGCGGGGTGGTCGGCCAGCAGGGCGGCCAGACCGTCCACATGATCCCAGTGGTGATGGGTCAGCAGCATATCGGTCAGGCGTCCAGCCGCGCTGGGCCAGGGCGGCGGCGATCGGGGCGGCCTCGGGGACATCGACCACGGCGGTCTGCGCCGGTGCGCCGGTCATGCGGCCAGAAAGGCATAGTTGTCCTTCAGGCAGGGAATGGTGACGATCTCAAGGGGCATGGCGTTTCATCTTTTGCTTGTTAAGGTGGCCCTCTAGAGTGGCGGAACCGGAGGCGGACCGCAATGCATCTTGATGTGCAGGATCTGCGCAACTTCTATTACCGCAGCACGCTGGGCCGTGCCGCGCAGAAGGCGGTGCGCGATCAGATGCTGCGCATGTGGCCCGAGGCCAAGGGCCAGACCGTGGTCGGTTTCGGCTTTGCCGTGCCGTTGCTGCGCCCCTATCTGGCGGATGCGCGGCGGGTGATCGGGCTGATGCCGGGGCCGCAGGGGGTGATGCCCTGGCCTGCCGGGATGCCCAATGTCTCGGTGCTGTGCGAAGAAACGGCGTGGCCGATCGAGACCGGCCATGTGGACAAGCTGGTCCTGATGCACGGGCTTGAGACATCCGAACAGCCCTCGGCCCTGCTGGAGGAATGTTGGCGCGTGCTGGGGCCGGGGGGCAAGGCGCTGTTCATCGTGCCCAACCGCGCGGGGCTGTGGTCGCGGTCGGATGCGACGCCCTTCGGCTATGGTCGTCCCTATTCCCTGGGCCAGCTCGAGGCGCAGTTGCGGCGGCACGCCTTCCTGCCCGAGCGGCATGTGACCACGCTGTATCAACCGCCGTCGGACAAGCGCTTCTGGCGCAAGACCGCCAATGTCTGGGAGGGGATGGGACTGCGCCTGTCGATGGTTCTGGCGGGCGGTGTGCTGATGATCGAGGCCACCAAGCGCGTCCATGCCGCGCCGGGGCCGGGTCTGCGCGAGGCCGTGCGGCGACCGTTGAAGGTGCTGGACGGTCTGGGCAGTCCGACGCCCGAGGCCAAGCCCGCCTGAGGCCCGCATTCGGAGGGGATCGGCCGGTCAGGGGGGTGATAGCGTTAACGACTTGCGACTGCTTTGCCCGATGCATTGCCCAGTTTCGGGGCAGGGATTCCGATTTCCGCCCTCAAAAGCGCGAATTTTTTTCGCCTGATTCATGAGCAAACCGCCGCAGCCGTGCTAAGGCTATGAAATGCCACGCTATTATGCTGGCCCCCCGGAAGTGCTATAGCAGGTTGCTAGGTCCGGAAGGCTCTGCTACATCCACGCCGATTTTGATGCTTTGACGCGCGTCAAGGCAGGGTAACCTCTCCGGCGGCGTTTCACGCCAAAGACAGCCCGGGGGCAAACTATCGGAAGGGTGGACGTGTCCGAACCAGCTTCGATCTCCACCGGCATTGCCGCGCGCTATGCCACGGCCGTGTTTGAACTGGCCAAAGAAGGCAAGAGCGTCGCCAAGCTCGAAGCCGATCTCGATGCGCTCGAAGCCGCGCTGGCCGACAGCGCCGATTTGCGACGCGCTGATCATGTCGCCGATCTACAGCCGCGACGAGCAGGCGGCGGCCATGGCGGCGCTGGCCAAGAAAATGGGCCTGACGCCCACCATGACCAATGTGCTGGCGCTGATGGCGGCCAAGCGCCGCCTGTTCGTGCTGCCGCAACTGATCGCCGCGCTGCGCGCCATCATCGCCGAGGACAAGGGCGAAGTGACCGCCGAAGTCACCAGCGCCAAGGCACTGACCAAGGCGCAGTCCGACAAGCTGGCCAAGACGCTGAAGGCCGCACGTCGGCAAGACGTGAAGATCAAAGCGACCGTCGATGAAAGCCTCATCGGCGGTCTTGTCGTCAAGGTGGGCTCGAAGATGATCGACACGTCGATCGCGCTCGCAAGCTCAACTCCCTCCAGAACGCAATGAAAGAGGTCGGATAAATGGGTATCCAAGCAGCAGAAATTTCTGCGATCCTGAAGGACCAGATCAAGAACTTCGGCCAGGAAGCCGAAGTGGCCGAAGTGGGCCGCGTGCTGTCCGTCGGTGACGGTATCGCCCGCGTCTACGGTCTGGACAACGTCCAGGCCGGCGAGATGGTCGAATTCCCCGGCGGTATCCGCGGGCATGGCGCTGAACCTTGAATCCGACAACGTCGGTGTCGTGATCTTCGGTTCCGACCGCGACATCAAGGAAGGCGACACCGTCAAGCGCACCAAGTCCATCGTGGACGTGCCCGTCGGTGACGAGCTGCTGGGCCGCGTTGTTGACGGTCTGGGCAACCCGCTCGACGGCAAGGGTCCGATCAAGACCACCAAGCGCGGCGTCGCCGACGTCAAGGCGCCGGGCATCATCCCGCGCAAATCGGTGCACGAGCCGATGGCGACCGGCCTGAAATCCGTTGACGCCATGATCCCGATTGGCCGTGGCCAGCGCGAACTGATCATCGGTGACCGTCAGACCGGCAAGACCGCCGTGGCGCTCGACACGATCCTGAACCAGAAATCCTACAACGACGCCGCCGGCGACGACGAAAGCAAGAAGCTCTACTGCGTCTACGTCGCCATCGGCCAGAAGCGTTCGACCGTGGCGCAGCTGGTGAAGAAGCTCGAAGAAACGCGGCGCGATCGAATACACCATCGTCGTGGCCGCCACCGCGTCCGACCCCGCGCCGATGCAGTTCCTGGCCCCCTATGCCGCGACCGCGATGGCCGAGCATTTCCGCGACAACGGCCGCCACGCGCTGATCATCTATGATGACCTGTCCAAGCAGGCCGTGTCCTATCGCCAGATGTCGCTGCTGCTGCGCCGCCCGCCGGGCCGCGAAGCCTATCCGGGCGACGTGTTCTATCTCCACTCCCGCCTGCTGGAGCGTTCGGCCAAGCTGAACGAAGACAACGGCGCGGGCTCGCTGACGGCGCTGCCGATCATCGAAACCCAGGGCGGCGACGTGTCGGCGTTTATTCCGACCAACGTGATCTCGATCACCGACGGTCAGATCTTCCTGGAAACCGAACTGTTCTACCAGGGCATCCGCCCCGCCGTGAACACCGGTCTGTCGGTGTCGCGTGTGGGCTCGTCGGCCCAGACCAACGCGATGAAATCGGTCGCAGGTCCGGTGAAGCTGGAACTGGCGCAGTACCGCGAAATGGCGGCCTTCGCGCAGTTCGGCTCCGACCTCGACGCCGCGACCCAGCAGTTGCTGAACCGTGGTGCGCGCCTGACCGAGCTGATGAAGCAGCCGCAGTATTCGCCGCTGACCAACGCCGAGATCGTCTGCGTGATCTTCGCGGGCACCAACGGCTACCTCGACAAGATCGCCGTCAAGGATGTCGGTCGCTTCGAGGCGGGTCTGCTGAAGCACCTGCGCACCAAGAACGCGGACCTGCTGGACTGCATCACCAAGGAGGATCCGAAGATCAAGGGCGAGGCCGAGGACAAGATCAAAGCTGCGCTCGACGAATTCGCCGCTGACTTCGCGTAAGGGGACAGAGGCTATGCCAAATCTCAAGGACCTGAAAAACAGGATCGCGAGCGGTCAAATCGACCCGCAAGATCACCAAGGCCATGCAGATGGTCGCCGCCGCGAAACTGCGCCGGGCGCAGGAAGCGGCCGAGGCAGTCGCGCCCCTATGCCGAACGGTTCAATGCCGTGATGGCGGGGCTGGCGGCATCGGTCGGCGGCAGCGATAGCCGCACCGCGCCTTCTGGCGGGAACGGGCGATGACAAGGTGCATCTGCTGGTGGTCATGACCGCCGAGCGTGGTCTGTGCGGTGGCTTCAACTCGAACATCGCCAAGCTGGCCAAGCAGCAGGCGACCGAGCTTCTGGCGCAGGGCAAGACCGTCAAGATCCTGACCGTCGGCAAGAAGGGCCGCGATCAGCTGAAGCGCGACTACGCCGAGCATTTCGTCGGTCATGTCGATCTGACCGAAGTCAAGCGCGTGGGCTATGCCGATGCGCAGGGCATCGCGCGCGGACGTGCTGGACCGTTTCGACGCGGGCGAGTTCGACGTCGCGACGATCTTCTACTCGAAGTTCGTGAACGTGGTCAGCCAGATCCCGACGGCGCAGCAGATCATCCCGGCCAGCTTCGAGCAGACCGAGGCGGACGCCGCCAGCACGCTCTACGACTACGAGCCGAGCGAAGAGGCCATTCTGGCCGATCTTCTGCCGCGCGGCGTGGCGACGCAGATCTTTTCGGCGCTGCTGGAAAACGGCGCGTCCGAACAGGGCGCGCGGATGTCCGCGATGGACAACGCGACCCGCAACGCGGGCGAGATGATCGAGAAGCTGACCATCGAGTACAACCGCTCGCGTCAGGCCGTCATCACCAACGAGCTGATTGAAATCATCTCGGGCGCGGAAGCGCTCTAAGGAACCGGAGACGAAACATGGCAAACGCAAAAGGCAAAATCACCCAGGTCATCGGCGCCGTCGTCGACGTGCAGTTCGGCGATCACCTGCCCGAGATCCTGAACGCGCTGACAACCGACAACAACGGCAAGAAACTGGTTCTGGAAGTGGCCCAGCACCTTGGCGAAAGCACCGTGCGCACCATCGCGATGGACGCCACCGAAGGTCTGGTGCGCGGTCAGGAAGTGACCGACACCGGCGGCCCGATCATGGTGCCGGTCGGCAACGCGACCCTGGGCCGCATCCTGAACGTGATCGGCGAGCCCGTCGACGAAAAGGGTCCGGTCAAGGCCGACGAGTACCGCTCGATCCACGCCGCCCGCGCCCGAGTTCGCCGAACAGTCGACCGAATCCGAGGTCCTGGTCACCGGCATCAAGGTGATCGACCTGCTGGCCCCCTATGCCAAGGGCGGCAAGATCGGCCTGTTCGGCGGTGCCGGCGTGGGCAAGACGGTTCTCATCATGGAACTGATCAACAACATCGCCAAGGTGCACTCGGGCTTCTCGGTGTTCGCCGGTGTGGGTGAGCGGACCCGTGAAGGCAACGACCTTTACCACGAGATGATCGAATCCGGCGTTATCGTGCCCGACAACCTGGCGGAATCGCAAAGTGGCGCTGGTCTACGGTCAGATGAACGAGCCGCCGGGTGCGCGTATGCGCGTGGCGCTGTCCGGCCTGACGCTGGCCGAACAGTTCCGCGACCAGTCCGGCACGGACGTTCTGTTCTTCGTGGACAACATCTTCCGCTTCACGCAGGCCGGTTCCGAAGTGTCCGCGCTTCTGGGCCGTATCCCCTCCGCCGTGGGCTACCAGCCGACGCTGGCCACCGACATGGGCGCGATGCAGGAACGCATCACCTCGACCAAGTCGGGTTCGATCACCTCGGTGCAGGCGATCTACGTGCCTGCGGATGACTTGACCGACCCGGCGCCGGCCACGTCCTTCGCCCACCTCGACGCAACCACCGTTCTGTCGCGTGCGATCTCGGAACTGGGCATCTACCCGGCCGTGGACCCGCTCGACTCCACCTCGCGTCTGCTGGACCCGCCGATGATCGGCGAAGAGCACTACAAGGTCGCCACCGACGTGCAGCAGGTGCTTCAGCGCTACAAGTCGCTGCAGGACATCATCGCCATCCTCGGGATGGACGAACTGTCCGAAGAGGACAAGCTGACCGTGTCGCGCGCCCGCAAGATCCAGCGCTTCCTGTCGCAGCCCTTCGACGTGGCGAAGGTCTTCACCGGCTCCGACGGTATCCAGGTGCCGCTGGAAGACACGATCGCGTCCTTCAAGGCGGTTGTGGCCGGTGAATACGATCACCTGCCCGAAGGTGCCTTCTACATGGTCGGCGGCATCGAGGAAGTGATCGCCAAAGCCGAACGCATGGCCGCAGACGCCGCCTAAGGGAGGGCCGAAATGGCTGAGACCATGCAATTCGATCTCGTCTCCCCCGAGCGCCGCCTGGCCTCGATGCAGGTGAGCGCAGGTGCAGATCCCGGGTGCCGATGGCGACATGACGGCGATGCCCGACCATGCGCCGCTGATCACCACCCTGCGCCCCGGTGTGCTGCGCGTGAGCGGCCCGCAGGGTGACGCGGCCTATGTGGTGACCGGCGGTTTCGCCGAGATCTCGGGCGAGGGGACCTCGGTCCTGGCGGAAAAGGCGATGCCGGTTGCGGAAGCGACGGCGGCCGATTTCGACGCGCTGATCGGTCTTGCGACCGAGGCCGTGGCGAAAGCCCCCGCCGACGCCCGCGATGCCGCTGACAAGCTGGTGGCCGATCTTCAGGCGCTGCGGGTCGAAGTCGGCGTCTGATCGCCTGATCCGGAATGATGAAACGGGCCCTGCCGATAGGCGGGGCCTTTTTCGTTGGGAACGGGCAGGCTGCGCGAGCCCCGCCGCCAGTCAGTCAGCGGGCGCAGGGCATAGCGACATCTGTTACGACCATCGGTTTCATTTTTCTGGCCTTATCCCGCCCTAATCTGGCAGTAATACCGAAAAAGGTCAGAAGAGGTGCCATGCGGCGGTTCAGGAACAATTCCATCGGGGTCGATCAGGGCGAAATGGTCCTGTTCTCGGACTTCGAACACGACGGCGAGATGTGGACGGGCAATGGCCCGCGCCATATCCGCAGCTTCGTGCATTTCCGGGAACATTTCCTGACGCCACCCGTGGTGCAATGTGGCGCTCAGCATGTGGGACATGTCGAACACCGCGAATTCCCGCGCCGATGTGCAGGCCGACCGAAATCCGCGCCGAAGGGTTTGCCATCGTGTTCCGCACATGGGGCGACAGCAAGGTCGCCCGCGTGCGGGTCAGCTGGATGGCGATCGGAGAGCTGTTCGAGCCGGACGACTGGCGCATCGACTGACGCGCCAGCGCATGGCGGTCAGAGCTTGAACGTGCCCTCATAGATCGGGTCCAGCGTTTCCGTCTCGAACAGCGACGAGACCGATGTGCCGTTCCAGATGTTCAGGATCGCCTGCGCGAACATCGGCGCGGTGGGCACGATGCGGATATTGGGCGGCGTTGCGCACGGCGTCGGTCGCTTCGATGGAGTCGGTGATCACCAGCGATTTCATCACCGATTTGGTGATCCGTTCGACCGCCGGGCCGGACAGCACACCGTGGGTGATATAGGAATGCACCTCGTTCGCGCCGTTCTCGATCAGCACCTCGGCCGCCTTGCACAGCGTGCCGGCGGTGTCGCAGATGTCGTCCACGATCAGGCAGGTCTTGCCGGTCACATCGCCGATCACGGTCATCTCGGCGATCTCGCCCGGTTTCTCGCGGCGCTTGTCGACGATGGCCAGCGGTGCGTTGATCCGCTTGGCCAGTTCGCGCGCCCGCGCCACGCCGCCCACATCGGGCGAGACGACCATCAGGTCCTCCATCCGGCCCGTGAAATGCGTCTTGATATCCAGCGCGAAGATCGGCGAGGCATAGAGGTTGTCCACCGGAATGTCGAAAAAGCCCTGAATCTGCGCGGCGTGCAGGTCCAGCGTCAGGACCCGCTCGATCCCGGCCTCGACCAGCATGTTGGCCACCAGCTTGGCGGTGATCGGGGTGCGCGCCTTGGTGCGGCGGTCCTGACGGGCATAGCCGAAATAGGGGATCACGGCGGTGATCCGCGCCGCCGAGGACCGGCGCAGCGCGTCGGACATGATCAGCAGTTCCATCAGGTTGTCATTGGCCGGGTTCGAGGTCGGCTGGATGATGAACATGTCCTCGCCGCGCACATTCTCGAACACCTCGACGAAAATCTCGCCATCGTTGAACCGTTCGACCCGGGCATCGACCAGCCCGACGGACATGCCCCGATGCATCGACATGCGCCGCGCGATGGCCTTGGCCAGTGGCAGGTTGGCATTGCCGGAAATCAGTTTCGGTTCGGTGATGGATGGCATGGCAGGCGTTCCTCTGCGGGGGGCATCCGCGCAGGGCGAATGACAGATTCGTGACGTTGACACCGCCTAGCATCTCGTTACCGTCGGGCAAAGCGATGCAGGCAAGGGAAACGCGCAAATGGCCCATATCGATTATTTTTTCACGATTCTGTCGCCATATGTCTATCTGGCAGGAACCCGGCTGGAGGAGATCGCGGCGCGACACGGGGCCAGCATCACCTACAAACCCGTCGATGCGTGGCGCGGTCTTTGCCCGCACCGGTGGCGTCGCACTGCCCGACCGGCATCCCTCGCGCAAGGAATACCGGGCGCAGGAATTGCCGCGTCAGGCGCGCAAACTGGGCATGGCCGTTCAACCTGCAACCGGCCCATTGGCCGGTGAACCCGGCGCCTGCATCCTATGCGATCATCGCCGCGCAGGCCGCGGGCGGCGGCGATATGGGCAAGCTGGTGCACGGGCTTGGCCGCGCCTGCTGGGCCGAGGAACAGGACCTGTCGCGCGATGAGGTCATCCGCGGCTGCCTGACCGGCGCGGGCTTCGATCCGTCGCTGGCCGACAAGGGGTTGCTGGCGGGGCCGAAACCTATGCCGCCAATCTGGAAGAGGCCGTGGCGCGCGGCGTCTTCGGCGCACCCTTCTACATCGTCGACAGCGGCCAGCGCTTCTGGGGTCAGGACCGGCTGGATGATCTGGACGCGCATCTGGCGGGCAATCTCTGACATGACGCAGGACGTCCGGGGCGGGGTGCCGACCCATTGGATCACCCTCGGGCAGGGGCCACGTCAGGCTTTGCTGATCCACTGCTCGCTGGGACATGCGGGCGGCTGGTCCCGGATGGTGGCGGCGCTGGACGATCTTGTGACGGCCATCGCCTATGACCTGCCCGGCCATGGCCGCAGCGCCGATTGGGACGGCACCACGAATATCCAGGACGTCAGCACGGCCATGGCCGTGGACCTGCTCGAGGATCAGGCCAAGGGAAAGCCGGTCGATGTGATCGGCCATTCCTTCGGCGGCACGGTGGCCCTGCGTCTGGCGGTCGAACGGCCCGATCTGGTGCGCTCAGCTTGGTGCTGATCGAGCCGGTGTTCTTCTCCGTCGCCATGGCGGACCGCCCCGATCTCAAGGTCGGGCAAGAGCCGGGCATGATCCGCTATCGCGCGGCGCTGGCCGATGGTGACCGCGAGGCCGCGGCGGCGGCCTTCACATCCCTCTGGGGTGACGGGCGCGGGTGGGAGCGGCTGCCCGAAACGCAGCGCACGGCCATGGCCGCCCGCATCCACCTGATCGAGGCTGGCCACCCCGCGATCTATGGCGATTGCGCCGGGATGCTGTCAGGCGGAAAGCTGGAACAGATTGCCTGCCCGGTCCTGCTGATCCGGGGCGGCGACAGCCCCGAGGCGATCAGCGTCATCAATGACGGGCTGGCCCGCCGCATTCCGGGCGCCGTCCAGTTGGAGGTGCCTGAGGCGGGTCACATGGCCCCGATCACCCATCCCAAGGTGGTGGCCGATGCGGTGCGTGCCTTCTGGGCGCAGGTGCCGGTGCAGGAACCCGCCTGACGGCGGCTGCGCGCCGCGCATGGATATTTGAGGCAAGAAGAAACGGAGGTGGGCCTCAGCCCGCCGCCAGTTCCAGAAAGCGGTCGATCTGATCGTGACCGATGGACCAGTCGCAGACCAGACGCGCGGCCAGCGGCTCGGCCGGATCATCGCCGTCCAGACTGCCGGACCAGATGTAATAGACCGCGCCAGCGTCATGCAGCCGCTTGTGGGTGGCGCGCGGCAGGTTGGCGAAGATCATGTTGGCCTGCGGTTCATGCAGAAAGGACGCGGCGGGGTTGGCGCGCAGCCCTTCGATCAGCCGCGCCGCATTGGCATTGGCGCGTTTGGCGGAACTCAGCCACAGATCATCGGTCAGAAAGGCCAGCATCTGCGCCGACAGGTAGCGGTGTTTCGAGAAGAGATGCGCGCCCCGCTTGCGGCGCAGTTCGAACTCCCAGGCTTTCGCGGGATCGAAGAAGATCACCGCCTCGACCCCCGGCAGGCCGTTCTTGGTGCCGCCGAAGCTGACCGCATCGACGCCCGCCTTCCACGTCATCTCGGCCGCCGTGCAGCCCAGGGCCACCAGCGCATTGGCAAAGCGCGCGCCGTCCAGATGGACCGGCAGGCCGAATTCCTTGGCGACAGCCGACAAGGCCGCGATCTCGGCGCAGGTATAGACGCGGCCCCGCTCGGTCACATTGGTGATCGACACCGGCCCGCGCTGCGGCCCGTGCACGCCGCGCGTCTCCTCGGCGAGGATCGCGTTGCGCAGGGCCTCGGCCGTGATCTTGTCGCTGTCACCCACAAGGGTCAGCTTCGCGCCACCCGAATAGAATTCGGGCGCGTTGCATTCATCCTCGTGGATATGCGCGACGGGCGAGCAGAACACGGTCTGCCAGGGATCGCCCAGCGTGGCCAGCGCCAGCGAATTGGCCGCCGTGCCGGTCGCGACAAGATAGATCGCGGCCTCGGGCGCCTCGAAGATCGCGCGCAGGCGGGCGCGCACCTCGGCCATGATCGGATCGTTGCCATAGGGCATGGCGTAGCCCTGGTTCGCATCGACCAGCGCCTGCATCACCTGGGGATGGGCGGGGCCTGCATTGTCGGAGGCAAAGAACATCAGGTCGGCTCCTCTATGATGTAGTCTTCCCAGTCGTCTTCCGGGACTTCGAATTCGGGGATGGTGATGCCTTGCACCGACACGCCCGCGTCATGCACCGATTGCGGATCGCCCGAGATCAGCGGGTGCCAGTCGTAAAGTTTCTTGCCCTGCCAGAGCAGCTTGTAGGCGCAGGTTTCGGGCATCCAGTAGACGTTCTTGTCCATGTTCTTGGGCTGACAGGACGATGCATTCCGGCACGAATTGATGCCGCGTCGCGTATTGCCCGCAGCGGCAGGTGCTGTCATCCAGCAGGCGGCAGGCCACGCGGGTCAGGGCGACCTCGCCCGTCTCCTCGTCCTCCAGCTTGTTGAGACAGCATTTGCCGCAGCCGTCGCACAGCGCCTCCCACTCCGCCTGAGTCAGCCGGTCGATGGGATACTTTTCCCAGAAGCGGGGCCGCAGGCCGTCACGCTTGATCGGATCGGTCATAGCGCGGCCAGAATGGCGCGGGCGCGGGCGCAATCGGCATCCATCTGGGTGATCAGCGCGTCGAGGCTGTCGAATTTCGCCTCGGGGCGCAGGAAATCCACAAGGCCGACGGACAGCGGCACGCCGTAAAGATCGCCCTTGAAATCAAAGAGGAAGGTTTCGAGATTGGGCTTGTTCACCCCGAACATCGGCCGCACCCCCATCGAGGCGGCCCCGTGATAGCTGCCCTTGTGCGGGCCTTCCAGCACATCGACCAGCACGGCATAGACGCCGAAACGCGGCGGGTGCAGCCCGTCGATGGACATGTTGGCGGTCGGATAGCCCAGTTCGCGCCCGCGCTGATCGCCCGTGATCACACGGCCCTCGATGCGGTGCCAATGGCCCAGCATGGCGGCGGCGTCGCGCGGCTTGCCATCGGTCAGGGCATTGCGGATCGCGGTCGATGACACGGCCCCGCCATTGCCTTCCAGAAGCTGCGCGATGGTGACGCCAAAGCCCATCCCGGCCCCGAATTCCACCAGATGCTGCGCGGTGCCCGCGCGGCCCTTGCCAAAGCAGAAATCCGCACCGATGACGACATGCTTCAGCCCCAGTCCGTCGGCAATGACCCGCTGCGCGAAATCGCGCGGGGTCAGCGACGACAGGGCGGCGTTGAAATTCAACTCGTAGAGCCTGTCCACGCCCAGTTTTTCCAGCCGATGCGCGCGGGCCTCGCGGCTCATCAGGCGAAAGGGCGGAGCGTCGGGCGCGAAATACTGGCGCGGATGCGGCTCGAAGGTCATCACGCCCAAAGGCGCGCCGATCCCTTCGCCCGCCGCCCGTGCCATGTCGATGACGGAACGGTGGCCCAGATGGACGCCGTCGAAATTGCCGATGGCAACCGATGCCCCGCGGTCTTCGGGGGCGACGAAGCTGTAGTCGCGGATGATACGCATGGCGGAAGAGTTAGCGGCGTCACGCGTTGGGCGCAAGCATCATCAGGACCGCCCCGCGCGAGGGCAGGCACGCGGCACCAGATCACGCATCGGCATGACGACGCCGGATCACTCCACCCCGGCATGCAGGGGGATCACCATGGCAATCGAATGTCCGTCCGGATCAACCTCGAACGGCTGGGTGCGCCAATAGAGGATGTTGTTGTTGACCCATCCCTGCGCCAGGATCTCGGGGATATCCGGCGGGGCAGCCGTGGGGTCCGTGCTGGGGGGCACATAGAGCCCGTAGCCGTCAAAGGTCGTCATCCCCCTGCGCTCCGTACCATATGGAGCGCCGGTCGACATCGCAGCATATATCTGGATCCGAAAGGCCGGTAAAAGTCGCCCATTGTCCGCAAGGATATCGTGCCGTTCCAGCACAACGAAATTACCGCCCATCTGATTGCCCAGATAGGCGGCGTTGTCGGGGACCTGCACTCTGTCACTTGCCACGGCGTCTGCTCCGGTCATGGCCAGCCCCATCACAAGGGCGGCGGTTGCCAAGAGCCTTTGCGGCAATCTGTCGGACAGGACCATCTCGGATCACTCCACCCCGGCATGCAGCGGGATCACCATCGCAATCGAATGACCCTCCGGATCAACCTCGAACGGCTGGGTGCGCCAATAGAGGACGTTGTTATTGACCCAGCCCTGCGCCAGAATCTCGGGGATATCCGGCGGGGCAGCCGTGGGGTCGGTGCTGGGGGGCACATAGAGCCCGTAGCCGTCAAAGGTGAGAAGCCCATCGCGTTCGGTGCCATAGGACGCTCCGGTTGACATTGCGCGATATATCTGGATCCGAAAGGCTGGCAACAACCCTCCGGCATCAGTACGGATATCGTGCCGTTCCAGCACAACGAAGTTACCGCCCATCTGATTGCCCAGATAGGTCACATTGTCGGGGACTTGCACAATATTGCTTGCCACGGCGTCTGCTCCGGTCATGGCCAGCCCCGTCACAAGGGTGGCTGTTGAAATCGCTTTACTCAGATATCTGCCAAACACTTTCACGAAATCTATCGCCCTCCGGGTTATATGTGATGTAATTGTTCAACAATCCACGTTCCATCTCTGCCCTCGGGTTGGAGTTCCAGACCGGGATCGGGCCAAACCAGTTCCAGCCCCCCGCCTTGTTGACCTTGTGGGCGAACATCATGCAGCTGTTCGTGACAAGATTGTATTTGCTGCGAAAGCCTTCTGCAAAAGTCTTTGCCTTGTCAAAAGCCTCTCCGCCGCATTTGTGACTGACGTTCCCATGCATGAAAGTGTTGCGCCCTGAGCCTCTCGTGATGACCCTGCTGGTGGCTTGCAGGCTGGCGATTGTCGGCCAGCCGTCATCGTTCAGCACGATACTGGTCACCGCATACTCTTGCACGTTGCCGAAATGTGTGGGGTTGAGGCCGGAATAACGCCCGAACTCGAAATAATGTGCTGACGCTGGCCCGGTGCCCCCCTTGATCAGCAGAATCCCCGCATGCCCAAGGCGCAGATAAAGATCGCCATCGCCATCCGTCGATCCACCTGATCCCCCGGGCGGATAACCGGTGTCGTGGTCGCTGGCGCTGCTGCCGCCGGTGCGGGTTCCGCCGCCGATCTCCACCGGGTAATCCGGCCAGATGCAAACGATGGAAATGTCAGGCTTGCAGGACATGATCGTCTCCGCTTTGCAGGATATGCAGCAGGCCGCGCGCTCTGGCGGTGGCCGACAGGCCCGGATGATGCAGGCTTGCCGCGCAGAGCCGATGCGTCATGCTTCCATGCGGCACGGTCAATAGCCGCAGGAGTGTGGGGTCGCTGATCTGCGGGTTTCTCATCAGCATGCCAAGATAGGGCAGCGCCCAGTGATCGCGCACCGTCTGGCGCAAAAGCGGCGCCAACGCGGGGCGCGCCACAACAGCGCGAATGACCGTGACATCCACCGCTGTCGGCACGCGCAAGGCGGCCAGACCCAAAGGTGACCGCTCTGCCGGTACGACTCGGTGCACCGCGCCAGGCGTCAGCACGAAACAGTCGGACAGGACCGACAGCATCCGCATGTCCCAGGCATCGGTCCAGTGACTACCTGACAGCAGCGCCAATCCATGCCAGTAGACCGGTTCCCAGAATCTTTGCCATGTGGGTCCGTTGTCCTGCCTGCGTGTCACCAGCAGGTGCTTCAGCCTGTCGGCCACGCTGTCGATATCGCCCTCGGCCCGTCCCATGATACCCGAAAGCTGTCCCACCGCGCAGAGGGAATGGGACTTCCGGGTGAACAGGTTGCGGACGAACCTGTTGCCTGCATCAAGTTGCACAAGATAGGGCGCGACGTCATCGCAATCGGACTCGTCCTCGTCGGACGCCGTTTCGGCAAGAGGCTCCGATGTGACAGGCGCGAGGCCTCCAACTTCTGAACAAGGCCGAAGAACCGGGCGGCATCCAGAATGGCATAGGCCTGTCGATCCGTTGACGCAGGAAACAGCACCCCTGCCAGCGGTTCAGGAAGGCAAAGTCCGTCCCGGTCAAAGATACCCGTGAATGGGGATACAGCAGCACGATCGAGGACCATGCCACGTGTCGGACCGGCGCGGTGCGATTGAGGATCGCTCAATGTCACGACAAACACCACTCGTTAAAAACCAGACGCTACTGGAACACCGACCGGCTACGCCGACCGCGTCACGCATAGATTTAGTCGAACTTGCGGCTGGGTGCCAGAACCGTGGCTTCGCCGATCAGGACCTTCTTGCCATTGACCATGCAGCGGCAATCCAGCTGCACCCGGCGCTTGGCGTGGTCGATGCCGATCACCTCGACCTCGGCATGGACCATGTCGCCGGGGCGCACGGGGCCAAGGAATTTCAGGCTTTGCCCCATATAGACGGTGCCATGGCCGGGAAGCTGCTCACCGATCACGGCAGAGATCAGCCCTGCGGTCAGCATCCCGTGGGCGATGCGCCCCTCGAAAATGGTGTCGCGCGCATAGTCGTCATCCAGATGCACCGGGTTCCGGTCGGTCGAGACTTCGGCGAAAAGCTCGATGTCGCGGTCGGTCACGACTTTGCGCAGGTGGCGGGTCATGCCCATCTCGATATCTTCGATACAGATCGTGCCACGCGGCATATTATCCAACATTCGACCCTCCAGACTGTCCATCAGCATTAAGCCACAAGGTAATTTTCGGACTATAGGCGGCCCGAACTTGCAACTTTATTACTTTGCAATTGCAGAAAAGCAAGTGCTAAGTGCGTCAGCGAAGATGACCTATCGTGAAGGTGGGCGCGGCTTTTTCCGTTTCCAGATAAGTGGTTAGCGCATCCGCATCGGGTTGGCCCTCGGTGCGAGTTTCGGTGCGCGCCAGCCCGCCGGAAATGAAGAGGGAATCAATCTCCTCGCCCATGGCGCCCCTGATATCGGTCTGGATGCCGTCACCGATGGCCAGAATCGCGCGGTCGGTGATGTTCTGGTCCAGCTTTGCCAGGCGGCGGCGCGCCAGATCGTAGATCGGCGGATGCGGCTTGCCGAAATACAGGCTCTCGCCGCCCATCTCGGTATAAAGCTGCGCCACGGCCCCGGCGCACCATTCGCGGCGCTCGCCCCGGTCCACCACGACATCGGGGTTCGCACAAAGCAGTTTCAGCCCCTTCTGCTTGGCATAAAGCAGGTGCGGGCGCAGGTCGGCGGGATCGGCGGCGGGGTCGAACGGCCCGGTGCAGACGATGCCCGTCGCCTCGTCCAGCTTGGTCAGGGTGATGGTGACCGGGTCCTCGACCACCTTGATCGGCTCGAAAAAGGGCATGTCGCGGTCTTCACCGATAAAGAAGACACGCTCGCCCACCGCACCGCGAAACATGGCCGCGCGTGCGGAATCGCCCGAAGTGGCGATCGTGTCCCAGGCGTCGCGGGGGACGCCGAAATGATCCAGTTGCACCTCGACACCCGCGCGCGGCTTGGGCGAGTTGGTCAGCAGCACCACGATCCCGCCGCCCGCGCGATAGGCTTGCAGGGCCGCGACAGCCTCGGGCAGGGCGCGCACACCGTCATGCACGCAGCCCCACAGATCGACGAACAGCGCCTCATAGGTGCTGGAGATCTCGGAAAGGGCAGTGATGATCCGGGTCATGGCATGGGCTCCGTCCTGGCAGGGTCACCGCCTGCATACGCCAGAGCGCGGCGATGTTCCATGCGGCTTGAACAGCGGAACCCTGCCGATGGGCGGCAGCACGGTTTTTCATATTCCGAAAAACTTATATATCGCCTTGCGGAAGCGCGAAACGAAAGGAAAACTGATCATGAAGACCAAGACCCTTGCGGGTATCCTGCTGGCCCTCTGCGCCGCGACACCCGCCTTGGCCGGGCACAACAACCCCTGGGCCACGGATGGCGATACGATCCTGTCGCAGGAGCATGACGCCAATCTGCTGCAAAGCCTGGACACCCCCGGCGAGGACGAGATGCTTGGCGTCATGGTCCGGCAGGCGCGCGGCAAGCTGGACGGGCTGTCCGGCGGACAGCGGGGCAAGGGCGGTGCCGGGTCGCACCGGCAACGCAAAGGCCCGCGCAGCTGAATACGCAGGCCTTTGGTCATATCCAGTCAGGGGCGGCCGCAGTGCGGGCCGCCTCTTTCGTTTACGGTTACAGGGTCAGGACCGGGATGATCTGCTTCTTGCGGCTCATCACGCCGGGCAGGACCACGGTGTCGCCGGTCACGGTGACGCCAAAGGATTTCTCGGCCAGTGTCTTGACCAGATCGTTGGGCACCAGCAGCGTCGCTTCCTCGTTCAGGATGTCCACGACGAAGAGGATCACCTGATCGGCGCCGTCTTCCTTGGCCACATCGACCATCGAGGCCATCAGGCTGTCCTTGCGGTCAAGGATCATCTTGGGCGAGGTGGTTTCCAGCACCGAGACGCGGAATTCCTTGCCGGCGACGGTGTATTCCTTGCTGTCCATGCGCAGCAGCTCGGCGTCCGAGAAGGCCGACACATCGGATTTCGCGGCGAACATCTCGGCGGCATAGGCGGGGATATCGACGCCCAGCTCCTTGGCCAGATCATGCGCGATGGCCTTGTCTTCCTGCGTGGTGGTCGGGCTGCGGAATTCCAGCGTGTCCGACAGGATGCAGGACAGCATCGCCCCCTTGATGGATTTCGGCGCGCGCGGCCAGATCCTTGCCGATCATCTTGAACATGATGGTGGCGGTGCAGGCCAGCGGCTCGATGCGGATCTCGATCGGACCCTTGGTTTCCAGCCCGCCCACCAGCTTGTGATGGTCGATGATGCCGATGATGTCGGCGTCATTGATGCCGGCGGGAAGCTCTGCCGGGTTGTTGGTGTCCACGATCACGACGGGCGCGCCCGCCTCGACGCCGGAGATGATCTGCGGCTTGGGCAGCTTCCAGTGATCGAGCATGAAGGCGGCTTCGGTATTGGGCTCGCCCAGCAGCTTCGCCTCGGCGGGGGTGCCTTTCACTTCGGTCAGATACCACGCCCAGATGAGGGGCGAGCCGGTCGAGTCGGTGTCAGGGGATTTGTGGCCGAAAACCTGAATGGTCATTGCAATGGTCCTGTAACGGGTGAATTTGCGCGCCTTATAGGGCTGGGCGGCGCGATTGTCACCTGTAGATGCTGCATGGCAGCATGATGCGCAGGGCAGGGCCGTTGGACATTCCCGGACAGCTGCGGAATAGTCGGCCCTGAACGGGCAGCAGGACGGTCGGACAGTGCGGGAAAGCGATCTTTACGCGCCGGTGAAGGCGTTTCTGGAAGCGCAGGGCTATGCCGTGAAGGGCGAGGTCGGCGCCGTCGACGTGCTGGCGCGCCGGGGGGACGAGCCGCCTTTGGTGGTCGAGCTGAAAACCGGGTTTTCCCTGACCCTGCTGCATCAGGCCGTGGCGCGGCAGGCGGTGACCGATCTGGTCTATGTGGCGGTGCCGCACCGCACGGGCAAGGTGGCGGCGCGCGCGCTGCGCGACAACGTGGGGCTCTGCCGTCGTCTGGGGCTTGGCGTCCTGTCGGTGCGCCTCTCCGATGGTCTGGTGGTGGCCCAGGCCGATCCCGGACCCTACAGCCCGCGCAAGCAGCCCAAGCGGACCGCCGCCCTGCTCAGGGAATTCCAACGCTTGCAGGGCGATCCCAACCGGGGCGGGTCGGTCAGGCAGGGCCTGATGACCGGCTACCGGCAGGACGCGCTGCGCTGTGCCGCCGTGCTGGCCGCGCAGGGGCAGGCGCGGGGGCGCGATGTGGCGGCGGCCTCCGGTGTGACGGTGGCCACGCGGATCATGGCGGACAATCATTACGGCTGGTTCGCGCGTGTCACGACCGGGGTCTATACCCTGACCGAAGCCGGTCGCGCGGCGCTGGACTGAGGCTGCGACAAGCTGTCGATTTTTACCGATTCAGATGTTGACAGCCCTTGGCGGCATCCCTAGCTATGCCCCGTTAGCACTCGCAGGGTGTGAGTGCTAATACCCCGAACGGGGTTCAGTGAGAAACTTTGAGCCAAGGAGCCTCAGAGATGGCATTTACACCGCTTCATGACCGCGTGCTGGTCCGCCGCGTGGAAAGCGACGAAAAGACCAAGGGTGGTCTGATCATCCCCGAAAGCGCGAAAGAGAAGCCCGCCGAGGGCATCATCGTCGCCGTTGGCGCAGGCGCGAAGGACGAGGATGGCGACCGCATCGCCATGGACGTCAAGGCAGGCGACAAGGTCCTGTTTGGCAAATGGTCCGGCACCGAAGTCACCCTCGATGGTGAAGAGCTGCTGATCATGAAAGAATCCGACATCATGGGCATCATTGCCTGATCGTCATCCCTGACATTCTGATATCTAGGAGCAAGCAAAATGGCTGCTAAAGACGTCAAGTTTTCGACCGACGCCCGCAATCGCATGCTGAAAGGCGTGAACACGCTGGCAGACGCGGTCAAGGTCACGCTGGGCCCGAAAGGCCGCAACGTGGTGCTGGACAAATCCTTCGGCGCACCGCGCATCACCAAAGACGGTGTGTCCGTGGCCAAGGAAATCGAACTGGAAGACAAGTTCGAGAACATGGGCGCGCAAATGGTGAAGGAAGTCGCTTCCCGCACCAATGATGAGGCCGGCGACGGCACCACCACCGCGACCGTGCTGGCGCAAGCCATCATCAAAGAGGGCATGAAGGCTGTTGCAGCCGGCATGAACCCGATGGACCTCAAGCGCGGCATCGACCTGGCCACCACCAAGGTTGTGGAAGCCATCAAGGCCGCGGCCCGTGACGTGAGCGACAGCGCCGAAGTGGCGCAGGTCGGCACCATCTCGGCCAACGGCGAATCCGAAATCGGCCGTCAGATCGCGGATGCGATGCAGAAGGTCGGCAACGAGGGTGTCATCACCGTCGAAGAGAACAAGGGCCTCGAGACCGAGACGACCGTGGTCGAAGGCATGCAGTTCGACCGTGGCTACCTCAGCCCCTATTTCGTGACCAACCCCGACAAGATGGTCGCCGAGCTGGAAGACTGCTACATCCTGCTGCACGAGAAGAAACTCTCGTCGCTTCAGCCGATGGTCCCGCTGCTCGAGTCCGTGATCCAGTCGCAAAAGCCGCTGCTGATCATCGCCGAGGACGTGGAAGGCGAGGCTCTGGCCACGCTGGTGGTCAACAAGCTGCGCGGCGGCCTGAAGATCGCGGCCGTCAAGGCACCGGGCTTCGGTGATCGTCGCAAGGCGATGCTGCAGGACATCGCGATCCTGACCGGTGGTCAGGTGATCAGCGAAGATCTGGGCATGAAGCTGGAGTCGGTCACGATCGACATGCTGGGTTCGGCCAAGAAGATCACGATCAACAAGGACGAGACCACGATCGTGGACGGTCACGGCGTCAAGGCCGAGATCGAGGCACGCGTGTCGCAGATCCGTCAGCAGATCGAGGAAACCACCTCGGACTATGACCGTGAGAAGCTGCAGGAACGTGTGGCCAAGCTGGCAGGCGGCGTTGCCGTCATCCGCGTCGGCGGCATGACCGAAACCGAAGTGAAAGAGCGCAAGGACCGCGTCGATGACGCGCTGAACGCGACCCGCGCAGCCGTGCAGGAAGGCATCGTCGTCGGCGGCGGTGTGGCCCTGATCCAGGCTGGCAAGGCTCTGGACGGCCTCAAGGGCGCCAACAGCGACCAGGACGTCGGTATCTCGATCATCCGCAAGGCGATCGAAGCACCGCTGCGCCAGATCGCCGAAAACTCCGGCGTGGACGGTTCGGTCGTCGCGGGCAAGATCCGCGAAAGCAACGACAAGACCTTTGGCTTCAACGCGCAGACCGAAGAATATGGCGACATGTTCAAGTTCGGCGTGATCGACCCGGCCAAGGTTGTCCGCACCGCACTTCAGGACGCAGCCTCGGTTGCCGGCCTGCTGATCACCACCGAAGCCATGGTTGCCGATCGTCCCTCGAAAGAGGGCGCTGGCGGCGGCATGGGCGGCGGCATGGGCGGCATGGGCGGCATGGACGGGATGATGTAATCCCGACCGTCACCTGACGTTCGACAAGGAAGGGCTCGCCGCAAGGCGGGCCCTTTTTTGGTCGGTAGGGTGCGTGCTCGCACGCACCACTCCCCCCATCAACAAACGGTGCGTGCAAGCACGCACCCTACGGAATTATGAAATGGCTGCCGTTTTTTGGATCATATTCTCCGTTCGCAATGTCCCTGTGAATGGATGAGTAGGGCCATTCTTCGGGCGACCGAACAAACCCATGTTTGACGGGATTGGTCCAGCAATACCGGACATGTGCCGCGAAATCCGCATGATCCCGGATATGATGTTCCCAATACCTGCGCTGCCAAATGCCCCGCTCGCCACGCAGAATATGCGATGGCCGTAATGGGCCCGGAGGCATTTGCCGCGAAAAACGTGTCTTGATCAGCCGCCAGCGCGTTGGATAACCGGCATCTCCTGCGGGCAGGGTCAAGACGCAATGCAAATGATCGGGCAAGACCACCCAAGCGTTGATGGCAAAGGGGCGCTCTCGCCGCGTTTGACTCACCGCGTCGCGTAGCAGATCGATGTGATCCACCAACATTCGGCTGCCACGATGGGCCAGCGCGACGGTGAAAAAGATTTGAGCTCCAAGTACAAAGGGGCGGCGATAATTTGACATGCCGCCACCGTGCATGGTTTTGGTTAATGGGTGGTTGATGGCGGTGGGTGCGCGATTGCAGGCACCACATTGCCTCCACGCATCAACGAACGGTGCGTGCAAGCACGCACCCTACGGCTGGCTCGATCCACCCCACGACCAACAAAACATACCCCCTCACCAGCGCCCTTTACGGCACCCGCGTCAGCGCCAGAAACTCCCGGAACGCGGCCTCATAGGCGGCGGGGTCCGCCGCGTAGGATTGCAGGTGATCCGCCTCGGTCAGATGCGCCACGGTAACAGCGCCCGCGTCCGAGGCGGCGCGCAGGTCCAGAAGCCGTCGGCTTGCCGCGAATGGCACCACCTGGTCCGCCCTGCCATGGGCCACGAAAAGCGGGCCGTAGAACCCGGCATAGCGCCCGGTCACGCTGGCCTGTCGCAGGTCCGACGGCTGGGTGAACCGCATCATGGTCAGCGTCGTGCCCGCCACCATGCCGGGCAGGGGCAGGCCCATGTTCCGCGCCAGATGCTCCAGCACGGCCTCGAATTCCAGCGCGGGGGAATCAAGCGCGATGGCGCTGACGCGTCCGGCCTCGGTGCTCTGGGCCATGAACTGGCCGAGGATCGCGCCGCCCATCGAATCCGCCACGACGATCACCTCGGCATAGCCGCGATCACGCAGCGCCAGAATGGCCGCCTCCAGATCGGGCCATTCGCTCAGCCCGAAACCATAGCGCCCGTCTTCCGAGGCGGGGGCATTGTCATCGTTGCGATAGCTGATCATCAGTGTCGGCAGACCCGCCTCGTGCAGAAGCGGCAGGTGGCGATAGCCATCCTCCCGCGCGCCCGCGATGCCATGCACATAGACCGCCGCCAGATGCGGTTGCGGCGCGCCGGGTTGAAAGGGTTCGGGCACCAGCCAGGCCTCGGCAGGCCCCGCGCTTGTCTGGATCGCCAGCGTCTCGAAGGGCAGGCCAAGGGCGGTCTGCGGATCGCCGCGATAGCCAAGCGCAGCAGGGTCCGAGGGCCGCTCCATGCCCGCCAGCCTCTGCTCCAGCGACCCGACCGTCAGCAATTGCGTGGCCACCCGGTGCAGCCCCAGCGAGGCGCTGACGATGTAGAGCGTTGCGAGAACAACAAGAGCAATGGCAAGCGGCACCCCGTATTTGCGGGCGCGGGAACGACGTCTGACGCGGACCAATGGCATGAGTGTTTGTCCTAGCAGGAAAATTTCCGGGCCCGGCCAGCCTAGACTGGCCTTGCCGCCGGGATCAAGCATCGCGCGCGGGCTGACGCGCAGATGGCTATTCTGTCTGCCGTTCTTTTGGGTTAGCGATGCGGGATGCGCCTGTTTCTTCTGACCGCCCTGACCATGCTGGCCTTTGCCGCCAACTCCATCCTGAACCGGATGGCGCTGGAGGATGGCGCGACCGGTCCCGCCGCCTTCGCCGCGATCCGGCTGGTCTCGGGCGCGCTGTGCCTCTGGGCGCTGGTGGCCTGGCGCAGTTCTGGGCGCGGCGGCGGATGGCGCCCCATGTGGCAGCCCGGCGGCGCGGCCAGCCTTGCCCTCTATGTGCTGGGCTTTTCCTTCGCCTATGTCAGCCTGCAAGCCGGTGTGGGCGCGCTGATCCTGTTCGGCGGCGTGCAGATCACGATGTTCGCAGGCGCCCTGATCCTGCGCGAGCCCGTGCCCGCGCGGCGCTGGGCCGGGGCCGCGCTGGCCTTCGGCGGGCTGGTCTGGCTGCTCTGGCCCGCCGGTGGCGGTGCCGCGCCCGATCCGGTGGGGGCGGCGCTGATGGTGGCGGCGGCGCTGGGCTGGGGCATCTATTCGCTTCTGGGGCGCGGTGCCACCAATCCGCTGCGCGCGACAGCCGGGAACTTCGTCTTTGCCGCGCCGCTGGGTCTGCTGGTGCTGGCGGTGCTGCCCGACAGCGCCTCGGCGCAGGGCGTGATCCTCGCGGTGATATCGGGCGCGGTCACCTCGGGCTGCGGCTATGCGCTGTGGTATGCGGTGCTGCCGCGTCTTGGCGCGGCCCGCGCTGCCGTGGCGCAGCTTTGCGTGCCGGTGATCGCGGCGGCGGGCGGCCTGCTCCTGCTGGGCGAAGGGATCAGCCTGCGCTTCGCGATGGCCTCTGCGCTGGTGCTGGGGGGCGTGCTGCTGGCCTCCCTCCCGCCCTCGCGAAAGGCGCAAGTCTTGGGCAAGGACGCCTGATTTTTCGGCAACCGTGCCCCGAAGCCACCGCAGCGGGGCCAGGCTCGCCCCCGCAGTCTTGTGCCATCCCCGCACCCTTCCGAGATGGGACAGGCGCAGGTCAAAGCGCCACGCTTGGGGGAGGGACCGATGCCAGTCAGACATGTTTTGCCGGAAGACCGTGCCGCGGTGCAGGACCTGCTGGGCATCTGTTTCGGCCGCCCCGACGTCGCCGCCCGCCTCGACGTCATGCGCGATGCCGGGGACATGCGGCTGGAGCTTGTCTGGATGGACGGGCGGCATATCCGGGGCCATATCGGCTTTGCGCGCCACGAATCCCCGGCGGGCTGGTGGGCGCTGACCCCGCTTGCGGTGCATCCGCGCCTGCGCAGGCGCGGGGTGGCGGGGGAACTGGTGCGACAGGGTCTCGACCTTGCCCGCCAGAACCGCGCCAAGGCGGTCACCGTCGTCGGAGAGCCGGATTATTTCCGCCGTTTCGGCTTCTCGCTCAAGGCGGCGGAAAACCTGGCGACCCCCTATCCCCTGGCGCGGACCATGCTCTATCCGATCCGGCCGGGCATGGCCGGGGTCACCGCCGATCTGACCTATCCGACCGAACTCCTGCCCGAATGACAGCCGGTCTCAGGCGGGCAGGATCAGCTCCAGCGGATCATAGCCGAACCCGCGCGCCCATGCGACGCGGACCAGGCTGTCGGGCTTGAGCCTGAGGCCGCGCACCTCCTCCTGCGTGAAGAAGCGGCGGCGGGTCACGATCCCTTCGGGATCGGCCCAGCCCTCGGTCAATCTGCCGTCGGTGATGGTGCAGCGAAAGAAGACCTCGACCTGATGAAACCCCTGATCCGGGTCGTGAAACTCGTTCACCAGACAGGGCGTGCCCACGCGGACGGTCAGGCCGGTTTCCTCATGCACCTCGCGCGCCAGATTGTCGGGCAGGGACGCCCCCGCCTCGACCCCGCCACCGGGGGCACACCACAGGGTCGCCGCAGGATCGCGATAGGCATTGACCAGAAGCAGCCGATCCTCGTGCAGGATCACGGCGCGGGTGGCAAGTCTTGGCTGTGGCATGGGACCTCGGGGTTGATGGGGCTTTTGCGCGGGGGCAATCACGTCTATCTGTCTGGCATGAAAACAAGTGTCCCGAAATATCTTACCGCGTCTTTCTTGGTCGTATTCGGCGCGGCCTGCGGCATGTCGGGCGATCCGGCCCGGTCCGCCGAAGGCGAATGCGTGGTCCTGTTGCACGGGCTGGCGCGGACCGAGACATCCTTCCTGCTGATGGAGCAGGTGCTCAAGGCCGATGGCTACAGCGTGGTCAGTCCCGGCTATCCGTCCACCGAAGAAACCATCGGCAACCTAGCCACGACAGTCCTGCCCCGCGCGGTAGAGGCCTGCGGCGACAAGACCACCCATATCGTGACCCATTCGATGGGCGGCATCCTGACCCGCTTCTGGCTGGTGGGGAACAGGCCCGCCAATCTGGGGCGCGTGGTGATGCTGGCACCGCCCAATTCCGGCTCGGAACTGGTGGACGAACTGGTGGATCTCGAAGCGTTCGGCTGGCTCAACGGTCCGGCGGGCAAGCAGTTGCGGACGGGCGACAAGGGGATGCCCGCGCATCTGCCGCCGGTCGATTTCGATCTGGGCGTGATCGCGGGCGACAGGTCGCTGAACCCTGTCTTCTCGGCGATGATCGACGGGCCGGATGACGGCAAGGTGTCGGTCGAATCCACCAAGGTCGAAGGCATGGCCGACCATATCGTGCTGCATGTGACCCATACCTTCCTGATGAACAACCCGCTCGTGATCGCGCAGGTGCTGCAATTCCTCAAGACCGGGGCCTTCGATCCCGCGATCACATGGGGCGAGGCGGTGATGGCGCTGCCCGTGCTGGAATGAGCGGGACACTGGCGCTGACCCTGACCGGGGCCGAGGTCCTGCGCCCCGGCGGCATGGATCACGCGCCGCTGTCACTGGCCGAAGGGCGGATCGTCGCGGACCCGCAACCGCGCCGGGTCGATCTGACGGGGTTCCGCGTGCTGCCCGGTATCGTCGACGTGCACGGGGACGGGTTCGAACGGCATCTGGCGCCACGGCGCGGCGCGATGCGCGATCTGGGGCAGGGGCTGGCCGCGACCGAGGCCGAGCTGGCCGCCAACGGGATCACCACCGCCCTTCTGGCGCAATTCTGGAGCTGGGAAGGCGGGATGCGCGGGCCGGATTTCGCCCTGCGATTCCTTGAGGCGCTGACCGCGCATCGCGGCCTTGGCACCGACATGCGCGCGCAACTGCGGATGGAGACCCATCTGCTGGACGATTACCCCGCCATCGCGGATGCGGTCGCGCGTTTCGGGATCGGCTATGTCGTCTTCAACGATCATCTGCCCCATGCCGCGCTGGTCGCGGGCAAGCGCCCCCCACGCCTGACCGGGCAGGCGCTGAAAAGCGGACGCTCCCCCGAGGATCATCTGGCCCTGATCCAGCGCCTGCACGATCTGTCCGCGCAGGTGCCTGCGGCGCTGGACGGGCTGGCGGCGCAGTTCCACACCGCTGGCGTGATCCTTGGCAGTCATGACGACGCAACCGCGCAGGGCGCGCGCGTCATGGCGCGCGCGCGGCGTGGCCGTGTCCGAGTTTCCCGAAACCCGCGAGGCCGCCGCAGCGGCCCGCACCGGGGGCGACAGGATCGTTCTGGGCGCGCCCAATGTGGTGCGCGGCGGGTCGCATTCCGGCAATGTGGCCGCCGCCGATCTGGTCGCGGACGGGCTCTGCGATGCGCTGGCCTCGGACTATCACTACCCGGCACCCCGACAGGCGGCGCTGATGCTGGCGGATCAGCTTGGCCTGCCAGCGGCATGGGATCTGGTCGCGGCGGGACCGGCGCGCCTGATGGGGCTGACCGATCGCGGCAATCTGGTGCCCAGGCTGCGCGCCGATCTGCTGGTCATGGACGAAACCGGCCATGTCGGCGCCACCATCGCAGGCGGGCGCATCACCCATATGAGCGGCTCCGTCGCCGCGCGCTTCATCGCCTCGGTCTGAGGGCTGCCCGCAATAAAAAACGCGCCACCCCCGAGGGAGGATGGCGCGCCGTGCCGGACAGCCGGTTACGTCTTGGGGTCTCTGGATCAGCTGTCCATCACGAACTGGTAGCTGGCGGGGACGTAGTGGAACCCCTCGCCGCGTGCTTCGACAAAACCCAGTGCCGGGAAAGGCATGTGGTAGCCGATGAAGGGGATACGGTCTGCGGCCAGCATGCCAAGGATATTGCGGCGCGTGGCGGCGGCGGCTTCCTTGTCCATGTCGAAGCGCACTTCCCAATCGGGATGCGCCAGCGACCAGACATAGTGGTTGGCGAAATCGGCGCCCAGCACCAGCTGCTGGCCTTCGCTCTCGATCATATAGGTCATGTGACCCGGCGTATGGCCAAACGCCGCCATGCTGGTGATGCCCGAGGCGACAGAGCCTGCATCGCCGATCATCTCCATCTTCTCGGCCATGGGGCGCACGTTGTTGGCGAAGCCCTCGTTGTCGGTGCCGTTCCAATGGTCGAACTCGGCCGACCCGGTCACATAGCGCGCGTTGGGGAAGGTCGCCGCGCCATCCGTCATCAGGCCGCCGATATGGTCGCCATGCATGTGGGTCAGGACCACGACGTCGATCTGATCGGGCGTATAGCCCGCTGCCGCCAGCGCCGCGGTGATGCCTTCGCCGTTCAGGCCGGTGTCGAACAGGACCAGCTCCGCGCCGGTGTTCACGACCGTGGGCGTGAAGAAGAACTGCGACTTGTCGGTCGGGATCATCGCGGCCTCGGAGGCGGCGGCGAATTCCTCGGGCGTGGCGTTCAGGCCGAAGATCGTGTTCGGATCGGGCACGGTGCGGGTCCCGGCCAGCAGGGAGGTGACATCGAAACCACCCAGCTTGATACGGTTGTAGGGCGCGCGCGACGCACCCACCAGCGGCGCGGCGGCACTGGCCTGGGTCGCGGCGACGCCCGCCAGCGGCAGGGCTGCGGCACTGGCCAGAACGGAACGGCGGGACATGTTGATCGAGCTCATCGGGGTCCTCCTGATGTTGTTTGGTTGACGGCAAGATAGCACAGCAGCCCCGCGATGGTTGTGCGCTCGCGATCAAGTGATGTGCCTTTATGCAGAGCGGCCCTCACCGGCTGCGATTTCTGGACAAATGCCCCGGCCTGTGACAGAGGACGAGCCAACAGGAGATGCCCCCATGACCACCACCCGTTTCGCCCCTTCGCCCACAGGCTATATCCATGTGGGCAACCTGCGCACCGCGCTGATGAACTACCTGATCGCCCGCAAGACCGGCGGCACCTTCATCCTGCGGATCGACGACACCGATCAGGAGCGGTCGAAAGAGGAATATGTCGATCAGCTCAAACGCGATCTGGAATGGCTGGGCCTCGACATGGGACCGGGTCGAGCGGCAGTCCCTGCGCCTTGACCGCTATGCCGAGGCGGCCGACCGTCTGCGCGCCATGGGCCGCTTCTACGAGGTGTTCGAGACGCCGACCGAACTGGACCTCAAGCGCAAGAAGCAGCTCAACATGGGCAAGCCCGCCGGTCTATGACCGCGCGCATCTGGACCTGACCGAGGACCAGAAAGCCGCCTTCCGCGCCGAGGGGCGCGAGGGTTACTGGCGCTTCAAGCTGGATCAGGAACGGATCGAGTGGAAGGACGGTATCCTCGGCGACATCTCCATCGACGCGGCCTCGGTCTCCGATCCCGTGCTGATCCGCGCGGACGGGCAGGTGCTCTATACGCTGGCCTCGGTCGTGGATGACACGGAAATGGGCGTCACCCATATCGTGCGCGGCTCGGACCATGTGACCAATACCGCGACCCAGATCCAGATCATCCAGGCGCTGGGCGGCACCGTGCCCAGCTTCGCCCATCACTCGCTGCTGACCGGCCCGCATGGCGAGGCGCTGTCGAAACGCCTGGGCGCGCTGTCGATCAAGGACCTGCGCGCGCAGGGGATAGAGCCGATGGCCCTGCTGTCGCTGATGGCGCGGCTTGGATCGTCGGACCCGGTCGAATTGCGCAGCACCATGGACGAGCTGATCGAAGGCTTCGACATCACCCGCTTCGGCGCGGCCCCGACCAAGTTCGACGAGCAGGACCTGTTCCCGCTGACCGCGAAACATCTGCAATCGCTGCCGCTTGCGGCGGTGCAAGCCGATGTGACGGCGCTGGGCGTGCCCGCGGAACTGGCCCCCCGCTTCTGGGAAGTGGCGCGCGACAATATCACCACCCGCGCCGATCTGGCCGCATGGTGGGCGCTCTGCCGCGACGGGGCCGAACCCGTGATCGCCGACGAAGACCGCGATTTCGTGGCCCAGGCCCTTGCGCTGCTGCCCGAAGGGCCGTTCGACGATCAGACCTGGAGCCAGTGGACCAGCGCGGTCAAGGACGCCACGGGCCGCAAGGGCAAGGGCCTCTTCATGCCGCTGCGCCTGGCGCTGACCGGGCAGGCGCATGGGCCCGACATGGGCGCGCTGATGCCGCTGTTGCAGGTGATCCGCGCCAAGGCGTGACCCTGGCGGATGGCGCAGGGGGGCTGTCTGCCCCCCACGTCGAACGCTGTTCGACGCCCCCCCGAGAGTATTTTTGGCAAGATGAAGCCTAAAGCCCCGCAGGGCGCGTGGTGATGATCCGGGCGCCCAGACGGTCCAGATGGTCGTCGGTCATGGCGCGCTCGGTGGCGCTCAGCCGCTGGTGGCGCGGATAGATCGGGTCCGCGCGGTCATCCAGGATCGGGGCGTCCCACCCGGCGGTCGTGGCGAAGAACCGCGCGACGCCTTGCGCGCCGAATTCGCGGGCATAGCCCTGCACGACAACATCCAGATAGCTGAGCAGAACGGGATAGGCGTCACTGGGCGCGGTGTGGCGGTCTGCGGGGATGGCATAGACCGATACCGCCGGGCGCGGGGTCAGCGGATGCCGGACAGTGTCGCAGACCGGATGGCGCGCATAGGCCGCCTCGCGCGTGTCGAGGGCGGCCCAGTCGCCCCCCGGCACCGCCGCGATCAACCCGTCGATATGGCTGACCGGATCGGGTTCGGCGGTCAGAAAGGCCACGGGCCGCAACGCCGTATGACGCCAGGCGCGGCGCCAGCCCGGCAGGCTGGCATGGTGGGCCTGCCCGTAGTCATGGGTCGCGCGATTGACCAGCGAGCCGTATCCAAAGAAAAAAACATCTTTCATATAGCTATTTTTCCCCCCTGTTGATCCATGTCAATCCCATCGCCGCGCAGGGCAGGCATTCTTGTGTCCACCCAACAGACAGGGAAGAAACTGCCGTGCGCATCACAAAACGAACCAACCTTGCCATCCGCGTGCTGATGTATTGCGCCGCGAACGAGGAACGCCTGGTCACGAAATCCGAGATCGCGCGCTGTTGCAACACCTCGGAAAACCATCTGGCGCAGGTGATCAACCAGCTGGGGCAACTGGGCTATCTGCACACGCAGCGGGGCCGCAATGGCGGGATGATGCTGGGCCGTCCGATGGCCAAGATCCGCATCGGGGACGTGTTCCGGGCGCTGGAAAGCCAGGTGCCCATCGCGGAATGCTTTGCCGATGTGGACAATACCTGTCCGCTGGTCGAGGCCTGCCGTCTGAAAGTCGCGGTCGCCGATGCGGCCGAGGCCTTCTATGCGCATCTGGACGACATCACGCTGGATGCGCTTGTCTGCGGCAACGAGCGGCTGCTGGAAATCATGCATCCTGTGGTCTGCCGGGTCTGAACCGCGCTATCTGGTGGCGCGTTATTTGAACCTTGGGCGAAAACGACTACTTGTCGTGTTGCAGCAACTCGTTTATGGCTGGCTGCGTCAGATCGGGAGAACCGGGTAACCGGTGCCGAAGGAGCAACCGCCCCGGAAACTCTCAGGCCCAAGGACCGGTCGGACATGACGGACTCTGGAGAGTGGCGCCCCGCGCGCCCGCCGACGGGATAACGATCTCAGGCAACAGGACAGAGGGGGCATCATGACCTGCGGATCGCGCGGGGGACGGATGCCGGATGATTGTATCATATAGTCAGCGCGGCGCATCGGAGGGGATACGATGAGCGAGCTTTTGCACCTGCCACTCGAGGCGCTGCATGTCGAACTGGGCGCCAAGATGGTGCCCTTCGCGGGCTATTCCATGCCGGTCCAGTACGGGCTGGGCGTGATGAAGGAACATCAGCACACGCGCGCGGCGGCGGGCCTCTTCGATGTCAGCCACATGGGGCAGGTGATCCTGCGCGGCGCGGACTATCAGGCGGTGGCGCTGGCGTTCGAGGCGCTGGTGCCCGTCGATGTCGCGGGTCTGGCCGTGAACCGGCAGCGCTACGGCTATTTCACCAATGACGCGGGCGGGATCGAGGATGACCTGATGCTCGCCAACCGGGGCGATCACCTGTTCGTGGTGATCAACGCCGCCTGCAAGGACGCCGACATCGCCCTGATGCGCGCCGGTCTGCCCGCCGATGTGACGCTGGAGGTGATCGAGGATCGCGCCCTGCTGGCCCTGCAAGGCCCGCTGGCCGAGGACGTGCTGGCGCGGCTGAACGACCATGTGCGCGCGATGCGCTTCATGGATGTGGCCGATCTGGACCTCGCGGGCGCGGCCTGCTGGGTCTCGCGCTCGGGCTATACCGGCGAGGACGGGTTCGAGATTTCGGTCCCCGCCGACCGGGCCGAGGATCTGGCCCGCGCCCTGCTGGCCGATGACCGGGTCGAGGCGATCGGTCTGGGCGCGCGCGATTCCCTGCGTCTTGAGGCGGGCCTGTGCCTTTACGGCCATGACATCGACGCCGCCACATCCCCCATCGAGGCGGGTCTGGGCTGGGCCATCCAGAAGGTCCGCCGCACCGGCGGCGCGCGCGCAGGCGGCTTTCCCGGTGCCGCGCGCATCCTCGCGGAACTGGCCGACGGCGCCCCGCGCGCCCGTGTCGGCCTGCTGCCCGAAGGCCGCGCCCCCATGCGCGAAGGAGTCGAGCTCTTCGCCACCCCCGAAGGCGGCACCGCCATCGGCCGCGTCACCTCGGGCGGGTTCGGCCCCACGGTCGGCGCGCCTGTTGCCATGGGCCTGATCGCGCGCGATCATGCCGCCCAGGGCACGCAGCTCTATGGCGAGGTGCGGGGCAAGCGGCTGCCGGTGTCGGTCGTGACGCTGCCCTTCACGCCCGCGAATTTCAAACGTTGACATCAGCGCCAACCAAAAGGGACCAGAGCGATGAAATTTACCGAAGATCATGAATGGCTGCGCATCGAAGGCGATCTGGTTGTGGTCGGCATCACCGAACATGCCAGCACGCAACTGGGCGACGTGGTGTTCGTGGAACTGCCCGAAGTCGGCACGATGGTCGCCGCCGGTGACGAGATCGTGGTGATCGAAAGCGTCAAGGCCGCCTCCGACATCGCCGCCCCCCTGGACGGTGAGATCGTCGAGATCAACGAGGCCATCGTGGACGAACCCGGCAAGGTCAACGAGGACCCGCTGGGCGAGGCGTGGTTCTTCAAGATGAAGATCGACGACCTGTCCCTGCTCGACCGGTTCATGGACGAGGACGAATACAAGGAATTGGTGGACTGATCCGACAGGATCAACCGGGCGGCCTTGCGCGACGCGCGCGGGGCCGTTTGCACCCTATCGACAACAGACCTGTGACAGCGACAAGCAAGGAACCCGGGCGATGAGCTACAAGCCGACCGACTATCTGCCGTATGATTTTGCCAACCGCCGCCATATCGGGCCGTCTCCGGCCGAGATGAGCGAGATGCTCAAGGTGGTGGGCGCCGCCGATCTGGGCGCGCTGATCGACGACACGGTGCCCGCCGCGATCCGGCAAAAGGCCCCGCTGGCCTTCGAAGAGCCCCGGTCCGAGCGTGAGCTGCTCTATCACATGCGCCAGGTCGGCAAGCGCAACACCGTGCTCACCAGCCTCATCGGGCAGGGCTTCCACGGCACGGTCACGCCCCCCGCGATCCAGCGCAACATCCTTGAAAACCCCGCCTGGTATACCGCCTACACGCCCTATCAGCCCGAAATCAGCCAGGGCAGGCTCGAGGCGCTGCTGAACTACCAGACCATGGTCAGCGACCTGACCGGGCTCGAGATCGCCAATGCCTCGCTTCTGGACGAGGCGACGGCCGCAGCCGAGGCCATGACCATGGCGCAGCGTGTGGCCAAATCCAAAGCCACGGCCTTCTTCGTGGATGAAAACTGCCACCCGCAGAACATCGGCGTGATCCAGACCCGCGCCGCGCCGCTGGGGATCGAGGTGATCGTCGGCGCACCCGAAGACCTGCCCGCCGACAAGGTATTTGGCGCGATCTTCCAGTATCCGGGCACCTACGGCACGCTCACCGATTTCACCGCGCAGATGGACGCGCTGCATGCCGCCAAGGCCATCGGCATCGTCATCGCCGACCCGATGGCGCTCTGCCTGCTCAAGGAGCCGGGCGCGATGGGCGCCGATATCGCCGTGGGCAGCACGCAGCGTTTCGGCGTGCCGCTGGGCTATGGCGGACCGCACGCCGCCTATATGGCCTGCCGCGACGCGTTCAAGCGCGCCATGCCGGGGCGTCTTGTCGGTGTCTCCATCGACAGCCACGGCAACCGCGCCTACCGTCTGTCGCTGCAAACCCGCGAACAGCATATCCGCCGCGAAAAGGCCACGTCGAACGTCTGCACCGCGCAGGCGCTGCTGGCGGTCATGGCCTCGTTCTACGCCGTGTTCCATGGCCCCGAGGGGCTCAAGGCCATCGCGCAGCGCATCCACCGCAAGACCGTGCGTCTGGCGCGCGGGCTGACCGAGGCGGGCTTCACCGTCGAACAGACCCATTTCTTCGACACGATCACCGTGGATGTCGGCCCGCTTCAGGCGGCCGTGATGAAATCGGCAGTGGATGAGGGCATCAACCTGCGCGCCGTGGGCAAGACCCGCATCGGCATCACGCTGGATGAAGTCACCCGCCCCGCCACGATCGAGGCCGTGTGGCGCGCCTTCGGCATCACCCGCAAGGATGAAGGCATCGCCCCCGGCTTTGCCCTGCCCGACGCGCTGGTGCGGCAGTCGCCCTATCTGACCCATGGCGTCTTCCACATGAACCGCGCCGAGACCGAGATGATGCGCTACATGCGCCGTCTGGCCGACCGCGATCTGGCGCTGGACCGCGCGATGATCCCGCTCGGAAGCTGCACGATGAAGCTGAACTCCGCCGCCGAGATGATGCCGCTGAGCTGGCCCGAATTCTCGGATATGCACCCCTTCGTGCCGCTGGATCAGGCGGCGGGATATGCCCATATCGTCAAGGACCTGAGCGATAAGCTCTGCCAGGTCACCGGCTATGACGGCATGTCGATGCAGCCCAACTCCGGCGCGCAGGGTGAATATGCGGGCCTTCTGACCATCGCCGCCTATCAGCGCGCCAATGGACAGGGTCATCGCAACATCTGCCTCATTCCGATGAACGCCCATGGCACCAACCCCGCCTCCGCGCAGATGGTGGGCTGGACCGTGGTTCCCGTGGAATCCTCGGAAAACGGCGATATCGACCTGGACGATTTCCGCGCCAAGGCCGCACTGCACGCGGACAATCTGGCAGGCTGCATGATCACCTATCCCTCGACCCATGGCGTGTTCGAGGAAACCGTGATCGAGGTCTGCAAGATCACCCATGAACATGGCGGCCAGGTCTATATCGACGGGGCCAACATGAACGCCATGGTCGGCCTGTCGCGGCCCGGCGATCTGGGCGGTGACGTCAGCCACCTCAACCTGCACAAGACCTTCGCCATCCCGCATGGCGGCGGCGGCCCCGGCATGGGTCCCATCGGCGTCAAGGCGCATCTGGTCCCCTATCTGCCCGGTCATCCGATGACCGGCGGCGCCGAAGGGCCGGTCTCCGGCTCGCCCTATGGGTCGGCCTCGATCCTGACGATCAGCTGGGCCTATTGCCTGATGATGGGCGGGGAAGGTCTGACGCAGGCGACGCGCGTGGCGATCCTGAACGCCAACTACATCGCCAAGCGGCTCGAAGGGGCGTTTCCGATCCTCTACAAGGGTCGCACGGGGCGAGTGGCGCATGAATGCATCATCGACGTGCGCCCCTTTGCCGACAGCGCCGGTGTGACGGTCGAGGATATCGCCAAGCGTCTGATCGACTGCGGCTTCCATGCGCCCACGATGAGCTGGCCCGTGGCAGGCACGCTGATGGTGGAACCGACCGAGTCCGAGACCAAGGCCGAGCTGGACCGCTTCTGCGATGCGATGCTGGCGATCCGCGCCGAGATCCGCGACATCGAGGAAGGCCGGATCGACGCGGCGAACAACCCGCTCAAGAACGCGCCCCACACGGTCGAGGATCTGGTGGGCGACTGGAGCCGCCCCTACACCCGCGAACAGGGCTGCTTCCCGCCGGGCGCGTTCCGCGTGGACAAGTACTGGCCGCCGGTCAACCGCGTGGACAACGCATGGGGCGACCGCCATCTGGTCTGCACCTGCCCGCCGATGTCCGACTACGCCGAAGCGGCGGAATAGGCGCGGGACGGGGCAAAGCGTTAAAAAGTGGTGAACGCGAGCCTGTAACGCGTTGATATTGCAGGATCTGGAAAATGTCCCATCATGGGACATGCCCAAATCAGCCGCCGGGGGAAACCTCGGCGGCTCTTCTCTGGGCAGGGTGTGATACCGGGTAACGAGGGATGACATGTCGCAACAGTTGCAGCGCCGCCCCTTTCTGGCTGGCCTCTCCGCCAGCGCCGCCCTCGCCATGACAGCCCGCCCCGCGCGCGCCGACAGCCCTCGGCGGATCGTCGTGATCGGCGCCGGCCTGTCCGGCCTCGCCGCCGCGCGGCTGCTGGCCGATGCAGGCCATGCCGTCACCGTGTTCGAGGCGCGCGCCCGCATCGGTGGCCGCATCCACACCTCCCGCCTCTGGCCCGACCTGCCGATGGATCTGGGGGCCAGCTGGATCCACGGGCAGCAGGGCAACCCGCTGACTGGTCTCGCGCGGGCTGCGGGGGCACGGCTGATCGAGACCAGCCACGACGCCGCGCTCCTGCTGGGTGCCGACGGGCTGGCGATTGATCCCGACCTGCAAGCGGCCGAGACGATCCTGCGCGCCGCCCTCCAGGCCACCGAACGGCTGGAGGCCGACACCTCGGTCCTCGCCGCGCTCGAGGCATCAAACGGCTGGCGTCAGGCCGATGCCACCCAGCGCCGTCTGGTGATGTATCTGGTCAACAGCACGCTGGAGCAGGAATACGGCAGCCCCGCCCACCAGTTGTCGGCATGGTATGGGCAGGAGAGCGCGGCCTTCGGCGGCACGGATGCCCTGTTTCCGGCCGGGTTCGACCAGATCACCACCCATCTGGCGCGCGGCCTTGATATCCGCCTGTCCGCCCCGGTGTCCGAGGTGGCACCCGGTGGGCTGCGTCTGACCGACGGCTCCCGCATCACGGCGGATCATGTGATCTGCACCCTGCCGCTGGGCGTGTTGCAGGCGGGAGATCTGAAGTTCGCCGAACCGCTTGCCCCCACGCGGCAAGCCGCCATTTCCGGGCTTCGCATGGGTCTGCTGAACAAGTGCTGGCTGCGGTTCGACCGCGTGGCCTGGCCGGATGACGTGGACTGGATCGGCTGGCTTGGGCCAAGGCCGGGGCATTGGGGGGAGTGGGTTTCCCTGGCGCGCGGCATGGGCGCGCCGGTGCTGGTGGGGTTCAACGCCGCAGATGCGGCCGCCGAGATCGAGGCGGCGCGCGATGATGACACGGTCCGCGCCGCCCATGATGCCCTGCGCGCGATGTTCGGAACGCGGTTCCCGGCCCCTGTCGGCGCGCAGATCACCCGCTGGGGCAGCGACCCGTTCAGCCTTGGCAGCTACAGCTTCACAGCCGTGGGCACCAGCCCGGCCACCCGGCAGGCTTTGGCCGGCGCGGAATGGGATGGCCGCTTGTGGTTCGCGGGCGAGGCCACATCACCCGATCATTTCGGCACCGCGCATGGGGCGCTCATGTCCGGCCAACAGGCCGCGCTGGACCTGTTGGCGCGATAGGGTCGCCCGTCACTCCCGCGCGCGCAGGACCTGCGCCGGGCGCGCAGCCAGCGGACGCCATGCGAAGGCAAGGCCCGACAGCAGCGTGGCCAGCACACCACCCAGCACGATGGCGATGGCCGAGGGCCAGATGACGGCATAGCCCGTCTGCATGATGAAATGCGTGACCGCCCAGCCGCCTGCAATGCCTGCGCCAATGGCGACCACACCCGCCGCAGCCCCCAGAAGGGCGGCCCGCAGCGCGAAGCTGCGCAGGATGCGGCCCCGGCTCGCCCCCAGCGTCTTGAGCACCGCCGCCTCATAGGTACGGGCACGCTCGCCCGCAGCGGCGGCGCCGATCAGCACCAGAAAGCCCGTCAGCAAGGTTGCCGCCGCGCCATAGGACGTGGCCGCCGCCAGACCCGCCAGCACCTCGGTTACCTGATCAATGGCATCGCGCACCCGGATCGCCGTGATGTTGGGGGCCGATCCCGCCACATCGCGCAGGATCTGCGCCTCGGCCTGTTCCTCGGCATAGACCGTGGAAATGAAAGTATGCGGTGCCCCCGCCAGGGCGCGTTCGTTCATGGTCAGCACAAAGCCCATCGCGCCGGTCGAGAAATCCACCTCGCGCAGGCTGGTGATCGTGCCGGTGATATCGCGGCCCAGGACGTTCATCGTGATCGTGTCACCCAGATCGACGCCCATTTCGCGGGCCTCTTCCTCGGCAAAGCTGATCTGGGGCGGGCCGTCGTAATCGGTGGGCCACCACTCGCCCGCCATGATGCGCGTGCCCTCGGGCATGGCATTGGCATAGGTCACGGCGCGGTCGCCGGTGACGACCCAGTGATCGCCCGCCACCTCGCGCGCGGGGCGGTCGTTGATCTGCGTGATCACGCCGCGCAGCATCGGGGCCGCGTCGATCCGCGATACGGCGGGATCGTTTTCCAACCGCTCCATGAAGGCGGGCATCTGGTCGCGCTGGATATCCACGAAGAAATAGGAGGGGGCGACATCCGGCAGGTCATTGGCGATGGCGCCGCGCAGGTTGCCGTCGATCTGGCCCACGGCGGCCAGCACCGACAGGCCGAGGCCCAGCGAGAGGATCACGGACGTCGCCTCGTCCCGCTGCCCGCCGATGGCCGCCAGCGACCAGCGCAGCACGGGGCGGCCGCGGGCACTGCCGCGCAGCCGCTTAGTCAGGGCGCGCACTCCCAGGGCCGTCAGCGCCAGCAGGATCAGCGCGCCAAGGATGCCGCCGGCCGTCCAGAGCGTCAGCCATGCCGCGCCGGAAAAGGCCATGGCGGTGCCGATCAGGGTGGCCAGAAGCGCAAGGATCACCGCCAGCATCGGCGCGCGCGGCAGGGTGCGCGTGGTGGACAGCGCATCGCGGAAGAGCGTGGCCGCGCGCACGTCTTCGGTCCGCGACAGCGGCCAGAGCGTGAAGATCAGCGCCGTCAACGCACCATAGATGGCCGCTTCGATCAGCGGAGCGGGGTGGATGGTGAAGACAGCCGGCACAGGCAGGCGCGATTCCAGAAACGGCCCCACGGCCAGCGGGATCGCCGCGCCAAGGATCAGCCCCAGGGTGATCCCCAGCAGGCTGAGCGCGCCGATCTGAATGAAATAGGTCTGGAAGATCGTGGCGCGGTCAGCGCCCAGCGTGCGCAGGGTGGCGATCACGCTGGTCTTGCCTGCCAGATAGGCGCGCACGGCGGCCGAGACGCCGACCCCGCCCACGGCGAGACCCGACAGACCCACGAGGATCAGAAAGGCACCCAGCCTCTCGACAAAGCGGGCAACGGAAGGCGCGCCGTTGCGGCTGTCGCGCCAGCGGGCGCCTGCGCCCTCGAACCGGGTGCTGACCTGGGCTTGCAGCGCGTCCAGATCGCTGCCGTCGGGCAGAAGCATCCGGTATTCGGTGGAATAGAGCGTGCCCGGCGTCAGCAGGCCCGCGTTGGCCAGCGCGTCGGTGGCCACGATGGTGCGCGGGCCAAGGCCGAACCCGTCGGCCCCGGCATCGGGTTCGCGCGTGATCGCGGCCATCAGGCGGAATTCCTGCGTGCCAAGGCGGAAGGTGTCGCCGATCTGCATCCCCATCCGGTCGATCAGCAGGGGATGCACTACCGCGCCGGGTAGACCATCGGCACCCGCCAGCGCTTGCGCCAGTGGCATATCCGGCTCCAGCGCGACCTGACCGATCAGGGGATAGGCGGCATCCACGGATTTCACCTGCGTCAGACCGCGTTCGGCGGTGTCGCCCTGACCCTTGACCACCATCGAGCGGAAATCGGTGACTTCGGAGACGGCGGTGGCGATGCTGTCGATCCATGCCCGTTCGTCGGGCGTGGCGAAACGGTAGGTCAGGTCGATCTCGGCGTCGCCGCCAAGGATCGCGGCCCCTTCACGGGCCAGACCCGCTTCGATGCTGGCGCGGACCGAACCCACGGCGGCGATGGCCGCCACGCCAAGGGCGAGACAGGCCAGAAAGATGCGGAACCCCTTGAGGCCCCCGCGCAATTCGCGCGCGGCGAAGCGGGCGGCGATGCGCAGGCTCATTCGGCGGCCTCGGCCTTTTGCATGGCCTCGGTGTCGATGCGGCCGTCGCGCAGCCGGATCACGCGGTCGCAGCGCGCGGCCAGTTCGTCGGAATGGGTGACCAGAACCAGCGTCGCGCCGTGCTTGTCGCGCAGGCCGAACAGAAGTTCGATGATCGCCGTGCCATTGGTGCCGTCCAGATTGCCGGTCGGTTCATCCGCCAGAAGGATCTCGGGGCGCGGGGCAGAGGCGCGGGCCAGCGCCACGCGCTGTTGTTCGCCCCCGGACATCTGCGAGGGGTAGTGATCCGCGCGGCTGCCCAGACCCACGGTCTCCAGCTCGGCGCGGGCGCGGGCGAAAGCGTCCTTGTGACCGGCCAGTTCCAGCGGGGTGGCGACGTTTTCCAGCGCGGTCATTGTGGGGATGAGGTGGAAGGATTGGAACACGACCCCCATATGATCCCTGCGGAAGCGGGCCAGCTGATCCTCGGTCATGGTGGTCAGATCCTGCCCCAGTGCCGTGATCCGGCCCCCCGTGGCGCGTTCCAGCCCGCCCATCAGCATAAGGAGAGAGGATTTGCCAGAACCAGACGGTCCCACCAGTCCGAGCGTCTCTCCGCGCCGGACATCCAGCGTGATCCCGTGCAGAATGTCCACGCGGCCTGCATTGCCATCAAGGGACAAAGCTGTATCTGTGAGGGAGAGAACCGGAGAGGTCATGAGAATGCGCCTGCTTTCTATTCGTTTTTTGACATATGGTGCCTTGCTGCGCAGCGGCAAGGTCTTTGCGGCACTTGTCCTGTCACTCGGGCTTGCTTTCGCGCAGGCCGCAAGCGCCCAGCAGGTGCGCGAACTGCCGCTGTCGATCGTGGCGTTCGGCGACAGCCTGACACAGGGTTACGGCCTGATCGACGAGGAAGGTTTCGTGCCGCAACTGCGCGCCTGGCTGGAGGCGCAGGGCCAGACGGTGCGGGTGGTCAATGCCGGTGTCTCGGGTGATACCAGCGCGGGCGGGTTGTCACGGGCGGAATGGACGCTGACCCCCGACATCCACGGCATGATCCTTGCGCTGGGCGGCAATGACGTGCTGCGCGGGCTGGACCCGGCGGTGACGCGGGGCAATATCGAAGGCATCCTCAAGGCGGCGCAGGCGGCGGATATCCCGGTGCTTCTGGTGGGGATGCAGGCGCCCGGCAACTATGGCCCCGAGTTCAAGGCCGAATTCGAGGCGATCTGGCCCGAACTGGCCGAGGCTTACGGTGCGCTGTATTTCGAGAGCTTTTTCAAGGGGCTGGGCGAGGGGGATCTGGCTGCGGCGCAGCAATATTTCCAGCCCGATGGCATTCATCCCAATGCCGAAGGCGTCGGATTGATCGTCGATGAGATGGGGCCTGCGGTGCTGGACCTGATCGAGGCGGCCAAGGTCCGTCGCGCGGCCAAGGGGTGAGCCGACACAAGACGGGCCCCGCGACGGGGCCCGTTATTCACCAGGACTGACCGGAGATCAGGCCAGAGAGATATTCACGGCGGATTCACGACCGTCGCGGCCCGGTTCGATGTCGAACTTGACCTTCTGGTTGTCGGCGAGACCGGTCAGACCCGACCGTTCGACTGCCGAGATGTGAACGAAGACATCCTTGCTGCCGCCATCGGGCGCAATGAAGCCGTAGCCTTTGGTAGTGTTGAACCATTTCACGGTGCCAGTGGCCATACCGCATCTCCTCTACAGATCTGCTGCCCGCACTGTGCGGCAGCCCGGCTCGTCAGTGCATAATCGAGGTACTGACCTGTGAAGGAGCAGGCTATTCGATAGTGGTAAACTCGCGCCAATAAGTATGTGAGTGCCTCAGAAGTCGTTTCAAGAGGGAATTTGGTGCTTTAATACCCCGTTTTCAGGTGTTTTCGGGCGATTTTTCGCCGATCGGGGGCTTTTGTGACGGCGGCGGCATTCATATATCAAGAGCAGAATATTTTAGCGGAGGGGCCGTCATGGCATCCAGAAAACTGACATGCCTGCACTGTGGACAGGTGAATCGCGTGCCTGAGGATCGGCTGACCGCTGGCGCCAAATGCGGAACCTGCGGTGCAAAGCTGCTCTCGAACAAGGCGGTCGACGTGGATCTGGCGACCTTGCAGAAGGCGGCCCGAAACGACGAGATTCCGCTTGTGGTGGATTTCTGGGCGCCGTGGTGCGGGCCTTGCCGGATGATGGCGCCGGAATTCACCAAGGCCGCCGATATGCTGTCGGGACAGGCGCGGCTGGTGAAGCTGAACACCGAGGCGCATCCGCAGGCGGGGGCGGCCTACAATATCCGGGGTATCCCCACGATGGCGGCTTTCCTTGATGGGCGCGAAAGGCAGCGGCAATCGGGGGCCATGCCAGCGGCTGCGATCGTGGACTGGATCAAGGCCACGGTGTGAACCGCACGCCTTCGGGCTGAAAATGAAAACGGGCGCGCAGTTGCCTGCGCGCCCGGATCCGTTCATGCCCCGAGGGGCAGAAGCTTATGCCAGCGAAAGGTTGGTCGCGGATTCGCGGCCATCACGACCTGCTTCGATGTCGAAGGTCACTTTCTGGTTGTCGGCGAGGCCGGTCAGACCCGAACGCTCGACTGCCGAGATGTGCACGAACACATCTTTGCTGCCGCCATCGGGTGCAATGAAGCCGAAGCCTTTAGTGGTGTTGAACCATTTCACGGTGCCAGTGGCCATATCCGTGTCTCCTGTCTTAAGTCGCCATCCGCGAAGTGCGATGGCCTGGCGTTGGTCGGTCTGGATCGAAGGACTGAGCGCCGTTGGACGGAAGACAGTGGTCGAAAAAGAATAACGTAGCACGAGGGTGTATGACAGGTCGGTTGCCTCAAGGCAAGGATATTCGCGGCGCTTGCGAAAACCTGCCCCATGGGACAGAATTCCCATGACGATTTTGCGATCTGCCCTCGACAATTCAGGCTTGCGTCACATTTTGCGTCTAGATTCACTTTCAGGAGACGACGGGATGGACGGAGGGACCTTTATGGCACGCGAAGAGGAAGCGCAGCGGCAGGCGGCGGTGCGGGAAGCCGCGATGGCCTCGATCCGGCGCAAGGAAATGGCGCAGATGGCTGGCGGCCATGCGGTCATGGCGGGCCTGATGGGCTTCGGTGAAGCTGCCGAAGGGCGGGGCCTGTTTCCCAAGATCGTCCAAGGCGCGAAACTGTTCTGCATCGCATTTGCCTTTCTGGCGCCCAATTACCTGGTCTGGTCGCTCCTGCTCTGAAAATCGGATTTTCGTATTCCAATACTTGAATGTCATTCGTGTTTCCTCTAGATTGAGGTCAACGCAGGCGCATGGCGTGTCTGCCTCTTCGAAAGGATGACAGGAATGACACTCGACCGCAGCGTGATGATGTTCGCAGGTTTCATGGTTCTGCTCAGCGTGGTTCTGACTGCGCTGGTCTCGCCGCTTTTCATGTGGTTCACCGTTTTCATCGGCGTGAACCTGATCCAGTCCTCGATCACCGGCTTCTGCCCGGCGGCGACGGTGTTTCGCAAACTGGGTGTCAAAAGCGGCTGCGCCTTCAAGTAAGGGCCAGCACGTAAGGGCCATGCCAAGACATGAAAAAAGGGGGTGCCAATAGCGCCCCCTTTTGCATTTCAGATGTCTGCGCGGATCAGAGAACCGTCACGACCGTGCCCACAGGCACGCGCTCGTACAGGTCGATCACATGATCATTGATCATGCGGATACACCCGTTCGACACTGACCGGCCGATGCTTTGCGGCTCGGTCGTGCCATGGATGCGGAAATAGGTGTCGCGCCCGTTCTGGAATAGATAGAGCGCGCGCGCACCCAGCGGGTTACCCGGACCGCCCGGCTGCACGTAGTCGTTGTCCACGAATTTGGAGTAGGCACGCGGATCGCGTTCGATCATCTCGTTCGTCGGGCGCCATGTGGGCCACTGTTTCTTGACGTCGATGGTCGCGGTGCCGGTGAATTCCAGCCCGGCCTTGCCGACGCCCACGCCATAGCGGCGGGCGCGGCCGCTGTCGGTCACGAAATACAGGAAATGCGCGCGTGGCAGGACGAGAAGCTGACCGACACCGAATTTGGCGTCGATTCCCACTTCCTGCGGGGCAAAACGGGGGTTCAGGGTGAAGGTCTTGGCCTGCGCATACACCGTCTGCGGCAAGGCGGCTGCGGCGAGGGTCGAGGCAACAAAGCTGCGGCGAGAGATCATGTCGGGGTCAAATCCTTGATGGCTATGCGAAAGATGTGCCACCTGAAGGGGATTCGTTCAAGGCATGGCAAGCCGCAACTGCAGCTTTGCGGGCGGGCCGTGCCTTTCGGGCCAGCCCGCCGCGTCTGTTGTCATGTCACCGTCAGCGGGTGAACTTCTTGAACTTGATCCGCTTGGGCTCCAGTGCGTCGGCGCCGAGGCGGCGTTTCTTGTCTTCCTCGTATTGCTCGAAGTTGCCTTCGAACCATTCGACATGGGCATTGCCCTCGAAGGCGAGGATATGGGTGCAGATCCGGTCAAGGAAGAAGCGGTCGTGCGAAATGACCACGGCGCAGCCCGCGAAATCCACCAGCGCATCTTCCAGCGCGCGCAGGGTTTCGACGTCCAGATCGTTGGTCGGTTCGTCAAGCAGCAGGACGTTACCGCCCGAGCGCAGAAGGCGCGCCATGTGCACGCGGTTGCGTTCCCCGCCCGACAGAAGCGAGACCTTCTTCTGCTGGTCGCCGCCCTTGAAGTTGAAGGCCGAGCAATAGGCCCGCGCGTTCACCTCGGCGTCGCCCAGCTTGATGATGTCCTGCCCGTCGGCGATGGCTTCCCAGACGTTTTCATTGGGGTTCAGGTCGTCGCGGTTCTGGTCGACATAGGACAGCTTGACGGTATCGCCGTATTCCACCGTGCCCTCATCGGCCTTTTCCTGTCCGGTCAGGATGCGGAACAGCGTGGTCTTACCCGCGCCGTTGGGGCCGATCACGCCGACGATGCCGCCCGGCGGCAGCGAGAAGCTCAGGTCCTCGACCAGAAGCTTGTCGCCCATGTGCTTCTTGAGGCCGTTGACCTCGATCACCTTGTTGCCGAGGCGGGGGCCGTTGGGGATGACGATCTGGGCATTGGCCAGCTTTTCACGCTCGGACTGGTTGGCCAGATCGTTATAGGCGTTGATACGGGCCTTGGATTTGGCCTGCCGCGCCTTGGCGCCCTGCCGCATCCATTCCAGTTCGCGTTCGAGCGTCTTCTGCTTGGACTTGTCCTCGCGGGCTTCCTGCGACAGGCGCTTGGCCTTCTGTTCCAGCCAGCTGGAATAGTTCCCCTCGTAGGGGATGCCGCGGCCCCGGTCGAGTTCCAGAATCCAGCCGGTGATGTCATCGAGGAAATAACGGTCGTGGGTGACGATCAGGATGGTGCCGGGATAGGCGATCAGGTGGTTTTGCAGCCAGGCGATGGTTTCCGCGTCAAGGTGGTTGGTCGGTTCGTCGAGCAGCAGCATGTCGGGCGCTTCGAGCAGCAGCTTGCACAGGGCCACACGGCGCTTTTCACCGCCCGAGAGCAGGGTCACATCGGCGTCGTCGGGCGGGCAGCGCAGTGCCTCGAGCGAGATGTCGATCTGGCTGTCCAGATCCCACAGGTTCTCGGCGTCGATCTTGTCCTGCAACTCGGCCATTTCATCGGCGGTCTCGTCGGAATAGTTCATCGCCAGTTCGTTGTAGCGGTCCAGAATGGCCTTCTTTCCCGCCACGCCCAGCATCACGTTGCCGCGCACGTCAAGGGACGGGTCCAGTTCCGGCTCCTGCGGGAGGTAGCCCACGGTCGCGCCCTCTGCATGCCAGGCTTCGCCCTGGAAATCCTTGTCCATGCCCGCCATGATCTTGAGCAGGGTGGATTTACCCGAACCGTTGACGCCGACGACACCGATCTTGACGCCGGGCAGGAAGTTCAGGTGGATATTTTCAAAGCATTTCTTGCCGCCGGGGTAGGTCTTGGAGACGCCCTGCATGTGATAGACGTATTGATAGGCTGCCATTCGGATCGCTCCTTGAGGGGAATGTGAGGATTTGGCCTGTAGATAGCGATCATGGGGCGCGGGGGCAATGCGCTGCGGGGTCTTGCGGCCCCTGATTGACAAAGCGGGCGCGGCGTTGACAACTGCGCCGCCTGACGACCTGCCACGATGGAGACCAGATGCGCCACGAAATACCCCACGCAAGGCCCGGTCAGGTGATCGGTCTTCTGGGCGGGTCCTTCGATCCGGCCCATGCGGGGCATGTGCATATCACCAAGGTTGCGCTCAGGCGGTTCGGGCTGGACCGGGTGTGGTGGCTGGTCAGCCCGGGCAATCCGCTCAAGGCGCGGGGACCGGCTCCGATGGCGGACCGGATCGCGCGGGCGCGGGTCCTGATCCAGGATCCGCGCGTGATCGTCACGGATTTCGAGGCGCGCGCAGGCACGCGCTATACGGCGCAGACCATCGCGGCGCTTCAGGCGGCCTATCCGGGGGTGCGCTTCGTCTGGTTGATGGGCGCGGACAATCTGGTGCAGTTCCACCGCTGGCAGGATTGGCAGCAGATCATGGCGCGTGTGCCGGTCGGTGTGCTGGCGCGTCCGGGCCAGAACCTGCCCGCGCGGGCCAGTCGGGCGGCGCGGATCTTTCATGGCCGGCGGATCAAGGGTGTGGCCAGCCGGACCCTGGCCATGGCCGCGCCACCGGCGTGGTGCTTTGTCAACGCGCCGCTCATGGATATCTCGTCCTCGTCGATCCGCGCGCGGGGCGGTTGGGGTGCGGCATTGCCGCCTCACGCCGATGTGGGCTTGCCCGCCAAGGGGCAGGGCGGCTAGGTTTCAGGAATGAGTAGCATGATTTCGAGACGTGGATTTCTGGCCGGTTCGGCCGCTGCCGTCACGCTTCTGGGCGTGCCCGCCTGCGCGAACGCGCCCGCACAGTCGTTGCGTCCTGCGCTGCGCCCTGCCGGGGGACGGGCAGCGACGATGCCTGCGGTCGATGCGCTGGTGTCCAAGGCCAATCTGGGCGGCGAGGTGGTCTTTGCCTGTGCCGATGCCGAGACTGGCGAACTGCTGGAGGTGCGCCAGCCGCAGCGCGGCCTGCCGCCCGCCAGTGTGGTCAAGGCGCTGACGGCGATCTATGCGCTTGAGACGCTGGGCGCTGCGCACCGGTTCGAGACGCGGCTGATCGCGACAGGTCCGGTGCAGAACGGTATTCTGAACGGTGATCTGGTGCTGGCGGGCGGCGGCGATCCCCTGCTGGACACCGATGCGCTGGCCGAGATGGCCGCCAGCCTCAAGGCGGCGGGCGTGCGCGAGGTGCGTGGCCGCTTCCTCGTCTGGGGGGACGCATTGCCCTATGCGCGGGTCATCGACGAAGGCCAGCCCGATCACGTCGGCTATAATCCGGCCGTGTCGGGCCTGTCGCTGAACCACAACCGGGTGCATTTCGAATGGGCGCGCAACGGCCAGGGCTACGGCGTGACGATGGATGCGCGCTCGGACCGCTATCGCCCCGATGTGCGCGTGGCTCGCATGTCCGTCGTGGCGCGTGACCTGCCGGTCTATACCTATTCCGACGCGCAGGGCGTGGACCAGTGGACGGTGGCGCAATCGGCGCTGGGCAAGGGTGGCGCGCGCTGGTTGCCGGTGCGGCGGCCCGATATCTATGCCGGTGAGGTGTTCCGCACCTTTGCCGGTGCGCAGGGAATCCGTCTGCCTGCCGAGGATGTGGCGCGCAGCCTGCCGGGCGGCAGCGTGATCGTGCGCCGTCAGAGCGTGCCCCTGCCCGAAATCCTGCGCGACATGCTGCGCTATTCCACCAACCTGACAGCCGAGATGGTCGGTCTGGCGGCCACGCAGGCCCGCGGCGGAAGGCCCGGGTCGCTGGCGGCCTCGGCCGGTGCGATGAATGGCTGGGCCAGTGCCGCGCTGGGCCTGTCGGCCCCGGCGCTGGTGGATCATTCCGGCCTTGGGGATCGCTCGCGGTTGGCGGCGGCGGATATGGTTGCGGCGCTGGTGCGGGCGCGGCGGCAGGGGACGCTGCCGGGGTTGCTGCGCGAATTCCCGATGCGCGACGCCAATGGGCGTACGGCGGTGGGGCACCCGGTCAAGGTCAATGCCAAGACCGGCACGCTGAATTTCGTCAGTGGTCTGGCGGGCTACATGGCGCGCGACACGGGCAAGCCATTGGCCTTTGCCATCTTCGCCGCCGATGCCAAACGCCGCGACAGCATTCCGCGCGCGGAACGCGAGCGGCCCGAGGGCGCGCAAGGGTGGAACCGCCGGGCCAAGACCCTGCAGCAGAACCTGATCGAACGCTGGGGATCGCTCTACAGCGTCTGACGCGTGACCGGTTACCCGGATCACGCGCCAGATAAGCCGTCAGAACTTGTAGGTCATGCCCAGCGTGATGAAGGGCAGCAGCTTGATGTCGTTCAGGTCGCTGTTGGCCTGCGCCAGATCGGCGTCGAACTGGGCGCGGTCGGTGGCATTCAGGGCGTCCTGCCCGGTCGTCGAGATCTCGAGGCTGGTGATCCGTGCCCCCAGTTCGGCCACGAAACCCCAGTTGTTGCCGAAATCACGGGCATAGCCGACAGCCAGAACCGGAGCGAAATCGTTTTTCTGCTTCAGATTGGCGGTGAAATTGCCGGTATAGGTGTTGCCTTCGATCGTCAGAGTGGTGGCACTGCCGTCAAGTTCGTAGCCGCCAAAGGACAGACCACCCGACAGGCGCAAGCCCGCGCCGCCGATGGCATAGTCGGCCATCACCGCGATCGAGTTCGAGGTCAGCTTGCCGTCAACATCGTTGCCGTCCAGATCGAACTGATCCGAGAAAGAGCCGAGATAGAGCGGCACACGGGCCTGCCACTGGGGCGCGATGTCGAATTTCGGGGCGATGTAGAAACCGAGCGTGGACAGACCTGCTTCGACGCTGAGGTTTTCGAGGCTTTGGGCCGTGGCACCGGTTGCCGTGGCGGCACAAAGGGTGATGGCAAGGGTAAAAGCGGATTTCATCATGTTATCCATTCACTGATCAACAGGTTACAACGCAGGGGCCATGGTCATGGCGCCTGCCCCAACGTCATGCACATTCAAGCGACAAGGGCGCAACCAATGGTTACGTCCTCAGCGTGGTCTGTCGTGGATGTTGCCGAGTCGCAACGGCAAGGCGGCGCTTGGTCAGGCGCGCAGGTGGCGCGCCCTTGCGCCGCGTTCGATCGCGGCGGCGTGCAGCCGGTCGATGTCCAGCTCGTATCGGATCTCTTCCAGCAGGCGCAGTTCGGTTTCCAGAATGATCCCGTCCGCCGCCGCCACGTCGCAGGCCAGGGCATAGGCCGTTTCGAACAGACGTTCGGGCAGGTTGTCGCGGATCAGCCCGAACAGGGCATCCAGCCCGTCTTCCTCGGAGAAGAGGTCGAACACGGTCTGCGCCATGCGGCGCATCCGGTCGATGTCATATTCGGCGAAAATCGGCAGGTGGTTCACCGTGGCCTGGATTTGCACCAGTTCCGAGGTGCGGATGTTCTCGTCCGAGAGGGATACGGCGATCATGACGGCCACAAGACAATCCTGCGGGCTCAGCGGGTGGGGCAATTGGTCCGTCATGCGAAAAAATCCTGAACATTCATGTTGCAGCGCAGAATATTGACTGTCACGGGGCGGAGCAATAGGTAGCGTCGACTGACGCCGCGCGACCTGCGCGGTTCCCCGCCTGCTGTCCCGACATGATGGAGACCGACATGACCGATTTGCGCGACGCCGCCCTAGCCTCGAAAGCCTGGCCGTTCGAAGAAGCGCGCAAACTGGTCAAACGCTATGAGAAGGCACCGCCCGCCAAGGGCCATGTGCTGTTCGAGACGGGCTATGGTCCGTCCGGCCTGCCGCATATCGGCACCTTCGGCGAAGTGGCGCGCACGACGATGATCCGCCGCGCGTTCGAGCTGATCTCGGACATCCCGACGCGGCTGATCTGTTTTTCCGACGATGTGGACGGGATGCGCAAGGTGCCCGACAACGTGCCCAACCCCGAGATGCTGCGCGAGCATCTGCAGCGCCCGCTGACCTCCGTGCCCGATCCCGTTCGGGCAATACGAAAGCTTTGGCCATCACAACAACGCCATGCTGCGCCGGTTTCTGGACACGTTCGGCTTCGAGTACGAATTCATCAGCGCGACCGAATTCTACAAGTCGGGCCAGTTCGACGAGGTCCTGCTGCGCGCCGCCGAACGCTATGACGCGATCATGGAGGTGATGCTGAAATCCCTGCGCGAAGAGCGTCAGCAGACCTATTCGATCTTCCTGCCGATCCATCCCGAAACGGGCCGCGTGCTGTATGTGCCGATGAAAGAGGTGAACGCCAAGGACGGCACCATCACCTTCGACGACGAGGACGGGCCGCGAATGGACGCTGCCGGTCACCGGCGGCAACGTGAAGCTGCAGTGGAAGCCCGATTTCGGCGCGCGCTGGGCGGCGCTGGATGTCGATTTCGAGATGTACGGCAAGGATCACAGCACCAATACGCCGATCTATGACCGCATTTGCGAGATCCTTGGCGGCCGCAAGCCCGAGCATTTCACCTATGAGCTGTTCCTGGACGAGAACGGCGAGAAGATCTCCAAATCCAAGGGCAACGGTCTGACCATCGACGAATGGCTGACCTATGCCAGCACGGAATCGCTGTCCTATTTCATGTATCAGAAGCCCAAGACCGCCAAGCGGATGCATTTCGACGTGATCCCGCGGGCGGTGGATGAATATCATCAGCAGCTGCGCGCCTATCCCGATCAGGACGCGGCCGGAAAGGTGAACAACCCGGTCTGGCACATCCATGGCGGCAATCCGCCCGCCAGCCATATGGTGGTGCCGTTCTCGATGCTGCTCAATCTGGCGTCGGTGTCGGCGGCGGAGGAGAAGGCCAAGCTGTGGGGCTTCATCCAGCGTTATGCGCCGGACGCGGCCCCCGAAACCCATCCCGATCTGGATCAGGCGGCGGGTTTTGCCGTGCGCTATTACAATGATTTCGTGAAGCCGCATAAGGTGTTCCGCGCGCCCAGCGAGCTGGAACGCGAAGCGCTGGTGGACCTGCGCGATCAGCTGAAGACCTGGGATGGCGGTCTGGACGCCGAGGCGTTGCAGGGGCTGGTTTTCGCCGTGGGGCGCGACCGTTTCGATCCGCTGCGCGACTGGTTCACGGCGCTTTACGAGGTGCTGCTGGGCGCAAGCCAGGGCCCGCGCTTCGGCGGTTTCATCGCGCTTTACGGGGTGGATGAAACCGTGGCCCTGATCGAGCGTGCGCTGGCGGGTGAACTGAACTGATCCATTGACCCTGCGTCAGGCCGGACTAGCTGATTTTCCGTAACAACACGGAGGGTCGGCCATGGCGATGATGCAGTCTTTGGGGCGTATGGTGCTGGCGCTTGTTCTGGCGCTGATGCTGGGCGGCGCACCCGCCAGCGCGCAGGAGCGCGGGATCGAAGACACGATCACCCAGCAGCTTGAGGCGTTCAAGGCGGATGACTTCGGCGCGGCCTTCGACTTCGCCAGCCCCACGATCAAGAACATTTTCCGCACGCCCGAGAATTTCGGCGCCATGGTCAAGCAGGGCTATCCGATGGTCTGGCGCCCCGGCGAGGTGACCTATCTGGAGCAGCGCGAGATCGCGGGCGCGATCTGGCAGAAAGTGCAGATCGTGGATGGCACGGGCCGGGTGCATGTTCTGGACTACCAGATGATCCAGACGCCCGAGGGCTGGCAGATCAACGGTGTGCAGCTTCTCAAACAGCCGGAGGTGGCCGCCTGAGGCACCGTCACGGTGCTGTCGGCCCCTGTTAATCTGTCGTTGATAGACCCCTGACCACCCGGGCGTGATGCCGGGCCGTGGTGGAAAGGGAAGTCCATGAACAAAGCGATAACCGATGGCGTGGTCTTGATGCCGCCACCCTTCGAGGCGGGTCTTGATGTCTGGTCCAGCCAGAATGGCACACCCGGATCGGATACCTATCTGGCGGCGGTGAACGCGGGCTTCGTGCCGGCGGATCAGGATTTCAGCGGCTGTCTGGAAATGCAGAAGACCCAGACGGTGCAGCGCCTGCGCTATATGGGCGAGACACCGCTGCTGCCGGGCTGCTACCTGCGCATCACTGCGCGCGTCAAGGCGATCAGCGGTGCGCTGCCGCAGGTGCGGATCGCCGGATGGGCCGGTGGCGCGGGCGGGGTCAATGTGGCCAGCGTGCCGCAGACAGGGCCTGCCGTGGCGTTGACCGCCTATGGTCGCGTGACCGAGGTGAGTGCCATCGTCGGGGCAGGGGCGCGCAATGGCGTGGACATGGTCTGGGGCGGGCAGGCGCTCTATGGTCATTTCGGACTGGACCTGACCGGGCCGAATGGCGGGATCGTGCGGATCGACGATCTGGTGATCGAGGATATCACGTCGGTCTTTCACCGCGACATGATGAACTGGGTCGATGTGCGCGACCATGGCGCGGTGGGCGACGGGGTGGCCGATGATCATGCGGCTTTCGTCGCGGCGGATCAGGCGGCGGCGGGGCGGCGGGTGCTGGTCTCGAAGGGCAATTACTTCATCGGGCAGAGCCTGACGATCAACAACCGCATCCAGTTCGAGGGCAGGCTGACCATGCCCGACGATGCGATCCTGTCGCTGACCCGCGATTTCGACCTGCCCGCCTATATCGACGCTTTCGACGACGAGGTGCTGGCCTTCCGCAAGGCGTTTCAGGCGCTTCTGAACAACGTGGACCACGAGTTGCTGGACCTTGGCGGGCGGCGCATTCAGGTGCGCGCGCCCATCGACATGGCCGCCGCCGTGCCCAACCGCACGCAATTCGCGCAGCGCCGGCATATCCGCAACGGCCAGTTCTTCGTCGAGGAGAACGCCGCTTGGACCACGGATGTCTTCACCTCGCAGGCGACCTATGCGCTGAATGATCCCTTGCGCCTGACCGGCGTGGCCAATGTGGCCAATATTCCCGTGGGATCGCTGATCGAAGGCAATGGCGTGGGACGCGAAGTCTATGTCCGGGCCAAGAACGTGGGCACGGGCGAGATCACCCTGTCGATGCCGCTGTTCGATGCGGCGGGCACGCAGACCTATACCTTCCGGCGTTTCAAATATGTGCTGGATTTCAGCGGGTTCTCGCAGCTTTCGCGCTTTTCCATGTCGGATATCGAGTTTCTCTGCGGTGGGCGCGCCAGTGGGGTGATGCTGGCGCCGACGGGCCTGACCTTTCATGTGCGCGACTGCTTTTTCACCGGGCCGCGCGACCGGGGCATCACCTCGATCGGGATCGGCTGTCAGGGGATGCTGATCGACCGCTGTCAGTTCCTGTCGAACGAAACCCCGATGCGCGCGCAGGATCGCGTCTCGATCGCGCTGAATGCCAATGCCAATGACGTCAAGCTGCGCGACAACCGGATCACCCAGTTCCGCCATTTCGCCATCCTCGGCGGCACCGCCAGCATCATCGCGGGCAATCACTGGTTTCAGGGCGATGACGAACCGGGCGGCGTGCGCACGGGTGGTCTGATCCTGACGTCCAGCCACAACCGGGCGACGATCACCGGCAACTACATCGACAATTGCTTCATCGAATGGACGAACGAGCACGATCACGAACCGGCCTTCAGCAGTGAATTCTCGTTCAGCGCGCTGAGCGTGACGGGCAATATCTTTCAGGCCATCGACGTCGCGCCCTGGTTTCGTTTCTTCGTGGTCAAGCCGCATGGTGCGGGCCATTTCATCAGTGGCCTGACGATGACCGGCAATGTGTTTCGCACGATTCGGGGCGATATCGACCGGGTCGAGCATGTGGACACGTCCTTTGCCGATCTGGACTATGGCCGGATGCGCAACATCCTTGTGGCGGGGAACCTTTACAACGGGGTGGTGCAGGGCATTCAGAACCCGGTGGCGATCGAGCACAGGCAGAACTCTCCGGCCGAGACATGGGTGGTCAGCGGGGCCGGTCCCTTGCCCTTCCGTGCCTGGGCCCAGCAGGTCGAGGCCGTGGTGGCGCGTGGTCCGATCCGCAACGTCAGCAATGTGATCCGCTACGAGATGCCCCATGCGGTGACCGAACAGGGGGCGGCACGGGATCTGGTGCATCTGGGCTGGGCGCAGGCGGTGACGGGCACGGTGGCGGTGACGATGCGGATCGACAACGCCTGAGGGTCACAACCCCAGATCGGCGGGCGTCATGATGAACGCCCGTCCGAACCCGCCATTGAGATAGGCCGTGGTCACATCGAACAGCGCGAAGGAAAAGTCGGCAAAGCCGATGTAGAGCTTTGACTTGGGGTGGTCGCGCAGCCAATGCGCGGCCAGTTCCGCATACCCGTCCTCGCCATGTCGCACAAAGCGGGCCTGCACCTGCAGGGTCAGGCGCGGATGGGTCAGCGGGTCGCCGCGCGGGCCCGGCTCGCCGATCAATAGCGATGCCGTGGGATGCGCCTTGAGCGCGCGGGTATGATGCGACAGGTCCGAGATCAGCGTGACGGGGCCGCCCGAGGGTGTGGTGCCAAAGGCCACGCGGGTCACCATCGGCGCGCCGGTGTCCGGGTCGATCACCCCGAGTGCTGCAAAACGGGCCTGATCCATCAGGCCGCGTGCCAGGGCGCGGGCCTCGTTGTCGGTGGGGCGGATCGGGCTGGTTTTGTCGGTGCTCATCCGCGTCAAGCTAGGGCCGGACGGCACAGGGTGCAAGCGGGGCGAGGGTCAGAATCGGGACCACAGGCCCAGCTTCACGCCCTGTTCCGACGATCCGTCCAGCGCCCGGTAGAGGCCCAGTTCCAGATGCAGCCCGTCGCGCAGTTGATAGGTGATCGAGGGGACGATGCGCAGAAAGCTCGGCTCCGGCACGGTCCCCTCGGTTTGCAGGAGATAGAGGCTGTCCTGCACGGCGACCAGCCCGGTCTGCACCTGAAGCATCAGCGTCCAGTCCGACGGTGGCGCGCCGTGTCGCTGCGGGGTGAGGCCCAGGGTGATATCGGCCTTCACGTCCATCTGCCGTGTCTCCATGTCCAGTTCGATCAGCGTATCGACCGCCAGCCAGCCCTGCCACCGGGCGCGCGCGACGCTGTATCCCAGGGACAGGCCCGGGCGCAGGACCGGCCTGCCCGCGATCTCGCCCCAGCCCAGTTCCGCCGCCGCAAGCCCGCCCATCAGGCGGCCAAAGGGCACGCGGGCGAACACGACCGCCTTGGTCTGCCCCGAGACGCTGCGGCCTGCGTCCAGCCCGAGGGTCAGGCGCGGCAGCACCCCGTATTCGAGGAAAAGCGCGGTATAGCTTTCGGCGCTGTCCTGCGCCTGCCAGCGGGTGAGGCTGGCAAAGCCCGTTCCCGCCTCGCGCGGCCACGCGCCTGCGGAGGCTGGCCCGGCCATGCCGCAGAGCAGCGCAAGGCGCACAAGGAACCCGATCATCTTGCAACCCTCCGCCCGGCCACTGTGCACCGGGACGGTAAACACACCGTTAATGCGGAGGGGTTTGGGTCGAGGCGCCGGAACTGCTATGATGATCCTGCGGCGGGCGCGCGGCGCAACCGCCCCAAAGGGAGGATCACCATGCCGACCATCCGGACCCCGGCCAAGGGCCAGACCGTTCTGACCACTTTCGAGATGACCCCCGGCACCTGTCAGGACCTGCTGGACGCGCTGAACGAGGCCTATGCCGAATTCATCTCGAAACAACCCGGCTTCATCGCGGCGGGGCTGCATGTGAACGATGCCCAGACCCGGATCGCCAACTATTCGCAGTGGCGCAGCCGCGAGGATTTTCAGGCCATGCTGCGCACCCCCGAGATGCGCGCGCGCAACCGGCAACTGGCGGCGCTGTGCAAGACCTTCGAGCCGGTGCTCTATGACGTGGTGGCAACCTTTTGACGTCTGACGCCTCGGGACGGGGCGTGCTGTCGGCCCCGCCTAGCTGATTTGGATCAAGGACCGCCATGGTTGTCCGGTGTCTGATGGGGACGCAATACACACACAGGAGGAGACAGCGATGTATGACAACATTCTGGTGCCGATTTCGTTTGACGAGGACCGCGATGCACAGGGGGCGATCTCGGTCGCGCGCGCTTTGGCCAATGACGGGGCGAAGATCACCCTGCTCCATGTGATGGAGCAGATCCCCACCTATGCGATTTCCTACATGCCCACGGATTACATCACCGAAAGCCGTCACGCGATCCAGGCCGAGCTGACGGCCCTGGCCGAGAGTGTGCCCGGCGGGCAGCCGGTTCTGGTCGAGGGGCATTCGGGGCGCACCATCCTTGAATGGGCCGACAAGCACGGGAGCGATTGCATCGTCATCGCCTCGCACCGGCCCGGGATGCAGGACCTGCTGCTGGGATCGACCGCCACAACCGTGGTGCGCCATGCGACCTGTGCGGTGCATGTGATCCGGTAGCCTGTCCCGCGCGGCAATGGCGCGGACCGCATGGGCATGCGACACAAGACCAGACAGGGGCCGGTTTGCAAGACACGGCCCCTTGCGCCAGACTAGGGCGCAAAGAGGACGCAGGAGGAGAAAGATCATGTTCAGGCAGATTCTGTCCGCAATCGGGGTGCTGTCGGTGCTGGCCCTTGGCCCGGCGCAGGCCGAGCAGCCGGGGCCGGTCAACATCCGGCCCGACAGGCCCACGGTGACGGTGCAGACCCCGGACGGTCCGGTCGAGATCGGACGCATTCAGGACAATGACCACGAGGTGACGGGCGAATGGGCGCGCACATCGCGGGCCTGTCCGCCCTTCTGCATCCAGCCGATCAGCCCGGCCGAAGGGGTGACCACCATCGGAGAGCTGGAGCTGCTGGACATGCTGGCCGATCCCGAGGTGCTGGTGATCGACAGCCGCACCCCCGACTGGTTCGAAGGCGGCAGCATCCCCGGTGCCGTGAACATGCCCTATGACCGGATGGTGGACCGTCTGGGCGAACTGGGCTGCGAGCCGGATTTCGACGGCTGGGATTGCGAGAATGCCCGCCGCGTGGCGCTGTTCTGCAACGGGCTGTGGTGCGGGCAATCGCCCACCGCGATCAGGGCGATGATCTCGGAGGGCTATCCGGCGGACCGGATCAGCTACTACCGGGGCGGGATGCAAAGCTGGCGTGTCCTGGGCCTGACCGTGACGGGGGAGTAAGGGGCGACAGGTCTCTGGTCATCAGGTAATTGGTGGACTACCCTGTCATCATGCCCTGTCGGGGCAGTGTTTGGTCATGAGTGGACGGGTTTTGAATGGCACAGGACTATCGGGTCGCGCTGATCGCGATCGCGTCGAACGAGGGCGCCTATCTGGCGCAATTCGTCTTTCACCATCTGCGGATGGGCTTTGCCCCGATCATCCTGATCACCAACAATTCCGAGGATGACACGGCCGCCATGGCCGCGCGCATGGCCGAGCGGTTGCCTGACGTGCATCATCTTGACGGTGATCCGCTAGGCAGGGGCACAAGTGTTCCGCAGCAATTTTCAGAACCGTGCATATAGATTGGCATTTGTCTGATTCGACGAGCAGCAGAGCAAGCCAGACTACGTAATGTTGCTTGATGTTGATGAGTATTGGGTTCCCGCTGAACGGCGACTGCAGGATGTGTCCAGACTATATTCAGAAGTACGGTGCTCCAGATGCACATGTTGTTCAATTGGGTCGCTCCCTTTCAGACAACACCAGTCGTTCAGCCGTTCGTTGCAAACGCGCCTTCAGGTGCGTGCCCCTTTTAAGTACTCAAATCATTCTGGCGCTATGGTGTGAATATTACCGGGCTAAACGCGCATAATCGTCATATTCACCTGATCTGAAAACGAGACCTGTTGCTTCTGGCGGAGAGTTGTTTCGACACCAGATATAAAACCATTGATGCACCTGACCATCCCGGCGATGCCATGGTTGATTCATCAGATGTATCGGAGTATGCCTGAATACGTCGCGATGCTGCTGATGGGGACGACCCTCGATGAACGTAACCTTCAAGACGAACCGGCTGGGGATATCGACATTCTCTCTCAGGGCGGTCGGTCATCGACATTCCAATTTCCGATGCGTTCTGTGCGCCTTGGCATTCGGAATTTCCCGATTGGGTCAATGACATCGGCCTTGCACAGATGCTCGTTGCCAGCCGCTTGCAGGTCGTCGCACGTGCCGAGCGTGGGTTGGCCCTTTACGACTCCCTGTCCGAAGAAGAACGCGCCCCCTATGCGAATGCCTTTCGCTTCGTTGATTTCGATGCGGTGCGCGCGGAAATCGCCGAACTTCTTGCCGACCCTGACGGGCGCATCGCGCGTATTCCCTGATCCGGCCTCAGACCGTCTAGGCCAGCCAGTCGCTGGCGGCGCGGTGCAGGGCGGTGAGGGTTTCGGGTGTCATCGGCCAGCCGGCCAGGTGGCGCTGGACCCCGTCGGCGATTGTCGCCTCGACAATGAAGGGGCGGTAGTGCCCGCCCAGTTCGCGCAGGATCAGGGCATCGACCGGCGTGTTGAAATAGCTGGGCGCGATGCGGAAGAGGCGCACCCCCGGCCGTCCGCCCATGGCCAGCAGGTGCAGATGCGATCCGACGCAGCCCGCCACGTGGCTGGCCCCGCGCAGCAGGGCGATCTGGTCGGGCAGGGGCATGGTTTCGGGATGCACGATGGCAAAGCCGAGGCTGGCAAAGACCGCCTCGATCCGCTGCTCGCCCGCATCGGGTAACTGACGCGGATCACCTTCCAGCCGGGAGCGGCTGAGGTAGACCCGTGCGGGACCGGTGGCATCCCCCGGCAGGTTTGGCGCAAGCCCCTGTCCGATGGCCTGCGTGGTGGCGATATAGCGCGGCCCGTAGCCGAAACCGGCAAAGAGCGGTGACAGGCGGCGCGGAATATAGGCGCGGGCGATCCGCGTGGGCCGGGTCAGCACCTCGATCCGCGCGGGGTCGATCCCCAGGGCGGCCAGAAAGCGGTTCAGATAGCCGGGCCAGCGATCCTGCCCGCCCAGCCAGTCGCCCACCCCGTGCGAGCCGAAGGCCACGATCCGCTTGTGGCGCAGGGCCTCCAGCGCGGGGTCCAGCAGATACCACAGCCGCGCGGGCGTATCGACGATGGCATGGCCGAAATGCGCGCAGATCAGGTCGATGAACACGACCTCATCGTCGATCTTTTGCAGCGGGCCGGGGTCGGGCACGTCGAAACTGTCGGAGCCGGTAAAGATCACGCGCGGGTCCAGCAGCTGGTTGCGCATCAGGCTTTCGCTGAACAGCCGCCCTTCGGCGGTCAGGATCAGATGGGCGCCCTGTCTGCGGGTGGCATAGTTCTGCGGCAGCGGCACCGGCTTTTCGCGGCTGTGGCGCGCGGGGTCCATGGTCTCAAAGGTCTTGCCGGGGATGAAGAGACCGCCATCCAGCCGCATCACATAGGTGGCGCCCGGCAGATCGTTGAAGGGCTGCTGCCCCCGCGACAGATGATCCAGCGGGAAAACCGCGTCACCCGCGCCGCCCTGATCCAAGCGGTCGATCTTTGGAAAACTGCTCAGAAAGCGCGCCTGCCGGATCATTCTGAACCTATCGCAACGATACCATACCGGGGTCCGGGCTAGCGGAAGCCCCTTGCGGGGTCAAGCGTCAGCGCCGCCGTGGCCGCGCCTTGCCCCCGCGCATCCCCCCGCGCCCGGCGGTAGAGCGGCCCGCGCTGGCGGTTGACGCTTCGACCGCCGCGTCGATGGCGGACTGGCGGGCCAGCGGGTCGTCGGCGATGGCCAGGTCCACGGCTTCCAGCCGCTTGACCTCGTCGCGCAGGCGGGCGGCCTCCTCGAACTCCAGGTTCTCGGCCGCCTTGCGCATGTCGGTGCGCAACCCGTCCAGCACGGCCTTGAGATTGGCCCCGGCCAGCGGTTTGTCGATCTTGGCGGTGACGCGGTTCATGTCCACATCGCCCTTGTAGAGGCCCGCCAGAATATCCTCGACGTTCTTCTTGACGGTCTGCGGGGTGATGCCGTGTTCGATGTTGTAGGCGATCTGTTTTTCGCGGCGGCGGTTCGTCTCGGCCAAGGCGCGTTCCATCGACCCGGTGATCCGGTCGGCATACATGATCACGCGGCCTTCGGCGTTGCGCGCGGCCCGTCCGATGGTCTGGATCAGGGAGGTTTCCGAGCGCAGGAAGCCTTCCTTGTCGGCGTCCAGAATGGCCACCAGCCCGCATTCGGGGATATCCAGCCCCTCGCGCAGCAGGTTGATCCCGATCAGCACGTCGAAGGCCCCAAGCCGCAGGTCGCGCAGGATCTCGATCCGCTCGATCGTGTCGATGTCGGAATGCATGTAGCGCACGCGGATGCCCTGTTCGTGCATGTATTCGGTCAGGTCTTCGGCCATGCGCTTGGTGAGTGTCGTGCAGAGCGTGCGGTAGCCCGCGGCCGAGACCTTGCGCACCTCATCGAGCAGGTCATCGACCTGCATCCCCACGGGGCGGATTTCCACCATCGGGGTCCAGAAGGCCGGTGGGGCGGATCACCTGTTCGGTGAAGACGCCGCCTGTCTGCTCGATCTCCCATTTGGCGGGGGTGGCGCTGACGAAGACCGATTGCGGGCGCATGGCATCCCATTCCTCGAACTTGAGCGGGCGGTTGTCCATGCAGGAGGGCAGGCGGAACCCGTGTTCGGCCAGCGTGAATTTGCGCCGGTAGTCGCCCTTGTACATGCCGCCGATCTGCGGGACGGAGACGTGGGATTCGTCGGCAAAGACGATGGCATTGTCGGGGATGAATTCGAACAGGGTGGGCGGCGGCTCGCCCGGCGCGCGGCCCGTCAGGTAGCGGGAATAGTTCTCGATCCCGTTGCAGACGCCGGTGGCCTCCAGCATTTCGAGATCGAAATTGGTGCGCTGTTCCAGACGCTGCGCCTCGAGCAGTTTGCCGTCGTTCACCAACTGGTCCAGCCGCTGGCGCAGTTCCTTTTTGATGCCGATGATGGCCTGCTGCATCGTCGGCTTGGGTGTCACGTAATGCGAATTCGCATAGACGCGGATCTGGTCGAAACTGCCGGTCTTCTGCCCGGTCAGCGGGTCGAATTCGGTGATGCTTTCCAGATCCTCGCCAAAGAAGGACAGCCGCCACGCCCGATCTTCAAGGTGGGCAGGGAAAATCTCGAGACTGTCGCCGCGCACCCGGAAAGAGCCGCGCTGAAACGCCTGATCGTTGCGCTTGTATTGCTGGGCCACCAGATCGGCCATGACCGCGCGCAGGTCATAGCGCGCGCCGACCTTCAGATCCTGCGTCATGGCGCCGTAGGTTTCGACCGAGCCGATACCGTAGATACAGGAGACCGAGGCCACGATGATCACGTCATCGCGTTCCAGCAGGGCGCGGGTGGCCGAGTGGCGCATCCGGTCGATCTGCTCGTTGATCTGCGATTCCTTCTCGATATAGGTGTCGGACCGCGCGACATAGGCTTCGGGCTGATAGTAGTCGTAGTAGCTGACGAAATATTCCACCGCGTTGTCGGGGAAGAAGCCCTTGAACTCGCCATAAAGCTGCGCCGCGAGCGTCTTGTTGGGCGCAAGGATGATCGCGGGGCGCTGGGTTTCCTCGATGATGCGGGCCATGGTGAAGGTCTTGCCCGTGCCCGTCGCGCCCAGCAGCACCTGGTTGTGTTCGCCCGCAAGAAGGCCTTCGGTCAGTTCCGCGATGGCCGTGGGCTGGTCGCCTGCCGCCGTGAACTCGGTCTTGAGCATGAAACGCTTGCCGCCCTCCAGCTTGGGGCGGGATTTCACATCGGGTGCGGGGGCGTGCAGGACCGGCTGGTTCATGGCAGGAGATTCCTTTTCAGAGACCAGAGATTGACGCCTTTGGCCTGTCTTTCAACCCCTGTCGCCGGATGGGCTGTCGCCCCTCGCAAGTGAAAATGTCGCAGTTAATCAAAAGAGTATCTAAATCAACGAGATGCAACTTAGCTTGACGCAGAGGTGTCAAAAAAAATTGACAGTCGGTTTGAAAATTCTTGCCCGATAAGATGTATTTTTCTAACCTCTTAAGGGCAAGCAGAAGACCCTGATTGCCGGTCCGGGCGCAAGACCCACCCCTCGCTCCCCGCGCGCGCACCGGTAATCAGGACTTGCACCCGGTCTGCCGAAAATTGCGCGATCCATAGCCTGTCGGGCTTGCTCCTGACGCGCAATTCCCCGATATAGAAGCCCATAACCGGAGGGATGCCATGCGTGCGCGTATCTACAAGCCAGCAAAGACTGCCATGTCCTCGGGCATGGCCAAGACCCATGACTGGGTGCTGGAATTCGCACCAGCCGAGGCGCGGGACATCGACCCGTTGATGGGATGGACCTCTTCGGGGGACACGCAGTCTCAGGTCAAGCTGCGCTTCGAGACCAAAGAGGCGGCTCTGGCCTATGCCGAGACGCATGGAATCGACGCCCAGGTGGTGGAGCCCAAGCCGCGCAAACCGAACATCCGTCCCGGCGGCTATGGCGAGAATTTCGCCACGAACCGCCGCGGTGCCTGGACCCACTGACCGTCACCTGCATTGACAGCTTGCCTTTGCCGCTGCACGGCGGCACATAAGGGACATGCGATCCCATAGCTCAACTGGATAGAGCAGCTGACTTCTAATCAGCAGGTTGAGGGTTCGAGTCCTTCTGGGATCGCCATTTTCCCCATGACGGGTCACTCTGCCTCGCTGCAAAGATAGACCGCGCCGCCGATCACCACCACGCTGGCGGCGGCGCCCGCCAGAACCGCTGGCGTACTGAGGGCCGTGCCGATGGTCGTGCCCGCCGTGGTCAGGATGCTCGAGATGCTGCCCGCATTGCCTGACAGAACCATCGCGCCGGAGCTGTGCGTCACCGCCGAAATGGTCGAGGACAGCCTGCCCGTCAGCGTGCCTTCCTCGGCCTCTTCGCCAAGTCCGACCAAACCCAGCGCACCTTCCTTGGTGGTGTTGACCAGCTTGCAGGTGTTCGACGGCTCCTCGCAGCGGCCAAAGGCATCGCGCGGGCCTTGCGCGGGCAGGGAATGGCTGCGCGTCTCGGGGTCGTAGTTGGCGCAGAACACAAGCCGCTCCTCGGCGGTCAGGTCCGGCATCAGATAGGTGATGACAACCGCACCTGGGCAGGTGTTGCGCCGGCTGAAAACCCGTTCACGGAACGAGGAATAGGTGGGTTCTTCGTCGTCGTAGAAGATCGTGACGGGTTCGCCCTCGATTTTGGTGCTGCATTGGGCGGGGGCGGCGTTGGCCGGTCCGGGCCAGATGGCGGGCAGTGCCAAGAGGCCTGCCAAAGGTGCAATAAACGCAAGATGCCGCATGGCGTCTGGTCCTGTCTGGTCGATTGTTGCTGCGCGTGCCTGCCGGGCGGGGTTTGTCACCGTCCTCGTCATTCGAGGGGGAGAATGACGGCAATTGCCCCGATTCTCAAGCCCGCCCTGCGGGCATCAGCCGATGACCGCCTGCCAGATCAGTCGCAGCGACAGCAGCGACAGCAGCACGAGGATCACCCGGTCGAAGGTCGCGGCCGACACGCGCCGTGCCAGCCACGCCCCAAGTGGCATGGCCGCCATCAAGGCGATCAGGGCAAGACAACTGAGCAGAAAAAGCTCTCTGGTCAGGATGCCAAGCCCGGCCAGCAGGGGGATCTGCACCAGCGCCATGGCGAAGAAGAAGACCGATATGGTCACGATGAATTGGGGCCGTTCCAGTTTCAGCGCGTTCAAAAAGCTCAACGAGACCGGCGCGGACAGGCCCGCCGCACCCTGCAATATCCCGCCCAGTATGCCCATAGGTGCGGCCAGCTTCTCGGCCCGGTCCAGACCCAGTTGCCAGCCGGGGCGCAGGGCGCGAAAGCCGACATAGGCCAGAACCGACAGGGCCACGGTCAGGTTCAGCGCCTCGGTCGGCAACCAGGCCAGCATGAAGCTGCCAAGGCCCGCGCCCAAGGCCCCGGCCAGGGCGAAATGCAGGGTCAGCGGGCCGGTCAGCCTGTGCTGGCGATAGTGCCAGCCCTGCCAGATATTCGTGACCAGATTGGGAATGGAAAACACGGCCACCGCAAAAGGCGCCCCGAAAAAGAGCGTCATGACCGGCACGGCGATGATCGGGGCGCCCGCGCCGGTGGCTCCCTTCAGGATGCCACCAAGGGCAAAGGCGATCAGGACAAGAATCATGCTCATGGCGCGACTGTCTGCCAGCCTCGCGCCAAGGTCCAGCCTGACGCCGGATTATTCCAGCGCGAACAGGGAGATGACGACCTGTCCTGCCAGTCGCGCGCCCGTGCCCACAAAGAGTGTCCGGTTGACCCAGTCATAGCGCGCATCGCCTGTTTCCAGCCGCGCGTGGGTCCGCATGTAGTAGCGGCCGGGGTCCACCTCCTCGCCACGGGTGATGGCGGCCAGCACGTCGGCGGGGCCGTGGCGATACCCATAGTTGCGGATTTCGATGGTGGCCCCGTCATCCGTCTCGATCGCATAGCGCGTGTCCAGTTCGGCGACGCCATTGCCCCAGATCGTCTGCCAGTCCGCGCCGAGGTTCAGGATGCGCCCGTTCAGCGCCGGACCTTTGACCGTGCCGCCCACGATGGGGATGATCCGCCGCTGTCCCGCTCGCCCCGCGCCCATTTCGCGGATCGGATCGAGCGAGACGAAAAGATCGCAGACATGGCGCAGGGTCGGTGCTGTGATGGTCGATGTCATCGGGCTCTCCGCGGCGTGATTGTGATTGAGTGACGTGCTGTATTGCTATATGTCATAACTAAATTCGAGGGTCCGCGTCCAGTCCGTGATGCGCCCCGATCCTTGGGAGGGGAATGATATGGCGCAACCGCGCTTCTGGACACCCGCATTCACCATCGAACGGCGGCCGGATGGCACGATCCTGATGGCGCAGCAGGGCGAGGCCCCGCGTCTGGCGGATACAGTTGCGGCGCGCATCGGTCATTGGGCTAAGGCGGCACCGGATCGCACCGCGCTGGCGCAACGTGGTCCGGATGGTGCATGGCAGCGCATCAGCTATGGCGCGCTCTGGGATAGGATGCGGCATCTGGGGGCGGGGCTTCTGGCGCGCGGATTGAGGCAGGACCGCCCGGTGCTGATCCTGTCGGAAAACGCGTTGGACCATGCGGTGCTGGCGCTGGCCGGGCAATATGCGGGCGTGCCTACGGCGGCGCTGTCCACGGCGTTCTCGTTGGTCTCTGACAGCCATGACAAACTGCGCGATGCCGTGGCCCTGCTGCGGCCCGGTCTGGTCTATGCCTCGGACGGTGCGCGCTATGGCCGGGCGTTGGCGGCTGTGGGGAATGATGTCCTCAAGGTCTGCTCGATCAACCCGCCCGCAGGGGCGCTGCATCTTGCCGACCTGCCCGCACACGACACAGCCGCCGCCGATGCGGCCTTTGCCGCGCTGCGCGGCGACATGGTGGCCAAGTATCTTTTCACCAGTGGTTCGACCGGCAGCCCGAAGGCGGTGATCAACACCCATGACATGATCGCGCGCAATCAGGACATGGTCGCGGATTGCTTCCGTTTCCTGGCCGATCATCCGCCCGTTGTGGTGGATTGGGCGCCATGGAGCCATACGGCCAGTGGCAACAAGGTCTTTCACATGGTGCTGTGCCACGGCGGGACCTATCACATCGACGAGGGCAAGCCGACGCCTGCCCTCATCGGGCGCACGCTGGACAACCTGCGCGAGGTCGCGCCGACATGGTATTTCAACGTGCCTGCTGGCTATGAGATGTTGCTAGATGCGTTTCGCGCCGATCCCGATCTGGCCGCGCGGTTCTTTGGCCAGTTGGACATGATGATGTATGCCGGGGCCGGCATGGCCCAGCATATCTGGGACGGTCTGCGTGCCACCGCCCGTCAGGTCACCGGGCGCGAGGTGCTGTTGACCACCGGCCTTGGAGCGACCGAGACCGGCCCCTTCGCCCTGATGTGCACCGATCAGCAAGAGGCACCGGGCAATGTCGGCCTGCCCGCGCGCGGGATCACGCTGAAACTGGTCCCGAACGAGGGCAAGTTGGAGGCGCGGATCAAAAGCCCCTCGATCACGCCGGGCTATCTGGGCGATGCGGCGACCAGTGCAAAGATGCTGGATGAAGAAGGGTTCTATTGTCTGGGCGATGCGCTGCGCCCAGCGGACCCAGACGATCCGACCAAGGGCTTTTTCTTCGATGGCCGGATTGCCGAAAATTTCAAGCTGGCCACCGGCACATGGGTCGCTGTGGGGGCGCTGCGGGCGCGGCTGGTCGATCACTTCGGCGGTTTGATCCGCGACGCCGTGATCCTGGGCGAGGATCGCCCGGCCTTGGCGGCGCTGCTCTTTCCGGCTGAGGGCGTGATGGACCGTCCCGGTATCATGGAAGACCTGACCCGTCTTCAGGTCAGCTTCGCGGCCTCCGCCACCGGCAGTTCGACCCGGATCGCCCATATGCTGATACTGCGCGACCCGCCCAGCCTTGACCGGGGCGAAGTGACGGACAAAGGCTCGATCAACGCCCGCGCCGTGATCCGCCACCGCTCCGATGCTGTTGACCGCGTCTATCGCGCGCCTGCCGGGATTACTTTTGAATAGCGGCCGCTGTTTCATCTTGCCAAAAATACTCATCGCGACAGCGCCCCAATGAAAAAGGCCGCCGGATCATCCCGGCGGCCTTTTCTGCTCCCATTGGCAAAAGGATCAGCCGCCGTTCTTGACGATCAGGTCCTTGGCCTGCTGGATCAGGGCGCTTCCGTCGATGCCCTTGGTTTCCATGTCGGCCACCCAGCGGTCGATGACCGGCTGTGCCTTTTCCTTCCAGCGCGCCACTTCGGCCTCGTCCAGTGTCGTGATGGTGTTGCCGCGGTCCACTGCGATCTGGCGGGCGGGGGCGTCATAGTCCCACATCACCTGCGAGGCGAAGGCCGACAGTTTCTCGCCCGATTCCGCGTCGATGGCCGCCCGCACGTCGTCGGGCAGGGATTCATAGCGGTCCTTGTTCATCGCCAGGATGATCGTCGCGGTGTAAAGCGCCTCGGGTCCGGCGAATTCGGTGTGGTTGCCGACCAGTTCGGACACGCGCACGGCGGTCGTGACCTCCCACGGGATCACCGTGGCGTCGATCACGCCCTTGGACAGCGATTCCGGGATCGCGGGCAGGGGCATCCCCACCGGGGTCGCGCCCAGTTCGCTCAGCATGTCCGTGATCACGCGGGTCGGGCCGCGCAGTTTCTTGCCCGCCATATCCTCGAGGCTGGTGATCGGATCCTTGGAGTGGATCATGCCGGGGCCATGCACCCATGCGCCCAGGATCTTGACGTCCTTGTATTCCTCGTTCTGCAATTCGGCTTCGGTCAGCTGCCAGAAGGCTTTGGCTGTGGCGACCGGGTTGGTCATCATGAAGGGCAGTTCGAAGACTTCGGTCTTGGGAAAGCGGCCCGGCGTGTAGCCGACCACGGTCATGATCAGGTCAGCCGTCCCGTCGATGGCCTGGTCGATCAGGTCGTTGGGGCGTCCGCCCAGCGACATCGCATCGTAATGCTCGATCTTCAGCTTGCCATCCAGCCGTGCCTCGACCGCTGCGGCCCAGGGCTTGAGGATATGCGCCGGCACCGGCGCGGGCGGCGGCAGGAACTGGTGCAGCCGCAGCGTCACCTCCTGCGCGGACAGGCTGGCGGGGGCCAGACCGAGCGCAAGCGCGGCGGCGGCGACCGTCTTCATCAGGTTACGTCTTTTCATTGGTTTCCTCCCAGAAACGGGCCGGCTCCCCCGGCCCTTGGTTGTAGTCTGTGTCAGGTTCGGCAGAAGCGCAATTGATTATGCGGCATAGCTAAGTGTTTTCCTCCGACGAGCTGGCTCAGTTCAGCGTGACCGGCAGACTGCGCGGCCCCCGGAACCCGAAGCCGTAGAACTGCACCGCATCCGGGTCGGGCAGGGACATGTTCGGGAAACGGTCGCACAGCATGGGCAGCATGATATTGGCCAGCATCCGCCGCGCCACATGGGTGCCCTGGCAGAAATGCGGCCCGTTGCCAAAGGCCTGATGCGGCAGCTTGGGGCGGAACACGTTGTAGAGATGCCCGTCCTCATAGACTTCTTCGTCATGGTTGGCCGAGGCCTGGATCGTCATCACCGTATCGCCCTTGGGGATGTGGAAGCCGCGGATCTCGGTATCTTCGGTCACGAGGCGGGATGAGACCTGGATCGGCGCGACCCAGCGGACACCCTCCTCAAAGGCATCGGCCCACAGACCGTCCCGCTTGACCGTCTCGAACTGGTCGGGGTTGATCATCAGGCCATAGAGGATCGTCAGCAGGGCATCGCGGGGTTCGTTGATGCCGCCGCCGATGGCGATCTTGATGTTGGAATAGATCTGGCTTGTCGGGATCGGGTCGGCGGCATTGACCATCACCGACAGCGCGCTCTGGTCCGGGTCCGCCCGCAGCCGTGCCGCCGCCGCGTCGAACAGCGCGTCCATCTCATCATTGGCGGCATCGCATTGGGCGAACAGCGCGTCGGCCCAGCCGAAATTCCCGGCCCCGTCGATCAGGATCTGCGACCAGCGTTGCATGTCGGCGTCCGAGGCTTCGGGAATGCCCAGAAGATGTGTCAGGCAGCGCGCCGAGAATGGCCCCGCCAGCGTGGTGAACAGGTCCACCGTCTCGCCGCGCGGCAGGCGGGAGACGTAATCCTCGGCGATCCGGGTATAGATCGGCTCCCAGCATTGCTTGATGTTGCGCGCGGTGAAGGCGGGCGCCATCGCGCCGCGTTCGGCCGCGTGTTCGGCCCCGTCCTTGCGCATCAGCGTATGGGCGCGAAAGGCGCGCTGCATCGGCGTGTTGGGATCGTTCGAACTGAACAACACGGGGTTGTCCTTGACGTATTTGGTATCGGCCGCCTTGGTCAGCAGCGTGCGGCCCACCGCCTTGACCCGCAGCACCGGAGCCTCGGCCCGCAGGCGCTTGTAGACGGTATAGGGATCAAGCGTCAGCTGCTGGATGGTGATCTGCTCATCCAGCGGTGCCTCGGGTGCCATGGGTGTATCGAGTGTCACGGTCCTGCCCTCCCCTGCCTGATCGCGTGGATCGACCGTAAAGGATAGACTCGCATGGGACAATCCGATGGAACTGATACAGGCTATCGGATAATCTGATGATGTGACGCAAGCCGGAGGTATTCAGATGGGGGTTCCCAAGGACAGCGATCCGCTGGCCGTCGATTTCGCAGCGCTGCGGGTGCTGCGTCTGGTGCATGACTATGGTTCCTTCTCGCGCACGGCCGAGGAGTTGGGCGTCAACCAGTCTTCAGTCAGCTATACCATCGACCGCCTGCGCCGCGCCTTCGGCGATCCCCTGTTCGTGCGGCAGGGAGCAGGGATCGTGGCCACCGATCGCTGTGACGAGATCGTGCGCGAGGCCGCGCGCATGGTGGACGCGTTCGTGGCGCTATCCACCCCGCGCGCCTTCGACCCGGCCCGGGCCGAGGCGACGATGATCCTGTCGTGCAACTACTACGAACGGGCCACCCTTGTGCCCGCGCTGCTGCGTCGCCTGCGGTCTGTGGCGCCGGGGTTGAAGCTGGGGGTCATCACCTCGACCGTGCGTGGACGCGAACAGCTCAGCCGGGGCGAAAGCGATATGCTGGTGGGGCCGGTCCGGATCAATGATGCCGGTTTCTTCAGCCGCCGGATGCTGAGCGATCACTATGTCTGCGTCATGGCGCAGGACAATCCGCTGGGGGATGCGCCGCTGGACGTGGAAGGCTTCGCCGCCGCCCCGCAGGCCGTGGTGACCTATGGCGGCAACTGGCGGTCCAGCTATCTGGTCGAGATGGAGGCCGCGGGCCTGGCCCCCAACATGGTGCTGGAACTGCCCAGCCCCGCCACCCTGCGCGAGATCCTGCCCGGCACCGACCTGATCGCCACCGTGCCCTTGCGGACAGCGCGGTCCTTCGGGGCCGGGCTCAGGATCGTGCCCTGTCCCTTTCCCGCCCCGTTCGAGATCGACCTCTACTGGACAGCCCGTACCCACCATTCCCCCATGCACCGCTGGATGCGGGGGCTGATGGCGCAGATCGCCACCGAGATGGAGGGTGACGCGCCGCGCGTCTGATCCGGCCGGGATCAGCCGGGAAAATGGCAGGCCACGCTTGTCTGGCCGCGCGTCTCGAGCAGGGGCTGCACGCGGCGGCAGATGTCCTGCGCGCTGGGGCAGCGGTCGGCAAAGGCGCAGCCTTTTGGCGGGTTGATCGGGCTGGGGGGATCGCCGCTGATCTTGACGGGCCGCACATAGCCGCGCGACTTGCGCCGCGCCAGACTGGGGGCCGCCGACAAGCAGCGCCTGTGTATAGGGATGCTGCGGCGCGTCGAACAGCGCATCGCGCGGGGCCATCTCGACGATCTTGCCCAGATACATCACCGCCACGTCGTCGCAGACATGACGCACCACGCCAAGGTCGTGGCTGATGAACAGATAGCTCAGGCCGAGTTCCGTCTTGCAGCCGCGCCAGCAGGTTCAGGATCTGCGCCTGGATCGCCACGTCCAGCGCGCGACACCGGCTCGTCGCAGACCAGCAGTTTCGGGGTTCGTGGTCAGCGCGCGGGCGATGGAAATGCGCTGGCGCTGGCCGCCCGAGAACTGGTGCGGGAACAGGTTCAGCTGATCGGGCCGCAGCCCGACCAGCCGGAACAGTTCGCGTGACCCGCGCGCGGCGTTCATCCGGGGTGCCGATCTCCATCAGGTCCAGCGGCTCGCGCACGATATCGGCCACGCGGGCGCGCGGGTTCAGCGACTGGAATAGGGGTCCTGAAAGATCAGCTGCACATCGCGGCGCCGCTGGCGCATCGCCTCGTCATCCAGTTGCAGCAGGTCTTCGCCCTGGAACATGACCTTGCCGCCGGCGGCCTCGACCAGCCGGATCGCGGCCATGGCCGTCGTGGTCTTGCCCGATCCGCTTTCGCCCACGATCCCCAGGGCGCGGCCCTGTTCCAGACTGAACGAGACCTGGCGCACCGCCTCAAGCACCGGGCGCGGGCCGAAGAAGCCCTGCCGCGGCAAGGCGAATTGCACGGTCAGGTCGCGCACGTCCAGAAGCGGGGCTCATATCCGGCCCTCCGCGACGGCATGGCAGGCGACGGGGTGATGGCCTTGGGCCCGCAACAGCGGCTTCTCGCTGTCGCAGCGGGGCGCGCGATGGGCGCAGCGATCGGCAAAGGCGCAGCCCGCCCCCAGCAAGTGCAGCGGCGGCACGACGCCGGGGATCTCGCGCAAGCGTGTCCTCGCCCTTGCCCAGTGCCGGAATGCACGAGATCAGACCCCGCGTGTAGGGATGCTGCGGCATGGTCCAGAACGTCATCGGCACAGGCCCTGTTCGATCACCCGGCCCGCATACATCACCGCCACCCGGTCGGCCATTTCCGCAATCGCGCCCATGTCATGGGTGATCAGGATGATCGCGGCGCCGAAATCGCGCTGGATCTCGTTCAGCAGATCGAAGATCTGCGCCTGCACCGTCACGTCCAGCGCCGTGGTCGGTTCGTCCGCGATCAGCACCTTGGGGCGGCAACTGACGGCCATGGCGATCATCACCCGCTGGCGCATCCCGCCCGAGAGCTGGTGCGGATAGTCCCGCGCGCGCCGGTCCGGGCTGGGGATGCCGACCCGGTCCAGCAGCGCGACCGCGTCGCGGAAGGCCTGATCGGCGCTGACCTTCTGGTGCAGCATGATCGCCTCGGCGATCTGGTCGCCGACGGTGAACACCGGGTTGAGCGAGGTCATCGGCTCCTGAAAGATCATCGCCATCTCGGCCCCGCGCAGGGCGCGCATCCGCGCCTCGGTCGCGCGCGTCAGATCCTCGCCCGCCAGACGGATCGCGCCGCCTGCGATCTTGCCGGGCGGGCTGGGGATCAGCCCCATCACCGACAGCGCGGTGATCGACTTGCCGCAACCGCTTTCGCCCACCACGCCCAGCGTCTCGCCGGCATTGACCGACAGCGATACCGAATCCAGCGCCGTGACCGGCCCGTGGCGCGTGTTGAAGGTCACGCGCAGGTCCTCGATCTGCAACAGCGCGCTCATCTTTCCCTCAGCTTCGGATTGAAGGCGTCGTTCAGCCCGTCGCCGATCAGGCTGACGGAGAAGACGGTCAGAAAGATCGCAAGACCGGGAAAGGTCACGGGCCACCAGGCGTCGAGGATATAGTCGCGGTTCGATGCCGATCATCAGCCCCCAGCTCATCGTGTTGGGATCGCCCAGGCCGAGAAAGGACAGCCCCGCCTCGAACAGGATCGCGACACCGATGGTCAGCGTGGCCGACACGATCAGCGGCGGCGCGGCATTGGGCAGGATCACGGTCCAGATGATGCGGCGGTTCCTCGCGCCGATGGCGCGGGCGGCGGTCACATATTCCAGCTCCTTGATCTTCATGAACTCGGCGCGTGTCAGGCGCGCGGTCTGCGGCCAGCTGACCACGCCGATGGCCAGTGCGATGGTGGCAGCGAGGGCGAGAACAGCGTGACCAGCACCATCGCGAACAGCAGCGTCGGCAGCACCTGGAAGAATTCGGTGATGCGCATCAGCAGGTTGTCGACCCAGCCGCCGTAGAAGCCCGCCAGCGCACCCAGGGTGACGCCGATCACCATGGTGATCAGGGCCGCCGCCGCCCCCACCGCCAGCGTCGGGCCGCCGCCCGCGATCAGACCCGGCAAAGATGTCGCGGCCCAGATAATCGGTGCCCAGCGGAAATTCCGGCGTCACGCCGGGCGGCTCATGCGGGGCCCAGACGATCTCGAAGGGGTCGCCGCCGTAGAAGAACGTCCCCCAGAGCGTCGCCAGCACGATCCCGCTCAGCATGATCACGCCCGCCACGGCCGGGATGTTGCGGCGGAACATGCGCCAGGCCTCGCGCGCGGGGCTTTCGGCCTTGAAGGCGGTCACCTCGGTCATGGCCTGCTCCTCCCGGCTGTTTCTTCTTGCCACAAATATCCCGGGGGAGTCGTCGCCAAGGGGCGGCGACGGGGGCTGGCCCCCACTGCCACGCCCGCGTCATCGCGCGCCCGCTCATGATTTGCCCCGCAGGCGCGGATCGGCCAGCCGGTAGCTGAGGTCGGTCAGCAGGTTCGCGACCACCACCATCGCGCTGGCGAAGAACAGCACGCCCATGATCGTCGGATAGTCCCGCCGCAGGATGGAGTCGAAGGCCAGCCGCCCCATGCCGGGCCAGTTGAACACGGTCTCGACCAGCAGCGCGCCGGAGATCAGGTTGCCGAACTGCAGACCCGCCACCGTCAGGATCGGCAGCGAGGCGTTGCGCAGCGCATGTTTGAACAGGACCGAGCGTTCCGACGCGCCCTTGGCCCGCGCGGTGCGGATATAGTCCGAGCCCAGCACCTCCAGCATCGAGGCGCGGCTGAGGCGGGCGTATTGCGCCAGATAGATCAGCGCGAGCGTGAAGGCGGGCAGCACCAGGTGATGCGCCACGTCCAGCGCGCGGGTCAGAACCCCGCGTCGCGCAGGCGCACGGATTGCATGCCTTCGACCGGAAAGATCGGAAAGACGCTGGCGAACAGGATGATCAGCATGATCCCGGTCCAGAACACCGGCACCGCATAGCCGATGGTGGCAAAGACCGACACGAAGCCCGACAGCACGCCATTGGGCTTGCGCGCCGCGATCACGCCCAGAAAGACGCCCAGCAGGATCGACAGGACCTGCGCGGAGAGCACCAGCAGGATCGTCGGGCCGATCCGGTCGCCGATCAGGGTCGCGACCGGCTGGTTGAAGAAGAAGGATTGGCCCAGATCGCCCCGCAGCACATTGCCGATGTAGATGCCAAGCTGGGTCAGCACCGGCTTGTCCAGGCCATAGTCGGCCCGGATCGCGGCCAGCAGCGCCTCGTCCGCGCCGCCCATCTCGCCGGCGATCACCAGGGCCGGATCGCCCGGTGCCAGCCGGATCAGCAGGAAATTCAGCACCACCACGCCCAGCATCAGCAACAGACCGTAGAACAGGCGCCTCAGCAGGTAGGAGGGTGTCATGGCATCTCCCGCTTACAGGAAAGGGACGGGCCGCCGCAGGGTGCGGGCGGCCCGGTCACCGGGTCGGATCACTTGGCCCAGTGGACCCTGTCCATCGGGTGCATCGTGCCCCAGATCCCCATCGGCGCGTTCACCAGCTCCTTCTTGTAGGCGGTGTGATAGGGCGTGGCGTTGATCAAGTAGATCGGCACGTCCTGCGTCACGATGTGCCTGGAACTCGGAATAGAGCGCCTTGCGCTTGTCGAAATCGCCTTCGATCGCCGCTTGTGCCAGAATCTCGTCCACCCGCGCGTTGGAATAGCTTTGGGTGTTGGACCAGATCACGCCCTGACGGATGTTGTCGGTCAGATAGGTGCGGTGCACGCCGATCACCGGGTCGCCCCAGTTGAAGACCACGTCCATCGTCAGCTCGAAGTCATGCCCGCCGACGCGGCCTGCCCAGGTCGGGAAATCGGGGGCGGCGCGCACGGTCACGTCGATGCCGATCTTGGCCAGCTGCGACTTGAGGTATTCGGCGATGCTTTTCTGCTGCTCGGCCGGGCCGGGGATGTAATCCACGGTCAGCTCCATCCCGTCGCCGAAGCCGGCCTCGGTCATCAGCGCCTTGGCCTTGTCCAGATCCACGTCATAGGCCGGTGACGCGTCGGCATCGAAGAAGGGCGAGCTTTCGATGATCGGGCCGCGCTGCGGGGTCGAGACGCCGCGATGCAGCGCCTTGGTGATGAAGTCGCGGTCCACCGCATAGGAAATCGCCTGGCGCACCCGCACATCCGACAGTTTCGGCGACTTGGTGTTGAAGGCCAGCCAGTTGATCGGACCGACGGCGGCATAGCCTTCGCTGGTGACGCGTCAGGTGATCGGCCTCGCTCAGCCGCTTGATTTCCTGGCTGCCGGCCATGAAGGGATAGACATCCGCCTCGCCGTTTTCCATCGCGATCAGCAGGGCCGAGGGGTCGTTGATGATGCGGATGATGATCTCGTCCAGCATCGGGCGGCCTTCGATGAAGAAATTCGGGTTCTTCTTCAGCACGATCGCCTCGCCGGGGGTGAATTCCGACAGCATGAAGGGGCCCGACCCGACCGGGGCGGAGTTGGCGGGATGCGACTTCACGTCCTGACCGTCGCCGTAGACATGCTTGGGCAGGATCGGCGCCAGCGCCGGCGACAGGGCCAGCAGCAGCGCCGGGTGCGGGTTGGCTCAGCTTGATGACGGCGGTGTGGGCATCCGGTGTCTCGATCGCCTCGACCGGTGCGAACATCGACTTGAACGGGTGGTTCTCCTTGATCGTCATGATCGAGAAGGCCACGTCTTCCGATGTGACGGGCGTGCCGTCATGGAAGGTCGCGTTCTTCACCAGGTTCAGCGTCACGCTCAGCCCGTCATCGCCGACCGCCCAGCTTTCCGCCAGATAGGGCTGCGGCTCCCAGTTCTCGTCATAGCGCAGGGGCGAGGCGAAGATCTGGGTCGAGGGCACGGCGGTGGCGATGCCCGACTGCACCGCGCCGTTCAGGTGGCGCGGCACCTGGCTGGAGGCGATCACCAGCGTGCCTTCGGCCTGCAAAGGGGCGGTGGAAAGGGCGGATGCGGCAATCACCGCAGCGCCCATCAGGCGTGTCATCAGTTTCATGTCTGTCTCCCGGTTGTGGCGTGGGTCTTTGTTTCATTCCCTTGCCAGAAGGCTAGCCGTGACCCTATCCCCGGAAAACAGTGTTTTCTGTTGATGGAAAAGCTACTTTTTAGGTGGAAACAGCGGTTTGGCCCGTGGCGGCCCCGCATGCCGCCGGGGCGCAGGACCAGGTCGTCAAAGATGCCCTGCCGCGCCAGATCCGCGCTGATATCGAGCACCGCCTGCACGATGGTCGACCGGCGCGAGGCCTGGGTATAGGCCACGCCGAACTCGGGTGTGTCCACCTGTCCCTCGATGGGTCGGGCGACATAGCCGTTCGATCCGTCGCGGTCCGCCTTGGAGCAGATGTTCAGGATCGAATATCCGAAATCCCGCCGCCACAAGGCCCGCGCAGGACCGAACTGGATTTCGTGGTATGCACCACGTTCAGCTCCAGCCCGTGATCGCGGAACACGCCCCGGAAATAGCTTTTGGACGTCGGCAGGTCCAGCAGGACCATCGGCAGGCCCGACAGGTCGGACAGGGCCACGCTGTCCTTGTCGGCCAGAGGCGAATCCAGCGGCAGCAGCGCCCAGGGCCGCGCCATGAACAGGGGCTGGAACGGCCCGGTCTCGGCCCCGCGCCGCCGGTATGTCAGCGCAAGATCGATCCGCCCGGTCTGCAGCAGTTCCTGTAGCGCCTCGAGGTTGTCCTCCTTCAGGTCGATCCGGATGGCGGGATAGATCTTCGACACGTGTTTAAGCACGCGCGGCAGCACATAGGGCGCGGTGGGCGCATAGCAGCCCAGATGCAGCGTGCCGGTCGGATCGCCCGACAGCGACATCAGATCGGATTCGAAAATCCGCGCCTGTTCAAGGAAATCGGCGATGCGGGTCGCCACGATCTGTCCGGCCTCGGTCGGCTGCGACGCCCTTGGCGGGCACGCGGCGAAACAGCTCCATCCCCAGGCTTTGTTCGATCGCGTCGATCGAGGCGGTGATCGAGGATTGCGAGATGTGCATTTCGGTCGCAGCGCGGGCAATGGAGCCGCTGCGCACCGCGGCATCGAAGTAGCGCAACTGCTTGAGCGTGAAATGCATCGCATTCCCCCATCAGATCAAGTTTCTCCTGACAGTAAATCCATTTTCCCACAGGACAAAGCTCGTTTACGCCTTGATCAACAGCAGGAGGCGATCATGACCGATATCACTGTTTTCAAAGCCAGAAAGATCATCACGATGGATCCCGAACCGGCCCGAGGCGACGCCATGTCGCCGTCCGCGATGGCCGGATTCTGGCAGTCGGTGGCGCTGATTGCGCCGATGCCTGGGGCGCGGTGCGCCATGATGACAGCCTGAAGGATGCGGTGCTGATGCCGGGCCTGGTCGAGGGTCACGCCCATATGATGGCCGGTGCGATGTGGGATTTCGCCTATGCCGGCTTTCACGACCGGATGGACCCGCAAGGGCAAATGGTGGAAGGGCAAGACCGGATCTGGCGGCGGTGGTGCGCGACCTGTCGGACTATGAAAAGACGCTGGCACCGGGTGCAGCCGCTGCTGGGCTGGGGGTTGGACCCGATCTTCTTCGCGGGCGAGCGCCTCAGCCGCAAGCATCTGGACCAGATCAGCACCGACCGCCCGGTGGCGATCATGTTCTCGAATTTCCATCTGATGTGCGTGAACTCCAAGGCGCTGGAGATGGCGGGCTATGACCGCGCCACCAATGCCGAGGGCGTGGTCAAGGATGCCAAGGGCGATCCCACCGGCGAGTTGCAGGAAATGGCCGCGATGTTCCCGGTCATGCGGCGGGTCGGCATGGATTTTCGCGGGCTCTCGCAGACCGAAGGCGCGATCCGCAGCTATGGCGAGGTCTGCATGCGCGCCGGCGTGACCACCGTCACCGATCTCTATTCGCAGATGGAGGATGCCGATCTGGCGACCTTGGTGGCGGTGACGGATGATGCCGGATTTCCCGCGCAAGGCTGGTGCCGGTGCTGGGCGTGGCCGGAACCGATCCCGCGCAGGCCGCGGCCCGCGCGCTGGCGCTCAAGGCGCAATCGCGCGACAAGCTGCGGTTGGGGGCGGTCAAGCTGATGACCGACGGGTCGATCCAGGGCTGGACGGCGCGCGTGAAATGGCCGGGCTATGTGGGCGGTCAGGCCAACGGCATCTGGAACATGTCCCCCGACGAGATCCACGCGCATGGTCGCGCAGATGCAGGCGGCCGGCGTGCAGATGCATATCCATGTCAACGGCGACGAGGCCAGCAGCGTCGCCATCGACGCCATCAGCGCGGCGACGCGCACCCATCCCTGGCCGGACGCGCGCCATGTCCTGCAGCATTGCCAGATGATGGGGCCGGACCAGTTCCGCCGCTGTGTCGAACTGGGCATCTGCACCAACATCTTCTCCAATCACATCTGGTATTTCGGCGATCAGCACGCGGCCCTGACCGTGGGCGAGGATCGCGCCTGCCGGATGAATGCGGCGCGCGCGGCGCTGGACGCGGGCGTGCATGTGGCGCTGCACTCCGACGCGCCGGTCACGCCGCTGGGTCCGCTGTTCACCGCATGGTGCGCGGTGAACCGGCAGACGATGTCGGGCCGCACACTGGGCGCGGCGCAATGCATCACCGTGCCCGAGGCCTTGTATGCGATCACGCTGGGTGCAGCCTTCACGCTGAAGATGGATCACGAGATCGGCAGCATCGAGACCGGCAAGCGCGCCGATTTCGCGATCCTTGGCGATGATCCTTTGGGCGTCGATCCCATGGCGCTGAAGGATGTGCCGGTGCTGGGCACGGTGCTGGACGGGCGGGTGCATCTGGCATGAATCAGCCGCGTTTGCCACTGACCGTGATCGGCGGGTATCTGGGCGCGGGCAAGACCACGCTCCTGAACCGCCTGCTGCGCGAGGATCACGGTCAGCGCATCATGGTCATGGTCAATGATTTCGGCGCGATCAACATCGACGCGGATCTGATCGACAGGGCCGATGGGGACACGATCACACTGACCAACGGCTGTGTCTGCTGCACCATGGGCGCAGATCTGTTCATGGCGATGGGGGACGCGCTGGACCGGCATCCGCGCCCGGATCATCTGGTGATCGAGGCGTCGGGCATCGCCGACCCGGCCCGGATCGCCACGGCCGCGCGGGCGGAACCGGACATGGCCTATGGCGGGATCGCCGTTGTCGTGGACGCGCTGCACTGGCCGGCGCTGGCCGATGACCCGCAGATCGGGGCGCAGATCCGGGGGCAGGTGGCGGTGGCGGACCTTCTGCTGGTCTCCAAGGCCGAGGACGGTTTGCCGGGCGGATTGGTGGCGCGGCTGGCCGCGCTGAGTGCGGCACCCCAGATCGACCTTGCCGTCAGCACCGCCGAAGGGGCCAGTCTCGCGCCGCTGCTGCTAGGCGGGATCGCCCCCTTGCAGGGCAAGCAGGACGGGGCCTTGCACCCGGCCTACACGGGCTGGAGCCATGAAGGCGACGCGGTGATGGACCGCGAGGACCTGTCCCGCCGTCTGGCCATGGCCCCGCCCGCGATCTATCGCATCAAGGGGCTGGTGCGCGCGCCGTCCGGGCCGGGCTGGGAGGTGCAGGTGGTTGGCCGCAGCGTCGAGATCAAGCCCGCGCTCGCGCCGGTCACCAAGACACGGCTGGTGGCCATCGGCCCGGCCTCGACCGTGTCGCGTGCGGACGTCTCACGATGGTGGGATGCTGCCTGACGGTGGATCGCTGTCAGCAGGAGGTGCGCGTCGTATCCTTGCCCTCGGGGCTGCAGAACAGACGATACAGAAGGCCGATCACCTCGTAGGTGTTGTTGTCGGCGAGGCTGTAGAAGATCGTCTTGCCTTCGCGCCGGGTCTTGACCAGACCCTCCTCGCGCAGGCGGGCCAGCATCTGGCTGACCGCAGCCTGCCGGATCTCCAGCAGGTCTTCCAACTCGCCCACGGATTTTTCACCCGACCCCAGATGGCACAGGATCATCAGCCGGCCCTCGTGGGCCAGCGTCTTGAGATAGGCCGCCGCTGCCTCGGCGCTGCGCGCCATTTCGCTTGGCGGGGCGGGGGGGCTTTGCGTGCTCAATTCGGCCAGTTCCTGCATCCGGTAGATCCTTTTCTCACTTCTACCATACCCCGGTAGAAAGAGCGAGGTTACTGCTCATAAGCCGGGGCACCACCCTCAAAATGGTTCTCGTTCTGATAATCGCAAGGGTCTTCCTGCATTTGCAGGTGCAAACCTGTGCCGGTGAAGGGATGGGCCCGGGCCAGATCCTCGTCGATCTCGATCCCCAGACCGGGGCGGTCGGGCGGAATGACATGGCCGTTCTCGACCCGGATCATCCCCTTGATCAGCCCGTCATGGAAGGGCGTCTCGATGGTCTCGATCATCAGAAGATTGGGGATCGAGGCCGCCAGATGGATGTTCGCGGCCCATTCGATGGGGCCTGCATAGAGGTGCGGCGCGATCTGGGCGTTGAAGGCCTCGGCCATGGCGGCCACTTTCTTCATCTCCCAGATGCCGCCCGCGCGCCCCAGCGCCGGTTGCAGGATCTCCGCCCCGCCGGTGCGCAGCAGGGTGGCGAATTCCGTCTTGGTCGTCATCCGCTCGCCTGTCGCCAGCGGTATGCGCACGGCCTGGGCAACCTTTTGGAATTCCAGCAGATTGTCTGGCGGGATCGGTTCTTCATACCACAGCGGGCTGTAAGGCTCCAACGCCTGCCCCAGCCGGATCGCGCCCGCCGTGGTGAACTGACCATGGGTGCCGAACAAGAGGTCCGCGCGATCGCCGACTGCCTCGCGGATGGCGCGGCAGAAGGCGACCGAGCGCGAGATGTCGCGCATCGCAGGCATATGCCCGCCGCGCATCGTATAAGGACCGGCGGGGTCGAACTTGACCGCCGTATAGCCACGCTCCACCGCCTCGAGGGCGGATTCGGCGGCCATCTCGGGCGAGACCCAGAAGGGCGCATGTTCGTGATGGGGCAGCGGATAGAGATAGGTATAGGCCCGCAGCCGGTCATTGATCTTGCCGCCCAGAAGCGCCCAGACGGGACGGCCCCGGTCCTTGCCCAGAATGTCCCAGCAGGCGATCTCGAGCCCCGAAAACGCGCCCATCACCGTCAGGTCGGGCCGCTGCGTGAAGCCCGACGAATAGACGCGGCGGAACATCTTTTCGATGTTCTCGGGGTTTTCGCCCTGCATGTGGCGGGTGAACACATCCTCGATCACCGCCCGCATCGCCGCAGGCCCGACGGTCGAGGCATAGCATTCGCCCCAGCCGACGATCCCGGTATCGGTGGTGACTTTCACAAAGATCCAGTAACGCCCGCCCCAGCCCGGTGCCGGGGGCGAGGTGACGATGATTTCAAGGTCAGCCAGTTTCATCGTCGGTCGCTCCTATGAGTATTTTTGGCAAGATGAAGGGATGCGTCAGCCGTTCAGGATGATCACGTTGCGCCGCGCGGCACCGGTCTTGGTGTCGGCAATCGCCTCGTTGATCTGGTCAAGCGGCCAGCGGCCCGAGATCAGCTCGTCCAGCTTCAACCGGCCCTGCTGATAAAGATCGACCATCCACGGAATGTCGCGCTTGATCACCACATCGCCCATCTTCGAGCCGATCATGCCCTGGCCCACGGCGGCCATGACCACGGGTTCATAGGTCGATGTCTGGCCCGAATGGGGCATCCCCACCATGACCACGCGGCCACCATAGCCCAGATAGCGGGGGGCCGTGTCATAGGCCGGGATCGCGCCCACGGTCACGATCACCGCATCCGCGCCGCGCCCCAGGATGCGCTTGGCGCGGGACCACGGTTTGGCGTCGGTGGCCAGGATACCGTCGGTCGCGCCGAAGGCGCGGGCGATCTCCAGCTTCTCCTCGGACATGTCGACGGCGATGATGCGGCGGGCCCCGGCGATCCGCGCACCCTGAATGGCGTTCAGCCCCACCCCGCCCGCGCCGATCACGACGACATCCTGCCCCGCGCGCAGACCGGCGGCATTCACGACCGCGCCCACGCCGGTGATCACGCCGCAGGACAGCAATGACGCCACATCCTTGGCAAGATCATCGGGGATCTTCACGACCTGGCTTTGGTCCACCACGACCGCCTCGGCAAAGGCACCGCAGGCCATGGCCTGATGCAGCACGCCGCCATCGGCGGTGGACAGCGGCCCCTTGTCGCCGTTGTAGGGCGTCTCGCACAGGGTCGGCTTGCCCGATCCGCAGTTGGAACATCCGCCGCAGGCCCGGATCAGCGTGACCGCCACGCTGTCGCCCACGGCCAGCCCTGCGACGCCCGCGCCCACCGCCGTCACGCGGCCTGCGGCCTCATGCCCATAGACAGCGGGCAGGGTGCCGCCCCAGGCCCCTTCGGCAAAGGAAATATCCGAGTGGCAGATCGCCACCGCGTCCAGCCTGACCTCGACCTCGCCCATTTCGGGGGCGCGCAGACGCACCTCTTCGATGGTCAGGGGAGAGCCGAATTCATGGCACACGGCGGCCTTGATCATCTGCATGGTGGGTTCCTTTCCGGTCTGGCCTTGCGTTGTGCCCGAACCTGCCCGCGCCCGATCAGCCGTGCAAGCGCAAAACAACCGCTCCGGTGTCGGAAATTCCCGCGGGCTGGACGGCTCAATCGATCAGCCTGCGTCCGCGCGTCTGATAGATCACGGTGGCCAGCACCATCAGCACAGCCGACAGCAGGAATGGCGCACCGGGCAGATAGATCGGCGCATCGACGCGGGTGAAGCTGGCGAAGGTCTGGGTCATCACCAGCGGCGCGATCACCATGGCCGTTGCGGCAAGACTGCCCAGAACGCCCTGCAATTCGCCCTGCGCATTGTCCGCGACAGACCGGGACAGGATGCCTTGCAGCGCCGGCAGGCCGATGGCTCCCAGCGCCGTGACCGGGATCAGCACCATCAGCAGCAGGCCATTGGAGATGACGCCCAGAATGACGAGCGCGGCGCATTCGATCAGCAGCCCGACAAGGACCGTCCGCGCCTCGCCCAGCAGCCGGATGCAGGGCGCGACCAGCGCGCCCTGCACGACCGCCAGCGATATGCCATAGATCGCCAGCGAGACGCCGATCAGACCGGGCGACCAGCCGAACCGCTCGGCCGTGAAATAGGCCCAGACCGCCGGATAGACGACGGTGGCGAACTGGTAGAAGAAATAGACCCCGATCAGCGGCCCCACCCCGGTGAAAGAGGTGATGGAGCGGATCGCCCCGAAAGGATTGGCGCGCCGCCATTCGAAGGGGCGGCGGATGCGGTCCGTCACGGTTTCGCGCAGCACCAGCCAGCCGAAGCCGGTATTGGCCAGCGCCAGAAGTGCGGCGGCGAAAAAGGGCGCGCGTGTGCCCCATTCCGCCAGCAGGCCGCCGATCACCGGCCCCAGCACGAAACCCATCCCGAAGGCGGCCCCGATCAGGCCGAAGTTCTTCGCCTTTTCGTGGGGTTCCGAGATATCCGCCATATAGGCCGAGGCGGTGGTGTGCGTCGCGGCCAGCACCCCGCCCAGGATACGACCGCCCAGCAGCAGCCAGATCGAACCTGCCAGCGCCATCACGATGTAATCCGCCGCCATCACCAGCAGCGAGGTCAGCAGGACCGGCCTGCGCCCGAACCTGTCCGACAGCGCCCCCAGAAGCGGGCTGAACAGGAATTGCATCAGCGCATAGGCCGTGGACAGGATGCCGCCCCAGACGGCGGCCTGCGCCAGCGATCCGCCCGTGGTCTCGCGGATCAGTTCGGGCATCACCGGGATGATCAGGCCGATCCCCATGGCGTTGATCACGACAGTGATCAGGATGAAGACAACCGGCAGCCGCATTGGGGACTTTCGTGCTTGTTCGATCCGGGCACCCTAGGTTGAGCCCCGTAGCAAGGGAAGCCCTCTCGGCCTGCCTCTTTGGCGGTGTTCAGCGCTGCAGAAGCACCGGGAACCAATCCTCGCGCAGCGTCTGCCCCGCCACCATGTCATGCCCCGGAAAGGGGGGCGAGGTGCGGCCCGGCCGCTCGACATAGCGCGCGTCATCGCCGACCAGCCGCAGCGAAAAGGCGCGGCGGCGCTGGGCGGTGTCATTGCCGCGCGCGCCGTGCAGGGTGCTGTAGTGAAAGGCCACGGCGTCGCCCGGTTCCATATGCCATTCGCGGATCTCCATGCCCTCGGCGTCGGGATCGGGGACCGGCATATAGGCATCGGCGTCGGGGTAGAAGTTTTCCTCGGACAGCCAGCGGGTCGGCAGGACCGGGCGCGGCCAGAGGTGCGAGCCTGCCACGCAGCGCAGGCTGGCTTCGCGGACCGGGTCCAGCGGCGACCAGAAGCTGACGGTCTGGCGACCCTCGACAAAGTAATAGGGGCCGTCCTGATGCCATGGGGTCGGCTTGGCGGTGCCCGGTTCCTTGACGAGGATATGGTCGTGAAAGAGCTGCACCTTCTGTGCGCCCATCAGGTCGGCGGCGACCGCGGCGGCGGGGGAGGTGCGGATCACCTCCTCGAATTCGGGGATGCGCTGCCAGTTGCAGTAGTCGTCGAAAAAGCGCCCGCCTTCGCCCGCCTTCAGGTTCTCGGCCGCATAGGGGCCGGGGTCCGCCATGTTGCGCGCGATCCCGGCGGCGAGGGTGTCCACGTGATCCTTGAACAGGCCCCGGATGATCACGACGCCGTCGCGCTGGTAATCGTCGATATCCTGCTGGGTCACGAGGGGGTGGGGCATGGGGCTACTCCTGTTGAAACTGGACCGCAGTATCAGCGCAAGGGGGCGGTGCGGTAAAGCGTGACCTTCAACCCGCCGTTCGACACGGGCGGCGCAGGGGGCAGGAAGGGCAGGGCGGTGGCCTTGGCCAGCGCCGGATCGCTGGTGACCATGCCCACGCGCCAGCCGCGGAACCGTTCGGCCAGCGTCTTGCCCAAGGCGCCGTAGAGGGCGAAGAGCAGTTTGCGATCGCCGATCCGCGCGCCGTAGGGCGGGTTCACCATGACAAGGCCCGCCGGGCCGTCGGGGCGGGGCAGGTCGCTGATGGCGTGGCAGTGAAAGCTGGTGATCCCGGACACGCCTGCCCGGTCGGCGTTGGCGGTGGCGGCGCGGATCGCGCCTGCGTCGCGGTCAGAGCCGTAAAACCGCAGGGGTGTTTCGCGGGCAGGCGGGGCTTTTTTCAGGATGTCCCACGATGGGACATCAAAAGTAACAAGCTTTTCAAAGGCATAGCTTCGCGCCCGTCCCGGCAGAAGGCCAAGGGCCATTTCCGCCGCCTCGATCACGAAAGTGCCCGATCCGCACATGGGATCGACCACGGGTTCTGTCCCGTCATAGCCGCATTGGCGCAGGAAGATGGCTGCCAGCGTCTCGCGCAGGGGGGCCTTGGCCATGGCCTGCTTGTGGCCGCGCTTGTGCAGGGACTCGCCTGTCGTGTCGATGCTGAAGGTGCACAGATCATCCTCGATCCGGGCTTTCAGGCGGATTTCGGACGCGGCCTCGGCGGCGTCCTCGACCGCCGGACCGGACAGCACCTCGACGCCGAGGGTTTCGCGCAGGGCGGTCTCGATCCGCTGTTTTGCGGCCCCGGCGTGATAGATTTTCGACGCCTTGCACGTCACCTCGACCCGCACCGGCACATCCGTCCGCAGCACGGCGGCCCAGTCGAACTTGCGCGCGCGCTTGTCCAGTTGCGCCAGATGCAGCACGCGGAAGGACCCGATCCGCGCCAGCACGCGGGTGGCCCCCCGCAGCGACAGGTTGGCGCGCCAGACATCGGGCCAGCCGCCCTGAAAGGTCACGCCGCCCGGCACGACCACGGGGGCCGGAAAGCCAAGCTCCGCCGCCTCTTCGGCCAGCGTCGGCTCGAGCCCCGGAGGCACGGCCAGAAAGATCTCGAATGTGGTGCTGTCAGTCATGCGCCCGCTTATCCGCCGCGCGCCCCGACATGGCAAGGGTGAAGGCAAATCGCCCTGTGCAGGCGGCGTGCAAACCGCGCCCTGTCGGGGATGCGCGTTCCGGGGGTGTCATTTTTTTGTATGCGATCGACCTGCGTTCAGCCTATTTTGTGCACATCAAGGAACAGGTGACCATGTCAGACGATGTTGCGCTTCCCAGACAGGTGCTCAGCCAATCCATCGCCACCGCGCTGGAGGCCGAGATCCTGCTGGGCCAGATCGGCGCTGGCGCGAAGCTGGACGAGGCCGCGCTGGCGCGGCGCTTCGGTGTGTCGCGCACGCCGGTGCGGGAAGCCTTGCAGATCGTGGTGGCGCGCGCGCTGGCGGTGCGGCAACCCTACAAGGGCGTTGTGGTCAGTGACATTTCGCCCGAGCGGATCGACCAGCTCTTCGAGGCGATGGGCGAGATCGAGGCGCTCTGCGGTCGCTTTGCGGCGCAGCGGATGACGATGGAGGAGCGCGCGGCCCTCTTGAGCCAGCACGAGGCGATGGCGCAGATGGCGCGCGCGGGCGATGCCGCCGCCTATGAAGAGGCGAACACCCGGTTTCACCAGCTGATCTATCTGGGCAGCCATAACGAGGATTTCGCCGAGATGGCGGAAACCATGCGGATGAAGCTGTCCCCGTTCCGGCGCTCGCAGCTTGCCGATGCGGCGCGGATCGCAAGATCCAACGCCGAGCATGACCTGATTGTCGAGGCGATCATCGAGCGGGACGGGCAGGCCGCCGAAAAGGCGCTGCGCCGCCATCTGCTGAGTGCGGCGCAGGCGATGCTGGACAAATGGGCCGCGAGCCGGGCCGACGCTATCCCAGCGCGGTCCAGAGCATCCTGAGCGAGGTGATCGCCAGAAAGACGGCGAAGGCGCGCTTGACCCATTTGGCGTCCAGCGCATGGGCCAGTTGCGCGCCGCGCGGGGCCAGCGTGGTCGAGATCGGCAGGATCAGCGCGGTGGCGACAAGGTTGACATAGCCCAGCGACAGGGGCGGGCGATCCTCGACGCCGAGGCCTGCGACGATCAGGGCGAGCACGGCGGGCACCGCGATGATGAGGCCGAAGGCCGAGGCCGTGCCCACGGCGCGATGGACCGGCACCGAGAAGGCGGTCAGGATCGGCACGCCCAGCGTGCCGCCGCCGATCCCCATCATGGCCGAAACCGTGCCGATGGTTCCCGCCAGCGCCGGTTGTGCGGCGCGGCGCTGCGGCAGATCGGGTGCCAGCACCAGTGTCTTGGGGCGCGCCAGATTGACCGAGACGGCCAGCCCGACAAGCCCGAAGACCAGCATCAGCGCCTCGGCATCGACCAGTCCTGCCACGGCCCCGCCCAGCAGCGCGCCTGCGGCCATCCATGGCCCCCAGCGCTTGACCAGCGCCATATCCACCGCGCCGCGCTTGTGATGGGCGCGCGCGGAGGAAATGGCCGTGGCGATGATCGTCGCCAGCGAGGTGGCCACGGCCACGGGCATGGCGATATCCGGGTCAAGCTGCGTGAAGGTGAAGACCCAGAACAGCACCGGCACGATCACGATGCCGCCGCCCACGCCCAGAAGCCCGGCAAGGATGCCCGCGAAGGCCGCGGCGACCATCACGCCGCCGATCAGCAGGGCGATTTCGGTATAAGTCAGAAGTTCCAATGTCTTGTCCGATCAGAAGCGAAGGTCTGCGGGTGCCCTCTCTAGAAGGCGAGGGCGGCCCCGTCGGCGCGGGGGTCGGAAGCGGCTTCGATCAATCCTTCGGGATGCAGGACCACCGCGCCTGCATGGCCTGCGGTGTCCGAGAAGGGGGCGATCATCTCGACCTCGTGGCCGGCATCCTTGAGGCTTTGCACGAGTGCGGGATCGAAGCGATCCTCGAGCTTGAGGGTTGTCGTCGTCTCGCCCCAGGTCTTGCCCAGGAGCCAGCGCGGCGCGGTGACGGCGGCTTGCAGGTCCTGCCCGTAGAGGACGTGGCGGGTGAAGACCGCCGCCTGCGTCTGGGGCTGGCCCTCGCCGCCCATGGTGCCATAGGCCATGACGCGCCCGTCCTTGAGCTGCGCCAGTGCCGGGTTCAGCGTGTGGAAGGGGCGGCGGAACGGGCCCAGCTGGTTCGGCCCTTGGGCCAGCGAGAAGCCTGCGCCACGGTTCTGGAAGAAGACGCCCGTATCGGTGCAGGTCAGGCCCGAGCCGAATTCCCAGAAGACCGACTGGATGAAGCTGACGACCATGCCGTCGCTGTCGGCGGCCCCCATCCAGATCGTGTCGCCGGGTTTCGCCTCATGCGGCCAGGGCAGGGCGCGGTCCATGTCGATGCGTCCGGCCAGTGTGTCCAGATGATCCGCCTTGAGCCAGTCCTGCGCGGGGGTGGCCATGGTGTCGGGATCGCCCAGTTCGGCATTGCGCTGGATGAAGGCTTGTTTGGTCGCCTCGATCAGCCCGTGCAGATGGGCGAAGCCTTCGGCCTTGGTGATGCCCAGACGGTCGAAGAGCGCGAGGATCATCAGGGAGGATACGCCCTGCGTGGGCGCGATCATGTTGTAAAGCTGCCCTGCGCTGGTGCCGACGGTCAGGGGGGTGACCTGATCGGCGGTGAAGAGGTGGAAATCGGCCAGGCGCAGCGGGCTGCCCATATCCTCGAGGAAGCGCGCATGGGTGGTGGCGATGTCGCCGCGGTAGTAGTCGTCAAGGCCGATCTCGGCGAGGCGGGCCAGCGTGTCGCCAAGCGCGGTCTGGCGCAGCAGGTGGCCGGGGGCGGGGGGCTTGCCGTCGACCAGGAAGGTCTCGTCAAAGCCCGGAACGCCCTTGAGGGTGTCCAGCTTGGCGGTGGTGGTCAGCGACTGGTTGGCGGTCACGGCCACGCCGTCCTTGGCCAGGGCGATGGCGGGGGCCAGCAGGTCCGCCAGCGGCAGGCGGCGGTCTTCGGGCACAAGGGCAAGGGCCTTGGCCCAGCCGTCGATCGTGCCGGGCACGGTCAGCGCGGCGAGCGGTCCGCGCGCGGGCAGGGCACCTGTCACGTTGCGTTCGGCATACCATTCGGGTGTCGCAAGGCCAGCCGCGCGCCCGCAGCCCGAGATGCCGACAGGGGCCTGACCGGGGCGGTGGATCACCCAGAAGCCGTCGCCGCCGATCCCGTTCATGTGCGGATAGGCGACCGCGATGGCGGCGGCGGCGGCGACCATCGCCTCGATCGCGGTGCCGCCTGCGTTCAGGATGTCGCGCCCTGCGAGGGCGGCGGCCCGATGTGGCGCAGAGATCGCGCCCTTGTAGCCCATGGAAGAAGTCAGCATGTCACCATCCGATTGCCTGGGGCAGCCAGAGGGCCAGCCCGGGGAAGATAAAGACGAGTGCCAGAGCAAGCGCCTGCAGGCCGATGAATGGCACTGCTCCCTTGTAAATGTCCAGAGTGCTTACCTCCGGCGGGGCCACGCCCTTGAGAAAGAACAGCGACCAGCCGAAGGGCGGGGTCAGGAAGGAGGTTTGCAGGTTCAGACAGATCAGGATGCCCAGCCAGACCAGATCGACGCCGTTGTTGATGAAGAACGGCAGGAACAGGGGCAGGGCGATATAGGTGATCTCGATCCATTCCAGAAAGAAGCCCAGCACGAAGACCAGAAGCAGCATGAACAACAGCGCGCCGTTCACCCCGCCGGGGACCCAGTCGAACATCAGCTGGACCAGATGCTCGCCGCCCAGACCGCGGAAGGACAGGCCGAAGACCTGCGCGCAGATCAGGATGAAGAACACCATCGACGAGATCAGCAGGGTGGAGCGGGCCACCTGTTTGAGCAGATCGAAGGTCAGACGGCCCGACAGCGCCACGAAGGCCAGCGCGCCGATGGCGCCCATGGAGGCGGCCTCGGTCGGGGCCGCAAGACCCCCGATGATGGAGCCGAGAACGGCGATCACAAGGCCGATCGGCGGGCCGACGACCAGCACGACCTTTTTGGCCAGTTGCGCCCCGCTCATCGCGTCGCGCTCCGCCTGCGGGATCGGGGGCATCAGGCCGGGTTTCCATGCGGCCAGCACAAGGATCGCCACGATATAGACGGCGGCCAGCGTCAGGCCGGGGATCATCGCTGCGGCAAACATCGTGCCCACGGATTCGCCCAGGATCTCGGACAGCAGGATCAGCACGAGGCTGGGCGGGATGATCTGGCCCAAGGTGCCGCTGGCGCAGATCATGCCGGTCGCGAGCGATTTCGGATAGCCGCGCCGCAGCAGCGTGGGCAGGGTCAGCAGACCCAGCGTCACGATGGTCGCGCCGACGATCCCTGTTGCCGCGCCCAGCAGCACGCCGACAAGAATGATCGCGACACCCATGCCGCCCGCGACCTTGCCGAAGACATGGCCGATGATGTCGATCAGTTCTTCGGCCAGGCGGGATTTTTCCAGCATCACCCCCATGAAGACGAAAAGCGGTATCGCCATGAAGGTGTAGTTCGTGACCACACCATAGATGCGGGCGGGCAGCAGGTTGAACAGCATCGGGCCGAAGCCCGCGTAACCGAACACCAGCCCCGACACCGCGATGGCGATGCCGACGGGAATGCCGATGATGAGCAGCACGAAGAAGGCGGCGATCATCGCGATCGCCAGATAGTCATTGGGAGACATTTCGCATGTTCCTTGAGGTCAGGATCGGGTCCTGAGCAGCTATGTCAGTGTCCCGAAGGTCCGCTCTGATTGGCCGGATTGGGCAGGCCGAACCCGTGGCGCAGCGCATGGGCCAGACCTTGCAGGGCCAGCAGCGCAAACCCCAGCGGGATCAGCGACTTGAGCGCCCAGCGATAGGGCAGACCACCCGGGTTGGGCGAGCTTTCCGCGCGCAGCCAGGATTGGTGCACCCAGGGGAGCGACAGCCAGACGGCATAGATCGCGAACAGCATCAGTGCGAGGCCGCCGACCACCTCGATCACCCGGCACAGCCACGCGGGAAAGCGTTCGAACAGCACATCGACGCGGACCTGTTCGCCGCAATAGAGCGCATAGGACATGCCGAACAGGGCGATGGGCGAGATCAGGTGCCATTGCAGCTCCTGCAACCAGACGGCCCCGGTGCGCAGGAAGTAGCGGACGAAGACATCGCCCGCCACCATCAGCACCAGCGCCACGCAGGTCCAGGCCGCGATCCAGCCGAACAGCCGGACCGCACCCTCGATCCCGTTCACGAAACGTGACAGGGCGCGCATCCTCAGACCTTGAGGATCGACTTGTGCCACGGGCCTTCGCTGACCCCGGCCCAGCGGTCGTGGTTCGCCTTGAAGCCCATGTAGCTGTCATGGACTTCCTTGACCAAGGGATCGGCGGCGGCGCGGGTGGCCAGCGTGTCGGCGGTTGCGGTGCGCAGCGCCTCGACCACGGCTTCGGGCAGGACGGCGGCGGTGACGCCGAAATTATCCACCAGATCCGACAGCGCCTCGCCGTTGACGGCCTCGGACCAGGTCATGCTTTCAAGGCATGCGGCCATGCAGGCGCTCTTGACGATCTGTTGCAGATCGGCGGGCAGGCTGTCCCATGCGGCCTTGGAGATCAGAAGCTCGCCCGTGGTCGAGGGTTCGTGCCAACCGGTCGTGTGATAGAACTTGGCGGCGTTCTGCAGGCCGAGGCGGCGGTCCTGATAGGGGCCGACGAATTCGGCGGCATCAATCACGCCACGCTCCAGCGCGGGGAAGATCTCGCCGCCCGGAAGGACGCGGGCATCGACGCCAAGGCTGGCATAGACTTGCCCTGCCAGACCGGGGATGCGCATCCGCAGGCCCTGAAGCTGGCTGACATCCTCGATCGGTTCGCGGAACCAGCCGGTCATCTGCACGCCGGTGTTGTTCATCGGAAAGGCGACCAGGCCAAAGGGTTCATAGACCTTGTGCCACAGTTCCAGACCGCCGCCATGATAGAGCCAGGCCATGTGCCCGGCAAAGCTCATGCCGAAGGGCACGGTGGTGAAATACTGCGCGGCAAAGGTGGTGCCCGACCAGAAATAGCTGTTCGAGGCGTTCATCTCGATCACGCCCTGCTGGACGGCGTCGAAGCCCTCGAAGGCGGGGATCAGCTCGCCCGAGGCGAAGTGCTGGATCGTCAGGCGACCGCCCGACATGGTGGCGATCTTTTCGATGATGTCGGTGGGGCTGCCGGGGCCGACGGTGTAGAAGGGCGAGCCGGGGCCATAGGAGTTGGTCATCCGCCAGTTGAATGTGTCCTGTGCCTGCGCCACGCGAGGGGCCGCCAGCGGGGCGGCGACGGCAGCGGCGGCTGTGGCGGTCAGAAATCTGCGACGTTCCATGAAAGTACCTCTCTGTCTGAGTCCGTATCTGGATGGCCGCAGGACTGTCCTGCGGTCGGGTTCTTGGTTCGTCTCCTCCGTGGGGGACAGCTAGGACAGCGGGATCATGGGGGGCAGGGTCAGGGCGAATTATGGCAGTGATGTTTGCCTATATTGTATACAATTTCCGCTGATGATGGGGTTTGAGAATACAAATTAGGCAGTCTATGAAGCGTGCTGCGGGGGCGGGCGACCCTTCGCGGCGGGCCTGCTTTGGATTTGACAACCTGAGGTCATCACGACAGGCTGGCCTTCCTCGTATCCCCCCTGTCAGACGGACCCTCGCGTGCCCTACCGCTTTGTTCACACGGCCGATCTTCATCTGGACTCGCCGCTGAAATCGCTGGCGCTGCGCGATAGCGCGCTGGCCGAGGTGATCGGCAATGCCAGCCGCGCGGCCTTTGCGCGGATCATCGACCTGTGCCTTGAGGAAGCGGTGGATGCGCTGCTGATCGCGGGCGATCTCTATGACGGGGCGCAGACGTCGATGAAGACGGCGCGGTTCCTGACGCAATCGCTGCGGCGGCTGGATGCGGCGGGGATCGAGACCTTCATCATCCGGGGCAACCATGATGCGGAATCGCGGATCACCGCGCAGCTTCTGTTGCCTGCCTCGGTCACGGTCTTTGGTGCGCAGGCCAGTGTGGTGCGGCGCGCGAAGGGTGCGCTGGAGATCGCGATCCACGGCATCAGCTTTGCGCGGCCCCATGCGCCCGAAAGCCTGCTGGGGCGGTTCAAGGCACCGGTGCCGGGGGCGGTGAACATCGGGATGATGCATACCAGTCTGGACGGGGCGGCGGGGCATGATCCCTATGCCCCCTGCCGGCTGGCGGATTTGCAGGCGAGCGGTTTCGACTACTGGGCGCTGGGGCATATCCATGCGCGCGCGCATCATCCGGGGGCCTGCCATGTGGTCATGCCCGGCATCCCGCAGGGGCGCGACATCGGCGAGGCGGGGGGCAAGTCGGTGACGCTGGTCACCGTCGCGGATGACGGGACACTGTCGGTCGAGGCGCGCGCGACCGCCGTGGCCCGGTTCGAACGGCTGGAGGTGCCTCTTGACGGGGTCGAGGAGTGGGCGGGGATCGTGGCGGCGCTGTCGGGGGCGTTGCGGGCCGCACGGCGCGATCTGGCCGAGGATCATCTGGTGCTGCGGCCGGTGCTGACGGGGCGGACACCGCTTCTGTGGCGGTTGCGCCGCGATCTTGGCCTGCTGCTGGATGAGGCGCGGGTGACGGCCGAGGGGATCGGGACCCTGTGGATCGACAAGCTGGAGCAAGTCTGCACCGATGATGCGCGCCCCGACACGGCGGGGCCGCTGGCGGAACTGGCGCGCCAGATCGCGGGGATGACCACGCCGCCCGCCGCCATTCTGGCCGAGGCGGACGCGGTGATGGAGGCGCTGGCCAAGGCCCTGCCCAAGGACTTGCGCGGGATGCTGGGCGATGATCCGGCCACGCAGGCCGCGATCCGTGACGCGCTGTTGCAGGAGGGGGCGGCAGAGGTTCTGGCCCATCTGCACGGGCTGGAGGATGACGCCTGATGCGCCTGCGCCGCCTTGACCTGACCCGCTATGGCAAGTTCACCGACCGGAGCCTCGATTTCGGCGCGACCCCCGCGCAGGGGCCGGATTTCCACATCATCTATGGGCCCAACGAGGCGGGCAAATCCACCACCATGCAGGGCTGGCTGGACCTGCTCTACGGTATCCCCACGCAAAGCCGGATGGATTTCCTGCATCCCTATGGCGCGATGCAACTGGGGGCCTTGATCGACACCGGCACCGAGGCGGTGGAGGTGATCCGCACCAAGGGGCGCACCGGCACGCTGACCGATCCTGCGGGCAATGTGCTGCCCGAGGCTGTGATGCAGGGTATCCTTGGCGGGATCGACCGCGCGGGCTACGAGGCGATGTTCAGTCTGGATGACGAGACCCTCGAGAAGGGTGGCGAGAGCATCCTGTCCAGTCAGGGCGATCTGGGCCAGATGCTGTTCACGGCCTCGAGCGGATTGGCCGAGATGGGGCAGGCGCTGGACGGGTTGCGCAACACGGCGGCGGCTTTCTTCAAGCCCGGCGGACGTTCGGGCGGGCTGGCCGATCTCAAGAAGACGCTGGCCGCACTCGATGAGCAGATCGCGGCGCAGGACACGGGCGCGCGGGACTTCGCGGTGCTGGCGCAGGCGCGCGATCAGGCGCAGGCGGCGCTGGATGCGGCGCAAGCCGAGCAGGACGACACGCTGGCGCGGCTGCATCTGGTCGAGCGGCAGTTCGCGGCGCTCCCGCTGGTGACGCGGCTGACGCTGATCGAGACCGATCTGGGTGCGCTGCCCGAGCTGCCCCCCGTGCCGCAGGGCTGGGCGGCGGAACTTGCCGATCTTGCACGCGAACAGGGGCAGACGGCGGTGCGGCTTGAAGGGCAGGTCGCGCAGATCGACAGCCTGCACGCCGAGATCAAGGCCGCGACGGACGACCCCGCCATGCTGGCGCAGGACGCGGCCATGACCGAGGCGGAGGCGTTGAAATCCGATTATGACGGGGCCGTGCGCGATCTGCCCGCCCGCAGGGCCGAGGCGGATCAGGTGCAGGCGCGGATCGACGACCTGCTGCGGCAACTGGGGGCAGAGGGGCGCGATCCGGCCGGTCTGGTGCTGCCCGCGCCCGTGGTCGCCAGCCTGCGCGCGCTGATGGAGCGGCTATCCGGCGTGGCGGCGGCGCTGGAGACGGCGCGGCAGGAAGAAGCTGCGGCGGCGGAGCGGTTGGCGGATCTGACGGCCCGGCTGGGTGGCGATGGCGGTGCCGCGCCCGATCTGGCGCTGCTGGCGCAGGTGGCGCAGGATGTGCTGCGCGGCGATCCCGATGCCGATCTGGAGCGTGTGCGCGGGCTTGAGGCCACGGCCCGTGACCGGATGGACGCGGCCCTTGCGCGCCTCTTGCCGTGGCGCGGCGACGGGGCCGCGCTGGCGGCGCTGTCTTTGCCGGAGGCGCCGCAGGTGCAGGGCTGGCGGCAGACCCTGGCCGAGGCGCAGCAGGCGCAGGCGCGCGCCCTTGCGGATGCCGCGCGCGTCACCGATGAGGTGGCGCGGATCACGGCGCAGATGCAGGCCGGGGTCGCGGCGGGGCAGGTCACGCTGGAGGATGCGGCAAGGGTCAGGGCGGAACGGGAAAGCCTCTGGTCCGTGCATCGGGCGGCTCTGAACGCGGAGACGGCCAAAGCATTCGAGGCCGCACTCAGGCAGGACGATCAGGTGACGGCGGCCCTGGCGCGGGCACAGACTGCAGCACTGCACCGGGCCGAGGCCGAAGCGCGGCTGGCCGCGCTGAAGATCGATCGGGCGCGGCATGAGGCCGAGGCAGCGGCGGCGGCGGCGCGGATGGCGGCGGTGCGGGATGATCTGGCGCGCGTGTTGCCGGAAGGGCTGGATCCGGCCACGTCGCCCGAGGCGCTGGAGGCGTGGATGCGGCGCCGCGAGGCTGCGCTGGAGGATGTCGCCGGATGGCAGGCGGCCGCGCGCGATCTGGCCGGGGCCACGCGGCGGCAGGCTTCGGCGCGCGATGCGCTGGCGGCGGGCCTGAGGGCGGCCGGGCAGAGTGTCGAGGCTGATGCGCCGCTGGCAGTTCTGGCAGCGCAGGCGCGGGTGGTGCTGGAGCGCGCGCAGGGCCGTGCCGCACTTGTCGAGGCGCGGGATACGGCGGCGGTGGACTTGCGGCGGCGGCAGGCGGCGCAGGCGCGGGCGGCTGCGGACATGCAGGGCTGGCGGGATGCGTGGCAGGCGGCCTGCGCGCCTTTGCCTCTGAATGCCGACAGCCCGGACGTGGCCACGGTGGGCGAGGTGCTGGACCTGTTGCAAGGGCTGGAACAGGCCTGGCGCGACCTTGACAAACTCTCGGACCGTATCGGCAAGATGCAGGCCAATCGTGCCGCTTTCGCGGCGGCGGTGGCAGCGCTGGCGGAGCGGCTGGCCCTGCCGGAAGGCGACACGTCCGAGGTCTGGGCCGCGCTGCGCGCAAGGCAGCGCGCGGCCGCCGAGGGTCAGGCGCGGCGGCTTGCGGCGCAGGAAAAGCTGGCGGCGGCGGAAGACAAGGCGCAGGCGCTGCGCGGGCGGCTGGCCGAGACCGAGGCCCGGCTGGCCGAGTTCTGCGCCTATTTCGGTTGCGATGACAGCGCATCGTTGCATCAGGTGGTCATGCAGGCCGGGCAGCGGCAGGACCTTGCGGCGGAACGCGACAGGCTGGCGCGCGACATCTGCGAGGGCATGGGCACCGACAGTCTGACCGAGGCCGTGGCGGCGCTGGAGGGGCTGGACCGGCCCCAGCTTGCAGCGGAACGCGACGGGTTGATCGCGGCACAGCAGCGGCAGGCGCAGTCGTTGCAACGGCTCTATGCGGATCTGTCGCAGGCGCAGGGGCGCATCGAGGCGGTGGGCGGTGATGACGCCGTGGCGCGGTTGCACGAAGAGCGGCAGACCGTGTTGTTGCAGATCGAGGCCGAGGCCCGCGCCTTTCTGCGGCACCGGCTGGGCATCGTGGCGGTGGATCACGCCCTGCAAGGCTATCGCGACAGCCATCGCAGCGCGATGATGCAGCGCGCCTCGGAGGCGTTCCGCACCATCACGCGGGGGGACTACAGCGGGCTGGCCGCCCAGCCCGAGGGGGAGCGCGAGGTGTTGGTGGCCATTTCCGCCACGGGGGCGTCGAAGCTGGCACGGGATCTCTCCAAGGGGACGCGCTTCCAGCTTTATCTGGCGCTGCGGGTGGCGGGCTATCACGAGATCGCAGGCGCGCGCGCGACCGTGCCCTTCATCGCCGATGACATTCTCGAGACTTTCGACGATGACCGCGCCGCCGAGACCTTTGCCCTGCTGGCCGATATGGCGGGGGTCGGACAGGTGATCTATCTGACGCATCACCGGCATCTGTGCGAGATCGCGCAGCGGATCTGTCCCGCAGTGCGCGTCCATGCGCTGGGCTGAGCTGTTGCGGATGGATATTTGAGGCAAGAAGAAACAAGGCAGGCGGGGCCTGCTTCATCTTGCCGGAAATACTCACATAGTCCGCATTGATGCCAGAAGGGCGGCGGCAGTGGTTTGCCCTGCGTCCAGTGCGCCTTCGATCAGGCCGGGGCTGCGGGTCGAGGTTTCCGCGATGGCGATATGCAGGCGGCCCTCCAGATGGGGCGCGCGCAGGATCGCGGGCGGCAGGTCGGGATGCGCGCCCGCGTGGTCGGCGGCGGTGCAGATCAGCGGATCGCGTGACCAGTCCTGCACCGTGATGGATATGGGGTGCAGGGCCTCCGGGCCGAAGCAGCGGGCCAGTTGCGCGCGGATCGCGGCGTTCAGCGCGGCGGGGTCGCGCGCCTCGGGTGGCCAGCCGACGAAGCCGAAGAGGGCGGGCTGTCCGGCCGGGGTGCTGTGGTCATGCACTTCGGTCAGCGGGCCGATGCGGCTGGCGATACGGCCCGAGAGGTTTGCATCGCGCCAGAAGGGCCGATCAAAAAGCATCACGGCCTTGGCCTGACCGGCCATCCATGTGGGCGTGGCGTGCATGGCTTGCAGCAGGGCGGCGGGGGCGTCGGGCATCGCGATGCGGGTGGCGGTGACGCGCAGGGGGGTCGAGAGCACGACATGGCCGGCGGTGATCTGCGCGCCTGCGGCATCGGTGAGGATCAGGCCATCGGCGGCAGTCTCGATGCGGGTGATCGGGCGGTTCAGGTGTAGCGCGCCGTCCGGCAGGCCTGCCGCCATGGCCTGCACCAGCGCGGCGGGGCCGCCGGCGATCCGCGCCATGCCGTCCTGACCGGGCAGAGGTGCGCGGATCGGGGCGGGGTGATAGCCTTCGATCACGGCATCGCCTTCATTGGCTTGCGGATAGGTGGGCAGTTCCAGCCGTGCCAGCCAGTCGGCCACCACGGGCTGGTGCGGCGGCCAGACCCAAGTGGGGCCGAGATCGCCCAGCACCGTCCCGCTTGCGTCGCGCAGCGCGTGGATGCGCCCGCCGATGCGGGCTGCGGCCTCGAACAGCTGCACCTCTGCGCCTGCGTCAGCGAGGCACCGTGCGCAGGTCAGGCCCGCAAGCCCCGCGCCGATCACGGCGATGTCTGTCCGGTTCATGATATGCCTTTCGCGCGCGGCGTGGGAGAGCAAGCCGCGGGATGCGCTTCTCCGGCCCGGTTTACAAAAAATTCATCCGAATGCAACAAACCCGTCGCGCAGCGTCCCTAGACCGCAAGGCAGACCAAAGGGGGACAGCCATGTTTGCGGTCAAGAAGCTGACCAAGCGTTTCGGCGCGAATACCGCCTGCGATGCCGTGAGTTTCGCGGTCGATGCGCCGAAGATGATCGGGATCATCGGTCGTTCGGGGGCGGGCAAATCCACCTTGCTGCGGATGCTGAACCGGCTGACCGACGCCACATCCGGCGAGGTCGTCTATGAGGGGCGCGATATCCTGACCCTGAAAGGGGCCGCAGCGCGCGCCTGGCAATCGCGACTGCGCGATGATCTTTCAGCAGTTCAATCTGGTGCCGCGCATGGATGTGGCCTCAGCAACGTGCTGCACGGCACGCTCAACCGCCGCTCGACGCTGGCGACGATGTTCAACCTCTATCCGCGCGGCGGATATCGAGAAGGCGCATCGCCATTCTGGATCGTCTGGGCATTGCCGATCAGGCGCCCAAGCGGGCCGAGGCCCTGTCGGGCGGTCAGCAGCAGCGCGTGGCGATTGCGCGCGCGCTGATGCAGGACCCGAAGATCATTCTGGCCGATGAACCCATCGCCAGCCTTGATCCGATGAATGCCCAGGTCGTGATGGACACGCTGCGCCGCATCCACGACGAAGATGGCCGCATGGTCATCGCCAACCTGCACACGCTGGACACTGCGCGGCGCTATTGCGACCGGGTGATCGGGATGCGCGACGGGCGGATCGTCTTTGACGGCACGCCCGAACAACTGACCACCGGCGTGGCGCGCGACATCTATGGCGCCGATGCCAGCTTCAGCGAGGACGCCACCAGCACCAGTATCGCCGCGCTGGAACGCTCGGACGCGGCCACCCGCGCCATTCGCGAAGCCGAGGCCACTGTCTGACATCTGATATCTGAAACCGCCCCTGTCGCAGCCGCGCCGGGGGTCTTGCAAACCGGAGAGACCCATGAAGAAACTGCTTGCCGCCATCGATCGCCACGACCGCCCTGATCAGCCCTGCCATCGCGCAGGAGCAGATCACCGAATTCCGCATCGGCATCCTGGGCGGCGAGAATGCACAGGACCGTCATGACCTCGAACGAATGCTTCCGCGCCTAAGACCGAGGAAGCGCTGGGCGTGCCCGACCAAGCTGTTCACCCCCGCCGATTACGACGGCGTGATTCAGGGCCTGATGGGCGGCACGCTGGACTATGGCCTGGCTGGGTGCATCGGCCTATGCGAAGATCTACCTGACCGAACCCGATGCGGTCGACGCCGGTGCTGGTCAAGACCAACCTGGACGGGTCCTTCACGGCTATCACTCCATCGGTTTTGCCCGCAAGGACAGCGGCATCACCTCGCTGGATGACATGAAGGGCAAGGTCTTTGCCTTCGGTGATCCGAACTCCACCTCGGGCTATCTGGTGCCGTCGGTCGAGATCCCGAGCTGCGACGGGTGCCACGATGGAACTCGGGCGATTATTTCGGCGAGGTCCGCTTTGTCGGGCGGGCATGAGCAGACCATCGTCGCCGTGTCCAATGGCGATGTGGATGCCGGTGTGACCTGGGCCGATGGGCAGGGCGACTGGGAAGACGGCTACAACTCGGGCGCGCTGCGCAAGGCCGTCGGATGCCGGTCTGGTCGACATGAACGATCTGGTCGAGATCTGGAAGTCCAAGCCGATCCCGGAAGGCCCGATCGTGCTGCGCAATGCGCTGCCCGAAGATGTGAAGGCCAAGATGGTCGAACTGACCGCAAACCTGCATGCCAATGACCCCGACTGCGCCTATGACGTGGCAGCGGGCGAGACGGCGGGTTTCACGCCCATCGGCCATGACGCCTATGAGACGATCATCGCCGTGCGCCGCGCGCAGATGTCGAACTGATCCGCAGGGTCACCGTCAAGGGGTTCCGGGATGTCTGATCCCGGACCCCGGTTCTTTTCCGGAGCGTCCTCATGTCCGATCTGACCGCTGCCCGCGCGCCGGGTGCCGTGCGCGATCTTTCCCGCACCAGTGACAGCTACCTGCGGATGGTGCGGGCGCGCCGCCTGTATGGCGGCTGATGATCGCCCTGTTCGTGATCGCGATGATCCTGGGGTTCCGGATGCGTCGAGGAGCGGTCACGCGGGCGGCTTTCTGGACGGGCTGCCCCAAGTGTTCGATTTTCCCGCCGAGGCTGGTGTCCGAGGCCTGGGAAAAGCGGGCGAACCTGCCAGGCTATTTCGTCGAGTTTTTTCCGGCCCTGATCGAGACGATCAATATCGCGGCGGTCTCCACCCTGCTGGGAGCGGCGCTGGGGTCTGGCGCTTGTCGCTGGTCTCGACCCGAGGGCTGGCACCCTTTCCGCGCCTGATCCCGGTGTTCCGGCGGACCATGGATATCCTGCGCGCCATTCCCGAGATCGTGATCGCGCTGGTGCTGATCTTCATTCTGGGGGGCGGTCCGGTGCCTGCGATGATCGCCATCGCGCTGCATACGGCGGGCGCACTGGGCAAGCTGTTTTCCGAGGTGGCCGAGAATGTGGACCTCAAGCCGGTCGAGGGGTTGCAGTCGGTGGGTGCCAACTGGTGGCAGCGGATGCTGCTGGGCGTGGTGCCGCAGGTGGCGCCCAACTACCTGAGCTATGCGCTGATGCGGTTCGAGATCAATATCCGCGCCTCGGCCATCCTTGGCTTCGTGGGGGCGGGCGGCATCGGCTATGAGCTGCGCAACGCCATGACCTTCGGGACGGGGCGCTTCGATATTTCGGCGGCGATCTTCATCCTGCTGTTCCTGACCATCGTCTTCTTCGATCAGGTCTCGAGCTATTTCCGCAATCGTCTGGTGCATGGAGGTGCGCGATGACCATGGTCACGGGGCTGGGTGCGGCGCGACCCGAGAGCGCGCCCTTGCAGGCGGCGCGGGCGCTGATCACCCGCAAGCGGCGCATCGCGCTGGCGGTGCCGGTGCTGGTGCTGGCCTATCTGGTCTATGTCTTCTTCGCCTTCGACGTGCCGGGGCTGGTGCAGCGCGCCAATATGGACAACGCCCGGATACTGGTGGCCGACAGCTACAGCCACAAGGTGCATGTGACGCGCGACGCCCGCGCCAGGGAAATGATCTATGCGGTCGAGGGCGAGGCCAAGGGCCGCTATCCCGAGGGCACGATGCCCGCCTGGGTGTCGGGCGGGTTCGACGACACGATGATTGATCTGGGCGAGGGGCATGTGGTGCGCTTTGCGCCGGATCGCCGCGTGACCTATGACATGCCGGGTGTCGGTGTGATCCGGATCGACCGCGTGGACGGGGCTATCGTGGCGCAGTTTCCGGGCTATGGCCCCGGTGACAGCCCGGATTGGGCCAGCGTGTCTCGACAGCCGCGTCTCGATCACGACCGAGGCGGGGCGTCTGAGCGTGACCCGGTCCAAGGATGAGGTATTCCGCTATTTCCCGGGGTGGGAGCTGTTCTGGTTCACGCTGGACAGCCCCTATCACGGGCGCGGTTCTGGGCGAGATCCTGTGGGGGCCGCAGATCGACCCCGCGCAGGGCAATATCGCAGGGGCCTGGGCGGGATTCTGGGGCAACCAGATGTGGCGTCATTCGGATGTCCTCTGGGCGATCGGCGAGACGGTTCTGATGGCGTTTCTGGGCACTTTCGGGGCCGCCGTTGTCGCCCTGCCGCTGGCCTTTCTGGCGGCGAAGAACTTTGCCCCCGTGGTCTGGTTGCGCTTTGCCGTGCGGCGGGTGTTCGATTTCGTGCGCGGGGTGGATGGGCTGATCTGGACGATCATCCTGAGCCGCGCCTTTGGTCCCGGCCCGCTGACCGGGGCGCTGGCGATCCTGATCACGGATACCGGCGGCTTTGGCAAAAGCTTTTCCGAAGTGCTGGAGAACGTGGACGGTCGCCAGATCGAGGGTGTCCAGTCGACCGGCGCCAAGCCGCTGCAACGCTACCGGTTCGGGGTGATCCCGCAGGTCACGCCGATCCTGTTGTCGCAGATCCTCTATTATTTCGAATCCAACACCCGCAGCGCCACGATCATCGGCGCGATCACCGGGGGCGGTATCGGGTTGTTCTTGACCCAGGCGATCCAGACCCAGAAGGATTGGGAGGAGGTCACCTATTACATCGTGCTGATCGTGCTGATGGTGATGGTGATGGACACGGTGTCGGGCTGGTTGCGCCGCCGGCTGATCAAGGGCGACGACAGCGGGCATTGAGGCTGTGGAGCTTGAGTATTTTTGGCAAGATGAAGGGGTGGGCTGCGTGAAGGATCTGAAGGCCGATGCGCCGATGCTGCATCCCGATTGCCAGATCACGGATGTGACGTTCGGTGCCTGGTGCGAGGTGGGGCGCGGTTCGCGGCTCGCGCATTCCGAGATCGGCGACTACAGCTATTGCGACCGCTACTGCGACATCGCCAATGCCACGGTGGGCAAGTTCGCCAATATCGCCAGTTTCGTGCGGATCGGGGCGACGGATCACCCGCTGGACCGCGCGTCCCTGCATCATTTCATGTATCGCAGTGCGGCCTATTGGCCGGATGCGGCGGATGATGCGGACTGGTTCGCCAGGCGCCGCGCACGCCGGGTAGTGATCGGGCATGACACATGGATCGGGCACAATGCCCAGATCAAGCCCGAGGTGACGGTCGGCCATGGGGCCGTGGTCGCATCCGGGGCGGTCGTGACCAAGGACGTGCCCGCCTATGCCATCGTGGCAGGCGTGCCTGCCAAGGTCATACGGATGCGCCTGCCCGACGATCTGGCCGCGCGGATGATCGCGCTGGCGTGGTGGGACTGGGATCACGCGCGGTTGCGGGGCGCGTTGGAGGATTTCCGTGCGCTGCCCGCCGCGGAATTCCTGGACCGTTACGCGGGCTAGGCAGGGCTACTCTGCCGCCATGGCCAGTTCCGCGCGGCTGCCCAGAAAACGCCGCGCCGCCTCGCCGGTCAGATGGGTCAGGCGGCCCGCGACCAGCGTTGCCTCGATCCGGCGCGTCTCTTCATTCACCACGCAGAGATCGGCGCGCTTGCCATAGGCGATCACACCACGGTCTGCCATGTGCAGGATTTCGGCCGGACGGGTCGAGATCATCGCCCATGCGGCTGGCAGGTCCGCGAGGCCGTCATCCACCAGCCGGAAGGCCGCGCGCGAGAGCGCGGGATAATAGTAGTCCGAGACCAGCGCATCGCAGAGGCCGCGCCGGATCAGGTCGGTGGCGGCGATATTGCCCGATTGCGAGCCGCCGCGCACCACATTGGGCGCGCCCATGAGGACAGGATCGTTCACCGCCCGTGCCAGCGCCGCCGCCGAGCGGGCGGTGGGAAATTCGCAGATCCGCGCGCCGATCATCGAGAAGCGCTCGCGCGTCTCGCCATCCGGGTCGTCATGGCTGCCGTAGTGGACGCCCAGCGTGTCGAAGGCCTCGGCCAGGCGGCAGAGGAAGCGCGGCACCTGTGGCGATTGCTTGCGCGTCGCCTCGACCAGGGCCAGCTGCGCCTCGGGGCTGCGGCCCGATTTGGCGGCCCAGAGCGCCAGTTCGGTGGGGCGGGACTGGGCCAGGTGCAGCGCCTCATCCAGATGGTTGTTGAAGACGACATAGTCGATCCCGTAGCGGCGCACGGCGGCCAGCAGGCGGTCTGCGGTGTCGACTGTATGGGTCTCGACCCGCAGTTGCAGGCGCAGGTCGGTCATCAGATGCGGGCGCAGGCTGGCCAGGGCTTCCATCATGTCCTCGGCCGCCTCGGGGCTGCGGTGGCCGCCTTCCCATGACCAGCTTTGCGCCAGCCATGCGGTTGTCACGCCATTGGCGGCGGCATCGCGGTCGGTGGCGTGCAGGCCGGTTTCCAGCGGAAAGGGCGCGGAGGGGCGCGGGGCGATATGGCGTTCGAACGCATCGCCGTGCAGGTCGATGATGCCCGGCAGGATCAGATAGCCGGTCAGGTCCACCTCGGGCAGCGGGCCTTTCGCGATCATGCCGTCCTGAAGGGCGACCGAACGTTTCTGCATCTGACCCTCGCGCAGCACGGAGGCCCCGACAAGGCGCAAAGGGGGGTGGGAATGGCGTGTCATCAAGATGTTCCTGTCATGGTTGTCCTGTGGATAACCCATGAGCGTATCTGTTCTGTGACAGTCTTAACCCTCGGGCAGGATGCTCAAGGTGACGTGATCGCCTGCGAAGGCGGTCTGGCCGTATTCGACCGGTTGGCCGGACGGACCCACATTGATCCCGAGGCTGAAGAGGATCGGATCGCCTTCGCGCAGCATCAGGTGGCGGGCCTGTATCACGCTGGCGCGGCGGGCCGATAGGCGCGTGCTGGCGCGGGTGTAATCGGGGATGCCGCAGGCGGCCAGCGCCTGTGTGACCGATCCGGTGCGTTGCAGATGTGCGGGCAGGTCCGGCAGGGCTTGGGCCGGGAAGGTGCTGATGAAATGCGCGATGGGCTGACCATCGGAGAGCGAGACGCCCTCGACCCGGTGCACCTGCGCGTCGGGGGGCAGGGCGAGCGCTTCGGCCTCGTCCGCGTCGGCGGCGCGGGTTTCGATGTGCAGGAATCGCTTTTCCGGCAGGCGGCCCGCAGCGGCGAGGTTCTGGTGAAACCGCACGCGGCGGCCCAGCGGGTAATCGGTAGGCGGTACGGCTGACGAAAGCGCCCGCGCCGCGGCGGGTGGTGATCGTGCCATCCTCGACCAGTCCCGACAGCGCATGGCGCACGGTATGGCGGTTCACGCCGAAGCGGCGGGCCAGCGCCGCCTCGGTCGGCAGGCGGTCGCCGGGGCGGTACTGGCCCGCGCCGATTTCGCCGCGCAGGGTGGCGGCGATCGAGGACCAGAGCGGGGTTGTCGTCATCAGATGTCACCAAAGTTTCACGAAGCCGCGCTTGCAGGATTGGGTCAGAGCGCGTAAAGATTTGTATAGTTGTATAGTAGTCTAGACAACTCGGCAAGATGTCGATTGTTCGGGCCGCAGGATGGAGGCGGGAATGGACCGCAAGGACTGGATGGGGCTTGTGGCGCGTGCGCCAGCCGGAGTTTTGGACCGGCTGTGGCAGGGTCTGGGCGTGGCCCCCGCCTTTCGCTGGCTGCGCGCGCCCGAGGTAGGTGGCGTGATGGTGCGGGGCCGGATGGGCGGCACGGGCGCGCCGTTCAATCTGGGCGAGATGACCGTCACGCGCTGTGCGCTGGCGCCTGGACGACGGTGCGGTGGGGCATGCCTATGTGCAGGGGCGCGACAAGCGGCAGGCCGAACAGGCGGCGCTGGTGGACGCGCTGATGCAGGGGGCTGCTGCGGCGCGGGTCAGGGCGGCTGTACTGGAGCCCTTGGCGGCCGAGATGCAGGCCCGCGCGGCCACGCGCGCGGCCAAGGCGGCGGCGACGAAGGTGGAGTTCTTCACACTGGTGAGAGGGGACGACTGATGGATCAGGCAGTGATGACAGGCGGGTTCAGCGATCCTGCGATCCAGTCGGCCTGGGGCTTTCGCGCGGCGATGACGGCGATGGCGCGGCCCGGTGATATCACGACGGTGATCGGGGCCGCAGGCGCCTGCGCCCGCCTCGGTGGCGGCTTCGGTGCTTCTGCTGATGCTGTGCGATCCGACACGCCGGTCTGGCTGGCGCCGTCCCATGACAGCGATGCGCTGCGCGCTGGATCGCCTTTCATACGGGCGCGCCCGTGGTGGATGCGCGCGGGGATGCGGTCTTTGCGCTGGGGACATGGGACAGTCTGATGCCGCTGACGCGATTTCCGCATCGGGACGTCGGAATACCCCGATCGTTCCGCCACGCTGATCGTCGAGATGGACGCGTTGCAGGAGGATGGCGCGGTGCTGACCGGGCCGGGGATCAAGACCACTGCCCGGCTGAACCTGCCCGAGGTGGCGGCGTTCCGCGCCAATCGCGCGCTGTTTCCGCTGGGGCTGGATTTCTTCTTCACCTGCGGCAACAGGCTGGCGGCTTTGCCGCGCAGCACTGTTGTGCGCGACCCGGCGGAGGTTGTCTGATGTATGTCGCAGTCAAAGGTGGCGAGCGGGCGATCGACAATGCCCATGCCTGGCTGGCCGAGGAACGGCGCGGCGATCCGTCCGTGCCGGAACTGAGCGTGGCGCAGATCCGCGAGCAGATGGCGCTGGCGGTGAACCGGGTGATGGCCGAAGGCTCGCTATACGATCCCGATCTGGCGGCGCTGGCGATCAAGCAGGCGCGCGGCGATCTGATCGAGGCGGTGTTCCTGATCCGCGCCTATCGCACCACGCTGCCCCGGTTGGGGTCCTCGCGTCCGGTGGAGACGGCGGACATGGCCTGCGACCGGCGCATCTCGGCCACGTTCAAGGACGTGCCCGGCGGGCAGGTGCTGGGGCCGACCTTCGACTACACGCATCGTCTGCTGGATTTCAAACTGGCTGCCGAGGGCGAGGTGCCGCCGCCGCCCAGGCCGCGCCGCAGGCAGGCCCCGTGCCGCATGTCACCGATTTTCTGAACCGCGACGGGCTGATCCAGACCGAGGCGGCCAGCGACGACACGCCGCCCGACCTGACCCGCGAACCGCTGGAATTTCCGGCCAACCGCGCGCTGCGGCTGCAGGCGCTGACGCGCGGGGACGAGGGGTTCGTGCTGGGCATGGCCTATTCCACGCAGCGTGGCTATGCGCGCAACCATGCCTTCGTGGGCGAATTGCGCATCGGGCTGGTGCCGGTCGAGATGGAGATCCCCGAACTGGGCTTTGCCATCGAGATCGGCGAGGTCGAGCTGACCGAATGCGAAACCGTCAACCAGTTCAACGGATCGAAGACCGAGCCGCCGCAATTCACCCGTGGCTATGGGCTGGTGTTCGGGCAGACCGAGCGCAAGGCGATTTCCATGGCTTTGGTGGACCGCGCGCTGCGCTGGCACGAATTGGGCGAGGACAATCTGGGCGCGCCCGCGCAGGACGAGGAATTCGTGCTGTTCCATGCCGACAACATCCAGGCGACCGGGTTTCTGGAGCATATCAAGCTGCCCCATTACGTCGATTTCCAATCCGAGCTGGAACTGGTGCGCCGGCTGCGCGCCGAGGCTGAGATTGTCAGACAGGAGGCCGCGGAATGAGCCTAGTCGCCGCCTCCGCCATCCCCGTCGCCGTCCCCGTCATCGGCTTCCCAGTCCCCGCGCGGGTCCTTGGTCGCGCGACATTCGCGGCCGTTCTTCTCGATCCAGATGTAAAAGGTCACCCCGCCCACGGTTTCTGTCCGCAGGCTGCGCCAGCGACGCAGGAGGAGCCAACTGTGCCAGGTGAAGAAGATGCCAAAGGCCGGAAAAAGCAGATAAATCGACCGCTCGACCAAGCCAATCTCCGGCAAGGCCCCAATCAACAAAGGGGTCAACGTGCAGGCAGTCCAGAAAATCGCAAAGATCAAACGTCCCATATCGGGGGTATCGCGCAGGAACTTGGCGAAAAGGTGACCCATGTCTGACTACAACTTTGCCTATCTGGACGAACAGACCAAGCGGATGATCCGCCGCGCGATCCTCAAGGGCTGGCCGTGCCCGGCTATCAGGTGCCCTTCGCCAGCCGCGAAATGCCGATGCCCTATGGCTGGGGCACCGGCGGGGTGCAGGTCACGGCGGCCTGTCTGGTGCCCGAGGACCGGCTGAAGGTCATCGACCAGGGCGCGGATGACACCACCAACGCGGTCTCGATCCGCCGGTTCTTCGAGAAGCACCGCGGGTGTCGCCACCACGGGGCGCACGGCTGAGGCGACCATGATCCAGACCCGCCACCGCATCCCCGAAGCGCCGCTGACCGCAGACCAGATCCTGGTCTATCAGGTGCCGATCCCCGAACCGCTGCGCTTTCTGGAGCCGCGCGAGACCGAGACGCGCAAGATGCACGCGCTGGAGGAATACGGGCTGATGCATGTGAAGCTCTACGAGGACATCGCGCGCCACGGCCAGATCGCCACGTCCTATGCCTATCCGGTCAAGGTCGAGGGGCGCTATGTGATGGACCCCTCGCCGATCCCGAAATTCGACAATCCGAAGCTGCGACAAGCGCGGCGATCCAGCTGTTCGGCGCGGGGCGCGAACAGCGGATCTATGCGCTGCCGCCCTATACGCAAGGTGGTCAGCCTCGATTTCGAGGATCACCCGTTCGTGGCCAGCAAGGCCGATCATGACTGCGATCTGTGCGGGGTCGGGCACAGCTATCTGGACGAGGTGATCATCGATGATCAGGGCGGGCGGATGTTCGTCTGTTCCGACACCGATTACTGCGCAGACGCGCCGCGCGGACGGGCATATGGGGCGGCTTGGCCGCCGACCGAGGACGCTGAGGATGGAGATGCCGGCATGACCAGCCGCTGTTGCAGGTGAACGGGCTGACCAAACGCTATGGCGCGCGGATCGGCTGCGCGGATGTGTCGTTTCGATCTCTATCCCGGCGAGGTGATGGGGATCGTCGGCGAAAGCGGGTCGGGCAAGTCGACGCTGCTGAACTGCCTGGCCGGGCATCTGCGCGCCGGATGCGGGCGAGTGATGTTCGACACCCGTGCCGATGGGCGCGCGATGTGCTGGCCATGTCCGAGCCCGAACGGCGGCATGCTGGCGCGCACCGACTGGGCCTTTGTGCATCAGAACCCGCGCGACGGGCTTGCGGATGGGTGTCAGCGCGGGCGGCAATGTCGGCGAGCGGCTGATGGCCGTGGGCGCGCGCCACTACGGCGATATCCGCGGCACGGCGACTGGACTGGCTGGGCCGGGTCGAGATCGCGGCAGACCGGATCGACGACCGGCCCACGCGCCTTTTCCGGCGGCATGCAGCAGCGGCTGCAGATCGCGCGCAATCTGGTGACCGGGCCGCGGCTGGTGTTCATGGACGAACCGACCGGCGGCCTCGATGTCAGCGGTGCAGGCGCGGCTTCTGGACCTGCTGCGCGGGCTGGTGCGCGACATGGGGCTGTCGGCGATCATCGTCACCCATGATCTGGCCGTGGTGCGCCTGCTGGCGGACCGGCTGATGGTGATGAAAGCGGGCCATGTGGTCGAAGCGGGCCTGACCGATCAGGTGCTGGACGATCCGCAGCATGCCTATACGCAGCTTCTCGTCTCCTCCGTCTTGCAGGTGTGAGCGCGATGATCGCGATGATCGAGATTCGAACCTGTCCAAGAACTTTCGCCCTGCACAATCAGGGCGGCGCGGTCATCCCGGTGATGCGGGACGCGGCGCTGTCGGTGGCGCCCGGCGAATGTGTCGGGCTGATCGGCGCCTCGGGTGCGGGCAAATCCACGCTGATGCGGATGGTCTACGGCAACTACCTTGCGCGATGCGGGCGTCGATCCGGGTGGGCGGATCTGGACGTGGCCACGCGCCGCCCCGCGCGAGATCTGGCGCTGCGCCGCGAGACGCTGGGCTATGTCAGCCAGTTCCTGCGCGTGGTGCCGCGCGTGCCGACGCTGGATGTGGTGGCCGAGCCGTTGCTGGCGCTGGGCGTCGCGCAGGATGCAGGCGCTGGACGCGGGCGCGCGACCTGCTGGCGCGGCTGAACATCCCCGAACGGCTCTGGTCGCTGTCGCCCACCACCTTCTCGGGCGGCGAACAGCAGCGCGTGAACATCGCGCGCGGCTTTGCCCATGGCTATCCGGCGCTGCTGCTGGACGAGCCGACCGCCAGCCTTGATGCCGCCAACCGCGAGGTGGTGCTGACCCTGATCGAAGAGGCCAAGGCGCGCGGTGCGGCGATCCTCGGCATCTTCCACGATGAGGCCGCGCGCGACCGGGTCTGCGACCGCGTGGTGGATGTGACCCGCTTCACACCGGGACTTGCCGCATGATGGCGGGGGCGGTCACGCGGGGGCGGCTGGTCGCTGTCGTCGGGCCATCGGGTGCTGGCAAGGATACGCTTGCTGGCCGGGGCTCTGGCGCAGCGGCCCGCATTGATGCTGGCGCGGCGCGTGATCACCCGGCCCGAAGAGGCAGGCGGCGAGCCCTATGAAGGTGTGAGCCTTGTCGAGTTCGAGGCGCGCAAGGCGCGGGGCGCCTTTGCGCTGCACTGGGTCGCGCATGGGCTGTCCTATGGCATTCCGGCAGGGATCATTCCGCAGATGCAGGCGGGGCGGACGGTTCTGTTCAACGGATCGCGCGCGGTGTTGCCACGGGCGCAAAGCCTGTTTCCCGATCTGGCGGTGGTCGTCGTGACGGCTGACCGTGCCTGCCTGCGCGCGCGGCTGGCGTCGCGGGGGCGCGAGAGCGGGGTCGATCTGGACCGCCGTCTGGCGCGGGCGGATTTCGCCATGCCGGAGGGGATTGCCCATGAGGTGATCGACAACAGCGGGCCTGTGGCCGACGGGGTTCAGGCGCTGGTCGCGGTGCTGGACCGGCTTGCTGCGGCGCCCAGGGTATAGCGATGGATCAGATGGAACAACCCCGCCTCATCCTCGCCCATCAGGCACAGGCTGTCGATCACGCAGGGGCGTGGCACGTGCATGGACAGATGCGGGGCGAGGACCCTCGCCACGGTCTCGGCCTCCTCGCGGGGCAGATTGCCGGTCAGGGTGATGTGGAAGCGGAATTCCTCCAGCACGTGGGGGTATCCCCATTGCGCAAGGTTCGCCTCCTGCGGTGGCGTCAGGCGTCCGCCTGCGCGGCGGCGTGCCAGCTCGGCCTCGGTCAGCGGCGCGCGGTGGCGGTCAAGCTGTGTCACCACCTTGGCCGCCATGCTGTTCAGACTGTCGGTCCGACCTTCCGGCACAAGGGCGAGGAAACCGCCAAGACGGGCGAGGGTCAGACCGTCCAGCGTGACCGGGTCGAGTCTGTCGCAGAGCGCGGCCAGATCGGACATGAGTTTGCCAAGGTTCGTGCTCTCCGCCAGCCTGAAGGGCGGCTTGATCGTGGCGTGCAGCCCGTATTTGCGCGGCGTCGCGGTGATCTCGGCCAGCGGGCGGGGCAGGCTGTCCACAACGGGATGATCCACGGCGGTACCGGTGCGCGCATCCCATCCCAGCCAGCCTGCGCCGAAGCGCGCCAGCGCCCCGTCGGGCATCACGTAGATCGCATATCTTTGAAATCGGGTCATGGTTCAGACTTGCAGCAGCTTTGTCACAATCCGGTGACACTCGGTCTGATACAGCACCCGGCAGGAGCATGAAATGACTGAAACCATCCTCAACAACGCCACGCTTGTCCTGCCGGAGGGCACGTTGCGGGGACATCTGGTGATCCGCGACGGGCTGATCGCCGACATGGGGGCGGGCACCGTCACGGGTGGCGATGATTGCGAAGGCGATCTGCTGATCCCCGGCCTGATCGAGTTGCATACGGACAATCTGGAACGCCATATCCAGCCGCGCCCCGGCGTGGACTGGCCCCATGCGGCGGCGATCATCGCGCATGATGCGGAACTGGCCAGCGTCGGCATCACCACCGTCTTCGATGCGATGCGCGTGGGCTCGATCCCCTCGGGGATCGGGCGCTACAAGGCCTATGCGCGGGGGCTGTCGCGCGAGTTGCTGGAGTTGCGGGCGCAAGGCGCGCTCAGGATCAGCCATTTCCTGCATCTGCGCGCCGAGGTCTGTTCCGAGACCTTGATCGACGAGATGGCCCTGTTCGGCCCCGAGGACCGCGTGGGGATCGTGAGCCTGATGGATCACACGCCGGGGCAGCGGCAGTTCCGCGATATCGACAAGCTGCGCGCCTATGTGATGGGCAAGAACAGCATCACCGAGACGCAGTTCATCGAACATGTCGCCCGGCTGCGCGAGATGCGCGCCCGGTTCGGCGAGGCGCATGAGGCGGCGGCCGTGGCCGAGGCGCGCCGCTATGGTGCCGTTCTGGCCAGCCATGACGACACCACGGCCGATCACGTGGCGGTTTCGGCCGGGCATGGCATTCGGCTGGCGGAATTCCCCACCACGCCCGAGGCCGCTGCGGCCTGCCGCGCGCATGGGATCGCGATCATGATGGGCGCGCCCAACCTGATCCGGGGCGGGTCGCATTCGGGCAATGTGGCCGCCGCCGATCTGGCGGGGATGGACCTGCTGGACATCGTCTCGTCCGACTATGTGCCTGCGTCGCTGCTGACATCCGCGCTCAAGCTGGGCGAGATCTGGGGCGATCTGCCGCGCGGCATCGCCACGGTGACGGCGGCCCCTGCCGCCGCTGCGGGCCTGTCGGACCGGGGCCGGATCGCGCAGGGTCTGCGCGCCGATCTGGTAAGGCTGCGTCCGGTGGCTGATGCGGCTGTGGTGCGGGGTGTCTGGTCCGCAGGGCGGCGCGTGGCCTGACACCTGCGCCCTGTTTCTTCTTGCCTCAAATATCCATGGTGCGACCGTGCCGCCGGGTGATCCCGGTCAATAATCGCGCTCGACATAGACGCCGATCCCGGTGCCGCCGTCCGAGTTCAGCCGCCCGCGCACGGTGATCGACCGGCTGACGTTCAGGTTGAGGTTGATCTGTGTCTCGCCAGCGGTGTTCACGGTGACATCGGTGTAGATGTTGTCCGAGATATACTTGCCCACCCGCGCCTCGGTCTCGCCGGCGTCATTGGTGCTCAGGTCCAGATCATCGACCCCGATCGAGGCGCGCAGGCCCTCGCTCAGGCCATTGCCCTTGCCCGAGAGGGTGCGGATAGCACCTGCAAGCTGCACCGCTTGCAGCGCCGAGATTTCGGTGATCCCGCGTCCGAAGAGCAAAAGGGCCAGCACCTCGTCCTGTGGCAGTTCGGGGCTGGAGGTCAGGGTCAGTTCCGGGGCGGATGCCAGACCTTCAAGCCCGATGCGGATGGCGCTGCCTGCAGCCTCGGTTTCGGCACCGAAGCGGATGTAGGGATCGAATGCGCCCTGCAGGCTGACCAGACCTTCGGTCAGGTCCAGCCGCTTGCCGAGGATGTTGAACCGTCCACGCACCAGTGTGAACTGGCCTTGCGGCACGATGTCGGCGGTGGTGCCGGTCAGGCGGACGCGCCCGCCCAGTTCCGCATCCAGTCCGCGCCCGCGCACGAAGATGCGCGAGGGGGCGTTGATCGCAAGGTCGATCGGATAGGCCACGCCGGGGCCCGAAGCGGCGTTCGGATCGGCGATCAGCCCGGCCCAGAGGCGGGTCTGGCGCGAGGCGGCGCTTTCGCCGCTGTGCTGCAGGCCGGGCAGGTTGGCAAAGGTCGGTCCAAGGCTTTCCGGGATGCGCAGTTCGACGGTATCAAGGGTGATGGCCCCACCGATCTGCGCGCCGTTGGTCAGCCCGCCGGTCAGGGTGACCTGTCCGTTGGCGGTTGTCTCGAACAGGTTGCGCTGGCGCAGAACCGCCCCGTTGAGTGTGGCGGTCAGCTCGGCGGCGAAGGGGGCGGCCAGCGTGACGGGCCCGGTGACGGCAATCTGTCCGCCGCTGGACAGGCCGGCCTGCGCCTCGATCTGCGCGCGCCCGCCCGACAGGCGCACCGTGGCCCCCAGATCGCCAAGGGCGAGGCTGGCACCCGGAAGGACCACCCGCGCGCCCTGCGTGTTCAGTGTGCCCGATACGGATGACAGCGCCGGGGGGCCATTGACGGCCAGATCGTATGACAGGATGCCGGTGACCGAATTGGGCCGCAGCCGGTCATTGGCCAGTGACAGCGGAGCGCTGCCCTGCAAGGTCACATCCATGCGCTGGCCATCGGGGGCGACAGTGCCTGCCGTGCGCGCGGTGATGCCGCCCGGGCCGGTGGCGTCGATATCAAGACGCCAGTCGCCGCCGCTGTTCTGCACCACGCCCTGCGCGCTGGCCGGGCCCGAGATTTCAGGGGCGATCAGGCCGATGTCGCGGATATAGGCGTCAAAGCGCAACCGGCTGTCATTGGCCGACAGGCGGCCGGTCACATCGGTCACGCCCTGCGGTGTGCGGAACTCGACCAGATCGAGGATCGTCATGCCCTCGGCCGTCTGGCGAATCTCGAAGGTCAGGCTGCTGTCGCCGCGCAGGATCGTATCGGCGGTAGGCACCGCGACGCGCAGGTTCTGGCCGTTCAACCGGCCCTTTGCCGTGCCGCTGCGCGCCAGAACATCGCCCGATGCCTCCAGAGTGACCTCTGCCGCGCCCGAGAGGGGACGACCGGCCAGTGTCGACCAGGGGCCGAGGTCGCCCATCCGGGCGCTGAACTGCCCTTCGGCCAGCAGCAATTCGATCCCGTCGCCCGTCACGGTGCCGGTCAGGCGGGCGGTGGTCTGGCCCGGTGCTTCGGCATCCAGCGTGATGGCCCAGGTCTCGGCCTGCTGCTGCGCGCCAAGGGTCAGGCCGACGGGGCCGCTGACACCCTCGAGGATCAGGCCCGCGTCCAGAAGGCGTGCTGTCAGATCGACCGCGCTGCCCTCCGAGGACAGCCTGGCGCGACCGCGCAGATCGGTGCCGGTGGTCACGATCTCGAACAGGTCCACGCGGGTACCTGTTTCGTCGCGGGCGGCTTGCAGCGCGATCCGGCTGGCGCCGGTGATCAGCGGATCGACACGCGGCTGGCCGATGGCAAGGTCCTGCGCGTTGCCGGACAGGTCGATGCGAAATGCGCCGGTCAGCGGCAGGACATTCCCGCGCAGGGCCAGATCGGCGGCGCCATCCAGCGGCTGTGCGGCAAGACCTGCGAAACGGCTGAGGTCGGCACTGGTCAGTTGCAGGTCGAAATCGACGCCAAGATTGCCCATGGCTTCGGGTGTCTCAGCGGCCTCAGTGTCGATCACGGCATTGCCGGTCAGGGTGGTGTCGGCGAAGCGCCAGCGACAGGCGCGGGATCTGGAAGGGGCCGTCCGTGCTCCAGTCGAAGGCCAGCCCACCAGTCACGTCGCCGTCCAGAGCCTGCGCCAGCGCGGGGTCATCCGTCTCAAGCCCTTCGGTCGCCAGGGCGATCTGCCCGGTGACCCGGCCAATCGCCCCTGCGCCGGTGCCGCGGGCGATCAGGCCGTCGCCGGTCAGATCGGCGCGACGCGCGCGCAGGTCGGGGCGTTCCAGACCCTCCACGCCAAGCGTCAGGGTCCAGCTGTCGCCAGTCGCGGCGTCATAGGACAGGTCCAGATCGACGCCGTCCACGCGGGTGCGCGGACCGGAAAGGGGCAGCAGGACAGGGCCGCCGTCCGGGGCGGCGATGCGCCCGGTCAGCGCCAGCCGTTCGGGCCAGCCGTCGGCGGCAAGGGCCGCCGTGCCGGTCAGGCGGATCGCGTCGGCGTTCAGGTCCAGCCCCTCCAGCAGGACGCGGCCTTCGGGTGTCTGGGTGGCCGTCACCTCAAGCTGGATGTCGGGGCCGAAGAAGGCGCGGTAGTCGGGGGCGAACACGGGCGCGATATCGCCGCCGATCCGGGTGACGAAACGGCGGGTCACCAGTTCCGTGCCGGGCGTGCCTTCGGTGGCGGTCTCGGCGGCGGGGCCTGTCTCGCGCAGGGTTTGCAGGATGACCTGCCCGGCCAGCCGGTCCTGCCCATCGGTGGCAAGGGCCAGATCGGCGGTGAAATCGTCGACCGGCGCATCGCCGGTGACCGAAAGCCGGACCGAAGGCGCGCCGGGCAGACCCATCAGGGTGGCCGCGATGCCGCCCGCCTCTTCCTCGACTGCCAGATCAAGGGTCAACTGGCGGCTGGCATTGTCATAGGCACCTGACAGCTGGACGCGCCCTTGCGGCCCGTCGATGCGGTCGATGGTCAGTTCGGCGGAGCCTTGCCCGCCTTCCAGCGTGGCGGCGCCGTCCAGGCTGATCTCGACCGGCTGACCGATCAGCGTCTCGCCCAGCACGACACGCGCGGCGGCGATGCGCCCGATCTGCACCGAGACCGGCAATTCGGGCAGGGAAAAGCCCGATGAGGCTTCGGCGGCGGGCAGTTCGGGGTCGGGGACAGGCGGGCGGATCACGTCGATCTGGCCCACGGTCAGTTCGGTCACGTCGATCCGGCCCCGCAGCAAGGCGGCGCGGTTCCAGTCCAGCACCAGATCGGTCAGGCGCAGCCAGATGCCGTCGCCATCGGCGATCGTCAGTTCCTCGATGCTGGCGCGGGCGCTGAGGGCGCCTGCGAAGCCCACGATCCGCACGTCGCGCCCGACGGACGAAAGGTTGTCTTCCAGCAGGCCCTGGATATAGCCGCGATCCTCTTCCGCCGTCTGGGCAAAGGCCGGGGCGAACAGGCCCAGCAGCGGCAGGAGGAGAAGGGTGTAGAGAAACCTGCGCATCAAAATGCCTGCCCGATACCGATGTAGATCTGCACCCCGTCGCCAGTGTTGCCGCCAAGCGGGCCTGCCACGTCAAGGCGCAGCGGACCGACCGTGGTGTCGTAGCGCAGGCCGACACCTGCGCCGGAATGCCATTCCCCGGTGCCGTCGTAGAAGCTTTCCTCGCCGATATAGCCCGCATCGGCAAAGCCCACGAGGCTGATGGTCTCGGTCACCTTGGCGCGGATCTCGCCGGAAAAGCCCACGAAGCTGCGCCCGCCGATGCCGAACCCGCCGCCCAGATCGACAAAGAGCGACTGATATGGCTGGCCCCGCACGGTGCCGCCGCCGCCCGAGTAGAACAGGAAGTCGGGCGGTGTATCCAGGGCGTCCGGTCCGAACAGCGCGCCCAGTTGCGCGCGCCCTGCCAGCACGATCCCGTCATTGTCGCCAAAGGCGCGATAGACGCGGGCGTCGAACTTCAATCTGCCGCCGCTGTCCTGCCCGTCCGTGTCGATGAAGGGCATGGCCTCGGCCTTGAGGTAGAAACCCTCGCTCGGGTTCAGGATATCGTCGCGCCGGTCCCATGTCAGGGACCCCGGCAGGCTGACCAGGGTGTATTCCCGCACAGGAGAGGTCGCGCCGACGATCAGGGGCAGGAAACGCGAGGTGACGCGCGCCTGTTCCAGCGTCAGGCCAAGCTCGCCCTGCAAGGTGTCCGAGAAGGTGCGGGTGACGCCAAGGCCGATATAGGCGCGTTCGGTGAGAAAGAATTCCTCGTCCAGCCGCTCGATCCCGATGATGCCGAAAAAGCCGGTGTCGGGACCATAGACGGCGGGGCGATCATAGCGGGCGCTGAGACCGTAATCCAGCCCGCCGGTATTGGCCTCGATGCCTTCCACGCTGCCTTCGACACGCACCCGGTCGGCCCGGCCCGAGACATTGCGGTGCAGCCAGAAGCCGTTGAACCCCAGACCCGTGTCGCTGGCGATCTCGGCGCCGAAACCATAGCGGCGGGGGCGCTCGTCCACCACGGCCACGCCGATATCCAATGTATTGGCAGGCCCCAGCAACTCGGCCTCTGTCAGGGCGACCGAACGGAAGGCCCCGGTGCGGCGCAGGCGTTGCGCGGCTTTTGCGACGGCGTCGGGGTCATAGCGCTGACCGACCGGCAGACCGGCGATGCGGCGGATCACTGTCGGACGGACGCGGCTGCCGTCGGCCACGTTGACATCGCCGAAGGTGACGGCCGGTCCGGGGGACAGCGCGATCTGTGCATCGAGCCGCGCTTCGGGGTGGATGGCGGTGACGCGCTGGTCGCTGACCTCGGCCTTGGCATGACCCGCAGCGCGCCAGTCGTTGATGGCACCCGTGGCGGCATCCGTGATGGCGGTGGCGCGGGCCACGGCGCCGGGCTGGAATTCCTCGGGGGCGCGGCGTCCGGGGGCCAGGGGGCCGATCTCGGCCAGTCCGAATGTGAAGCGCGGCCCGGGGGTCACGCGGATCTGGGCCACCGAGATGGTGTCAGGCGGATCGAGCGGCGGGATTTCGGCGGCCTCGCGTCCGTCGATGCGGATGCTGACGACGCCGCTGTAATAGCCGCTGGCATAGAGCAGATCGACCATGCGCCGGTAATCGGCCTGTGCAGCGGCCAGAATGTCCTGCGGGTCGGTGACGTCGTCCCGGTCGGCGGCCAGCAAAAGAGAGCCTGCGACGAGGCGTTCCTCGAGCCGGTCGGTGCCGCCCTCGACGAATATCAGATCGGCCCGGTCCAGCGCGGCGGCAGGCTGGGCCACCAGACAGGCCGCCACACCGGCCGAGAAGGCCGCCGTGAAGACGCCCGCGCAAGCGCGGTTGAGGCGGGTCTTGGACACTTGCGGTCCTTTCGTCTTGTCATCCGTCGGTGCGCGCGATCCGGCCCGACGTCATTCCCGGATGAAGTTAGCTGGCCTTTGTGGAAACCTCCACCCGTTTTGCCTCACGTCTTTATCAGGTGCGGCTGGAACTGCGATTTTTCGCGGATCAGGGTGTCGGCAGGATGATATCCGGCACGATACCGGCCTTGCGGATGGCGGTGTCCACGTCAAGGCCCAGAAGCGCCCCGAAGCCGGTGACCAGCGCGGTGTGCAGCCCGGCGGCGGCCCCGCCCAGAATGTCGGTGTGCAGCGTGTCGCCCACCATCACGATACGGGCGGGATCGGTGACATCCGGGCGCGCTGCCTTTGCGCGGGACAGGGCCATGTCGAAAATCGCCGGATAGGGTTTGCCGAAAAACTCCGGCAGCATCCCCGTCTGGTCGGCCAGCAGATGCGCGAAATGGCCCGGCTCCAGCGAGAGCCCGCCTTCGCGCGGGGCGACGATATCGGGATTGCCCACCAGCACCGGGCGCGGATTGCGCTGCAGGCTGCCGGTCAGCAGGTGCTGGCGATGGTCGGTCCATGTGCCGGACCCAAGAAAGGCGAAACCCTCTGCCGCATCATAAGCGGCAGGATCGTCACCGAGGATGGTAGCGTCCAGCCCGTCCAGTTCTTCAAGTCCGTATTGGGCGTCGGCCATCAGACCCCAGCGGCGGGCAGGCAGATCGCGCAGATGCGCCAGCAGCACCTCGCGGCTGGAGAGGACCTGATCCGGTGCGAAGCTGAACCCCAGCCGGGCGAGGCGGGCCATCAGGAAGCGCTTGGGATAACCCGCGGCGTTGGAGACGACCATGACATGTTTGCCCGCCTCTTGCAGGGCGGTCACGTGATCCACCGCGCCGGGGATCGCGACCTCGCCCACGTTCAGCACGCCGAAGGCATCCAGCAGGAAGATGTCATGGCGCTGGATCAGCGCGGTCAGATCGGGTGCGGTCCGGGAGGCTGCCGGAAAGCGCGCCTGCGGCAGGCGGTGGCGCACGCCCTGATAGGCGGCAAAGGCCCATGCGCTGCTGGTCTCAAGGGCAGAAGGATGATCGGTCACGGCGCCCTCGACATCAGGGGATGATGGCCAGCCAGAGCCAGATGGTGATGACGGATGTTCCCGTCGCCAGCAACACGGACGAGGCCGCGACCCGGCGCGCGCGGCCATACATGTTGGCAAAGATATAGGCGTTCACACCCGGCGCCATCGCGGCTGTCAGCACCGCAGAGCGGAACCCGGCCTGACCAAGGTCCGTGGCGCGGCCCATCAGCCAGACGGTCGCCGGATGCAGCAGGAGAGAGACGCCGACCACATAGCCGATCACCTTCAGGTCGCCCTCGGGGCGGTAGCGCACCAGAACGCCGCCCAAGCCGAAGAGCGCCGCCGGCAGGGCCGCGCGCACCATCAGCTCCAGCGTGCCGGTGACCGGGGCGGGCAGGGGGATGCCGCCAAGGTTCACGATGAAGCCCAGCAGGATGCCGAGGATCAGGGCATTGCGGAACATGGCGCGCCCCACGGTCACCACGAGGCGGGCGGGTGACTGGCCGGTGCCACGGGCGCGCGCAATCTCCATCGCGGTGATGCCGAGGCCGTAGCAGAAGGGCGAATGGATCGCGACGATGGCATAGTTGGACACCAGCGCCTCGGCCCCGTAGGCGCGTTCGGTGATCGGCAGCCCCAGCATCAGCGAGTTCGAGAAAAGGCAGCAGAACCCGATGGCGACGGCGTCTTCCCAGTCACGACCGAAGATGAAGCGCGCGCCCAGCATGCCGGCGACAAAGCCGGCGGCGGCGCCGGTGTAGAAGGACAGCAGGAGGCGCGGGTCGAAGCTCTGGCCGAGGTCGAGTGTCGCGATGGCGCTGAACAGAAGGCAGGGGATGGCGAAGTTCTGGGTAAAGCTCATCAGCCCGTCGACGGCGCTATCCTTGAAATAGCCCAGCCGCACCGCGAGATAGCCCATGCCGATGACGCCGAAGACCGGCAGGATCACGTCGAGAAGGGCTTGCATCGGATCGGGCCTTGGTTCTGGGCGGCGGAGCGCTCCGCGCGGGGGATATTTGGGGCAAGAAGACGCGGGCAGGTGCGTCTGCTTTAAAGCGGGTAGCGAATGATCATGCCGTCATGGGCGGGGGTGATGTGGTCAGGGGTCTCGTCCAGCACCGTCTGGTAATCGAGGTCGATATGCATGTTGGTCAGCACGGCACGGCGCGGGGCCATCTGCGCGATCCAGTCCAGCGTCATGGCCAGATGGGCATGGGTCGGGTGCGGCGTGCGGCGCAGGGCGTCGACGATCCAGCAATCGAGGTTCTGCAGATGCGGCAGCGCCTCGTCATAGAGGCGGACGGCATCGGGCAGATAGGCCAGATCGAGGATGCGGAACCCCAGCGCGTCGATGCTGCCGTGATTGGCGCGGAAGGGCGTCAGGGTGATGTCGCCGCCCTTGCCGGTGATCGTGATGTCGCCCTTGATCGTGTGCATGTCGAGGATCGGCGGATAGGGGCTGTCGTCGGGCTGCATGAAGGCATAGCCGAAACGGGAATAGAGGTCGTTCTGCGTGTCGCCATCGGCCCAGACGGCCAAGCGGCGGCGCATGTTGAAGACGATCATCCGCAGGTCGTCCAGCCCGTGCACGTGATCGGCATGGCTGTGGGTATACACAACGGCGTCAAGTTCGCCCACGCCCGCGTCCAGAAGCTGCGCGCGCAGGTCGGGCGAGGTGTCGATGAGGACGCGGGTGATGCCCTCTGGCCCTTCGCGTTCGATCAGCAGCGAGCAGCGGCGGCGGTTGTTTTTCGGATTTGCCGGGTCGCAATCACCCCAATGCCCACCCAGACGCGGCACCCCGCCCGAGGAGCCGCAGCCAAGGATGGTGAAGCGCATCTCGGCGGTCATGCGGGGGCCTTGTAGCGAGCGGCCTTGGTGAAGAGCCGGTCGAAATTGGCCTGCGTGGCGGCGGCAAAGGCGGGCAGGGAGATCCCGAAGACCTCGGCCCCGGTTTCGGCGGTGTGGATGGAATAGGCGGGCTCATTCCGTTTGCCGCGGAAGGGCTTGGGCGCCAGGTAGGGCGAGTCCGTCTCGACCAGAATACGGTCGAGCGGGGCTGCGGCGAAGATGTCGCGCAGGTCCTGTGACTTGGGAAAGGTCGCGATGCCGGACATCGACAGGTAGAAGCCCAGATCCAGCGCGGCGCGGGCCAGTTCCGCGCCTGACGAGAAGCAATGCATCACGCAGGTATAGGGCCCTTTGCGATATTCCTCGGTCAGGATGCGGGCCATGTCATCGTCTGCGGCGCGGGCGTGGATGATCAGCGGCAGGCCGGTCTGGCGGGCGGCGGCGATATGGATGCGCAGGCTGTCTTGTTGCAGGGCGGCGCTCTCGGCGGTGTAGTGGTAGTCCAGACCCGTCTCGCCGATGCCCACGCATTTGGGGTGCGCGGCGATGGCGGTCAGTTCCTCGAGGGTGATCAGCGGTGTTTCGGCCACGGACATCGGATGGATGCCAAAGGTGTAGAAAACGGAATCATGCGCCTCGGCAATGGCGCGGACAGCGGGTTCGTTCCTGAGCCTTGTGCAGATCGTGACCATCCGCGTCACGCCTGCCGCATGGGCGCGCGCGATCACGGCATCGCGTTCCCCGTCGAAATCGGGAAAGTCGAGATGGCAATGGCTGTCGGTGATCTGGAGCTGGTCGGTCATGGTCTGCCTTGCGGGCCGGATCAGCCGCCCGCGGTTTTCTGAATCCTGAAGACCGTATCTAGGACAAGGGAGGCGGGGTCAAGGTTGACCGCCCGCCCATGCTGACCGCGTGCGCTGATGGCCTGTGCCGCATCCGCCCAGGCGCGGGCGCGGGCCGGGCCGGGGGCAAGCCGGGCCATGAGCGCCGCCTCACCGGGGGCGGCCTCGATCGCGGGGGGCTGGCCTGTGGCACCAGACCGCGCCAGACGCGCCAGCATCAGGTCGGTCAGGGCCAACAACAGGCCCAGACGGTCCGTCGCGCCTCTGGTCGCGGCAGCTTCGGCCAGACGCAGCGCGCGGGGACGGTCCAGATCGGGCAGGCGGGAAAACAGCGCGACAAGCTCGGCGTAGATCTCGAGCCCGCCTTGTGACAGCAGGCGGATCGCCTCGCCCACCGACCCTGCGGAGAGTTCGGTCAGCGCGGCCGTGTCGGCGGGCAGGGCGATGCCGGCCTGATCCAGCGCGCGGGCCATGTCATCGGCACCCAGGGGTGCCAGCCGCAATTCGCGGCAGCGCGAGCGGATGGTGGGCAAAAGCCCCGTGGGCTGGTGCGAGATCATCAGGAAGATGCAGCGCGCGGGCGGTTCTTCGAGCATTTTCAACAGGGCATTGGCGGCCTGCGGGTTCAACTCGTCCGCCGCATCGACGATGATGACACGGCGGCCCCCTTCGGTGGCGCTGAGTTGCAGGAAATTCGCCAGCTTGCGGACCATGTCCACGCGGATGTCGTTGGACAGTTTGTCACCCTTGTCCGTGGGGCCACGGCGCAGCAGGAACAGACCGGGTTCCGACAGGGCGCGCATCCTGCGGCTGACAGGGTGCTCCGGGTCCACATCGAGACTGGTGGGCGGGGGCGGTGCGTCCAGAAGGCTGGGGCCGTCCTCTACCGGGGTGGCCAGCAGAAACCGCGCGATCCGCCATGCCAGCGTCGCCTTTCCCACGCCGCGCGGGCCGGTGAGCAGCCAGGCGTGATGCATCCGGCCTGCGGTATGGGCTTGCAGAAAGCCCGCCTCGGCGGTGGTCTGGCCAAAAAGGGCATGGGTGTCGCGCGGATGCGGTGCGCCTTCCAGCGCGTCCGGTTCCGGCAGGGCGTCATCGGTCATGCGACTTGCGCCCCGGCCAGATGGGCGGCGACGATCCGCGTCACGTCGGCGGCCACGGCGTCCTGCGGGCGGGCACCGTCCACGACCCGGATGCGGTCGGGTGCGGCCCGGGCCAGATCGAGGAAACCTGCGCGCATCTTGTCCTGCATGGCTTGCCCGAAGGATTTCGAACCGCTCTTCGCCCCCGTTCCGCCCCAGCGCACGCGCGAGGCCCAGGGCCGGGTCCATGTCGATCAGCAGCGTGAGATCCGGTTCCTGCCCGATCATCAGGTCATGCAGACTGTCCACCATGCGGCGCAGACCCGCGCCGCGCAGCCCCTGATACATGCGGGTGGAATCGGCAAAACGATCGCAGATCACGATCTTTCCCGCCGCCAGCGCCGGGCGGATGGTGCGTTCCAGATGGTCGCGGCGCGCGGCGGTGAACAGAAGGATCTCGGTCTCGGCCGACCAGCGGTCGGGCGGGCCTTCCAGCACCAGCTTGCGGATCTCCTCGGCCCCCGGCGACCCGCCGGGTTCGCGGGTCAGCACGACGCCGTGTCCCTGTTCCTGCAGATGGCTGGCCAGCAGGCGGGCCTGCGTGGATTTGCCGGACCCGTCGATCCCTTCGAAACTGATGAACCCGCCGCGCGGGATCAGAAGTCGCCCCCGGAGGGCACGGTTTCGGGTTGGGTGAAACGCTCGATCAAGACCTGCGACGTGGTCAGCACGCGGGTGGTGAAACCGCCCAGCGGCACGTCGCGATCCGCCACCAGCGGCACGCGGACGGTGTCCATCCCCTCGCGCGTCAGGATCATCTCGCCCAACGCCTGCCCCTTGGTGATGGGCGCGTGGATCGGGCCCTGGTGCACGATCTCGGCCTCGACCTGATCGCTGGACAGGGCCGGCAAGAGCAGGGACACATCGGTTTCGGGCACCAGCCCCACCTTCATCTGGTCCCCCCGCCAAACGTCGGCCTCGGCGATGACCTCTCCGGCGCTGGCGACCTTGCGTTCGGTAAATTGGCGAAAGGCCCAGTTGACGATAGCCGCCAACTCCTCCGCCCGGATCTGGTCCGTCTCCATGCCGCTGATCACGAAAATCACGCGGCGGTCACCTTGAGTGGCCGATCCGACCAGGCCGAAACCCGCTTCCTGCGTATGGCCGGTCTTGAGGCCATCCGCCCCGATATCCAGCTGGAACAACGGGTTGCGGTTGAAGCGATTGGCGGGCGCGCGACCCTTGTAGTCATATTCGCGCTCGTTGAAAAACAGGTAGAGATCGGGAAAGTCCTCGATCAGGTGCTGCGCCAGGATGCCCAGATCGCGCATCGACATGCGGTGCTGCGGGTCCGGCCAGCCCGAGGCATTGGCCAGCGTCGTGTCCTTCATGCCCAGTTCGCGGGCGCGCTGGGTCATCAGGGCGGCGAAGCCATCCTCGGTCCCTGTCGGCGAGAGCCCCTCGGCCACCACGACGCAGGCGTCATTGCCCGAATTGACGATGATCCCGGTGATCAGCTCGCGCACGGTGGGGCGGTCCAGTTCGTTGAGAAACATGGTCGAGCCGCCCATGGCGCGGGCGCGCGCCGAGACCGGAAAGGTCGTGTCCATCGTGACGGTGCCGCGCTCCAGCGCCTCGAACAGCATGTAGAGCGTCATCAGCTTGGACATGGATGCGGGCGGCAGCGGTGTCTCGGCGTTCTTGGACAGCAGCACGGTGCCCGTGGTCTGGTCCAGCACCCAGGCCGACGCGGCCCGCGTATCGAAGGCCTGCGCCGCGGTGGTCGACAGCAGCAGCGGAAGCAGGGCCGCGCCGACAAGGCGGCGCAGGCTTTGGCGGGATCGTGAAAATGGCAGCGTCATCTGCGATGAAACCTCCTGTCAGGTGTCTCAGTTGGTGACGGCATAGGCGTCGGTGAAGCCTTCCTGCTTGATCTTGTCCAGCAGGGCGCTGCGTTCCGTGGCATTGGCGGCCGGACCGACCAGCACACGCCAGAAGGTCTTGCCCTGGCTGGACTGCTGCTTGACCTGCGGCACCATGCCCGCGTTGCGCATGGCGGTGGCGGCACGGTTGGCATTGGCCTCGACGCTGAAGATGCCGATCTGCAGGAAGGGCTTGTCGAGGCTCGAGGCGCGCGCCGGCGCGGCTGCGGCTGCAGCCGGGGCCAGCGGCGGATTTGCGGGCGCGGTGGCCGGGGCTGGCGGCCGTTGCGGCGCCGCGTCGATGGCCGCTGCGGCCGATGCGATCGGATCGAGCCGGGATTCGGTCACCTCGGAGGGCGGCGGCACGGCCTCGGCCCCGGCATCGTCGGCCATGTCCTCGGCAGGGGCCGCATCGGGCACTTCCTCGCGGCGCAGGGCGGTGACGTTCAGCTGCACGGGTTGTCCCGCCAGCATGCCCAGCGTGGCCGCCGCATCGGATGAGACCTGCACCCGCGGGCCGGGTGTGTCGACCTCGCGCCGGAACAGCGCGCCGATCACGAAATTGCCGTTGGCTGTGTTGCGGATGATGACGCGCTCGGGGTCGGTCACATCGGGATGGGCCACCCAGACCCCGCCCAGCGAGGGGCGACCGTCCCAGAGGCCCGCTTCGGTGACCTGAAAGACCTCGGGCGCCTCGACATCGCGCTCGACCAGCCGGACCGAGCGGTTCGCAGTGCTGCCCTGCTCGCTCGCGCCCTGTCCCTGGAACAGCGCCATCTGCCCGTTCTCGTCGCAGGCGGCCAGCGCCAGAAGTCCCGCGCCCGCCATGAGAAACGCGCGCGCCTTGCGATGGATCGTTCCCGTGAAACAGTAAACCGTCATGCCTTGCCCCTTGCCCTGCTGCCTCTGCGCCGTTTTGACAGGTTCCGCCGGTTTTCCGGTCCTTCTGCCACTGATCCCGGCACGCAACACCATGCGCGACCGGTCGGCTTGCGCCGCAGTCTAGCGGCAACCGGACCGCAAGAAAAGTACATCCCTGACGATGCGACGAGATTGGGCGAAAAACCCCGATGGGTTGGTTCTTTCAGAATCACTGCTTGCCGTTTAGAGGAACCCCGTCGGAGGAGTGGCAGAGTGGTCTATTGCACCGGTCTTGAAAACCGGCGTGCGTGAAAGCGTACCGTGGGTTCGAATCCCACCTCCTCCGCCATATACTATTGATTTTATTTAATTATTCGAGATAGGCGGCGCCTGTTACCATAAAGGCTCCCCGATAGTGCGCGCGCTAGCGGTAGTACCCCCCCCAACAAAAATATATTTGCCACCGTCAGACCCCACCCCGGTGGTACCCCCCCTTATCAGCCAAGACACCCCTTTCCACCTATACAAACAATTCCGCGCAAACAGGCGGGGTCAACGCTGTGATTGGAACTGGTCAGGGGGCATGCAGCATCCCAAGGGCTAGCATGGTCACCTCCAGCGCGCGGAGCTCCCTGAGCTTCGCTGCGCGTGCGCGCCTGATCTCGCGGGTTTCCCTGCCGTGGATGGTCTTGGCCTGCGCGCAACGCTCTCGGCCTTGCTGGGTCTTCGCACCCGTAGACGCGCCCCCATGTGTCCGGCACACGGCCTTGCCGCGCATTGCAGGCTTGCGGCACTGCGCACCGCTGCGCTTGCTCTTGGCCCGACAGCGCGCCGCTACAGCGCCCAGACTGGTGGTGTAGGGTTCGTGCATTGCTCAGTGTCCCCGCCTGCTTTTTTCGATATATTTTATCACAGCCGGAGATGCTTTGTCAGTTTGCGCAACGGGTTTATCTTGAGTGAAAAAAGTAATGAGGCAGGCGGATGAAGCCGATTATCTTGGAAGCCGCGATTGCGATCGTTGGCGTGCCTGCGGGCATTGTCAGATGGCGCTGTCAATTGTCCGGCCTTTATGGCCGGTACATGTACTTCAATCAGGAACGCAGTCTCTCAAGTCGACCTAATTTCAAGCTGAACCGAGCCGCCGCCCTGGCCGAGTGGCGCGGTCTCTGCGCGGGATAAAGGACAGCCATTCTGCCCTTGTGAAGACCGGTTCGAATTGGTCTGGCAGCACCTGCGCGGCAAAAAGCATTGGTTGCGGCGCAAGATTGATCTGGACGGATTTGTTCTGGACGCTCTGGGCTCAGCTGGTGCAACACAACCGAAGCTAGATGCCTCGTGCCAAACTTATGAAGCGCAAACCCAGTGACTTCGGAGAGAACCATGACCCTCGATGGACACGAACAAGGGACTTGACAAATACCGCACTCAGAGAACCAGATTTGACAGTAGCTCGAGCAAAAGGGGAACATCAATTACCAGCGGCTCTTCGCGATAACGACGGCCCCAGGTGCGAGACCCCATCCCAGCAATGCGGTGCCTTGTTCCTATCGGATCAAGTTCCCTGCACGTGTTCGCAACGAACGAGGCTTTCGTGCGAAACCCGCAGTTCTTGCGGCATACTAATACAACTGTCTCGCACATCAGGACAGCGCGGGGCAAACAAGCATCCAGTTTCCTTCGCAAACGGGTCTGCCGCCGAGGAGCCCAGTTTTTGTTTCGGAATGCCAATGGCCGGGTCCGGCAGCAGCGTCGCCGCCAGCAGAGCGCGCGTGTAAGGGTGTTGTGCATGGTCGAACAGGGCATTGGTGCTCGCCTCTTCGATCTTTTGTCCAAGATACATGACCGCAACCCGATCCGCCAGGTGTTCGACCACGGCAAGGTTGTGGCTGACAAAGACCATCGTCAGACTCAGTTCTTTTTTGAGCGCGAGCAAAAGGTTGATGATCTGGGCCTGCACCGACACGTCCAGCGCTGAGGTCGGTTCGTCACAGATCAGAACGCGCGGGTTGAGGATCAGTGCGCGCGCAATCGCCACGCGCTGACGCTGCCCGCCGGAGAGTTCACTGGGATAGGCATCTGCAAGTCGTGAAGGAAGACCCACCATGTCGAGCATCCGCTTGACCTCTGACGTCTCGTTTGCGCCGCCATGCAGGCGCAGCGGCTGACCAATCAACGACTGGATGCGTTTTACCGGGTTCAGCGAGGCGTTGGGGTTCTGAAACACCGGCTGGATCAGGAGCACGCGCTCAGCCACCGACATGTCGCCGATCTTCTGACCGGCGATCTCAACCTCGCCCGCGTCGGGCTGCAACAGCCCCAGCATGATGCTGACCGCCGTGCTCTTGCCACATCCGCTTTCACCGACCAGACCAAGTGTTTCGCCCTCGGCCACTTCGAGCGACAGGTCGTTCACAGCAACCAGTTCCTCGGTCGGGGCAAACATGCCGCGGCGCAGACGATAGGCTTTCCTGATGCCAGTCAATCGGATCATCGGGGGGATCATATTTCCGTCTCCGCTGCCTTGAAACATTCAACGAATTGCCCTGCGCCGGGCTCAAATCGTGGCACGGGATCTTGGCTGCATTCCGCACCGGCAATCGCGCAACGTTCCCGAAAGGCGCAACCTTGCATCTTGCCGATCAACCCTGGAACGCGGCCCGGAATGGCGGGCAATTCACTGCCGCGCGGGGTGACGCCGGGCACCGGGATCGCGGCGAGAAGGCCTTGGGTATAGGGATGGCGCGGTGCGGCAAACAGATCCTTGGCCAGCGGCCTGTTCGGCTATGCGCCCGGCGTACATGACAGCGACTTCGGTTGCGATCGCGGCAACGACGCCCAGATCATGGGTGATCAGCAAGAGCGACAATCCGAGATCCGATTGCAACTCCCCCAGAAGCTCAAGGATCTGCGCCTGAATGGTCACGTCCAGCGCGGTTGTGGGTTCATCGGCGATGAGCAGCTTGGGGCGGCCCATCAATGCCGAGGCGATCATGATGCGCTGACGCTGACCGCCGGAAAATCCGTGCGGGTATTGCGTCAGTCGTGCTGCCGGGTTGGAGATGCCTACTCTGTCCAGCATCTCGATGGCGCGGGCATCCGCCTCTTTCCGGCTCAGTCTTTCGGCACGCATCACCCCTTCGGTCAACTGCCGCCCGACGGTCAGCGTGGGATTAAGCGCGCTGGTCGGATCCTGAAAGATCATCGCCACATCGCGCCCGCGGATATTCGCGAGTTTCGCGTTGTTTTCGGTTGTCAATTCCTGACCGACCATTTCAAAGCGGTCGGCCGTGACCTGCGCGTAGCGCGGTAACAGCCCCATGATCGCCGTAGCCGTCAGCGATTTGCCACAGCCTGACTCGCCCACGAGGCATAGCGTATGGCCCCGGGCGATCTGCAGATCGACGCCACGCACTGCGTTCAACATGCCCCGCTCGGTAGGCAGCGAAACCCGAAGGTTGCGGATATCCAGCATCAATTCTGTCATCTCTTCGCAGGTCCCGTGATATCGCGCATACCGTCGCCAAAAAGGTTCACCGCAAGTACCAGCACGCAGAGCGCTGATCCCGGCAGAGCGATCAGCCAAGGGTCGAACAGGATGTTGTCGCGCCCTTCGGAAATCATCAATCCCCAAGAGGGCGTCGGCGGGCGTACGCCAAGACCCAGGAAGGACAATGCCGCCTCCAGCAGGATGACATTGGCCACCTCAAGCGAGACGACGACAAGTATCGTGGCCTGCATGTTGGGTAGGATTTCAAGGAACAGGATCCGCACGCGGCTCGCACCGATAGCGCGTAAACCCATTATGAATTCCTGATGCCGTAGGCTTTGTGTCGCGGCGCGGGTGACAACGGCGAACCGGTCCCACAGCAACAGGCCCAGTACCGTGATCAGGGTGGTCAGTGATGCGCCGCCTAAAGCTACGGCCGCCAAAGCCACCAGAACGATAGGCAACGACAATCGAGTGGTGATGACAAAGCTGATGATCATGTCGATCCAGCCGCCGAAATACCCCGCAAACAGACCCAGCGTGATGCCGATGGTGCCAGAGACAAGGATAACACCCAGCCCGACACCCAACGAGACACGTGCGCCGTAGATCATGCGGGACAGGTAATCCCGGCCCAGATGGTCGGTGCCTAGTAGATGCTCGGGTACGGAGCGGTCATGCCAGAACGGTGGCAAGAGACGGCGGGTCAGATCCTGTGCCAGCGGATCGTGCGGGGCGAGGAGGGGTGCCAGCACCGCAATGAGAATGATGATCGTCAGCAGCGACCCACCAATCATCACGCCGCTATTTCCACGCATCTTGCGCCAGAAAGTCGGACGCGCGGTTTCCACGGTGGCTTCGGACATCTCAGGACGCTCCTCTCAGGCGCGGATCCAGCAGCGCGTTCAGTATGTCGGCCAGCATGGTAAGAAGGACGTAAAGCAAGGACAGGATTAGGATGATCGCCTGAACCACGGGAAGATCGCTGCGCAAAAGGGATTCCCACGCCAATCGCCCCAATCCGTTCAGCGCAAAGACACTTTCGATCACGATGGAGCCCGAAAGCAATTGGCCCAGTTGCACAGCCGCCAGCGATACCAGCGGTAAGATCGCGTTTCGAAGCGCGTGGCGCCGGATGACAAGGTGCATCGGCAACCCTTTGGCCTTGGCGGCGCGCACATAGTCAGTCGCCAGGACGTCGATCATCCCCGACCTTGTGATCCGCATTAGTTCCGGGATGGCGTAGTAGCTGAGCACGATCACCGGCAGGATATAGCCCTGCCATGTCTCCGCACCGGATATCGGAACCCAACCGTACCAGACGCCAAACACCACGATGGCCATGAGACCCAGCCAGAAACTGGGGATGGCCTGTCCCGAAACGGCGATGACAAGGGCGATCCGGTCGATCCATCCGTTAGGCCGCAGTGCCGCCGCAATCCCCAAGGGCACCGCCACCGAAAGCGCCACAAGAAACGAAACAAAGCCAAGTGTCAGCGTCACGCCGACACGGTTGCCGATGATCTCAGTAACCGGCACGTTGAAATAGATGCTTTGTCCCAGATCGCCGGTCAGCGCGCTGCCGATCCAGTCGAGATACTGAATGATGATCGGGCGGTCGAAACCATAGGCGATACGGATCGCCTCGGCATCCTGGGCCCGCCCGCCGGACCCGGCGATGGCGATGGCCGGATCGCCCGAAAGGAACATGAGCGCGAAACTGAGCGCCGAAACCGTCAGGCACACGCAGAAGGCAACTAGCAGACGTTTGGACAGGAAAGAGAGCATGGCGCAACTTCCATTGGTTGCATGCCGGGCGGCAGGGAGGAGCCGCCCGGCTTCGTTTCGTGGGCGAGGTCAGCTTACTTCCAGCTGGCGCCCCACCAACGGGCGAACTCGTCCGGATGCGGTGTGAAGTTCAGGTCGTTGGACAGGCCGTAGTTGACGTTGAAGTTGTACATCGGCATCCAGTACGCTTCGTCCGCGATTTTCCTGACTGCCTTGGAATAGTTTTCGGACCGGACATCACGGTCAGATGCCGTGTCTGCGACTGCCAGCCAATCGACCAGTTCCGAATCCTGCACCAGATCGTCATCCCCGCCGCCAAAGAAGTTCGACAAGATGAACACGGCATCACCGATGCCATAGCTGCCCCAGTTCGAGAAAAAGGCTGGCAATTCCTTGGCCCGCCATTTGCCGATGCCAGACGAATATTGCTGTTCGTTCAGCACCAGAGTGACCCCAACATTGGCGAGATCAGCGGCCACGGCCTCGGCTGTCGGGCGGGGCATCGCGGCAAAGACCATTTCCATTTCGAACCCGTCGGCAAAGCCTGCCTCGGCCAGTAGTGCCTTGGCCTTTTCCGGATCGTATTCGTAGGTTGTGACATCCTGTTCGCAGCCGAACTGGGCCGGGTTGCAAGGAGTATTCAAGACTTTGGACGCGCCGCCTGCAAAGGCGTCGACGATCGCAGCGCGATTGGTCGCATGGATCAATGCCTGACGCACACGTTTATCGGCAATGGGGCTATCACCGCCCAGAGCCTCGGGGGCGAAGCCGACGTAGCCGATGCGCATGATCGGCGCGCTGATGATCTGTACGCGGCCTTCCAAACGATCGGCCTGATCCGGGGGAATGCGCCAAATCCAATCAAGATCTCCCGACATCAACTCGGCGTATTGGGTGTTCATCTCGGGCATGGTGCGCACGATGATCTTGTCGATGGTTGCGCCACCTTTGGGGCTCTCGGCGTAGTGATCCGCAAACCGCTCCATCTCGTAGCGGATCCCCGGTTCCTGGTTCACCAATTTGTAAGGCCCGGTACCGATGGGTGTGGCAGCCATTCCGGCAGAGCCGTTTTCGGCAAAGAATGCGTGCGGATAGATCGGCAGAGCATCGGCCAGCATCTCGATCGCGCCGGCGAAGGGCTTGGACATGTTGATGCGGACCTTGTAATCATCAAGTTTTTCGACGCTTTCGATCCAGTCTACAGAGATCGAATAGCGGGTCCCGTATTCTGGTGTGATCACCGTGTTTAAGGTCTCGACAACGTCATCTGCGGAAAATTCTGAGCCATCGTGGAACTTCACGCCTTTGCGCAAGGCGAATTCCATTGTCAATGGGCCGGTGAATTCCCAGGATTCCGCCAGCGCGGGCACGATTTCTCCCGTGTCGAGGTTCTTGTAGAGAAGGCCGTCGTAGATGTGGCGTGCGAGGATAAGGCCCTCGCGCCCAGCGATCTTGTAAGTGTCCAGCGGCTCGGGCTCGGCTGCGAAGGCCACGTTAAGCGTGTTGGAGGCCTTGTCGGCGTGAACCGGGCTACCCAGAAGAAGGGCCGTGCTTGTCGCCAAAGCCGCAAGCCCGGTGAGGAAATGTTTTGTGTGTGTGTGTGTCATGAGTCTCTCTGTTGTTAGGGAGGAAGGGAAGGGTGGTGCCTGCCGGTTTTCCGGTTCAAGCGGGTAATTTGGATGCACGGGTAATCTCGGCCAGTGTCTCGCCAGCCTTCAGACGTTCGAGTATGTCGAGTTCGTCTTCCTGCATCTTGCGGGCGCGCTCGACGTGGGCCACGGCCTGAGCGGGATCCAGCACGACAACGCCGCTTTCATCGGCCAGAACGATATCGCCGGGGCGCACGTTCGCGCCGCCGCAATTGATCGGAACATTGATATCGCCACCTAGTCCGCGGAGCTTGGTGGTGATCGGTGACCGCCCCCGACACCAGACCGGGAAACCCGCCGAAGCGATCGCGGACCGGTCGGTGACAAAACCATCGATCACCGCGCCAACGACGCCACGTGCCTGAGCGGCGCAGGTCGTAACCGCGCCCCAGCACGCATGACGCAGGTCGCCGCAGCGGTCCACCACAATCACCTGTCCCGGTTCAGCCACAGACAACGCATCGACCAGCGCCGCTCCGTCGTCGCCTTGCATACGAAGGGTCAGGGCAGGGCCAAAAATCCGTCGATCCGCGAACAGTGCCTGTATTGAAGGGGCCATAAAACCTGTTTCCAGGAAATGCCCTAACGTCGCTGTTTCCACGTCCGAGAGATCAAGCGGATATGTCATGCCCTGTCCTGACGGTTTGTTTGCTCCCAAAACAAGACTTCGCGGAAGGGCCGACGTCAAATAGGTCGGGAATATGATAAGCATAGTCCCGGCCCATAGTATGGATCAGATCGCTGCAGTGACGATGACTTCTACCTTGTAGTCGGACGTTGCAAGCTTTGCTTCACCGCAAGCGCGCGCCGCCGGGTTGGCTGGGTCAATCCAGGCATCGTATACGGCGTTCATTTCAGCGAAATCAGCCATATCTGACAGCCAGATGATCACCTGCAACAACCTGGACTTGCTGCTGCCTGCTTCCTCTAGCAGTTTATCGATCGACATCAGACAATCCTGAGTCTGGGTGGCCACATCGGCACCCGGTGTGCCGACCTGACCGGCCAGATAAACGGTGTTGTTGTGGAGGACGGCCTGGCTCATGCGCGGGCCGGGGTGTAGGCGGGTGATGCTCATGCTTCTCGCTTTCTGATTAATACTTAAGCAAGCTTAGCGAAACTCGTTCCAAACGCACAGCTTGGCACCATAGCGAGGGGGTATGCCAAACATAAAGTCGTGCTATTCTGAAAACGCCACAATGCCGGGTACTTTCGCTTCAAATGCAACAAAAGCCGAGACGCCACCGATGGAGTCCATACCGCAGACAGACCTGAACTGGAACTTGTTACGCATGTTCTACATGATCGCCAAGGAACAGAGCATCACCAAGGCCGCCAAACGGCTGGGCCTAAGCCAGCCGTCGGTCAGTAACGCTCTGCAGAGATTGGAGCTTCAACTGGAGTGCCAACTGGTGTTCCGCGACAGTCGGCACTTTGAACTTACAACGCGCGGCGACAAGATTTTTCAGGAGTGTCGCGACATTTTCCACAGCGCCGAACGGATCACTCTTTTGGTGCGCGATGCCGAAGATGAGGAGCGCGGGCAGGTTCGGTATCAGATTATTTCGAACCTCGCCTCGCCGATGCTGGACGAAGTGCTGCGGCTCTATCACCAGCGCCACCCCTCTGTGACCTTCCAGAGCGAGGTGAAAAACAGCCAGATTATCGTTCGTAATATTCAGCAGGGCAAAGCGACTCTTGGTTTCTGCCTGCTCACCAAGCCATTGGTCAACCTGCCTTCGGTCCGGCTGTTTCGTGAAGAATTTGGCGTTTTCTGCGGATCCGAACATCCACTCTTCGGGCAAGAAGCGGTCGAACTGCGCGATCTTCAGCGCGAGCCATTTATCTCGTTTGCCTGCGCGACCGAAGGAATGGGGCTTGAGCCAATGTCGGTGCTGCGCGAAGGCACGCGGCTTGGTGACCGGATCATTGGGCTAAGCACCAACATTGAAGAGATCCGACGGATGATCGTGGCCGGTCTGGGCATTGGCATCCTGCCCTTGATGGCCGCACAGGGCGATATTCGGCGCGGTGATCTCTGGCCGCTCAAGATCACGGACGAGACGATTGGCGCCGATGTCTATCTGGTCCATGCCCCGAGGGAAAAGCTGTCGCCCGCAGAGCAGAAATTTGTCGATATCGCGCAGGAGCTTTTGGCGCTTTACCCTGAAATGGCGTGATCGCGGGCCAGAGTGGCCGCTGCCAGATCCTGAAGCGCCATGCCGGCGGATTTGAACACAGTGCGGGCACTTTTATCGTTGCGACCGCGATGCGCGCCCTGGCACAATTCGGCAAGATCGGCGCGGATGTGCTCTGGCGTGATCCGCCCAGCCTCAAGCGGTTGGGCAAGGTCTCCCGCAAGCGACGCCCCGGCGCGCTGGTCGACGAAAACCTCGGCCTGTGTGATCGCCTGATCGTCGCTCTCGCGCATGTCGCCCTTGAACGCCCCGATCAGGTCGAGATGGCTGCCGGGGTTGAGCCATGCGCCACGGATGATGGGTCGTGTCGAGGCGGTGACGGTGCTGATCACATCCGCCATGCGGCACGCCGCTTCGAGGTCACGCGCGGCGTGCGCGGGCAGGCCCTGTGTCCTCAGCGCTTCGGCAACAGCCGCTGCCTTGTCGCTGTTGCGCCCCCAGATCGAAAGCGACGTGTAAGACCGCACCGTACAATGCGCCGCAGCGACGGCGAGCGATAATTGCCCGGTGCCGACGATCAGCAAATTACGGGCATCCTTGCGCGCAAGGTAATCTGCCGCCAACGCTGAGGCAGCCGCAGTCCGCCGTGCGGTCAGTGCATCACCGTCCAGCGCCGCCTGCATCTGGCCGGTGTCGCCATCAAACAGAAGGTAGCCCGCATTGATCGTCGGCCGGTCCTTGGCGGCGTTGCCGGGAAAGAAAGTTACCACCTTGACGCCGATGCTCTTGCCCGAAACCCAGGCTGGCATGATCAGAAGCGAGGCTTCGCTGCCATCGGGCTGGGCGATGCTCAGCACTTGCCGGTTCGGCGCCTGCACCGCGTTGCCGCAATACCAGTCGCGCAACTGCCCGATCAGATCGGGCCAGTCCAGAGCGGCCTCAAGCTCTTCATGTCCGATCAATGTGCTCATCGGTCCGCTCTTGTGACCACGGCATGCAGGAGGATGTTCAGACCGGCGACGAAATCCTCGGGCGTGCAGTTTTCCTCATTGTTGTGGGTAATACCGTTTTTGCAGGGCGCAAAAATCATTGCTGTCGGGCAGTGCGTTGCAAGGAAATAGGCGTCATGGCCCGCCTGACTTTTGATATCGCGCCAGTTGAAGCCCATGCGGACCGCCTCGTCGCGGATGCTATCGATCATCTCGTGATCGAAGATATCGCCACCCCATTCCCATTCATCCTCGATCACCGCTTCACAGCCACAACGGGCCGCAGATTCGTAGAGAGCGCGGCGCATTTTCTCGGCCATTGCGCGGGTAGTGATTGGATCAGGATGGCGCACGTCGCAGACCGCCTCGGCCGTATCTGACAGAATGCCGGGTTTGTTGGGCCATGCTGTCAAGCGCGCGGCAGTGGCCTTTCCATCATGCACCGCGAAGTCCCAGCCGATATCATCCACCGCCGTCAGCCAGCGCGCGCCGGCCGCCAGCGCGTTCTTGCGCAGGTCCATCGGCGTTGGGCCGGTGTGCGCGGTCTGGCCCTTGAACGAGGCGCGCATCCCACGTACCGGATAGCCGCCTGTGACGATGCCCACCTGACGGTTTTCCGCATCCAGAATGGGCCCTTGTTCGATATGCAATTCGAAATATGCGTCGATCTCACCGGCTTTGCATTCACGCGTGCCCTTGTAGCCGATCCGCTCCAGCTCATCGCCAAAGCGGGGGCCATCGTCTCCGATCCGGTCGTGCACCCAGTCAATCGTGTATTTGCCGACGAAACAGCCCGAGGCGACCATAGGCGGCGAAAACCGCGCGCCTTCCTCGTTGGTCCAGTCGACGACAACGATCGGGCGTTTCGTCACATGGCCTGCGTCATTCAGGATGCGGATTACCTCCAGCCCCGCGAGCACACCTGCAATCCCGTCAAAGCGGCCACCGTTGATCTGGGTGTCCAGATGGCTGCCGATCAGGACCGGCGGCAGGGAATTATCCGTTCCATCGCGGTGCCCGAAGATGTTGCCTGCCTCGTCTACCTCGATCGTCAGCCCGGCGTCTTTGCACCATGTGCAGAACAGGTCGCGCATGGCGCGGTCATCATCGCTCAGCGTCAGACGAGACAGGCCACCGGGGCGCCCGATCCCGATTTCGGCAGAGGCCTCAATGGTGGACCAGAAACGGTCAAGGTTGACGCGGGTGTCAGGTGTGAACGGCATGGAAGCTTCTTTCTATTGAGTGATCCGTGATCAGAACAGGATCGCTGGAAGTTCAGTAATCAACGCGGGAAACAGCACCAGCAAGAACAGGACACCGGTCATTGCGCCCAGAAATGGCAGGAGATATCTGAACGAGGCACTCATAGGGATCTGACCGACACGGCAGGCCGCCATCAGATCGATGCCCAGCGGTGGCGTGTTCGCCCCGATGGCAAGGTTGATGGTCAGCAAGACACCGAAGTAGACTGGGTCGATGCCGTAATGGCTGAGGATCGGCAGGAACACCGGCGCAAGAATCAGGATAATCGCGATGCTTTCCATGAAGGTCCCGAGGATCAGCAGGATCGCCATCATGATCAAGAGCGCCACAGTGCCGCTTTCTGTTGCCTGCGTAATGCCAGCCACGGCCATCTGCGGCACCTGCTCGGCGGCAAGAATCCAACCGAAGACAGAGGCCGAAGCAATGACAAGAAGAATCACGCCGGTCATCTCAGTGGTCTCCCGCAGCAACTTGGCGAGCACCCTCATGCTCAGAGCGCGGTAAACGAAGATCCCGATGAATAGCGCATAGGTCACGCCGATCCCGGCTGCTTCCGTCGGCGTGAAGAAGCCAAGTCGGATCCCCCCCACGATGATGACGGGGGCGAACATGGCGAGGATCGAGCCCTTTGCGGCGCGCCCGAGTTCACCCCAGGAAAACGGCTCGCCGCCCTGCCATCCGTTGCGGCGTGAAATCCACCACGCCACCAGCATCAGGCCAAGGCCCAGAAGGATGCCGGGGATGATTGCTGCGACGAAAAGCTGGCCGATCGAGCTATTGGTGGCGGTGCCATAGACGATCAGAACGATCGATGGCGGGATAACGGTGCCCAACGACCCGGCGCAGCCCAAGGCCGAGGCACTGAACCCCGGCGCATATCCTTGATCGCGCATCGCTGGCAGCATCATTGTGCCAATGGCCACGACGTCCGCCACACCCGAGCCGGACAGCGAGCCGAACATCATGCAGGCGACAATCATCACCATCGCCAGCCCGCCCGTACGTCGTCCAATCACCGCGGCGCAAAGCGCGATAATGCGCGGGGCCAATCCGCCGTGCACCATTAGCAGACCCGCCAGCAGAAACAGTGGAATGGCCAGAAGAGTAAAGCTGTCGATCCCCGCCACAGCGCGTTGCGCTACGACGATCATCGGCGCGCTGTCGGCGATCAGAAGATAGAACATTGACGATAGCCCAAGCGCGACGGCAATTGGCGCGTCGATAAGGACCAGTACGACGAAAGCCAGCAAAAGGAGGATAAGGGCGATGCTCATGTGCGGCCACCTTTCAGGATGAGGCCGAGAAGGGCCAGGCCGCAACAGACTGGTAGGGACAGGTAGAACAAGCCCTGCGGCAACGACAGAGCCGTGGTTTCATGCGACCATGTGATCCCGGTCAGGCGTGCGCCGGTGGCGATGAAGACGGCAAGGAAGACGAAGCTTGCCAGCCATGCCAGCGCCGCCAGTGCCGTGCGCAACATCGGTGGCAACGTGATCAGGTCGAGCAGCCCTGCACGGAAATGGCTGCCGCGTACAAAACCGGAGACCGCGCCGATGAATGTCAGCCAAACCAGAAACAGGCGCGGCAGTTCCTCGGCCCAACGGGGTGTAGATGAAAACAAGTGTCGCGAAATAACGACGTAGACGATCATAACCGCAAAGCCCACCACCAGGGCTGCGCCAAACCAGCGCGCTGCGCGGTCTATATCCGTGGCCGCGCGCAGTGAGCCGTCTGATAGTTTCATGGTTTCAGGATCCCTTCGGGGCCGCGGCACAACATGCATTCGTCGCAATACGCGGCCACAACCACCCATTCGTCCGAGATCACCTCGACCGTGTGATTGAGCCCCGGTGGCAGACGGACAGCGGTGCCTTCGGTCATGTGGAATTCTTCTCCTCCGGCCCGCAGGATTGCCTCACCCTTAAGGGTCAGGGTCACTTCGTCACGGGGGTGGCTGTGCGCGGTGGACCGCGCGCCTTTTTTCCCGGTGGTCACGGTCAGCTTGATATAGCCTTCGCCGCGGGCCGCCGGGGAAAACAGCACCTTTTGGGTGAAGTCGTAAAGTTGCACCGATTCCACCGATGCAACTTCAGTTATTTCCGGCCGCAGGGTCATTTGCGGTACGTGTTCAGGATGGACAGCAGCTCTTCGCCATAGACATCCTTCTGGCTTTCCCAGATCGGTGCAACCGCCTCGATGAAAGCGGCTTTGTCGACTTCGTTGAATTCCATGCCCTTTTCCTTCAGCTGGGCGATCAACTCATCGTTGGCCGCCGCGACCATGTCGCGCTGTTTCAGACCCCACGATGTCGCCGCTTCCGACACGATGGCCTGATCTTCGGGCGAGATCTTGTCCCAGACCGATTTCGACATGGTCAGTGTTGCAGCACCCCAGATGTGCTCGGAGAGTGAGACATATTTCTGCACCTCGAAAAAAGAGGCGGAGTAGATGATTGCCAGCGGGTTTTCCTGTGCGTCGAACAGACCCTGCTGAAGCGCTGAATATAGCTCACCGAACGACAGCGGCGCGGGCTCAGCGCCCAGTCCTTCGAATGTGGCAAGACGGACCTTGTCAGGTGTCACGCGGATCTTGAGACCGGCCAGATCGGCGGGCTCTACAATCGGGCGCACATTATTCGTGATGTTACGGAACCCGTTTTCCCACCAGCCCAGAACCTTGATGCCCTTGGCGTCCAGCATATCGGCCAGCGCCGCGCCCAGTTCGCCGTCAAGCGCTGCAAAAGCCTGATCTCGTGCGCCCCAAGCATAGGGCATTTCGATGATCCCAATGCGCGGCTCGATCCCTTGGAACGAACCCGATCCGATGAGGCCGGCCTGAACTGACCCGAATTGCAGACCCTCGATCACTTCCTTCTCGCTGCCAAGCTGGCCGGAGGGGAAGACGTCGATCTGCACGCGGCCTTCGGTACGGGTGTTGACCTCTTCGGCAAAACCGGTCGTGGCAACATGCCAACTGTGGCTTTCGGGCAGAACATGGCCCAGACGAATGGACACGTCATCGGCCAAGGCGGCAAGCGGCGCAAAGGCCGCAAGACATGCGGCCAATATGCCGCCATTGATAAAGTTTGTGGGAATTTTCATTTCCGTCTCTCCTGTTGAGCAGTTGTTGTCGAAAAGGAGACACCGATCTTGTCTTTTGCGCAAATAGGGTTGGGCTATGACTGCGACAGCTTCTGAATGACCATCGAATGGCGCCGCCGCGCGGACGTTTGGGTTGCTGCATGCCCAATCAATCCAACGCGGACCAAGGACCTGTGTGGCGGCTCTGTATCAGCGCGCAGCATTTTTCAAGCTAGGGTCTGTGGACAATCATAATGAAGCGATGAGGGCTGCGACGATCTTGGTCGTCATCCCGCCGCGCGAACGCTCGATGGCCTGAGCGTAATTCCCTCTTTTGCGCCAGTTGCCTTTAAGTGAACCTGAGCGGTGGTACCGTCGATAAGCACGTGTGCAAGGTCTGGGTCCCCGCTCATAGCATTGAAAAGTCTTTCAAATATACCTAAACTGACCCATAACCGCTGACCTCAGACACTTTTGGCGCGACTGGGGCTTTTTGAGGTAGCCGCCTGACGGGCACTGTCAAAGGAAACTGGCTTGAGGAGGGCAGGGCGGTTTCGTAGCTTTTCAGGATGACCAATTGCTCTCCATTTCGCTACTTCAAGACGAGCCCGGAAATTATCCGCCTTGCAGTGATGATGTATGTTCGTTTTCCGCTCTCTCTGCGGAACGTTGAAGATCTGCTGCATGAACGTGGGATCGACGTGAGCCATGAATCTGTTCGATATTGGTGGCATCGGTTCGGTCCGCTGTTCGCGGCAGAGATCAAAAAGCGCCGCGTGAGCAGGATGAAATCCAGCCACTGGCGCTGGCATTTGGACGAGATGTTCGTGAAGATCAACGGCGAGCGGCACTACTTGTGGCGAGCGGTTGATCATGAGGGAGAAGTTCTCGAGAGCTTCGTCACGAAGACGCGTGACAAGAAGGCCGCCTTGAAATTCTTTAGAAAATCAATGCGGAAGCACGGTCGGCCCGAATTGATCGTGACTGACAGGCTGAGATCTTACGGCGCTGCGCTGCGGGAACTCGGTGCAACTGATCGCCAGGAAAACGGTCGGTGGGCGAACAACAGGGCTGAAAATTCACACCTGCCATTCCGTCGACGAGAACGAGCCATGCTTAGGTTCCGGCGCACGCGAAGTCTTCAGAAATTCGCATCCATCCACGCCTCCGTCTACAACCACTTCAACCAGGAACGCAGCCTCTCCAGTCGCAACATCTTCAAGCTGAACCGCACCGCCGCTCTGATCGAGTGGCGCGGTCTCTGCGCGGCATGAGGGACAGCGTCACTGTCCTAGCTGAGACTGGTTCGAATTCGTCTGACACCACCGCTCAAATAGTTCTAAATCAGTCTCCAAGAGACACAGTTGCTAAAAAGCGACCTGTGCCGCGCCCTTGGTTTGCAGCATCGCCCGGGCTTCGTCAGGTGTCGCGGGCGTCAGTGAAAGCTCTTTCAGGATACGCGCAATTTTGGTGACCTGATCGGCATTGCTGCGCGCCATCTCTCCCTTGCTGAGAAAGAGGCTGTCCTCAAGCCCCACACGCACATGCCCGCCGAGCAGAGCGCTTTGCGTGACAAGTCGCATCTGGTGGCGCCCGGCTCCGAGGACGGACATGTAGTAATCGTCTCCGAACAGCCGGTCCGCGGTCGCTTTGAAGTGCATCAGGTTCTCGATCTCCGGCCCCTGTCCGCCGAGGATGCCGAAAATCCCCTGTATGAAGAAGGGAGGGCGAACCATACCGCGATCGACGAAATGGGCGAGGTTGTAGAGATGGCCGATATCATAACACTCAAACTCGAACCGTGCGCCAACGTCCTCTCCGAGCCGTCGCATTGCCGTCTCGATCTGAAGGAAGGTGTTCGAAAGGATGAAGTCCCGGGTGTTTTCGAGATAGGGCCGTTCCCAGTCATGCCGAAAAGTTTCGAACTTCGCTGCTGCCCCGGAGATGTTGAAGTTCATGGAACCCATGTTCATGGATGCGATCTCCGGCTGCAGATCGGAGGCGGCGGCAAGCCGTTCCTCCATGCTCATTCCGAGCCCTGCGCCCGTGGTGATGTTGATGATCGCATCGCAAGCATCCCGGATGCGCGGCACGAACTGGCGGAAGAGCGCAAATCTTGGTCAGGTCGGCCGGTTTCAGGATCGCGTGCGTGAAGATGCAGGATGGCGGCGCCCGCCTGTGCGGCGGCTATCGCGTCCGCAGCGATTTCGTCGGGGGTCACTGGCAGATGCGGTGACATGGTCGGCGTGTGGATTGACCCTGTGACTGCGCAGGAGATGATGACCTTGTCGCTCGCTTTCATGGGTCCTCCGTGGTGCCGGAATAGTTTGCGATATTGGCTGCTTGCATGATTTTAAGCGCGCTTTTCTGGTGCGGCATGTCGATCATTCGCCCATCGAGCTGCGCAACACCCTCTCCCGTTTCTTCCAGCGCGGCAAGGACGCGTTTGGCCCAGTCAATCTGCGCTGCGTCAGGCGTAAAAGCGGCATTGATTACTGGCACCTGCGATGGATGGATGGCCAGCTTGCCGTCGAAGCCAGCGCGGAAAGCACGCGCGGCTTCGGCAGCGCAGCCCTTGGTGTCGCGAATGTCTACGAAGGCTGTGTCGATGGCATAAACTCCGGCTTCGCGTGCCGCCAAAAGGCAGACGTCGCGCGCCAGCTGGAACACGCCAGTATAGACGCCCTCTTCGCGATTTGTCAGAGAGCCGATGTCTGCAGCAATGTCCTCAGCCCCCCAAGTCAAGCCGTAGAGCCGCGGATGGGACCAGTCCGATCGCATCAAGTTGCGAACTGCAACAGCTGACTCGGTTGCAACAGGCAGCAGGCGGCAACTCTCTTCGGTCATGCCACGCTCTGCCATCAGGCGCGAGACGGCCTCGATATCGGCGAGCGAGGCGCATTTTGGCAGCATCACTACTTCTGGTGCGGTCGCGGCGATTGCATTGAGATCGGCTTCGATCAGACCGGAGTCAAGGCTGTTTACTCGGACGAAGGTACGAAGCGCGCGTGGCTGGCCCAGAGCCTCAGAAGTATTGCGACGCGCGACCTCTTTTGCATCAGCATGAACCGAATCCTCAAGGTCTAAAAGGACGGCATCGGCGCCGCTCTCAGTGGCTTTCTCGATTTTGCGCGGGCTGTCACCTGGTACGAATAGGATCGAGCGTACGATCGACGGCATCACGCTTCGGGCCGCTTATGCATCAGTGCAGTCCGAACACAGGACGCAACGAGCTCATCGTTCTGGTTGAACGCTTCATGCAGGAAGACGACGATACCGTTTGCAGGCCGCGACCGGCTTTCCCTTTTGGACTGCACCGTTGTGCGAGAATGCAGCGTATCGCCGTGAAAGACCGGCCGGGGAAAATTGACGTCTGTCATACCGAGATTGCCGACGGTAGTGCCCAGCGTTGTTTCCGACACGCCCATGCCGATCATCA
>CAVQSH010000004.1:0-546590 GCA_963715835.1 uncultured Alphaproteobacteria bacterium | reverse complement strand
TCTGAGCGAGCGTAGCGAGTCGAAGAATCCCCCGAAGCTCAGAGCGACAATGAGGACAGTAGCGCTCGTCCGACCCGGGGAGGGACCTCCGACTCACTCGTCGGACTCGTTCGCGCAGGGTGACGGTGAGTTTGTCATTCTGAGCGAGCGTAGCGAGTCGAAGAATCCCCCGAAGCTCAGGGCGACGATGAAGGAAAGCAGCGCGTCCGAGTGATGGGGACCCTTCGACCCCGCAGCCCCGCAGGCTGCTCCGCGCCAGGTGAGATGGGGGTTTGTCATTGGGGGGTTCTCCAAAACCTGGTTCTCGTCCGGTCCTTTGTAGCGCGGGCGTCCCGCCTGCGATTGAACGGTGAGCTGCTGCGGGTTGGTTCCATCTCCCACGAGCTTGCCAGGGCGTAGCTGAAAGCGAAGCCTGGACGTGGGCGCTACAAATCGCAACCGGTACCGATGCGCCCAGCCGCAACGTTCACATAATTGTTAGCAACGTTCAGAGTAGTACTGGTTCGTGCCCTATATGCGACAGCGTCGAGGGACACCTCATTCCTCGAAGGCCTGCTCGTCGGGACCTGTAACCAAAAGGCTTACTCTTATAGCGCTGGGCGCTGCTGCGCGGTTTGTCGGGGATGGTCATTTCAATCAGACCGGCATCAAGGGCCGGCAACAGGTACGAGGCACGGAAGTGCTTGCGATCCATAAGACCGAGACGCTCCTGCGCAGCTCTGCCCGCGAAAACTCCCCCTCACACGCTGCGAGCAGACGTTTGACTTGGGGGTCACTTGGGGGGTCGCGGCCGTATCCTCGTCTTCCAAGGGCAAGCTCATCGAGAGAATCTCGGATTGCCCTCAACATGAATCGAATGAACGGGGTCGATCGCCCGGCGGAGTCCGACTCTCGCAACGCCCAGAGTACGCCTCCTGGCGGTTTCGGATCAACGTGCTCCACCAGCAATACAGGCAAACCGGATTCCGACGACTGAGGATCAGCGTTTGCCAGAGCCTTCCGAGCCTCCTCGTTGCCATCGACGAAGGGATGGATGAACTCCAGCTCGTAGTGCACCACGCACCCTTTGATCAGGGGATGGATGTTGGCCTGACGAACCAATCGAGGAGGTCGTCGACCAGGAACGGCACCCGGTCGGCGGGTGGCGCCACGTGGACGACCTCGGCGGCGCCTGCGATGCCCGCCGCCCTTCGATGAAGCCACCGGGCTGATCGACCAACCCTGCCATCAGCACGCCGTGAGCAGGTCCTTGAGGTCGCCGCTTGCCGCCGGGTCCCACTCTTCGAGTTCGTTGAGAGGCTTCGAAGTGCGTTCTGCACCTCGCGGATCTCCTGGGACAGGTCCCGGGACCCGCCGCCCCTCGATCGGCACGGCCTCCACCTGCTCGGCCGTGAGCGTGTTGCCTTCCACCGCACACGATGCGTGAACCGTCCGGATCTTGTTCGCCCGCCGCAGCAGGATGTGGGCGATGTTCAGGCGGAGGTTGACGCCAAGCTTAGCCTCCCGAGCACGATTCCGATCTCCCTGACGAGATCGAAGGATCCCGCCGGTAAGGTCGAAGGGTGGGGTGGCGTCCGGCGTCATTCCCCGATCGCCTCTCATTCTCCGGGGGAGGGCCACAGTGACGCCACACCACAATGACATGGTCATCTACTGCATGCCCTCTGGGCAGGTTCCTATTCAACAGCAGCCCCCTCAAAAACGGTACGTCATCATCTTCAGATGGGTGCACTGATCATCTGTTCATTCCAGGGCTGGTGTCAAGAACAGTGCCGAACCGTGCCAAGAGAAACTTTCTTAACTTTCTTGCTTTGAGGCACGGAAATCTTCAAGGCGTTCGATCGCCTTCTTTGCCATGGCCTGATCGAGAGCATCGAGCTCGTCGGCGAAGGCTTGATCCTCACTTCTGATGCGACTCGCTTCGCCGACCCATCGACTCACAACGACCGGATGCTTCCTCAGCACCGTCGCCAATCCTCGGCCCGTTGACCCCACCGCTCGATCCCGCATGACGCGATCAACCGTCTGAGTCGACCGGTTCTCCCTGTCTTGCCGCCGGCTTGCGACGTCACGAGGATCCGCCCCCAGGCACTCGCATGCCAGGGCGATGAACTGCCCCGGCCGAAGATCCTGCCTCTCGAGACCCGAAAGCAGATCGCCTCCTCAGGGTCGCCGAACACCTCCTCGCCACGCGAGAACCTGTTGTACACATGGTACAGACCGCCTTCGATCATCTCGCGACGAAGCCTGGGCAAGACTCCCCTCCCCTGCCCAGCACCCTTTCATGAGAAAGTTAAGAAAGTTTCTCCTGGCACCGTTACTGACGCCGTTTTTTGCCGATTCAAGAGCGGATCCAGCCGAATACCCTCGAGACTGGAACTCGAGTAAGATCTCTTCGAGGTACCTTCCAATGAGGAACATCCGGAACGAGAGCTGAAGGTGCGCGGCGTGGACGACGTCATGGCGGCGCCTCCTCACGTAGACGCCCCGATCCGCGCCGAGATCTTCGGCATCGACCGCCTGGAGCAGCACGCCGAGAGCCTGGCCGCGGCCCAGCGCGCGACGGCGAAGCCCTCTCAAGGACTGAACCTCCTCGCCCGAATCGACGACAACGCGCGGGTCCTGCTGACCGCGTATCGGGACACTGCCGAGACGGTGCGGGAGAAGAGGGAGATCACACCTGCCGCTGAGTGGCTCCTCGACAACTTTCACATCGTCGACGAACAGATCCGGGACATCCGGGACCACCTCCCGAAGGGCTACTACCGCCTGCTGCCCAAGATTGCGGAGGGCCACCTCGCGGGGCACCCCAGTGTCTACGGGCTCGCCTGGGCCTACGTCGCCCACACCGACAGCCGGTTCCAACTCGAGACGCTGCAGCGATTCGTCCGCGCCTACCAGCGCGTGCAGCCACTGACCATCGGCGAGGGCTGGGCGATCGCCATCCATCTCCGAGTGGTCCTGGTGGAGAACCTGCGGCGATTGGCACGGCTGATCGTCCGTTCACGTCAGGCGCGGGCCGCGGCCGACGAGCTGGCGGACCGTCTGCTCGGTCTCAGCGGATGGCCGATGGAACCGGTGAAGGACGTGCTGCGGCGCCTTGGCGACGGCCCGCTGGCCGACGCGTTCGCCATGCAGCTCTTTCAGCGGCTTCGTGACCAGGACCCTTCGGTCGTACCGGTCCTGAATCGGCTCAACGAGATGCTGAGCGCCCAGGGGTCGTCGGCCGACGAGGTGGTCGCCCGGGAGCAGCACGCCCAGGGCGCGGCCAACGTCACCGTCAGCAACATCATCACCAGCATGCAGTGGATGTCCTCGGTCGACTGGACCGGCTTTTTCGAGTCCGTCAGCCTCGTGGACGAGACCCTCCGAGTGGTCCCGGGGTTCGCAGAGATGGACTCCGAGACGCGGATCAAGTGCCGCGCCCAGATCGAGCTGCTCTCCCGGTGCTCGGAACATTCGGAGCTCGAGGTGGCACAGGAGGCCCTGCGCCTGGCCCGCGACACGGGCGCGGAAGACTCGCCGGATGCCGGTGCCGGCAGCGGGGGGGCGGGTGAGGTCGGGGCAAACTCACCGGAGAGCGCCCCGGAGCGTACCGGCGTTCGCCGGCCCGCCGAGGCGTATCCGGCGTACTATCTCCTGTCCCAGGGGCGGCCGGCGTTCGAGAAGCGTCTGGGCTTCCGTGTTCCGTTGCGAGTCCGACTCCGCCGCTTCTATCGTGCGCACGCGATCATCGGCTACCTGGGAGCGATCGCCGGCCTCACCGCCGTCCTGCTCTCCCCCTTCCTGTTCCTGACCTGGGCGGCCGGGGCCGCCCTCCCGGTCGTCGTCCTGCTGGGGATCCTGGGCGTCGTTCCCGCCTCGGAGATCGCTGTCGCCCTGGTGCATCGTCTGGTGACGATGCTCGTTGAGCCCAGGCTGTACCCCAAGCTCGGGCTCTCACGGGGCGTGCCTCCGGAGCTTCGATCCATGGTCGTCGTGCCGACGTTTCTCACCGGCCTGGCCGACATCGACGAGCAGCTCGAGCGGCTCGAGGTGCACTTCCTGGCGAACTCCGAAGGACACCTCCACTTCGCCCTGCTCTCCGACTGGACGGACGCGAGCAGTGAACATTGTCCCGGAGACGACGAGCTCCTCGCCGCCCTGGTCGACGGGATCGCGCGCCTCAATGACATCTACAAGGGACCGCCCGGAGGAGGGCCAAGGTTCTTCGTGCTGCACCGGCGGCGCCTTTGGAACGAGGGTGAAGGCAAGTGGATCGGGTGGGAGAGAAAACGGGGCAAGCTCCACGAGCTCAACCGCCTGCTGCGCGGCGAGACGGACACCACGTTCGTTCCGATCAACGGACAGCCGCCCGCGGTGCCCGAGGGGGTTCGCTACGTCATCACCCTGGATGCCGATACCCGACTGCCCAAGGGGGCCGCCTATCGTCTGATCGGGGCGATCGCGCACCCGTTCAACCGGCCGCGTTTCGAACCGCGGATGGGGCGGGTCGTCGGCGGCTACGGGATCCTGCAGCCCCGGATCACGCCATCGCTGCCGACCGGCCCCCGCAGCACGGCCTACCAACGGATCGTCTCCGGCCCCGGCGGCGTGGACCCCTACGCGGCCGCGATCTCCGACGTCTACCAGGACCTCTTCGAGGGGGGCTCGTACACCGGGAAGGGGATCTACGACGTCGACATCTTCGAGGCCGCGCTGAAGGGCAAGGTCCCCGAGAGCGCGATCCTCAGCCACGATCTCTTCGAGGGCGTGTTCGCGCACGCGGGGCTGTTGACCGATGTCGATCTCTTCGAGGAGTTTCCCACCAACTACGAGGTGGCTGCCCGCCGCCACCACCGGTGGGTGCGGGGCGATTGGCAGCTCCTGCCGTGGATTCTGGGCCGCGCGCGGGACGCCGCCGGACAGAAGCAGTCGGCCCGCATTCCCACCGTGGGTCGGTGGAAGATGGTGGACAACCTCCGTCGAAGCCTTGTCGCGCCGTCGTCGCTGCTGGTGGCGGTGGCCGCCTGGACTCTGCCCGGTGTCCCTGCGCTGGCGTGGGCCGCGCTGATCGTGGGTTCGATCGCTGTGCCGGCCTTCATCCCGGTTCTCGACAACCTGACTCCGCGGCGGTCGCGGATCTCCAAACGCAGCCATCTGCGCGCGGTGGTCCGCGACATCTTCGTCGCCTCGTCGCAGACGGTGCTCGCCATCACCATGCTCGCCGATCAGGCGTGGCTGATGACGGATGCCGTCGCGCGCACGATCGGGCGGGTCTACCTGAGACGGCGGAACCTCCTCGAGTGGGTGACGGCGGCACAGGCCGGCTACGGAGCCACCCTGACGCTGCGGGCGTTCTACCGCGACCTCCGCTGGGGCGTGTTGGTGGCTCTGGGCACCGGAGCGCTGTGCCTGGCGGTCAAGCCGGAAGCCCTTCCCGTGGCGGCCCCGTTCATAGTCCTCTGGGGGCTGGCGCCCGCCCTCGCTCTGCGCATCAGCACGCCCTCGAAGGTCGCGGCGTTATCGGCCCTGTCCGCCCGGGAGACGGGCTTCTTGCGGCTCGTCGCCCGCCGCACATGGCGTTTCTTCGAGACCTTCGTCGACGACGAGGAGCACGCTCTGCCACCGGACAACTTTCAGGAGGACCCCGAGCCCGTCCGGGCGCACCGCACCTCGCCGACCAACATCGGCCTCTATCTGCTCAGCACGGTGAGCGCCCACGACTTCGGCTGGATCGGCCTTCGGGACACCGCGGACCGGCTCGAGGCCACGTTGACGACCATGGCCGAACTGCACCGGGTTCAAGGCCACTTCTGCAACTGGTACGACACCCGGGACCTGCGGCCGTTGGAGCCGATCTATGTTTCCACCGTCGACAGCGGCAATCTCGCCGGACACCTGATTGCCGTCGCCCAGACGTGCCGCGAGCTCGCGCGCCAGTTTCCTTTCGGTCCCGGAACCCTGTCGGGCATCGGGGACGCCGTCCGCCTGGTGCTCGAATCGGTGGAGCGGACCGGGCCTCTGCAGCGTGCGCAGGGCATCGTGGCGGAACAGCTCCGCGAGGCCGCTGAAGGGATGTCGGCCCTTCTGACGATCTCCCCGAACGTTGGGTCCGCTTGGGTCCGGCGCCTTGAAGAGCTCGGCACCCGGGCGGAACGGCTCGTGGACATCACCTCGACCCTCGCCGACGAGGTCGGCGACGAGGCCGCGGCTGAGGCTCTGGTCTGGGCGAAGGCCGTTCGGAGCTCGATCCGGAGCCACGCCCGGGACATCGAAGCGGCGCTCATCTTTGAAGGTCTGGGCAAGACCGGGCGGCCGGATACGACCCTCGCGCACCACCTCGTCGACCTCGCGTGGCGCGCCGAGGCGATGGTCGAGGCCATGGACTTCCGGTTTCTCTTCGATTCCTCGCGCAAGATCTTCTCCATCGGCTACCGCGTCGCCGATCGCATGCTCGATCCCAGCTGCTACGACCTGCTGGCATCGGAGGCCAGGCTGGCGAGCTTTGTCGCCATCGCCAAGGGCGACGTGTCACCCCGGCACTGGTTCCGGCTCGGCCGAGCGCTGACGCCGGTGGGCGCGGCGCGGCCCTCGTCTCCTGGTCGGGGTCGATGTTCGAGTACCTGATGCCGCTGCTGGTGATGCGGCAGCCCGCCCACAGCCTTCTCGACCTCACCTGCCGACTGGTGGTGGAGTACCAGATCCGATACGGCGCGGACCGCAAGGTCCCGTGGGGGGTCTCCGAGTCGGCCTACAACGTGCGCGACGTGCACTTCACGTATCAGTACTCCGATTTCGGCGTTCCCGGTCTGGGATTCAAACGGGGCCTCGGCGAAGCCGTGGTCGTGGCGCCCTACGCGACCGCCCTCGCCGCCATGATCGACCCAAAGGACGCGGTGGAGAACTTCGTCCGCCTCGAGGAGGCTGGGGCACGGGGCGCCTACGGTTTCTACGAAGCCCTCGACTACACCCCGTCGAGGTTGCCGGAGGGGGACCAGGTGGCCGTGGTCCGGGCCTACATGGCCCACCATCAGGGGATGACCGTCGTCGCCCTGGGAAACGTGGTTCACGACGGCGTGACCCGGAGACGCTTTCACGCCCAGCCGCTGATCCAGGCCGCCGAGCTCCTCCTCCAGGAACGAACGCCGCGCGCGGTAGCGGTGGCCCGGCCGCGGGCCGAGGAGGTGCGGGTGGCCGCACTCGTCCGAGACCTCGTCCCGCCGACGCTGCGCCACTTCGAATCGCCGCACGACATCACGCCCCGCACCCACCTCCTGTCCAACGGCCGTTACACGGTGATGGTCACCGCCGCCGGCGCCGGCTTCAGCCGCTGGGGCAACCTGGCCGTGACCCGCTGGCGGGAGGACGCGACCTCTGACGGCTGGGGTTCGTTCATCTACCTGCGGGACGCGGACAGCGGTGACGTCTGGTCGGCCGGCTACCAGCCCAGCGGGACCGAGGCGGACGCCTACGACGTCGTCTACTCCGAGGACCGGGCCAAGATCATGCAGCGGCATCGGTCGCTGTCGACCACCCTCGAGATCGTGGTCTCCCCGGAAGACGACGCCGAGCTCCGCCGGCTGACGATCACAAATCTCGAGGACCGGGCACGCGAGATCGATGTCACATCCTATGCCGAGGTCGTGTCTGGCGCCGCAGGCCGCCGACGAGGCCCATCCCGCATTCTCGAACCTCTTCGTGGAGACGGAGTTCGTGCCCGGGCTCGGAACCCTGCTGGCGTCCCGCCGCCCGCGCTCGGCGGACGAGCCCCGGGTGTGGCTCGCCCACCTGATCGCCCTCGAGGAGGAGACGCCCGGCGCGCTCCAGTTCGAGAGCGACCGCGGCCGCTTTCTGGGCCGCGGGCGCGGGGTTCGGACGGCGCTGTCCGTGGCCGGCGGGGAACCGCTCTCGGGCACGGCGGGGACGGTTCTGGATCCCATCGTGAGCTTGCGGCAGCGGCTGTCGATTCCCGCTCGTGGGACCGCCCACGTCGTGTTCACGACGATCGTGGCCCACTCCCGGGAAGAGGCCCTCGCGGCGGCGGAGAAGTACCGCCAGCGGGCAACCTTCGAGCGGGCGAGCTCGCTCGCCTGGACCCAGGCCCAGGTCCAGCTGCACCACCTCCGGATCAGCCAGGACGAGGCGCATCTCTTCCAGCGTCTGGCCAATCGCCTGCTCTTCGTCGATCGCACGTTGCGTGCGGCGCCCCAGGAGCTGGCCAGGAACCACGGCGGCCAGTCCGGGCTCTGGGCCTACGGCATCTCCGGCGATCTTCCGATCGCCCTGGTGCGCATCGAGGCCGAGGAGGAGCGGGAGGTCGCGAGGCAGCTCGTGCGGGCCCACGAGTACTGGTACCGGAAGGGCATTGCCGCCGACCTGGTGATTCTCAACGCCCAGGGCACCTCCTACGCACCGGGTCTGCAGGAGTCCCTCGAGGCCATGGTGCGGGCGATCCAACCCGCGGCCGGCCGCGAGGGCCATCCGCGGCCTGGAGGCGTCTTCGTGCTCAGAGCCGACCTCGTACCGGTGCCGGACCAGATCCTGCTGCACGCTGCGGCGCGAGTCGTGATTCTGGCGCGAAGGGGCTCACTGTCCGAGCAGGTGGTTCGGCTGCAGCGGACGAGGCCGGGGCCGGCGCCGCCCCGGCCCCGCGGGACGCTCGGCTCGACCGAGACCGTGTCCCCGCCCGAGCTGGACCTCGAGCTCTTCAACGGCCTCGGGGGGTTCACGCCGGACGGCCGCGAGTACGTCACGGTTCTCAGCGGGGGTCAGTGGACCCCGGCCCCCTGGATCAACGTGGTGGCGAACCAGGCGTTCGGATTCCAGACCTCCGAGTCGGGCTCGGGTTTCACGTGGTCCGTGAACAGCCGGGAGAACAAGCTCACGCCCTGGTCGAACGATCCGGTCAGCGACCCTTCGGGCGAGGCGTTCTACGTTCGCGACGAGGACAGCGGCCTCGTCTGGGGGCCGACCGCTCTCCCCATCCGCGAGGAGGCCCGGCCCTACGTCATCCGCCACGGCCAGGGCTACAGCCGCTTCGAGCACACGTCCCACGGCATCACCCTGGATCTCCTGCAGCTGGTGCCTGTCCAGGACCCCGTCAAGATCTCCCGCCTCACCCTGGAGAACCGGTCCGAGCGCACACGGCGGCTCTCGGTCACGGCGTACGCGGAGTGGGTGCTGGGGGTCTCGCGGAGCGGCTCCGCGCCCTTCGTGGTCACCGAGATCGACCCCGAGACCGGCGCCATGTTCGCGCGAAACCCCTGGAGCCGGGAGTTCGCGGGTCGGGTCGCCTTCGCCGACCTGGGCGGTCGTCAGGCCACCTGCACCGGCGACCGTCTGGAGTTCCTCGGCCGCAACGCCGGCCTCGACCGCCCGGCCTCGCTGGAACGGGGGCGGGAGCTCTCGGGAAAGACCGGAGCGGGCCTGGACCCGTGCGCCGCTTTGCAGACCAAGGTGGAGCTCGATCCGGGCGAGCGCCTCGAGGTCGTGTTCCTGCTGGGTCAGGGGGAAGGCCGCGACCACGCCCGAAACCTCGTCGAGCGCTACCGGACGATCGACTGCGACGCGGCCCTTCTCGAGGTCCGGGAAAGCTGGGACCGGGTGCTCGGTGCGGTTCAGGTCACGACGCCCGAGCCGGCGATGGACCTCCTCCTCAACCGATGGCTGCTCTACCAGACGCTGTCGTGCCGGGTCTGGTCCCGGTCCGCCTTCTACCAGTCGGGAGGCGCCTACGGGTTCCGCGACCAGCTGCAGGACGTACTGGCGTTGGTCGTGGCCCGCCCTGACGTCGTGCGCGAGCAGCTCCTCCGGGCCGCTTCCCGCCAGTTCCCGGAGGGTGATGTCCAGCACTGGTGGCATCCCCCGACCGGCCGCGGCGTGCGGACGCGAATCTCTGACGACCGCCTCTGGCTGCCCTATGCCGCAGTCCGCTATCTCGAGACCACCGGGGACCGGGCAGTGCTCGACGAGGAGGTCGGGTGGCTCGAGGGGCCGGCTCTGAAGGAGGGCGAGCAGGAGACCTACTTCGAGCCCGGACGGTCGGACGACCGGGCGACGCTCTACGAGCACTGCGCTCGGGCGCTGGACTGCAGCCTCGCGGTCGGCAGCCACGGTCTTCCCTTGATCGGGGCCGGGGATTGGAACGACGGCATGAACCGCGTCGGCCATGGCGGCCGGGGGAAAGCGTCTGGCTCGGGTGGTTCCTGATCCGGAACCTGCGGGACTTCGCCGCCATCGCCGAGTCCCGCGGAGACGAAGAGCGCTCGGCACGGTGGCGCGGCAGGGCCGCTTCCGTGCTGGCTTCGCTGGAGCAGCAGGCGTGGGACGGGGAGTGGTACCGGCGCGCCTTCTTCGATGACGGGACGCCGCTCGGATCGGCGGACAACGACGAGTGCCAGATCGACTCCATTGCCCAGTCGTGGGCGGTCATCTCCGGCGCCGGCAACGGGCAGCGGGCGCGCCGGGCCATGGCGTCCGCCCAGCGACGGCTCCTGCGGCGCGACGACCGTCTGATGCTGCTCCTGTCACCGCCGTTCGACCGGACGCCGTTGGACCCCGGGTACATCAAGGGATACCTCCCCGGCGTCCGGGAGAACGGCGGCCAGTACACCCACGCGGCGGTCTGGTCGGCGGTCGCGTTTGCCATGCTCGGCGAGGGCGACAAGGCCTTCGACCTGTTCGACCTGCTGAGCCCCATCCACCACGCCGGCGACCGCACCGCCGTCGACGTGTACAAGGTGGAGCCGTACGCGGTCGCCGCGGATGTCTACTCCGAGCCGCCGAACGTGGGGCGGGGGGGGTGGACCTGGTACACCGGGGCCGCGGGCTGGCTCTACCGCCTCGGTCTCGAGTCGATTCTCGGGTTCCAGAAGCGGGGCGCCGCCCTCCGTGTCGATCCCTGCATTCCGAAGGGGTGGAAGCACTTCGAGATCGCCTACCGTCATGGCGGCACGCCCTACCGGATCACCGTCGACAACCCGAGGGGAGTCTGCCGGGGGGTGACCAGCCTCAGTCTTGACGGGACCCCGCTTCACCGGGAAGCGCTCGTTCCCCTGGTCGACGACGGCCGCGAGCATCAGGTTGCCGTGGTGCTCGGATAGGCCTGCGAGACATCGGTCCGCCCCATGCCGTCGCCTTCCCGGACCGACCGGCGGCAGACGTCATTTCGATCGATTCCACACCGGATGACGCCCGCCGGGCCGGCGCAAACGCAAGCAGCACCACGACATCCACTCATGAACCGTGCCAGGAGGAACTTTCTCAACTTTCTTCACCTGACGTGCTGAAATCTGCAAGGCGTTGGATCGCCTTCGTTGCCATGGCCTGATCGAGAGCATCGAGCTCGTCGGCGAAGGCTTGATCCTCACTTCTGGTGCGACTCGCTTCCCCGACCCATCGACTCACAACGACCGGATGCTTTCGCAGCACCGTCGCCAATTCCCCGGCGCGTTGGTCCCACCGCTCGATCCCGCATGACGCGATCAACCGTCTGAGTCGACCGGTCTCCCTGTCCTGCCGCCGGCTTGCGACGTCACGAGAGTCCGATTGCAGAGTTTGGCGCGTCCGACGCGCCACCGCAATTCGTCCGACGAATTGCCTTGCCCACATGGTACAGACCGCCTTCGATCATCTCGCGACAAAGCCTGGGCAAGACTCCCCTCCCCTGCCCAGCACCCAATCATAAGAAAGTTAAGAAAGTTTCTCCGGGCACCATTTCTTCAACAAACGATGGAGGGTCATTCAAAATGAACAACGATGAGGCAAGAACCCCACGCATCCACGAAGATCCGGCGCTGTTCAAGGAGGCTGTCGGGTTTAGATGAGGATGAGTGCCACTGATCGCATCATCACATCGTTGATGCGCCGGGCCTAGGTTGTGAGGTTGTGATCAGTGGCACCTTTTCGATTCAAGCCGACGCGTGGATCGGATCGACGGAATCGACGTCGACGGTCTGCCGTGCCTGCCAGAGGTCGTAATTGTTCTGCATCGCGAGCCAGCTCTCGGGCGTCCGGCCCAGGCCCTTCGACAAGCGAAGCGCCATCTCCGGGCTGACTCCGGATTGCCCCTTCACGAGACGAAGAAACGTCGATGGTGACACACCCAGTCTCAGGGCCACGCTTCGGCAGCTCATCTCCAAGTTCTCGAGAAAGACGTCCTGGATGAACTGGCCGGGATGGGGTGGATTGTGCATGGTCATCAGTGGTAGTCCTCATAGTCCACGACGAACGCGTTGCCCTGCTCAAAGGCAAAGACGATTCGCCAGTTCCTGTTGACATCGATCGCCCAGAGCCCCTTCCGATCACCCTTCAACTGATGAAGACGGAAACCTGGGAGGTTCATATCCTCGATACATGTCGCGGTGTCCAATGCCGTCAGGCGCATCTTGAGCCTCGCCTCGTGCTCGACCTGGATTCCGGCCTTACTGCCCGTCTCGAAGTACCGCTGGAGCCCTTTGTGCCGGAAGCTCTTGATCACGTCACGAGTATAGCATATTGCGCATCACGCACAACACCTCTGCTGCGCAACGGCACCACGTACAAATGGGTGCCAAATGGGTGCCAGGTCCGCAGTTCCGTAGTTACATCCTCACAACTGCGGAACTGCGGACCTGGCACCCATGGGCACCCATGTTCTCCCTCAATCTCAATCCCGACCCGATGGTCTTCGAGCGGACAGTTGTCGAAGACGAACTCTCCCCGTGTGACGCGGCAATAGACGTGGTACGTGGCTCTTGGGATGAACAGGCGGGGGTGTCTTGGCATGAGATGGCTCCCATGCGCGGACGGGACCACCCAATACTACCGCCTCAAGCCCAGGATGCAACAATGCTATGAATGCTAAGGGTGGTACGCATCGTACGCATCGTACGCCTCCGGATTCAGGTAGGTGCCTTGCTCGTCGTCGGGCTTGACCTCCTCGACCGGTAGCCGATTGGCGTCGGCCCAGGCATCCCGTCGGATCCCAGTGACCTGCCACGAGACCTTCACCTCGCCCATGTCGGTGCGGATCGTGAAGCTGTTGTTCGCGATCTCCTCCTCGACCATCGCCCGGGCGAAACAGCCGATCACCGTGAGCTGGTAGCGGAAATCGCGGTTGAGGGCCTCGAACCACTCAGGAAGCTCAACGACGGCCCGCCCATCCTCGTCGGTGATCACGACCCCGTCGTAGATGTTTTTCATGTCCGGAGACTCGACGAACGAGTGATAGAGATACATTCCCGACGGATCGAGCGGGTGGTCGATCTTGAATCCGCCGCCGAGCTTGGTAAGGGGGCCGGTCACCGCGACCTTGCCGAAAAAGTAGCCGGCATAGCCGGTCGAGCTCGTCGCATTGATCCCGTTGCCGCTCGTACTGCGGGCGTCGATGCCGGCGCCGCTCGTGCTCACCGCCCACAGCGCGGTGTCGGTTGTCGATGTGACCGTGAGACCGCGGCCGCCGCCGGCGTTGGCGACCTTGAAACCGTCTGTTTCGAACGGCGTGTCGGCTTCGACCCGCATTCTTCCGTCGAACCTGCCCGCGTATCCTGATTCGCTCTCGCCGTAGACGCCGTTACCAGTGGTCGCCCGACCATGGACGCCATCACCGCTGTCGGTGGCCCCTTCGACGCCGATCTCGCCACCCGCCCCGATGACGCCCTTGCCCGTCTCGCTGATCCCCGCGGCGCCGACGTTGTAGGCGCTCTGACCGTAGATACCGACGCCTTGATCGCTCGTGCCGGTGACGCCGTTTCCGAACCGCGAGTCGCCCCAGACGCCGCTCGGGTGGGTGAAGCCCGCCGCGAGGCTGCTGTGGTCCCCCGAAACCCCGGCGACGGCAGGCCCGGACTGGGTCGACCCGGTCTGCGATCGTCCCTCGATTGCGGCGTGCCCGGCGGTGTTTGTCACCGAGAAGACGGCGGCTCCGAGCGCCGCGGAGTTCGAGTACGGCAACGACAACCCGTCCGGCCGCCACAGCAGTGACGCACCGTTGGTGCTGAGAACCTGTCCACTGCTGCCGCCGCTTGCCTCGAGCTTCGCCTTGGAGATGGCGGAGTCCGCAACGCCGAGCGGGCTCGAACTCGTGCCGTCGCCGGTAAGCGTACCGTCATGGACGACCTCGCCGCCACCGCCGATGAGCGCATCGCGGAACTGCATCTCGAAGGTCGTCGGGTCCTGGGACCGGTTGGCGATCGACGAACCGAACGCGATCACCCGGCCGATTCCCGAGGTCACCCGGACCTCGAGTCGGGCGTTGGTCGTCGATACCGAGGGGAACTCCACCGAGAACTGGACCTGCCGCTGTTCGAACGCGTGCATGTCGTAGCTCATGGGCGTGGCGAGGGGTGCCCCGTCGCCATCGATCGGTGTCACCTGAACCGTGCAGAAACTGCCCGTGGTCTCGACGAAACCGTAGTTGGTGCGGAAGTCGGAGGAGCTCGCCGGCTGTCTCTGGTAGACACCAAGGATTTCGGTTCGCTCGCCGGCTCCGATGGCGAAGGAGGCGGGGATGCCGGGCAGGTCCTGCCCCTTGGAGTCATCGTCGTTGTCGCCCGCGGCCTTCGAGAAGATCCTCGAGGTCACCAGGATCGGACGATCCGACACGATCCGGATCGCGCCGAATCCAGAGGTGTCGAAAAGCTCGGCGAGCACGTCGGCGTAGCGGAGGGTTTCACCCGACGGCACTTTGACCACCACCGGCATCGGCGACGGGTTCGCCTGATTGCGTTTCAGGAAGAAGAACTGGACCTCCGCCGCCAAAGGCTCGGGGTTGTGGACCCAAATGGTGGTGTACCAGTCGGCCACGCCGGCGGCCCGACCGACCGAGGGCAGGAAGAGATCGGTACCGGTGAACCCGGCGTGGAGGTGGTTGAAGGCTGCCGCGGCAATCACTGCGGTGAGGATGACTGCGAATCGACTGTGCCGTAGCATGGTTGTACTCCTTCGGCGAGGTGGGGACAGAAACTCCGACAGGCTCCGAAACGCATACGAAGATGGTCGACCCGGCCTTCAGGCCGAGATGATCTTGATCGACCAGGATATAGACACGTCGGCGTCGATTGTCAATGCCGCTCGAGGGACGAGACCCAGGTTCGACGTCCCACAGAAACGGCGCCCTGGGAACCGTGCCAGGGAACCGTGCCAGGAGGAACTTTCTTAACTTTCTTAACTTTCTTGCTTTGAAGCTCGGAAATCTCCAAGTCGAAGTACCCGATGACCGTGAACCGAGCCAGGAGAAACTTTCTTAACTTTCTTCTTCTGAAGCACGGAAATCTGCAAGGCGTTCGATCGCCTTCTTTGCCATGGCCTGATCGAGAGCATCGAGTTCGTCGGCGAAGGCTTGATCCTCACTTCTGATGCGGCTCGCTTCGCTGACCCATCGACTCACAACGACCGGATGCTTCCTCAGCACCGTCGCCAGGTCCCCAGCCCGTTGACCCCACCGCTCGATCCCGCATGACGCGATCAACCGTCTGAGTCGACCGGTCTCCCTGTCTTGCCGCCGGCTTGCGACGTCACGAGAGTCCGATTGCAGAGCTTGGCGCGTCCGACGCGCCACCGCAATTCGTCCGACGAATTGCCTTGCCCACATGGTACAGACCGCCTTCGATCATCTCGCGACGAAGCCTGGGCAAGACTCCCCTCCCCTGCCCAGCACCCAATCATAAGAAAGTTAAGAAAGTTTCTCCTGGCACCGGTTCCTTTCGCTTCCGTGTACTCTACTTTCTAATAATTGCTTGACAGGCAATCTACATAAAATAGAATACACATATGAAGAAGATGCTTGGCCAAAGAGAAGCGCAACTCCTCGCCTACTGCCACATGCGCGGCACAGAGACGGTACGGACAGGAGACCTCACCGAGCCGCTGCGAATAACGGCGAAACAAGAAAGGGAGTTGCTGAGCCGGATGGCACGCGCAGGACTCATCGCGAAGGTGAGGCGCGGCCTGTACCTGATCCCTCCTCGGCTCCCTCTTGGCGGTACCTGGAGTCCGGATCAGGGTCTCGCGATCAAAACTCTCATGAAAGACCGGGTGGCGACATACCAGGTATGCGGCCCGAGTGCATTCAACCACTACGGGTTTGATGACCAGGTTCCAAACCGTGTGTATGTATATAACGATCGACTCTCCGGAGACCGGAAGATCGGTGCTGTGGAGCTCACGCTCATCAAGGTGGCGCCGCAACGCCTCGGCGAGACAGAGGAAGTCGAGATCGCTTCGGGCGTCACTCTGCCCTATTCATCTCGGCCTCGTGCGCTCCTCGACGCGGTCTACGACTGGGCGCGATTCGACAGCCTGCCACGAGGATATTCATGGATTCGCGAGGAGCTCGCGGCCGGCAAGGTGACGGCAGCAGAGCTCGTGCGGGTCGCGATTGCTTACGGGAACCAGGGAACGACCCGGCGGATTGGCGCGCTGCTGGATCAAGAAGGCGCCGGAGAGAACCAGCTTCGAGCCCTCGAATCGACGCTCAATCAATCGCAAAGCGTCATCGCCGCGGTTCCCCGGGCGCCGCGGCGCGGCCCATTCAACAAACGATGGAGGGTCATTCAAAATGAACAACGATGAGGCAAGAACCCCACGCATCCACGAAGATCCGGCGCTGTTCACGGCTTAGCGCGAACGGCCCTCCTCGACCCCATCTCCAGTGAAGCCCTCGTGCCGGAGTTTCCGATCCGGTGCATCTCGAAGGCCGAAGCGTTTGCCGAGAAATTCCGCGCCGCGTTGACCCGTCGCGAGGTCGCCATCCGTGACTTCTACGACATCGACTACGGCGTCACCAAACTCGGTCTTCAGTCAACCGATGACGAGATGGTCAAGCTTGTCCGCAAGAAGATCGCCGTTCCGGGAAACGACCCTGTCGACGTCAGCGACGCCAGGATCTCCAGACTACGGGACCAACTCGAGGCACGACTTCGACCCGTGCTCCGCGACCGCGATTACCGCCAGTTCGATCTGGACCGAGCGATCGGCACTGTGCTCCAAATGGCCGAGCTTCTCGGGAACGCCGAGAAGACGTAAAAAACGAACCGTGCCAGGAGAAACTTTCTTAACTTTCTTCACCTGACGAACTGAGATCTCCAAAGCGTTCGATCGCCCTCTTTGCCATGGCCTGATCGAGAGCATCGAGCTCGTCGGCGCAGGCTTGATCCTCACTTCTGATGCGGCTCGCTTCGCTGACCCACCGACTCACAACGACCGGATGCTTCCTCAGCACCGTCGCCAATTCCCCGGCTCGTTGGTCCCACCGCTCGATCCCGCATGACGCGATCAACCGTCTGAGTCGACCGGTTTCGCTGTCTTGCCGCCGGCTTGCTACGTCACGAGAGTCCGATTGCAGAGTTTGGCGCGTCCGACGCGCCACCGCAATTCGTCCGACGAATTGCCTTGCCCACATGGTACAGACCGCCTTCGATCATCTCGCGACGAAGCCTGGGCACGACTCCCCTCCCCGGCCCAACACCCTGCCATAAGGAAGTTAAGAAAGTTTCTCCTGGCACCGCTACTTCGGTCCAAGCCCAACGGGAAAGACCGAATGTGCGAACCTGGAACCACTCCGAGAAAGGTCTGTCGAGCGATATCGCTATAGCTCGCCGCTCAACCTCTGAATCGACCGTTCAACCGACCCAGGCCCCGCTTGACCGCTGAAACGACCGGAACCGGTCAACCGAGTCCTACCCGTGGGCCGCCGCCGCATCTCAGCCCCCTGGAAGCGTCTTGGCCGTCTGATCACGCGGAATCGCGCTGAAGTCGTTTGGGCAGCACGGCTGGGCCGGCGGCCACGTGGACCGAAGATCCTGCGCCAGCCAACAGCCGGTTGGCCACCGTGCAACATTGCGAAGGGTGGCAGCCATCGAGCATGCGAAGGTGCGCAGGATCCTTCAGATAGGTGCCCATCTTGAGCGCGTGCTAACCTGGGGCGGTGATCTCCAAACCAGCACGCCTCGCCATGGCCATGGCCTGCGCCATGGGCGCCGCGTCGGGGTCGGCGTTGGCCCAGGTCGATTGCGGGTTCCCGGTCTTCTACCCCGCCGGCGCCATCTGCTCTGGGGGTCCGAACGACAGCCGCCCGTGCTACGTCCTCGACGCCGGCGACAACTTCGGCTGCCCGGGGGGGACGTGCATTCCCTCACCAGGCGGCGGTCGCGCGACCTGGTATCACGCCGGCACCGGCGCCTGCGGGATCCCGGTCGACGATCTGCAGGCGATGGTCACCGCCGTCGCCGAGCACCTTTGGGACGGGAGCGCCGCGTGCGGACGCTGCGCCCGGGTCACCGGGCCCCTCGGCACGGTAGTCGTCGAGATCACCGACCAGTGCCCGGCGAGCACCAATCTCGACTGGTGCGGCGGCGATGCCGCCCACCTCGACCTCAGCGAGGCGGCCTTCGCAGCCGTGGCCGATTCGGGGCGGGGCGTCGCCTACGTCGAGTGGGAGATCGTTGAGTGCCCCGTGTCCGGGAATGCGTCCCTGCTCGACGCCGGGTCCAATCCCTGGTGGTTCGCTGCCATCGCCCTCAGCACTCGCCAGGGCGTGACCGGCCTCGAGGTCCGCGACTCGTCAGCGGGCGCATCGTGGGTGCCCGCCACCCGCGAGTTCTGGAACGCGTTCGTTGTCCAGTCAAGCACCCCGATGGTGCTGCCCTACGATGTACGTCTGACAAACGTCACCGGCGAGGTCCTGGCGGCCGACGACGTCGTCACCGATCTCATTTTCGCATCGCAGTACGATCTGGGCGCTCAGTTCGAGCCGTGCACGCTGTTCTCCGACGACTTCGAGTCGGGCGGGCTCTCCGCGTGGTCTACGGTTGTGCCCTGAGCCTCATCCTCCGCAACCGGCCCCGTTTCCCCAAACCGAGTTAGCTACAGTGATCGCATGACATACGTTGCCGGAATCGACGGCTGCCCCAAAGGCTGGGTCGTCATCGTGCTCTCCAACGGCCACTTCGCACGAGCCGAGTTCTCCCCCACTTTCGCCGAGCTGCTCACCAACCTCGCCGAAGCTCAGGTCATCGCAGTCGACATCCCCATCGGTCTCCCCGATGGACCCTACCCAAGGCTGGCCGACGTCGAGGCGAAGAAGCTTCTCGGAAAGTTCGCACCCAAGGTGTTCATGACACCGCCTCGTGTGGTACTCGAAGCGGCCACATACGCAGAGGCCAATCGCCTTTCGAAGAGCCGATTCAAACGCGGGATTTCGGCCCAGGCCTACGCCCTCAAAAAGAAGATCTTCGAGGCCGATGCCGTGGCCGCCTACGACGACAGGATCTACGAGGTACACCCCGAACTCAGCTTCATGGCCATGAATGGACCGCCCCTCGGCTACTCCAAGAAGAGCTCGGCACGGCCAATTCGCCCGCCTCCGCCTCCTCAAAGAAACGGGGATCGTCATCCCGGACGAACTCGGCGCAGTGGGTCGAATCCCGCCCGATGACATCATCGACGCGGCCGCCGCAGCGTGGTCGGCAGAGCGAATCGGCGCTGGCACGGGCGATAAGGTCGGAAAGCCCGTCCCCGACCTCAGGCCGAACCGCAACGCAGGATTCATCTGGTACTAAAATGCCCTGCTGGGTGCACAGATGAACGCGTCATCAACAAGTGTGGAAGTGTTTACGTCTCACCCCTCAACAATGGTGCATTCTGAACGAGGCACCCATCAGGCACCCATCCTGTTTACCTTCCCCTTCGGCTCTTCCTTCGCTGGCTTGACTGCACTGTGGATTTGCGTTTCTCGGCGACAGTCACCATGTTGTGTTGAGTCACCTTTTTTCTGGAACAGTGTTATCAAGGGCAACAGAACGACCTTCTACAGCAATAACGTCGAGGGAGCAGCCGATGCCTTGGTGGAAACGATTCGGACGAGGCAAGTCTGAACTCGATTCTGGTGAACGGCTTCGCACCGTGCATCTGACTTTGCCGGGGTGGGTTGAGCAGGGAACAGAAGATGGTCTTCGCTATTGGAGGGACGCTTCAGACGACGTCCTGTCACTCGCGATTCCTGTTGGCTATCTTGAACTTCCCGAACTATCAGACAAGGAAGAAGTCAGGGGCTGGTCTCGGTCGTTGGCAGAGAGTCGGCACGCCGGTTTGATAGAAGCCCGCGTTTCCCACGGCAAGCAAGGTGCCGCTCTGGGGTTGATATACAAACGGCTTGAGAAACCGGCCTATATTTTCACAGGCATGCTATTTGTCCCCAACCAAAACCACGTATGGACCGTAGTAGCTATCGAGCGGGGCATGACCGGCGGCCGTGAGGCCATCGTAACGGCGGAACTCGCAAAGGACGGCGAGCTGACCCCGGAGAACTACGAGAGTTTCTGGCGTGATCCATATGACCCCAGTTACTCAGGAGTGGACGTTAGCGTCCTTCGATTCATCTCGGATGATGAAAGCCACGACGAACGATTCTCGGCGCATCCTCTCTCCAAGGTTCGAAGGGTAATGGCCGCGTTGCCGAACTCCGTGCAGGTCGCCTAATGGGTGTCGATGGGTGCCAAATGGGGATGGGTGCCCTAATGAGTGCTCAACAAGGAGTGGTGCCAGGAGAAACTTTCTTAACTTTCTTGCTTTGAAGCACGGAAATCTCCAAGTCGTTCGATCGCCTTTTTCGCCATGGCCTGATCGAGATCATCGAGCTCGTCGGCGAAGGCTTGATCCTCACTTCTGGTGCGACTCGCTCCGCCGACCCATCGACTCACAACGACCGGATGCTTCCTCAGCACCGCCGCCAATTCCCCGGCTCGTTGACCCCACCGCTCGATCCCGCATGACGCGATCAACCGTCTGAGTCGACCGGTTTCCCTGTCTTGCCGCCGGCTTGCGACGTCACGAGAGTCCGATTGCAGAGCTTGGCGCGTCCGACGCGCCACCGCAATTCGTCCGACGAATTGCCTTGCCCACATGGTATAGACCGCCTTCGATCATCTCGCGACGAAGCCTGGGCAAGACTCCCCTCCCCTGCCCAGCGGGCTACCCTGCAGAAAGTTAAGAAAGTTTCTCCTAGCACCCAGGAGTAGTTGAGTTCGATTGCGCATGTTGCAGAGCACCCGTCGCCAGATTCTGTGTTGCCGCCATCGCACGTCTCGGGATCCAAGATTGAACGCGTCCCGCAGACCGCACCCGTGCCCGGACAAAGCAGGCCGCCTTCTCAGCGAATCCACGGAGTTACGAAGTTATTTGGGACGTGGTGAGATGCGATCAACATGGATTGCCGATCGATCGCCTGATCGAGAGCTTCGTATCGTCTCGCGGAGCCTTCATCTTCGAGGCGCTGCTTGATGCCTCGATCACACCTGCGTCGATCGTTCAAATACCCCCACCACGCCCAGAACCTCGCTCTGATACTCCTCGAGCGACGCATACGTCGTCGACCCCGGCGAGCGCAGGTGTTCGGCGTCCGGAAGCGGCTCCGCCGAGCATGATTCGATGAGCCGGTCGACGAGCCGGCTGAACGCCTCCATTGCGTCTTCCCCACCGACAATCGAACGTTGGCCAAAGGACGAGCTGCGCAGCCGTATCACCCGCAGATTGGCGTCCTCTTCCCACGGTGGGTCCAACAACAGATCAACCACGATAAACGGCAGGCCCTCCGACTGTTCGATCGCGCCAACGGCGATCGCCTCGACGCGACCGAGGTCGAGCGTGCGGATAGCGCCGGCGACCTCGAACCGAAGCACGGATTCGCCCACCACCTTCGGCACTCCCTCGACGACCTGCAGCCGCTCGGCCGTTCGTTGTCTGACCTCTCGTTCGTTGACCAACGGTGCCTTGCCCACTTCGACGTCCGCAAAACCGAGATCCGGGCGCGCCTCATCTAACCCGCGATCGCGCCTGCGCGCCGTTTCCTCATTGAGGGCCGACCGCCGCGCGCCGACACCGCTGCCGCTCGCTGGCCGACGCCGCGCACGCATATCCGACGGCCCAATCTTCAGAATCTCGGCCGAGGAACGATGCGCCGGTACCGGAACCACCGGCTCGTCGGCCACGACATCGCCCAGGTGCCTGTCGAGCCCGACCAGGCTCAGCCCCCAGGCGAAGGCCATCCCGAAGATGAAGCCCCAGACGTGCGTCCAGTGGCCAACGCCGCCTGCGGCGCCCTGAATGCAAGATGTCCTTCTGCCGAGCGGCGAAGACTTCCTTGCCCAGCCAGACCGGGAGCACTAACCAAGCCGGCACCTCGAAGGCGCCCCAGACGATGACAAACCAGTAGGCGAAACGGATCTTCGCGGCACCGAAGCAGATGAGGAACGCCCCCATGAGACCGGCGATCGCGCCCGATGCCCCGATCGACGTGATTTCGACCCCTGGGTGGCGGACCACCCAGAGCACACCCGTGAGGAAACCCACCGCGATGTAGCAACCGACAAAGAACGGCCGGCCCCATCGCTGCTCGAGGTACGGCGCGGTGAGGAAGAGGAACAGCATGTTGCCGAGCAGATGGCCCCAACTTCCGTGCATGAATATGCTGGGTCAGGTGGCTTAACGGGGTCTGGGCGGCCGGCACCAACCCGAATCGATAGGTGGGAGAAGACCGACGAGACAGCCCAGAACCGCTCGGTCAGCCGGTCGATCTCCTCCTGGGTGGTGGTCACTCCGGGTTGGGGGTTCTCCTCGGCCCACTTCCGAGAGCGACTCGAGATAGACCTCGCGCTCGTACTCGTCCACACCGTTGGCACGCAGGAACATCTCGAGAATTCGAGGTTCGAGCTCCAGCGTCGGGTTGGCGATGAACCTCTCGATGATCTCCCGATAGATCTCGTACGATTTCTCCCACGCCCTGTCCGACGCCCCGTTGGTCAGCACGAAGGCCAACAAACAGACAACGAAGATCACGATCGTCACCCACGGAACCCTGTAGAGCGCCACACCGGAGTGACCGTACGGGATAATGTTCATCGTCTGACAACAAAGGGATCAAAAATACGATGCCACCCGTAGCGATCACATCGTCGTTCCGCGACGTCTCGACGCGCGGCTCAAAACCGAACTTCACCGCCTATGGGATCCTCCTTTCTACTTCGACCTCGACGAGCTTGCCTGCAAACGGGAAGTGGACCAGGGTTGCGACGACCTCTCGACCGGTGGCCATCTCGATCAGCGTGGCGTACCCAAGCAGCTGCGGCGCGTAGCCCACGGCGATCTCTTTCGAATGAGGATCATCGCCGGCCGGGTAGCACTTGTGGTCGACCAGCACGAGCCCCTGCGGGGTTTCGAGCACGAGGTCGGCGAAGCCCATCAAGGTGCGCGGCCCCGCGGCGGTTTCCACGGTACCGAGCAGTGGCACTTCGGTGAGGAGCGCTGCTCCGGGATATGTCTCTTCCTGCCAAGACCGCAGCCGATCCGATACCGCAACACAGGTCTCCGGCCGAACGGCGCCGCTCAACCCGTACGCATCGAGAACTCCGGCCGCGTGGCCGAGTCGATCCGCAGCCGGCCGCACGAGGTCCGCTCCAAGGAACAGGTGTATCGCGTTACCCACCACAAGCCACTCGACCCCGGGGTAAACATCAAACGGCGCCCCAACAACGTGCGATCCCGCGGCACCCGCGACCCCCTCGACGTCATCCGGGAATCGCGCCTTCGAGCACCCGAGCAACAGCTTCGGCCTTGCCGCGAGATCGCCGCCATCCTCCACCCGTTCGAACCACACTTCGGGCTGCCGCTCGACGACGGGCAACGCCTCCTCCACCGTGAGCCGCCGCACCAGTGCCGCCACCGGCGCCACGCCGGCCTCCGCCAACACATCGCACGTGTCGCCGTCCTCCACACCGGCCGGCAGGTTGAAGATCGGCACCTCGCTGCCGGCCTGGAGATCGTCGAGCCAACCGCAGGCGATCCCGCTCTTCCCCTCCCGCGCAACCAGAACGAGCTGATCACGGGCCCTGGTCATCCCCACGTAGAGCAACCGGCGACTCTCGGCGAGAGCCACCCGTTGGGCACGTTCGGATGCCGGATGGCCGTCGGCCGCCTCGCCCAATCTCGAGATCCTTCCTGAGCCCCTGATACGGCCACGGCCAGAACCTGATCCAGCGGCCCGCAAGCGGACTCGTGGCGTCGAACCCGCCATCAGGCGGCTCGATCACCGGCTCGAAGATCCGCGCCGCCGCGCCTTGTTGAGGCTCGTCATCACCACGACCGGCCACTCCAGGCCCTTTGCGCGGTGGTAGGTCAGCACCCGCACCGCGGCTCGCCCGACCCCCTCTGCCTGATCGTCGTCCCCCGACTTGGCCAGACCCGCCAGATAGCTCAGCAAACCGGCCGTGGTGGCCGCCGATCTCGAGTATCGGCAGTGATCCTCGTAGGCAAGGGCCAGCGTCCGCAACGCCTCCACGTTGGCAAACCGCTGCGCGGCATTGCCCCAGGCCAGACAGAGCTCATCCAGGCTCAAAGCCTCGATCACGGCATCAAGCGCCTCCGACGGAGAGCGCACCCTGAGGTGGTCGGCCACCTGATGCACCCGCGCCACCAGCGGATCGCTCTCGAACGGCATCGGCCAGCGACCCTCAGCGTCCCGGTCAAGGACCACCTGACGCATCCGCTCATCGAGCCACTCATCAGGCGTCCGGCCGCCGCACCCCCCCAGCCTGGAAACCTCGGCCGCCGCCAGACTGTCGCGAGGATCGAGTGCGAGCGCGAGCGCCGCCTTCGCGATCCTCGCCTCGGCGCACCCAAGCAGACCCGGACGGGCGATCGCCGCGCGAACTCCCGCGACCTCGAGCGCGGACGCGACCCGTTTGCACTCGTCGTTCGATCGACACAGCACCGCGATGTCGCCGGGCTCCACCGGCCGAACCTGCCCACTCCGCCGGTCGTCGATCAGCTCCCGACTCTCCGATCAGGTCTCTGATTCGCAGCGCGAGCACCGCGGCGTCCTCATCCACGTTCTTCGTCGCCGGCAACCACCACTCCACCGGAGGCGTGCCGGCGAGCGCCGCGTCGTCACGCTTGGCCTCGAGCACAACCCGTTCCCGAGGAATCCCGTCGCCGACCAAACCGCGTGCAAACGCCTCCGAGGTCAGCCGGACCAAGGCAGGCCGGCTCCTCCACGACGACCTTGAGCGTCTGCTGCGTCGAAGGATCGGCCACCTGCGCGGTGACCGCCTGCACCAGCTCCGGGTCGGAGCCGCGGAAACCGTAGATCGCCTGTTTCTCGTCACCCACCCAGACCACGCGCCCGGCAAGCTCACCCAACCGCAGGAAGAGCGCAAGCTGGATCGGGTTGGTGTCCTGAAACTCGTCGACCAGGAGCACGTCGAACCGCTGCCGCAGCTCGCCCGCAACCTCCGGCAGCTCGAGCAGCTCGAGCGCCCGCGTCTCGAGATCGACAAAATCGAGCAGGCGGTTGCGGGTCTTCCAGTCGTCGTACTCCTCGATCGCACGGCCGGCCAGAGCGAAGACCCCTCGAACGTAATCCGCCAGATCGTCGTGGAACCGAGGGTGGGTCGTGTGCCGCGCCAGCGATCTCCCTGACCGGCTGCCACGAGGTCCGCCAGCGCCTTGGCCGGACTCAGCCCCGCCAACTTGGCCCACGCGTACCACGTCGCCTCGCCGGGATTCCGAATCTCCGCACCGTACCGCTCGAGGGTGTTGATCGCGCTCTGCGTGACCTTCTGGGTGCTCTCACTGGCCCGCAGATCACTGATCGCCTGATCCACCGCAGCGGCGAGGCTCGCCGTCAGCTCCTCCCCTTCTCTCTCCGAAATCCGCCCGGGCAGCAGCCCCAGCACCTGCTCCACGCTCCGCTCGGCCGAGGCCGCCAGAGCGTCGCCATCCATGCGGTTGCTGCGCGCGAGCTCCGCGATCTTCAACACGTGCGCCTGCACCGCGTCGATGCTCAATCGCCTGGCGATCGGTCGGATCTGCTCCGGACTGTCCTCTCCCAGGAGCGCAGCGATCGCCTCGGCAAATGCGGCATCCGCTTCCTCCTCGGGAATGGTCTCGGCATCCGGCGACAGCCCGAGCTCGAACGCAAACTCCCGGACCAGCCGGCCGCAGACGCTGTCCACCGTCCCCACCAGCCCGAGCTCGATGGCCTGGGCCGCGTCGTAGTGTCCATCCTCGATGAGCCTGCGGCGGACACGTTCGCCCAGCTCGGCCGCCGCCTTGCGGGTAAACGTGACCGCAATGACACCCTCCGGACGGACGGCGCCGGGCTCTCCCGGATCGGCACCGAGCGCGGTGGAGAGGTTCTCCGTCAATGCGTAGGTCTTGCCGCTGCCGGCGCTGGCCGAGATCAGCTCCACGTGTTTCATGACACACCGTCCAGCCCGAACCCGCAGATCCCGCCGAAGTCACAGTATTTGCAAGGTGCCTCGAGCTTCAGCGGCTGTCCTTCCCGCGCCTCCGCGAGGAGCGATCCCTCATCCAACAGTGGCGGCGCAACGAGCTCGCCAATCCCAAACTCCTCGCGCACCTCGCCATACGTGGCTTCCGCCGCCGCAATCGTCGCCTCCATCGACGGCCCGACCACCACCACCGCAGGGTCGAAGAGCCCGTGGTGGAGCGTGAGAAAACGGGCCTCCGAAAGCACGAAGAACGCGGTCGGCGGCATCGCCTGCCCGCTCTTCCGAACTGCATTCGCGTACAGGGCGAGCTGCAGCGCGTGACCATCCTTGAGTTGTTTCTCGCGAAACGTCCAACCACCCCACTTGAAATCCACCACCACCTCGCCGTGCTCGCGGGTGACTCAGCAACAGATCGATGGAGCCCGCAAAGCCGGTATCCGCAAAACGAGCATCCGACACCTCCACCTCGCACCCTTCCACCCTGAAGCCACCACCGCGGATCGCACCGACCAGCACCTCCCCGGCCCGGGCGATCTGGTGACGCACCCTCTGCAGCGTCTCGGCCTGATCCGGCTGGAGCAACGTTGCGGCCTCGCGCTCCACCGCGTCGTCGAACCGTTCTTCGAACATCGCCCTCGCAGCCGCGGGTTCGGGCAGCGAGTCGCGGTGCTCGATCAGGAACTCTTCGATCAAGGTGTGCGCGAGGCTTCCAAACAGCAGGTTGCCGTCCGGAAGCTCGCCGATGGCCCCCGGGCGGAGCTTTGCCCGGTAGTTCAACCCCCACCGCAACGGGCAACCGAGCAGCGATTCCAGCGACGAGGCCGACTCCTTCGACCGCGGCGGCAGCAGCGATCCATCAACCGTCCACACCGCGCGCCCGGCCGCCGCAGGCACAACCTCCCGCGTTTGTTCCGGCAGCTCGATGTGCGCCGACCCGCCACCCGATGACAGCGCGTCGCGCCAGTCAACGGACACCAGGGCCAGATCGCTGTCCGACATCTTGAGGCGACCAGAGATCTCGTCCCACACCGGGTGCGGCGACTCGACCTCGCCATCCAGAGTCTCGAACGACACCAACAACAACCGCTCCCGCGCGGCGAGAAGTGGTCGCACCCACGCCGCCGCCCGTGCCCGCTGCAGGGTCGCCGGCTCGTCCAACTCGATGCCCGCGATGGCCAACGCCTGCCGCTCGGCCGTACGCCACACCGGCCGGTGGACCGCCCCTGCCGAACTCGCCACGAAGCCCCACCACACCACCGCGTCGGCCTCGCCGTGCACCGCCCCGGGGTGTGAAATGCACGGCACCGAACCGCTGAGTCCATCGGAAACGCGCCGCGCCGAGCCCGAACGGGTCACGTCCTGCAACAACTGGTCGAGCTGCGTCCTCTCGAGCAGCTCATCGCCCCGACCATCGAGGATCCCCGAGAGTTGCCGCGCCTGCGCCGCCGCGGTTGCCAGGGTTTCCGCTTCGGCCTCGTCCCCTACCTCGTTCATGGATGAGGCGCGATTGCGGGCCCAGTCAGCCACACGGTCCGCGACCTCTCGCACCACACCAACCGGGACGCCCGCCGAGGGCTCGAAGACGGGCCTCTCCAGCCACTCTTTCACCTGGCGTTCGACATCCTCGGGAGACTCCGATTTCGCGGCCGCCCCTCGCCACGCCTCATCCCACGCCGCACCCCCGATTCCCGGCGCCCGGCTCAGCGCCTCCAGAAGAGCCGTCCGCAATCGCCGCGAAATCGGCGACACCGGCAGGCTGAGGAGCTCGAGCACCCGCTGCGGATTTCGCGGCGCCCACAGCAGAGACAGGACCAGCGGCAATACCTGCAAAGCGGGCCGCCACGGCGATGACGACGACGCACCCAGGGTGGGCACGCCATACCGCCTCAGCGCCTCGTCCAGAACCACCGGCGCCGCCCCACGCACCACCACCGGCTGGAGCGGCCATGCCCCGAGCTCGAGCTGCCGCAGCCACGCCGCAAGTCCTTCGCCGGCTTCCCATGGCGACCGGCCCGAGACCAGCAACAGGCTCCCGTCGCCCTGGACACTGCCGGCCGGCAGTGTCGTCCCCTCCACCAGCGCCCGCTGCAGCAAACCGAGATCGGTCCCCGGATCAGCCGTCGGCTTCGGGGCACGCGGTTCGATGATTCTGGTGCCGGATCCCTCCAAAGCTCCGATCACGCGCTGCCACACACACGGGAGATCACTGCGGGGCTCGATCAGCCGGACCTCCTCGATCCCGGTCTCCCGCCCACCCTCGAGCACACGTTCGACCCGACGCACTCTGTCCGCAAAGCCGACCGGCAGCTCCACCTCGCGCTGAGCCTCCACGGCCGCCAGCGCCTCCAGCCGAAGCCCCCCATCCGCAACAACCGAGCCGTCCCACCCGGCCATCACCAGTTCGTCCCGCCACTGCAGCAACTCGCGGGCAACCCCCCAGGGATCGATCTCCCACGACCGGGAGAAGAAGACATCGCCGTCGACGCACCGCTCGATCCGCCGCGCGTAGGCATCAACCCTCTCGGGTTCGGCGCTCGCCGGCCCGGCAATACCAAACGCGGCTTCGAGCCTCTCCAACAGACCCCGCGGCCCGACCCACGCCTCCGCCATGACCGCTTCGCCCACGGGGAGGTGCGGAATGTACCCGTCGAGCCACTGGCTGAAATGTACTCTCATGGCATCCTCACAGAATCTCGATCATCAAGCCATTCATCAGCGATGGTCGGGGTCGATCGCTCGGTACTTTGTTCCACGCTTTTCCCCAATCCGCTCTATTTGTCCCACGTCCAACAGTGTGCGGATCGCCCGGTTCCAGGTTGAGCGGTCGAGGCGGAGCGCGTTCTTGATCGCGGCCGGATTGTTCCACCCCGGGTGGCTCCGAAGCCACTCAAGTACGGCACCCTGGGGGTCGTACGGCGGCCCCTGATCTCTCACCGACGCCACGGATTGATCAACCCGCACATCCCAGATCGGCTCGGCCACGTCGATGAACGGCTCGAGCGTGTAACGCACTCTGGGGATCGACGATCGCAGATGGGCTTGGGGAACATGCCCGTCGTGTTGCAACCGGCCGAGCACAACCGCCGGATGCCGCCCGACGTGGTGCGCAAAACTCCATATTGCATGGCGAGAAAAATACGGCCTGACCTGCTCCACGAAACCCGTGAGGGACTCACCGGGAACAAGCCACTTTGATGCAAGTTCGTCCGCCTCGATCTCTTCGGGTTCAGTTCCGGCCCCTCCATCGAGATCGTCGAGCCGGCCGCCTTCATGACCGAGCACGAGGTGAGCCACTTCATGCATGAGGGTGAACCAGAAGCTGTCGAGCCGATCGTGTCGAAGAGTCAACGCCACCACAGGATTTCCACCCACCCAGAGGACCGCCCCGTCAAAAAAGGTCCTTGGAAGGTGCTTGACGAGGACGAACCCGACCCCGCCATCGCGAAGAACGCTGCTTACTTGGACCGGGCCGTCATCCTGCCTTGACAGATCGACCAGTTGATCGACAACCTCTCCCAACCGCCGAGGTTCGAAGGTGCCGACCTCTTGGGACGCCGCAAGTGCTTCGACCCGTCGAATCCAGGCGAGAACGGCCCGTGGATCCGGATCCCTGGTCGCGGTTCTCCGAGCAGCGACTTTGAGAGGGGGGAGTTCGTCGAGCGAATCGAGCCCCAGAAACCGCTCGACCCGCTCTTCCAGCTCGTCAACCTCCCGGCATTCCTCGATCCAACCGCGCCGAACAAGCTCTTTGACCGGCAGAATCGAGTAGATCCGACTGCGCCGCCCCACGTCGGTGAGTTCAGTCTTCTCCTCGGCGAGCCTCAACCTGTAGCTCGACTCAATCTGAAGCCACATTTCAGCCGAGGTGCCGAGCGCCGCCGCCAGACCCAAGGCAGTCTCCGGTGTGATCTGTTTCTTCGCCGAGACGATCTCCGAGATCACCTGAACCGGCCGATCCATGATTCGAGCCAGATCTTCCTGCGTCCAACCCCGCGCATCGAGCTCCCTGCGGATGACCATCCCCGGAGCAACAATTCGTGCCGGCGTCAGACGTTTGCCCGTGCGAGCCATGTTGCCTCCTCTCTCATCGAATCCACCATCAGCCTTTGTGGTAGTCCACGATCTCGTCGATCGCCAGGACCTTCCCCTCGTCGTTCTCGAGCAACCGAACAATCAACCTAAATCCCCCGTGAAGAGCCAGCGATCGTTGGTGCTTGCGTTTGCCCTTGAGCTTCTCGAAGTGGAGGTGTTTCAGAGCCCGGAGATCCCTTTCGTCGCAGGCGGCCTCGACAGCCGCCATGACCTCGAAGAATGCGTCAACCACCTTTGGCGGGTACTTCGACGCTCCGAACTCCTCGGTGTACAGACGCTCCAATTTGCGGGTCGAGAACTCGAAGTCCAAACCTGCTCCAGTTCCTGCGTGGACACGGCAGATACAATATGATCCTGAAACACGAGTTTGTCAATATATAGAATCACCTAATATTTGAATTACTATTTAACACCACTTATCAACGGAGGATTAGTGGCATCACACCCGCACCACAACAGCGCTCGGTCCTTTGTAGCGCGGGCGTCCCGCCTGCGATTGAGCGGTGAGCTGCTGCGGGTTGGTTCCATCGCCCACGAGCTTGCCAGGGCGTAGCTGAAAGCGAAGCCTGGACGTGGGCGCTAAAAATCGTAACCGGTACCGATGCGCCCAGCCGCAACGTTCACAGAATCGTTAAAACGTTGGTCCTGGCACTCATCGCATGGCTGAGGGGGATGTTGGGACGGCGGCATCCGATGGTGGCACCGAACCCGAAAACGCTACAATCGGCCTGTCTTGACTTTCCGCCACCACGACTCCGCCCGGCATCCGCTCCAGCCCGGCACCACCCGACTGCCGTTCGGAGGCTGCGCGTGACGCCTCACACCACCACGCCCGTCATCTCTCTGGTCTTCGACTTCGACGACACCCTGGCGCCGGACAGCACCAGCCAAGTCATCGCGGCAATCGGCATCGACCCCGTAGCGTTCTGGGCGGAGCACCGGCGGCTGATGATCGAGGGCTGGGACCAGGTTCCCGCCTTCCTCCACATGATGCTCGAGGCGTCGCGGAAGCGCGGGGGCGCGATCACCCGTGACCTCATTCTCAAGGTCGGCCGCGACCTCGAGCTCTTTCGAGGTGTGCCGACCATGTTCGGCCGGTACAAGAAGCTCATTGAGCTCGACGGCACCTTCGCGGCCCAGTTCTTCGTGGTCTCCAGCGGCCTCGAGGACCTGATACGGGCCACCAAGATCGCCCCGAGGCTGACCGACGTCTGGGGCAGCAACTTCGCCTACGACGAGTCGGGAGCGATCACCGCCATCAAGACCGTCATCAGCTTCACCGACAAGACCCGGTACCTCTACCAGATCTCCAAGGGTCTCATCGGCCCCGAGGCACGCACCAACCCGTTCGCCGTCAACCAGCGCACGGGCGACTTCACCGCCCCTCTCAAGAACATGATCTTCGTCGGAGACGGCTACACCGACATCCCGTGCTTTTCGATCGTCCAGAAGGCCAAAGGCCGGGCGGTGGCCGTGTACGACCCCGGCAATCGCGACAAGGTCGGCAAGGCCTACGACTTCGTCGACGACCAGCGGGTGTCGCACCTCGAGCCGGCCGTCTACGTCAAGGGCAGCGGCGCGGATTCCGCCATTACCCTCGCCATCACCTCCATCCAAAACCGCCTTCGCCACGAGGGCGGCTGAGCGCCCCAGCGCCGCTCCGCGTCTGCCGCAACTCGACATCGCCCGCCCAACAACCAGCCCATGCCAGAGCACCACCCATGCGCCAAAAGCCAGCCCATGCGGTAGCCCGCCACTCCAACCGCGTGACCTTGCCCGCATTGGAGCGCCATGCATCCCTGCCTGGCGTCACAAATAATGATAGGTGGCACCTATCATGCTTGCGAAGGGTGGCGCCTATCGAGATTGTAAAGACCTGGACATGAAGACAGAAACCCTGCCCTCGAATGAGCTGCCACCTTTCGGATGACCAGATCATTTGCCGGAGGATCTCCCCCGGTTTCGACCCAGCCCGACAGCCGCGCCCTTGCTTCCTTGTAGCGCCGGCGTCCCGCCGGCGATGGACCCAACCCCTCCCACAGAACGATGCGCTGTTGTAGCGCCGGCGTCCCGCCGGCGATGGACCCTATTCCTCCCACAGATCCATGCGCTGTTGTAGCGTCGGCGCCCCGCCGGTGATGGACCCAACCCCTCCCACAGAACGATGCGCTGTTGTAGCGCCGGCGTCCCGCCGGCGATGGCGAGGTCCCGGTTGGACGAACCGCACCGAACTCCGACAAATGGCGCATCGGCCTGCAAGGAGCTACGCCCCTGAACCAACAAATCGCTCGCTCATCACCGAGGATCCCCCAGAAGAGCGGGTGATTCGCTTCGCGCTACTCCCCTACCCCTCTGATGACGCAGCGAGTTGTTGAACTCTCGTCACCTCGACCTCCGAGCGCCACGCCGATCTGAGTCACCCGTCAACAACAGCCCCGCCCGAAGGCGCATCCTCGGACCACTCCCGGCGCCCGTCCGGCTCGAAGTAGATGCACTTCCCTGCGCCGAGCACGAGGCACACCCGCCGGCCGGTGGCTGGACGACCGCCGCTCGGCGATCCGGATCATCTCTTCCCTGCTCAAGAAACCGGGCATGTTCTCCCTGCGATACACCGCCGCCATCAACCGCTCAACCAGGTGCGGCTGAAAACCCCTTCCACCACTCGGGGTGCTCACCGGCTCACGAAACCGAAGGACACTCATCTCAGACCTCCCGTCGTTCGTCGCCAAAACGCCGGGATCCACGATGCGCCCGACGAAAAAACCCGTCGCGACGCGACGGGTTGAATCACAGGCTCAGTTCCCTTCGCGCTTTAGCAAATTTGTGATGGCGCCTGCAAGCTGCGATTCAAATCGGCGCCGTTGTCACGATCATACCGCACCGGTTGGCCGCGGCACCCCCTTCGTTTGGGACCACCCAGACCTCCTCAGCCACCCTGAGAAACCAACAAATGTGCAAATGTGTACGTGGCACCCATCCGTGGCACCCCTCCTGGTATCACCTCGAGCAGTTGCAGAGCATCGAGGATACTCCTGAGGTACTGCATAGGAGCGAAGCTCCGACGACACAAGTTCCGTTGGGCTCGTCATCGAAGGCCTCGACGCAGACCCCGCCACCGGCAAGACAGATGTCCTCGCAGGAGCTGCTGGTGGTGTCTACCCGAAGTCCACACTGCGTTGGGCTTTCGAAGCAAAACTCGTGGATGGCGGGATGGGTGTATTGAGATTCACAGCTCGGCTGCGTCGTCGAAGACCATGCTGATGCGTCACCCGACTCGAAGCCGTCTTCGTACACCAAGTCTGGGGAACGGCAGTAGCCGATGCAGTCGTCCCCCTGAAACGGAAAACAGGAATCCATAGCCGAACACGTGTCGCCCGGCTCACCCCCGAAAGCGCCCTGGAGGCAAAGTAGCCGGCACGTGCCGAAAGAACACACGAGCCCCTCGGCGCACGTGGTATCCCAGGTCAGTCCGTCGCAGAGCTCGCCCTCCTGGCGATTCCCCGCAACAGGCACGCACGTGCCAGCTGGGGATCCCGAGGCGCAAGTGTCCGCCACGGGCTCGCACCACTCACCGGTACTGCACGATCCCGGAAACGCAAAGGGTGTGCACGCTTGGAGCTCACTTCCGACCCAGTTATTCTCGCCAGCCGAATGAGCCGGTGAGCCACCGCCCCGCCCGTACGCCGATCCACACACGACTAGCACGCCGAGCACCACCAAAATCGTCAGTTGACGCATGGCTACCTCCGCTTCTGTTCCTCGGTGGAAGCAGTATAGCGCCCCTTCTCGCTGCGGCCCGGCGAAGAAGATACCCGGCCATCAACCCGCCATGGCCTGCACGAGGGGTGTCGGGTAGGTCCGGGCGGTTGCCCGCCCAATTGCGGTGTTGCGGTTGCGGTGCCATTGCGGTGCCAGGCTTTAGGAAGTTGGGAAGTTGAAACTTCCTAAGTTCCCAAAGCCTGGCACCGCTAGGCACCGCTACGGGATCGGTTCCCTTCGCGCTTTAGCAAATTTGTGATGGCGCCTGCAAGCTGCGATTCAAATCAGCGCCGTTGTCACGATCATACCGCACCGGTTGGCCGCGGCACCCCCTTCGTTTGGGACCACCCAGACCTCCTCAGCCACCCTGAAAAACCAACAAGTGTGCAAATGAGTACGTGGCACCCATCTTCAGCAAATTCTCGTCGCAATCGCCGTTTCGGATATTCGGGAACGGGATCGGGAACGGGATCGGGATCGGTTAGAACCTGATCGATCCGGATAGGTATGAACCGGGTTAGGCTGGTGGCGCAGGAGGACACGGTAGATGAGCGAAGTACTTGCGGGCCTGTTGGAGATGCTCGAACTGGAGCAGATCGAGGAGAATCTGTTTCGCGGTTCGAGCCAGGATCTGGGCTTCGGTGCGGTATTTGGTGGGCAGGTGTTGGGTCAGGCGCTTTCCGCCGCCAGCCGTACCGTGCCGGCGGACCGACCGGTGCACTCTTTCCACTGCTACTTCCTGCGCCCGGGCGACGCCAAACGACCCATCGTCTACGAGGTGGAAGCCACTCGCGACGGAACCAGCCTCAGCTCACGCCGGATCCGTGCGGTGCAGGGCGGGCGCACACTCTTGTTCATGGGCTCTTCGTTTCACCTCGATGAGGAAGGTCTCGACCATCAGGACCCGATGCCGGCCGTGCCGGGACCCGAAGGTCTGGAATCCGCAGTGGACTTCGCCCGCCGACACCGCCACCTGATCCCCGAACCCATGCGGGCGACCTTCACCTGCGATATGCCGATCGAGGTGCGACCGGTGCAGGCGGTGGACCCCACCCGGCCGCGTCCCATGCCGGCCCGTCGCCGGGTGTGGCTGCGAGCTGCGGGCGTCATGCCCGACTCTCCCAGTGTGCATCGTTACCTGCTCGCCTACGCGTCGGATTTCAACTTCCTGGTCACCGCTCTTCAGCCCCATGGCCGGATGTGGTGGGAGCCGTCACTGAAGACCGCCTCCATCGACCACTCCATGTGGTTCCACCGCCCGTTCCGAGCCGACGACTGGCTGCTGTATGACGTGGACAGTCCGTCCTCGGCCGCAGCCCGCGCCCTGGTGCGCGGTCGGCTCTTTTCTCGCGACGGTTCGCTGGTCGCCTCCACCGCCCAGGAAGGACTCATCCGTCTGCAGACTCAAGCCAAGAGACCTGTGCACGGCTGAGCGCCATCCGGCGCCCATTGTTCGTGGTGAAGAATCGGTTTCTACCGCAGTCCGAGGTTGCAAAGCAAGGGGTCGATCTCGGGCTCCCTTCCGCGGAAGTTGACCCACATGTCCATGAAGTCGGCGGTGCCGCTGAGCGATCAGATCTTCGACCGGCCCACCGAGAAGTGAGCGAAGAATCTGCCCGCAAGGGGATCACCGTCTGCTCGGCGGGTGTCGAGCGCGAACAGCTCTCAGTCGGCCAGGGCGGCGCTTCGGCGGCGGGGATGGCGGCCGCATTCCGCACCACGAGGAATGTGAGCGACCGACAAATGTGCAAATGTGTACGTGGCACCCATCCATTGCTGGTAGAATCAGATGAGGATATCGATATGGTCAACCTCGACAGAATCACCTTCGACCCCAACATCATGGGCGGCCGAGCGTGCATTCGCGGAATGCGCGTCACCGCCGGTATGGTCGTAGGACTCGTCGCCTAAGGCCACACAACCGAAGAAATCCTGGAGGCATACCCCTACCTCGAGGAGGACGACGTCCGACAAGCGTTGACCTACTCAGCGTGGAGGGCGGCCGAGATCGAGATACCACTCGCGGTTCCATGAAGATCTTGCTCGACATGAACCTGTCGCCCGCACTGGTTCAGAAGCTCAGCAGCCTGTCACACACTGCAACTCACTGGTCCGAGGTCGGCGACGCTCGCGCCGCCGATCGAGAGATCATGGCATGGGCAGCTGAGAATGGGTACACCGTCCTGACTCACGATCTGGATTTTGGGGCGTTGCTTGCAGCATCAGGCGGCGAGAAACCAAGCGTCATTCAGATCCGCACTCGTGATCTGCTGTCCGACTCTTACCTCCAGGCTCTCCAAGACGCGTTGGTCAGGTTCGAACCGGAGCTTGAAAAGGGTGCCTTGGTCGTTGTGGAGCCTGGAAGAGCTCGAGTGAGAATCTTGCCTCTAGACTGACCAGACCGCTCGACTGAACCCAGTTAGTCACGACTCTTCACTTCCCGATCGATCTCGGCCGCAAATCAACCTGTAGCAACGGCCGAAGCTCCCCGGAACCTGTCATCCTGAGCGAGCGAGCCCGACGAGCAAGTCGAAGGATCCTCTCCGGGCTGGCCCCTGCCCTACCGCCACGCTTCCGCCCTCTTGTAGCGCCGACGTCCCGTCGGCGATGGCGACACTCACGATCAATCTACGCCCAGACAAGAACGTGCGCGCTTTGGGTGCCGGCCGAGTACTTGTGGTGCGGGCGTCCCGCCCGCAATGAGAGCTGAGCCGCTGTGGGTTGGGTCCATCGCCCACGAGACGTGGGCGCTACAATTCGCGACCGGTGCCGATGCGCCCAGCCCCAACGTTCACAAAATCGTTAGAACGTTGGTCCTGGCACTCATCATGACCTGATCGAGAGCATCGAGTTCGTCGGCGAAGGCTTGATCCTCACTTCTGGTGCGACTCGCTTCCCCGACCCACCGACTCACAACGACCGGGTGCTTCCTCAGCACCGTCGCCAATTCCCCGGCTCGTTGGTCCCACCGCTCGATCCCGCAGGACGCGATCAACCGTCTGAGTCGACCGGTTTCGCGGTCTTGCCGCCGGCTTGCGACGTCACGAGAGTCCGATTGCAGAGCTTGGCGCGTCCGACGCGCCACCGCAATTCGTCCGACGAATTGCCTTGCCCAGATGGTACAGACCGCCTTCGATCATCTCGCGACGAAGCCCGGGCAAGACTCCCCTCCCCTGCCCAGCACCCTTTCATGAGAAAGTTAAGAAAGTTACTCCTGGCACCGGTTCCTTTCGCTTCCGTGTACTCTACTTTCTAATAATTGCTTGACAGGCAATCTACATAAAATATAATACACATATGAAGAAGATGCTTGGCCAAAGAGAAGCGCAACTCCTCGCCTACTGCCACATGCGCGGCACAGAGACGGTGCGGACAGGAGACCTCACCGAGCCGTTGCGAATAACGGCGAAACAAGAAAGGGAGTTGCTGAGCCGGATGGCACGCGCAGGACTCATCGCGAAGGTGAGGCGTGGCCTGTACCTGATCCCTCCTCGGCTCCCTCTTGGCGGTACCTGGAGTCCGGATCAGGGTCTCGCGATCAAAACTCTCATGAAAGACCGGGTGGCGACATACCAGGTATGCGGTCCGAGTGCATTCAACCACTACGGGTTTGACGACCAGGTTCCAAACCGTGTGTATGTATATAACGATCGACTCTCCGGAGACCGAAAGATCGGTGCTGTGGAGCTCACGCTCATCAAGGTGGCGCCGCAACGCCTCGGCGAGACAGAGGAAGTCGAGGTCGCTTCGGGCGTCACTCTGCCCTATTCATCTCGGCCTCGTGCGCTCCTCGACGCGGTCTACGACTGGGCGCGATTCGACAGCCTGCCACGAGGATATTCATGGATTCGCGAGGAGCTCGCGGCCGGCAAGGTGACGGCAGCAGAGCTCGTGCGGGTCGCGATTGCTTACGGGAACCAGGGAACGACCCGGCGGATTGGCGCGCTGCTGGATCAAGAAGGCGCCGGAGAGAACCAGCTTCGAGCCCTCGAATCGACGCTCAATCAATCGCAAAGCGTCATCGCCGCGGTTCCCCGGGCGCCGCGGCGCGGCCCATTCAACAAACGATGGAGGGTCATTCAAAATGAACAACGATGAGGCAAGAACCCCACGCATCCACGAAGATCCGGCGCTGTTCAAGGAGGCTGTCGGGTTTACGGCGGCTCAGACCGGTTTCTCCAACCGCCTGATCGAAAAGGACTTCTTCTGTACCGTTCTGCTGGCCTATCTTGCATCGCAGCGAGGTTCCAAACTGGTGTTCAAAGGCGGCACGTGTCTGGCAAAAGTCCACGCGGAGTTCTACCGGATGAGCGAGGATCTCGACTTCGTCATCCCGGTAGCGACGACCTCCAGTCGATCCGAGCGCAGCCGGCAGGCCTCGACCATCAAGAAGCACCTTTCGAACGTGAGCGTCTCGGTACCTCACATGAGATTGGCGGAGCCCCTCCGAGGAGCAAACGAGTCCAGGCAATACCTGGGCAAGGTCAGTTACGAATCGATGGTTCAGCCTGGCGAAGACACGATCAAGATCGAAGTCGCTCTCCGTGAACCGCTGATCACTTCAGCTGTTCACGGCTTAGCGCGAACGGCCCTCCTCGACCCCATCTCCAGTGAAGCCCTCGTGCCGGAGTTTCCGATCCGGTGCATCTCGAAGGCCGAAGCGTTTGCCGAGAAATTCCGCGCCGCGTTGACCCGTCGCGAGGTCGCCATCCGTGACTTCTACGACATCGACTACGGCGTCACCAAACTCGGTCTTCAGTCAACCGATGACGAGATGGTCAAGCTTGTCCGCAAGAAGATCGCCGTTCCGGGAAACGACCCTGTCGACGTCAGCGACGCCAGGATCTCCAGACTACGGGACCAACTCGAGGCACGACTTCGACCCGTGCTCCGCGACCGCGATTACCGCCAGTTCGATCTGGACCGAGCGATCGGCACTGTGCTCCAAATGGCCGAGCTTCTCAGGAACGCCGAGAAGACGTAAAAAACGAACCGTGCCAGGAGAAACTTCCTTAACTTTCTTCGCCTGACGTGCTGAAATCTCCAAGCCGTTCGATCGCCTTCGTTGCCATGGCCTGATCGAGAGCATCGAGCTCGTCGGCGAAGGCTTGATCCTCACTTCTGGTGCGGCTCGCTTCCCCGACCCATCGACTCACAACGACCGGATGCTTCCTCAGCACCGTTGCCAGGTCCCCAGCCCGTTGACCCCACCGCTCGATCCCGCAGGACGCGATCAACCGTCTCGACCGGTCTCCCTGGCTTGCCGCCGGCTTGCGACGTCACGAGAGTCCGAATGCGGAGTTTGGCGCGTCCGACGCGCCACCGCGATTCGTCCAACGAATTGCCTTGCCCACATGGTACAGACCGCCTTCTATCATCTCGCGACGAAGCCTAGGCAAGACTCCCCTGCCCAGCCCAGCACCCCATCATGTGAAAGTTAAGAAAGTTCCTCCTGGCACCGTCTGGCACCGTCTCCTTTCCCCGAGCTTTGCTCGGCGCACGCCAGGCCCAACGATTACAAAGTGAGGCTGCATGCCGTCGGCAGCTTTATATCCATCACTACTTTGTTAACTTTTTTTCGCCTGGCACCGATGTGCAGCCCTGCCCACTTAACAGGGAGTTTCTACTGGGCGGCACTCTTTTTCATCGTCTGATGACAAGGCAAGATCCACAACCTACATTGTCAATCACAGGAGATCTACATGAAATCAACCTTTCTTTTGGCCCGATTGTCTGTGGTCTTGGGGCCCTTGCTTTCTGCTTATTCAACATTCGCATCGACGCCGGACTGCGGCACGCCGGTGGGGCGGCTGCCGACCGGGCCGGCCTGGACAATCAACCTGTCAGGCTCGCACGCGTGTTTCAGCAGCGGCACGGTCCTCCAGGTAGCGGACGTGTCGGTTCCGGCCGCTCCCGCGATCGTAGGGGGGGTCAACCTTCCTGACGTCATCTGGAACACCGCTTTGAGCGGCGACAGTGTCTACGTCGTCGACCGCCGGGGCAACCTGCGGGTCGTGGATATCAGCACCCCCGGCACGCCGGTGGAGCTTGGGTTGTTCGACACTCCGGGATTCGCCTCCGACGTCGCCGTCTCGGGTCAGAACGCTTTGGTCGCTGACTTTTTTTATGGACTCCGAGTTGTCGACACCAGCGTGCCGGCTGCGCCGACCGAGATTGGATCGGTTCCTCTGCCGGGGCACCCGGTAAGTATCGCGACTGACGGTGCCATCGCTGTTGTGGCTTCCTCTCCTTACGGCATTCGGGTGGTCGATGTCAGCACTCCATCCTCTCCAGCCGAGGTCGGTTGGATCACTGGCGACGGCCACGACATCACGCTCGAAGGTGGCTATGCCTTTACCGCTGGTGACACCGGGCTGAGAGTCATCGACGTGAGCACGCCCGCCGCACCGTTCGAGGTAGGGTCTTGGGAGGCGCCTCCGGGTTTCTACATGCAATCTGTGGCGTTGTCCGGGGATTTCGCCTATCTCTGCAACCAGGGCTACAACCTGTGGAAGATCGACATCAGCAACCCGGCGAACCCATTTCAGGCAGGGATTGGCGCGGTGGTCGGTTCGAACAACATCGCAGTCGCCGGCAGCTACGGCTACCTCGCGGCTGACGACTCGGGCCTGAGGGTCATCGACGTCGGTTCGAGCCCCTTTTCGGAAGTCGGTTTCATCGAGGTTCCCGGTGAGGCGTGGTCGGTCTCGCCTCGTGGTGGCCGATCTGGCCCAGCTTGCCGGTATGAGCCAGTCGTCCTTTCACGAGCACTTCAAGTCCGTCACCGGCACCACGCCCCTGCAATACCAGAAGGACTTGCGCCTGATTCAGGCACAGGTCCTGCTGCGGGATGGCCGCCGGTCGGTCTCCGCGACCAGTTTCGAAGTGGGCTATGAAAGCCCCACCCATTTCAGCCGCGATTATGCGCGCAAATTCGGCTGCTCTCCAAAGCACCACCTGGCACCGGCGCAATGACCCGCCCGCGCCCACACACCCGCGAGGCATCACAATGACCGCTGAATTCATGTTCATCACCTTCACGATCTTCCTGGCCGGGATGATCGCGGTGCCGCTGGCCTCCCGGTTCGGGCTGGGGTCGGTGCTTGGCTACCTGATCGCGGGCATCGCGATCGGGCCTGTGCTGCAATGGGCCGGGGTGGATGTGGTCGCGCTCCAGCATTTCACCGAATTCGGCGTTGTGATGATGCTGTTCCTGATCGGGCTGGAGATGCAGCCCAAAGTGCTGTGGGCGATGCGGGCGCGGATCTTCGTCATGGGCGGCCTGCAGGTTGGGCTCACGACGCTGGCGGTCATGGCGGTGGCGCTGCTCTTCGGGCAGGCCTGGACCATCGCGCTGGCCATCGGCCTGATCTTTGCGCTGTCCTCGACCGCGATTGTCACGCAGACCCTGAACGAGAAGGGCCTGATGCGCAGCGATGGTGGGCAGGCCAGCTTTTCGGTGTTGCTGTTCCAGGACATCGCGGTGATCCCGATGCTGGCGTTCATCCCGCTTCTGGCCCTGCCTGAACTGACCGAGGCCCTGCATCACGGCGACGATCACGGCACCGGGCATGGTGAGGCGACGCTGAACCTCAACATGGTCGACGGGCTGCCGGGCTGGCAGACCGCCCTGGTGACGCTTGCGGCGATCGGGCTGGTGATCCTGGCCGGGCGCTATCTGACGGGGCCGATCTTTCGCTATGTCGCGCGGGCGCGCCTGCGCGAGCTGTTCGTCAGCACCGCCTTGATGATGGTCGTCGCCATTGCCCTGTTGATGACGATGGTGGGTCTGTCGCCCGCGCTGGGCACCTTCCTGGCAGGTGTGGTCATGGCAAACAGCGAATACCGGCACGAGTTGGAAAGCGATATCGCGCCGTTCAAGGGGATATTCCTGGGCGTGTTCTTCATTACCGTCGGCGCCAGCATCGACTTTGCGCTGCTGGGCCAGAACCTTGCGCTGATCGCCGGGCTGACCATTGGCCTGATCGCGTTGAAATGCGCCGTCATGCTGGGGCTTGGCCGGGTCTTTCGTCTGGCCGGGGGCGACAAATGGTTGTTTGCGCTGGGCCTTGCCCAGGCGGGCGAGTTCGGCTTTGTGCTGGTGTCCTTCACGGTTGCCAGTGCCGTGGTGCCGCCTGCGGTGGCCGACATTCTGCTGCTGGTCGTCGCACTGTCGATGCTGCTGACGCCCGCGCTGTTCATCCTCTATGACAAGCTGATCGCGCCGCGCTATTCGCGCCAGCAGGAACGCGACCCGGACGAGATCGGCGGCGGATTCAAGGATCATCATTGCCGGCCACGGAAGGTTCGGCGGCATCGTCAATCGCGCGCTGCGGGCCGCCGATTACCAGACCACCGTGGTCGACTACAGCCATGAGCAGCTGGCCATGCTGCGCCGGTTCGGCCTGAGCGCCTATTTCGGCGACGCCACACGCCCCGATCTGCTGCACGCGGCGGGCATCGACAACGCCAAGGTCTTGGTCATCGCCATCGACAACAAGGACGCCGCCACCGAACTGGCGCGCTACATGCATGAACACCATCCCGATGTGCATGTCGTGGCCCGCGCCATCGACCGCTGGCATGTCTACGAGCTTTGGGCGGCCGGGTGCCGCGACATCATCCGCGAGACCTATGACAGTTCCATCCGCGCCGCGCGGTCGGTCTTCGAGGCGATAGGCCACCCGCGCGAACAGGCCGAACGCCTCATCGGAGTATTCGAGGAGTTTGACCGAAAGACGATGATGGAAACGGCGCAGGCCTTCCTGGACAGTGACGATCCGCACAGCGAAGACAGCGTCTTTTCGAAAGTGATACGGGACAATCTGGAGACATGGGAAGCCGAGCTGAAAGCAGAGATGCGCGCCGCAGGCGGTGTGTCCTGACGCCTGAGGAGACGCAGGTTTGCCTCAGCAGCCGCTTGAATTCAGTTGTGCCGTCCGGCATGATCGTGTCGCACAGGATCGCGTTGTCCAGGGATGCGCCGTCAAGGTCCGCGCCCAGAAGGACGGCCCCCGCGAGCCGGGTTTCCGACAGCACCGCACCGCGAAGGTTGGCCGATGTCAGGTTGACCCCGCTCAGATCGGCCCCGGTCAGTGTCGCACCGGACAGGTTGGCCAATTCCATATAGGCCCCGGTCAGGGTCGCCCCTGAGAGGTCAGACGCGGCAAGCCGGACCTGTGTCATGACCGCGCCGGTCAGGTCCGCCCCGGTCAGGTCGGCTGTTTCAAGATCGGCGGTGGTGAGATAGGCCTGCGTCAGGTTTGCTCCGGCCAGACCGGCGGCTGTCAGGGTGGCGGCCGCAAGGTTGGCCCCCGCAAGGTTGCTTCCGCCGAGCGAGGCACCGGCAAGGTCGGCGGCCCAGAGTTTCGCCCCGGACAGATCGGACCGCGACAGGTCCGCCCCGGCCAGTTCGGCGCGTCTGAGGTCGCTGCCGGACAGATCGCAATCCTGGCAAACGCCGGTCTCGCGCAGTTGCGCAAGATCGCTCTCGTCCCAGGCCAGGGCCGCGACCGGATGCGATACCGCGACGGTCAGCGCGAAAAACAGGCTCTTCATCGCGACGTCCTCCCTGTGTTGTCACGTCGAACGGATCGCTGCGTCGCAAGACAGGTGCCGCACGTCTGCCAGACAGGGTGTGCCTGCACCGACAGGGGAACTGCCTTCCGGGTGACGATCCCAACCGCGCAGCGGCTGGTCACGATGGATGTCCGCGTGATCCGTATCATCTCACAGTAGACCGTCTTTTTCGACGAATGCAAATGATCCGCGCGCACCCTGCGGCCGGGGGTGCGCGGCCGGTCTGGTTTTGTCGGGCGCCGGTTGCGGGTCGGGCGGCCGTGCCGGGTGCTGCGCGGGTTTGCCGACGGCTTTTCGGGGCGGAAAAACGCAAGTCACATGCTGGTCAGGCTTGCCTCCTGCAACCGGGCGCGGTATGAGGTTGCGGCGCTTTGCGGGCGTTGTGTAATGGTAAGACCTCAGCCTTCCAAGCTGATGACGCGGGTTCGATTCCCGCCGCCCGCTCCAAAATCCCCCCTTTCTCACCGTCATGTCCTGCCCTCTGGTGCAGCCCTCTTGACTCGTTTGCGCTCCTGGCTAGGCTCTGCCCCAATCCGCGCGTACTGGTCAGCAGGGCCCTTCTCAGGGAACGCTGCCGTTCGCCGGACGCTGTGGCAGAAGGAGGAGCTGCCACAGCGATTAGACCCTGGCCAAGTGCTTTGTCCTGATGTGTCCCACGGGCCTCGCCCTTACCCTTGCGGGCAGGGGGTAGACCAACAAGGGTCGAGGACGTAACACTTGCGCTACGGGTTTGCGACTTCGACCTTTTCAGGGCCGCTCCCGTCCGTCGGGCCGCGTGTCTGTATGCGGCCCGCGGTGCAGTTCGGTGACGGGGACAACAGAAACGACATCGGAAACAGGCGACCCGGCCATGGCACCCGTTGCCGCGTCAGGGAAGCGAGGGCCGCAGATGCGACAGCGCAGCGCGGCACCGTCTTTGGGAGGAGATGGAGTATGATTTTCACACGGATCGGGCTGGTTGCAGCCCTTGCTCTGGCGCCGGTCGCCAGTTTCGCCGAAAGCTACAACGTCACCGTGGTCGCAGGGCATCCGCCGGTGTTCCGCTGGGTGCGGATGATCACCGAAAGCTTCATCCCGACCGCGCAGGCCGAGCTTGAGGCCGCAGGCCATACCATGACCTTCTCGGAACAATACGGTGGCGCATTGGCCGGGGTCGGCGAGGAGCTTGAGGCGGTCGAGGCCGGGCTGGCCGAGATGGGCACCTGTCAGGCGCTGTTCGATCCCGCCAAGCTGGCGGTGCAGAACGTCACCTATTACACGCCCTTCGTCAGCGACTGACGTGCGCCTGATCGCCGAGACGGTGAACAACCTGCACCGCACCCATACCGAGATGAACCTGGCCTATGCGGAAAACGGCGTGGTCTATCTGGGCGCGCCCATCGGCATCGACGACTATACGCTGATGACGAATTTCCCCGTCACATCGCTGGATGATCTGAAAGGCCGCAAGATCGCGGCACCGGGTGCGGCGATCAACTGGCTGTCGGGCACCGGGGCCGTCGGTGTGTCGGGCAACCTGACCACCTATTACAACGAGCTGAAGACCGGCGTTTACGACGGCGTGCTGGTCTTCGCCAGCGCCGCCCTGCCGGGCAAGCTGTTCGAGGTCGCCCCCTACATCACCAAGATGGGACTGGGCGCGCAATATGCCGGGTCGATCTGCGCCAATGCCGACATGGTTCGCGGGCCTTCCGACCGAGGTGCAGACGGCGCTTGTGACCGCCGCCGATGCCGCGCAGGTCTGGTATCACGACGACCTTGAGGCCTTTGTCGAGGTCGCCCTGACCAAGATGGCCGAAGCGCGGCGCCACGATCACCGATGCCACCCCCGAGATGCGCGCGGCATGGGCCAATGGCATGGACAACGCGGCCAAGACCTGGGCCAGCGAACTGGACGCGCAGGGCAAGCCCGCCAGCCTGATCCTGGGTCTCTACATGGATGCGATGCGCGCCGCCGGTGCCACCCCGCTGCGCGACTGGGACAAGGAATAGGCGCGTCATGCGCCCGGCCCTGGCCGCAAGCCTGCGCCTGCTGGACGGGATCACGCCAGGGGCTGAACGTCCTTGGGTCGGTGCTGATCCTTGCGCTGATGGTGCTTGTCGGCGTCGACGTGGCCGGGCGCAACCTGATGGGCGCGCCTGTCGCGGGCGTGCCCGAACTGGTGACGCTGTCGATCGTGGCGATCGTCTTTCTGCAAATCCCGCAGGCCCTGCGCGCCGGACGCCTGACCCGGTCGGACGCGCTGCTGCAATGGCTGGCGCGCGACCCGCCCCGGCCTTGGACGCTGGCTCGAGACGCTCTTCGACCTGATCGTCGATGGCGGTGGTCTGGGTGATCGTCAGCACCACATGGCCGATCTTCACCCGCGCCTGGGAACGGGGCGAGTTCATCGGCGCGATGGGCGATTTCACCGCCCCCACATGGCCGGTGAAACTGACGATCCTTGTGGGCGGCACCATGCTGATCCTGCAATTCGCCGCGCGCATCCTGCGCCGCTGGGTCGTGTTGCCCGCCGCCCGTCCGACGGGGAGGGGGCGCATTGACCCCATTCGAGATCGGCCTGATCGCGCTGGCGGCGATGTTCGTGACCGTGCTGGCGGGGCTGTTCGTGCCCATTGCGCTGATGGTCTGCTCCTTCGTCGGGGTCTGGGCGATCAAGGGCTCGCCGCTCCTGGCGTCGAAGCTGATGGCGCTGGCGGCGAATGACGCGATTTCCAGCTATTTCTTCGGCGTGGTGCCGCTTTTCGTGCTGATGGGGTTCATCGTGGCCGAGGCGGGGTTGGGACGCGATGCCTTCGACGTGGCCAATGCGATGTTCCGCCGCCTGAGGGGCGGCCTGGGCGTGGGCACGGTCGGGGCCAACGCGATCTTCGCGGCGATCACCGGCATCTCCATCGCCTCGGCGGCGGTCTTCACCAAGATCGCGGTGCCGCAGATGATCCGCCACGGCTATACCCCGCGCTTTGCCGTGGGGGTGGTCGCAGGCTCCAGCGTGCTGGGCATGATGATCCCGCCCTCGCTGCTCCTGATCCTCTACGGCATCCTGACCGAGCAAAGCATCGGCGACCTGTTCATCGCCGGGATCGGGCCGGGTCTGCTGCTGGCGGTGTTCTTTGCCGCGGGCATCGTGCTGATGGCGATCTTCACCCCCGGTTTCGTGGGCCGCCCCGAGGGCGCGCCCGAGGCGCTGCCGCCGCCGCGTCCTGCTGGCCAAGGGGCTGCCCATCGCCTCTCTGATCGTGCTGGTGCTGGGCGGCATCTATGGCGGGCTGTTCACCCCGGTCGAGGCCGGGGCCGTCGGGGCCATCGGTGCCCTGCTCATCGGGTTCGCGCTGCGCCGCCTGACACTGGCGGGGCTGTGGCGGGTGCTGGTGGAAACCGGGCTGGTCACGGCCACGGTCTGTTTCCTGATCATCGCGGCGCAGATGTATTCGCGGATGCTGGCGCTGTCGGGTGTGCCGGCGGGGCTGGGCGCCTGGGCGGCGGGGGCCGATCTGGGCTTCTGGGGGCTGATGATCCTCTATGTGCTGATCGTGATCGCGCTGGGCATGATCCTCGACAGTTCCTCGATCATGCTGATCCTTGTGCCGCTGATGCTGCCGGTGGTGGTGCCGATGGGCGTCGATCTGGTCTGGTTCGGCATCGTCACCGTTCTGGCGGTCGAGATCGGGCTGCTGACGCCACCTTTCGGCATATCCGTCTATGTCATCAAGGCCACGCTGGATGATCCCACGATCACCCTGGCCGATATCTTCAAGGGGGCCGCCCCTTTCGCGCTGATCATGCTGGCGGTGCTGGCGCTGGTCATCGTCTTTCCCGTCATCGCCATCGGCCTTGTGCCGGGGCGCTGACGCCACAGGATCAAGGAGGGTGCATCATGGCACGCAGGTTCGTCGATATCTCCATCCCGCTCGAGGCCGGGGTCGCCAGCGATCCGCCGATCATGCTGCCGCAGATCGACTATCTGGATCACAAGCAGACAGCAGGGCAGATCGCGGGCTTCTTTCCGGGGCTGACCGTCGATGACCTGCCCGGCGGCGATGGCTGGGCGGTCGAGATGCTGCACGTCAGCACGCCATAACGGCACCCATCTGGATGCGCCCTATCACCACCATTCGACGATGGACGGCGGCAAGCGCGCCATCACCATCGACGAGGTGCCGCTGGAATGGTGCTTGAACCCCGGCGTCAAGCTGGACTTCCGCCACCTGCCCGACGGCTATCTGGTCAGCGCCGCCGAGGTCGAGGCGGAACTGAAGCGCATCGGCCACGACCTGCAACCGCTGGATATCGTGGTGGTCAACACCTCCGCCGGGGCGAAATACGGCCAGCCCGACTATGTCGATTCAGGGCTGCGGCATGGGGCGCGAGGCGACGATGTATCTGCTGGAACGCGGCGTGCGGGTGACGGGCACCGACGCCTGGTCCTGGGATGCGCCATTCTCGCACACGGCGAAGAAATGGGCCGCGACCCATGACCCGAGTATCATCTGGGAAGGGCACCGCGCCTCGATCGACATCGGCTATTGCCACATGGAAAAGCTGAGCAATCTGGAAAACCTGCCCGCCACGGGGTTCACCATCAGCTGTTTTCCGGTCAAGATGAAGGGCGGCATCGGCGGGCTTCACCCGCGCCGTCGCGATAATCGAGGAGTAGCGCCATGAAACTGGGAACGGTCAGCCATGAGGGTCGTGGAAAAGCCCGTCGCCGTGCATGGGCGAGGATACGCTGCTGGACCTGCGCGCCGCGAGGCATGCAAGGTGCGCGACATGGTCGAACTGGTCGAGGCGGGCGACGAGGGGCTGGAGGCGGTGCGCGCCGCCCTGACCAACCCGCCCTTCAGCGCCACCATCGCGCCGCACGGATGTCGAGATGCGCTGCCCGATCCGGCCCGTGCAATATCGCGACTGTCTGGTGTTCGAGGAACATCTGATCAACTCCTTCGCGCAGGCGGAGAAGATGACGGGCCGCCCCTTCGCGATCCCGCCGGTCTGGTACGAGCAGCCGATCTATTACAAGGGCAACCGGATGTCCTTCATCGGGGACGGGCAGGACGTGATCTGGCCGTCCTACGCCGAACATCTGGATGTGGAGCTGGAAATGGCGATCATCATCGGCAAGGGCGGCAAGGACATCGCCGCCGCCGACGCGCCGGGCCATATCTGGGGCTATACGATCCTGAACGACGTCAGCGCCCGCGACGCCCAGATGCGCGAGATGCCGGGACAGCTCGGCCCCGCCAAGGGCAAGGATTTCGACACCGGCAACATCCTCGGCCCCTGGATCGTGACGGCGGACGAGATCGCGCATCCCGTGGCGCTGGACATGGAGGTGCGGGTGAACGGCGACCGCTGGGGCGGCGGCAATTCGCGCGCCATGCATCACGCTTTCGCGCCGGATCATCGAACATATCTCGGCCTCGGAAACGCTCTATCCCGGCGAGGTGATCGGTTCGGGCACGGTCGGCACCGGCTGCGGTCTGGAAACGGGCCGCCGCCTTGCGCCCAATGATGTGTTCGAGCTGGAGGTCGAAGGTATCGGCGTCCTGCGCAACCGCATCGTCCGCCCCTGACGCCCCCGCCGGGATCTGAGTATTTAGAGCAAGATGAAGCGCGCGCGCCTGCCCTTCATCTTGCCGAAAATACTCGAAAAATCGCCGCTCGCCCTCAGACGCGCCAGGCCAGAAGACGCCGCTCGGCCCAGCCGATGGCCCCTGATGTCAGCACGCCCAGGGCCGACAGGATCACCACGCCCGCGAAAAGCCGCTCCAGATCATAGAGCGAGCCTGCCTCGCAGGATATAGGCGCCGATGCCGTAGCGCGCGCCCAGCATCTCGGCGGCGACCAGCAGGATGATCCCGATGGACAGGCCGATCCTGAGGCCCGACAGGATACCGGGCAGCGCGCCCGGCAGCACGATCTTGCGCACGATGGACCACCAGCCCAGGCCGAAGCTTTGCCCCATGCGGATCAGGGTGCGGTCCACGTTGTCCACCGCGCCATAGGTGGACACGACCGTGGGCGTGAAGGTGCCGAAGGCGATCAGGGCGTATTTCGAGCCCTCGTCGATGCCGAACCAGATCACGAACAGCGGCAGGAGCGCGATCTTGGGGATCGGGAAGATGGCCGCGACCAGCGGCACCAGCCCCGCCCGCGCCAGACTGAAAAGGCCGATCATCACCCCCACGGCAATGCCCGTGCTGACCCCAAGCGCCGAGCCCACCGCCAGCCGCGTCAGCGAGGGGATCAGATGTTCCCACAGCATCCCCGTCACCCAGAGGTCGCGGAACGTGCCCAGCACATCCGAAGGGCGCGGCAGCGTCAGGTTCGAGATCACGCCGGTCCGCGTGCCCCATTCGATCAGCGCGATCAGCACCACGATCACCACCGCGCCCAGATAGCGGATGCGCACGGGTTTGAACCCGCCGCCCCGGAAAGGCACCGGGCGGGCCGTATCGGGATGCGCCGCGGCGTCCGGGGCCTGTTGGCCGGTCAGGGGCATGTCAGACATCGCTCAACTCCTGATCCGCGGCCTCGGCCTCGTCGCGCATCAATTGCCACAGCCGCGCCTGATGCGCCTCGAGCGCGGGATCGCCCGCGCGGCGTTCGGACAGGGGGGTGTCGATGCTGACCACCTCGCGGATGCGGCCGGGGCGGCGCGACAGCACCACGATGCGATGGCCCAGACGCACGGCCTCGGCCAGGTTGTGCGTGACATAGACGGCCGTGAACGGCTGCGCGCGTCCACAGCGCGATCAGATCGTCCATCAGCAATTCGCGCGTCTGCGCGTCCAGCGCCGACAAGGGTTCGTCCATCAGCATCACGGCCGGGTTGACCGCCAGCGCCCGGGCAATCGCGACGCGCTGTTTCATGCCGCCCGACAGCTGCTTGGGCAGGGCGTCGCGGAAATCGGACAGTTTGGTGCGCGCCAGCACATCGGCGACGATCCGGTCGCGCCGGTCGCGGGGCAGGGCGTGATCTTCCAGCACCAGTTCGATATTGCCCGCCACCGTGCGCCAGGGCAGCAGGGCGAAATCCTGAAACACGAAGGTCAGCGGGTTCAGGCTGTCCGCAGGGGCCGCGCCCTGTTGCAGCACCGCGCCCGCGTCGGGCCGTTCCAGCCCGCCGATCATCCGCAGCAAGGTGGACTTGCCGCAGCCCGAAGGGCCGACGATGCACACGATCCGGCCCTGCGGGATGGTCAGGGTGATGTCGGACAGAACCTCGACCCGGCCATAGCGGTGCGAGATGCGGTCAAGGTGCAGGTCCATCATGTCTATCCCAAGGGGCGGCGCGTGATCCCGCACCGCCCGGTTGTCATGTCAGGTGCAGTCTTACATCGTCTGCACGTAGGACGGATCGACCAGCATCTCCATCGTGATGCTGTCCTTGACCAGCCCTTCGGCGTTGAACCAGTCCAGCTGATCCTTGACCGAGGTGGTGTTCAGCGCAGCCCCCGCGTTCAGGCGCATCGCGCCGTTCACGATGGACCCGCGCGCCTTCTCATAGGGTTGATCCGCGTTGACGTATTTGTGGATCAGCTTGACCATATCCTCCATCTCGGCCTCCGGGGTGGTCTTGTCGATCAGGGCGGCGTTGAAGTCGGCGGCCCCCTTCGACAGGGCGCGCAGCACGGCTTCGGTCTTGGCGCGCTCGGCTGCGGCGTTGGTCTGCGAGGTGAAGATGGTCGTGACCTGATAGTCGGGCAGGTAATCGGCCACATCGCCGATGATATGCACCTCGGGCCCGGCGGCCAGCGGCTTGGCGATATGCGGCACGATGGTCCAGGCGTCGATCTGCCCGGTCTTGAGCGCGCCGATCACCGAGCCCACCTTTTGCAGCGGCACGAATTCCATCGTGGCACCCTCGGCGGCGGCGATCTTGGCGCCCATGTAATGGAAGGACGACCCCGCCTGCGTGATCCCGAACTTCTTGCCGTCCAGCATGGCCGGGCTGGTCAGCCCCGCCTGATAGGCCGCGTCGGACGCAAGGATCTTCTGCCCGTCGATGCCCTTCTCCTCGGACAGCGAGCCGCCGATCACCTTGACCGCGCCCTTTTCGGCCAGCGAGATCAGCCCGCCCGAAATCGCCGTGACGGCGTAATCCGCATCACCCGACGCGATGGCCACGGCCATGGGCTGCGCCGCCTGGAAGAACTTGAATTCGACGTCGAACCCTTCTTCGGCGAAATAGCCGCGCTCGAAGGCGACGAAGCTGGCGGCATGGCTGGTGAAACTCAGCGCGCCGATGTTGAGTTTCGTATTGGCCAGGGCCGGGCGGCCCAGCATCGGCAGGGCGGCGGCCCCGCCCAACAGGCCGATGGCCCCGCGGCGTGAGAATGTGGTCATTGGGTCTCCTCCCCCTTTGAACGCAGATCGAAACGGTCCGCCTGCCTTGCCTTGCGGCCAGCAACGCCGGTCCGGGCGGTCATTCTGCGGGTTCGAACCGGGAAATCAACCCAAGAACGGCCGCGACAGGCCCGCGACAGGCCCGCGACAGGACAGCCGCTTGCCCCGCGCCGCGCCAGCGCTTAAACCGTTCCCGCAGGACAAGAGGGAAGACAGGCATGGCCGCACCGGGGATCACCGCCGAGCAGGAACGCGCGAAATCGAAAGACATCGGTGCGCTGGCCGCTCTCTGGCCGTTCCTGCAACCCTACCGGACCCTGCTCGTGGCGGCGGTGATGGCGCTGGTGCTGACGGCCTGCGTCTCGCTGGTGCTGCCGCTGGCGGTGCGCCGCGTGGTGGACAACTTCAACGCCGAAGACGGCGCGCTGCTGAACCTTTACTTCACCGCGGCCCTTGGCATTGCGGCCCTTTTGGCGATCGGCACCGGCCTGCGTTACCTGCTGGTGACCAAGCTGGGCGAACGGGTCGTGGCCGATATCCGCAAGGCGGTGTTCAACCGCGTCCTCGGCATGTCGCCCGCCTTTTTCGAGCGGATCATGACCGGCGAGGTCCTCAGCCGGATCACCACCGATACCACGCTGATCCAGTCGGTCATCGGGTCCTCGGTCTCGATCGCGCTGCGCAACCTGCTCTTGTTCATCGGCGGGCTGGTCCTGATGCTGTTCACCTCGGCCAAGCTGACCGGGCTGGTGCTGCTGATCGTGCCGGCGGTCATCGTGCCGATCCTTGTGCTGGGCCGCCGCCTGCGTGTCCTCAGCCGCGAGAACCAGGACTGGATCGCGGCCAGTTCCGGCAATGCCTCCGAGGCGCTGCTGAGTGTCCAGACCGTGCAGGCCTTCACCAACGAAGGCGCTGCGCGCAAGACCTTCGGCGACGTGACGGAGCTGAGCTATGACGCCGCGCGCAAGCGGGTGAACACCCGTGCCGTGATGACGGTGATCGTGATTTTCCTCGTCTTCACCGGCATCGTCGGCGTGCTGTGGATGGGCGCGCTGGCGGTGCGGGCGGGCACCATGACGCCCGGCGCGCTGATCCAGTTCGTGATCTATGCGGTCATGGTCGCAGGGGCCGTGGCGGCCCTGTCGGAAATCTGGGGCGAGTTGCAGCGCGCCGCCGGCGCGACCGAGCGGCTGGCCGAGTTGTTGCAGGCGGATGATCCGGTCAAGGACCCCGTGCAATCCGTTCCGGTGCCCTCGCCGGTGCGCGGGCGCATCACCTATGAAGGGGTCAGCTTCCGCTACCCCTCGCGCCCCGAGATCCCGGCGCTGGACCATGTCGATCTGGTGATCGAACCCGGCGAGACCGTGGCGCTGGTCGGTCCCTCGGGCGCGGGCAAGACCACGATCATCCAGACCCTGCTGCGTTTCTATGACCCGACCGAGGGCCGTGTCCTGCTGGACGGTGTGGCGCTGGACACGATGCGGCGCGAGGATTTCCGCCATCACATGGCGCTGGTGCCGCAGGACCCGGTGATCTTCGCCACCACCGCGCGCGAGAACATCCGCTTCGGCCGCCCCGGTGCCTCTGACGCCGAGGTCGAGGCGGCCGCGAAGGCGGCGGCGGCGCATGAGTTCATCATGGCCCTGCCGGACGGCTATGAGGCGCAGGTGGGCGAACGCGGCGTGATGCTGTCGGGCGGCCAGAAGCAGCGCATCGCGATTGCCCGCGCGATCCTGCGCGACGCGCCTGTGCTGTTGCTGGACGAGGCGACATCGGCGCTGGACGCCGAAAGCGAGCGCGCGGTGCAGCAGGCCGTGGATGCCCTGTCGCAGGGGCGCACCACGATCATCGTGGCGCACCGGCTGGCGACCGTGAAGAAGGCCGACCGCATCATCGTGCTGGACCGGGGCCGCATCGTGGCGCAGGGCACCCATGACGCGCTGGTGGCCGAAGGCGGGCTCTATGCGCGTCTGGCGCGTCTGCAATTCACCGACGGGGCCTTTGCCGCCTGAATTAGCGCTTGCCTGCCCGGACGCGCTGTCAGACACTGCCTGCCGCAAGACCTGCCCCGGCATTACGCGGGGATGTGCAAGTGGAAGGACAGACCAATGGGACTTTTCAATTTCTGGAAGAAATCCGGCAAGAAGGTCGCGGGTGGTGGTGATGCCGCCCCCAGTGCCGAGGCGCTGAAAAAGGAAGTGGCCGATCTTGGCCTTGATACCAAGGGCGCCGAGATCACCGTCGAGGGCGACAAGGTCACCGTCTCTGGTGGAACGCTGTCCGCCGAAGAGCGCGAGAAGGTCATCCTGGCCGTGGGCAACGTCGAAGGCGTGGCCGAGGTCGAGGCCGCCGAGGCCGATGACGCGGTGTTCCACACCGTCGAGAAGGGTGACACCCTGTCGGCCATCGCGAAAAAGACGCTGGGCAACGCCAACCGCTACCCCGAGATTTTCGAGGCCAACAAGCCGATGCTGACCCACCCGGACAAGATCTATCCCGGTCAGGTCCTGCGGATCCCCGGCGGCAAGTCCGCCTGATCCGATGACATGACGGGCAGGGGCCGCCTTCGGGCGGCCTTTTGTTTTGCGCGCAACGGTTTAGCGGGCGCCCCGCGTGTCGTCGCTGGTCAGTTCGTCGAACACCCGCGCCACGTCCCTGATCTGCACCGCCCCGGAATTCGAGCGGGCATGGAGCATGGCAAGGAACGCATGTTTCATCGCGCGGGGCGGATGGTTCAGCGGCTGTGCGGGGTCGCCTGCGGTCACCTGCGGGGCTGCGGCCGGGGCCGCCGGCCTGATCGTCCGGGCGAAGTTCCCGAGGGCCTGTTCATAGGCATTCCGGCGCTGGCTTTCAGTGACGATCATTCTGGTGTTCATGGCGGCACCCGTCGCGGTTCAGTGGCGTGGCGGTCCCCCCGGACCTGCATACCGTGATACATAGTTTCGCCATATTCAGCCAAACCTTGCCGCAATTCAGCCTGTTTTGTGGGAACGGACCGCAGAAGGCGCAGGTAATCCGGCCGGATTCGGCGTGATTGATGATCAGGCCGAAACAACCACCGGCAGAGCGGCCCGCCCGTCCTCCGAATCGCGCTGGACCGGACCGGCGGTCATCCGTGCTTGACGCTCTGTCCGTGGGGGCAACATAACTGGCGTGGGTCCGTCCCGTCGTCTTGCCATGCGCTGCACGGCATGCTGCCACATCGACACATTTTCAGGAAAGCCGTGAGCATATGAAGATTTCTGCAGACAACCTGACATCCTTCGCTGCGGCGATCCTTGTCCATGCCGGGGCAGGCCCGGATGCGGCGCGCCGGGTGGCGACACGGCTGGTGGGGGCCAACCTGACCGGCCATGACAGCCACGGCGTCGGCATGATCCCGGCCTATGTCGAGGGGATCATGGCCGGGCAGTTGGACCCCGGGGCCGAGGCGCGTCTGGTGCGCGAGAACGGCCCCTTCCTTCTGGTGGACGGGCAGCAGGGCTTCGGCCACATCATCGCCGAACAGGCCATGGACATGGCGATCCAGCGGGCAAGGGACAGCCAGATCGCGGTCCTGTCGCTGCGCAACAGCTTTCATCTGGGACGGCTTGCCGATTGGGGCGCCATGGCGGCCGAGGCCGGGTTCATCTGCATCATCTATGCCAATGTGCAGACAGCCCAACCGCTTGTGGCGCCCTTCGGTGGCAGCGACGGGCGTTTCGTGACCAATCCCTATTGCACCGCGATCCCGGCAACCGACAGGAACCCGATGTTCCTGCTGGACATGGCGACCAGCACGATTGCCAAGGGCAAGGTGCGCGTGGCGCATCTGAGCGGCAAGACCGTGCCCGACGGCGCGCTGATCGACGCCGAGGGGCGGCCGACCAATGATCCGTCGGTGATGTTCGACACCCCGCTGGGGGCGCTGACCACATTCGGGGCGCACAAGGGCTTCGGGCTGGCGCTGCTGGGCGACATCCTGGGCGGCTCGTTCAGCGGCGGCGGCGCCTATGCGCCCGAACGGCAGGTGCCCTCGCGCATCATCAACAACATGATGGCGATCCTGATGGCCCCGGATGCCCTTGGCACGGGCGATGACTTCAACCGCGACATGGACAGATATGCCGATTGGGTGAAGGGATCACCCCCCGCCCCGGGCGTCGCGGCCGTGCAATTCCCCGGCGATCCCGAACGCGCCTGCGCGCAGGCACGTCAGGCGGACGGCATTCCCGTCGATCCGGGCACATGGGGCCAATTGCTGGACACCGCAAGGGCCGCCGGCATGCCGCAGGACCAGATCGACAGGCTGTCCGCGCACCGCGAGGCGTGACGGGTGGCGGACCCCGCCGTCAGTAGGCGCCTTTTCCGCTGAGGACGGCGGTGAAGGTGCGCAGCAGGATCTGCAGATATGTTCCCAGCCGGTCATCGGAGACATAGGCCAGATCAAGCGTGATCATGTCGTCGAAGCCGATGTCCGCACGGCCCGAGACCTGCCACAGCCCGGTGATGCCCGGAAGCACGCGCAGGCGGCCATGGGCGCGCGGCGGGTAGGCGCTGACCTCTTCGGGCAGGGCCGGGCGGGGGCCGACCAGCGACATGTCGCCCCGCAGCACGTTGAAGATCTGCGGCAGCTCATCCAGCGAGAAGCGGCGCAGCACCCGGCCCACCGGGGTGATGCGCGGATCGTGGCGCGACTTGAAGCACAGGCCCGCCCGGTCCGACTGCGCCAGCAGGGCCGCACGCCGGGCTTCGGCATCGCGGTACATCGAGCGGAACTTGATCATCCCGAAGCGTTGCCCGTTCAGGCCCACCCGCGTCTGGATGAAGAAGACCGGGCCGGGGCTGGACAGCCTGACAGCCAGCGCGACCGCCAGCAGCAGCGGCCAGATCAGCAACAGGCCCAGCAGGACAAGGGTCACATCCAGCGGGCGCTTCCAGAGCGGATGGGCGCGGGCGGGAAACGAGGCATTGGACAGAAATGTATCGGACATTGGCAGCACTTTCGAAAAAACGGGAAGAATTGGGGGGATCAGGGCAGCAGGCCGGGGTCACCGGCATGGGCACCGCTGAAGACCACGACCCCGCCCTGGCGGGGCAGCAGGTCGAGTTGGGACACGCGGGCGGCAATCGCGGAGGTGCTGTCCTGTGGGCGCACCTCGGCAAGGGCCAGATCGGACAAGGAGATCAGAAGCTCGGCCGCCGGATCGTCGCGCAGCGATCCCGCATTCAGGATCACCACCTCGGTTCCGTCACCGGCCCGGGCCAGCGCGTCGCGGATCGCGGCGATGCCGATGGAACCCGCGTCCACCGTGGCATCAAGACCCGCAGGCAGCACCGACAGCGACGGCAGCGCTGCATGGCTGTCCGCCGGCACCGTCTGGCCGCGCAGCAGGTCGCGCCAGCCGGGGGCTTGCGCCAGATCCAGCGTGGCCGACAGGCCGTCGCTGCGCAGATCGGCGTCGATCAGCAGGGTCCGCACATTGGCGCGGGCAAAGCTTTGCGCCAGCGCCAGCGCCATCTGCCCGGCGGCACCGCTGTCGAGGCGGGTCACGGCGATCACGCGGGCCGCACCCGGCACCAGCGAGGTGCGCAGCGGGTAGAGTTGCAGGGCGTTGCGCAGAAGGTCGGCACCGCGGGGATCGACCGTCGCGGAGCGCAGGACCCGCAACACCGGGGCATGATGGCTCCAGCGGGCAAGCGCGTCGGAGAAACGGATACGCGGCGACATCAGGCCCAGTCCGAGGGTCGTGAACAGGGCCAGCGCCCCACCGGCAAGCAGACCGGCGACGGCATTCAGCTTGCTGCTGTCCTCGGACGGGTCGGGCGAGCGGGAGGGCGGGGACATCACGACCGAGTAGCCGGGCAGGGCGCGCCCCGCCTCGAGGCGGATGATCTCGAGCGCCTTGCGGGTATCGTCCAGCAGGGACCGGATGTCCTCGGCCTCTTCCTGCAGGCTGGCCAGTTCGGCGCGCTTGCGGTTCAGGTCGCGCGCCTCGGTCCGGGCCACGTCGAGCTGCGCTGTCACCTTCTCCAGCAGGGCCGCGATCTCGTCCACGCTGGCCTGCGGATCGGCGCCGGAGGTGTCGGTCAGCGCCCCGGTCTGGCCCAGCACCTTGATCTGTTCGCGCCGTTCGGACATCGCCCGGTCGATCACCGCGATCTCGAATTCCTTGTCGCGGATCTGCGGGCTGTCGGCGTTATAGCGCGAGGTCAGCGTCGCCAGTTCGGCGGCCCGCTTGGCGCGGTCGAAGTTCAGGTCCGCCAGCGCCCGGTCCAGCAGCGTGGCGCGCAGGATCTCGTCATCCGACATGTCGGCCGAGGACGTGCCGGACGCCGCGCGCAGCGAGGCGAGCGTCGCCTCGATCTCGGACCGGCGGGCCGACAGCCCGTCGATCTGCGCCACCTTCTCCACATGCGCCTTGGTCAGCGCGTCGATCCCGAATTCACCGCCCACGGCCAGCGTGCGCTGGCGGATTTCGGTCTGGCGCGCAGTCAGCTCGTTCTCGCGCTCCTGCAACTCGGACAGGCGGACGGCGCTGCGCTTGGCCTCGGTCTCGGCCTTCATGTCCAGATAGGCGGTCACGATCGCGTCCAGCTTGGCCGGGGCGAAGGCGGCATCGCGCGACTTGGTGGTCAGCACGATCAGGCTGTCATTGCGCTTGATCTCGATCGAGCCGCCAAGATCGGCGGCGGACATGTCGGCCGTGATCTCGGGGAACTGGCCGCGCAGCATCTGTGCCGCGCGTTCCATCACCGGATGCGAGGCCACATAGCTGGTCTCGGCTTTCACGAAACTGTCGAAGGTCTTGAGAACCGAGTCGTCCCCGGTGCGATAGAGGATATTGGCCTCTTGCGGATAGACCCGCAGGATCGCCTGCGAGGCGTAAAGCTCCACCCCGGCGAAGTAGCCCAGAACGGCAAGCCCCGCGCCCAGGGCCGCCCCCGCGACCGAAGCCTTCAGCCAGTTGCCGCGCATGGCGCGCCCCAGGGCCGCCAGCGGGTTCTGCTCGACCGGCTCTTTCGCAGCGGGCTCGGCAAAGGCCTGCGCGCCATCGGCCATATGGGGGAAAGCGGCGGTCATCTGTGCAGTTCCACCGGACGGTTCGTGGTGTCGCGTTCCCAGGCGGTGGCGGCCGTGGCCGGTTCCAGCGCCAGTTGCAGGCGGACCAGCGCCATGACCGCGACAAAGACCGCCAGATCGGCCCACAACCGCGGACGCGGCAGGGCATGGCGCAGCATGGCGCGGGCCCCGCTGCCACGGCGCTGGCCGGTTCCGCTCAGGGCATGCGCACCGCGCAAGGCCCGGCGGCGGACGCGGATCAGGGTCGCAAGATCGCGCGGCGCCCGCGCGGTAAAGCTGCAGTCGGGCACGAAGGCGATGTCTTCGGCGGCAAAGCTGCGGCGGATGAATTCGTCATCCGCCGTGACCTGCGGCAACGGGAAAAGCCGCGCCGCCGCCATGGCCGAAACCGCGAACAGACCGCCGAACTTGCCCTTCTCGAAATAGGGGTTCAGCGTCCAGGCCCGCATGTAGGCCCGCACCAGCGCCGAACAGCCTGCGGTGTCGATCTCCATCCGGCCGCAGGCGGCCTCGGCGTGATCCAGCGCCGCAAGCAGCATCGCGATCTGCGCGGGCGTCGTGTCCAGATCGGCGTCCATGAAGACGACCGGCAGGTCCGGCAGCGTGCAGAAACGGCCGATGTTCAGGGCGTTGATCTTTCCGGGCCGTGCGGTTTCCAGCACGATGGCCCGGGGGGCCGCGCGCCGGGCCACATCCGCCGTGTCGTCGGTGCAGGCATTGGCGATCACGACAAGCCGCAGGCGCGGATCGTCAAGCGCCGCCAGCGTGCGGCCGATCATGGCGGCCTCGTTGAAGGCCGGGATCAGGACTGTGGCGATCTGGGTCATGCGCGCACCCCGCTTCCGATCGCACGGGAAGAGCGGATCGGGCGGCTGTCCTCGTTCCAGATGAACGCCTTGAGCGCGTCCAGCAGCGGCGCGGAGGCGATCGCGGGCAGGCGTGGCTGCACCGTTTCGCCGCCCGCCAGCGCGTCTTGCAACGCGGGGGCAAGATCCGCCGCATCCTCGATGACCGTCACATTGGACAGCACGGCCATTTCGGCGGCGGTGGCCAGCTGGTGGTCGTTGCGATGCTCGCCAAAGGCGGCGCGGCGCGGCATCAGGATCAGGGGCTTGCCTGCTTCGGCGGCGGACAGGATGGTGCCCATCCCGGCATGGGCCACGATCACCTTGGCCTGCGCCATCATCGCGGCAAAGCCGTCCTGATCCAGATGCGCCTGGCATTGCAGATGCGAAAAGGGGGTCCGGGTCTGGCCGGTCTGCGCGATGACCGGAACATCGGGATTGGCAGAGGCCCAGCCGTCCAGAGCGGACAGCAGCCGGTCAAAGGGCAGCTGTGTGCCGACAGTTGCAAAAATCATGACAGATCACTCTCGTAGTGGTGGGGGGAATGGGGCACGGGCTCAGATCACGGCGCCGCAGAACTCGGTGCCGTGGGTCCGGGCGACGCCGGGCCACTGGCTCAGGACCCGGTCGGCCACGCCTTTGGACAGGCGCGCGGAAACCGACAGTTCGCGCGCGTTGGCGATGCTGTCGATGAACATGGTGCGGGCCCCGGTCAGGCGGGCGATCCGGATCGCCAGATAGCCGCCCGCAGCGCCGGTCGAGATCACGACATCGGGGCGCACCCGCGCCACGATCACGGCCAGGCGCAGCGCGGTCAGGATCAGGCGCAGCGGCTGCTCCTTGTTGGCGTCCGGGAACAGGTGAAAGGGCGCGGGGGCCACCATGGCCGCGCTGGAGGGTGCGACGGATGCGAAATGCACCTCGGCCCCCGCGAAGGCGGGCCGCAGGCGCAACATCTGCACCCAGTGACCGCCCCCCGAGGAGACAGCGAGAATGCGGGTCGGGCGGCGTGGGGATCGGCGGGGGAACATGGCCTGAACCTTTCGGGATAGAGGGTTGAAATCGCCCTCTATGGATAGGTCAGATCAATTCTAAATACTTGTTCGCAAACGGAAAATTAGCGGCGCGTGCGGATGGGGCACCTATCCGAAGGGATAAGCGGCCCACCCCTGCGGGTCAGCCGATGATGCTTTCGTAAAGCGTCACCATCCGCGCGGCCTTGGCGGACCACAGCCCTTCGGCCCCGACCTTGCCGCGTGCGCCCTGTCCCAGGCGGGTCACAAGCTCCGGCGCTTGCGCCAGGTGGCGAATCGCGGCCGCGATGTCGCTGGCGAACCGTGTCGGAGTCGTGACCGGAACCCGCAGGCCGCAGCTATCGTCGATGATGAAATCCGGCCCACCCCGCGCGGCGGTGATCACCGGCAGGCCGTGGCGCATCGCCTCGTAAAGGACGCCGCCCGCCGGTTCGCGGAACGAGGGGAAGCACGAAGACGTCATGACTGCGCGTAGAGAGCCTCGATCCTCTCGCGCGGCTGGCGGTCCAGAAAGGTGACGCGGTCCGTCAGGCCCAGTGCCGCCGCCTCGGCGCGGCAAATCGCGATTTCCTCGCCGCCGCCCGCGCTGGTCAGCGTGACGCGGCAGATCGCGCAGCTGCTGCCATGGCGCGCACCGCGTCGCGCAGCCCCTTGGTGCGCACACCGCGCCCGACATGCAGCAGCCGCAACGGGCCGGGCGCGCGCGGTTCGGGACGCAGTCGGTTCCACATCGTCGATGCCCAGTTCCAGCACGGATTCGAACCGCTTGAGCGGGATCGCCGACAGGATGTCGCGCACATAGGGCGCGACACCCAGAACGCAGGCCGCCCCGGCATAGCTGGCGCGCAGCCACGGATCGCGCCGGAAGCGGAACCCGTCCAGATCGCGCAGCCGCGTGAAGAGCGGCGCGCTGCCGGCCTCGGCGCGGAAGCGCGCCGGGCGTGTCCAGCGCACCGCCCAGCGGGCCGATCACATAGGGCAGCGGAAAGTGCCGCAGCGGCGAGGGATAGCGCGCGGCCTGCGGCATGAGCTGGTGCGACAGGTCGAACGCGCTCGCCCCGCGCCAGCGCCGCCGTCAGCCAGCGGCGCACATGGGCGGCAAAGACCGGCCAGGCCGGTTTCAGCATCGCGTTCAGCCGCTCGTTGCGGCGCGCCCAGGCCGGTTCGGCCCATGTCACCACGCGCGCGCCGGGCAGTTGCTCCGCCAGCGGCCTGCGTCCGGGCCGCTCGAAGGACAGCACCGTCAGATCGGTCAGCCGGGCCAGCGCCTCGGCCCATTTGAAGGCGACATAGGCCTCGCCGACGTCGGTGCCGTCGATATTCGGGGCGATCAGAAGGATCTTCATGGCTTGACCCCGCGCGGCCAGGCCTTGCCGAAATCGCCCAGCACGCGGATGAAATGGCGCGCGCGGGCGCGTCGCACCGGGGCGGCGGGCCAGCCCGACCCCGGTCCACAGAACCGCGCGCGATGCGTTGAACGCCGCCAGCAGACCGATAGCAGGCCAGCCCGCCCAGCAGCCCGCCATGCTTGCGGTGCAGCCGCATGGTGCCTTCGGTCAGCATCACGTCGCGCCGGTGGTTCATGGCGCGGACCGAGCCGCCGCCGAAATGGGTGATCTCGCCCACCGGGGCGAAAACCACGCTCCAGCCCGCATCTGCGAAGCGGCGGCACCAGTCGGTTTCCTCGCCGTAGAAGAAGAACCCCTCGTCCAGCAGGCCGACCTTGTCCATCGCGGCGCGCCGGACCAGCATGGCGCAGCCCGAGATCACCTCGACCCGGCGGAAATCCCGGCGGTCCCAGCCCGTCATGCGGTAGCTGTCCAGCGCCTTGAACCGGGTCAGGCCCAGGGTTTGCGCCATCAGGTGCCGCAACGAGGGATAGGCGGTCGAGGACGGCTGGACCGAGCCATCGCGGTTCAGGATACGCGGCCCCATCACGGCCACCGCGCGGATGCGCGTCCAGAAAGGCCACGCTGTCGGGCAGCACGGTGTCATGCACCAGCGTGTCGGTGTTCAGCAGCATGACATGCCGCCCGCGCGCCAGCCGCAGCGCCTGGTTGTTGGCGGCTGCGAAACCGCGATTGTCGGTATTGGCGATGCGGATCACGGCGGGAAACTCGGTCGCCAGCATCTGCACCGAGCCATCGGTCGAGCCGTTGTCCACCACGAAGATCTCGGCCCGGAGCGGACCCAGCCCGGCATGGACGGTGGCAAGGCAATCGCGCAGCATGTCGCGCGTGTTCCAGTTCACGATGATCAGGGAAAGGTCCATGGGATATCCAGTCAGAAGAGCCGGGCCGGGATGAGGCGGCGGGTGGGAGTGATGGGCTTGGCTGAGGTCGCGGCCCCGGGCTTGGCGTCGATCAGCCAGGCACCCGAGCCGATCAGGAAGATGAACAGAACGAACAACGCGTTCCACAGATGCACGGTCGCGGCCGCCACGGTGATGCCGAACAGCGTGAAGGCCCAGGCATGGCGCGCCCGACGCCAGTGTTCGGGCAGGTTGCGGCGCTTGCCCACGACGATCAGCATCCCGATCATCAGGCCGACCATCATCGCCCAGGCCGGAAGGCCATAGCGCACGGCGATCAGCAGCCAGAAATTGTCCATGCTGTCGGACATCCAGACCGGGCGGATCCAGTCGCCCAGGCCCAGCCCGAAGATCGGGTTCCGCCACACCTCGGCGGTGCCGTATTCGAAAATGAGGATGCGGTTGTAGGCCGAGGTGGTCGAGAAGGTGAAATAGGTCACGAAGACATGGAAGGGCGAGCGGTTCGACAGCAGGTCGATGGCAAGGTAGATCAGGCCGAACAGGCCGAACAGCATTCGCCAGCGGCCGGTGATCTTGCCCAGGACCCGCTCCCAGATCGCGACGAAGCCCTGCATCATCAGAACCACATAGGGCCCGCCCGACGCCGACATGAACGTGGCCAGCGCCACGCCCAGAACCTGCGCCATCCCGCCCCAGTTCGTCAGGCGTTTCTCGGCGATCATGAAATAGGCCATGGAAAAGGCCGAGGCCGAGAAGACGCCATAGAGGATCGGGTGATCGAAGGGGCCGAAGGTCCGCTCCAGACCCATGCGCTGTTCGATGAAGGGGGCCGGCGCGCCGCCCATGACCCCGGCGATCGTGTCATGCAGGATATGCACCGAGGTCAGCGCCTCGGGGATGGTGAAGATCAGCATCACCACGACGATCATCACGAAGGCCCGCGAGAAGGCCGCGAAATCCTCGTAGCTGCGGATATAGAGACGCCCGACCAGATAGGCGCCGACGAACTCGACGATGTAGATGCCGCCGGATTCGATCCCCTGCGCCAGCCCGCCCCATTTGATCAGCGCCAGCAGCGCCCAGCCCGCATGGCCGAAGACCAGCGCGTCGAAGATCGTCAGCCGTCCGCGCCGTCCCGACAGCAGCGTCAGGACCATCGGGATGAACATGACCAGCAGCACCATGCGAAAGACCGACAGGCGCAGCCCGCCCAGATTGACCGAGACCGAGGTCGGCAGCATCATCCCGACGAACAACAGCACGACCACGACCGGGACGCCGAACAGTCGTCGGGTGCGGGGAAGGGTGGTGCTGGTCATGGGTCAGGCGGTCCGGGTCAGCTTGCGCATCTGGCGCAGGGCAGGTGTTTCGATGAACAGCCAGCTGAGCAAGGGCGAAGGGCAGCGTGGCGGCAAGGCTCAGGATGGCCAGCTCCGGCGCGCTCAGCCCCGGCATCTGGTGCACGATGTATTGAGCAACGGGCCAGCCATAGATATAGGCCCCATAGGATAGGTCGTGGCGCATCGGGATAACCGGGGCGCGAAAGGCAAGGATCAGGGCCGCCTGACCCAGGGCCGCCACGGCAAAGGGCCAGCCCAGCGGCGCGAAAACCACAAGCGCCAGCAGCAGGATCGGCGACAGCGGCCAGCGCGCGCGCAACCGCCAGACGGTGACACCGGCGGCAAAGGCCAGGAACAGCGGCGCGAAGGTCTCGAGCCGCGCAGGGATGCTCCACAGCGCGGCGGCAGCCCAGAGCGCCAGCGCCATCAGCGGCAGCGCCAGCGGCGCGCGTTGCACCAGACCCGCGCGGATCGCGGCAAAGCAGATCGCATAGGCGGCGACCTCGTGAAACAGGCTCCAGAGCGGTCCGTTGACCGCCAGCGGATAGGGATTGGCGGCAAAGGCACCGGGGATGCGATGTTCCAGCGACACCAAAGTCAGGCCGCGCAGGATATAGTCGGTCGCAAGGCCCGGCGTCAGGCTTGCCCCCGACAGCGCCGCAAGGATCAGCGTCACCACCAGCGCCATCGCCAGACCCGGCAGGATGCGCCGCGCGCGCGCTGTCCAGAAATCGGCCGCGCTGCGGGTGGCGGCGCTTTGCGCGATCAGCAGCCCGGACAGGAAGAAGAACAGAACGACGGCCCAGCCCCCCAGCGCATGGCCGGTCAGCGCCTTCAGCGGCTCGGCCGTGCCGGGGCCATGGGCCAGCGGCCAGGCGTGGCTGACGATCACCGCCGCCGCCGCCGCCAGTCGCAGGGCGTTCAGGTTGTTGGCGCGCGCCTGTCCAAAGGCCTGGTCAAGATACATCACGCGCCCCGGATCGTGACCGCGCGCCACAGCCGGGCGCGCAGGATGCGGCGCAGCGTGCCTGCGGTCGATGACACCTTGGCGCGCGCGCCCAGACCCAGCCAGAAGCGGAACAGCGGCTGGCCCCGGTCGGCGGGCACGGCCATGCCGGTCAGACGCATCATCAGGCGGCGGCCCCAGACGGCCCCCTGCGTGGCGGCCAGATTGGGCTGCGCGCGGGCGATCGCGTCCCGGCCTTCGGGTGCGGCCTCAAGAACGCCCGCCGCAATCGCCGCCTCGACAAAGGCGCGACCGCGCGGGGTGCGCGCCACGATCAGCGAACGGCCCGCATCCTCATGCCCGGCGGGCGGGGTATGCCACGGATCGCCCACCGCGATATCGGCGAAAGCCCCGGTGTGATCGGTGCAGATCCGGCAGCGCCAGCGGCGGTCGGCCTGCAGGATATTGCCCCAGCCCTCGCCATAGGGAATGCCCTTCGAGGTATGTTCGACACCGTCGGCATCGCGCCAGCGGGCCTGCATCAGCCCCGGCCAGCCCGAGCCGCGATAGCGCAGGTCGGTCAGCGCCGCGTCGCGGGGCACCTCCAGCCGGTCCAGCAGACGGGTCGTGGCATTCAGGTTGGGCGCACCCGCGCAGAAGATCGCGATGGTCAGGGGGATCTTGTCCGCCAGCGCCGGATCGGCCGCGCGCGCCTTGGCGACCGAGGCGACATCGCAGGGCTTGCCGATGAAGGCGACAGCGGCGTCGCCTGCCGCGATCGGCCCCAGCGCCTCGGCGGGGCTGGCCTGCGCATAGCGCGACCCCGCGCCGCGCAACAGGCCCGCGCGGTCGTGGCTGATCACCGCCTCGTTCAGGCGCGGGTCATCGGCGCGCGCCGCCACATGGGCGACACCCTCGACCAACTCCGATTGCAGCGCGAACAGCGCCAGCGCCGTCACCGCCCCGCCCGAGGACCCGCGATGGCGGATCTCGTCATCGCTGGCATGGCCCTGCCACGCGGCCAGCACCGGCCCCCAGTCACGGTCGATCGCATCGCTCTGCGGCAGCGTGCCGTAATCGGCACCCGCCCCGGCGCAGAGGCTTGCGGCCTGCATCGCGGCGGCTTGTGCGTCCGCGCCATCCGCAACCACGGGACGGCGGCCGTTCAGCGGATCCTCGACCATGCGGATGAAATCGGGAAAGGCCCCCGCGCAGGCCCCGCAGCCCGTGCAGAGGTTGCAGGCGACGGTGCGGGTGATCGGATCAAGGGTCATGTCAGGCACTCCGAAGAAAAGGGGGCAAGGCTGTGGCGCAGCAGATGATGGGCGCGCAGGGTGGCGGCGCCTTCGCCGCAGACGGCGGCCAGGGCGAGGGCATGGAGCGGCAGGCCCCATGCCGCGACCAGCAGCGGCGGGCACAAGGGCCGCGCGCGCGCAGCAGGTTGGCCCGGGCCGGATCGCCGGTGCGCCCGGTGATCACCGCGCATTGCGACAGCGGCGTGCGCAGGATGCGCAGCCCCGCCGCCACGCCGAAGGCCAGCGCCAGCGCCGTTTCCGGGCGGAAGGCAGCCCCGTAGACCAGCCCGATCACAAGGGGGGCCAGCGCCGCGAAGCCTGCCGCAAAGGCCAGCGCCAGCAGCAGATGCGCCCGCATCGCCCCCTGCATCGCCATGGGCAACGCGCCTGCGGCCATGGCCCGGCGCAGCCGGGGGGCCAGCAACGATGCGGCGGCCCGGCCGGTGATCTGCGCGGGCAGCATCGCCAGTTGCAGGGCCACGCCATAGATCGCGACCTCGGTCCAGCCGAAGAAACCCGCCACGATCAGGCGATCCGCCTGAAAGGTCAGGAACATCAGCAGGGCATTGCCGACCAGCGGCAGGCCGAAGACGAACACCTCGCGCAGCACATCCCTGTCGAAGGCCAGCGCATAGCGCTGCCGCGCCACCAGATGCGACAGGGCGACCTGCGCCACCGCCTGCACGGCCAGCACCACGATGATCGCGCTGTGATCGGCCCGGATCGCCAGCACGACGGGCAGGCTCGCCAGCATCGCCAGCACCGCGCCCCCCTCGACCAGCGCCATGGCGCGATAGGAAAAATCCCGCTCAGCCCGGCGATACTCCAGATGCAGGAAGCCGCGCACCAGCGGGATAGCGGCCAGCGCGGCATAGCCCCCGGCATGGGCACCACCGGGCAGGGCAAGCGCCATCGGCACCGCCAGCGCCAGCAGCATCAGCGCCATGGCCAGCCCGCGGATCAGGGCCGCCCCGTGCAGGGCGTTCAGGAAACCGGGCGCGTCGCCCTTTGCAGACTGCGCCAGCAGCCGCTCGATCCCGATATCGCTGATCATCTCGGCCAGCCGCAGCGTCAGCGCCAGCACCATGGCGCGGCCCAGCTCGTCCGGTCCGATGGCCCAGGCCATCGCCGCCGAACGGATCAGCGCCCCGGCCTCGGCCAGCATCGGCACGGCCCAGGCCGCCGCGCGTCCGGTTCGGGTGGCCCCCATCGCTCAGGCTCCGATCTGCTGGACGATGGTGTCCATCTGCGCCTCGGCGCGCGCCAGAAGGCCGGGGCGCAGGGCGTCCAGTTCGCTCTGCATGGCGGCGCGCTGCGTCAGCGAGTGGCGGACCGCCTGCGCGATTCCAGCGGCGTCCAGCACCCGCAGATCGGCCACATGATCCCCGATGCCGCATTGGGCGAAGACGCCCGCCGCCTTGTCGGAATAGCCCAGCCCCAGCGTCGGCGTGCCTGCGGAAAAGGCCCCGATGGTCGCATGCATCCTTGCCCCGGCGAACCAGTCCAGCCGCGACAGCACCCATTTCAGCTCCATCGCGTTCATCGCGCCGGGCAGGACCGCGATACGGTCGGGGTATTCCGCCTGCAGCCTGGCCTGCAGCGCCGTGGCCGCCGTCAGATCGCTTTCGGGATCGCCAAGGCGACGGTGCACATGGCTCACCAGCAGCAGGCGCATCTCGGGGCTGTGCTCCAGAACGGCGCGGGCCGCGGCCTCGATCTGCTGGTCATGGCGCGCGGCCAGGCCGAACTGCGCCTTGGCCGCCGCCGGGTCGGATGTCAGCAGGCCCGACACGTTCAGCCCGGCCACCGGAAAGGCGCGGTCCCCGGACAGCCAGTCGGACAGGGGCGCGGGCAAGGGGGCCACGGGCCGCATCATCGGCAGCGCCACGGCCATGTCCAGACCCAGCCGGTGCCGGTCGGGGTCGAATTCCGCACCCAGCGCCTCCTGCAAAAACGCCAGCGACGCGGCATCGCGCACCCAGACCGCGCGGGCAGCGGCAAGGATCGCCACCGCCTCGGCCCGGTTCGCAGGATCGCGGAACGGCCCCAGCGTCTGCGGCAGCAGGATCAGCGGCAGGCCGTTGTCCAGCGCCAGACGCTTGGACAGCACCATCGAGCGGAAGCGATGCGGACCGTAGAGATCGGTGAAACTGTCCCCGCCCGAGACATCGAGAATGGCGCGCGATCCGGCGATCCGGCGGGCCGTGGCGCTGAAACCGCCGCCCACACGCGCCAGCGCGCGCACCGTGGTCAGGCTGTCGCCGCGCCAGTAGCGGCGGTTATGGGTCAGGCCGATCATGTCGACGGCACCGAAACCCAGATCGCCGCGCCGCAGGCCGCGTCCGTGATCGGCGACGGCAACAGGACCCGCGCGGCGCGCGGTCAGTCCGGCGACAGCAGAAAGGCACAGGGCGGACACGCCCTGGTTGCCGGTATCGGGAGCAGCGTTCAGCAAGGTGATCATGGGATTTAAATTCTTCCAGCTATTGACGAGGCATGTTTTATCGCTTTCCCATGCCCCAGTCTTGCGAGCGGCGGGATAGAGTGGCGGAGAACGTGGGAACAGGGTCATCCGAAAGGCAAGGACGCATGGGGCAAAAGGGCTGCGGACTATCCGTTTGGACAGGGGGGCTGCTTGCCGCGCTGCTTCTGGCCGCCTGCACGCCTGCGCCTGACCAGTCCCGGCTTTTCAGCGACGGTGTCGTGCAGCGGATGGCGGTGTCCTCTCCGGCGGTCGCCAGCGGGCAGGGGCCGCGCTGCGGGCGCACGTCATTGCCGCCCGGTCGCAAGGACAGCGGATCGGCGCGCGGCGTGTCCTATCTGGTCGGACCCGGCGACAACCTGCGGTTCAACATCTTCGGCGAGGCGGGGCTGTCCGATGTCACGGCCCGCGTCGATGACGCGGGCTTCGTGCAACTGCCGATCATCGAGCTGGTCAAGGTCAGCGGTCAGTCCACGCGCGAGATACAGGCCCAACTCAAGACCGCCTATGGGGCCGAGTTCAACGAGCCCTGGGTCACCGTCGAGCTTCTCGAGGCCGAAAGCGCCCCGATCTATTTCCTGGGCGAGTTCCGCGCGCCGGGGGTGCGCTACATGGCGGGGGCCACCAATGTCCTTGAGGCGATCGCGCTGGGCGGCGGGCTGGAGGAGGACGCCTATCTGCCCGGTGCCCGGCTCTTGCGCGGCGATCATACCTGCACGGTCGATCTCCAGGCGCTGCTGCGCAACGGGGCCTTTGACCAGAACATCTGGATCAAGCCGCATGACGTGATCTTCGCCCCCCGCAAGGAAGACATGTCGGTCTATGTTCTGGGCGCCGTGGGCAGCCCGCAGGCGGTGCCCTTCGGGGCCGAGGGGCGCACGCTGCTGCAAGTCCTCTCGATTGCCGGCGGGCCCGTGGCGGGACAGGCATTCCTGAGCGAAATCAGGATCATACGGGCCAGCTCACCCACCCGTGGAGAGTTGATCGTGCTGGATGCCAACCGCATCCTCACAGGGCGTGGTCTGGATTTCCCGCTGGAACCCGGTGACGTCGTCTTCGTGCCGCGCTCGGCGCTGGGCGACTGGAACGTGGCGCTGGGGCAGATCCTGCCCAGCCTGCAGGTTCTGGGTGGTGTGCTGACGCCGATCACGCTGATCGAATCCCTGAGCGACGACTGATCCTATCCGGTTGGATAGGTGACCTATCCGTCCGCGAAAGTGATCCTTTTGCGACAATGGCTTAGGTTACGTCCAAAGCATCCCTGGATCGGTGGATATGGACATCAGAACGGCCTTGACGACCAACCCGGTCGCCGCCCCGGCATTGGCCGAGCTTGCGGCGCAACTGGGCGTCGGCGCTGATAGCCCGCGCCCCGATTTCATCGCCCTGCATTGCGCCGAAGGTCTGGCAGAGGCCTTCGGTCGGCTGGCCGTGGAGGCGCTTGGGGGCGCAGGGGCTCTGCACGGTGGCACCACCTGTCTGGGCGTGATGACCGACAAGGGCGTCGCCACGGCCGGTGGCACCGGATCGGGTGCCTTCGCCATCTTCGATCCCGAAGGCAGCTACGGCACCGGCACCGCCGAACTGGGCGACGATCCGCGGGGTGCTGCACGCAGCGCGGTCCTGGCCGCCTTGCGGCAGGCCGACCGCGAGGGGGAAAGCCCCTCGCTGGTCTGGCTGACCACCGCCCCCGGCGCGGAAGAGGCCGTGCTGGACGGCGTGCGCGACATCGTCGGCGACAAGACCCCCGTTGTCGGCGGGTCTTCGGCGGACAACACCATCGCGGGCAACTGGGCGCAGTTCAGCGGCGACCGCCTGCTGCGCAATGGCGTCGTGGTCTCGGTCCTGTTTCCCTCGGGCGGGGTCAGCACGGCCTTTCAGGGCGGCTATACCCCCAGCCCGCGCAGCGGCGTCGTCACCGCAGCCGAGGGGCGTCGCCTGATCAGCATCGACGGCGAACCCGCCGCCACGGTCTATGCGCGCTGGACCGACAACGCCGTGCTGCCCGCCCTCACGACCCCGCGTTCCATTCTGGCCGACTCCACGCTCAACCCGCTGGGCCGGGTCAGCGACAATATCGCCGGGGTGCCGATGTATCTGCTGATCCACCCTGCGACCAGCAACCCCGACGGCAGTATCGAGCTGTTCGCAGATGTGCAGGTCGGGGACCGGCTCTGGCAGATGGAAGGCACGCAGAAAAGCCTGATCGAACGTGCGGGTCAGGTGGCGCGAGCCTCGCTCGAGGCGGATCTGACACCGGCCGGGGCGCTGATCGTCTATTGCGCCGGGTGCATGCTGTCGCAGCCGCATCGCATGGACGCGGTGGCCGACAGCCTGAGGGAGGCGCTGAACGACACGCCCTTCCTCTGCGTCTTCACCTTCGGGGAACAGGGCTACGTCACGCCCGCGCAGTCACGCCACGGCAATCTGATGATCTCGTCCACTGTGTTCGGTCAGGAACCCTGACGCGGCGGGCGACGGGCGCGCGGGCCGACCACGGCGTCGCTGCCCTGCCACCTGCGCGCGCGCAGGCCCGCCTTGCGCTGCATATGGGCTTGCGGCACCATCACTCCATGACTTGACCATAGTGTCACCACTTTTCCCGGCTATCCTCGCAACCGATCAGAAAGGCCGCGCCATGAAGGGTATCGTTTTTGTCGAACTGTTGAAGATGGCCGAGGACATGCTGGGCGAGGAAACAGTCGATACCGTGCTGGACGCGACGCCACTGGACTCGGGCGGGGCCTACAGCGCGGTCGGCAACTATCCCTGTTCGGAACTGACGGCCCTGATCGCCGGGTTCAGCAAGGTCACCGCCACGCCGGACCACGAATTGCAGCGCCTCTTCGGTCATTGGATGATGGAGGTCTTCGCCCGCCACTATCCCGCGTTCTTCGAGGCGACACCCGATGCGCTCAGCATGCTCGAATCCATCGAGACCGAGATCCATGTCGAGGTGCGCAAACTCTATCCCGAATCCGAACTGCCCCGTTTCGACGCAAGGCGCGTCGCGCCGGACCGGCTGGAACTGGACTATACATCGCCGCGCCCCCTTGCCCCGTTCTGCCATGGCCTGATCGAAGGCTGCCTCACCCACTATGACACGCAGGGCGAGATCACGTCCCGCGATCGCTCGGACGCTGCCCTGACGCGCGCCGATTTCGTCATCCAGCTCACTGATCCGACATGACGGACAGCGCCTTGGCCAATCTGCACGACAAACCCGTCTCAAGGGCCCGCTACGAGCGTGAGCAAAAGGCGCGCGCGCAGGCCGAGGCCCTGCTGGAGCAGAAGAGCCGCGACCTCTTCGAGGCCAACCGCGCCCTTGTGGCCGAGGCCGAAACCCTGCGCAGCACGCTGGTCTATGTCGAGACTCTGCGGACCCGCAATCAGGAATCCCTGCGCGTGCAATCCACGCTTTTTGCCGTGCTGGACGCGCTGGCGGGGGCCAAGGGCCTTGGCGCGGGCCTGCGCAACCTGCTCAAGGTCCTGCAAGACAGCCTGTCGTCCTGCACCGCAGCCCTGATTCAGGAGGTCGGCGCGGGGGAAATCCGCGTCGTGGCCACGCTGGACGCGCGCATGGAAGGTATCCGGCAGAAGACCATGCCCGGCCTTGTGACCCGCGCGCGCCGCGTGCCCGACCTGTCCCGCGCCGGGTGGTCGGCCCCCGATGACGGCACCCCCGATCCGTATCGCAGCCTGATGGTCGCCCCCATCCAGATCGAGGGCGAGCAGGGCATGGCCCTGATCTGCCTGTCGCGCGATGCGGCGGCCTTCACGGGCGAGGACCTTCTGCTGCTCAAGCGGATCGCCCGCGTGGCGTCCGAGCCCATCGCCAAGCTGCGCCTGACACGCCGGAACACGGCACTCGCCGCCCTGATCGAGGGCACCCCGCAGGCCGAGGATGACCTGCCCACCGGGCTGGACATCCCGTTCCAGAGCGTGAACCGGGCCTTCGAGCGTCTGACCAACGCGCAGGCGCTGACGGTGGATATCCTGAATGACCTGCTGACCGCCCCCGGCGAGGATGTGGATGCGGCCATCCTGCGCGCGCTGGCCCATCTGGGACAGGACAGAGGGTCCGAGGCGACCTTCCTGATCGCCTTCGACGAGGCGGATCTGCAGCCCCGCATCCTGTCGCACTGGTCGCAAGATGGCGCGCTGCCCCGACTTCCCGACATGACCCCGGCGCTGCCCGATCTTGCGGCAGGCGAGGAGGCCACGATCACCACGGATGCGGCGGATGTCGCGGCGGTGACGCTGGTGGTTCCCGTGCTTCAGGCCGGCGTGCTGGTCGGTGCGCTGGGCCATGCGATGCGGGCGGATGCCCGCAGTTTCCTGCCCGGCGAGGTGCATCTGCTGCGCTCGGTCGCCCATGCGATCCACGCGATCCGCCGCCGCACCCGGGCCGAGGCCGAAAGCCGCGCCGCGACCGAGGCGCTGGCCCGTGAACGCAACCGTCTGGCGCTGACCCTGTCGGCCCTGCCGGACCTGTTGCTGGAACTGGACCGCGACGGGCGCTTTGTCGATTACCACAGCGGCGGGATCAGCATCTCGGACAAGCTGGTGGAGCGGTTCGACGGCTATCTGCTGGAGGAGGTTCTGCCCCCCGACGTAGCCGCGACCGGGCGCGCGATCCTGACCGATCTGACCCTGCGCGGGCAGGCCGATCCCCAGGTCATCCAGTTCGACTTCGGGCAAGGCCCGCGCTGGCTTCAGGCCAATGCGGTGTTGCGCGGCGGTGACGGCCCGCCCGGCAGCGCAGGCTTCCTGCTGGTCCTGCGCGACATCACCCGCGAACATGAACAGGCGCAGGAAATCGCCCGGCTGAGCGAAGTCGCGCGCCGCACGACGAACCTTGTCTTCGTCACCGATTCCCGGCGGCGGATCGTCTGGGTCAACGCCGCTTTCGAATCCCTGACCGGCTGGACCCTCGCCGAGGCGCGGGGCAAGTCACCGGACCTTCTGCTGCTGGGGGCCAGAACCGATCCCGCGCAGGTCGAGATCGTCAAGCAGGCGCTGGATCAGGGCCTGCCGGTCGAGACCGAGATCCTGGCCCGCGACCGTCGGCAGGTCGATTACTGGCTGCACCTTGATTTTCAGCCGCTGCGCGATGCCGATGGTCGCCTGACCGGCTTCATGGCCGTCGGCAATGACATCACCATCAGCAAGGCGCAGGAACTGGCGCTGGAAGCGGCGGCGGTCGAGGCCAAGGCGGCGCAGGCGCGCCTGATGGCGGCGGTCGGGGCCCTGACCGATGGTTTCGCGCTCTATGATGCCGAGGACCGTCTGGTGCTGTGCAACGAGCGCTACCGCGAGATCTATCCCAAATCGGCTGCGGCGATGACGCCCGGCACGACCTTCGAGGAGATCCTGCGCTACGGTCTGGCGCGCGGCGAATACAGCGCCGCCGTGGGCCGCGAGGAGGCATGGCTGGCCGAACGGATGCGCGCCCATCGCGCCCCGGAACACCAGATGGAACAGGAGTTGCAGGACGGGCGCTGGCTGCGGATCTTCGAACGCGCGACGCCCGATGGCGGACGGGTCGGCCTGCGGGTCGACATCACTGCCCTGAAACAGGCAGAGGAACGGGCCCTTGCGGATCGCTCGGCGGCCATGGATGCCTCGATGGACGCCATCGCGATTACCGACGCTTCGTGCCGGTTCCTCTATGCCAACGCCGCCTATTCCGGGATCACCGGCGCCACCGGCAACCTGACGGGGCAGGACTGGCGCGCGCTTTTCGCAGCCGAACTGGTCGGCGAGCTGAAGGCGACCGCCCTGCCGGAACTGCACCGCCGGGGCACATGGCAGGGCGACGTGTCGGGGCAATTGGCCGATGGCACGGGGATCGACGTCGATATCTCGCTGACCCAGAGACCGGATGGCGCGGTGCTGTGGATCATGCGCGACCTGACCGAAAGACGCCGCGCGGAAAGCGAACGCAACCGCCTGCGCGAGGATCTGCAAACGGCGCAGCGCCGCGAGGTGATCGGACAACTGTCCGCCGGTCTGGCGCATGATTTCAACAATCTCATCGCCACCATCGCAGGCTCGGCCGCGCTGATCGGTCTTGAAAAGGGACCGGAGGCGACCCTGCGCATCAACGACCATGCGACACGCATCCAGCGCGCCTCAAGCCAGGCCGAAGGGCTGGTGCGCCGCTTGCTGGCCCTTGGCGCGCGCTCGGCGCAGATCGAAAGGATCGACCTTGCCGCCTGCCTGCGCGAAGCCGCCGAATTGCTGCGCCCCAGCCTGCCCAAGACGATCCGCTTGTCCCTGGACCTGCCGCGCACGCCGGTCCATGCCGATGCGGACCCGACCGATGTGCTGCAACTTCTGCTGAACCTTGGTCTCAATGCCCGCGACGCGATGGCCGGACATCCCGCACCACCGGGCGGCCATGTGATCACGCTGTCGCTGGCCCCCGGCGATGACGCGGATGACACGCCCGAGGCCGTCATGCAGATCGGCGGATCGGCGGGCAGCCTCGCCCATGCCCGCATCCGGATCACCGACACCGGACCCGGCCTCGATGCCGCCGCCGCCGAAAAGGCCTTCGCCCCCTATTTCACGTCCAAGGGCAGCAAGGGCAGCGGTCTGGGCCTGAGCATCGTGCAATCCATCATCCTGTCGGTGAACGGCACATTGACCCTGTCGCACCAACCCGGCGGCGGCGCCGCCTTCACGATCTGCTGGCCACTGGCCGCCACAAGCGCACCCCAGCCCGCGCAACAGGCCGCCGCGATCGAGGTCGGGGCGCGGCTGGACGGCTGCTCGGTCCTGCTGGTGGACGATTCCGAAGATGTGCTGTCGGTCATGACCGCCATCCTCGAGGGGGCAGGGGCCGAGGTGGCCCCCTCGACCAACCCCGCCGAATTGCTCGAGGTGCTGACCGAGGCCCCCGACGCCTTCGACGTGATCGTCACCGATTTCGACATGCCCGAGATGACCGGAGCCGATCTGGCGCGCCAAGCCCATGTGCTGTCGCCCGCCCTGCCGGTTGTCCTTGTGACCGCACTGCCGGACTGGGAACAACGCGACGTGAACCGCAAGACGCGCCCCGAATTTTCGGCCGTCCTGTCCAAGCCCGCCGACCGTGGTGCGCTTGTGACAACCTTGCGGAACGTGTTAGGTTTGAAGAGTTAGGGAAGGACAACCCCACAGATGCGTATCTTGATTGCGGATGACCACGACCTTCTGCGCGATACCCTGAAGCTCTATCTCGAGAGCCAGACCGGGATAGAACCCGTGACCGCCAGGGACCTGCCCGAGGCCTTGTCACTGATGGCGAAAGACGGCCCCTTCGACCTTGTCCTGCTGGATTACGGCATGCCGGGGATGAACGGTCTTGAAGGGCTGAAAGCCGCTCTCGCCGTCGAGGGCGACTCCAAGGTCGCACTGATGTCCGGCACCGCCCCGCGCGAGATCGCCGAGGCCGCGCTGGCCCTTGGCTCCGCCGGTTTCCTGCCCAAGACCCTGCCTGCCAAGACGCTGGCTAATGCCGTGCGCTTCATGGCCATGGGCGAGCAATACGCACCCGTCGATTTCATGACCGCCCCGCCCGCCGAGGCGGAAGCGACCAACCCGATGGCCGAAGGCCTGTCCCCGCGCGAGTTGCAGGTGCTCGAAGGTCTCTGCGCAGGCAAGTCCAACAAGGAAATCGCGCGCGATCTGGGCGTGATGGAGCCGACGGTCAAGCTGCACGTCAAGACGCTCTACCGCAAGATCGGTGCCGGAAACCGCACACAGGCCGCCGTGCTGGCCAAGGATGCCGGCCTCTTCTGAACCCCGACCGGGTGCGCGGCTCAGGTGACGCCCGACAGGCCCGCGCCTGCTGCACGCGGGCGGCGCACCCACCGGATCAGCGTCTGCTCGTCGGTCTGCGTAGTCTCTTTCAACTCCCGCGCCTGACGCACCGCCTTTTTCGTCTGCTCTGACGCAAGCCGGATCGTCGCGATCTCGCGGAACCGTTCCAGCATGGCGCGTTCCAGTTCCTCGACGCGGGGGGCTACAGTGGTGAGGGCCCGGTTGATCTGGGCTTCCTCGTTGCGCACGGAACGGATGTAGGCCCCGACATAGGGCGCGGTCTCAAGCGTGACGATTCTGCGCTTCGGTCCGCATCTTCTCCAGAAGGACGGTCCGGGTGTTCTCCAGCCGCGCCACATAGGACCGCAAATCGCCCAGTTCGCGCGCCTCCGCCGCCATCTCGTGGCGTCGAAGACGCTCCAGCAGGGCCAGTGTGCGGATGCGGTCAGTCATGCGCGGGGGCAGGCGCAGGTGCCGCAGGGCGCGACCGGGGGACTCCGCCTGCGCGACAAGCGCCTCCCGCATCCGGGCAAGGATATCGGCGGGAAAGGCGTTGCGGTCCACGGGCACGTTCACCGGAACGGAGGCCTGCGGCGGCCCCAGCGGTATCGTCAGTCCGGGCGACGCAGTCGGGTCCTGGGCCGGGTCCTGGGCCGGGGCGTCGGCGGCAGCGGCGGCGAATGCAGCGATCCCCAGGTTCGCCATCGCCGCGAACAGCATCAGATGCGGTTTGCAGCGGCTCATATCGCCGGAAGTTCCTTCTGCGCGGCCTCGACCTTGTAGAAATCGGGCTGCTTGGTGGTGGGGATATTGCCCCGCCCGATCTCGACGCAGATGTTCGGCGGGTGATTGGCGACCATGGCGACAAAGATATCGCGGATGATCATGTAGAACGCGCCATCCTCGTCCTCGATCTGCTTCAGACGCCCCGAAATCGGCTGCACCATGCAATAGGCCAGAAACACGCCCAGAAAGGTGCCCACCAGCGCCCCTGCGATCATCTTGCCCAGCACTTCGGGCGGCTGGTCGATATAGGCCATCGTCTTGATGATGCCGAGCACCGCCGCCACGATGCCGATCGCCGGAAGCCCGTCCGCCATCGTCTGGATCGCCGAGGCCGAGGCCAGCGACTCGCGGTGGTGCTTCTTGATCTTGCGGTTGATCACATCCTCGGTCTGATACTTGTCGTCGAACTGCATCGACAACATGCGAAAGCTGTCGGTGATCAGCTCGGTGGCGAAATGATCGTTCAGGATGACCGGATAGCGCTGGAAAATGCTGCTTTCCTTGGGGTTCTCGACATGTTCATCCAGGGCCAGAATACCCTTGGTCTTGTAGAGCCGCGCCAGCTCGAACATCAGCTTGAGCAGCTCTTCATAATGCGCGGCCTTGAACTTCGGCCCCTTGATGACCTTGATCAGGCCCTTGGCCGAGGATTTGAGCACCGTCATGGAATTGGCGATGACGAAGGCACCGATCGACGCCCCGCCGATCATCATCCCCTCATAGGGCAGGGCATAGAGGACGATGTCCATCTTCCCGCCGGACAACATGAACCCGCCGAACACCAGCCCGAACACCATTGCAAGACCAAGAAAAAGGGACATCGCGCACCTACCATCGGTTTCGCGGGATCACCCCGCAGATTCCATTTGCTTCTTTTCTTATTCAGCATAATTGACACCAACTCAAGAATAAACAAGAATAGACATGTAGAAAATCGTGCAGGAGACATGCAGCATGAGCGATTCAGGCACTTTCGTATATGTACTGGAAGAAGATGCTGTCCTGGCCATCCTGCCGGGCTGGCCTGCCGGAATGCAGGTGGCCGTCTGCCTGTCCGACGGCGGTGCCTGCGATCTGGCCGTCCATCACCGCAACGAGGTGGCGCGCGTGCTGGAACGGATTCAGGAACTGCATGACATGGCCCCCGAAGATCTGTGCGTGGCCCCGGCGGTCGAAGGCTATCCCACGCGCAAGGTGCTCTTCTCGGAAGAACAGCAGCTTTTGTCCTTTGTCGCCGATAGCCCCAATCTCGCGGAACTGGCCTCGGACTATGCGCTCAACTACCGTTTCGCGCAGGACGAGGGGCTGGACGCCGAGATGATCACCGGGCCAGCCGTCGCGCGGCAACCGCAGGCGGCCCCGGACAAACCGGCAAAGGCCCCCGCCGCCCCGCGCAAGGCGAAGTCCGGCGCGAAGGCGGCCACGGTTGCCAACACCGTTGCCAGTCCAGGGTCCGACACTGCCGCCACGCGCGCCCAGGCCTTCGTCACCCATCTGTCGCTGCCCTCCGGATATGCCGCGCCAGCCCCGGCGCAACGGCCCGAATGCGTCTTCGTCGATGCGCATCTGACGCGCGCACAGGACAAGATCCGTCTGGTCATCGCGCCGGAACAGGCCACCGGCAAGGAACAGCCCGTCACGGTGACGCGAATCGGCTGCCGCGATGATTTCGCGCGTTTCGTGCTGCCGCGCTCTGTCCTTGAAGGATGGGCCGAAGGTCGCGCCGCCCTGCTCGAATTGCCCGAGGATCTGCTGCCCGAAGCGGTGGTCGCGCGGTTCACACGCCAGCCGCATCTGTGTCAGGTGACGGTGACCGTGCGCGGGGTCTTCGTGGCCCCCGTGGGCCCGGTTGCCGCGACCCCGGCGACCCGCGAAACCGCCGCGCCCCTGCCTGCGCCCCGCGCGAAACGGCGGCTTTTCGGGACAGTGCATGTGGCCGTGGCCGCCTTGGTCGGGGTCATGCTGGTCACCGGCCATTTCGCGGCCGCGCTGGACCGCGCTCCGGTGCAGAGCGCCTCTGTCCACAGTGCAGGTGGTGATGTCAGGGCCAATGCCGCGCTGGACCTTGTGGCCGCCATGGCGCGCGGGGATACGACCTATTGATCGGTGCGGTTCAGCCTTGGGGCCTAGGCCCCGAGGCTGTCGTCCCCGAACTGGAACAGATAGCCCTGCGACCGCACGGTCCGCACCAGATACCGTTCTCCGAACGCAGCCTTCAGCTTCTTGCGGATCCGCGTGATATGCACGTCGAACTTGCGATCCCCATAAAGCCAGTCGGACCGGTCAAGCCGCTGCGAGAACTGGTCGCGTGTCACGATCTGTCCCTTGTGGGCCAGCAGGATGCGCATGATCTCGGATTCCACGGGCGTCAGGTTCGCCCGCGCGATCAGCGGCGTTTTCAGCGCGGCGCTGTTTTCCGCCATGCCGGCCTGCCGCATCCGCAGCGCCAGCCGCGCCTCAAGCTCTTGCGCGGGGAAAGGAAAGCGCAGCACATCATCAGCCCCGGCGGCCAGCGCATCGGCCGAGCTGTGGGCCGTGCCCACATGATCGACCACGATGATCACCCAGTTGGGCAGGGACCGCCGCAGATCGGCCACCTCGACCGGACCCGCGACCGCATCGCGGATGCCCGTGACCAGAACGCCAGCCCTGTGCGCATCGCGCGGCATGTCATCCACAAGCCTGTCGGGGCAGGCCCCGGGGCAGAGCATGACATTGGGAATCCCCAGGATGCGCATCTGATCGGTCAGCATGTCGCAAAGCGCCTGATCGCTCTCGCGGATCAGGGCGATCTTGGGCACGAGGGACACGGGCCGGTGCCGCGTCGGGCTTTCAATATTGATGATGTTCATGAATCGCTATCATTGCTTGATCATCCGCCCGTGCAGTTACCTATCGTGGTTTTCTTAACGCCCCTGGGCGCGATGATCTTTGGAACAGAACGCTCAACCAGATGTGTTTCGCCGTGAATATCTTTGTTTTTCAACAGCACTGTGGCAATTTTAAGGCTGCGACCTCTTGGATAGTTCATCTATATATAATAACAGTGTTTGTTAACCAAAGAACAGTTGTGCGAACTGGCTTTTTGTGCAACAACAGTGGAGCCAGTCATTGAAGAATTCGATGTTCCGTAAAACAAAGCATGGCGACTGCAACCCGACGTGGCCGTCAGAATTATTGCTCGGAAAAGGCTTTCCCACAGTAGAGGGCATCCAATGACCAAATCTGACCCCAAACTTGACTTGCTTGCAGCCGTCGCTGCCTCCTATGCGTCGCGCGCGGATGTAAGCGCGGACGATATCGTCGCACTCGTGGCCAAGCTGCGCCGTGAGTTCGGTGAATCCGACCCGATCGCCGCCGTGGAAGAACTCCAGCCGCGCGCACCGGGGCGTGTCGAACCGGCCCTGCCGATCGACAAGGCCGTGACCCATGACAAGGTGTTCTGCCTTTGCTGCGGCAAGGGCTTCAAGATGCTCAAGCGGCATCTGGGTGCCGAGCATGGGCTGACCGAGGCCGCCTATCGCGCCATGTTCGGCCTGTCCGAGGATATACCCCTGGTGGCGCCCAGCTATTCGAACCGCAAGGCGAACTATGCCCGCAAGGTCGGTTTCGGAAAGTATGACCGCGGCGAAACCGTCGCGGGCCGCTCGGCCTCTGAAGAAAATCAGAGCATTTCCTGAACGGAAAGTTGCGGCGGACCGGGCCTGAGGGGCCGGTCCGCACGCGGCTCCGACGTCAATCAGAAGGGCGCGGATGAATGGCCGAGCAGCAGATCATCATCAAGAAAAGCGACGATCACGACGATCACGACCACCATGGTGGCGCGTGGAAGGTGGCCTATGCCGACTTCATGACCGCCATGATGGCCTTCTTTCTCATGCTGTGGATCATTTCGGCAGCGGATGAGGAAAAGCTCCAGGGCCTGGCCGAGTATTTCACCCCGGCCGAGGTTGCCGACATCATGGGCGGGCAGGGCTTCCTGGATGGTCAGGTCTTCGGGCCGGACGGTGTCTTTGCCGGTGTCGACGGGCAGGAATTCCAGATCCAGCCGCCCAGCTTCGGCCGCGAGGAACCTGTCTCGCCGCCCAGCGACGCCCCGCGCGATCCCGAACCGCGTGTGGTCGTGGAATATGCCGACAGCCCTGCTCCGGGCCGGGCGGAGGACCTTGATCCCATGTCCGTCCTGTCCCCCGCAGGCGAGGTCGAGAAGGAAGAGGAGCCGGTAGACCCCGCGCTGCTGGCCGAACGCGCCGCGCGCGAGGCCCGGCTTGACGAGGTCACCGAAGAGATCGAGGCAGCCGTGGCCGCGAACCTCGCCCTGGTCGAGATGGAATTGAACCTGCGGATCGACAGGACACCGGACGGCCTGCTGATACAGATACTGGATCAGGAAAATCGCCCCATGTTCGCCTCGGGCAGCGCACGCATCGACGCGGGCACGCGCGCCCTTGTGCAGATCATCGGTCAGGCGGTGGGCGATCTTGCCTATCCGCTGGCCATCACCGGACATACGGACTCGGTGCCCTTCACAGGCCGCGCCGAATACGGCAACTGGGAGCTGTCCGCAGACCGCGCGAATGCGACACGGCGCGAGCTGCTGAACGCAGGGGTTGCAGAGGGGCGGATCTCGCGCGTGTCGGGCCTGGCCGATACCATGCCTCTCAACGCGACCGCGCCGGATGCCCCCGAGAACCGCCGCATCACGATGCTTCTGATCTACCCTGACCCGGTGGTCGCGGGTGGCGCGTCCAATGGCGCAGCCGAGGCGCCGAATCGCACAGAATCGGTGGACTGAGAGCGGCCTTCCTCGCGGGTGGATACCGGCAACGATCCGCCTGCGAATCTGGAAAAATGGTTATGCCCGGCAACAATCGCCCCTCAAGATCCGATTCCGAATAGAAAATTTTATGTCAAGCGGTTTTAGGTTAACATAAAAACACAGGCGCGTGATGGTCACACAACCCTTGGATAGGGTGCCCCCATGGTCACGCGCGCTTAAGATGCATCCGCAAATCTCAGTTTTCTTGGGTTTTTCAGCGTCCCCGCCAACAGGAAAACCGCCTGCATCCCTGCCGGAACCGCGAAATCCGCCCACAACCCCAAGGTATAACCGGATTACATTCGCACAACTTTAACATTTCAATTCTTCAAGAAAGGTTAACTGCCGCTTAGTGTGGGTTCTGGGCGGGCGATGGGTTAGCGGGATTATTTCATGCGACATGACCGACTTCTTGAACTGATCTGGCAGGGCGATATTCAACCTGCCTCCGGGCCATGCTCAAGCCGGCTGCTGCGCGGATTGGGCGCCTTGCTGCCCTTGCGGACGGTGTCCCTGGCGGCGGGGTCCGGTGTGGACCGCAGATGCATCCTGACCGACGACACCGAGCTGATGCCGGAATTGCCGCTGGGTGACGTTCTGGCCGAGGAATTGTCGATCGACGTGCCCGAAGGTGCCCTCGTGGTGATCAGCGATGAAGTCCTGCTGTCCAATCAGGTGATGGACGACGAGCTCTCCTATGATCTGGGTGTGCTGGTGGCCGAGGCGCTGCTGGGTGTCATCCGTCGCGGTGTCTTCCCCTATGAGCGGGAAACCGACGCGCTTTACGCCATGGCCAGCTCCTATCACGCGATGATCGGCGGTTCTGGCTTCATGCACCTGGGCCTGATGCCCTCATGGTTCCGCGTCGGCCTTGCTGCTGGGCTGTGCACCTATTGGGCAGGCGCCCGCTCGGCGCGCAGCGATACCAGCGGCCTGTTCCTGCGCCCCGATTTCCTGAGCTGCCCGCAGTTGCATGACTATCTGCGCAGCATGGACGGCAACTTCACCGCGCCGGACCGTATCCCGGCCGGGCTGATGCTCTTCACCGGCGGTCCTTGCAGCCATCCCGAATGGCTGGCCAAGGTCGAGCGCGCCGTCACCGCCGAACTTGATGCCCATGTGCTGCGCTCCTGCGACAGCGATCGGACCCAAGAACAGCGGGCATGAGCAACATCGCCCGATTTACCGCGCTTTAACCATCTAATCCTTTATTTGTTCTTGGATTTATGTATGACTATACTTGTAGTCAACGCGGGCGGTCATCATGACAAGCACCCTCCAAGCGGCAATGCGGGAACCTCTTCTGACGGTCGACACGGAACGCGACGCGATCCGGCGCTGGCAGGATGAAGGAGACAGACGCGCACTCGAACTCCTGTTGCGCAGCCATGCGCGACAGGCCTGGTCGCAGGCCCTGCGATTTGCGGACAACCCGGTAGACCTCGACGATCTTGTCGCCGAGGGCATGATCGGGCTGATGCGCGCGGCGGATAACTTCGACCTCAAGCTGAACCTGCGCTTTTCCACCTATGCCGCCTATTGGGTGATGAACGGCGTCTTCTCTGCGCTGGCCCGGATCGGCACCGTGATCGACATGCCGGTGCGCACCTATCTTGACGCGCGCATGGGGCGGCTCAGCGGCGAAGATGGCGGCCTGTCGCTTCTGGCGACGCAGGGCACCGTCCCGCTGGATGCGGGCGGCGAGGGGCAGAGCCTGTCCGAACGTCTGCCCTGTTCCAGCCTGACGCCCGCCGAAGCCGCCGAGATCCGCTCGGCCCAGGCCCTGTTGGAGCGGCTGCTGACGCAGGCGCTGGCCTCCCTCGATCCGACCGAAAAAGCGATCATCCTGCGCCGCAGGCTGGCTGCGGAACCCGAAACCGCCGAAGCGGTCGCGGCGGATCTGGGACTGTCCGTGCAAAGCCTGAAGCAGCGCGAGACGCGCGCCCTGACCCGCCTTCGCCGCGATCTGCTGGCGCGTGGCTTCAGCCGTGCCCTGCTGCATTGAGGGATCAGGAATGAACATGCCCCCGCTTTCCACCTCGGTCCCGCTCATGGCCCCGCCACAGGCGAAACCGGACGCCGAGGCGACGCCGAAACCTGCGACCCTCGATCCGACAAAGACCGACGCGCCTGCCGGGGCCGCAACCTCCGTGCCGTCCGACAAGCCGAAGGACGGGGATTTCGCGGCACTTCTGGCCGCCGCAAGGCCGAAAACAGGTGCCGCCAACACGCCGGGCAAGCCGCAGGGCGCTGCCGCCACCGCGCCCGGTGACGCGGCCCTTGCCACGCTCATCGAACAGACGAACACGCTGGTCGCATCCTTCGAGGCAGAAACCGAAGCACCCGATCTGACGGAAATGGTCACCGCCTTCATCGCGGCGCTGCAAGGTTTCGATGCCGCGACCGGCGGCAATGCCATGGCCGTTCTGGCCGAGAATCTGGGACAGCTCGACGCGACCGGTCTGGCCGGGCTCGAGGCGGCGGCTCTGAATCCGGCCACGCTTTTCGCAACGCTGGCGGCGCTGGCCGGGCTTCCCGTTGCGGACAAGGGCGGGATCGTGGTGCAGACCTCTCTGCCCCAGCAAAAGCTCTGGTCAAAAGGCGACAGCACGCCGGTCGCACCTCTCACATCCGCAAAGCCACAGATCGCCGAGGAGATGGCGCCGCCCCAATCCGCCGCGCCATCGCCCGACATGCCTGCGGTCACCAAGTCCCCCCAGCAACAGCCCGGCGCCCCCGTCGAACTGCGCAACCTTGTGATGACCGCGCTTGCCACCGCTGGTGCAGGCGCAGGCCCCGAGGCCGAGGGGATTGCACTGTCCTCCACGCAGGCGGATCTCCGTCCGATCATGACGGCCGCGCCCGACATGGCGCGCCCGGCCCAGGTCTGGCAGCCGCCCGTCTCCGGCTTCGCGCGCAACCTCGCCCAGCAGATCCGCACGGCGACATTCGTGGACGGGCACACGCGGATATCCCTCGCCCCGCGCGGGCTGGGCGAGATCGAGATCGACATGCGCCCGGATGAGGCAGGCAAGCTGCGGATCATCCTGCGGGCGGAAAACCCGGCGGTTCTGCACGCCCTGCGCGGTGATCGGGACGGCCTGCTGATGACGCTGACAGACAGCGGCACGGATGTCCGGGACGCGGACCTGAGTTTCGAGGATTTCGGCCAGCGGCACCGCCGTGAGGCCGGTTCTGCGGACGCGCCTTCTGGCCGTATCGCGGATGTCGGCCCTGCCGATGCGCCTGACCCTGTTGAAAGGCCGCAGCACCTCGGCGCGACCGGCACGCTAGACATGCTTACCTAAGGAACCGTCATGGAAATCGCACGCACCCCCTCCCTTGCCGATCCGTCGCAGGCCAACAGCGCGATTGCCGCCAAGGACAAGCTCGACACCGACTACCAGAGCTTTCTCAAGCTGCTGATCGCGCAGGTCTCGAACCAGGACCCGCTGGAGCCGATGGACTCCACCACCTTCGTGTCCCAGCTTGCGCAGTTGACGCAGGTCGAACAGTCCATCGTGACGAACTCCAATCTCGAAAAGATCGATCAGCGGCTGGTCAACGTCGAGGCGCTGTCGGATGTGCAGCTGATCGGGCGGGACGTGACCGTTCCCACCGACCGGATCGAACTGCGCGACGGCACCGCCGACCTGACCTATGCGCTGTCGGGCGATGCCCAGGCCGTGACGATCACGATCAAGGCCCTCGACGGCACGGTCGTGCGCGAACTCACCGGCCAGCCCGGCGCGTCGGGCGTGCCGCATCAGGTCACATGGGATGGGCGCGATACAGGCGGCCTGCCGGTGCCGGACAGCATCTTTCAGGTCTCCGTCATGGCCACCAATGCCGCAGGCGCGCCCGTGGGCTATCAGACAACTGCAACCAGCCAGGTGCAGGAACTGACCTTCCGCGACGGGTATCCGTTGCTGGTGCTGCGCAATGGCGCCGAAGCCTATTCCGGCAGCGTCACATCCGTCCGCTGATCCCCGACGCGGCCTGCCTGCGGGCGGGCGGCGTCAGTTATACCCGACGTCGTGTTTATAGAGCGTCAGGAACAGCACATCCTCGACATCCGTGAAATCCTCGCGCAGCGCGGTGGTCAGCTTGCCTGACAGCTGCTGGGAATCGATGCTCACGCCCCGCAGGATCGGCGTATCGGCGGCGCGGGCCATCGCGGTCTCGATCGCGGCCTGAAGCCGGGCGGCGTTCTGCGGGATCACATAATGTGCGGCACTTTCGGCATCCCGCACGGCCACGGCAAGATCCGCCACGACAAAGCTGACGCTGGCGGATTTGCGCACGGGCAATGTGACATTGGCCATCTTGACCAGATGCGGGCGCGCGCCCTCAACCGATGCGGCGCGATCCGCCCTGCTCCGGCGCGGTCGGCGCGGGTGCGACGGCCGCAGTCTTGGCCTCGGCCGCACGCAGGATCGCCTCCGCCTCCGCCTCGCCTGCGGGCAGGACCGCTTCGGTCTGTGCAATGGCCTCCTGCGCCGCCAGGGCAGCCGACGCCTCCTTCTGGCCGGACACAAACGTGCCGGCTGCAAAGCCGAGGGCCGCGAAACCACCGACGGCGGCGATCGCGAAGATCGGAAGCCATTTCATTGTCTGACCCTTGCACAAGATTCCCTGTCATCGCGTGACAGAAGATTCGGGCAATAGTTCAGCCTCAATAGGGCAAGACAATGTCGACGATATCTTCTCCGTAGCTGCGCTGCTGTTGCCGCGACAATTGACCCCGCCCGCCATAGGTGATGCGCGCTTCGGCCACTTTCTCATAGGCGATCGTATTGTTCATCTGGATGTCCTGCGGCCGGATGATTCCCGCCACCCGCAACTCGCGCAGCTCTTGGTTCACCTTCACCTCCTGCCGGCCCGCGATGACCAGATTGCCGTTCGGCAGGCTCTGGATCACCAGCGCCGCCACCTTCAGGTCGATCGACTCGCCCCGGTTGATGGAGCCGGACCCCTCCGCCTCGAAGGTCGAGCTCAGGTCGATGATGTCGCCCGTCGGAAGGTTGTCCAGCCCAAGGATGCTGGGGAAACCCGCAGACCCGGACCCGGACCTTTCGCGCTGGCTGGCGTTGCGCATCTGGGCGCGGTCGTCGATGCGGATGTCGATGGTCAGGATATCGCCCACGCGCGACGCGCGCTGATCGGCAAAGAACCCGCCCGACCCCCGCTGCCACAGCGACGCGGCCTCGGCCCGGTGCAACATGCGCGGCGGCTCGGGCGGCGGCATCGGCACCTGCACGAAAGTCGCCTCGGGCATCGAGTTGCCCGTGATCGACATGTCCGACAGTTGCGGATCGCGATTGAACGCATCGCGCGGATCGCCGCAGGCCGACAGCGTGGCAAGGGCAAGCATCGCCATGCAGACGCGTGCTGTGAAACTGTGGCGCTGGGGCGCGGCGGGGGAAGGCATTGTTGTATTCACCGTGTGACCTCGACGATGCCGTCGGCGGTGGCGATACCCACGACGGCTGTGTTGCTGACAAGATTGACGATCCGCACCTCCTGACCGCGATGCGCGTCGCCAAGGGCGCGTCCCGGTGCGGATAATTCCAGTGCGCCATCGGAATAGCGGATGGTGACAAGGCTGCCACGACCGATCACAAGCGGCTCCATCACGGCCTGCACCATGACCGGGCGGCCCTCGGTCAACAGGCTGCGGACCTGCATCCCGATCAGCTCTGCGGGGTCGATCACCGCAAAGGCCCCGATCCGCCCGGCGGGCAGGTCGATCATGCCCAGATCCGAGGCCGCGACGATCTCGCCCGGCATCAGCCGCCGCACGGGCACCGGAACAGCCACGATCAGCGTCGCCATCCCGTTGATCCGGTGCACCTGGCCCGACTCCGTCACCGCATTGGCGATGAAGCGCCCGGTCGCGGGGTCGATCCACCAGGCCGAGATCAGAAGCGCCTCCTGCGGTGCGCTGGACTGGATCGAGATGTCGAACCGGCCCTGCGGCGGCATGGCCGGACCGGCGCTGTCGCGGGCCTTTTCCTCGATCAGCTCGACCAGCGGCGCCGCCCAGCCCGGCGCCGGGCCAAGCGCCAAGAGGGCCAGCGCCGCGACAGCGGCCACGACGCGGGGCCGGACAAGCGAAAGACCCGCCAAGGAGGGAAAGCGTGTCATCGGCCTATCGGACCTGGTTCGCGGTGGACATCATCTGATCCGCCGTCGAAATCACCTTGGAGTTCATCTCATAGGCGCGCTGCGCGGAGATCAGATCGGTGATCTGCTGGATGATGTTCACGTTCGAATTCTCGAGATATCCCTGCCGGATGATCCCCACGCCCGGATCGCCGGGGTTGGCCTGCAACGCATCCCCCGAGGCGGTCGTGGCCTGCAACAGGTTGTTGCCAAGCGCCCGCATCCCCGCCTCGTTCACGAAGGTCGCCATGGTGATCCGGCCCAGATCGACGGGCACGGGATCGTTCTCGACATAGGCCATGATAGTGCCGGTCTCGCCGACAGCCACGTTCACCGTGTTCTCGGGCAGGACGATACCGGGGTCCAGCTCATAGCCCTGCAACGTCACGATCTGGCCCTCAGGTGAAAGCTGGAAGGCCCCGTCACGGGTGAACGCCTGCTCGCCATCGGGCATGTTCACGACAAAGAAGCCGCGCCCGTCGATGGCCAGATCAAGCTGGTTCTCGGTCGCCAGCAGCCCGCCTTGCGTGTTCAGCCGCACCGTCCCCGCCGTCTGCACGCCAAGGCCGACATCCACACCCGTCGGGCGCAACGTGCCCGCGTCCGAGGTCTGCGACCCTTCGCGGCGCTGCGTTTCATAGATCAGGTCCTGAAACGCGGCGCGGCTGCTCTTGAAGCCGGTCGTATTGGCGTTGGCGATGTTGTTCGAGATGACGTCCACATTGGTCTGCTGTGCCAGCATGCCCGTCGCTGCGATTCCAAGTGCCTTCATCTTGTGCCTTTCCATGGTTCCGGCAAGCGGCCCGCCTGCCTGTCGTCTGGTGATCCCGCGTCACGCCCCGCTCAGGGGGACAGCCCCGTCAACCGGGTGGCCGTCCGATCCGCCGCAGCATGTCGCGCCGCAATTCGTCTTCGCCGTTCATCAGTTGCACGGCGCGCTCATAGGCTTTCTGGATCGACATCATCCGCGTCATCTCGACCACGGGCTGGACATTGCTGCCCTCGATCGCGCCCTGCACCACCTCGGTCACAGCATCGGGGATCGCCGGGCGCACGCCCTCGATATCCGGCTGCACGAACATGCCGTTACCGATTCGCTCGAAGCTCTGCACATCGGGAAGGGTGAAGACCCCGATCTGCGCGATCACGCCATTGGCCAGGCTCGAGATCGTCCCGTTGCGCGAGATCGACAGATCGTTCAGCGCATCGGGCGGCAGGTTGATCGGATTGCCCCCGATATCCAGCACCCGCGCGCCGGACATGGTGATCAGCGCGCCCTGCGGGTCGATGCCGAAATGCCCGTCCCGCCCATAGGCGCGCTGGCCCTGCGGCGTCTCATAGCCCAGCCAGCCTTCGCCCTTCAGGGCCACATCCAGCTTGTTCCCGGTCATGGTGATTGCACCCTGCTGCTGATCCACATAGGAACCCCGGTCGATCAGAAAGCTGGTGTCCCCCGTGGCTGCCGAATCATCGCGATGCAGGAAAGACGAGAACACCACGCGCTCGCCCTTGAAGCCGGCGGTGCTGGCATTGGCCATGTTGTTCGCGGTCACATCCAGTTGCCGCCGCAGTGCGGTTGCAAGCGAAAGCGAGATGTAAGTCGAGTTGTCCACGGCATGACCTCAGAAGGTTTGTGACCCCACAATATGCACAAATCATGATGAAATCAAATACTGTTGTTGATTAATTTTGATTTATGCATGATTATTTGATGAATAGTTATGGGACAGACCGTCGTGCCTTCATCTTTTCATCATGCGCAACGCAAGACTCCGGCGGGGTTTCCCGGCGGGGTCCGCGCTGCATCCGTCCGGCCCGTGGCGCTTGCGCTGACCCTTGCCGCCGCGCTTGCCGCGCCGGTGGTCGCAGCACCCGATGACGTGGTCACGGACCGGGCGGCGCAGGCGCTGCCGGACCAGGCCGCCGCCGCGCAGGCACCGCGCACGCAGCCCTTGCCCCCGCTGCGCCGCGAGATGGCCCGCTTCGATCCGCAGCAGTTCCTGCAAGAGCGGCGGGACCTGACCGCAGCCCTCCATGATCTGCGCGACCGGCTGAACAGCGCCATCCGCCCCTCCCCGATCGAGGTGGACATGCTGCTCGACCTTGCCGCCTTGCACCTGTCCCAGCGGATGTTGCCCGAAGCGCGGTCCTTCCTGGCCGCCCTGCCGGTTGCCGGGGCGGATGGCATCAGCCCCGGCGGCGCCCGGCTCTCCCCCATCCAGCAGGGCCGCGCGACGGTCCTTGGCGCGGCGCTTGCCGGGTTCGCCGATGCCGCTGATCCGGTGCCCGAGGGCTGGCCCGATGCGCCGCTCTTCGACGCGCTCGGCCATATCGCGCGCAAGGATCACGAGGCCGCGCGCCCGCTGCTGGAACAGGCGGTCCGCATCCTCAAGGGCTATCCCGCAGCGCTTTCCGATCCGATACGGCCACAGCTTCTTTGGGCCGCGATCGAAGGCGGCGCATGGGATGTGGCGCGCGATCTTGCGGGGCAGATGCGGGCGGCTGACGATCAGGGCGACAGCACCGCCTATCTCTATCTCATGGGGCGCGCGGCCGAGGTGGGCGGCGACATGGTCGCGGCCTTCGACAACCACGCGGCGGCAGCCGCCGGAACCGATGAATGGGCGCAACGCGCGCGGCTGGCCCTGATCGACCTCGGGCGGGCGACGCGCACCCTCTCGGCCGAGGATGCGCGCCAATTGCTGACCCAGACCCGCGCCATCTGGCAGGGGGGCGAGATGGGGCTGGCGACGCTGCTGCGGCTGGCGGCGCTGGAACTGACCGACCGCCGCGACCTTCCCGCGCTCGAGGTGCTCTCGGACATCATCAGGCTCTATCCCGGCACACGCGAGGCCACGGCCTCCACCCAGCGGGCCTGGCTCCTGATCGAGGCGCTCTATGCCCGCGGTCTTGACGGGGACATGCCCCTGTCCGACTTCGTGGCCGCACATCGCGCAATCGCCGCTGACTTCCGCTTCGACCCCGCCTTCGACCCGCTGGCCGAGGCTTTCGCCGATCATCTGGCCGCCAGCGGTGCCAGCGGTCTGGCCGCCTCCGAATACCGCGACCTGCGCGCCCGTGTCGGGGCGGTGTCAGGCCCATCGCCCGATGACGGCGCAGCGGATGATGCTGAAGCGGCTGACAGTGCGGCGGATGACGCGCCGCAGGCGGCGCTGGACCTCACACGCGACAGGCTGCGCCTGAAAGAGGCCGCCGCCCTCATGCAGGGCGGGCAACTGTCCGAGGCCGAGACGCTTCTGGCCACCCCGCTTGCCGTGCCCGACAAGGAAACCGGCGACAGATACAACCTGATGCGCGCCCAGCTTTTTGCCGCGACGGCACGCCATGCCGATGTGCTGGCCACCCGCATGGCCGCGCCAAGCGGTGACTACCTCCGGCTGCGCGCCAAGGCCGCCTTCGAATTGAGCGAATGGGACGCGGCGCGCGACGCCTATGAGCAACTCTGGCGCAGCCTGGGATCGGCCATGCCGACAGGCGACCGGATCAACCTGCTTCTCGCGACCCATCGCAGTGGCGACCCGGCACGCTTGCAGGAACTGATCCAGAGCTTTCCCGATCTGGGTGCAAACTGGACCGCCCTTGCCGCAGGGCTGAACACCCAGGCCCCCGATGTGCTGCCCCTGCGCGGCGACGCGGCCCGCGCAAGGGTCGAGAACGCCGACAGCGCGCTGCGCCTGCTTCAGGCGGCGGGGGGCGATGCCATGCGATGACCTCCACCGCCAATCCTTGCTGAAACCTTAACCCTCCCGAAAACCCTGCTGCCTATATCTGCTGTGTGGTGACTTCATCCGCGACTGGTGGCAACCAACAAGAAGGACGCAATATTATGAGCATTTCCAATGCGATGCAGACCGGCGTCAGCGGCCTGCGTGCCAATTCCACCGCTGTCGGACGGATCTCGGACAATATCGCCAACGCCAATACCGACGGCTATCGCCGCAGCTTCGCGCAGATGGTGACCACAACCACGACCAGCAGCGGCACCGGGCTTGCCCCGGCGGGCGTGCGGGCGGTGCAGGGCACCAATGTCTCGCTGGACGGGGCGCTGCGCCCCACGGGACGGCCGACCGACCTCGCGATCAGCGGATCGGGCTTCTTTGTCGTCTCGCGCAGCCCGGACGAGCTGGTGGAATTGAACTATCGGCTGACCCGCGCCGGGTCCTTCCTGCCCGACGAGAACGGCTATCTGCGCAATGCGGCGGGCAACTATCTGGCGGGCTTTCCCTACGGCGAGGATGGCACGCTGGGCGCGGTGGACCGCAACCGCTTCGGCGATCTGCAAACCGTGCGGATCGGCGACGTGCAGATGCGCGGCGCCCCCACGACCGCGATCACCATCGGCGGCAACGTGCCCGCGCAGCAAACGGGGCTGGCCGTGCCGGGCGATCCGTTCCTGTCCTCGGCCGAGTTCTTCTCGCCGCTGGGCGTGTCGGAGCGGCTTCAGTTCTCATGGCAGCCGACCGCTGTCGCCAATACCTGGACCGTGACCGTCAACGATCCGGCGGGTGTGGCGCTGGGCACCGTGGATGTGACCTTCAACGCCGCCGGGCCGAACGCAGGCTCGCCGCAGGCCTATGTCTTCACCGGTTTCGCCGGGTCCGATCCCGCCACGGGGCAGGCCACGCTGGCGGTCGGCGTGCCCGCACAGACCATCACGCTGGATTTCGGCGCGCCGGACAGCTTCACCGGCATGACGCAATTCGCCGGGGACTACACCCCGCTCAGCATCGGGGCGGACGGCTCCGAGACCGGGATGCTGGTGCGCACCGAGATCGACGAGCGTGGCGATGTCTACGGCGTCTTCGACAATGGCCGCCGCCGCGCGCTCTACAACATCCCGCTGGCCGAAGTGCCCAATCCCGACGGTCTTCTGACGACCGACGGCAACGCCTTCCTGCTGTCGCGTGCCTCGGGTGCGATGCGGCTCAGCGGGGCGAGCGAGGGATCGGCGGGCACCATCACCGCAGGCGCACTGGAAAGCTCGAACGTCGAGGTGGCGCAGGAACTGACCGACCTGATCCAGACCCAGCGCGCCTATTCGTCCAACGCCAAGATCGTCACCACGGTGGACGAGATGCTGGACGAAACCATGCGGCTCAAGCGCTAAGGGCATAGGGGGCAGGGGCCATGAGTATCACCAACGCTTTCGTCAGCAGCCGCAGCGGCCTTGCCGCGACGGCGGCCTGGTCCGAAATGACGGCCAACAACATCGCCAACGCCGATCGCGTGGGCTATGTGCGGCGCGGGCTCTTGCTGACCAGCGGACCGGGTGGCTCCGGCGTGCAGATCACCGGGATCCGGCGCGAGGTCGATGGCGCGCTGGACCGGATGCACCGGCAGGAAATGTCGCGCACCGCGACACAGGATGCCGTCGCCGACGGTCTCAAGGTCCATGCCGCCCTTCTGGGCAAACCCGGCGATCCGCAGTCGATTCCGGGGCGGATCACCGCCCTGCAATCGCGGCTGGACGAATTGTCCAACGACCCGGCGCAGCCCTCGCTGCAACGGGCCGCCCTCGACGCGGCGGCGGGGCTGGCGGCCGGGTTGCAGGCGACCTCCGGCACCCTGTCCGAAACGGCGGCGAACACCCGCGCGGGCATCGAGGTGGATGTGGCCACCCTCAACCGGCTCCTGTCCGACGCGGCCGAACTGAACCGCCGGATCGCGCTCAGCGAACCGGGCACGCGCGACAACGCCATGTACGAGGACACGCTGGCCACCAAGCTGGACGAGATGTCCGAACTGGTCGATCTGCGGGTGCAGCGCGACCCCGGCGGCAACATGGTGATCTATACGGCGGGCGGCACGCCCCTGCTGGAAGGGCGCACCGTGCACACGCTCACCTATTCCCAGGTCGATGGCCGCCTCTTCGCAGGCGATGCCGAGATCACGCCGAACGCGCCCGGCGTGCGCGGTTTCGACGAGGGGCGGCTGGCCGGGCGGTTCGCGCTTCTGAACGACGTGTTGCCGCGCATGCAGACGCAGCTCGATGAAACCGCGCGGATGCTGGTGCAATCCTTCACCGCCGCCGACACCACCGTGGCGCCGGGCCAGCCGGGCCTCTTCACCGATGCCGGGGCAGGCTTCGATCCCTTGGCCGCCCAAGGGCTCGCCGCGCGCATCTCGATCAACGAGGCGGTGCGCGGACCGGCCGGGGACACCCTCTGGCGGATGCGCGACGGGATGGGGGCCGCCGTGCCCGGACCCGAAAGCGCCAACGCCCGGATCGAAGGCATGATCGCGGCCTTCGGGGTCAGCTTCACCCTCGCCCCCGAGGCGGGGCTGGGCGCGCAAGCCCGGCTGACCGAATTCGTGCCCGCGATGATCGCGGACCAGCAGGTGACCTTCACCGCCGCGCAGGACCGGGGGGACGCGCTGCGCGCCGGGGCACAGGCGCTCGAAACGGCCCGCCTCGGGTTTCAGGGCGTCAATGTGGATGACGAATTGCAGCAGCTTGTCGCGATCGAGCAAAGCTATGCGGCCAACGCCGTGATGATGCGGACGCTGGGCGAGATGATGGACACGCTGCTTGCGGCGTTCTGACCGGAAAGGACGGAAAGATGATTGGAACCGTGCGCACCATGTCGACCCAGGACGCGATGGTGTCCCAGCGCCGGGTCGCCGCCGACCTGAGCCAGAGGCTGGCGCAGGCCGGGCAGGAGGCCTCGACCGGCATGAAGTCGGATATCTTCCGCTCTCTCGGCCTGCGATCCTCCGAGGCGCTGACCCTGCGCGCGGGCATGGCGCGCAATGAAACCTTCATCGCCTCCAACGACATGCTGGCAAGCCGTCTGGACCTCACGGCGCTGACGCTGCGCCAGACGCGCGAATCCGCGCAGGGATTTCTGAACCTTGCCATCAGCAATGTGGACATGCCGACACAGACGGCGGGCGAGTTGCAGCGCGCGGCGCAAATGGCGCTCGACCGCCTGATCGGCAATGCCAACACGACCTTTCGCGGTGTGCCGCTTTTTGCCGGAACCGACAGCGCGCAGCTTCCCCTGCAAGGCTGGGACGAGGTCAATCCCGCGACGGGTCTTGTCCCCCCGCGATGTTCTGGCCACCACGATCGGCGCGGGCATCGGTGACGCGGCGGACGCCACGGCCAAGGCCGCGCGCCTGACCGAGATCTATGCCAGCGCGCCCACCGTGCTTCCCTGTGGACGAGCGGTTCGAAAGCACCTTCTACAACGGCACCCCGCGCCTTGATGCAGGCGGTCTGCCCGAAGCCCGCGTCAACGCCCGGATCGACGAGATGACGGTCCTGCCGCATGGCATTCAGGCCAATGACCCGGCCTTCACCGATCTGCTGCGCGGCCTGTCGATGCTGGCCGCGACCAATCCCACCGACATCGCCGATCCCGAGGCCTACCGCGTCTGGGTGGGCAGCGCGGTCAGTGCGGTGTCGATGGGGATCACCGGGCTGATCGAAGCGGAATCGCGCCTTGGCGGTCAGCAGCAGACCCTCGATCAGACCCTGCGGATGCAGCGAGAGCGTGACACTCTCTACAACAGCCAGGTCCTGTCGCTGGAAGGGGTCGATCCCTACGAGGCGGCGACCCGCCTGACCAACCTGCAAACGCAGCTCGAGGCGACCTATACGGTCACCTCGCGGCTGTCGCGGCTGTCATTCCTGAACTTCATGTAAACGGCGGATCGGCCAACGGCCCCGCCCGTCCTTGCGCCGGACGGGCAGGGCGGTTTCAGCCATGCGCGTCGGCGGCCATATCCGGCGACGACAGCTTGTAGCCGCGCCCGTGCACGGTTTCGATATAGCTGTGCCCGCCCCCCGCGACCGAGGCGATCTTCTTGCGGATCTTGCAGATATAGACGTCGATCACCTTGTCGAAGGGCTGATCCTCGGCCATGCCATAGACCGCATCATAGATCGCGGCCTTCGACACCACCCGGCTCGCATTCAGCGCCAGTTGCCGGAAGACCGCATGTTCACGGCCCGACAGGAACACCGTTTCCCCCGCAACCTCGGGGTCGCGCCCGTCGAAATAGGCCGTGACCGCACCGATCCTGATGCTTTGGGCGGCATGCCCATGGGCGCGGCGGGTGATCGAATTGATCCGCGATTGCAGCTCGATCGCCTTGAGCGGGATGACGACATCATCGTCCGCCCCGTGATCCAGCGTCCGCGCGGCGGCGCTCGCGTTGCGGAAGTCGCGCATCACCACGACGGGATTGCGACATCCCGCGCCGCGCAGCTTGGCGATCTGGTCCAGCGTCGCCGCGCCATCCGCCAGCAGCAGCGCGCGCACGTCGTTTCCCTCGCGGTTCAGCAACCCAAGATCACCCTGAAAGAACGAATCCGCGATGCGGACAGGAACGATCCCGGCGGCGCGCAATTCTGCGGCAAGACCTTTGGCGCGGTCATCGCGAGGCTCGTAAAGGTAGATATGCATCCGGCGCACCCTTCGTGGTCGATCGGCTCTCAGGCATACATAAATGCCCGTCCCGATATTGATGAACATGTTTATATTTGCAACTATTCACGCCATTAGCAAGTATAGTTTAATTCAATACTTGATAATTCTTCAAATACACTGTTTTACTGCACGCAGGGCCCGACGATCCGGGTCACCGTTGAGGGAGTCCGTCATGTTCCTGCACTCACCCCGTTCCAGCCGTCTGGTCGCGTTGGTCGCGGCTGTCGCCACCCTGCTGGGGGCAAGCCAGTCACCCGTGCAGGCGGATGTGCGGATCAAGGACATCGCCTTCTTCGAGGGCGTGCGCGAGAACCAGCTTGTCGGCTATGGTCTTGTCGTGGGCCTGAACGGCACCGGCGACCGGTTGCGCAACAGCCCCTTCACCCAACGCTCCATCGAAGGGATGCTGGAACGTCTGGGCGTCGGCAACCTGTCCAACGAACAGATGCGCACCGAAAACACGGCCGCCGTGATGGTGACGGCCATGCTGCCCCCCTTCGCGCGGCGCGGCGCGACCATTGATGTCGTCGTGTCCTCGCTCGGGGACGCCTCCTCCCTGCGGGGCGGCACCCTGATCGTGACCCCCCTGGCCGGCGCGGATGGCAGCGTCTATGCGGTGGCCCAGGGGCCCATCGCGGTGGCCGGATATGCCGCCCAGGGTCTGAACGCGAGCATCGTCGAAGGCGTGCCCACCGTCGCCCGGATCGAGAATGGCGCCACCGTCGAGAACGAGGTCGATCTGGCCTTCAACTCCCTCAGCAGTGTCCGCATCGCCCTGCGCACCCCGGATTTCACCACCGCCGCGCGGGTCGAGGAGGCGATCAACAACTCCATCGGGCCGGGCAGCGCGACGGCGCTTGATTCCGGCACGGTCGAGGTGCGCCCCAACGGCAAGGCCGACCTGCTGGGCACCATGGCGCAGATCGAAAACCTGCGCGTCGAACCCGACAGCATCGCCAAGGTCGTGATCGACGCAAGGTCCGGCACCATCGTGATCGGCGCCGAGGTGCGAATCGCCAAGGTCGCCGTCAGCCAGGGCGGCTTGACCGTCATCGTGCGCGAGGAGATCGAGGTCAGCCAGCCCGAGCCATTCTCCATCGGCGAGACAGTGGTCGTGCCGCAAACCAGCGTGCAGGTGCAGGAACGCGAAACGCAGTTCACCGTTCTGGAAGGCGACGTCAGCCTCCAACGCCTCGTGGACGGCCTCAACGCCATCGGCCTTGGCGCGACGCAGACCATCTCGATCCTGCAGGCCATCAAGGCGGCGGGGGCGCTCTACGCCGATCTGGAGATCATCTGATGGACATCCCCCCGTCCGCGCCGCGGCCCGCGCCGCCCACCAGCATCGCCACCACCCGGAGCGAGGCCGATGACGCCTCCCGCGCCGCCTTCGAATTCGAGGTCGTCTTCCTGTCGCAAGCGGTCGAGGAAATGATGCGCGGCACCACGGCAGGCGAATTCGGCGGCGGCCACGGGGAAGAGACATGGCGCAGCTTCCTGGCCCGCGCCTTCGCCGAGGAAATCGCCAGCCACGGCGGCACAGGTATCGCCCGCAGCATCGAGGCGGGCATCGCAGCGTATGGAACCGCCAAGAGGGACACATGACCAGCACTGAACACGAGGCAATCGCCGCCCTCATGCGGCTTCTGGAGCATGAGATCGCCGCGATCCGGCAAGGCGATCTGGAACAGGTCCCGGCGCTGTTCGCGCGCAAGGCCGAACTGTCGCAAGCGGTCGAGGCCGCAGGCCCCGCGATCGAGGCCGCGCTTCTGGCCGACCCCGACGACACCGCGCTCCGGGCGCGCATCGCGACGCTGCACGATCTGATCGAGACGGACCGCGCACTGCTGGAAAGCATCATGCAGGCCACCGGCACCATCATCACGGAAATCGCCCGCATCCGCGACCGGCACGGCCTGCGCGGCCTTTACGGCGAAAACGGCCAGCCGCGCCCGGTGCAGCCTTTGGCGGTCGAACGGCTTGATCGTTCGGTGTGACCCCGTTTTGGGCAAAACGTTAACCCTGCCGTAACCTCCGCCGCCAATCTCTTATCACGGCCAGACACAAAAAGGGTCTCGCGCCGTTGTTCGTCAGAAAGACGACAATCGTTAACACAGCCCTAGAAAGGGAAACGACATGACTTCGATCCTTACCAACAACTCCGCAATGAACGCCCTGTCCACCCTGCGGAACATCAACAACAGCCTCGGCAACACGCAGGACCGGATCAGCACCGGCCTCAAGGTCGCCTCGGGCAAGGACAACGCCGCCTATTTCGCCATTTCCTCCACGATGAAGGGCGACAGCGGCATGACCAAGGCCATCGACGAGGGCCTGACGCTGACCAAGAACTCGGTCTCGACCGGGCGTCTGGGTGCCGAAACCGTTGCCGATCTGGCGCGGCAGTTCGTCGACCGTGTGGCTTTCGCGCAGGCCGAAGGCGTCGATCTGGCGAAGGTTCAGGAAGAACTGACCGAACTGGTCGGCCGGATGAACACGTCGATCGAGCAGTCGACCTTCAACGGGTCCAGCGCGATTGCCGCTGTCGCCGGTACGGCCGAGACGGTGACGGTTGTCACGGGTATCGCCCGCGATTCCGCAGGTGCACTCTCCACGACCAGCTTCACCTACGACAAAGCCGATCTGCGCACTGTCACCGCAGCGCTGGGCGCGATTGACGTGGTCACCGCGGGTGCTGACCCTCTGACCTCCGCAGGTCTGCTGGAAACGGCACTGCAAACCGCCGAAACCAACCTGGCGCTGGCGGTTGATGGCGCGACCTCGCTCGGCATCGCCGAGAAGTCGATCGAGACGCAGCAGTCCTTCCTGGGCGAACTGTCCAAGCGCCTCGACAGCGGCATCGGCAGCATGATCGACGCCGACATGGAGTCCGAGGCCGCGCGCCTGCAGGCACTCCAGGTCCAGCAGCAGCTTGCCACACAGGCACTGTCGATCGCCAACCAGGGTCCGCAGAACATCCTCAGCCTCTTCCGCTGAGGCCTCTGACCCGACCTGGGGCAGACATGCAGGCAAAGGCGGGGGGCCGCCATTTCAGGCCCCCCGCCACACCGCTCCAAAAGCCAGATGACCGGGCCTTCAGGCCGCACGGCAGGCCCGCGCCAACAGCCCAGACCCGTCCCGATCAGAAGATCGGGCCTTCAGGAAAGCAGAACGCATGAGCATCAACGCCTACAAGACCACGATCCGGCAAAGCGAATCGCCCCGCCAGATCGAACGCCGCATCCTCGCGCGCCTGACCGGCGCCCTCGAAGCGCACGGCGACTACGACACCACCCACAACACCGCCGCCCGGCTGGAAATCCTCGCCTGTGGATTGCGTGACGCGCTGGCCGAAAACCAGAAATTCTGGGCCGAACTGAAATACGATCTCTCGCAGCCCGAAAACGGCCTGTCGCCCAACCTGCGCGCAGGTCTTCTGTCGATCGCGCTCTGGGTCGATCGCCAGACATCCTCGATCATGGGCGGTCAGCCCGGCGTGATGGCCCTTGCCGGTGTGAACCGCACCATCGCCGCAGGTCTGGCCACGACGCCCGCCGCCATGGCCGCCGACGCCGAACCCGTCCAACCCTCAGCAGAGCTTGCGCAGACCGCGCATCACGGCGGGTGACGCCATGGCCCTCAAACTCACCCTCAAGCCCGACGAGCGGATCATCGTCAACGGCTGCGCGATGCGCAACTCCGGCCGCCGCCACGTCCTGACCATCGAAAGCCAGGCCGACGTCATCCGCGGGCAGGACCTGCTTGACCCGGAGGGTGCCGCAACACCCGTGCGGCGCGTCTATTTCCTGATCCAGACCGCCCTGACCCGCACCGATCTGCGCGACGACCTGCTGACCCCGATCCAGAAGCAGCTTGCCGTTCTGGCCACCGTCTTCGGCGGCAGCAATGTAGCACTCATCTTCGAGGCAGCGAATTTCGTCAGCATCGGAGACTACTACAAGGCCCTGCGCAGCCTGCGGCCCGTGATGCGCCACGAGGAAGAGGTCTTCCAGCGCCTGAAAACATCGCAGGACGACGACAAGGCGCAGCACATGGCACCGCCCGCCGCGACCATGGCACAGGCGGCGCGATCATGACCGGCGCGGTCGGCGTTTCGACCCTTCTGGGGATACGGATCGCCGACGCGACCCGCGATGCGCGGGTCACGGCCATCCGCGACAGCGCCGAACACAGCCGCGCCATCGCTGGTTTCCGGGACCGCATCGCCGACGTCCGCAGCGTCGAGGGGCTGATGGCGGACCGCGAGCTTTATGTCTTCGTGATGAAGGCCTTCGATCTGGAAGACCGCATCTTCGGCAAGGCCATGATCCGCAAGGTGCTGGAAAGCGACCCGGCCAAGCCGGATTCGCTGGTCCGCAGGCTGACCGATCCGCGCTTTCTTGAACTCCACAAGGGCCTCGGTTTCGGCCCCGAAGGCGTCGGCAACAGCTCGGTCGGTGATCCGGCATGGCAGCAGGGCATCATCGCCCGCTATGTCGAACGCCAGTTCATCGACGGGCAGACCCTGCAAAGCGAAAATGTCGGCACCATCCTCGAATTCCGGCAGAAAGCACCCGCCGTGAAAAACTGGTTCGACGTGCTCAAGGACCCCGGCATGGCGCAATTCATGCGCACCGCCCTCAGCCTGCCCGAAGAAACCGTCCGCCTCGACGTGGACCGGCAGGCAGCACTCTTCGCCAAGAAATTCGATCTCGAGAAATTGCAGGACCCGCAGGAGCAGACCCGGCTGGAACGGCTCTACGCGATCATCACCGATGCGCGCGATACGTCCCGCGTGGGCCAGAACGCAGCGGTGCAGATCATGTCCGGCGCCGTGAACCTGTCTGCGGGCGGCGGGCAATTCGTGCCCACCACCCTCGATATCACGATCATCGGCAGCACGCCCCGCACCCCCTACCGCTGACGCGTCCGATCAGTCGATCAGCTCGTCCTCGTCCTCCTGCGCGGGCAGGCGGATGATCTCCTGCGCGGCCAGATCGCGGGCGCAATCCACGATGGCACCCTGCGCGGCCCGCACATCTCGCGCCCGCACCGCCCCCATCGTGTTCATCTCCTCCAGCAGCATGTCGCGCGATCGCGCCGGAAGCGCGCCCAGAAACTGGTCCCGCATCTCCTTGGACGCGCCGCGCAGCGCCATCGGCAGCGTATTGCCCTGCAACCCGCGCATCACCCGTGCAAGGCTTTGCAGGTCCAGCTTCATCAGATCGTCGAAAGTGAACATCTTCTGGCGGATCGTGCCAAAGTCGCGCGGCATCCGCTGTTCCAGCTTGCCAGACAGCGCCTCGAAAGTGTCGCGGTCCAGCTTGTTGAACAGATCGGCCATGCGCTGCTGCATCTCGGCCGCGCCGGACTGGCCTGCGGTGGACACCAGATCGCGGTGCAGCGTTTCCTCGATCTGCTTCATCGTATCTGCCGGAACCGCCTTCATGCGGATCATGCGCTCGACCACGGCCTGCATCCGGTCCTCGGACATGCGCGTCAGGGCCTTGGCGGCAATCTCGGTCGGCAGTTTCGACAGGATCGCGGCGGCGGTCTGCTCATGCTCGCCATCCAGATAATCCGCGATCACCGTTTCATTCATCGCGCCAAGACGGGACCACAGGTCGCGTTCCTGCAACGGCCCCCGGATCTCCTTGAGGATCGAGGCGACCTGCTCGGGCGGCAGGAAACTGCGCAGCATGTTCTCGGCAATGGCCAGCGAGCCGATGATGCCGCCGCCATTGGCGACGGTCTCGGAAAACTCGGTCATCACCTCCTCGACCAGCGGCGCGGGGACCACGCCCAGACCCGAAACCGCGCGGGTGATCTTCTGGATGTCATTGTCATCCAGCTTCTTCATCAGTTCCGAGCCGCGCTTCTCGCCAAGGCACAGGAACAGGATCGCGGCCTTTTCAGGCCCGCGCAGCTTGCGACCGCTGCGCGACGACGGAGGAGTGCTGTGTTCGATTGTCGTAGAGGTCATCGGGATGATCCTTCCGGGCACAAGGTGTGAAAAAAGGGTCGCGCAGCGCTATCCGCCAAGCGGCATGTAACTCTCCATCAGACTGCCGGCGAGCATGTACCACCCGTCGATCAGCACGAAGAAGATGATCTTGAACGGCAACGAGATCAGGACAGGCGGCAGCATCATCATGCCCGCGCTCATCAGGATCGACGCCACGATCAGGTCGATGGCAACAAAGGGCAGGTAGACCAGAAAACCGATCGCAAAGGCCCGCCGCAGTTCGGAAATCATGAAGGCGGGCACCAGTTCGCGCCAGCCCGCCTCCTCGGCGGTCAGCGGCACGGGCGTCGCGCCCTCGGGCGTTCCATCCGCCCGCGCGGCCAGATCGCGGAACAGCGCCAGATCCTTGGGCCGCGTATTGGCGAACATGAAGGTCTTGAACGGCGCGCCCACCCGCTCGATGGCCTGCTCCTCGGTGATGGAATTGTTCAGAAGCGGCCGCAGCCCGCCTTCCCAGGCATCCTCGAACACCGGCTGCATGACAAAGAAGGTCATGAACAGCGCCATGCTGGTCAGCACCATGTTGGGCGGTGTCTGGTTCAGCCCCAGCGCCGAGCGCAGGATCGAGAACACGATCACGAAGCGCGTGAAGCAGGTCATGATCATCAGCAGGCCGGGCGCCACGCTCAGCACCGTCATCAGCGCGATGAACTGCAGGATCCGCCCGCTCAGCGTGGCGCGTTCGTCCGTTCCCGGCGCGGCATCGCTCAAGGCACCGGACAGCGATTCCAGCAGCCCGCCCGCATCCTGCGCCAGCGCAGGCCCGGCCCCGACAAGCATCAGGGCCAGACCGGCAGCGGCGCAGAACCGCAAGGAAGGGAAGGGCAAGCGCACCATCTGCGGTCAGTTGTCCGAGACGTAGTCTTTGACGATTTCCGTCAGCGTCACGCCGATCCGGTCGCCGTCCAGCTTGACCAGATCGCCCCGCGCGACCAGCCGGTCGTTGATCACCACATCGACGGGCTCGCCGATGCGGCGGTCAAGTTCGATCACCGAACCGCGCGACAGTTTCAGCAGTTGCGAAATCGGCATCCGCGCATGACCCAGGATCACCTGCACGCGCAGATCGACATTCAGCATCGCCTCGATGTTGCGCCCGGCCTGCTGGCCCGCACGCGGCGCCGCGCCATCGGGCGCATCGCCCTCGGCTGCCTTGCCCGCACCGGCCTTGCCATCCGGCGCATCCAGTTCCGGCAGGCTGTCCCCGAACGTGGCCTCCGCAGTGGCGGCGGCAGCCTCGGGTTCAGCCGGATGTTCGTCTGTGTCGGCCATGCTCAGCTCTCCAGATAGGGGGTGGGTGCCGCGGACCGCGCTTCACGCAGCACGCGGATGATGCGCTCGCAGATCGCGGCGTAGCTGTATTCCAGAAAGCCGCTGTCCCATGTGACGCGCACGTCGCCATCGGCCAGATCCGGGTCGGCCCGCATCTCGACGCGGCCCTGCAACCCGATATCCACGATCGTGCTGTTCAGATCGTCGCGCAGCAGCCTCAGCGCATCCGGCGACAGGGTCACTTGCAGCGACGCGCTGCCCAGCCCCACCGACAGCGCGCGCCGCACCTGTGCCAGCGCGCGGTCATGCGCGCGGTGCCGCAGCAGTTCGGGAAACACCTGCTCGCAAACCGACAGGGCGAAATCCAGAACCTGCGCCTCCAGCACGGCGCGGTGCGTGTCGGCGGCCTGCATCACGGCCATCATCTGCGGGATCAGCGCCTCGAGGGCCGCCACGCGGCGCGCCTCATCCGCCGTCGCCGCCTCGGCCAGACCGTCGGAATGACCCGCGCATCTGCCCTCGGCAAAGGCCACGGCGCGCGCCACGGCCACGGCCTCGGACAGCTCTTCGGGCGTGTGCCGGGCCAGCGCGTCGCGCCGCGCCTGCTGATCTTCTATTGCCAGTTCAAGGTCGAAATCTCGGTTGAATACCAGGCTCATGGTGTCAGGCCTCCTCTGCAAGCCAGTTCTGCATCACGCGGAGCGCTTCCGCCGGTTCGTTCTCGACGAGTTGCCCGATCACCTTGATCCGGCCCCGCCGCACGCCGCCCGAGACCGATGCGAGGGTCACGAGATCGTCCTGAATGTCGTTGTCGTCCGGCCCCATGACCGACACGGGCTGCGCCAGCGCGGGCGCTGCGGTTCGGCCCGGACAGGGCTGCCGCCTGCGCCGCGCTGCCGACCTGCGGCACCGCACCGCCACCTGCCAGCGCAGGGGTGCCCTGCATGCCGGACCCGTCCAGCATCAGCCCGCCCTCGGGCCAGACCCGCCGCAACAGCGGCCTCACCCCAAGGATCAGCACCAGCGCCACAAGGGCCAGCGCGAACAGGCTGCGCAGGATGCCCATCAGGTTCGCGGCGACCACCTGCATGACCGACATGCCCAAGGGCGCCCCCACATCCAGCGAGTAGTCGATGAACCGCAGGCTATCGACGGACACGGTATCGCCGCGCTCCGCATCGAACCCCACGGCCGAGCGCACCAGCGCCTCCAGCCGTTCAAGCTCCTCTGCGGGGCGTTCCTCATAGGTGACGGTGCCGTCGTCGGCGACGTTGTAGATCCCGTTCACCAGCACCGCGACAGAGACGCGTCTCACGTCGCCGGGCTCGCGCACGGTCTCGCTCTGGGTCGAACCGATCTCGTAGTTCACGATCTCATCGGTCCGCGCCAGGCTGTTGCTCGAGGTCTGCCCCGCCCCGGCATCGGCCAGTTCGGCCGGCAGGTTGCCCGCGACGCCGATGTCATTGCCATCCGCGCCCCGATCCTCGCGGGTTTCCTCGCGGCTCTCGGTGGACCGGACAACCTGCTGTTCGGGATCGAAGCTCTGGCTGCGGATCACCTGACGCTCGGTGGTCACATCGACATTGACCTGCACACGCGCATTCCCGGCCCCCACGCGGGCGGTCAGGATTTCGGTGATGCTGCGCGCCATCCTGTCCTCGATCGCGGACCCGGTGGCCCCGAAACCCGGATCGCCGGGCATGTCGTCGGACAGGATCGTCTCGCCGCTGGCGGTCAGCACGGTCACGCGCGCCGGCGACAGGTCCGGCACGGCCGAGGCCACCAGCGCCCGGATCGCCAGCGCCTGACGCCGCCCGATCTCCTGCGTGGCCCGTCCCCGCACGATGACCGAGGCGCTGGGTTCCGGCCGGGTGCGCGAGAAAGCCTCCCGGTCCGGCAGCACCAGATGCACCCGCGCTGCGTCGATCCCCTCGATGGTCTGGATCGACCGGGCCAACTCACCCTCCAGCGCGCGCAGGCGGCTGACCTGCTGCATGAAACTGTTCATGCCCAGACCGCTGGCATTGTCGAAGATTTCCCAACCGGGTGCGCCCTCATCCGGCAAGCCCTGCTCGGCCAGCGCCATCCGGGCCCGCGCCACATCGCCCTGCGGCACCGACACGACCGCGCCGCTGCTGTCCAGCTGCACGGCAAAGCCGTTCTGCTCCAGCGCGGCCACGACCCGTCCCGCACCTGCGATAGAAAGGTTGCTGTAAAGCGGCTCATAGGTCGGCGCCATCACGGCGGTCAGCCCGAAGAACAGGGCCATCACCAGGCCGACGCCGGTGGCCGCCAATGCAATGAGCCGGGTCCGGCCAAGCGCGATGAGGTTGTTGAGGATCGGCTGCAAAGTCAGAATCCGGTTTCAGGTTGTGTCAATCAAACTTAAACCCAAGTTAATCATGAATAGCAAGTATAGTTTGAATTAGTTCTTGCTAATTTATGCGGATTTTTTCATATTGATCACGACGAACAACATTTTCTCCTTTATTAGGGTGGCCGATGTTCAAGAAGAAATCCTTGCCCGCAGGGGCGGCGCCGGCAGCGGAAGACGAGGCGACTCCCAAGCAGGGATCGCGGCGCAAGCTCATGCTGATTCTCGGTCTTGTGGTCCTGTCGGTCGTGGCGCTGGGCGGCGGTCTGGTCGCGGCCCTTGGTCCCTCCGGCGTGATGGCCATGCTGACGGGTCACAAGGCCGAGGAAGAGATCGCCGCCCCGCAACCGGGCGACGCCCCCCCGCCGCCACCCGGCGCCGAGCTGGTCGTCATGCCGTTCGAGGAAATGATCGTGAACATCACCGCCACCACCGACTCCGGTCGTCAAACAAGCCGGTTCCTGAAGGTCGATCTGGCGCTGGTCTATGACAAGACCCAGGACGCAGAGGGTCTGGTCGAGGCGCGCCACATCTTCTTGCGCGACGCCTTCCAGGACTATCTGCGCCAGTTGGCCGAACGCGATCTCGAGGGCACGCATGGCATGATCACCCTCAAGGGCGAACTGCTGCGCCGCGCCCGCGCCATCGCGGGCAGCGACGCACCGCATGAATTGCTGATCACGGGGCTGGTGGTCCAATGACACAGGCACAGACCATGACGACATCCGCCAGAACCGGCACCACGGCCGCGATCCAGGAAGAGATCATCCGTGTCGCACAAAGCAGCTACGAGCGGTTGCCGCTTTTCGAGGTCGTGATGGGCCGCGTGGTGCAGGCCCTTGGCCCTGCGCTGCGGGCGGCCCTCGGCGTGCAGGCCGATGTGGACCTGCGCTCTGTCGATTACATGGCCTGCGGCGATGCACTGGCCGCGGCCCCCGATCCCGGCCTGATCGCCCTCGCCACGGCAACCCCTTGGGATGGCACGCTGGCCGTGACCGTCGATCCCGCTTTGCTCTTCGCCGCGCTTGAAATCATGCTCGGGGCCTCCGATGGCGACGACGCCGCCGACACCGCGCAGCAATCCCCGGACGAAGCCGCCTGGACACCGCGCGCCTTCACCACCATCGAGAAGCGCTTGGGCGCGCAGCTTGTGGGGCTTGCCCTGCGCGAGGTTGCCGCCGCATTCGCGCCGCTCGACAAGGTGTCCTTCAAGGCGGGCGCCATTGAAAGCGGCCCGCGCGACATCCTGTTCACGTCAGCCTCCGCCGGTTGCGCGCGGGTGACGATCCGCATCACGCTTGAAGGGCGCGGCGGCCAGCTCTGCCTGATCGTGCCGCACCGGACCCTCGACGCCGTGCGCCCGCTTGCTGGCGCAACCCGCGCTCACGGGTCAGTTGGGCGGCGATCCGGGCTGGCGGGCACAGTTGGAACAATCCCTCAGCCACGCCCCCGTCACCCTGACGGCGGTGCTGCACGAACAGGCGCTGCCGCTGTCGGACGTGCTGGGCTGGACGCCGGGGCAGGTCCTCGATCTGGGAATCGACACGTCACATGAGGTGACGGTGTCCAGCGGTGGCCGGGACATGTTCCGCGCCGCCATCGGACGGCGCAAGAACGGATCGGTCGCGCTGCGCGTGACGGCCGCATTTGAAGACACGGAAAAGGAGGCGGCACATGGCCCTGCTGATTGACATGATTATCCTGCTGCTGCTTGTCGGCACCCTCGCCTATGCGTTCCTCGTGGATCGCAGGGTCCGCGCCCTGATGACGGCGATGCAGGACCTTGCCCCGCTGGTGGATCAGTTCTCTTCGGCGGTGGATCGCACCGAAACCTCCGTGCGCTCGCTGCGTGCGGAAGGCGCGGCCCGCTCCCCCGCCAAGCGCGAGGAGGAACCGCCCCTGACGCGCGCCGCCGCTGCGGCCTCTTCCGCCATGCCGCAGGCGTCTGACAAACCCGATACCGTCTTCAGCACGGCCCGCCCCACCGCACAGGACAGCGCGCATCTGCCACCCGGCATGGCGCGCGTGACCGGCAAGGCCGATCTCGTCCGCAGCTTCTTCGACACCGTCCGGAGCCGCGAGGCATGACACCGCCGCGCCCCATGCGCTTGGTGATCGGCGCGCTCGCGCTGGCCGGGGTCAGCAAGCTTGCCCTCTCGGCAGCCACCCATCTGCACCCGGCCCCCATGGCCGGGGGCGGGCAGGCGCTGTCCTATTTCGTCTCGGCGGCCTCTGCCGCGTCCGAAGACCCCGGCACCACCGCAGGGGACGGCATGCCGCCCGAAGTCGCGGGCCTCGACAGCGGCACCCCGGACGAGTTGCTGGCCGCGATCAAGGCGGAACGCAAACTGCTCGACGACCAGCGCGCCCTTCTGGCGCAGCGCGCCTCCGAGATCGAACTGGCGAACGAGGCGCTGGCGATCGAAACGGCCCGCCTGGACGAGTTGAAGAAAGAAGTGGAATCGCTGCTCGAACGGGCAAGCCTGGCGCATGTCGCCGATGTCGAACGGCTGGTGGCCCTCTATTCCAACATGAAGCCGAAAGACGCGGCCGCGATCATGAACGATCTGGATCTCGAGGTCACGATCACCGTTCTGGGCACCATGCCCGAACGCAATGCGGCACCGATTCTTGCGGCATTGAACCCTGTTCGCGCAAGAGCGTTGTCCCTGATCCTGCTGGAACGCGCAAAAATGCCGGGTGACCGGCGTCTTGACCGGGTCCGGCTGGACTGATCCCTCTCCCTTGCAACACCAGAGTGACGCGGCGCGTATGCGGCCCGCGTCACTCTGCGTTGCGCGGCGTCAATCCGCTTCGCGCAGTTGCGACCCGGCAGGCGGCTTGCGGCGGATGTTGCGGCGCAGGTCCATGATATAGCCGATGATCTCGGCCACCGCGTTCCAATGCTCGACCGGGATCTGGCTGTCCACCTCGACCAGCGCATGCAGCGACCGGGCCAGCGGGCGGTTCTCGACGATGGCGATGTCATTGTCGCGCGCGATGCGGCGGATCTGCGCCGCCATCAGACCCGTGCCCTTGGCCACGCAGACCGGGGCCTGATCCACTCCGGGCACATATTTCAGCGCCACGGCGTAATGGGTCGGGTTGGTCAGCACCAGCGTCGCCGTGGGCACCGCCACGGCAATCCGCTGCCGCGCCCGCTTGCGCCGGATCTCGCCGCGCTTGGCCTTGATATAGGGATCGCCCTCGCTGTCCTTGAACTCGTCCCGCAGCTCGCGCATGGACATGCGCTGCTTCTTGATCCACTGCGCCCGCTTCCAGATGATGTCGGCCACCGCAACAACGACAAGAAACACCGTGGTCACGATCAGCAGGCGGCGCACCACATCCTGCACATGCGGCAGAAACGCCTCGGGCAGGGCATCCGGCGTCTGCCAGATCGCCGTCACGGCCTCATGCGTGATCACCAGCGTGATCGCCCCGACGACCAGCACCTTGGCCACGTTCTTGATGAACTCCACCAGCGAATCCACCGAGAAGAGCCGCTTGAACCCTTCCAGCGGCGACACCTTGGACAGTTTCGGCACGATCCGGTCCCGCGCCACAACGGTCTCGCCCTGGATCAACACGCCGAAGACCGCGGCCAGCACCATCACCAGAACCACCGGGGCCAGCGCCCGCGCAATCCCCCGCGTCAATTCCCCCGAGGCCACGGCAATATCGGCAAGGCCCTGCGTATCCTCGCCGATCTCGATCTGACCCGCCATCTGGAGCAGGCCGCGCAGCACACCCGCCAGTTCGGGCAGCACCCAGGGCAGCAGGAAGATCGTGATCATCAGCAGCGAAAACACCGACATCAGGTTGCCGGTCTCGCGCGAGGCGGGCACGTCGCCTTTCTCGCGGGCCTTGCCCAGCTTGCGCTCGGTCGGCTCCTCGGTCTTGCTGCCTTCGTCTTCGTCTGCGCTCATCCCGGCCCCTCAGAAGGTGAATGTGCCAAGCCAGGTGGCAAAGCGTTGCAGGAATCCGTCAAGGATCGACGGCGCGGCCACGATCAGCACGAAAAGCCCCGCCGCGATCAGCACCGGGGTCGCCACGAAAAACACCGGCAGCGCGGGCATCATCCGGTTCGCCAGACCCATGCCAAGGTTCAGCACCAGGCCCATCACATGAAACGGCACGGTCAGGGCAAACCCGATGTAGAAACTCGCGCCCACCGCCTTGACGATCTGCTCGGCCAGATCGCCCGGCATGATCTGCCCCAGCGGAAAGACGTCATAGCTCATCAGCAGCGCCCCGATCATCAGGTGATGCAGGTCGGTCGCGAAGATCAGCGCCACCCCCGCCATCATCAGCGCATCCGCGATCATGGTGGACCCCTGGAACGCGCCGGTATCCGGGGCAAAGGCATTGGCAAGCCCCGAGATCAGGCCGACCTGATAGCCCACGAATTGCAGGGTCGACATCACGATCCGCGCCGTCACGCCGATCCAGATGCCCAGCGTCACCTCGATGGCAAGGACCGGCACCAGCATCAAGGGGCTGTCGATCGCCAGCGCGCCCACCGGCGTCGCGGGGGCCAGCGCCGCCGACAGCACCAGCGCCACAAGCAGCCGGAACCTCAGCGGGATCACCCGTTCCCCGAACCCCGGCATGAAGGCCAGCGCGCTGCCAAGCCGGGCAAAGACAAGCCCCACCGCCAGCACCTGAGAGGTCAGGAAAACCGTCAGATCCACCGCTAGCCGCCGATGCTCGACACGGTGCGCAGCGACGCCTTGCGATGCACCTCGTTATGGGAAATGACCTGCGTCATCGGGCTGACCCGTTCCAGCATCGAGCGCACGAAACTGCGCACCTCCGGGCTGACCAGCAGCGCGGGCCATTCATCGCGCTGCGCGTATTTCTGGATCTCCTTGCGCGCCTCCAGCACGAATTCCTGCACCCGCTGCGGCGACATCAGGAAGTTGCGCTCGTCGCCCACGATCCGCACGGCGGCGTTGAATTCCGATTCCCATTCCGACGACATGGTGATGACGGACACGAACCCGGTCTCGTCGGTCATCGACTGGCAGATCTGGTTCGACAGCCGCCGCCGCACATGTTCGGTGATGGTGGTCACATTCGCGCTGCCCCTGCTGGCCTCGGCGATGGCCTCGATGATCAGGGGCAGGTTGCGGATCGACACCCGCTCGGTCAGCAAGGCCTGCAACACATGCTGCACCATGATCGCGGGCGCGCTCGTGGAAATCTCGCCCACCAGCTTCTGATACTCGCGCGCCAGCCCCTCGATCAGGGCCTGTGTCGCGCCATAGGTCAGCAGTTCGGGCATGTGCTGCTTGATGACTTCGGTCAGATGCGTGATCACCACGCTTTCGGGATCGACGACGGTGCAGCCCATCGTCTCGGCCTCGGCGGCCATGTCGGCATCCACCCAGACCGCCTCCAGCCCGAAGGTCGGGTCCTTGGTCCGCTCGCCGGGCAGGTCCAGCGGGGCGTCGCCGGGGTTCAGCACCATCATCGCGCGCGGCCGCACCTCGCCCCGCGCCGCCTGCACGCCCTGCACCATGATCGCATAGGCATTGGCGGGCAGCGATGCCTCGTCCTTGATCCGCACCGCAGGCAGCACGAAACCGAACTCGCGGGCGAACATCTGGCGCAGGCTCTTGATCTTGCCCGGCAGCGCCGCTTCGGGGCTGGTGATCAGCGGCACCAGCGCGGACCCCAGTTCCAGCCGCAGATCGTCCAGCCGCAGGGTCTCGGCGATATCGTCGCGCGCATCCTCGGCGGCGGCGCTTTCGGCCTCGGCCCCGGCGCGGGTCTCGGCGCGCGCGGTCGCGGCGGCCTGCCGCTGCATGAACAGGCCAAGCCCCGCCAGCATCACCGACATCGCCACAAAGACCGGCAGCGGGAAACCGGGCAATATCCCGATCCCCAGCAAAAGACCGGCGGCCATGTAAAGCGCCTTGGGAAAGCGGCCAAGCTGTTGCAGCACGGCCTCGTTCGCGGCCCCGACCGTGCCGCCCTTGGTCACGATCAGACCCGCGGCCAGCGACACGATCAGCGCGGGGATCTGCGTCACCAGCCCGTCGCCGATGGTCAGCACCGTATAGACATTGGCCGCCTCGCCCACGCCCAGACCATGCTGCACCACCCCGATCAGGATACCGCCGATCACGTTGATCAGCGTGATGATGATCCCCGCCACGGCATCGCCGCGCACGAATTTCGACGCACCGTCCATCGCGCCGAAAAAGCCGCTTTCGTCCTCAAGCTCCTTGCGGCGGCGGCGCGCCTCGGCCTCGTCGATCAGCCCCGCACCCAGATCGGCATCGACGGCCATCTGCTTGCCCGGCATGGCGTCCAGATAGAACCGGGCCGAGACTTCCGCGATCCGGGTCGACCCCTTGGTGATGACGACGAAGTTGATCACCACAAGGATCGTGAAGACCACGATCCCGATCACGAAATTGCCCCCCACGATAAAGCGCGAGAAACCTTCGATCACGCCGCCCGCCGCCCCCGGCCCGGTGTGCCCCTCGCTCAGGATCAGCCGGGTCGAGGCCACGTTCAGCGCAAGCCGCAGCATCGTCACCACCAGAAGCAGCGTCGGAAAACTGTTGAACTCCAGCGGTCGCGGAATCCACAGCGCCACCATCAGGATCAGCACCGACAGCGACAGCGACACCGCCAGCCCGAAGTCCAGGATCACCGGGGGCAGGGGCACGAACAGCATCCCCAGCACCAGCGTCACACCGATGGCAAAGGCCACGTCGCGGTTGGCAAAGCCGAAGGCCACCATCCGGTCGTTGCGTTCCTGTCTGGAGGGTGAGAGCGCCATGCCGGTCTCCGTCAGAAGTCTTGAATGAAGTTTGGCAGCACGGGCTCAAGCTGTGCCCGGCTGTAGATCCCGTAGACACCGCCCGCATCGCCCGGCCCGGTGGACCAGTGCCCGTAATCCCAGGGCGCGACGGGTGCGGCGACTGGCGCGGCATCAAAGGACGCGGCATCAAAGGGCGCGGCCGCCTGCACGACCACGTCCGGCATGGCATCGGGGCCGACAGCCCCGATCATGCGCGCGGAAAGTGCCGATCCTGTCATTGGCGACAGCCACATTGCGGCGCAGCGACGCCAGATACACGTCCGCCCGGTCGGGCGTGCGCGAATGATACATGCCCGCCGCCCGCATCCAGTTGCCGGTCTCGTCGAAAAGCCCGCGCAGGAACCGCGCGGCGTAATCGACATTGACCAGCGGATCGAACCCCTGCTCCAGAGACGCGAAAGCATCCGGGTGCCAATGCAGGTTGATCTGCATGCAGCCCACGTCGATCGACCGCACCCCCGCCGCCTGCCGCGCCAGCACCCAGTCCATCGCAGCGCCCCGGTTGTCGAAGATGCGCCCCTCGCCTGCGGCATTCACGGCCCAAGGCCAGACCGTCAGCCCTCCGCCGCGCGACACCCCGGCCTCCTGCAACCCGATCCCCAGAAGGATGTTGTCGGGAATGCCATAGCGCTCCTGCGCGCGCAGGATCTCGGCCACGCAGATCGCGCGCGTCTCGCCCGTCGCGGCCTGCGGAGGCGCGGGCATCACCTGCACCGCGTTCTGTTCAATCGCCTGCAACCGGGGCCGCGCCACCTGACCCCGCGGGTGCATCCCCGTCCGGTCCGCCGGTCCCGCCGCCTGACCCCGCGGCGCGTCCGTGGGCGAGCCGCGATAGAACGCCCCCCAATCCGCCCGCGCCACCGATCCCGTGACCAGCACCGCCGCAAGCGCATATGACAGCACCCGCCGCATCAGATCGCCCCGCTGGCGATAAGGTCGAAGACCCGGTCAGACAACTGGCGCAAAGTGGCATAGATGAAGGGGCTCGACGCCAGCAATCCCAGAAAGATCGCCACGATCTTGGGCACGAAGGTCAGCGTCATTTCCTGGATCTGCGTCAGCGCCTGAAAGAACGCGATGCCAAGGCCCACGACAAGCGCGATCGCCAGGATCGGACCCGATCCCAGAAGAACCGCCACGATCATCTCGGACATGATCGTATAAGTGTCGGTGGCATCCAATCGGTGGCGTCCTTTTCCTCAAACCCGCGCCGCCGATCAGATCGGCATACGCAGAACTTCCTGATAGGCCTCGACGAACTTGTCGCGCATCGCCACCACGGTCTTGACCGTCGATTCAAGCGCCAGCGTCGCCTCGACCACCTGTTGCGTGCCCATCTCGCCGGTCAGGCCCAGTTGCGCGGCCTTGTCGCCCTCGCGGATCGTCGTCACCGCGTCCTGCGCCGCGTTGCGGACCATGGCGGCAAAGCTGGGGCCGTCCGACCCCTCTGCGACAGGCAGGGCGGCAGTGCTCAGGTCCTGGGCATTGCGATACGCGCCGCGCACGCCATTGGCGGCCACGGACATGGATGAAATCTCGACCATACTCAGCCTTTATCGCAGCAGATCAAGGACCTGACCGCGCATCCGGCGGCCTGCCTCGAACATGTTCAGGTTCGCTTCATAGCTGCGCGAGGCTTCGCGCATGTTGCTCATCTCCAGCAGCGGATTGACATTCGCCGTCTTCACGAAGCCCTCGGCATCCGCCGCAGGATGCGCCGGATCATACTCCCGCCCGAAGGGCGCCTGATCGCGCCCCAGGGCCGCGACGCGCACCTTGGACGCGCCCGAATCGCGGTCCACCAGTTCTTCAAAGGCAAGGGTCTTGCGCTGGTAAGGGTCCGCCCCCGGCGTGGTGCCGGTGGACCCGGCATTCGCCACGTTCTCGGCCACGACCTTGAGCCGTTCACCCTGTGCATGCATCCCGCTGGACGCGACTGCGCCGATGGATCTCAATGGGTCCATTGCACCTCTCCCTTAGCGTTGGCCGACGACGGCAAGCGTCAGAAGCTGATGCCCCTTGCCGTAAAGCTGCGCGGCCAGTTGATAATTCTCGCTGATTTCGCTCGCCATCAGGGTCTGCTGCTCCAGCACGACCGAGTTGCCGTCGATGCTGTTTTCCCAGGGCGTCTCGTCCGATGTCACGCGCACGCCCCCGGTCTGACCGCCGCCCGCGATATGGCCCACATGCGTCGTCTTGACCCCGCCGCTGCGCGCGCCGTCGACCATCTCCGCAAAGGGGCTGACGCTGCGCGCCTTGAAGCCGGGGGTATCGGCATTGGCGATATTTTCCGCAACCACCTGCTGATGCGCGCCAAGCCACTGCATCCGCTGCGAGGCGAGCTGAAAGAAAGACATGGAATTAAGCTTCATTTCAGTTTCCTTTACATGATTTTCATGAGATAACATGAATAAATCTGGCTGACTATAGGTTTTATACATGAATACCGCATTTTCTGGCCTTGCCGGTGCCGCCCGTCAAATCGACGGCACGCGGATCGCGGGCCGTGTCAGCGGCGTGCTGGGCCTCTCGCTTGCCGCCACGGGGATCGAACGCGCGCTGGGCATCGGCGCACGTTGCACCGTGCACGGGGCCAGAGGGCCCGTGCTGGGCGAGGTCGTGGCCGTCGACTCGACCCATACCTATGTCCTGCCCTTCGGCACATGGGACGGGGTGATGGTGGGCGACGCCATCGAAAGCAGCCCCAACGGCGATGTGGTGCGCCCCGATGCCGGATGGATCGGCCGCGTGCTCAACGCGCTGGGCGAACCGATCGACGGGCGCGGCCCGCTGCACGAAGGCACCGCCGCGCGCCCGGTCAAATCCGCGCCGCCGCCCGCCTTCGACCGCCGCCGCGTGGGCGCGCGGATTGATACGGGCATCAAGACGCTGGATGTGTTCACGCCGCTCTGCCGTGGTCAGCGCATGGGTGTCTTCGCCGGGTCCGGCGTCGGGAAATCATCGCTCATGGCGATGCTGGCGCGCGGCTCCGATGCGGATGTGATCGTGGTGGGCCTTGTCGGCGAACGCGGCCGCGAGGTGCAGGACTTCATCCAGGGCGATCTCGGCCCCGAGGCGATGGCGCGCTGCGTGCTGGTCGTCTCCACCGGCAACGAGCCGCCCCTGATGCGCCGGCAGGCCGCATGGACCGCCACCGCCGTCGCCGAACATTTCCGCGACGCCGGGCTTCAGGTCTTGCTGCTGATCGACAGCGTGACCCGCTTCGCCATGGCGCAGCGCGAGATCGGCCTTGCCGCGGGCGAGCCGCCGACCGCCAAGGGCTATCCGCCCACGGTCTTCGCCGAACTGCCGCAACTGATGGAACGCGCCGGACCGGGCAGCGGGACGGGCGGCGACATCACCGGCATCTACACCGTTCTGGTGGACGGCGATGACATGAACGACCCCATCGCCGATACGGTGCGCGGTATCCTTGACGGTCACATCGTGCTGGACCGCCAGATCGCCGAACGCGGCCGCTTCCCGGCGATCCACCTGCTGAAAAGCCTCTCGCGGATGCTGCCCGATTGCCACGCCCCCGCCGAATACAAGGTGCTGGCCGCCGCCCGGCGCGTCATCGCCAAATATGCCGATATGGAGGAGCTGATCCGCATGGGCGCCTACAAGCCGGGGTCCGATGCGGATATCGACGCGGCCATCCGCTTTGCCGCCCCGGTCGAAACCTTCCTGACCCAGCGCAAGCATGAACGGATGTCCGCCGACCAATCCTTCGCCGAGGTCTACCGCCTGCTGGGCGAGGCCGGGATCGACGTGCCGCTCGCGGATTGAGGCCGGTTTCACCCGCCGCAGAGCCGGACCAGAGGGGCAGGTCCGGCGTTCATAAACTGCCTAAATTTTACCAGTTGATAAAAAAAGGATTCGTGGAATACTGAGCCCGACAACAGACCAACAGGAGAGGCTCTGATGACTGCAAATCCCCTTGCGGAAGGGATCGTGGCAGGGCGGCTGGACCCCGCCGCCTATGCCGATCATTTCGCGGACCTGCACCCGCCGCTGGACGATCACGAGGCGCTGGTGGCGGCGGATCGCTGCTATTTCTGCCATGACGCGCCCTGCATCACTGCCTGTCCCACCGACATCGACATTCCGCTCTTCATCCGCCAGATCGCGACCGGCACACCCGAAGCGGCGGCAAAGACGATTTTCGAACAGAACATCCTGGGCGGCATGTGCGCCCGCGTCTGCCCCACGGAAACCCTCTGCGAACAGGCCTGCGTGCGCGAAAAGGCCGAAGGCAAGCCCGTCCTCATCGGCCAGTTGCAACGCTACGCCACCGACACGCTGATGGCGCAGGGCGTGCACCCTTTCACCCGCGCGGCCCCCACCGGCAAAAGCGTGGCCGTCGTCGGCGCGGGGCCTGCGGGCCTGGCCTGCGCGCATCGGCTGGCGATGCTGGGCCATGACGTGACCGTCTTCGACGCGCGCCCCAAACCGGGCGGCCTGAACGAATACGGCATCGCCGCCTATAAATCGGTCGATGGTTTCGCCGAGGCCGAGGTGAACTGGCTCCTCCAGATCGGCGGCATCACCATCAAGACCGGGGCCGCCCTTGGCCGCGACGTCACGCTGGCCGAATTGCAGGCCGATCACGACGCCGTCTTTCTGGGCATGGGCCTCGGCGGCGTCAACGCGCTGGGGGTCGAGGGCGCCGACAAATCGGGCGTGCGCGACGCCGTCGATTTCATCGAAGACCTGCGCCAGTCCACCGATCTCGCGCAACTCCCCATCGGCCGCGACGTGGTGGTCATCGGCGGCGGCATGACCGCCGTGGACGCCGCCGTGCAGGCCAAACTGCTGGGCGCGCTGAATGTCTCGCTCGTCTACCGCCGGGGCCGCGACCGCATGAACGCCAGCCGCTACGAGCAGGACCTCGCCGCGTCCAAAGGCGTGCGCATCATCACCAACGCCAGCCCCGTCGCCGTCCACGGCAACGGCACCGTGCGCGAGATCGAGTTCGAATATACCGACGACGATCTCAAACCCACCGGCCAGCGCATCCGCCTGCCCGCCGATCAGGTCTTCAAGGCCATCGGCCAGACCCTGGCGGGCGACAACCTCCCCGCCACCAGCAAGGGCAAGATCGCCGTCACCGGCGCGGGCCGCACCTCGCTGCAAGGCGTCTGGGCAGGCGGCGACTGCGCCACGGGCGGCGACGATCTGACCGTGACCGCCGTGGCCGAGGGCCGCGACGCCGCCATGGACATCCACACCGCATTGATGGGCTGACGCCCCAGACCGGAGACCAGCACAATGGCCAATCTCACCACCACATTCGCAGGGATCAAATCCCCCAACCCCTTCTGGCTGGCATCCGCCCCGCCCACCGACAAGGAATACAACGTCCGCCGCGCCTTCGAGGCCGGCTGGGGCGGGGTCGTCTGGAAAACCCTGGGCGAGGCAGGCCCCCCCGTCGTCAACGTCAACGGCCCGCGCTACGGCGCGATCTGGGGCGCCGACCGCCGCCTTCTGGGCCTCAACAACATCGAACTCATCACCGACCGCCCGCTGGAAGTGAACCTGCAGGAAATCAAATCCGTCAAACGCGACTACCCCGACCGCGCCATGGTCGTCTCCCTCATGGTCCCCTGCGAGGAAGCCGCATGGAAAGCCATCCTGCCGCTGGTCGAGGAAACCGGCGCCGACGGGATCGAGCTGAACTTCGGCTGTCCCCACGGCATGAGCGAACGCGGCATGGGCAGCGCCGTGGGCCAGGTCCCCGAATATATCGAAATGGTCACCCGCTGGTGCAAGCAGAACACCCGGATGCCCGTGATCGTGAAACTCACGCCCAATATCACCGACATCCGCAAACCCGCCGCCGCCGCCCATGCCGGCGGGGCCGATGCGGTCAGCCTCATCAACACGATCAACTCGATCACCTCCGTCAACCTCGACCTCTTCGCGCCGGAACCCACCATCGACGGCAAGGGCGCGCACGGCGGCTACTGCGGCCCGGCGGTCAAACCCATCGCGCTCAACATGGTGGCCGAGATTGCCCGCACACCCGAACTGGCCCACCTGCCCATCAGCGGCATCGGCGGCGTCACCACATGGCGCGATGCCGCCGAATTCATGGTGCTGGGCGCAGGTAACGTGCAGGTCTGCACGGCGGCCATGACCTATGGCTTCAAGATCGTGCAGGAGATGATCTCCGGCCTCAGCCAGTGGATGGACGAGAAGGGGATCGAGCACACCTCGGACATCGTCCGCCGCGCCGTGCCCAACTGCTCGGACTGGCAGCACCTGAACCTCAACTACGTCGCCAAGGCCAAGATCAACCAGGACCTCTGCATCAGCTGCGGCCGCTGCTTCGCGGCGTGTGAGGATACCAGCCACCAGGCCATCGCCATGTCCGAGGACCGCGTCTTCACCGTCAAGGATGACGAATGCGTGGCCTGCAACCTCTGCGTCAACGTCTGCCCCGTGCAGGACTGCATCACGATGGAGGCCATGGCCCCCGGCACCGTAGACCCCCGCACCGGCAAGGTGGTCGAGGCCGACTACGCCAACTGGACCACCCACCCCAACAACCCCGGCGCAGTCGCAGCCGAATAAAGCCCTCTCCCTGCGGCACCTTGCGCGGTCACCCTCCTCCCGGTGACCGCGTTTTTTGTTGGGGGGGAGGGGGATGCTGCCCCCGCCCGGGAACAGCGGCAAAGCCGCCCCGGGCAGCGCCCGACCGATGCACGCGCCCCCTGTCAGAAGATGGCACCATCCCGCCCGGGAACAGCGGCGAAGCCGCCCCGGGCAGCGGTGAGCGATGCGCGCGCCCCTGTCAGAAGATGGCACCACCCGCCCGGGAACAGCGGCGCAGCCGCCCCGGGCAGCGCCCGACCGCCCCCCGGGCGGGCGCTTTTGCACCGTTGCGAAATGCGCAGGCCGAGGATGTGATTGCACCATAAACTGCCAAAGATCAGCGTTGCAGCGCCCCCCCGCGGTCGGGCGCTGGTCGGGGCTTTGGCGACCGTCGATCAGTAGGGTAGTGGTGTGTTTTGCTCATGATTTAGGCTTTGAATAATTGGGGGGCCTCTGAACCGTGTTGTATCTGTCCGCTTCGAAGTGCTGAGTGGGCCGCTACCGTCAGCAAATGGTTGCCAACTCGTTCCTGCCTACTATAGATTGTACGAGGCGCAGTATCGTGTAGTAAAATTGTATTGGTAGGAGGTAAAAGCTTGGCGTCTCATCCATATATTTCTGGCCCGGGCAATATTGCCCAAATGATCAGCTATCTTCGGAAAAACTTTCCTGCATCTGTGACATCTGAGACTGTAAAAAAATTCAACTTAGCATCGAACAATGAAAGCTATGTTATAAACGCATTGCAATTCATCGGCGTTCTTGATGCTGACGGCAAACGCACCGTGGAGGGTCATGACGCATTTGTACTAAGCGATAGTGAGTTTCCTAAAGCGTTTGAGGGTCTTGTCCGAAAATCCTACATTGATTTGTTTGATCATTGGGGTGAAGGTGCATGGTCGCTCAGCAAAAGCGAGCTCACAAACTATTTTAGAACTACAGATAAGACTAGCGAGGTTATTGGGGGGCGGCAGGCTTCGGTGTTTATCATGTTTCGCGGCCTTGCGGGACATGAACAAAATTCTGATAAAGCCCCCGTCACTGGCGTAAAGCCCTTGGTTACCCCTAAGGCGAAGAAGGTGACTACGAAAAAGCCTGCGGTTGCGCCTTTGAGTTCACCTGTGGCGCCAAATGAAAACCTGAATGCGAGTGATAGTCGCAAAGAAATGGCACTGACTGTCAGAATTGAAATCAATTTGCCTGCCAATGGTTCGCAGGAAACCTATGATGCCATCTTCAAGAGTATTCGGGCCAATCTTATAAATGAATGATTCACTAAGCGGTTTCGAAAGGCTTGTCAGGCTTGTAGGCGCACTTTCCGCGCAGCAACCTGAAGAAGATCAGGCCGTCGTCCAAGATCAATCGCATCCTTTCGACGAACGGAACATTCATCCTGGTATTAGTTCTGTTTCATTGAAATTATTTGAAGATGGACACTTTTCTCAAGCCACTTTTGAGGCTTTCAAGTATCTAGACAATGAAGTTAAAAAGCTTTCTGACATTAGCGAAAGTGGCCACAAGCTAATGATGACTGCATTCGCAGGGGACAACCCAAAAATAAAACTAACGGCTCTATCCACACCTAGCGAAGTTGATGAACAGATGGGTTACAAGTTCATCTTTGCAGGGGCCATGTCTGCAATACGGAATCCGCGTGGCCATGATAATCTTGTCGATCCTATTGATCTTTGCCTCGACCATTTGTCTTTTGCGTCGGTGCTTCTGCGTCGACTGGAAAAAACTGTGCTCTGAGGAGTCGCATCGTGGATCGGTGCGAATGCGCAGTTCTTCTTTTGGCAGGCCCATCGCTTAAGTTTTTGCTCAAATTATTCCTTCGAGTTTAAACCGTGCACCTTCAATGATCCGAATGTAAATGAAGTGACAACACCCCCTAACAAATCCCTAACACGCCCGGCCAACCCATTGAAATCATTGGCCTCGGAAAATGTCCCATCGAGGGACACCCCCGGATCAGGCCCTGCGCCGCCGCCGGAAAGACCCTCTCGGGTCAGCCGATCATCTCGACAAGCGTATCGTAGTGGACCGGCTTTTCGAGGATCTTGCTCGACTGCAGATCCTCCGGCAGGGAAGAGCGGTCATTGCCCGACAGGAAGAGGAAAGCGACGCCCCTCTCCTGCAACTCCCGGGCAAATTCGAAGGTCGTCTCGGACCTCAGATGCATGTCCAGAACCACGAACATCAGCGGCTCGCTTTCAAGAACCTGCTGCGCATGGGCAATCGTCGCCGCGCTCACCGGATCGAACCCCCGGTCGGTCAGTTCGTCTTCAAGGTCCATCGCGATGAGTGCGTCGTCTTCGACGATCAAAATCCGGTCTTGCTTGCTCATTCGAGGCCCATCACCAATCTGCACGAAAGACCCGCGGGGTCGTGTTCTATTACTGCGCTGTCGCCGTCCGCTGACAGGCTCCGTTCGATCAGACGGGTCCCGAACCCCCTGCGCGTCGGCGTCTTGACTTCGGGTCCACCGCGTTCAAGCCAGCGCAGATGCAGATGCGGCACACCGTCTTGGTCCTGAACGCTCCATTTCACATGAACCGTCCCCGCCTGAGATGACAAGGCACCGTATTTCGATGCATTCGTCGCCAGCTCATGCAGAACCAGTCCCAGCGCATGCGCGATTTCTCCGGGAAGATCAATATCAACCCCCTCGACCTCGACGCGCGCCTCATCCGAGGCATAAGGTAGGACCTGCGCGCGCACGAGGGCGGTGACAGGCACAAGCTGATGGTCCGTCTCGACCAGCAGATTATGGGACGCCGCAATGGCCCGCAGACGCGCGCCGAACGACCCCCTGAAATCGTCCATCGTTTCGGCGGCCCGGATCGACTGCCCGGCGATCGACTGGATCGTCGCCAGCGTATTCTTGACCCGGTGGCTCAGTTCCTTGATCAGCAATTCCCGATGCGCCTCGGCGAGTTTGCGCTCGGTGATATCGACGCCGGACGGGATCAGTTCCGTCACCTCACCGGCAGAATTGAAAACCGGGGCGATCTGGAAATCGATCCAAAGCCTCTGTTCGCCCGCAACCTGGATCTCGGCGTCATAGCGCACCAGCTCACCCGCCGCCGCCGAAGCGACCGCAAGTTTCAGCCGGTCTTTCGTGGCTTGATTGACGTCCCACCAGTAGCAATCCCAGAAGGGGCGCCCGATCACCGTGTCACGATCTCCCCCGGCGGCCGCAACCGCTGGCTGGTTGGCCTCCAGCAATACCCCGTCGACAGACAAAACGCCCACAAAGGCAAGCACGCTGTCGATAAGGTCCCGCAGCCTCTTGTCACCCGCCCGCACCTCCGAGATATCCGCGAAGGAAAGCGCCAGACCGTCACCCGACCGCGTCGCCGTGGTGCGGAACCACCCCGTGATCCCGGCATGGTCATAGTAGAACTCGTTCTGCCAGGTCTGCCCCGTCTCGATGACTTTCACATAGGCATCGAACAGGCCCTCGTCCCTGTTTCCGGGCATCTCGACCAGAAGATACTTGCCCAAGAGGTCCTCTGCCGCGCGGCCCACGATCCGCGCGCCCGCCTTGTTCACAAAGGTCCACTGCAGATCCGAGATCGCACCGTCCCCGGCTCTGACGGCGCGAAACATCATGAAGCCGTCCGGCGTCATTTCATGGAATGCGAGAAAGGCATCCTCGGCTGAAACGACATCACTCGGGACAGCGTTGTGTTGGAAAGCTCCGCTCATTCGGTCCCTTCGCGTGGTGCATGCAGCGGCGTGGCCTCTTTCAACCCGAACCATAGTCTTGCGACCGGACCATTGTCACGAGCATTTTCCTGGTGCTGCATACCGGAAAGGCGGGATATCCTTCTGTCATGCCTCAGGGCTGACGCCCGGTGAACTCTACCCATGTCTCATCCGTTTCGTGACCCTCAGGTTCAAGCGGGACATCGCTCCCGCGCCCATGTCCCTGCGCTTCCAACCCGGCGAAGTGCGGCTGCGCGCTGTGCGTTCAATTCTTAAGAATTGGTAAAGGCGATGATCCAACCCGTTGAAATCATTGGGCCTGAAAAATGTCCCATCGTGGGACACCCCCGGATCAGACCTTGAGCATCCGGCGGAACATCGTTTCCAGATAGGTTGCCGCCCCCGGAAACACCCCACCCTCGGGCATCAGCACGTTCACCTGCGCCTCGAAATCCGCGTAGTGCTGGGTGGTGGCCCAGATCGAGAAGATCAGGTGCCGGGGATCGACCGGCGCGATCCGCCCCGCCGCCGCCCACGCCGCGATCAGCGCGGCCTTCTCATCCACCAGCGGTTTCAGCCGCGCCTCCAGATGCGGCCCCATCCGCGGCGCGCCCTGCAGGATCTCGTTGGCGAACAGCCGGCTCTCCCGCGGATAGGCCTGCGCCATATCCAGCTTGCGCCGGACATAGGCGATGATCTCCTCCAGCGGCTCACCCTGCGGGTCCATCTGCTCCAGCGGGTCAAGCCATGTCTCCATCAGCTGGTTCAGCAGCGTGACATGGATCGTTTCCTTGCCGTCGAAGTAATAGAGGATGTTCGGCTTGGACAGCCCCGCCTGCGCCGCGATCTGGTCAAGCGTCGCCCCGCGAAACCCGTGGGCCGAGAATACCTCGAGTGCGGCATCGAGGATCAGCCTGCGATTGCGCGTCTGGATGCGACTGCGTTTCACAACAGGTTCCGCCCGCACCCTGAGCGCCCGAGCCATCCCTGTCTTCGCTGCGTTCTTCATCGGCCCTCTCTTGCTGCGAAATTCATCGCTAACCGAACCACCACGCTGCGTCCAGACCGGCGCTTCAAGACAAATCTTGACACAGGTGCCGCAGGTTGCAATCGTCACTTTACCAAATGGTAAAAAAGCAACAAGGCGGATGCACCATCACAGTGCGGGCAGGCGGTCCCTCGCGACCCCTTACAGCAGCGTGGATGGAACCTGCCGGATGACTGCAGAAACAGGGAATGAACGCGATGCCTGCACCCGGTGAAAACCTTAAGATCAACCCGGACCGCCTGTGGGACAGCCTGATGGAGATGGCCAAGATCGGCCCCGGGATCGCGGGCGGCAACAACCGCCAGACCCTGACGGACGAGGATGCCGAGGGCCGCGCCCTGTTCCAGCGCTGGTGCGAGGAGGCGGGCTGCACCATGGGGCTGGACACGATGGGCAACATGTTCGCCACGCGCGCCGGCACCGACCCCGATGCCCTGCCGGTCTATGTCGGATCGCATCTGGATACCCAGCCCACGGGCGGGAAATACGACGGGGTTCTGGGCGTTCTGGGCGGGCTGGAGGTGATCCGTACGCTGAACGATCTGGGCATCCGCACCCGCCATCCCATCGTGGCCGTGAACTGGACGAATGAGGAGGGCACCCGCTTTGCCCCCGCCATGTTGTCGTCAGGCGTCTTTGCAGGCGTGCTAAAGGAAGACTGGGCCAAGGACCGTGTGGACGCCAAGGGCAAGCGGTTCGGGGATGAGTTGAAGCGGATCGGCTGGGAAGGCGACGAACCCGTGGGCGCGCGCAAGATGCATGCCTATTTCGAGCTGCACATCGAACAGGGCCCGATCCTTGAGGCGGAAGCCAAGGATGTTGGGGTTGTCACCCACGGGCAGGGCCTGCGCTGGGTGCAATGCACGGTGACGGGCAAGGGCCAGCACACCGGGTCGACCCCGATGAAGATGCGCCGCAACGCGGGGCGCGGCTTGGCGCAGATCACCGAACTGGTGCACGAGATCGCGATGGCGCATCAGCCCGCCGCCGTGGGCGCGATCGGGCATATCGACGTCTATCCCAACAGCCGCAACGTGATCCCGGAAAAGGTGGTCTTTACTGTCGATTTCCGCAGTCACGTTCTGGAAACGCTTGAGGCGATGGTGGCCGAACTGAACGAGAAGGCGCCCGGTATCTGCAAGGCCCTGGGCTGCGACTTCGAAGCCGAGGTCGTCGGCGCCTTCGATCCGCCCGCCTTTGACGAGGGCTGCGTGACCGCGATCCGCAACGCGGCGGAGCGGTTGGGTTACAGCCACATGGACGTGATCTCGGGCGCCGGGCACGATGCCTGCTGGATCAATCAGGTCGCGCCTTCGGCCATGATCATGACGCCCTGCGTAGACGGGCTGAGCCATAACGAGGCCGAGGAGATCACCAAGGACTGGGCGCGCGCCGGTTGCGATGTGCTGCTGCACGCGGTGGTCGAGACGGCGGGTATCGCCGAGTGATGAGAGGATAGGGCCGGGGGCCAGCCCCCGGACCCCCGGAGTATTTGAAGCAAGATGAAGCAGGGGCCACAGAGCCTCGTTTCGCGCGACAAGGAGGGTTGAGATGACCAAGGTGATCAAAGGCGGCATGGTCTGCACGGCGGACCGCACGTGGAAGGCCGATGTGCTGATCGAGGGCGAGACCATCAAGCAGATCGGCGAGAACCTGAAGGGCGACGAATATATCGACGCCGAAGGGGCCTATGTGATCCCCGGCGGGATCGACCCGCATACCCATCTGGAAATGCCCTTCATGGGCACCACGGCGGCGGAAACCTTCGAGAGCGGCACCTGGGCGGCGGCTGTGGGGGGCACCACGATGATCGTGGATTTCTGCCTGCCCGGTGCGGATGGCAGCATCAAGAACGCGATCAACGAATGGCACCGCAAGTCTGCACCGCAGATCTGTTCCGACGTGGGCTATCACATGGCGATCACCGGCTGGAACGAGACCGTCTTCAACGAGATGAAGGACGCGGTCGAGATGGGGGTGAACAGCTTCAAGCATTTCATGGCCTACAAGGGCGCGCTGATGATCGAGGATGACGAGATGTTCGCCTCGTTCAAGCGCTGCGCCGAGCTGGGCGCGCTGCCGATGGTCCATGCCGAGAACGGCGATCTGGTGGCCGAGATGCAGCAGAAATACTTCGATCAGGGGATCACCGGGCCGGAAGGCCATGCCTATTCCCGCCCGCCCGAGTTCGAGGGCGAGGCCGCGAACCGGGCCATCACCATCGCCGATGCGGCGGGTGTGCCGCTTGTATATCGTGCATGTGTCCTGCGAGCAGGCGCATGAGGCGATCCGGCGCGCGCGCCAGAAGGGGATGCGTGTCTATGGCGAGCCGCTGATCCAGTTCCTGACGCTGGATGAAAGCGAGTATTTCAACAAGGACTGGGACCACGCCGCGCGCCGCGTGATGTGCCCGCCGTTCCGGTCCAAGGACCATCAGAACAGCCTCTGGGCCGGGTTGCAGGCGGGATCATTGCAGGTGGTGGCCACCGATCACGCGGCCTTTTCCACGGCGCAAAAGCGCGCGGGGCGGCATGATTTCCGCATCATCCCGAACGGGTCGAACGGGTTGGAGGAACGTCTGGCGGTGCTCTGGACCGAAGGGGTCGAAACCGGCCGCCTGACGCCCAATGAATTCGTGGCGGCGACCAGCACCAATGTGGCCAAGATCCTGAACATCTATCCCAAGAAGGGGGCGATCGTCGAAGGGGCGGATGCCGATATCGTGGTCTGGGATCCGAAGATCAGCAAGACGATCAGCGCCTCGAACCACCATTCGGTGCTGGATTACAACGTCTTCGAAGGCTTCCAGGTCAAGGCGCAGAGCCGCTATACCCTGAGCCGGGGCGAGGTGATCTGGGCCTGGGGGCAGAACAGCCAGCCGCAGCCCGGTCGGGGCCGTTTCGTGCCGCGTCCGGCCTTTCCGTCGGCCAATGTGGCGCTGAGCAAGTGGAAGGAGCTGACCGCGCCCAAGATGATCCAGCGCGATCCGCTGAATATTCCGGCAGGAATCTGATTCCGATCAGAAATGATGCAGAACAAGCGGGTTCCGGGCTTGATCCGGGACCCCGCCGCCAGCCAATACTGCGGCCAGCAGGAGAAGACAGACGTGACCATCCAACCCGTGATCAGTGCCAAGAGCCTTGATCTGACCTTTCAGACCGGCGACGGGCCGGTGCATGCGCTGCGTGATGTGTCGCTGGATATCAACCGGGGTGATTTCGTCAGCTTCATCGGCCCCTCGGGCTGCGGCAAGACCACGTTTCTGCGGGTGATGGCCGATCTGGAACAGCCGACAGCGGGGCAGATCACGGTCAATGGCACCAGCCCCGAGGAGGCGCGTCGCGCGCGCGCCTATGGCTATGTGTTTCAGGCGGCGGGGCTTTATCCGTGGCGCACCATCGGTGGCAATATCCGCCTGCCGCTGGAGATCATGGGCTATGACCGCGCCGATCAGGACGCGCGGGTGAAACGTGTGATGGAGCTGGTCGAACTGGGCGGGTTCGAGAAGAAATACCCCTGGCAGCTGTCCGGCGGGATGCAGCAGCGCGCCAGTATCGCGCGGGCGCTGGCGTTTGATGCCGATATCCTGCTCATGGACGAGCCTTTCGGCGCGCTGGACGAGATCGTGCGCGACCACCTGAACGAGCAGTTGCTGAAGCTGTGGGACCGGACCAACAAGACGATCTGTTTCGTGACCCATTCCATACCCGAGGCGGTCTATCTGTCCACCAAGATCGTCGTGATGTCGCCGCGGCCGGGGCGGATCACCGATGTGATCGACAGCCCCCTGCCGCGCGCACGCCCGCTGGAGATCCGCGACAGTCCCGAGTTCATCGAAATCGCCCATCGCGTCCGCGACGGGCTGCGGGCGGGGCATGCCTATGACGATTGAGCGGCGGCATTCGGCGCATCCTGAAAGGGCGCAGGCATGAGGAATGCGCTGCCGATCCTGACGGTTCTGTCCGTGATCCTTGGCGTCTGGTACGCCGCCGTGGCCCCGATGAACATTCGCGTGGCGCTGGATCAGGCGCAGCGGGGCGGGGCGGAACTGGTGCCCGCAACCGCGCTGGAGCGGCAGGAGGTGTCTGTCTGGGCGCTGATGCTGCGCAATCCGGCGCAGATCGCCGAGACCTATGCGATGGACCGGCCGCGTCTGCCCACGCCGGGGCAGGTGGCGACCGAGCTGTGGAACACCACGGCGGATATGGCGCTGAACGGGCGGGCGATGTCGAAACGCTCGCTCATCTATCATGGCTGGATCACGCTGCAATCGACCCTGTGGGGCTTTGCGCTGGGCACGGCTCTTGGTGTTCTGGGGGCGGTGGCCATCGTCTATTCGCGGGTGGTCGATATGAGCCTGATGCCCTGGGCGATCATCAGCCAGACGGTGCCCATCGTGGCGCTGGCGCCGATGATCATCGTGCTGTCCTCGCAGCTTGGCATCACGGATCGGACGGTGCCCAAGGCGATCATTTCGGCCTATCTTGTGTTACTTTCCGGTGCTGGTGGGCATGGTCAAGGGGCTGCGCTCGCCCGCCCATGCGCAGCTTGATCTGCTCAAGACCTATAACGCATCCGGCTTTCAGGCCTTTCTGAAGCTGCGGTTGCCCGCATCGGTGCCGTATCTGTTCACCTCTCTCAAGGTGGGGATCGCGGCGGCGCTGGTGGGGACCATCGTGGGCGAGTTGCCGACAGGCGCGATCAGCGGGCTGGGCGCGCGCATCCTGATCGGGGATCAGTTCGGCACGCCACTGGCGATCTGGGCCGCATTGGTGGCGGCGGCGATCCTTGCCGGTGCCTTGGTCACGCTGCTGGATCTGGCGCAGCGCATCACGTTGAAGCGGATGGGGATGCAGGCATGAGCTGGCTTGTCTTCGCGCTGATCTTCTGGGCGGGCGCCTGGGTGCTGAACGCCCGGCTGGCGAATTCGGCATGGCATGGCACGCGCGCGGTGCGCATCCTCGTGCCGGTGCTGTTCGGTGTGACTTTGATCGTGTTGTGGGAGGGGCTGGTGCGGGGCTTGGGCGTCTCGCCGGTGATCCTGCCCGCGCCGTCCGCCGTGGCGCAGACATTCGCCAGTTCCACGGACATATTGTGGGAGGATTTCCGCCAGACCGTCCTCAAGGGCGCGCTGACCGGCTTTGCCATCGGCAGCACGGCGGCCTTCGTGACGGCGATCCTGATCGACCGGTCGGCATTCCTGACGCGTGGCTTGCTGCCGGTGGGCAATTTCGTGGCGGCGCTGCCCATCGTGGGGATCGCGCCCATTCTGGTCAGCTGGTTCGGGTTCGACTGGCAATCCAAGGCGGCGGTCGTGGTGGTGATGGTGTTTTTCCCGATCCTCGTGAACACGGTGCAGGGCCTGCGCGAGACCGATGCGATGCAGCGCGACCTGATGCGCACCTACGCGGCGGGCTATATGCAGACGTTGCTGAAGCTGCGTCTTCCTGCGGCCATGCCCTTCGTCTTCAACGGGTTGAAGATCGCCACCACGCTGGCGCTGATCGGGGCCATCGTGGCGGAGTATTTCGGATCGCCGACGCGGGGCATGGGGTTCCGCATCTCGACCGGGGTGGGCAGCCTGTCGATTGATCTGGTCTGGGCCGAGATCATCGTCGCCGCCATCGCCGGGACGGCGTTCTATGGTATCGTGGTCTGGATCGAGCGGGCGATGACCTTCTGGCATCCCTCGCAACGCAGGTAGCAGATCATCAACAAGAAGCCGCAAAAGGCCGAACACAGAAAAAACGTTCAACAAGGAGTATGAGAGAATGAAGAAACTGATGACTGGCGCCACCCTTGCCATGGGTCTGGCCAGCGCGCCTGCATGGGCCGCGGACGATGTGACACTGCAACTGAAATGGGTCACGCAGGCCCAGTTCGCGGGCTATTACGTGGCGCTCGACAAGGGCTTTTTCGAGGAAGAGGACCTGAACGTCACCATCCTTCCGGGTGGTCCCGATATTGCCCCCACGCAGGTTCTGGCCGGTGGTGGCGCCGATGTGACCGTGGAATGGATGCCCGCAGCACTGGCCGCGCGCGAGAAGGGTCTGCCGATGGTGAACATCGCCCAGCCTTTCAAATCCTCGGGCATGATGCTGACCTGCTGGAAGGACGCGGGGATCGAGACGCCGGATGACCTGAAGAACCGCACGCTCGGCGTCTGGTTCTTCGGCAACGAATTCCCCTTCATGAGCTGGATGAGCAAGATGGGGATTTCCACCGATGGCAAGAGCGAGAACGGGGTCGAGGTCCTGAAGCAGGGTTTCAACGTCGATCCGCTGATCCAGCGGCAGGCCGATTGCATCTCGACCATGACCTATAACGAATACTGGCAGGTGATCGACGCGGGCGTGACGCCCGAGGAACTGGTGACCTTCAAGTATGAGGATCAGGGCGTCGCCACGCTGGAAGACGGTCTTTACGTGCTGGAAGAGAACCTGTCCGATCCGGCTTTCGTCGACAAGATGGCCCGTTTCGTGCGCGCCTCGATGAAGGGTTGGAAATACGCCGAGGAGAACCCGGATGAAGCGGCGATGATCGTTCTGGACAACGATCAGACCGGCGCGCAGACCGAGGCGCATCAGAAGCGGATGATGGGCGAGGTGGCCAAGCTGACCGCAGGGTCGAACGGCGCGCTTGATCCGGCCGATTATGAGCGCACCGTGGCCACGCTGCTGGCGGCGGGCGCCGATCCGGTGATCACCAAACAGCCCGAAGGCGCTTGGACCCATGTGATCAGCGATGCTGCGCTGAACTGATCTGTCTTTGACAGGGATGATCGGAAGGGCCGGTTTCGACCGGCCCTTTTATTTTGCGCGGATCAGGGCAAGGGCATAAGACTTGCGCGACCACATGCCTATTGACAGGCGAGTGCCCGTGATCGCAAAGTCAACCAAGCGGTCGGTTTAGCTCTGACCGAGGGGCGAGGGCTGCATCGGGGGCAGGAACGGCTTGGTTAAACCCGGCAGATGCGGTATCAAATAGAAGTAGTTTATAATTATAAGTATACATCGTATCGGTGGGAACCTTTGGGAGGAGGGCTCATGTCACAGATGAACATCATCGCCCTTTCACGGGTTTGCGCATGAAATTCTATGGCTATTTCCGCAGTTCATCGTCCTATCGCTGCCGGATCGCGTTCAATCTCAAGGGGTTGGATTACGATTTCGAATCCGTCCACCTCAAGCAGGGGGCGCAGAAATCGCCGGAATTTGGCGCCATCAACCCGCAGCGCCTGCTGCCGGCGCTGATCACCGATGACGGGGCCGAGCTGACGCAGTCCCTCGCGATTCTCGAATGGCTGGACGAGACTCATCCCGAGCCTGCCTTGCTGCCGACCGATCCGCTGGCACGGGCGCGGGTGCGGGCCTTTGCGCAGGTCATCGCCTGCGAGATCCATCCGCTGCAGAATCTGCGGGTGCTGAAATACCTGACCGATGAATTCGGCGCCGATGCCGCGGCCACGACGAAGTGGCTGACCCGCTGGCTGACCGACGGGCTTGAGGCCTGCGAGGCGCTGCTGGCGAAACGCGACCGCGAGACGGCCTTCTGCTATGGGGATACACCCGGGCTGGCCGATGTCTGTCTGGTGCCGCAAGTCTTTTCCGCGACGCGTTTCGGTGTGGATATCAGCCACCTGAAACGCATCGCATCCATCCATGCGCGCTGCGAGGCGCTTGCGGCTTTTGCCGAGGCGCATCCCGCACGCCAGCCGGATTTCGAACCATGAGGATCGTGGGCGACATCCGGCCATCGAAGACCCGAACCCGGACAGAAAAACGGGTCGGTTTCACACCATCCTAGGGAGGATCAAGACATGACGATGATGAAAACGGCCCTGCGCACAGTTGCCACCGCCGCACTGCTGGCCGGCATGAGTGTCGGCGCGCATGCACAGGAAGTGACGCTGAAGCTGCACCAGTTCCTGCCGGCGCAGGCCAACGTGCCGAAGCTGATCCTGGATGTCTGGGCCGACAAGGTCGAGGCGGACAGCGAAGGCCGGATCAAGATCGACCGTTTCCCCTCGATGCAGCTGGGTGGCACCCCGCCCGAGCTGATCAACCAGGTGATCGACGGTGTCGCCGATATCGTCTGGACCGTGGCGGGCTATACGCCGGGCCGCTTCCCGCAGGCCGAAGTGTTCGAACTGCCCTTCATGATGACCAATGCCGAGGCGACGAGCCGCGCCTATTGGGAATATGCCGAAGCCAATCTGCTGGACACCGAATTCAAGGATTTCAAGACGCTCGGCGTCTGGGTCCATGGTCCCGGCGTGATCCACTCGAAGAACCCGATCACCTCCGTCGCTGACCTGAACGGGGTCAAGCTGCGCGCACCGACCCGCACCACGACACAGCTGTTCACGGCGCTGGGGGCCACGCCCGATCGGGATGCCGGTGCCTGCGATCCCGGAATCCCTGTCCAAGGGCGTGATCGACGCGGCCGTGATTCCGTGGGAAGTGACCGCCTCGCTCAAGATGTCGGAACTGGTGGGCAACCACACCGAATTCGGTGGCGAGTCGCTCTACACGACCTCGTTCATCTTCGCGATGAACAAGGACAAGTATGACAGCCTTCCCGATGATCTGAAGGCGGTGATCGACAACAACTCCGGTCTGGAATTCTCGGCCTTCGCGGGCAAGACACAGGCCGGTGGCGACGCACCCTCGCGGGAAGTCGCGGTTGCGGCGGGCAACAACATCATCACGCTGACGCCCGAGCAGGTGGCAGAGTGGAAAGAGGCCGCCGCCGGTGTCGAGGCCGACTGGATCGAGAACCTGAACAAGACAGGTCTTGACGGTCAGGCTGTCGTCGATCAGGCCAAGGCGCTGATTGCCAAGCATACCAACTGATCCTATTGCCTTGTGGTGTCCCGCGGCGAACGCGTCGCGGGACACTGTTTGACGGTTTCATCTTCAACCTTGGGAAGGCCACTGCGATGCACAGGTTCATGAATGGTCTGGCCCGCGCGATGGCGGTGCTGGGCGGGTTGGTCCTGACGGCCCTGATCATCCTGGTCTGCGTCTCGGTGCTGGGACGGGCGTTGAATACGCTTTCTGCATTCCGGGCCGGTCACGGCGGTCCTGGGCGATTTCGCCAAGACGCTGCTGGACACGGGCGTGGGTCCGATCCTTGGCGATTTCGAACTGGTCGAGGCCGGGGTGGCCTTTGCCATCTTCGCCTTCATCCCGCTGTGCCAGATCACGGGTGGTCACGCGACCGTCGACATCTTCACCGCCGCGCTGTCGGTCAAGGTCAACCGGATGATCCAGATGGTGGTCGACATCATCTTCGCCGGTGTGCTGATCCTGATCGCTGTGCAGCTTTACGAGGGGCTGCTGTCCAAGATGCAATATCGTGAAACGAGCTTCCTGTTGCAGTTTCCGATCTGGTGGTCCTATGCGGCCAGCCTGGTCGGTGCCGTGGTGGCGGCTGTGGTCGGGGTCTATATCGCGATCGTCCGTGTGGCCGAGTTCTTTCGCAACCAGACCATCCTGTCCATCGGGGGAGCAGACCATTGACCACGCTTGAAATCGGGATTGCGTCCTTTCCCGTCCTGCTGACCCTGATCTTTCTGCGCGTGCCGATCGGGCTGGCGATGTTCCTTGTGGGCCTGTTCGGTCTCTACTTCGCCACCGGCACCTTCAACATGGGCTTTTCGCGCCTGAAGTCCGAGACCTATTCGACCTTTTCCAGCTATTCGCTGTCGATCATCCCGATGTTCCTGCTGATGGGCCATTTCGCCACGCTGGGCGGGATGTCGCAATCGCTGTTCAAGGCGGCCGAAGCCTGGCTGGGCCACCGCAAGGGCGGTGTCGCCATGTCCGCCGTGGGCGCCTGCGCCGGTTTCGGCGCGATCTGCGGATCGTCGCTGGCGACCGCCGCCACGATGAGCCAGGTCGCGCTGCCCGAACTGCGCCGCTATGGCTATGCCGGCGGGTTCTCGACCGCCACGCTGGCGGCGGGCGGCACGCTGGGCATCCTGATCCCGCCCTCGGTCGTGCTGGTGATCTATGCCATCCTGACCGAGCAGAACATCGCCAAGCTGTTCCTGTCGGCCTTCATTCCCGGCATTCTGGCCGCTGTGGGCTACATGCTGACCATCGCCATCTATGCGCGCATCCACCCGGACCGTGCAGGAACCGCGCGGGAGCGGATGCCCTATGCGCAGCGCTGGCGCGCCGTTCTGGATGTCTGGCCCGTGCTGACCGTGTTTCTGGTGGTTGTCGGCGGCATCTATCTGGGCGTCTTCACCCCCACGGAAGGTGCGGCTGTCGGCGCGCTGGGCACCGGGCTGATCGCCTTGGTCAACGGCGGGCTGAACCGCCACAGCTTTGTCGAAAGCTTCATGGCCACGGCGCGATCCACGGCGATGATCTTCTTCATCGTGCTGGGGGCTGCCTTCTACAACGGCTTTCTGGCGCTGACACAGGTGCCGCAGGAACTGTCGAACTATGTGGTCGGCCTTGGTCTCAGCCCGTGGATGGTGCTGACCGTGATCCTGCTGATCTATCTGATCCTTGGCGCGGTGATGGACAGCCTGTCGATGATCCTGCTGACGATCCCGATCTTTTTCCCGATCGTCGCCAATCTGGACTTCGGCATGACGACCGAGGAAGTGGCGATCTGGTTCGGTATCCTTGTGCTGATCGTCGTCGAAGTCGGCCTGATCACGCCGCCGGTGGGCATGAACCTTTTCGTCATCAACTCGATGGACCGGCTGACCCCGATGATCGAGACCTACAAGGCGGTGCTCTACTTCGTCGCCTCCGACATCATCCGCGTGATCATTCTTGTGCTGTTTCCGGGCATCACCCTGTTTGCCCTGCGCCTGATGTACTGAACAAGCGTCCCCGGCCCCCTTTTCTTGCGGATCGAGGGGGCCGGGGCTTGTCTTTCCCTGCCTGTGCCCAGATAGTTATGACATATAGCCAAAAAGGCCGAACAGATGACCAGATCGCGGATGCAGACCCTGACCCTTGATATCGAGGGTCCCGTTGCGACCCTGACCATGAACCGTCCCGACAAGCGGAACGCCATGAACGATCAGCTTCTGTCCGAGCTGGATGCGTTTTTCTCTGATCCCCCCAAGGCCGTGAAGGTGGTGATCCTGACCGGCACCGGCGGGCATTACTGTTCGGGGCTGGATCTGAGCGAACATGTGACCCGCGACGCCGAGGGCACGCTGCGGCATTCGCGCGGCTGGCATGCGGTGATGGACAAGATCCAGTTCTCCGGTCTGCCGGTCGTCTCGGCCATGGTGGGCGCGGTGATCGGCGGCGGGCTGGAGCTTGCCACGGCCACCCATGTCCGCATCGCCGAGCCTTCGGTCATCTTCCAGCTGCCCGAAGGGCGGCGTGGCATCTATGTGGGCGGCGGGGCCTCGGTGCGCGTCGGGCGCATTCTGGGCGCGGACCGGATGATCGAGATGATGCTGACCGGGCGCAAATACGACTCGGAAGAGGGTCTGCGACTGGGCCTGTGCCACTATGCCGTGGGACCGGGGCAGGCGATGGAACTGGCGCGCGATCTGGCGGGCAAGATCGCCAGCAACGCGGGCCTGTCCAACTATATCATGATCCATGCGCTGGCCCGGATCGAGGACATGTCCAAGGCTGACGGCCTTTTCACCGAAAGCCTTTGTGCCGCGCTGACCCAGACCAGCCCGGACGCGCAGGAGGGCCTGAAAGCGTTCCTGCAGAAACGCAGTCCCACGTTCCGGTGATGCCATGACCCGCAAACCTGCCCCTGCTGCCGAGACGCCCATGGTCCCGACCGTGGGACTTGACCGATCCCTGCGCCAGCTTGTCGGCTATACGATGAAGCGCGCCACCCATCTGATGCAGGCCGACGCCGCCCGTGTGCTGGAACCGCTGGGCCTGCGGATCACGACCTTTTCGGCGCTCTCGGTGATCTGCGACACGCCCGATGTGACGCAATCGCAATTGGCCGCCAGCCTGAACATGGAACGCTCGAACACCGTGCTGATCATCGACGCGCTGGAAGAGGCCGGGCTGATCGGGCGGCACCGCGTGCTGAGCGACCGCCGCTCCTTTGCCTTGCGGGCCACGCTTGCGGGGATCAAGCGGCGCCGTGCCGCCGTGGCCGCCCTCGAGGCGCATGAAGACGCGATGCTGGCAGCCCTGTCCGCCGAGGAGCGCGCCACCCTTGTGGCGCTGCTGCGCCGCATCGACCAGACAGATCAGTGAAGGAACCCGGACATGATCGACCTCGACAAGATCCGCGCCATCGACATCCACACCCATGCCGAGGAACCCTGCGGCTGTCATACGGATGACGGGTATGACGACCTGCAATCCACCATGGCCAGGTATTTCGGCGCGCCATGGTCGCATCCGCCCACCATGGCGGAAACCGCCGCCCATTACCGCGAACAGAACATCGCCGCCGTGATCTTTCCCGTCGATGCCGAGCGCGAGACCGGCTATCGCCGCTACAAGAACGAGGAAGTGGCCGAGATCGCCGCCGCCAATGCCGATGTGCTGATCCCCTTCGCCTCGATCGACCCGCACAAGGGCAAGATGGGCGTGCGCGAGGCGCGCCGTCTGGTCGCGGATTACGGGATCAAGGGGTTCAAGTTTCACCCGACCTTTCAGGGCTTCTATCCCAACGAGCGTTTCGCCTATCCGCTCTATGAGGCGATCCAGGAGGCGGGCGCCATCGCGCTGTTCCACACCGGCCAGACCGGTGTCGGCTCGGGGATGCGCGGTGGTAACGGGATGCGGCTGAAATACTCCAACCCGATGTATCTGGATGATGTGGCGGTGGATTTCCCCGACATGAAGATCATCATGGCGCACCCGTCCTTCCCCTGGCAGGAGGAGGCGCTGGCCGTCGCCCAGCACAAGCCCAATGTCTATATCGACCTGTCGGGCTGGTCGCCCAAGTATTTCCCGCCGATCCTCGTGCGCTATGCCAATTCGATCCTGCGCAAGAAGGTTCTGTTCGGCTCGGACTGGCCGATGATCAGCCCCGAACGCTGGCTGGCCGATTTCGAGAAGATCGACATCAAGGACGAGCTGCGCCCCGATATCCTCAAGAACAACGCGGCCCGGCTGCTCGGGATGATGTAGGGGCGGCACCCCCGCGCAGGGGCGGCAGGGCGCGCCTGTCACCGGAAGCGCGTGACATTGCCGCGCCGACCTGCTGTTTTGCGGTGCAACAGGCGAAGCACGGAAAGACTCAGGCCATGACAGATATCCCGCAGGCGAAACCGGCCCCCGCTGGCACCCACAATCGGCTGGAGCATTTCCCTGTCACCTTCTTTGCCATCGTGATGGGCATGACGGGCCTGTCGCTGGCGCTGCGCGCCGTCGAGCATGCCTTTGGTCTGGCGTCCTGGGGATCGGATCTGGCCTATGCATCGGCGATCGTGATCTTCGGTCTGGTCTCGGTCTTCTATGCGCTCAAGGCACAGCGCTACCCTGCGGCGGTGCGGGCCGAGTGGAACCATCCGGTCCGGCTGGCTTTCTTTCCGGCCATCTCGATCTCGATACTGTTGATCGCCACGCTGACCCTGTCGCGCGCACCCGCCGTGGCCGAGGGGCTGTGGCTCTTCGGCATGGGGTTGCAGGGGATGCTGACCATTGCCGTCATTTCCGGCTGGATCGGACACCGGGCCTTTCAGACACCGCATCTGTCGCCGGCGTGGTTCATCCCTGCGGTGGGGAATGTGATCGTCCCGATTGCGGGCGTGCAGATGGGCTATGTCGAGATCAGCTGGTATTTCCTGTCGGTCGGGCTGATCTTCTGGATCGTGCTGCTGACGCTGGTGATGAACCGGCTGATCTTCCACGATCCGATGCCGGGCCGGTTGCAGCCGACGCTGGTGATCCTGATCGCGCCGCCTGCCGTGGGGTTTCTGGCGTGGTTCCACCTGACGGGCCAGATCGACGCCTTTGCCCGTATCCTCATGAACGGGGCCTATCTCTTCACGCTGCTGGTGGCGGTGCAACTGCCGCGCATCGTGAAGCTGCCCTTCGCCCTGTCGTTCTGGGCGCTGTCCTTTCCTTTCGCCGCCGTGACCGTGGCCAGCTTCCTTTATGCCGACCAGACCGGATCGGCGGCGCATCGCGTCTTCGGCACGGTGCTGGCGGGCGTGCTGCTGGTGATCATCGCGGCGCTGCTGATCCGCACCCTGCGCGCCATCCGCGCCGATGAGATCTGCCAGCCGGAATGACAAAAGGGGCGACCCGTCAAGGCCGCCCCCCATTTCTTCTTGCTATAAATATCCCCGCCGGAGGCTCCTGCCGCCTCCGCCTCGCGGATCAGGCGACTTTGACGATGGCCTTGCCGAAATTGCCGCCCTTGAGCATTCGCATGAAGGCCGCAGGCGCGTTCTCCAGCCCTTCGGTGATGTCTTCCTGCACGGCGATCCTGCCCTTGGCGACCATCGGGCCGACCTCGGAGAGGAAGGCCGGGAAACGGTCGAAATGGTCCGAGATGATGAAGCCATGCACATGCATCCGGTTCACGAGGATCGTCCGCCAGAGCTTGGGCAGGTTGTCCTTGCCGGGGCTGTCGGAGGCCCCGCCCAGACCGCCCAGATCATACCAGCTGATCATGCCGCAGACGGGGATGCGCGCGCCCACGTTCATCAGGGGGATCACCCCTTCCAGAACCTTGCCGCCGACGTTCTCGAAATAGATGTCGATGCCCTTGGGGCAGACCTCGGCCAGGGCTGCGCGCATTTCGCGCCCGTCGGCATAGGCGCGGTGGTCCAGGCAGACGTCGAAGCCGAATTTCTCGACCGCCAGCTTGCATTTCTCGGCCCCGCCGGCGATGCCGACCACGCGCAGCCCGCGCGCCTTGGCGATCTGGCCGACCATGGACCCCACCGGGCCTGTGGCGGCGGCGACGACCAGTGTCTCGCCTTCCTTGGGTTTGCCGTATTCCGTCAGGCCGAACCAGCCGGTGAAACCGGGCATGCCCAGCACGCCCAAGTGCCGCCGTGACCGGGCCATGGGCCGGGTCCAGCTTGCGCAACTCGCGCCCCGGCAGGCAGCCGTGGCTGGCCCAGCCGAACATGCCGAAGGCGATGTCGCCCGGTTTGAAATGCGGACTGTTCGACGCGATCACCTCGCCCACAGCGCCGCCTTCCATCGTGCCACCGACCGGCACGGGTTTGGCATAGGATTTCGCGTCATCCATACGCCCCCGCATGTATGGGTCCAGCGACATGTACTGGACCTTGACCAGCACCTCGCCCTCGCCGGGTGTGGGCATCGGCGCGTCCTCATAGCGGAAATCCTCGGGCACGGGCGATCCGCTGGGGCGGCGGGCCAGGGCGATGCGTTTCATCATCTCGGTCATGGGTGATCTCCTTCATATGTGATGCGCGCCCGTCCGGGTGGCGCAAGCGGTCTGTCTGTAGGTCGGCCTAGCGTCCGCGATAGCGGAAGACGCCGGTGCCCGTGGCGATGGTTATGCCGGTCTCATCCGTCACCGTGCCTGCGGCGAAAAACGTCTTGCGCCCGCCGCCGGTGACGCGTCCCTCGCCGATCATGATCTTGCCCTGTGCCTGTGCCATGAAATTCACGGTCATCGACAGGGTCATGGCCATCTGGCGGTCATCGGGATCGCCGGTATAGCAGCCACAGAACCCCATGACGGTATCCAGCATCATCGCATGGACACCGCCATGGGGGATACCGAAACGGTTCATCAGGAAAGGGGCCAGCGGCAGTTCGAACCGGCTGTAGCCTTCTGACCAGCCGGTCATGACAAAGCCAAGGTGCGCCTGTAGCGGATAGGGCTCTTCGATGAGCGCGGGGTTCAGGTCGGGCATGGTCATCCTTTCCGCGCCGCCTCCAGCCCGCTTTGGGCGAACATGGGCACGAAACTGCCCAGTTTGCGTGCCCGCTCGGGGTTCGAGGCATTGCCGTCCACCGCGCGTTTCAGCACGCCTTGCAGGATGCAGCCCATGCGGAAGAAGGCAAAGGCCAGGTAGAAGCCGAAACGGTCGATCCCCGGCAGGCCGCGCCGTGCGCAATAGGCGGCGATGAATTCGGCATCCGTCATCAGACCTTCGGCCGCGCGGTCCACACCGGCCAACCCGCGCCCCTCGTTCCCCGGCGGCATGCCCCATTGCATCAGCACGGCGGCCAGATCGGCATAGGGGTGCCCGGTCGTGGACAGCTCCCAATCCAGCACGGCAAGGCAGGCGGGGCTGTCCTTGGCGAAAAGCATGTTGTCGATGCGGTAATCGCCATGCACCAGCGTGCGCTGTCCGTCATCGGGGGGGATGTTGGTGTCGAGCCATGCGATCAGCTCTTCCATGGGCGCGATGTGATCCATTTCCGAGGCGCGATACTGCTTGGTCCAGCGGTCGATCTGGCGGCGGTAGTAATTGCCTTCGGGGCCGTAGTCGTCCAGCCCGGTCGCCTTCAGATCGACGGAATGGATCGCGGCCAGCACGCGGTTCATCTCGTCCTGCACGGCGCGGCGGTCCGCGCGCGCAAGGTCGGGCAGGCGGGGGTCGTCGAAATGACGGCCGTCGATCTCGTCCATGACATAGAAGGCCGAGCCGATGACGCTGTCGTCCTCGCACAGCACATGCATCCGGGCGACGGGCACATCGCTTCCCGCCAGCGCCTTCTGCACGCGGAATTCGCGTTCCACCGCATGGGCGGATTTGAGCAGGATGCCGGGCGGCTTGCGCCGCAGCACATAGCGAGCGGTCGGCGTGATCAGCCGGAAGGTCGGGTTGCTCTGCCCGCCTGCGAATTTCTCGGCCGTGATCGGGCCTGCAAAGCCGGGAAGGTGGTCCGTCAGCCAGCGGGCAACGGCCTCGGTATCAAGCTGTGCGGCGGCATGGGTGGTCATCGCCCTGTCCTTTTCTCAGCTATAGGTCAGCATCCGCGCGGCATTGGCGGCGGTGATATGCGGGGTTTCGTTGAAACTGCCCAGATGTTCACCGCCCGGCGTGACCACGATCCGGCAGACAGAACAGTTCTTGATCTGCAATTGCAAGCGGATCATGGCATCGGCGGGGGCGCCCATCACCTCGGCCACGGTCTGGCCGATGGCCCCGCCCGAGGTGACGACGATCACCTGTTCGGGCGTGCCCGCCGTGGCCTGTGCCCGTGCATCGCGGACGCGGTCGGCAAAGGCGGCATAGGCTTCGGGCGGGTCGATGATCGCGCCTTTCTGCCATTCCAGCACAGTCTCGCGCAGCATCTTGAAATGCAGCCGACGGTCGGTGTGCAGGTTCGCGGGGCGTTCCCGTCCACGATAACGCGCGTTCAGAAGGCCGCCGAAGTCGAACTCGTTGAAACCGGGCAGCACGCCGGGATCGGTCGGAAACCCAAGCGCGGTGTTGATCCCTTCCCATGTCTCGCGGTGCCGCCGCTGCGCGCCGATGAAGACGGCATCGGGCCTGGCCCCCAGCTGCTTGAGCGCCTGACCCAGTTCGCGGGACTGCTCGTGCCCCAGATCGGACAGCTTGTCATAGTCAGCCGCGCCGAAACTGGCCTGCGCGTGCCGGATCAACCAGAGTTCAGCCATTCACGATCTCGCGCATTTCGGCCTTGGCAGCGGCATATTCGCTTGCCAGACGGTCGACCAGCGCCCGCGCGGGCACCACGTCCTTGACCGCGCCGATCCCTTGCCCCGCGCCCCAGATTTCCTTCCAGGACTTGGGTTTGGACCGGCCTTCGCCGAAGTTCATGGATGACGCATCGGCGGTTTCCAGATTGTCCGGGTCCATGCCGGCCCGGATGATGGATGGCTTGAGGTAATTGCCATGCACCCCCGTGAAGAGCGAGGAATAGACGATATCCTCGGCCCCGCTTTCGACGATCATCTGCTTGTAGGCGGCGTCGGCATTCGCCTCCTCGGTCGCGATGAAGGGCGAGCCGATATAGGCCAGATCGGCCCCCATCGCCTGCGCGGCCAGGATCGACCGGCCCGTCGAGATGGCACCCGACAGCAGCACCGGCCCCTCGAACCACTCGCGGATTTCCGAGATCAGCGCGAGGGGCGATTGCGCGCCCGCGTGGCCACCCGCACCGGCGGCCACCGCGATCAGACCGTCGGCACCCTTTTCGATGGCCTTCTTGGCAAAGCGGTTGTTGATGATGTCATGCAGCGCGATGCCGCCGCAGTCATGGGCGGCATCGTTCACCTCGACCCGCGCGCCAAGGCTGGTGATCCAGATCGGCACCTTCCACTTGTGGCAGATCTCGATATCCCGCTCCAGCCGCGCGTTGGAGCGATGCACGATCTGGTTCACAGCGTATGGCGCCGCCGGGAAATCGGGGTTGGACTGGTTGTGGCGGTCCAGTTCTTCGGTGATCCGCTTCAGCCAGGCCTCCAGCAGGATCGGCTCGCCCTCGGCTTCACGCGCGTTCAACGCCGGGAAACTGCCGACGATGCCCGCCTTGCATTGCGCGATCACCAGATCGGGGTTCGAGATGATGAACAGGGGCGAGGCGACGACGGGTATCCGCAGACCTTGCAGTTGCTTGGGCAAGTGACGCATCAGAACACCTCGAACAGGCCGGCGGCACCCATGCCGCCACCGACGCACATGGTGCAGACGACATATTTCGCGCCGCGCCGTTTGCCCTCGATCAGCGCGTGGCCGACCATGCGGGCACCGGACATGCCATAGGGATGGCCGATCGAGATCGCCCCGCCGTTCACGTTCAGCAGATCGTTCGGGATGCCCAGACGGTCGCGCGAATAAAGGACCTGGCACGGCGAAGGCCTCGTTCAGTTCCCACAGGCCGATATCGTCCATCTTCAGGCCGAATTTCTTGAGCAGGATCGGCACCGCAAAGACAGGGCCGATGCCCATTTCATCCGGCTCGCAGCCTGCCACGGCCATGCCGACATAGCGGCCCAGCGGCGACAGCCCGCGCCGTTCGGCCTCGTGCGCTTCCATCATCACGGCAGCCGAGGCCCCATCGGACAGCTGGCTGGCATTGCCTGCGGTGATGTAGTCGCCCTGCGCGATTTCCAGCCCGTCCTTGTGCACGGGTGCCAGTTTTTGCAGATCGGCCAGCGTGGTCGAGGGGCGGTTGCCCTCGTCCTTGTCCAGCGTCACCTCGACATCGCTGACGAGCACTCCGTGGTTCCTTGTCCATGACCTTCATCACGGTGCTCATCGGCACGATCTCGTCGTCGAACTTGCCAGCGGCCTGCGCGGCGGCGGTGCGCTGCTGCGATTGCAGGGCATAGGCGTCCTGTTCCTCGCGCGTGACGCCATAGCGGCGCGCGACCATCTCGGCGGTTTCCAGCATCGACATGTAGAGCGCGGGCTTGTGCTGCCTTGATCCACGGATCGCCCATGCGGAAGCGGTTCATCTTGTCGTTCTGCACAAGGCTGATGCGATTCCACACCGCCGCCGATGGCGACATCCATGCCGTCGGTGATGACCTGCTTGGCCGCCGTGGCGATCGCCATCATGCCCGAGGCGCACTGACGGTCCAGCGACATGCCCGCCACGGTGACAGGCAGCCCGGCGCGGATCGCGGCCTGACGGGCGATATTGCCGCCGGTCGAGCCCTGCTGGAGCGCGGCACCGATGACCACGTCCTCGATCTCGGACCCTTCAAGCCCGGCGCGTTTGACCGCGTGGCGTGATGGCATGGCCGATCAGGGCCTGCCCCTGGGTGTCGTTGAAGGCGCCGCGATAGGCCTTGCCGATCGGGGTGCGGGCGGTTGAGACGATGACGGCGTCACGCATGGTGTTTTCCTTTCAGGGTCAATCGTTCCACGGCAGCGGCAGGCCACGGGCCTCGGCTGCCATGCGGGCATATTTGCGGGTCTGGGCGAAGGCATCGCGCATTTCGGCCTGACCCTGCGGGTCACGGATCTGGGCCATGGCGGCCATCACACCCTCGGCCGACAGGGCATCGCCCTGCAGGGCGACGCCGGCGGTCTCGGTGATCTTCGTCTCGGTGAAGCAACCGGCCCCCGCGCCAAGGATCATGCGGGAGGGCGCATCCTCGCACACCAGCGCCAGAAGGCCGGGCGTGATCGTCTCGGGTTGCAGCAGGTCCAGCGTTTCGGGCGGCAGCAGGCTTTCGGTCATCCGTGTCGCGGCGGTCGGGGCCAGCATGTTGACGCGGATATCGTATTTCGCGCCTTCCAGCGACAGCACGTTCATCAGCCCCAGAAGCGAGGATTTGGCCGCACCATAGTTGGACTGTCCGAAATTGCCATACATGCCGGAACCGGAGGTCGTATAGACGATGCGCCCGTAGCCGCGTTCCACCATGTGCCGCCACAGCGCATGGGTGGTATGGACCGATCCCATCAGATGCACGTCAAGGACCTTGCGGAAATCCTCCATCGTGACCTTGGCGAAGGTCTTGTCGCGCAGGATGCCCGCGTTGTTGACCAGAATGTCCACATGGCCGAACTCGGCCATCGCCTCATCCACCATGGCCTGCACCTGCGCGGGGTCGGTCACATCGGCGCCGTTGGCGATGGCGTGACCGCCCATGGCGCGGATTTCCGCGACCACGGCGTGCGCGGCGTCCGAGGACTGGCCACGCCCGTCGGTGGAGGACCCGAGGTCATTGACCACGACCTTTGCCCCGCGTTCGGCCAGACCCAGCGCGTGACAGCGCCCGAGGCCCACACCGGCGCCGGTGACGATCGCCACGCGCCCATCAAAACGGATGCTCATGCGGTGCCTCCTTCAAAGTAACGGCGCGACAGCCATTCGGCGACCAGCGCGGGTTTGTCCTGTCCTTCGATCTCGACCGTGACATGGGTGATGAACTGCACCTCGCCGGGCCGGATATCCGTCAGCTCGGCCAGCGTGAACCGCCCCCGGATGCGCGCGCCTGCCTTGACCGGCGAGACGAAGCGGATCTTGTTGAAGCCATAGTTGACGCCCATCACCGCGCCCTCGATGGAGGGCATCTGATAGGCCATCGCGGACAGCAGCGACAGCGTCAGGAAACCATGCGCGATGGTGCTGCCGAAGGGTGTCTGCGCCGCTGCCACCGGATCGACATGGATATACTGGTGGTCATGGGTGCAATCGGCGAAAGCGTCGATCTGGGCTTGCGTGATGGTGAACCAGTCGGAAATGCCGATCTCGGTGCCGATCATCGCCTCATAGGCGGCGCGGCTGACGGTATGGGTGGCGGGCAGGGTCATGGCTTACAGATCCTCGTTGAACAGGCTGCCGGGGGCGTTGGACTGCATCCCGCCGGACAGGGGCAGGATCGCGCCCGAGACATAGGCCCCGCCGCGCCCGCACAGATATTGCAGCGCGCCTGCGATATCCTCGGGGCAACCGACGCGGCCCAACGGCACGCCCTGCGCCGATTTCTTGCGGCCGTCCTCATCCGCCAGGGCGAAGGCGGTCATCTTGGACACGAAGGGCCCCGGCGCGATGGCGTTCACGGTCACGCCCATCGGGGCCAGATCATTGGACAGCACGCGGGTCATGTGATGCACGGCCCCTTTGGACACGGCATAGGAATAGGTCATCGTGCCCTTGGGGATATCCCCCATGACCGAGCCCACATTGACCACGCGGGCGGGATCGTCATCCGTTTTCGCCGCCAGCAGCAGGGGCAGCAGGCTTTGGGTCAGGTGGAACATCCCCGTGACGTTGAGGCTGCAGGAGCTTGTCCCAGGCGTCATAGGGATGCTCACCCATCGGCGCGCCCCATGTGCGGCCCGCGTTGTTCATCAGGATGTGCAGCTTGTCGGTGCGTGATTGCACTTCGGCCACCAGCGCCTTGATCCCCTCCTCGCTCGCCACGTCGCCGCCGAAGCCTTCGGCCGAGCCGGGCACGCCCAAGGCGTTGATTTCCGCCGCCACGGCCTCGACAGGCATCGGCCTTGCGGCTGGCGATCAGGACGCGGGCGCCAGCGGCGGCCAGTCCCTCGGCGGCCATGCGCCCGATGCCGGTCGCGCCCCCGGTGACCAGCGCCACCTTGCCGGTCAGGTCGAACAGATGCGCAGGTGTCAGTGTCGAAGTCATGTCAGTCCCTTTTCGTCAAAATCCGCGTGCGGCGGCGATGATCGCGGCGTGATGGCCATAATCGCCCAGCCATTCGGCCCCCACGCGGGCGCGTTTCATGAAAAAGCCGATGTCATGGGCATCGGTCATGCCGATCCCGCCATGCATCTGCACCGCCTCGGACACGGCCAGTTTCGCCGTCTGCGCCGCGCGCGCCTTGGCAAGCGAGACGGCAAGGCTTGCATCCGCAGGCGTATGGTCGAGCACGCGACCCGCGTTGGCGATGGCGCTGGCCGTCACCTCGATCTCGGACCACAGATGGGCGGCGCGATGTTGCAGGGCCTGAAAGCTGCCGATGGTGCGGTCGAATTGGCGACGATCCTTGAGATAGCCCAGCGTGATCGCGGCGGCCCCGCCTGCAAGGCCCGTCAATTCGGCGGCCAGGGCCGCTTGCCCTGCGTGAAGGCCGGGGCGCAGGGCGGCAAGCCCGTTGTCCAGATCGCCGATGATATCGTCGCCTGTCGCTTCCACCGCGTCGAACACCAGCCGCGCATGATCGCGGCTGTCGATGGTGGACAGCGCCTGCCGGTCCAGCCCGGCGCGGGCCGCGTCGATGTCGAACAGGGTCAGCCCATCGGCGTCGCCCGCCACACCGGAGGTGCGGGCCAGAACCAGAACGCGGCCAGCGGTGGACCCATCCGCGACGAAGGCCTTGATCCCGGACAGCCGGAACGCGTTGCCCTGCCGTTCGGCCGCGCATGGCTGTGGCGGCGGGTGCGAATTTCGGCCCCTCGTCCAGCGCCAGCGCATAGGTGGCGTCACCCGCCGCAATCGCCTGCAACGCACCCGTCGCGCGCGGGCCGGCCTGTCGCAGCACAGAGGCGGCGATGACAGCGGTCGAGAGAAAGGGCGATGCCGCGAGCGTGCGGCCCATTTCCTCGGCCAGTATCCCCGCCGCGCGGTGGCCCATGTCGGCCCCGCCTGCGTCTTCGGGCACCAGAACGCCGGTCCAGCCCATCTGTGCCATCTCGGCCCAGAGTGCGGGATCATGGGCGCGCCCCGCATCGCGGTTGGCGCGCAGGGCGGACACAGGTGCTGCATCGGCCAGAAACCCGCGCGCGGCGTCGCGCAGCATGACCTCGTCCTCGGTCTCCAGCAGGGATTGGGTCATGGCATTCATCGGAGCGTTCATGTGTTGGGCATCTCCAGCACGCGCTTGGCGATGATATCGAGCATCACCTCGGACGTGCCGCCTTCGATGGAATTGGCCTTGGTGCGCAGCCATTCGGGGGCAAGGCCGCCATGCGGGCCGTCCCATTCCAGCCCGTCGCTGCCTGCCGTGGCCATCAGCAGCTCATAGCGGCGCTTGTTCAATTCGGTGCCATAGTATTTCAGCATCGCGCTGGCGTTGCCGACGCCGCGCCCGGCCTCGGCCTGATCCTTGTAGCGGCTCCATCGTCAGGTCGAAGGCCAGCGCGTCCACCTCGGCCTGCATCGCCTCGGCCCGCAGGACGGGATCGGCCAGCACGTCGCCATCCTGCGCGGCCAGGATCTGACCGATGCTGCGCCCGCCCAGAAGGCCGCTGGCCCCGCCGCCGATCATCTCGCGCTCATGCGTCAGCAGGTATTTGGCGATATCCCAGCCCCGGTTCAGCTCGCCCACAAGATTCTCTTTCGGCACTTTGACATTGTCGAAGAAGGTCTCGCAGAACGGCGATTTGCCGGAAATCAGGCGGATCGGCCGTGTGGTGATCCCCGGTGTCTCCATGTCCATCAGCAGGAACGAGATGCCCTTGTGCTTGGGCGCGTCGCGGTCGGTGCGCACCAGCGCGAAGATCCAGTCCGCCTTGTCGGCATAGGAGGTCCAGATCTTCTGGCCGTTGACCAGCCAGTGATCGCCCATGTCCTCGGCCCGGGTCTGGACATTGGCAAGGTCCGATCCGGCGCCCGGTTCGGAATAGCCCTGGCACCAGCGGATCTCGCCGCGCGTGATCTTCGGCAGATGCTCGGCCTTCTGCGCCGCGTTGCCGAATTCCAGCAGCGCCGGTCCCAGCATCCAGAGGCCGAAGCTTTCCAGCGGCGGCGGCGCGCCCAGACGGGCCATTTCCTCGCGGTAGATCTTTTCCTGCGCGCGGCTGAGGCCCGCGCCGCCATATTCGGTGGGCCAGCGCGGGGCGGTCAGGCCGCGCGCGACGGCGCGGTCCAGCCAGAGACGCTGATTGTCATCGGCAAAGGTCCATTTGCGGCCACCCCAGACGATGGCGTATTCGTCCATCGGGCGGCCCAGCAGAGAGGCGGGGCAGTTGTCGCTGATCCATGCGGCGATTTCGGCGCGGAAGGCAGCCAGATCCTCGGTTGCGTCAGACATATCACCCCTCCCTTGGTTTTATGTTCGCAATGCGGAAATGAATTTCACGGCTCAGGCAACATCATCTGACCGGGACCGTCAAGCGTGCCCTGCGATGTGCCAGACATTCCGTAACGTGATATGCGGGGCAGGCCGTGGCCCGCCCCGCGCTGCCGATCAACGCAGATCGGGCAGCTTGTAATCGGCGAACTGCTCGCGCAGCGTCAGTTTCGACACCTTGCCCGTCGCCGTCAGCGGCAGGGCATCGACCCAGACGATATCGTCGGGCAACTGCCATTTGGCGAAATGTTCGGCCATATGGGTGTTGATCTCGTCCAGCGAGGGTTTGTCCTCGCCTGCGGCGACCGCGACCAGAACGGGGCGCTCGTCCCATTTCGGATGGGGCATGGCGATGGCCGCGCAGGAGGCGATGCCGGGATGGGCCATGGCCACGTTTTCAAGGTCGATCGAACTGATCCATTCGCCGCCCGACTTGATCAGATCCTTGGAGCGGTCCTGGATCGACCAGAAACCCGTTCGGGTCGATCGAGGCGATGTCGCCGGTGCCGAACCAGCCCTCGGCGTCGATCACCTTCTTCGTCGCCTCTTCGTTGTTGAAATAGCCCGACACGACGGTGTTGCCGCGCACGTAAAGCTCGCCCACGGCCTTGCCGTCATGCGGCTGCCGCTTGCCGTCGTCGTCGACGATCTTCAGCTCGACGCCGAAGACGCGGCGGCCCTGCTTGGCCTTGGCGTCGATCTTCTTGTCGAAGGGCAGTTCCGGACCCATGTGGGCATGTTGCCATGGGTGCCGATGGGGCTCATTTCCGTCATGCCCCAGGCGTGGCCGACGTTGACGCCCAGTTTCTCGAAGGTTTCGATCATGACGCGCGGCGCGGCGGAGCCGCCCACGATCACATCGCCAAAGCCCTTGGGGATGCGGCCCTGTGCCTTGATCTCGGCCAGCAGGCCCTGCCAGACGGTCGGCACGCCCCATGCGGAATAGACGCCTTCGGCATCCATCAGCTTGAAGAGGCTGGGACCGTCCAGCGCCGGTCCCGGCATGACCATCGACAGCCCGACCATGGGCGCGGCATAGGGCAGGCCCCAGGCGTTGACGTGAAACAGCGGCACGACCGGCAGCACCTTGGCGCCTTCGGGGAAGGCCGATCCCATGACCAGCGAGATCATCAGACCGTGCAGCACGGTCGAGCGATGCGAATAAAGCGCGCCCTTGGGATTGCCCGTGGTGCCCGAAGTGTAGCACAGGCCGGAGGCGGTGTTCTCGTCCATCTCGGGCCAGTCGATAGGTCGTGGGCTGACCGTCCAGCAATTCCTCGTAGCACAGCGCGTTCAGGCTGTTTTCGGGCATATGCGCCCGGTCGGTCATGATGACATAGACCAGCGATTTGGGCAGGTGATCCTTGAGCTTTTCAAGGATCGGCACGAAGGTCAGGTCCACGAACAGGACCTTGTCGCCCGCATGTTCGACGATATAGATCATCTGCTCGGCGCTGAGGCGCGGGTTGATCGTGTGGCAGACCGCGCCGATGCCGGAAATCGCGTAGTAAAGCTCGAAGTGCCGATAGCCGTTCCAGGCAAGGGTGGCGACCCGGTCGCCCATGTCGATTCCCATGCCCTTGAGCGCATGGGCCAGTTGCGACACGCGCGCCAGCGTCTGGGGATAGGTCTGGCGGTGGACGTCGCCTTCGGTCCGGACCGAGACGATCTCGGCCTTGGGGTGCGCCTCGGCAGCATAGGTCAGGATGTCGCTGATCATCAGCGGCCTGTTCATCATCATGCCCTGCATTTGGTTCTCCTCCCATTCGCAATCATGTTGGCCGGACCCTAGCGCGATGATCGGCTTTGCCAAAGGTAAAAACCGGGTCGGGTGCAGAAGTTTGCCGCTGCGTCATTCCGTCTCGGCGCTTGCTGGCGCGGGCGGGCCTGCCTAGGCTTGGCCCGACGCCCGGCCCAAGGCCCTTGCCCGCCGCGCCCGCACAGGAGGAGACCCCATGAAAGCCATCATCTGCAATGACTTCGCGCCGCTGGACCAGCTGGTCTATGGAGATATGCCCGATCCGCAGGCCAAGGCCGATCAGGTCGTGATCCGGGTCGAGGCGGCGGGGGTGAACTATCCTGACGGTCTGCTGGTGCAGGGGCTTTACCAGATGCGGCCCGAACATCCTTTCGTGCCGGGCATGGAAGCGGCGGGCGTGGTCGAAAGCGTGGGCCCGGATGTCAAACGGTTGAAGGTCGGGGACCGGGTCGCCACCATCTGTTCGCTGGGTGGCTATGCCGAAAAGGTGGCCGAGACCGAGGCGCGGGTTTTCCCCATCGGCGACATGGACGCGGCCGATGCCTGCGCGTTGCTGGTGGCGTTCGGCACGTCGCATCACGCGCTCAAGCAGCGCGCGAACCTGCAGCCCGGTGAAACGCTGGTCGTCCTGGGGGCGGCGGGGGCGACGGGCGTGGCCGCGATCCAGATCGGCAAGATCATGGGCGCGCGCGTCATCGCCGTCGCCTCAAGCGACGAGAAGCGGCAGATCGCGCGCGACAATGGCGCGGATGAGGCCATCGGCTATGACAACCTCAAGGACACCCTGAAAGAGATGACCGGCGGCAAGGGCGTGGATGTGGTCTATGACGTGGTGGGCGGCGCGGCCTTTGACGCCTGCTCGCGCTCGATGGCGCGCAAGGGACGGCTGCTGATCGTGGGTTTTGCCGGGGGCGAGATCCCGAAATTCCCGGTCAATCTGGCGCTGGTCAAGGAATTCAGCGTGGTTGGCGTCTTCTGGGGCAATTTCACCCGGTTCGAGCCGCAGGCCTATGCCGAGAACATGACCGAGTTGCTGGGCTGGTATCGCGATGGCAAGGTCAAGCCGCTGATCGAGGGGCGCTATCCGCTGGGGCAGGCGGCCGAGGTACTGACCCGTGTTCTGGGGCGCGGGGCGGTGGGCAAGATCGTCCTGCTGCCCTGATCAGCCGCCGATCCGGCCCACTTTCTGCACCATCTCGACCAGACGGGGACCCAGATCGTTCTCGATCCGGTCGCGCGGCAGGATGTAGGCCGGACCGCCCAGATTGAAGGCCAGCATCGGCGCATCCCCCTGCGGCGAGCGATAAGGCACCGCGACCGAATTTACATCCGATTGCCAGCTGCCCAGATTCGCATAGAACCCGCGTGTGCGGATCTGTTCGGCGGCCTCGGCAATCTCGTCACGGATGCGGGGCCAGTCGGCGGGGGCGGTGCGCGCCTCGATCAGCTCGAGGATCTGCGCGCGTTCCACCGCATTGGTGCCCGCGATATAGGCCCGCCCCATGGCCGACCGCGCCAGCGAGATGCGCGAGCCCACGTTCAGTTGCAGCGAGATCATCCCCCGCACGGCCCGCGCGCAGGCGATATAGGTCATCGAGTGATCATCGCGCCCGCCAAGGGCCACCATCACCCCGTCGCCGCAATCATCGGCCAGTTGCTGCATCAGGGGTTGCGCGGTTTCGCGCACTTTCAGACCACCAAGGCAGGCATAGCCAAGACTGAGGACCGGCACGCCCATGCGGTAACGCCCGGTGCCCTCGTCATAGACCAGATAGCCCAGTTTCAGCAGGGTATAGGTCAGCCGCGACACGGTGGAATTGGGCAGCCCGGTCCGGTCCGCCAGATCCCGGTTGCCCAGCCCCGAGCGATCCGCAGGCGTGAAGGCGCGCAGGATATCCAGACCCCGGTGCAGCGCCGTCACGAACTGCCGGTCATCGCCGTGATCCTTCTCGTCCACCTCGGGCGCTGTTTCTGCCGCTCTTTTTCTCACGCTTCGGTTCCTGTCCTGCTGTCGGTCGTTGCCGCGAATTCCGCCTCGGTCAGCGCGCGCCACAGCACCTTGCCCGCCCCGGATTTCGGCAGGCTGTCCATGAAGGCGACCTGCGTCGGGCACTTATAGGCGGCCATCTGGGTCTTGCACCAGTCGATCACGCCCTTTTCGGTCAGATGTCCACGCGCCTTTGGCGTCGGGATCACGCAAGCCTTCACGGTCTCGCCCCGCCGCGGGTCGGGGGCGGCGATCACGCAGACCTCGGCGATGTCGGGATGGTGGTGCATCAAGGCCTCGACCTCGGCGGGCCAGACCTTGAAGCCCGAGGCGTTGATCATCCGCTTGACCCTGTCGACCATGAAGAAATAGCCGTTCTCGTCGTAATACCCCAGATCGCCGGTGCGGAAGAACCGCTTGCCCTCGATCTCAAGGAACACCTCGGCGGTGGCCTTGGGGTTGTTCCAGTAGCCCAGAAAGACCTGCGGGCCGTGGGTCACGATCTCGCCCACCTCGTTCGGGCCAAGCTCGGCCCCGACCTCGCCGCTTTCGGTGACGGCCAGGATGCGGCTGTCCACGTCGAACATCGGCACGCCAAGGCACTGCCGCTTGGGCGCATGGACCGGGTTCGTATGGGTGGCGGCCATGGTCTCGGACAGGCCATAGCCTTCGATGTAATCAAGACCCGTGATCGCCTTGAGCTTGGCGGCCACCGCCTCGGGCATCGAGGCACCGCCGCCCCCGATCGCCTTGAGGCTGGACAGGTCATAGCTGCCGACATCGGGATCGTTGACCAGATCAATCGCCATCGTGGTGATCGACCGCCAGCGCGTGACGCGGTGCCGCCGGATCAGGGCGGCGGCATGGGCGCGGTTCCAGCGGATCAGGATGACGATGCAGCCGCCCTTGATGACCGGCCCGTTCATGACGCCCTGCATCCCCGTGACATGGAAGAAGGGCAGGGTGGCCAGATGCACATCCGTTTCGTTCGACGGGTTCCAGACCAGCCCGCCCCATGCGGTTTCCATCACCGTGCGATGACTGTGCATGCAGCCCTTGGGCTGACCCGTCGTGCCCGAACTGTAGGGAATCACCGCCAGATCGTCGGGTTGCGCCAGATGCGGACCGGGCCGATGCCCCGCCGCCAGCGCGTCTTCCCAGCGGGTCAGGCCGGGGCCCTGAACATCCGCAGCCTCCAGCGCCGCAAGCGCCTCGGGCAGGGGAATGTCGCTGGCCGGATCGGTGCCTTCCGCATAGGTCGCGACAAGCACCCGGTCCAGCAGGCCGCCTGCGATCAGCGGGGCGCTGTCGCCCAACCCTTCCTGACCGCCGATCATCAGCCGCGCGCCGGTGTCGCGGGCCAGGTGTTCCAGTTCGGCGCCCCGGCTCATCGGGTTGACGGGCACCACAACGGCATCGGCACGCAGCGTGGCGAAATAGCCGATCACGAAATGCGGGCTGTTCTGGACGCAGAGCAGCACCCGGTCGCCCTTGGCAAGCCCGGCCTCGGCCTGCATCCAGCCGGCCAGCCGCTCCACATCGGCCAGAAGATCGGCATAGGTCCATTCCCGGCCATAGAAGATCAGCGCCTTGCGGTCGGGAAAGCGCGCCGCCGTCTCGGCCAGATTGGCAAAGAGGGTCCGGTCGGGCGCGTTCAGGGATTTCGGCATCCCCTCGGGCCAGATGGCGTAATGGCGGGTCATCATGGGCATCGGGTTCAGACTTTCATGCCGGGCAGGTTCAGCGAGGCGGTATTGCCCCCGTCCACGGGCAGCGCCTGCCCGGTGATATAGCTGGCATCGTCGCTGGCCAGAAAGGCGATGACGGCGGCGACTTCTTCCGGGCGGCCATAGCGGCGCAATTCGCAGCGCGCGCCAAGGCGGTCCGCCTTGCCGACGCTGCGCGCGTAATCGAAGATCGGCTGCGTCATGCCTGTCTCGATCAGACCGGGGCAGACCGCGTTGACGCGGATGCCATGCCCGCCCAGATCGCAGGCGGTGGTCTGCGTCAGGTTGATGACACCGGCCTTGGAGGCGGAATAGACATTGCCGCCCGCGCCCGACCGGATGCCCGCGACCGAGGCCGTGTTGACGATGGCCCCGCCGCCCTGCGCGATCATCGCAGGGGCCGCGTGCTTGATGAAATGCGCGGTGCCGAACAGGTTCACGCCCATGACGCGCATCCAGTCGGCGCTGTCGATATCCGTGATCGGCGCATGGGTGCAGGTGATGCCCGCGTTGTTGCACAGCACGTCGATCCGTCCGAAACGGTCCAGAACCTGCGCGACGCAGGCCTTGACCGCCGCTTCATCCGACACGTCGCAGGGGATGGAAAGATGCGGCCCGCCCTCCTTCGGCAAAGGGCAGTCGGCCAGATCGACCAGCACGACACGCGCGCCTTCGGCAGCCAGCCGCTCCGCCGTGGCGCGGCCAATCCCCCCCGATGCGCCGGTGACCAGCGCAACCTTTCCTTCAAATCTCACACGGTCCTCCCCCGTCTTTCTGCAAAGCTTGCACAAAGGCAGGGCCGGATCAACTGTGCGAAATTACTTTCCGCAGGTCGGGATACTGCGATGGCCTGCGCAATCCTGTGGCCCGGTCTGCGGATTCTGCGCCGGAATCCCCATGGAGCCGCATATTGGATTTTCCTTGCGCCCAACTTGGGATAACAAGGCGCCGATACACCGCACCCGGCAACCGAAAATGCCGCGAACGGCCCCCGCAAGACAAGGAATCGGAGCCACCATGCCCGAACATGACACCGTTCTGTCCAGCCCGCTGATCCCCGCCGCACTGGCCCCCGTGATGCAGGCCCTCTGCGACGTGGGCGTGGACCTGGCGGGCATCATCGCGCGCGGCCCGCTGGGCCAGTCGCTGGGCCATGAGGTCGGCGAGAATGCAGGCGGCGACGGGCAGAAGGCGCTCGATGTGCTGGCCGACGAGATGTTCGAGGCGGCGCTGCGCCAGACATCCGTGCGCTGGTATGCCTCCGAGGAACAGGAAAGCGTGCTGGCCCTGAACCCCGAGGGCCGCTACGCGCTGGCCATCGACCCGCTGGACGGGTCCTCCAACATCGACGTCAACGTGTCCATCGGGACGATCTTTTCGATCTTCGAGGCCAAGGATGACGCCGAGGCCAGCTTCCTGCGCCCCGCATCCGAGCAGGTGGCGGGCGGCTATATCATCTTCGGCCCGCAATGCTGCCTTGCCGTGACCTTTGGCGAGGGCACGCTGATGTTCGCGCTGGACCCCGCAACGGGGCGTTTCGTGCTGGTCAATGACGGGATGCAGACGCCGGGCGCGTCCAAGGAATATGCGATCAACGCCTCGAACCACCGCCACTGGGACCCCGCGATCCGCGCCTATATCGAGGATTGCCAGGCGGGCAAGACCGGCCCCCACGGGCAGGACAGCAACATGCGCTGGGTCGCCTCGTTGGTGGCGGAAACCCACCGGATTTTGACACGGGGGGGCATCTTCCTCTATCCCGGCGATGCGCGCCCGGGCTATGAGAAGGGGCGGCTGCGGATGGTCTACGAGGTGGCGCCCATCGCCTTCCTGATCGAACAGGCCGGTGGTCTGGCGACGGACGGGCGGACGCCGATCATGGAACAGGCGGCGGACGCGCTGCACGCGCGCAGCCCTCTGGTCTTTGGCAGCCCGGACAAGGTGCGCCAGGTGGCCGGGTATTACGACAGGGCGGGCTGAGCGCCGCCGCAGCAACTTTCACCGGTCGCGCGGGCGCCGGGACATTTCGACCTTGAGGGGATGAACACACATGGCACTTATCACGATGCGTCAACTGCTGGACCACGCCGCCGAACATGGCTACGGCGTGCCCGCCTTCAACATCAACAACATGGAACAGGGCCTTGCGATCATGAACGCGGCCAAGGCCGTTGATGCGCCGGTGATCATCCAGGCCAGCCGCGGCGCGCGCAAATACGCGGGCGATCTGATGCTGAAACACATCATGATGGGCCTGGTCGAGATGTTCCCCGCCATCCCGGTCTGCATGCATCAGGACCACGGCAACAACATGGCGCACCTGCCTGACGCGCGATCCGCCACGGCTTCACCTCGGTGATGATGGACGGCAGCCTTGAGGAGGACATGAAGACCCCCTCCGACTATGACTACAACGTCGATGTCACCCGCCGCGTGACCGACGCCGCCCATCTGGTCGGCGCCTCGGTCGAGGGCGAGCTGGGCGTGCTGGGCAGCGCTGGAGACCGGCGAGGCCGGGGAGGAGGACGGATCGGGCGCCGTCGGCAAGCTGAGCCATGACCAGCTTCTGACCGACCCGGATCAGGCCGTGGATTTCGTGATGAAGACGAAATGCGATGCGCTGGCGATTGCCTGCGGCACCAGCCACGGGGCCTACAAGTTCAGCCGCAAACCCGATGGCGAGATCCTCGCCATGTCCACGATCGAGGCGATCCACAGCAAGCTGCCCGACACGCATCTGGTGATGCACGGCTCCTAGCTCGGTGCCGCAATACCTTCAGGACCTGATCAACGCCCATGGCGGCAAGATGCCCCAGACCTATGGCGTGCCGGTCGAGGAAATCGAGCGCGGCATCAAGATGGGCGTGCGCAAGGTGAACATCGACACCGACTGCCGCATGGCGATCACCGGCCAGTTCCGCAAGATCGCGATGGAGCACCCCGACGAGTTCGACCCGCGCAAGTTCATGATCCCCGCCATGGCCGAGATGGAGGCGCTGTGCCGCGACCGGTTCGAGCGTTTCGGCACCGCCGGTCACGCAGGCAAGATCCGGGTGATCAGCATGGACGACATGGCGGTGCGCTATGCCTCGGGCAAGCTGGACCCGCGCGCCGCAGGCAGCAAGGCTGCCTGAGGCTTGCAGCATGGCGGGGGGCTTTGCCCCCCGGACCCCCCAGGATATTTGGGGCAAGAAGAAACAGGCACAGGTCGGAGAGACGTCATGACCCTTGATCGTTCCATCAAGATCGCGCCGTCGATCCTGTCGGCGGATTTCGCCAATTTCGGCGCCGAAATCCGCGCGATCGAAGCGCAGGGCGCCGACTGGGTGCATGTGGACGTGATGGACGGGCATTTCGTGCCCAACCTGACCTTTGGCCCGCCCGCCGTGGCGGCCTTCCGGCGGCATGTGACCACGGTCATGGACGTGCATCTGATGATCACACCCGTCGATCCCTATATCGCGGCCTTTGCCGAGGCAGGGGCGGATATCATCACCGCCCATGTCGAGGCGGGGCCGCATGTGCATCGCACGATGCAGGCGATCCGCGCCCATGGCGTCAAGGCAGGCGTTGCCCTGAACCCCGGCACCCCGGTCGAGGCAGTGGATCATCTGCTGGATATGATCGACATGGTCTGCGTGATGACGGTGAACCCCGGTTTCGGCGGGCAGAAGTTCATTCACAGCCAGATCGACAAGGTGGCCCGCCTGCGCGCCATGATCGGTGACCGGCCCATCCATATCCAGATCGACGGTGGCGTGACGCCCGAGACCGCCCCTCTGGTGGTTGCCGCCGGGGCGGATGTGCTGGTGGCGGGATCGGCCGTGTTCAAGGGCGGCTCGGTAGACGAACCCCGCCCCCTACGGCGACAACATCCGCGCCATCCGTGCCGCCGCCGAGGCCGCGCGGGGGTGAGCGCCATCGTCTTCGATCTGGACGGCACGCTGATCGACAGCGCGCCGGACATCGCTGCCGCGATGAACCGGACACTGGTGGACGAAGGTCATGCGCCCCTCGATCTGCCGACGGTGATTTCCTTCATCGGCCACGGTCTGCCGCGCCTTGTGGAGCGCGCCATGGCTGCGCAGGGCATTCCCATGGACCAGCACGCACGGCTGACCGAAGTGACACTGGCGCATTACAACGCGGCCTCGAACGATCTGACACGGCCCTATCCGGGTGTGATGACGGTGCTAGAACGGCTGCGGGACGCAGGGCATCGCCTGGGCATTTGCACGAACAAGCCGGAAGCGCCCGCGCGCAAGGTGCTGGACCAGTTCGGCATGGCGCAACTGTTCGATGTCGTGGTGGGCGGCGACAGCCTGACCGTCAAGAAGCCCGACCCCGCGCCGCTGCACCATGCCTTTGCCGCGCTGGGCGCGGCGTCGGGCCTCTATGTCGGCGACAGCGAGGTGGACGCCGAAACGGCGCAGGCGGCGGGCGTTCCGTTCGCCTTTTTCACGCAAGGCTACTGCCATGTCCCGCATGACACGGTCCATTGCGTGGCGCGCTTCGACCATTTCGATGCGCTGTCGCAGATTGTCGCGCAACACGCCTGCTACTGCCCCAGATCGCTGAGCCGCGCCAGAAGAAGCCCGGTGTTGCGCACGTCGAACTTGTGCATCAGGCGGGCGCGCACATCCTCGATCGTGCGGGGCGACAGGCCCAGCACCTGCGCGATTTCCTTGCTGGTCTTGCCGCGCGCCAGCCACGTGACCACCTGCCGTTCGCGGGGCGTCAGTGAGGGGCCGTCGCGGCGGGGGGTGATGGGCGCGAAGCTCATCACGATGCGCGCCAGCGGGTCCTCGGGCGTCAGCGTGCGCGCGCGGAACCGGCACCAGACGGCATGGCCATGCGCATGCCGCAACATCCGCTCATCCGCATAGGCCCCGTCGCGGCGCAGCGGTTCCAGACCGATATCGCGGATCTGGATGAACTCGGCCTCCGAGCCATAGAGCATCCGGAAGCTTTGGCCCAGCAGCGCCGCCTGCGGATAGCCGGACAGGTCGCAGAAGGTGGCGTTGCACGCCTCGATCACCCGGTGGCGGGTCATCACGATGCCGACGGGCGCGTGATCAAAGGCGAGGCTGGCGATGTCATCCATCCGGGGGGCTACCGTGGTTCTACGGTATTGATACCGTAGTTGCGGCAAAGCATGCTGATCACTCCAAGGCAAGCGCAAAGGAGTGGCGGCATGTCCCTGACTGACAGGCTGGACGAGGCGGTGGCGGCACGGCGGGACGATCTGATCGCGCTGACGCAGGATCTGATCCGCATCCCGACGCTGAACCCGCCGGGGGACAATTACCTCGAGATTTGCGAATACCTGGACCGCCGCCTTGGCGCGTCCGGGCTTTCAGACCGAACTGGTGCGCGCCTTTGGCGCGCCGGGCGACAGCGACAAGCTATCCGCGCTGGAACATCGTGGCGCGGCGCGAAGGGGCCGTGCAACGGGCGAATGCGTGCATTTCAACAGCCATATCGACGTGGTCGAGGTGGGGCGCGGCTGGACCACCGATCCCTTCGGCGGTGAGGTGAAGGACGGCAAGATCTATGGCCGCGGGGCCTGCGACATGAAAGGCGGGCTGGCCGCCAGCATCATCGCGGCCGAGGCGTTTCTGGCAGTCTGCCCCGATTTCGCCGGCGCGATCGAGATCTCCGGCACGGCGGATGAGGAATCGGGCGGCTATCGGCGGCGTCGCCTATCTGGCCGAGAAGGGCTTCTTCAGCCCCGAGCGCGTGCAGCATGTCATCATCCCCGAACCGCTGAACAAGGACCGCATCTGCCTTGGCCATCGCGGCGTCTGGTGGGCCGAGATCGAGACCCATGGCGAGATCGCCCATGGCTCGATGCCGTTCCTCGGCGATTGCGCCGTGCGCCACATGGGCGCGGTGATGGCCGAGATGGAAACCACGCTGTTCCCGGCGCTGGCGCACAAGCGCACCGATATGCCGGTGGTGCCGGACGGGGCCAAGCAATCGACGCTGAACATCAACTCGATCCACGGCGGCGAGACCGAGCAGGCGGATGACTACACCGGCCTGCCCGCGCCCTGCGTGCCCGACAGTTGCCGCATGGTGATCGACCGGCGCTTCCTGATCGAGGAGGATATCGACGAGGTGCGCGAGGAAGTGATGCAGATCCTGCTGGACCGTGGCTGAAAGCGGCGCGCCACGCTTCCGACTATGACGTGACCGAATTGCACCGCGTCCTGCCCACGATGACCGAGAAATCCGCCCCCGTCGTGCAGGTGGTCGCCAAGGCCATCGCCGATGCGCTGGGACGCGAGGCGGAATATGTCGTCTCGCCCGGCACCTATGACCAGAAGCATATCGACCGGATCGGCAAGCTGAAGAATTGCATCGCCTATGGGCCCGGCATTCTGGACCTTGCGCATAAACCGGATGAATATGTCGGCGTGGATGACATGCTGGATTGCTGCAAAGGTGATGGCGCGCGGTCGCTGATCGCATTGCTTGCGCGGGACTGAGCACGCCGCTCAACAGGGAGAGAACGACATGACATATGTGAACTTCACGCGTGGGATGGTCAGCGCGCTGGCGCTGGTGGCCGCCATGACGGCACGGTCGGCGATGGCGCAGGCCAAGACGGATATCGTCGTGGGCATGCAGCTGGAGCCGCCGCATCTGGACCCGACCAGCGCCGCGGCAGGGGCGATCGACTCGGTTCTCTATGCCAACGTCTTCGAAGGCCTGACCCGGTTCGGCCCGGATGGCTCGGTGATCCCCGGTCTGGCGGAAAGCTGGGAGATTTCCGACGATGGCACCGTCTATACCTTCAAGCTGCATGAGGGCGTGACCTTCCACGACGGCACCACGATGGACGCCGAGGATGTGAAATTCAGCCTCGACCGCGCCCGCGCCGAGGATCAGCGCCAACGCGCAGAAGGCCCTGTTCGCCGGGATCACCGATGTGACGGTGGTCGATCCCGCTGACCGTGCAGGTCACGCTGGACGCGCCGAACGGGTCTTTCCTGTTCAACATGGCCTGGGGCGACGCGGTGATCGTGGCCCCCGAAAGCATCGAGAACATCAAGACCAACCCGATCGGCACCGGCGCCTTCAAGTTCGACAACTGGGTGCAGGGCGACCGGATCGACATCGTGAAGAACGCCGACTACTGGGGCGAGCCCGCCAAGCTGGACCGCGCCACCTTCAAGTTCATCTCCGATCCGACCGCCGCCTTTGCCGCCGTGATGGCCGAGGATGTGCGATGCCTTCGCCGGCTTCCCCGCGCCCGAGAACCTGCCGCAGTTCGAGGCCGATCCGCGTTTTCAGGTGCTGGTCGGCATCGACCGAGGGTGAAACGATCCTGTCGACCAACAACAAGCAGGCCGCCCTTCGACAACATCCAGGTGCGCGAGGCGATGGCCCATGCCATCGACCGGCAGGCGATCATCGACGGCGCGATGTTCGGCTATGGCACGCCCATCGGCACCCATTTCGCGCCGCACAATCCCGACTATGTCGATCTGACCGCGCAATTCGGCCTATGACCCGGAAAAGGCCAAGGCCCTGCTGGCCGAGGCGGGCTTTCCCGATGGCTTCACCACCACGCTGAAACTGCCGCCGCCGTCCTATGCGCGGCGCGGCGGCGAGATCATCGCGGCGCAACTGCGCGCCGTCGGGATCGAGACCGAGATCAGCAATCTGGAATGGGCGCAGTGGCTGGAGCAGGTGTTCACCGGCAAGGATTTCGGCCTGACCATCGTCAGCCATACCGAGCCGATGGACATCGGGATCTATGCCAATCCGGACTACTATTTCCAGTATGACAACCCGGAGTTCCAGGAGATGATGGCCGATCTGACCGCCGACGACGGACCCGGCGGCGCGCAGCGCGCTGCTGAAGCAGGCGCAGGAGATGATCTCGCGAGGATTACGTGAACGGCTACCTGTTCCAGCTGGCCGCGCCGACGCGTGGCCAATGCCAAGGTCAAGGGCCTGTGGGAGAATGCGCCGACGCAGGCGACCGATCTGACAGCGGTCTACTGGGCCGAGTGAGCCGTCGCCATGTCGGATCACCCCGCGCGCCTGTGGTGTGCGGGGACGCCTCCGGCGGGAGTATTTCGGGCAAGATGAAGCAAGGGGCGCGCGCCATGGCCTGACAGGCCGGGGGCGGGCGGGATACGGGGCGAATGCTGCGCTATGTGCTGAAACGGCTGGTATCGCTGGTGATCTCGCTGGCCGTGGCCAGCCTGGTGATCTTCGTGGTGATCGAGGTCGTGCCGGGCGATCCTGCGGCCTATATGCTGGGCATGAACGCGCAGCCAGATACGCTGGCGGCGCTGCGCGAGCAACTGGGCCTGAACGGCTCGATCCGCGAGCGCTATCTGTCACTGGGTGGCGCGGCATGCTGCAGGGCGATTTCGGCACATCCTATACCTATCGCACCCCGGTGGCCGAGATGATCGGCGAGCGGATGTGGATCTCGCTGCCGCTGGCGCTTTATGCCCTGACCCTGTGCACGCTGATCGCCTTTCCGGCGGGCATCTGGGCGGCCTCGCGGCGCGGATCGGCGGTGGATATGGGGGTGATGGGGGTGACGCAGCTGGGCGTGGCGATCCCGAATTTCTGGTTCGCCATGCTGCTGGTGCTGGTCTTTGCCATCAACCTGCGCTGGTTTTCGGCCGGTGGCTTTGCCGGGTGGGAGCAGGGGCTGTTCGCGGGCCTGAAAAGCCTGACCCTGCCCGCCATGGCGCTGGCCCTGCCGCAGGCGAGCATCCTGGCGCGGGTCATGCGGTCGTCGCTGCTGGACACGCTGGGCGAGGATTTCATCCGCACCGCGCGCGCCAAGGGCCTGACGCCGCCGTCAGGCGCTGTGGCGCCACGCCCTGCGCAACGCGCTGATCCCGGTGCTGACCATCATCGGGCTGCAGTTTTCCTTCCTGATGGCCGGGGCGATCATCATCGAGAACGTGTTCTTCCTGCCCGGCCTGGGGCGGCTGGTGTTCCAGTCGATTTCGGCGCGCGACCTGATCGTGGTGGAATCGCGTGGTCATGCTGCTGGTCTTTGCCGTGATCGTGGTGAATTTCGCGGTCGATCTGGCCTATGCCGCGGTCGATCCGCGGCTGCGGGGCCGGCGATGAGCGGCGGCAGTCTGATGCGCGCGGCGCTGACCAACCGGTCCCTCGTGATCGGGCTGGTGCTGTCGCTGGTCTTCGTGGGCGCGGCGCTGATCAGCTTCGTCTGGATGCCGCTATGATATCGACCGCGCTGGACATCGCCAACAAGATCAAGCCGCCCTGCGCCGCGCATCTGGCTGGGCACCGATCATTTCGGGCGCGATATCCTGTCGATGATCATGGTGGGCGCGCGCACCTCGATCGCCGTGGCGGTGGTGGCCGTGGGGATCGGCATGGGGCTGGGCGTGCCGCTGGGGCTGGCCGCGGCCGCCCGGCGCGGCAGCCTGCTGGACGAGGTGATCATGCGCGGCAATGATCTGGTCTTTGCCTTTCCCGTCGCTGCTGATCGCGATCCTGATCACGGCTGTCTTCGGGCCCATCCGCTCTGAACGCGATCATCGCCATCGGCATCTTCAACATCCCGGTCTTTGCCCGCCTGACGCGCGGCGCGGCGCTGAGCCTGTGGACGCGGGATTATCGTGCTGGCCGCCCGCGTGGCCGGCAAAGGCGCGGTGCGCATCTGCGTCGAACATATCCTGCCCAATATCACCAACCTGCTGATCGTGCAGGGGACCATCCAGTTCAGCCTTGGCATTCTGGCCGAGGCGGCGCTGTCCTATGTCGGCCTTGGCGCGCAGCCGCCCATGCCCAGCTGGGGGCGGATGCTGGCCGACAGCCAGACGATGATCTCATTCGCGCCGCACATGGCGATCTGTTCCCGGGCTGGCGATCCTGCTGACGGTGCTGGGGCTGAACCTGATGGGCGACGGGTTGCGCGACCTCTTCGATCCCCGGATCAGGAGGGACCGGCGATGAGCCTGTTGCAGATCGAAGGGCTGAACCTGGCCATTCATGACTATGCCGATCCTGCATGACGTGTCGCTGAGCGTCGGGCCGGGGCAGATCGTGGGCGTGATCGGCGAAAGCGGGTCGGGCAAGTCGATGACCGCGCTGGCGGTGATGCAGCTGCTGCCCGAAGGCGCGCGCGCCACGGGGCGGGTGATGCTGGACGGGCAGGACGTGCTGCGCCTGTCCGAGGCAGAGCTGTGCGGGATGCGCGGCCGCGTCATGGGCATGGTGTTTCAGGAACCGATGACCGCGCTGAACCCGATCCAGACCATCGGCGATCAGGTGGCCGAAACGATCCTGTGCATGAACGTGTCAGCCGCAGCCGAAGCGCGGGAGCGCGCGCGGCAGGCTTTGGCCCGGGTCGAACTGCCCGAGGATCGCTTCCCCCTGACCCGCTATCCGCATGAGCTGTCGGGCGGGCAGCGGCAGCGGGTCGTCATCGCCATGGCGATTGCGCTGCGCCCCAAGCTGCTGATCGCGGATGAACCGACGACCGCGCTGGATGTGACGACGCAGGCGCAGATCCTCGACGCTGCTCAAACGGCTGGTGCAGGAGGACGGGATGGGCCTTCTGATGATCACCCACGATCTGGCCGTTGTGGCCGATATGGCGGATCATCTGGTCATCATGCGCCATGGCCGGGTCGTGGAGGCCGGGCCCTCGCCCGATCTGTTCCACAGGATGCAGCATCCCTATTCGAAGGCGCTGCTGGCGGCATCGACCCATCAGCCGGACCGCGCTGCGCAACCGCAGGACACCCCGCTGCTGGAGGTGCGCGGCGTGATCCGCGACTATGCCACCGCGCGCAAGGGGATCTGGGGCAAGCCGGGCACGTTCCGCGCCGTGGATGATGTCAGTTTCCGGATCCGGCGCGGCGAAATCGCTGGGGCTGGTGGGGGAATCCGGTTGCGGCAAATCCACCCTGACCCGCGCCATTCTGGGGCTGGAGGAGGTGCAGGCCGGTTCGATCCTGCTGGATGGTCAGCCCGTCTTTACCGGCCACAAACCCAACCGGGCCGTGCGTCGCCGGATGCAGGTGGTGTTTCAGGACCCCTACGGCAGCTTCAACCCGCGCCACCGGGTCGAACGCTTGGTGACGGAACCCTTCCACCTGCTCGACACGCCCCCGCAGGGGGCCGCGCGCGACGATGCGATTGCCGAGGCGCTGGAAAGCGTGGGCCTGACCGCCGATGACCGGCACAAATACATCCACGAGTTTTCCGGCGGCCAGCGCCAGCGCATCGCCATCGCGCGCGCGCTGATCATCAAGCCCGATCTGATCATCCTGGACGAGGCGGTCTCGGCGCTGGACGTGTCGATCCGGGCGCAGATCCTTGATCTGCTGGCCGATCTGGGGGACCGTCTGGGCCTGACCTATCTCTTCATCAGCCACGACCTGTCGGTCGTGCGGCAAGTGACGGACCGCGTGCTGGTGATGCAGGCGGGCAAGATCGTGGAGCAGGGCACGACCGCGACGATCTTTGACGCGCCTGCACATCCCTATACACGGCAGCTACTGGCCGCGACGCCGCGCCTGCCGGATTTCGAGAATACCTGAGGAGGAACGACGAATGAGCGAAGATCTGGGACTATGGTTCGACCCGTCCAAATGCCTGATTGCGGGCGAATGGGTGGCCCCCTCGGGCGGGCAATACCTGCCGCTGGAGAATCCATCGACCGGCGAGGTGATCGGCCAGATCGCGCGCGGGACCGGGGCGGATATCGACGCGGCGGTGGCGGCGGCGGAAGCCGCGCGGCACGGTCCCTGGGGCCGGATGAGCGCGGCCGAGCGTGGCCGCATCCTGATGACACTGGGCCGCATGGTGCTGGAGCGTGTCGATGATCTGGCGCGGATCGAGGCGCTGGATGTGGGCAAACCGCTGAAGCAGGCGCGCGCCGATGCCGTGGCGCTGGCGCGCTACATGGAATTCTACGGCGGCGCGGCGGACAAGCTGCACGGCGAGACGATCCCCTATCTGGACGGCTACACCGTCTATACCCTGCGCGAACCGCATGGGGTGACGGGGCATATCGTGCCCTGGAACTATCCGATGCAGATCATCGGGCGCTCCGTCGGCGCCGCACTGGCGACGGGCAATGCCTGCGTGCTGAAACCCGCCGAGGATGCCTGCCTGACGGCACTTGCCTTTGCCGAGATGGCCAAGGCGGCAGGCCTGCCCGATGGTGCGCTGAACGTGGTGCCCGGTCTGGGGAGCGAGGCGGGGGCAGCCCTGTCCGCGCATCCCGGGCGTGCACCACATCAGCTTTACCGGGTCGGTCGGCACCGGCGTGATGGTGCAGGAGGCCGCGGCGAAGAACGTGATCCCCGTGACGCTGGAACTGGGCGGCAAATCCCCGCAGGTCGTGTTCGAGGATGCCGATATCGCCGCCGCCCTGCCGTTTCTGGTCAATGCCGGTATCCAGAACGCAGGACAGACCTGTTCCGCCTCCTCGCGCATCCTGGTGCAGCGCAACGTCTATGATCAGGTCGTGGAACGCATGGCCCTGCGCTATGACGCGCTGAAGGTGGGCCGCGCGATGGACGATCTGGATGTCGGCCCGCTGATTTCGGCCAAGCAGAAAGCCATCGTCAGCGGTTTCATCGACAAGGGGGCCGACTTGCAGATCGCCGGGCAGGGCCAGCTTGTCAGCGCGCCCAATGGCGGCAACTACGTGCGGCCCACGCTGTTTGCCGGCGTCAGCCCCGATCATTGCCTGGCGCGCGATGAAATCTTTGGCCCGGTGCAGGTCGTCATCCCCTTCGAGGATGAAGAGGAAGCGGTGGCGATCGCCAATGGCACCGATTACGGCCTTGTCGCCAGCGTCTGGAGCCAGAACGGCGCGCGCCAGATGCGGCATGGCCAAACGCATCCGCGCGGGGCAGGTCTTCATCAACAACTATGGCGCAGGCGGCGGGGTGGAACTGCCCTTCGGCGGCATGGGCAAATCCGGCCATGGCCGCGAAAAGGGGTTCGAGGCGCATGTATGGCTTTACCGTGCTGAAAACCGTCGCGGCCTTTCACGGCTGATACCCAGACACTGAACTGAAGGAAAAGAACCATGAGACTGACAGGAAAGACGGCAATCGTGACAGGCGGCGCCAGCGGCTTTGGCGCAGGCATCGTGCGCAAATTCGCGGCCGAGGGCGCGCGCGTGCTGGTGGTGGACATCAACGCGGATGGTGCGGCAGCCATGGCCGAGGAAGTGGGCAACGGCGCGCTCTCCATCGCCTGCAACGTGGCCGACGGGGCGAGCGTGGCGGAAATGGCCGCCTATGCCATCAAGGAATTCGGCCAAGTCGATATCCTTGTGAACAACGCCGGCATCACCCATCTGCCCAAACCGATGGAGGAGGTGACCGAGGAAGAGTTCGACCGCGTCTTCGCCGTGAACTGCAAATCCGTCTACCTGACGGCGCGCGAACTGGTGCCGCATATGAAGGCCAATGGCGGCGCGATCCTGAACGTGGCCTCGACCGCCGGCCTCAGCCCGCGTCCGCGCCTGAACTGGTATAACGCCTCCAAGGGCTGGATGATCACCGCGACCAAGACCATGGCGGTGGAACTGGCCCCGTCCAAATTGCGCGTCAACGCGATCTGCCCGGTGGCGGGGGAAACGCCGCTGCTGGCATCCTTCATGGGCGAGGATACGCCCGAGATGCGGACGAAATTCCTCTCCACCATCCCGCTGGGCCGCTTTTCCACGCCCGAGGACATGGGCAACGCCGCCTGTTTCCTCTGCTCGGACGAAGCCAGCATGATCACCGGCGTCGCCATGGAAGTGGACGGCGGGCGCTGCATCTGACGGGGTATCTGACGGGGGCGGCCAGCGTTCAGGCGCTGGCCATTTCCTCGCCATCCGTCTCGCGCCGGAAAGGTTGCGGGCTGCGCACCGACAGGACGGTCAGCCCGGATACGGGCTGGCCCGCATCCATCCGCAGGGTGGCCCGGCTCATCTGCGGCGCGCCGAACCCCGCCTGATCCAGCAACCGCGTCACATATCCGGCCCCATGGGCATAGCGGCGCGAGGGGCGCAGGCGCAGATCGCCCTCGTCATCGGGCAATTCCTCCAGCGTGAAGGCCAATACACCGCCGGGGGTCAGGCTGGCCGCCGCCCATCCCACGATCTGCTCCAGCGCGCCGACATAGATGAACACATCGGCGGCCAGGATCAGGTCGAAGGGCGCGCCGCCAAGGTCCAGCCGCGACAGGTCGCGTTTGTCCAGGCCGTCATAGACACCCTTGGCCCGCGCCTGCGCCAGCATCCGCGCCGAGATGTCATAGCCTTCCAGCCAGCCCGCATGGGGCCGGATCGCCTGTCCCATCAGCCCGGTGCCGCAGCCCAGATCCAGAACGCGCTCGAACCGGGTCCGGCCCGCGCGCAGCAGCGCCTCCACGATCTGCGCCGGGCCCTGATAACCAAGCTGATCCACCAGAGAGGTCTCGAACCGTTCGGCATATTGATCGAACAGGGTTTCGACAAAGGCGGCGGGCATCGCCTCGGCCACAGGCACGGCGCGCGCCAGATCAAGCCTGAGGCCTGCGCCCAGATGATCCACAGGGTCGATGTCCACCACCCGCCGCCAACTGTCGCGGGCGGCATCCGTATCGCCTGCCGCCTCTTGCCATTCGGCCAGACGGAACCACCCGGCGGCCCATCCCGGCACCAACTCCAGCGCCTGCTGCATGAGGTCGATGGCCGCCGGCAGATCGCCGCTGCCAGCCAGCGCCAGCGCGTAATCCGCGCGGCGGTCGGCGATCAGGTCGCCGGAGGAAAAGTCATGAACTGTCATTGGATGGCTGCGGTGAACCCCTGACCCGGTGCCTGTCATCCGGGTTGGCGATCAGATGCGCCTGCGCCCTGTCCGCGTCAAGTGGCCCTCATGGCGATTTTCGCGCATCCATGGGCGCATCCGGCCGCGCGTCAGCGGGAAAAGTCGCGTTGCCCGTTCATCTTTTCCCGTCTTGCACATTTCTTGGGCACATGGCACCCAAGTCTCGGTTCCGGGGGAGGAAATCCGATGCGTCTTGGTCTGGTCCTGCTCTGTGCGGGCTATATCCTCAGTCAGTTCTTCCGGGCCTTTCTCGCGGTGCTGACGCGGGTGCTGGAAGAGGATGTCGGCGCCGGTCCCGAAGACCTCGCCTTCGCGTCGGGCCTGTGGTTCCTGACCTTCGCGGCGGCGCAGATCCCGGTGGGCGCGGCGCTGGACCGGATCGGACCCCGGCGCACGGCATCGGTGATCCTGGCCATCGGCGGCGGTGGCGGGGCCGCGCTTTTCGCCATGGCGACCACGCCGCAGCAAATCTGGATCGCGATGGGGCTGATCGGGGTGGGCTGCTCTCCGGTCCTGATGGCGTCGTATTTCATCTTCGCGCGGATGTATCCGGCGGCCATGTTCGCCACGCTGGGCGCCATGATGATCGGCGTCGGATCGCTGGGCAATCTTGCGGGCTCCGCGCCGCTGGCATGGGCCATCGGTGCCTTCGGCTGGCGCGAGACGATCTGGGGGCTGTCGGCGCTGTCGCTGATCCTGGCCGTCGGTATCTGGCTGACGGTCCAGGACCCGCCCCGGATCGTGAGCGACGCAAAAGGTTCAGTCCTCGATATCCTGAGGATGCCTGCGCTCTGGCTGATCTTTCCGCTGCTGATGGTGAACTATGCCCCCGCTGCGGGGCTGCGCGGGCTGTGGGTCGGACCCTACCTTGCCGATGTGCATGGCGCGACCGAGACCGGGATCGGCATGGCCACGCTGGCCATGGGTCTGGCCATGATCGCGGGGGCCTTTCTTTACGGGCCGCTGGATCGCATCTTCGGCACCCGCAAATGGGTGATCTTCGGCGGCAACGCCCTGTCCGGTGCGGCGCTGTTGATGCTGGCGCTCTGGCCGCAGCCGGGGTTCGTGACGGCTGTGGTCCTGTTCGCGGTCGTGGGGTTTTTCGGCATGTCCTACCCGATCATCATGGCGCATGGGCGCAGCTTCGTGCCGCCGCACCTTGCGGGGCGCGGCATCACGCTGATGAACCTTGTCAGTATCGGCGGCGTGGGTGTGATGCAGGTGGCGACAGGACCGCTCTACCGCGCCGTGGCCGACCCTGCCGCCCCGGCGGGGCAGCCCTATGCGGTGCTGTTCGGCTTCTTCGCCTTGCTCGTCCTGATCGGGCTGGTTGTCTATCTGTTCAGCCGCGACCGGCTGGATTAGGGCGAATCCGCTTTAATTCAGGGACAAGCTGCGATATGAGCGCGACGTTCTGAACATAAGGAGTTGTCCCAGATGGGCTACAAGGTTGTCGTCGTCGGTGCCACGGGTAACGTGGGCCGTGAAATGCTGAACATCCTGGCCGAGCGCCAGTTCCCCGTGGATGAGATCGTGGCCCTGGCCAGCCGCAAATCCCTGGGCACCGAGATCAGCTTTGGCGACAAGACCCTCAAGACCAAGGATCTGGACACCTTCGACTTCACCGGATGGGACATGGCCCTGTTCGCCGTCGGCTCCGAGGCGACCAAGATCTATGCGCCCAAGGCGGCGGCGGTCGGGCTGCATCGTGATCGACAACTCGTCGCTCTATCGCTACGACCCGGACGTGCCGCTGATCGTGCCCGAAGTGAACGCCGATGCGATCTACGGCTATTCCAAGAAGAACATCATCGCCAACCCCAACTGCTCGACCGCGCAGATGGTCGTGGCGCTCAAGCCGCTGCACGACCGCGCGCGGATCAAGCGCGTGGTGGTCAGCACCTATCAATCCGTGTCGGGCGCGGGCAAGGAAGGCATGGACGAGCTGTGGGACCAGACCAAGAGCATCTACAACCCCACCGACGACAAGCCTGCCGCGCAAGTTCACCAAGCAGATCGCCTTCAACGTGATCCCGCATATCGACGTCTTCCTCGAGGATGGATCGACCAAGGAAGAATGGAAGATGGTGGCCGAGACCAAGAAGATCCTCGATCCCAAGATCAAGGTCACGGCCACCTGCGTGCGCGTGCCGGTCTTCGTCGGCCATTCCGAAGCGATCAACATCGAGTTCGAGGATCATCCTGGACGAGGACGAGGCCCGCGACATCCTGCGTGAAGCGCCCGGTATCATGGTGATCGACAAGCGCGAGAACGGCGGCTACGTCACCCCGGTCGAATGCGTGGGCGATTACGCCACCTTCATCAGCCGCATCCGGCAGGACAGCACGATCGACAACGGCATCAACCTGTGGTGCGTGTCGGACAACCTGCGCAAGGGCGCTGCGCTGAACGCGGTGCAGATCGCCGAAGTGCTGGGCCAGCGGGTTCTGAAAAAGGGCTGATCCGGGCCTCTTGCGGCAAGACAAAACGAAACCCCCGATGCAGTGAAACCTGCACCGGGGGTTTTCTTTTTGCGGTGTCGCCTCTGGCCTGCCGGTGGGGCCGGACGGCGATGACCGATCCTCAGAACCGCTCGGCCCGCAGCACGTCGCAATCGGTGACGCAGACCACGCCGATATGGCGTTCCACCACCGCGAAGGCCGCGTCGAGCAGCGCGTCCAGCCGCTCGGGGCGGATGATGCAGACCACCTGCACCATGCCGCCGGCGCGGCCGACCTGTCCCTCGCGGGTCCAGTCGCCGGACCGGCCCGATCCGCCCAGCACCGGCAGGATGGTGAAGCCGGTCACACCGGCCTCGTGCAGCGCATCGGTCAGGCGGTTCTGCATCACGGCCTCGATGGTGATCTCGACGCGTTTGGCCTTGTGGGTCTGCATCGGTCAGCCTCCGGTAAGGGCCACTGGCCACCGCCAGGTAAAGCGGAATGCCGAGGGTCAGGTTGAAGGGAAAGGTCACGCCCAGCGACAGCGTCAGGTAGATCGACGGGTTCGCCTCGGGCAGGGCCACGCGCATGGCCGCGGGCACCGCGATATAGCTGGCCGAGGCGCAGAGCACCATCATCAGCGCCACGCCGCCCGTCGACAGGCCCAGCAGCAGGCCCGCCGCCAGCCCGAAGGCCGCCCGATCAGCGGCATGATCACGCCGAAGGCCAGCGCGCCCGGCGCCCAGAACACCGCGCGGCCCTCGCGCAGGCCCCGCCCGGCGACCAGCCCCATGTCCAGCAGGAACAGGCACAGCACGCCCTTGAACGGGGCCACGATGAAGCTGTCGATCTCGGCCAGCCCTCGGCGCCGGTGATCCAGCCGATCAGGAAAGAGCCCGAGCAGCAGCACGATCGAGCCGTTCAGCAGGATCTCGTGCCACAGCCCGGCATCCATCTTCTCGCCGCCCGATCCGCCGCGCCACCAGCCACAGCGCCGAGAGGATCGCCGGGGCCTCCATCGCGGCGGCGACGGCGACCATGTAGCCCTCGTAGGCGATGCCCGCGCCCTTCAAGGACCGAGGACGCGGCCACGAAGGTCACGATCGAGATCGAGCCGTAATGCGCCGCCACGGCCGCGGCATCGGTCCGGTCGAGCCGGGTCAGCAGCCCGCAGCAGGGCAAAGGCGATCAGCGGCAGCGCCGCCGACAGGATCACGCCCGCCAGCAGCGACAGGCCCAGCGTCACATCGATCCCGTGCGTCGGCGACAGCTGACCCCGCCTTTGAAGCCGATGGCGAAAAGCAGGTAGATCGACATGCCCTTGGCCACCGCCTCGGGGACGGTCAGGTCGGACCGCGCCAGCGCCGCGAAAAGCCCCAGCGCGAAGACAGGATGATCGGCGAGATCAGGTTGGCGCCCGCCAGCGCAAGTATGCCGTCCATAGTCTACCGTCCCCGCAACTGCGTCCTGCGGATCAGATCGTGATGCTGGTCAGTCAAACAGGCAGGAATTCCCGTTTGCGACGGGTCGAAATACTCCAGCGATCCCTCGCCGATATCGGTCCAGAGACCGTGCAACCGTCAGCCGTCCGCCCTTCACCGCCTCGGCGACCAGAGGGAAGGTCATCAGGTTGTCCAGCGACACCAGCACCGCCTGCTTTTCCAGCGCACGTCAGTTGCGCGACCGGATCGGCCATGTCCTTGACCCGCTCATAGCCGGGGCGCAGGATATCCATCCAGCGGCCGACGAAGCTGCTTTTCTGCTCCAGTTCCGGGGCCTTGCCGGTGCACATGTCGAGACAGCCCTGCACCCCGCCGCAGGTGGAATGACCCAGCACGATCAGATGCGCGACCTTGAGCACGCTCACCGCATATTCCACCGCGGCCGAGGTGCCGTGCTGCTCGCCATCGGGTTCGTATGTCGGGACCAGGTTGGCGATGTTGCGATGGATGAAGAACTCGCCCTGATCCGCCCCGAAGATCGAGGTGACATGCACCCGGCTGTCGCAGCAGGAAATCACCATGGCGCGCGGATGCTGCCCGATTTCGGCCAGCCGCCGGTACCAGCTCTGGTTTTCGGCATAGGAAGTGGCCTTCCACCCGTGATACCGCTGGATCAGATAGCCGGGCAAGGGTTTGGCATGGTCCATGAGGTGATCCCTGGTTTTGTTTGCGGTCGGCGGCACCAGCCGCTGGCTCGTGGTCTTAGTGCGTATTCTCCGAGAATTCGAGCGAAAACACAGGCCCGCCTCAACCTTTTGGGAACCTCTGCCAAGGCACATGTCGCCGCGCCGTGGGGGCGTGGCATCAAGGGTGAGATGGTGGAACAGGTAGTGATGTTGTCGCAGGACGAAAGGGTCCGGCTGGATCCGGATCGGCTGGGCGAACTCTATGCACAACTGGGCGAGGCGGGGGCCGAGGATGTGGTCTGCCGCGCGATGGAGGAACTGGCGGCGCGGCTGGCCCATGCGCGAGCGGATGTACCGGCAGGGCCGATTCGGCGGACCTGCGCAAGAATGTGCGGTGCCTGGCCGCGATCGCCGAGCAGATCGGGATGCATGCGCTGGCCCGCGTCGGCGCGCGATGTGATCGCCTGTATCGACGCCGGTCGATGCCAACGCGCTGGCCGCGACCCTGGCGCGGCTGCTGCGGATCGGCGAACGGTCGCTGACCGCGGTCTGGGACCTGCAGGACCTGTCGGTCTGATCCGGGCGTCGCGGGCCCTCTTGCGGTCGCGGGCAGGACGGATAGGCTGCGGCCAAGACGCGGTGCGCTGTCGCCGCGTCGGCCCTGTGACAGATCAAGCCCGGAAAGGCCCGCCCATGACCCTGACATTCGCCCCCGCCAGTGCAGATGCGCTGCCCGTGCATGTGATCGAAGCCGCAGCGCTGGATGACTGGCTGGCCGGACAGCCCGACCGGGTGACGCGCTGGGTGCGGGCGGCCGGTTTTTCCGGCGCGCTGGGCAAGCACTGTCCTTGTCCCGGACGAGGACGGCAGGCCCGCCATGGTGCTGGCAGGCTATGGCAGCGCGGCGCAGCGCGCGCGCGGGCGCTTTCATCTGGCGGCCGCCGGCCAGTGCCTTGCCGGGCGGGACCTACCGCATCGCGTCGGGCCTGCCAGAGGACCGCGCGGAGGAAGAGGCGCTGGGCTGGCTGCTGTCGGCCTATGCCTTTGACCGCTACCGCAGCCAGACCCGCAACCCGGCCCGGCTGGTGGCACCTGCGAAGGTGTGGATGCCGCGCGGCTCGAGGTGATCGCGGCGGGCGAGGCGCTGACCCGCGACCTGATCAACACGCCCGCCAATGACATGGGGCCGGACGCGCTGGAGGCGGCCTGTCTCGATCTGGCGGCGCGTCACGGGGCAAAGACGCAAGTCATCCGTGGCGCGGCGCTGCTGGAGCAGAACTTTCCCATGATCCACGCGGTGGGCCGCGCGGCGGCGCAGCGCCCGCGGCTGATCGACCTGCGCTGGGGCGACGCGGGGCCGCGCCTGACGCTTGTGGGCAAGGGGGTCTGTTTCGACACCGGCGGGCTGAACATCAAACCCTCCTCCTCCATGGGTCTGATGAAAAAGGACATGGGCGGCGCGGCCACGGTGCTGGGGCTGGCGCATATGATCATGGCGCTTGGCCTTAAGGTCCGGCTGCGCGTGCTGATCCCCGCGGTGGAAAACGCGATCAGCGCGGCGCGCCATGCGGCCCGGTGACATCCTGCCCTCGCGCAAGGGCCTGACGGTCGAGATCAACAACACCGATGCCGAGGGGCGGCTGGTGCTGGCCGATGCGCTGGCGCTGGGCGCCGAGGAAAACCCCGATCTGATGGTGTCCATGGCCACGCTGACAGGGCGCGGCGCGGGTGGCGGTGGGGCCGGACCTCGCGCCCTATTTCACCGATGATGCAGCGATTGCGGCAGCGCTCGACGGCGCGGCCGTGCGCGTCGCCGACCCGGTCTGGCGTCTGCCCTTCTGGACACCCTATGAGGCGGATATCGAGCCGGGCATCGCCGATCTGGACAATGCGCCGAAATCGCGGCTTCGCAGGGGCCATCACGGCGGCGCTGTTCCTGCGCCGTTTCGCGGGCGAAGACGCGCGCTACACCCATTTCGACATCTACGGCTGGCAGCCCAGCGCAGCCCCCGCGCGCCCCAAGGGCGGGGTGGGCATGGGCGCGCGCGCGCTGCTGGAGGCGCTGCCCGAGGTGCTGGGCCTGTGAGCCGTGATCGTCGCCTGACACCCGCGAACGGGCGTGTAGCGGCGCTGTCCCTGCAAGGGCAGGTGAAGGCCGCGCGCTATGTCGAAGGCTGGACGCGTCTGGTTACGCCCGCCGTCGTGGCGCTGCGCGATGCACCCAAGGGGCGGCGCGACCGAGAACTGCTGCGCGGCGAGGCTGTGACCGTTTACGAGGATCATGACGGCTGGAGTTTCGTTCAGGCCGCGCGCGATGGCTATGTCGGCTACCTGCCCACCGGGGCGCTTCACGAAGGGCAGGTCCCCGATCTGCGGGTCCGCGTGCGCGCCACCCATGCCTACGAAAAAGCGGATATCAAGTCACCCGATCTTGTCGGGTTCAGTTTCGGCAGCCGCCTGCGCCACATGGGGCAGGAGGGGCGGTTCATCCTGACCGATGCGGGCTATGTGCCCGCCGCGCATCTGGCCCCGGTCGGGGAGGTGGAGGAGGATCCCGTCACCGTGGCGACCCTGCTGCTGGGCACACCTTACCTCTGGGGGGGCAACAGCGCCTTCGGGATAGACTGCTCGGGTCTGGTGCAGGCCGCCTGCCTTGCCTGCGGACTCGCCTGCCCCGGCGACAGCGATCTGCAGGCCGCCGGACTGGGCGCGCCCGTGACAGATGGCAGCCCGCCGCGCCGTGGCGATCTGCTGTTCTGGAAAGGGCATGTCGCCTGGGTGTCGGGCCCCGAGACGATCCTGCATGCCAACGCGCATCACATGGTCGTGGCCTTCGAAGGTCTGGCCGAGGCGCTGGCGCGGATCGAGGCGCAGGGCGGTGGAGCCGTGACCGCACATCGCCGTCCGGGCTGAGGCGAGCGCGGTTTCTTGAGTATTTTTGGCAAGATGAAGGGGGCGGTCAGGCCCCCAGGTCGCGTTTCAGCCGGGCCAGGGCGACCAGCGCCGCATCGCGGCGGCGGGCGAGGTCCTCGGTACTTTCACCCTCGGTCGCGGCCTCGACCCCGGCCACGAGGGTTTTGATCAGTTCAGGCGTCAGGTCAGGCGTGGTCTGATCGGCCCAGCGCGCCACCTGCGTGGGCCCCAGATGGTCGAGGTAATGGCGATAGCCCCCCGCGCCACCGCCCAGATGATAGGTCAGATGCGGCCCCATGAAGGCCCAGCGCAATCCGGGGCCATGGGCGATGGCGCGGTCCACATCCGCGACCGAGGCGACGCCTTCGGCGACAAGGCTGACCGCCTCGCGGTAGAGGGCCGATGTCAGGCGGTTCGCCAGATGGCCCACGCGTTCCTTTTGCACGACCACGGTGACGCGCCCGATACCGTCATAAAAGGCGCGCGCGGTGGCGATGCAGGCCGGATCGGTCGCGCGACCTGCCACCAACTCCACCAGCGGCACCAGATGGGGCGGGTTCATCGGATGCGCCACAAGGATGCGCGCCGGATGCTGCGCCCCGTCCTGAATGTCGCTGGCCATGAGCGACGAGGTCGAGGAGGCGATGATCGCATCAGGCGCAAGGGTGGTTTCGATCTGCGCCACGATCTGGCGCTTGATCGCGATACGGTCGGGGCCGCATTCCTGCACCATGTCGGCGCCGGTGCAGGCCGTAGCGATATCCTGCGTCATCTGCAGACGGTCGAGCGGCGGCGCAGCGGCGATATCGTCCAGCTGCGCCAGATCCTGCCAGGCGGCGGTGATGAAAGGGGCAAGACCGTCCAGCGCCGTTTGCGAGGGATCGCTGACCGTGACCCGCAGCCCCCTAGACAGGAAAAGCGCGGCCCAGCTTGCCCCGATCAGGCCCGCACCGATGATGGCGACATGACGGATCATGCGGTTTGGCGGTGCGGATGTCGCAAGCGTCACTCCACCGCGCGGATCAGCTTGCGTTCCAGCACCCGCAGCACCGCGTGCAGATCCTGCCCGCGCTTGAGCACCTGGCCATCCATGCCGATCACGGCATAAAGACCCTGCTTGTTGCGCAGTTTGGGCCGTTTTTCGATCCGGTAGATCGGATTCTCCGCCGTGCGCCGGAAGATCGAGAAGACGGCGACCTCGCGCAGGTGGGAAATCCCGTAGTCGCGCCACTCGCCCATGGCCACCATGCGCCCGTAAAGCGTGAGGATCTGCCCCAGTTCGAGCCGGTCAAAGGCGACCTGTTCAGGTGCCTGCGCGGTTGTGATCGGGATGGGTGGTTGCGCGGTCATGCGCCCAGAGTTGCGCCGATGCCGGACGAAATCAACCCCTCAGCGGATCAGGCCCCGCGGAAACGCCGCGCGAGGCTGGCATCGGCCGGGGGCATGGCGGCGATTTCACCCTCGGCGCTGTCCAGCCAGGCCTCGGTGCCGGAGGTCAGGTGCCTGATAGGCCGCCGCCACCGCGCGCACGCGGCGCCTGCGCTGGCAAGGTCGGCGGGCAGCACTTCGGGCGGCAGGTCAGGGTAGCGCAGCACGATCCGCCGCCAGCGATGGATCAGAAGGATACGCGCGGCGCATGGGTCAGCGGATCGGAGGCCAATCCATCAAGCCGGTCGAGATCGGTCATCAGGCGGCGCAGGGCCGCGGCATGTTCGGCGCTGATCAGGCTGTCGCGCATGGCGGGCGCAAGATCCGTGAGATGGCCCGACAAGGCGTAAGGCAGGGCGCGGTGTCTGCGGTGTATCAGCCGGGGCCAGCCACAGACCGCCAAGGGCGACAGCGGTCTGTGGCGTGCCCTCGGACGACAGCGCCCATTCGGTGACGGCGGACGGGCGCGGGGGCGCATAGATGCGGCTGGTGGCCTCGGTAAAGCGGGCAAGACCCGACGGGCTGAGGCGGTAATGGCTGATGCGACCGGCCCGTTCGCTATCGACCCAGCCATCGCGCGCCCAGCCGTGACAGGGCGGTGCGCAGCGCGCCCGGCTCCACCCCGATCCGGCCCAGCAGCCGCCCCAGTCGCGCGGTCGAGATCGCGCCGCCGCGATGCTGCACGCAATCGCCGAAAACGGTGATGACCAGCGACCAGACCCGCAGACGGGATTCGCCATGCAGCGCGGTCAATGACAGGTTCAAGCGGGTCCATATCCGCCTGTTACACGCATTGCGCGCGCAACTGAACCGTTTGTGACATGCGGCGGGTGCAGATGGATATTTAAAGCAAGAAGAAGCCCTTGTCCGCCTCAGGGCCGGTCATAGGCCACCATCGTCAGAAGCTCGTATTCGCGCCACCTGATCGCCGTCCTGATTGGTCAGGGTCGCGTTCCAGGCCACCTCGCCATAGCTGTCGGTGCGCCGCGTCTTGCGCTTGCAGGTCAGCGCGCACGCGGATGCTGTCGCCGGGGCTGACGGGTTTCTGGAAGCTGAGGGCGTTGAGCCCGGTATTGGCCAGCACCGGGCCGGGATCGGGCTGCACGAACAGACCCGCCGCGAAGCTGAGCAGCAGGTAGCCATGCGCCACGCGCCCGGGAAAGAACGGGTTCGCGCGGGCGGCGTCCTCGTCCATATGGGCGTAGAAGGTGTCGCCGGTGAAATGGGCGAAATGCTCGATATCCTCCAGCGTGACGGTGCGGGCGATCGGTGTGGATCGTCTCGCCGATCCGGATCTCCGTGAATGTCCGCTGGAACGGATGGGTGGGTCCCGTCGTCGGTCGCACTTCCCTGCACCCATGTGCCGGTGATCGCGCTCAGCATGTCGGGGCTGCCCTGGATGGCGGTGCGCTGCATGTAATGCATCACGCCGCGAATGCCGCCCAGCTCCTCGCCGCCGCCTGCGCGGCCCGGCCCGCCATGGACCATATGCGGCAGGGGCGCGCCATGGCCCGTGGCCTCCGCCGCCGATGGTGGCATTGTTGATGTAGATGCGGCCATGCCAGGCGGCGCTGTCCAGCACGATGGCCCGCGCCACGCCCGGATCGTCGGTGAAGAGCGAGGACACCAGCGAGCCGCCGCCGCGATTGGCCAGTGCCGCCGCATGGGCGGTATCGCGGTAGGGCATCAGGGTGGAGAGCGGGGCCGAAGGCCTCGACCTCATGCACGCGGTCGCGCGGCATCGGGGTCGGCGCATGCCAGCAGCATCGGCGGCAGGAAGGCCTGATCCGGGTCCGCATCCACCAGTCGTCATGCGCGCGGGATCGCCATGGATCAGCCGCGCCTCGGTCTGCAATTGCGTCAGCCGCGCCAGCACATCGGCCTTCTGCGCATGCGAGGCCAGCGCCCCCATCCGCACGCCCTCGGCCGCCGGATCGCCGACGGTGATGGCCGCCAGCTTTGTCGGTCAGCGCCTCGGCGACTGCTTCCATCTGCGCCGCGGGCACGATCAGGCGGCGCATGGCGGTGCATTTCTGCCCGGCCTTGGTCGTGATCTCGGTCAGCCGCTTCCTTGATGAACAGCGTCGAATTCGGCGCTGTCCGGCCGCCGCGTCGGGACCGAGGATCGAGGCGTTCAGGCTGTCCTGCTCGGCCATGAAGCGCGTCGAGTGGCGCATCAGCGCCGGGTTGCCGCGCAGCATCAGCGCGGTATCGGCCGATCCGGTAAAGGCCACCACATCCTGCGCGCCCAAGCGGTCCAGCAGGTCGCCCGTGCGCCCGATCACCAGTTGCACCGCACCCTCGGGCAGGATGCCGCTGTCGATGATCAGCCGAACGCAAGCCTCGGTCAGGTAGCAGGTCTGCGTCGCGGGTTTCACGATCGAGGGCACACCGGCCAGCAGCGCAGGCGCCAGCTTTTCCAGCATCCCCCAGACCGGGAAGTTGAAGGCGTTGATATGCACCGCCACGCCTTGCAGCGGCACCGCGACATGCTGGCCAAGGAAGCGTGCCCTTGCGGCTGAGCATTTCGACATCGCCGTCGATATAGACATGCCCGTCCGGCATCTCGCGCCGTCCCTTGGACGCGAACAGCCCCATGGTGCCGATGCCGCCGTCGATATCGACCCAGCCATCGCGGCGCGTGGCACCTGTCAGCGGGTTCAGCGCATAAAGCTGCTTCCTTGCGCTCATCCAGATACGCCGCCAGCGCCTTGATCATCCGGGCGCGGTCATGAAAGCTCATGGCGCGCAGGGCCGGGCCACCGACGCCCCGTGCATGATCCAGCATCGCCTGCATGTCGAGGGGCGCGCCCCCCGCTTGCGCGATGACCTGCCCGGTCACGGGGCCGATGATATCCGTCGCCGCATCACCCGGTGCGATCCACTGGCCGCAGGCATAGCTATGGGGTCTGAGCATCGGAAATCCTCCCTTGAGATCGCGCTGTCTGGCGCGCAGCATGGCGCAGGTTTCCGGGCAAATCAATACTCTTGACCGCGTGGTCGGTTTTGTGCAGGTTGACCTCACTGTCACGGGGAGGAGAGACCATGACGCCTGCAGGAACGCGCCGAACGCTCGGCCGCTGCGATGTGGTCCACCGATGTGGCGGCCCATGGCTGGAGATGGTGCTGGTCCGTGTCGCCCCCGGTCAGGCGGTGATGACCATGAAGGTCCGCCCCGACCACCTGAACGGACATGGCATCTGTCACGGCGGCTATATCTTCACGCTGGCCGATACGGCCTTTGCCTATGCCTGCAACAGCCATAACAAGCTGGTCGTGGCACAGGAGAACACCATCACCTTTCTCAGCCCCGGCAAGAAGGACGAGCTCCTGACCGCCACGGCTGAAGAGGCGCATCTGGCCGGCAGGTCCGGTGTCTATGACGTCGTCGTGACGGGCGGGGACGGGCGCAAGGTCGCCCTGTTCCGGGGCCTGTCGCGGCAAATTTCCGGGACACCATTTCAAGGAGGACGAGGCATGAGAGAGGCATTCCTGTGCGAGGGGCTGCGCACCCCTATCGGACGCTATGGCGGGGCGCTGTCCTCGGTGCGTCCCGATGACATGCTGGCGGGCGTGATCCGCGCGGTCATGGCGCAATTCCCCGGCATGACGGTGGACGAGGCGATCATGGGCTGCGCCAATCAGGCGGGCGAGGACAACCGCAACGTGGCCCGCATGGCGGTGCTGCTGGCGGGTCTGGGCGAAGGCGTGCCGGGCGTGACGGTGAACCGCCTCTGCGGCTCGGGCCTCGATGCCGTGGGGCAGGCCGCGCGCGCCGTCAAGACGGGCGAGGCCGAGGTGGTGATGGCAGGCGGCGTCGAATAGCATGAGCCGCGCGCCCTTGGTGATGCCCAAGGCCGACAGCGCCTTTTCGCGCCGGGCCGAGATCTACGACACCACCATCGGCTGGCGCTTCGTGAACCGCGCGATGCACAAGGCCTACGGCACCGATTCGATGCCCGAAACCGCCGAGAACGTGGCCGCGGATTTCGGGATCTCCCGCGCCGATCAGGATGCCTTTGCCCTGCGCTCGCAGACCCGCGCCATCGCGGCAATCGAGAGCGGCCGTCTGGCGCGCGAAATCGCGCCCGTGACGATCCCGCAGCGCAAGGGCGATCCGGTGGTGGTGGACGCAGGACGAACACCCCCGCGCCACCACGCTGGAGAAACTGGCCGCACTGCCCACGCCCTTCCGCGACGGCGGCAGCGTGACGGCGGGCAATGCCTCGGGCGTCAACGACGGGGCGGCGGCGCTGATCGTGGCCTCTGCCGATGCGGTGGCGAAATACGGCCTGACGCCGAAGGCGCGGATCATCGTCGATGGCGACGGTTGGCGTGCGCCCCGCGCATCATGGGGATCGGACCCGCGCCCGCCTCTCAGGCGCTGCTGGATCGCCACGGCCTCAAGATCAGCGATATCGACCTTGATCGAGCTGAACGAAGCCTTCGCCGCCCAGGGTCTGGCGACGATGCGCCAACTGGGCCTGCCCGATGATGCGGACCATGTGAACCCCCATGGCGGTGCCATCGCGCTGGGCCATCCGCTGGGCATGTCCGGCGCGCGGCTGGCGCTGACGGCGGCGATCAACCTGTCGGATGCCAAGGCCAGACGCGCGATCTGCACCATGTGCATCGGCGTGGGCCAGGGCATCGCCCTGATGCTGGAGGCCGTGTGATGGAAGACCTCTCCCCGAAACCCGGCGATCTGGAGCCGATCGAAACGGCCTGCCGCGACGAGATCGCCGCGCTGCAACTTGAGCGGATGAAATGGTCGCTGCGCCATGCCTATGACAACGTGCCCCACTACAAGGCGCAGCTTTCGACGCGGCCGGCGTGCATCCGGACGATCTGCAAATCCCTGTCGGACCTGGCCAGAGTTTCCCTTCACCGACCAAGCAGCGACCTGCGCGACAACTACCCCTTCGGCATGTTCGCCGTGCCGCGCGAACAGATCGCGCGGATCCATGCCTCGTCCGGCACCACCGGCCAGCCCACCGTGGTCGGCTATACCGCGCAACGATCTGGATATCTGGGGCACGGTCGTGGCGCGGTCGCTTGCGCGCCTCGGGGCTGCGACCCGGGCGACATCCTGCACAACGCCTATGGCTATGGCCTGTTCACCGGGGGTCTCGGCATCCATCTGGGGCCGGAAAAGCTGGGGCTGACCACGGTGCCGGTCTCGGGCGGCATGACCCAGCGCCAGGTCCGCCTGATCGAGGATTTCGGCGCCGACGGCATCACCGTCACCCCCTCCTACGCGCTGTCGATCCTCGACGAATACGCCGCCCAGGGCCTCGACCCGCGCAAATCGCCGCTCAAGGTGGGCATCTTCGGGGCCGAACCCTGGACCAACGCCATGCGCCGCGAGATCGAGGATGCCTTCGACATGCACGCGGTCGATATCTACGGGCTGTCCGAGGTGATCGGGCCGGGCGTCGCCAACGAATGCGTGGAGACCAAGGACGGGCTGCACATCTGGGAGGATCATTTCTATCCCGAGGTGATCAACCCCGAAACCGGCGAGGTGCTGCCCGACGGCGAGCTGGGCGAGCTGGTCTTCACCTCGCTCACCAAGGAGGCCTTCCCGATCATGCGCTACCGCACCCGCGACCTGACCCGGCTGCTGCCCGGCACCGCGCGCACGCATGCGGCGGATGGAAAAGATCACCGGGCGCAGCGACGACATGATCATCCTGCGCGGCGTCAACGTCTTCCCGACCCAGATCGAGGAACAGCTGATGGCGGTGCCGCGACCTTGCCCCGCATTTCCAGATCGAGCTGCACCGCCCGGACCGGATGGACGAGATGCGCGTGCTCATGTCGAGGCCTGCGAAGGCGTTCAGCCGCCACGGGACGCGAGGCGGCGGCCACGGGATCATGGCGCACCGGATCAAGCAGACGGTCGGCATCTCGGTGAAGGTGCATGTCGCCGATCCGGGCGGCGTGGCCCGCAGCGAGGGCAAGGCCGTGCGCATCGTCGACAACCGCCCGAAGGGATGACTGAGGCGACTGCATGGCGCGCGGGCATGGCACGCGATCACGACGAGAAACGCGCGGCCCTGCGCAAGGGCGCGGCGGACTATTTCGCCGCACACGGCTATGACCGCGCCTCGATGACCGGGGCCGCGAAACATTGCGGCGTGTCCAAGGCGCTGATCTATCACTACTATGCCAGCAAGGAAGCGCTGCTGTTCGACATCCTCGACGACTCATCTGGGCGCGCTGGTCGAGGTGGTCGAGGCCGCGCGCGGCGACGGGATCCGCGGCGCTGATCCGCGCGGTGCTATCCGGCCTACGAGGATGCCGATGCCGAGCACAAGCTGCAACTCGACGCGCTGGCGACCCTGCCGCCGGAACGCCAGGCCCCGCTGATCGCGCTGCAACGGCGGCTGGTCACCATCATGTCCGAGGCGGTGGCATGCCGAGCGCGCCGGGTCTGGACGCGGACCGCCTGCGCGCGGCTGACCATGTCGGTCTTCGGCATCCTCAACTGGTTCTACATGTGGCACCGCCCCGGCAAGGGCCTCAGCCGCGCGGCCTATGCCGATCTGGCGGCGGATTTCGTGCTGGGCGGGCTGCGCGCCGTCTGAGGTGTCGTGCCCCGCGCCCCGTCGCGGATGAGTATTTTCAGCAAGATGAAGCTGCGCGCGCCGATCCTTCATCTTGCCAAAAATACTCACATCAACGGCTCAGGCATCAGGCAAAGCTGCCATGGCAGAACCAGCCACGCGACATCGTGGCGCCATGGGCGAAGAACAGCCACAGACGCGTGCCGCAGGTCGTGGTGACGATCCAGTAATCGCGCGTGCCGCTGCGCCAGTCGGGTTCGTCCAGCCACCATTCCGGCGCGATGCGTTCGGGACCTTGCGCGCAGGCCAGCGCCAGATCGCGCCGCCGCCAGCGGAATCGCGCGGGCGGGTGGGGTGTCTCGGGCGCGGTCACGGGTTCCGGCCGCCACAGCAGCGCGGGGCGCGGCGCGGGCGGCGCGGGCCAGTCGGGCGCGGGCTCCGACCAGGCGGCGGCCAGAACCTGCGCGGCTTTCTCCGGGATGTGGCTGTTGCCGGGATGGTGACGGGTGATCGCCTCCATCCCGATGCGGGCCCCGATGCGGGTCATCAGATCCTCGAGCGCGGTATCGCGCGCGGCGCGGCTTGCGGCGGCCTGGGCGGCGTCCAGATGGCCGCTGGCCTGTTTGTCATGCAGGGGTTCGGTGCGCAGCGCCTCGAGCCGGAACATGTCGATCCCGAATCCCGCGTCGATCGTGTTCAGCCGCATGGCCAGCAGCGGGCGGATACGCGCGGGATCATGGCTGGCGCGCGCCAGCGTCAGCGTGATCTCCTGCCGCCCGCCATCGCTGCGCCAGGCCTCCAGCCGGACGATCCGTGCGCCCTGCCGCTTGTCGCGCAGCATCTCGCACAGGCGCGGCAGCAGACGGTCGAGGGCGGCCAGCATATCCGCCTCCAGCCCGATAGGCTCGGGCAGGCTGATCCGCGTGGCGAAGGCCGTATCGGGGCGCGCCGGGCTGATCGGTTCGGGGGCGCTGCCCAAGGCCTGATCCAGCCTGCAGCACCAGCCCCTTGCCGAAGCGCCGCGCCAGGGCCGCGCGCGGCTGACCCGTCAGGTCGCCCACATGGCGCAGGCCCAGCCGGGTCAGTTCCGCGACTGTCGCGGGGTCCAGACGCAAGGCCGCGACGGGCAGGCGGGCGATGGCGGAATGGGTCTGGCCCACGGGCGCGATGGCGGGGGCGAAGGTCGTGATGGCGGCGGCGCCCCTGTCCATGCCGTGGCCGTGTCGCGGCGCGCGACCGTGTGGCCCGCGCCTCTTGCTGGATGGCGTCGCCGCTGCGGCCTGTGGCGGCGCGACCTCCGGCGTGACGCGCCAGCGCCCAGGCCGCCCCCGGCGTATCGGCCAGCCCCGCCTGCACTGACAGGCCCATCCCCTCCAGCGCCGCGCCGATCTGGTCGATCATCGCCGCCTCGCCCCCGAACAGATGCGCGCAACCTGTGATGTCGAGGGCCAGCGCATCGGGTGGTTCTTCCGCCACCAGCGGCGACCAGCGCCCGGCCCAGCGGCGCAACCGGGTCAGAAACGCCGCCTCTGCCGCTGCATCGCGGGCCTGCGTCACCAGTGCGGGGCAGATCGCCAGCGCATCGCGCAGCGGCTGACCCGGATAGACCCCCGCCGCCTGCGCCAGCACCGAGACCGAGGCGATCCGCTGCATCTGCCCTGTCTGTTCGATCACCGCGAAAGGCGTATCGGGCAGGCCGCGCAGCGCACGCAGCAGCCGTTCCGCGCCAAGGCGGGGAAACCAGAGCGAAAGGATTCGTTTCGGGGCCATGGGCAGCTTTGCGGCACTTTGTTCACTATTTGTTCTTATCTAGCGCCGCCCTCGCGCAGAGTTGAGTCCGGGCCCTCAGCCGCACCAGATCCGGGTGATCCGGCCCTGCGCGTCATGGGTCACGTTCAGGCGGTCGGCGCGGTAATCCATCGTCATCGGGCTGCCATCCGCCATGATCCGCCGCGCGGCGCCGAGGCCGGAAAAATCCTGATCCGCAATGGGTTGCCCCACCAGCGATTGCAGCGCCGCCGCGCCGCAGGCGTCCTCGGACGGCAGGGCAACAGGATCGGGTGCAGGGTCTTCGGGCATGCAGGCCACCAGAAACAGGAATGCGCCAAGCGCGGCGGTTGCAGTGTAGCGCATGAATGTCGGCCTTTGCGACAATTGATCCGCTTGCAGCCTAGACCCAAACCACGCCGCCGGGTAGGAGGAGGTTGAATATCGGCGCGCTTTCGCAAAAAGTGGCGCCCGACAACAGGAGGATGCAAGACATGCGCACACGTGCCGCCGTGGCCCTTGAGGCCGGCAAACCGCTGGAAGTGATGGACGTGAACCTCGAGGGCCCGAAGAAGGGCGAGGTCCTGGTCGAGATCAAGGCGACGGGCATCTGCCACACGGATGAATTCACCCGCTCCGGCGCCGACCCCGAGGGGCTGTTCCCCTGCATTCTGGGCCATGAGGGCGCGGGCATCGTGCTCGAAGTGGGCGAGGGCGTGACCACGCTGAAACCCGGCGATCACGTGATCCCGCTCTACACGCCGGAATGCCGCGAGTGCTATTCCTGCCTGTCGGGCAAGACCAACCTGTGCACCGCGATCCGCAACACCCAGGGCCAGGGGCTGATGCCCGATGGCACCACGCGCTTTTCCATGCTGGATGGCACGCCGATCTATCACTACATGGGCTGCTCGACCTTCGCCAATCACACGGTCATGCCCGAGATCGCGCTGGCCAAGGTGCGCGACGACGCGCCCTTCGACAAGATCTGCTACATCGGTTGCGGCGTGACCACGGGCATCGGTGCGGTGATCAACACCGCCGGTGTCGAGATCGGATCGACCGCGGCCGTCTTCGGTCTGGGCGGGATCGGGCTGAACGTGATTCAGGGCCTGCGGATGGCGGGTGCCGACATGATCATCGGCGTCGATCTGAACGACGACAAGGAAGCGATGGCACGCAAGTTCGGGATGACCCATTTCATCAACCCGTCCAAGGATCGAAGGATCCGTGGTGCAGGAGATCGTCAACCTGACCAAGCGCGGGATCGACCATATCGGCGGCGTGGATTACTCCTTCGACGCCACCGGCAACGTCAAGGTGATGCGCGACGCGCTGGAATGCTCGCATCGCGGCTGGGGCGTCTCGGTCATCATCGGCGTGGCCCCGCGGGCGCTGAAATCAGACGCGCCCCTTCCAGCTGGTCACAGGCCGCGTCTGGAAAGGCACGGCCTTTGGCGGCGCAAAGGGCCGCACGGATGTGCCGAAATTCGTCGACTGGTACATGGACGGCAAGATCGAGATCGACCCGATGATCACCCACACCCTGAGCCTGGACGAGATCAACCACGGCTTCGATCTGATGCACGAAGGCAAGTCGATCCGCGCGGTCGTCACCTTTTGATCCCTCTTCCGGCGGAGGTGCCTGCCGTGATGTCGGTGCCTCCGGCGGGAGTATTTTTGGCAAGATGAAGCAGGGTGGCGCAATGGGTGACGTGACGATGCGCGCGGCGACCGCAGCGGATCGCGCGGCGGTGTGGGATATCCTGCGGCCCGCGTTCCGCGCGGGCGAGACCTATGCCATCGACCCCGCCATTTCCGAGGCCGACGCGCTGGCCTACTGGTTCGGGCCGGGGCGCGAGGTGCGGGTGGCCGAGGCCGATGGCGTGGTGCTGGGCAGCTATTACATCCGGCCCAATGCCGAAGGTGGCGGCGCGCATGTCTGCAACTGCGGCTTCGTGACGGCGGCTGCCGCACAGGGGCGCGGCGTGGCCCGCGCCATGCTGGCCGAGGCGCTGGACCGTGCCGCGCAATCGGGCTACCGTGCCATGCAGTTCAATTTCGTGATCAGTACCAATACCCGCGCCGTGGCCCTGTGGCAGACCGCCGGGTTTCAGATCGCGGGCCGCCTGCCCGGTGCCTATCTGCATCCCACGCAGGGATATGTGGACGCGCTGGTGATGTATCGCAGCCTGCTGCCCGATGCGGCGGCGCGCGCAACCTGACAGACTGGACAGACCCATGGAAAACCCCGCCCGCCCGCCGCTTCTGGCCGTGCTGATCGACGCCGACAACACCTCGCCGAAATGGACCCGCGCCATATTCGAGGAGATCGCCGGGATGGGCGAGGCCAGCGTCCGGCGCGTCTATGGCGATTTCTCCAGCACGCAGATGAGCGGCTGGAACAAGGTGCAGGCCGAATTCGGGCTGGTCCCGCATCACCAGCCGGCCAATACCGTGGGCAAGAACGCCTCCGATATCGCGCTGGTGATCGACGCGATGGACCTCATGCATTCGGGACGGTTCGACGGGTTCGTGCTGATCTCGTCCGACAGCGATTTCACGCGACTGGCCAGCCGCATCCGCGAACAGGGGCTGGATGTCTTCGGCATCGGCGCGCAGAAAACGCCCGAGGCGTTCCGCAAGGCCTGCAAGCGGTTCATCTTCCTCGAGAACCTTGAAGGTGCGGACACCACCGACAAGCCCACGACCAAGACCGCGCCACTGCCCTCCAGCAACCTGTCCGAGGCGCGCGACCTGATCCTGAAAGCGATGGACAGCATCGACCAGGAAGACGACTGGTACGCGCTGGGCCCGCTTGGCCAGTTCATCACGGCGGCCAATCCCGATTTCGACACGCGCAGCTATGGCAAGAAGAAGCTGAGCGATCTGGTCGCGGATCTGAAGATATTCGAGACCAAGCGCGGATCGGGCAATCAGCTTCTGGTGCGGCGGATCGACTGATCCGTCAGCGCGCGGTGCCGTAGCGGGCCAGGAAGGTGGCAACGGCCCCGTCGACCACCCGGTCGATCTCGGCCTCGGAAAACTGGCTCTGGATGCCAAAGACCGCGCGGGTCCACAGATCGGCCTTGCACAGTTCCGCGAACTGGTCGGCGGCCAGATGCAGATCGGTGATCGCCACCTCGCCCCGCGCCTGGGCCTGCGTCAGATAGTCCATGATCCGCGCGCGCCCCAGGGCAGGCCCGCTGTCATAGAAGGCGCGGCCCAGTTCGGGGAAACGGTCCGCCTCGGCCACGCAGACGCGGAAGATCCGCTGCGAGAAATCCGACAGCATGATCCGGATCAGCCGATGCGCGGCCAGCCGCAGCACCTGCGCGGGCGGCGCGCTCATGTCGATCACTTGCAGGGCTGCGGCGGCCTGACGACTGCACTCGCGTTCCGCCATGGCGGTGAACATCAGCCGCTTGTCCGGGAAATAGCTGTAGAGCGTCGCCTTGGACACGCCCGCCGCGCGGGCGATGTCATCGACCGAGGCCCCCTCGAAGCCCGCGACCAGAAAGACCTCGCGCGCGCCATCCAGAACCTGATCGTATTTCCGCCCCTTGCGAGGTTTCGCACGCTCTTGAACCGCACTCACGCTCATTGTGTCATCCCTTGAACCCCGGATCACTTTAAACTGATTGGTTCAGTTTCGACAAGCGATCTGCTGCGCGCATCACCCTTGCCGCCGGACCTGCGATCGCCTAGATTAGAACTGTTCTAACATTCCAGGAATTCGATCCATGTCTTTCCTCACCCAACGTCGACACTTCAGCGATCTCTCCGAACGAGAGGTGCTGGCGCTTGCCATCTCGTCCGAGGAGGATGACGCCCGCATCTACCGCAGCTATGCCGAGCGGTTGCGTGCCGATTATCCCGACACCGCAGCGGTTTTCGACGGCATGGCCGCCGAGGAGGATCAACACCGCCGCCGTCTGATCGACCTGCATGCGGCGCGGTTTGGCGATGTGATCCCGTTGATCCGGCGCGAGCATGTGGCGGGGTTCTATGCCCGCCGCCCGGTCTGGCTGATGGAGAACATGGGCATCGACCGCATCCGCGCCGAGGCCGAGGGGATGGAGCGGGACGCGGAAGCCTTCTACCACAAGGCCGCACAGCGCAGCACCGATGCCGCGACACGCAAGCTGCTGGGTGATCTGGCGGCGGCCGAGGCAGGCCATCAGGTGGTCGCGGGCGATCTCGAGGCGAAGCACCTGGCCGGTGACACCAAGGAGGCCGAGGCGCGCATCTCGCACCGCCAATTCGTGCTGACCTGGGTGCAGCCGGGCCTGGCCGGGCTGATGGATGGCTCGGTCTCGACCCTTGCGCCGATCTTTGCCACCGCCTTTGCCACGCAGGATACATGGACCACCTTTCTGGTGGGTCTGGCGGCCTCCATCGGCGCGGGCATCTCGATGGGCTTCACCGAGGCGGCCTCGGACGATGGCGAGCTGTCCGGGCGCGGATCGCCGCTCAAGCGCGGTCTGTCCTCGGGGGTGATGACCACGGTGGGCGGTCTGGGCCATGCGCTGCCCTATCTGATCACCGATTTCTGGACCGCCACCGTGATCGCCATGATCGTGGTGTTCGTCGAACTCTGGGCGATCGCCTGGATCCAGAACCGCTACATGGAGACCCCCTTCTTCCGCGCCGCACTTCAGGTGGTGCTGGGCGGCGCACTGGTGCTGGCGGCCGGGGTGTTGATCGGCAGCGGGTGATCCCATCCGCCGCGTATCGGTCGTCGCGCGGGACGCGCGCATCTACGGTCGGCGACGCGGACGCGCGCATCTACGATTGACGCCGCCCCCTGCCATGCTACCAACGGCTGATGTTCGAGATCTTTCTGAAGACCCTGCCTTTCTTCATGGTGATCGGCGTCGGCTACGGCGCGGGGCGCAGCGGGTTCTTCACCGAGGCGGCAACCGCCTGGCTGACCAAGTTCGTCTTCTACTTTGCCCTGTCGGCGATGCTGTTCCGCTTTTCGGCCAACCTGTCGCTGGCCGAGGTCTTCGATCTGACCTTCGTGAAGGCCTATCTGCTGGCCACCACCGTGGTCTATCTGCTGGCGACAGCCGTGGCCCTGCTGCGCCGCATTCCGATGCAGGAAGCGGCGATCGAGGCGCAATGCGCCATCATCGGCAATGTCGGTTTTCTGGGCATCCCGATGCTGGCCCTGCTGCTGGGCGAGGCGGCGATCGCCTCGGTCATGCTGGTGCTGGCGGTGGACCTGATCGTCTTCGGCAGCCTCATCGTGATCCTGATCACCGGCGCGCGGGACGGGCGGGTGTCCTGGGGCATTTTCCGCAGCATCGGGCTGGGGCTGCTCAAGAACCCGATGATCGTGTCCATCGTGCTGGGCCTGACATGGTCGGGCCTGCAAATCCCGATCCCCGGCCCGCTGAATGAATTCGTGATCCTGCTGGGCAATGCCGCGACCCCCGGCGCGCTCTTCGCCATCGGCGCCTCGCTGGCGTCGAAATCGGCGGAACGGGTCTTCGTGGCGGGATGGCTGTCATTCTGCAAACTGGTGCTGCATCCGGCGGCGGTCGCCGTGGCGGCGCTGCTGATCTTTCCGGTCGAACCCTATGCCGCGGGCGTGATGATCGCGGCGGCGGCTTTGCCGGTGGCGGGCAATGTCTACATGCTGGCGCAGCATTACGGCGTGGCGCCGCATCGGGTATCGGCCTCGATCCTGATCTCGACCGCGCTCAGCATCGTGACGGTCTCGCTGGTGATCGGCTGGATTTCGACGCTCTAATCTTCTGGGGCGGGTGCTCTTGGCCGAGCCATGCCCCAAACCCGAAAAGGAGACATCTTCATGCAAACCCTCTCGGAAAATGCCTGTTTCGGCGGCGTGCAGGGCGTCTACAAACACGCCTCGAAAGCCACGGGAACCGATATGACCTTCGGCCTGTTCCTGCCGGCCGAGGCCAAGGATGGCCCCGTGCCCGTGCTGTGGTATCTGTCCGGGCTGACCTGCACGCATGAAAATGCGATGGTCAAGGCAGGCGCGCAGGGCTGGGCGGCGGAACAGGGGATCGCGCTGGTTTTCCCCGACACCAGCCCGCGCGGCGAAGGCGTGGCGGATGACGCGGCCTATGATCTGGGGCAGGGGGCCGGGTTCTACGTGAACGCCACGCAGGCACCTTGGGCCCCGCATTTCCGCATGTGGGACTATGTGGCCGAGGATCTGCCCGATCTGCTGTTCAATGAATTCGCCCTGGATCCCGACCGTCAGGCGATCACCGGTCATTCCATGGGCGGGCATGGCGCGCTGACGCTGGCGATGGGTCTGCCGGGGCGCTTCCGCTCGGTCTCGGCCTTCGCGCCGATCTGCAACCCGACGGGGGCCGACTGGGGGCGCAAGCAACTGAGCGCCTATCTGGGCACGGATGAATCCACATGGGCGCGCCATGACGCCAGCCTGATGATGCGCGAGGTGGGTCTGGATATCCCGCTGCTGTGCGACACCGGCACCAAGGACCAGTTCCTTGACAACCTGCGCCCCGAAACGCTGGCCCATGCCGTGATGGCCCGCCGCGCGCAGGCCACCCTGCGTCTGCAACCGGGCTATGACCACAGCTATTTCTTCGTCTCCACCTTCATGGAGGATCACGTGTCCTTCCACGCCGAGGCGCTTTACGCGTGAGCATTCTCTACGTCGATGCCGATGCCTGTCCCGTCAAGGAAGAGGCCGAGCGTGTGGCCACCCGCCACGGCATCCAGATGAAACTCGTCAGCAACGGCGGGCTGCGCCTCTCGCGCAACCCGCTGGTCGAGGTGGTGATCGTCGACGCAGGCCCCGACGTGGCCGACATGTGGATCGCGGATCGTGCCGGGCCGGGCGATGTGGTCGTGACGGGCGATATCCCCTTGGCCGCGAAATGCGTGGCCGCCGGCGCGCGCGTGCTGAAACACAATGGCGAGGCGCTGACACAGGCCAATATCGGCAATGTGCTGGCGACCCGCGACCTGATGACCGATCTGCGCGCCGCAGATCCCTTCCGGCAGGGCGGTGGCAAGGGCTTTACAAAGGCGGATCGGTCGCGCTTTCTTGAAGCGCTGGACCGCGAGATCCGCGCGGCCCTCAAACACCAATGACCCCGCCCTTGGCGCGGCAGCGGAGGCACGTATGAGCGTTCAGGCGGTAATCTTCGACATCGGCAACGTGCTGATCGAATGGCAGCCTGAACGGTTCTATGACGCCACCATCGGCGAGGGTCGCCGCCGCGCGATGTTCGCGGATGTGGACCTGCACGCGATGAACGACCGGGTCGATTCGGGGGGCGATTTCGCCGATGAAATCGCCCGCACCGCGCGGGAATTTCCCGACCATGCCGAGGCGATCCTGATGTGGCACAGTCACTGGCTGGATATGGCGCGGCCCGAAATTCCGCATTCCGTCCGCCTGCTGCGCGCCCTGCGCGCGCGCGATGTGCCGGTCTTTGCCCTGTCCAACTTCGGGCTGGAACCGTTCCGGATGGCGCGCGGCGTCTATCCCTTTCTGGATGAATTCGACCGGCTGTTCCTGTCCGGCGCGATGGGCGTGACCAAGCCCGCCCCCCGCATCTACCAGATGCTCGAGGACGGCTGCGGCCTGCCACCCGCCGCGCTTCTGTTTGCCGATGACCGCGCCGAGAATATCGAAGCTGCCGCCGCGCGCGGCTGGCAGACGCATCTGTTCGACGGACCCGAAGGCTGGGCCAATCGCCTGATTGCCGAGGGTCTCTTGACCGAAAAGGAAGCCGCATGACCATCCCCATGATCCCCTTCACCGCCGAGGCGCATCTGGACTGGCGCGCCCTGACAAAGGCGCTGACCCAGGGCCATACCCTGCCAAAGGCCGAGATTGCGGATACCTTCCTCTATCGCACGCCGGACACGCTCCTGAACCGCGCGGCATGGATCGACGGTCTGGGGCTGGCGGTGAAATCGGCCACGATCTTTCCCGGCAATGCCCAGGCGGGCAAGCCTGCCGTCAACGGCGGCGTCACGCTTTATTCCGACACCGACGGGATGCTCGAGGCGATTGTCGATTTCCATCTGGTCACCAAGTGGAAGACCGCAGGCGACAGCCTCTGTGCAGCCCTCAGACTGGCACGCCCCGACAGCCGCCGCATCCTGATCGTGGGGGCGGGCACCGTGGGCCGGTCCCTCCGGCAGGCCTATGGCGCGGGCTTCCCCGATGCGGAATTCACCATCTGGAACCGCAGCCGCGCCGGGGCCGAGGCCATGGCCGCCGACTGGCCGGGAATGACCGTCGCCGATGATCTGGCGCAGGCCGTGTCGCAGGCCGACATCATCACCTGCGCCACGATGAGCACCCAGCCCATCATCCAGGGCGACTGGCTGCGCCCCGGTCAGCATCTCGACCTGATCGGCGCCTATCGCCCCGACATGCGCGAGGCGGATGATACGGCCCTGCAACGCGCCCGCATCTTCGTGGACAGCTATGACACCACCGTGGGCCATATCGGCGAGATCAAGGACCCGCTGGCGCGCGGCGTGATCGCGCGCAGCGATATTCAGGCCGATTACTACGAGCCCGGAAAATTCACCCGCCAATCCGCAGATGAGATTACCCTCTTCAAGAACGGCGGCGGCGCGCATCTGGACCTGATGACAAGCCGCTACATTCTCGATGCCTGGAGGGCCGCACAATGATCTGGTTTCTGGTTGTTCTGGTCATCCTTGGGGCGATCGCGATCTGGCCCTTCGCGCGCGAAGCGATGCGGCAGCCCATGGACGATGCCGCGCGACAGGACGCGCCGGGCGATTTCGTGGAACTGTCGCAAGGCATCACGCATTTCCGCTGGATCGGGCCTGTGCGCGGGCCGGTGGCGGTCTGCGTCCACGGGCTGACCACGCCCTCGATGGTCTGGGACGCCGTGGCGAAGGGACTGGCCCTGATGGGCTTCCGCGTGCTGGTCTATGATCTTTACGGTCGCGGCTATTCCGACCGTGCGCCGGGGCTTCAGGATCAGGATTTCTTCATCCGCCAGCTCGAAGACCTGCTGGCCTCGCAGGGGATCACCGAAGACGTGACCCTTCTGGGCTATTCCATGGGGGGCGCGATCGTCTCGGCCTTTGCCGCGCGTCACCCCGAACGGGTGCTGCGCGTGATCCTGCTGGCGCCTGCGGGCATGGGCCATGATCTGGGCAAGCTGGCCAAGTTCACCCGCGACACGCCCATTCTGGGCGATTGGCTGATGCTGCTGCGCTATCCCGGCGCCCATATGAAAGGCACCGAAGCCGAGCGTGTTCTGCCCTCCGAGGTCGAGGGGATCGTCGACTACCAGCAGGCCGAACTGTCCAAGCGCGGCTTTGTTCCGGCGGTGCTCTCCTCGCTGCGCGGTATCCTGCCCCGTCCGTTGGAGAAGGAGCATCGCGCCATCAGCCGCGAGGGGATACCCGTCCTTGCGATCTGGGGGCGTGACGATGCCGTGATCCCGATCCGGGCGATGGGTCAGCTGACCCAATGGAACCGCGTGGCCCGGCACGAAGTGATCGAAGGCGCTGGCCACGGGCTGACCTATACCCATGCCGCCGCCGTGCTGCGCGCGATCGAGGCGGGTATCGCCGCCGAAGTCACCGGCGACTGACCCCTTGCCTCAGGCCGCCGTGGCCGCCAGCGGCATCGGCTTTTCCCGCACCGGCAGATGCACGATGGCGCTGAAGGCACCGATGCCCACACCGATCCACCAGACCAGCGTGTAGTCGCCGGTCAGATGTCATACATCCTGCCGCCCAGCCAGACCCCCATGAAGCTGCCCAGCTGGTGGCTGAAGAAGATGATCCCGTAGAGCGTGCCCATGTAGCGCAGCCCGTAGATATGCGCGACCAACCCCGAGGTCAGCGGCACCGTCGCCAGCCACAGCGAGCCCATGGCGGCCGAAAACAAAAGCACCGTCGCAGGCGTGATCGGGGTCATGATGAAGGCCGCAGCCACCAGTGTGCGCGCGGCATAGATCCCGGCCAGCAGGTATTTCTTCGGATAGCGCTTGCCCGCCCAGCCGGCGGCCAGCGTGCCCGCGATATTGGCCAGCCCGATCAGCGAAATCGCCACCGCCCCCAGCGCCGAGGTGGTGGTGATCCCGAGACTGTGCAGCACGCCGCCCGCCATGATCGGCCCGCACATTTCGGTCACGAAGGCCGGGAAATGCGCGGTGATGAACCCCAGCTGATAGCCGCAGCTGAAAAAGCCCAGAAAGATCAGCGAATAGGACGGATCGCGGAACGCCTTGGTCAGGATCGCGCCCATGCTTTCCTCAAGCGCGGCACGGCTGGCGGGGGCGTGGGCGCGCGCATCAGGGGCAGAAAGGCCAGCATCCCGATGATCGCGGCGGCAAAGACCAGAAACACGTTCTGCCAGGTCATCATCGTCAGCAGCCATTCGGCCAGTGGCGCGCCGAAGACCTGCCCCGCCGACCCGGCGGCGGTGGCGATGGCCAGGCTCATCGAGCGGTTCTCGTCGCTGGACGCGCGGCCCACCACGGCCAGAATCACGCCGAACCCGGTGCCCGCCACGCCGAAACCGACCAGGATCTCGTAAAGCTGATGCTGGCTCGGGGTGACGGCAAAAGACGACAGCACCAGACCCGCCGCATAGATCAGCGCACCAAGGATGATCGCCTTGCGGTCGCCGACCTTGTCGGCCATGGCCCCGAACAGCGGCTGCCCGATGCCCCAGGCAAGGTTCTGGATCGCGATGGCAAGGCTGAACTCGGCCCGCAACCAGCCGAATTCCTCGGCAATCGGGATCTGGAAGACGCCGAAACTGGCACGCACCGCGAAAGAGATCATGATGATGACGCAACCCACGACCAGCACGGGCGTGAAGATCGAGGCGGGTTTCGCAGGGGCGGCGCTGTGCATGGGGGTATTCCTCGACCAGTGCGAGGCAAACTAGGCGTTTCGCAGGCAGCGTCAATTGACGAAATATGATGCTCTGCCGCAGCTTTACGAATGGTCTGGTGTCTTTTCTCCGGACGGGACGCGGGCTATGGAGGGGCATGACATCATTGCTCCAGATCTATGACGCGCGCGTGAAAGACGGCAGCCTGACGCCGGACGCGGCGCAGCTCGAGGCGCTGCCCGAGTTGGAACGCATCCGCGAAGCGGTGGCCCAGCCGGTGAAGCGCGGCTTGTTCCGCAAACCGCCGGAACCGCCACGCGGGCCTCTATCTCTGGGGCGGGGTCGGGCGCGGCAAGTCGATGCTGATGGACCTTTTCGTCGAAAGCCTGGACGTGCCGGTGCGCCGGGTGCATTTCCATGCCTTCATGCAGGAAATCCACGCAGGCATGCACAAGGCCCGTCAGCGCGGGGTCGAGGATGCGATTGCCCCGGTGGCCGCGGATGTGGCGGCATCCGTCAGGGTGCTGGCCTTTGACGAGATGCAGATCACCGATATCACCGACGCGATGATCGTGGGCCGCCTGTTCGAGGCGCTCTTCAAGGCCGGTGTCGTGGTGGTGACCACATCGAACCGCCCGCCCGATGATCTCTACAAGAACGGGCTGAACCGGCAGATTTTCCTGCCTTTCATCACGCTGCTGAAAGAGCGGATGGTCGTGCACGAACTGATCAGTCACCGCGATTACCGGCAGGACAGGCTGGAAGGGTCACCCGTCTATTTCACCCCGGTCAACGACGCGGCGCGGGCGGCCATCGCGCAGGTCTGGAATGATCTGACCGGCGGCGTGGCCGAACCCCTGACCCTGCACGTGAAGGGACGGCGGGTCGAAATCCCGGCCTTCCGCAACGGCGTGGCGCGGGCCTCTTTCTATGACCTGTGCGGCAAGCCCCTGGGCGCGGCCGACTATCTGGCCCTGGCCGAGGCGGCGCGCGTGCTGGTGCTTGGAAAACATCCCCAGCCTCGGACGCTCGCAATTTCAACGAGGCGAAACGCTTCGTCACCCTGATCGACGCGCTTTACGAGGCGAAGGTCAGGCTGATCTGTTCCGCAGCCGCCGCGCCGGAATACCTCTATCTGGAGGGCGAGGGCAGTTTCGAGTTCGAGCGCACGGCCAGCCGCCTGCGCGAGATGCAGTCAGCCGACTGGGCGCGCGATCCGGGCTGATCGGCGCTCCTTTGCCGATGCACAAAGAAGCTGTTCTGTCAGGGCAGGCCGCAGAGTATCAGGTTTTCATGTAAAATTGGTCAGAGGTCGTGATGTTAACCTGTTCCCGCCGTGCCGCCCTTGGCTTGTTCGCGTCTCTGGCCGTGGCGGCCTGCGCGCGCCCTGACCGGACCGAGGAGGCGGCGCTGCCACTCAGCGCGACGCCGCTCTATCCCAACGAGACACCCGAACTGCGCCGCCTGATCGAGGCCGCGGCACGCGAGAACGAGGTCCCCGTTGAACTGGTGCACCGGGTGATCATCCGTGAAAGCCGCCATCGCCCCGGCGCGCGCAACGGGCCTTACTACGGGCTGATGCAGATCCTGCCCGCCACCGCGCGGACCATGGGCTTCCGTGGGCAGCCGAATGACCTGCTGGATGCGGAAACCAACCTGCGCTACGCGGTGCGCTATCTGCGGGGGGCATGGCTTTTGGCCGACGGCAGCCATGATCGCGCGGTCATGTGGTATGCGCGCGGCTATTACTACGAGGCGAAACGGCGCGGAATGCTGCGTGAAACCGGCCTGCGGCCCTGAGGTGCTGACCTGATCCGGCTCTGATCCGGCCGCGATCCGTCATGCACAAAAAGAAAGGGGGCCGTTGGCTCGACCCCTCTTTCGTTTCCTGCCTGCCTTGACCCGAAACCCACAAGGCGCCTGTCGAACGTTACAGGACCGCGCCGCAAAACCTGATCAAGGTATAGGCGAATCGATTCGAATCAGTCAACAGAAAGTGATTCGCCATAGGTGAGAATCGGTGAGGCGATTCGGGATATGCCCGTTTTGTCGGCCTATCCGTTGTCCCGCAGCACACCGCCCGCCAGATAGAGCGAGCCGCAGATCAGCACGCGGGCCTGCGGGTCCTGCGCCGCGATATCGGCCAGAGCCTCGGCAACCGACCCCGAGACGCTCGCCGCGATCCCGGCCGCTGTCGCCGCCTGCGCGGTCTCCTCGGCGGGCAGGGTCGCCACCGTGTCGGGGATGCTGACCGCATGCAGGCTGTCCACCTGCGGGGCAAGGGGGCGCAGATAGCCGCCGATATCCTTGGTGTTCAACATCCCGCAGATCAGATGCGTGGGCCGCCGGGGCAGGGTGGCAAGATGCGCGCCGATGGCCTCGCCCGCCGCCGGGTTGTGCCCGCCGTCCAGCCACAGCTCGATATCGGGGGCCAGATCGACAAGCGGGCCATGGCGCAGGCGCTGCATCCGCGCGGGCCAGAAGGCACGCGTCACAGCCGCTTCATAGGTCGCCTCGGGCTGGCCCAGATGGCGCAGCGCCGCCAGTGCCGCCCCCGCGTTCTGGATCTGATGCGCGCCGGGCAGGTTCGGCAGGGGCAGGTCCAGCAGGCCGTTCTCGTCCTGATAGATCATCCGGTCGCCTTCCCGCGCCACATGCCAGTGCTGGCCATGGATCAAAAGCGGCGCACCGACGCGCGCGGCGATGGCCTCGATCACCTCAAGCCCCGCATCGGCCTGCGGTCCGACGATGCAGGTCACCCCGCGCTTGAGGATACCGGCTTTCTCGCCCGCGATCTTGGCGACGGTGTCGCCCAGATACTGCTCGTGATCCATCGACACGGGCGTGATGATGCAAAGCGCGGGCTTGGCCACCACATTCGTGGCATCAAGCCGCCCGCCCAGCCCCACTTCCAGCAGCGTGTAATCCGCAGGCGTGCGGGCAAAGGCCAGCAGCGCCGCGCAGGTCGTGATCTCGAAATAGGTGATGTTCGCCCCGTCATTGGCGGCGTAGCATTCTTCCAGCATCGCGGTCAGATGCGGCTCGGAGATCAGCTCGCCCGCCAGCCGGATGCGTTCATGAAACCGCGCCAGATGCGGCGAGGTATAGGCATGCACCGAATGCCCCGCCGCCTCCAGCCCCGCGCGGATCATGGCCTGCGTGCTGCCCTTGCCATTGGTGCCTGCGATATGGATCACCGGCGGCAGGCTGTCTTGCGGGTTGCCCAACGCCTCCAGCAGGCGCCAGACACGGTCCAGCGTCAGGTCGATGATCTTGGGGTGAAGCGCCATCATCCGTTCAAGGATGACGTCCGATCCGGGAGCTGTCATCGAGGGGTCAGGTCGCGCTGGCGGGGGCGGCCGGCGCAGCAGGCGCTGCCTCCGGCGCGGGCAGATCACCCCAGACCGCAGGGGGCTGGCGCAGCAGCATCCGGGTGATGGTGATCAACTCCTCGCGCAGCTTGGTGCGCGGCGTCACCCGGTCCAGCATCCCGTGATCCAGCAGGTATTCGGCCCGCTGGAACCCTTCGGGCAGTTTCTCGCGGATCGTCTGTTCGATCACGCGCGGGCCTGCGAAACAGATCAGCGCACTCGGTTCGGCAATCTGCACATCGCCCAGCATCGCATAGGAGGCAGTGACGCCGCCCGTGGTCGGATGGGTCAGCACCACGATGTAGGGCAGACCCGCCTCTTTCAGCATCTGGATCGCCACGGTCGAGCGCGGCATCTGCATCAGGGACAGGATGCCTTCCTGCATCCGCGCGCCACCGGCGGCCGAAAACAGGATCAGCGGGCGTTTCAGCTTCACCGCCTCTTCGGCGGCGGCAATGATCGCATTGCCCACATACATGCCCATGGACCCGCCCATGAAGCTGAAGTCCTGCGCGGCGGCCACGATGGGCGTGCGGCCGATCTCGCCCGAGGCCACCAGCATCGCGTCACGCTCGCCCGTGGCTTTCTGCGCGGCCTTCATGCGTTCGGGATATTTCTTCTGGTCGCGGAATTGCAGCGGATCGACCAGCGGTTCGGGCACGGCGACTTCGGTGAAGACACCGCCATCGAACAGCGCGGCAAAGCGCGCGCGGGGCGTGATCGCCATGTGATGCCCGCAGGAGGTGCAGACATTCTGATTGTCGCTGAGTTCGCGGTGAAACAGCATCGTTCCGCACTCGTCGCATTTCGTCCAGAGGTTCTCGGGCACTTCACGGCGCGAGAAGATCGAGTTGATCCGCGGGCGGACGTAGTTCGTGATCCAGTTCATGGGCGGCGGGCCTTTTCCGGGGTCGTGTGTCCTGTCGGACGCTTCATGGGTCGAGTTAAGCCCTCAGGCCGCAAAATGCAATCAGCGCCGGATCGCAAGGCGGGTCCCGATCCACAACAGGCCGATCCCTGCCAGTTCGATCAGAAAGGCCGGATCGAAAAGCGCGCCGGGCAAGGACCCCTCGTCCTGCGGCATGTCCGGCAGGGTCGCCAGCACCTCGGGCGGCGGCTCGACCGGGAACAGGAACAGCGCCAGACCGGAATCAAGGCCGCCCGCCTCGCCGAAGAACAGAAAGGCCAGCGCGTTGTTCACAAGATGAAACCCGATGGCAGGCCCCAGCGTGCCGCTGCGGGCGGTCAGATCGGCGGCGGCAAGGCCGAAGAAAAAGGCCCAGACCATGTATTTGAACCCCTCGACCGGGGGCAGGTCCGGCGACCAATGCGCCACGGCGAACAGCAGGCTGGGCAGCACCAGCCAGACCCAGGGCCGGTCGAACCGCGCGGCCAGCTGCTGCTGCACATAGCCGCGATAGAACAGCTCCTCCGCGCCGGTCTGGATCAGCAGCGCGGCCAGCGATAGCGGCAGCAGCGCCAGCCAGACGGGCAGGGGCCGCATCTCGGCATAGCTCAGAAGCTCCAGATCAGGCGGCACGAATTCGACGATCACGACAAGCGCGCCCAGAAACAGCGTCACAAGGACAAGCTGCCGCACCGCCAGACCGGGCGGGCCGATCAGGCTGAGGAACCCCCGCCCGTGCAGGCGGCGGCTGACCAGAACCACGGCAAGGGCAAGGGTGATGAAACTGCTCAACTGGATCAGAAGACCCCGCGGCGTGGTCCCGCCCGTCACCTCATCGGCCGGGGCCAGCGGCACCAGCGCAAGAAACGGCCCCATCAGGTGAACCGAGGCCAGATACAATGTCTCGACCACCAGAACGCCGATCAGCAAAAGCCAGGGGTCCGAGGCCGCTCTGGCCGGATCGACGAACCCCGCATGTGCGGCATAGGCACGGCGCGACATCAGCGGCGGATCGCCAGACGGGCGGCCAGCCAGCCGACAAGGATCATCGTGGCGTCGATCAGAAGATAGGGCCGCAGCGCCACCGGATCGGCCATGTCGATCTGCAACCGGAACAGCGCCATCCCCGACAGCGTGCCATCCGCCGACAGGAACAGAAGCGCGCTGGCATTCGACAGGAAATGCATCGCGATGGCCGGTCCCAGCGTGCCGGCCCGCGCGGTCAGATCGGCTGCGGCCAGCGCGAATCCGACAGCCCAGAGCATGATCAGCCCGCCATTGGCCCCGGTTTCCGGCCTGTAATGCAGCAGCCCGAACAGCAGCGCGGGGGCGACCATCCAGATCAGCGGGCTGCGGAACCGCGCGGCCAGTTGTTGCTGGATATAGCCTCGGAACAGGATTTCCTCGGCCGAGGTCTGCACCAGCACCGCCACCAGCGCCAGTGGCAACAGCAGCAGCCATGTCAGCGGCGACAGCCCGGCGGCAAGCGGATCGTCAAAGCCCCAGGGCGGCAGGACGATGATGGCAATACCCACCGCGATCAGCACCGCCACGACTGCGCCGAACTGGCGCAGCATCAGCGGGATCGGCCCCAGAAGGGTCAGCGGATCGCGCCCGTGCAACTGGGCCGTCACCATCACCACGGCCAGGCTCATGAACACGAAGCTGAAGAGCAGGGTCAGAACCCCGGCAGGTGTCTGTCCCACCCCCTCTGGTCGCGTGATGTCGCGGTGCAGCGCTGGGCCGCCGATGTTCAGCACAGCCACCTGATAGAGCGCCGTCATGCCAAGGATGATCGCCGCAATCAGGATCAGCCCGACCAGCAGCCGCCAGATCTCGGCCCGCGCGCGGGCGGGGGCGATGAAGGCGGCATGGGCGTCATAGGACATCGGTTCGGCCTGCGTGACTGCGTCTGCCCTGAGACTAGCGCGCGGGGGGCGGGCCGAACAGGGGGGTCAGGCCGCGCCTTGCGCCGGGCGGGACGAAGCGATGCGCAGCACGTCCAGATAGTTCCCCGCGATCTGCATCCGCGCGGCGTGACCGCGCGCGACCAGCAATCGGTGCAGCTTTGGCAGGTTGCGGGCGGGCACATGCATCACAAGATGATGCTCCAGATGGTAATTGACCCAATAGGGCGCGACCAGCAGCCGCATCAGCGGCCCGGCATGGGTGGTGCGGGTGTTGCGCAGCGGATCGTCCACCGCCTCGACCGCGCCATGTTCGGCGATATTGCGGATGCGCAGCACAAGCTGGAACCACGTCAGCAGCGGCAGCACCCAGAAGGCCAGCCACCACCACCACGCGCCGACCGCCCACATCAGCGCGAACAGCACCGCATTGGCGATGATGGCCCGCCCGATCACCGGGCCGGAAAACGCCTGCGCCAGCTCCTGCGCGCCGGGTTGGCCCTCGACCTCGCCCGCCATTTTCAGCGCGAACATGATCTGCTGGCTGCGCTGCTTGATCCCCGTGCGCCCCGTGATATCGCGCCAGAGCTTGCGCCGCAGCGACGCGCGGGTGGTCGGAAAGGGTTTCGACAGGATCAGATCGGGGTCGTCCTCGGTCTGGGTATGACGGTGATGTTTCAGATGATAGCGGCGGTATTCGCCCAAGTCCGCAAGGATCGGCCGCCCGCACAGCCATTCCCCGGCCCAGTCGTTCAGGCCGCGCGATTTGAACAGCGCATTATGCGCCGCCTCATGCATCAGGATCGCCAGCCCCAGTTGCCGCGACCCGATGATGACAACGGCCAGCACGAAGGTCAGCGGATTGGGCCAGACCGCGAACAGCGCCAGCGCCAGCGCAATCGTGCCCCAGCAATGCACCACCAGCCACCATCCCCAGATGTCCGAGCGTTCGGCCAGCGCGCGGATCTCGTCCGTGGTGAAGAAATCGCGCCCCAGCGCCTGATGGGATTTGCCCTCAGGGGTCATGGTGCCGTCCTGTGCCATCTCGTTCTCCCCTCCGCGATGATGAGCACAGTCTTTGCCTGCAAGGCGCATGTGTCAACGCCGCAGCAGGCGCGCGCGCCCTCATGACGCCACGTCTTGCAATCGCACTTGTGCCACGGCAGAGGCTTCTTTATTCCGATCCGGACAGATTTACCGGGGAGGCACCAATGTCCACGAAACCGCGCATCGACAAATCCAGACTGCCCAGCCGCTATGTGACCGAAGGGCCCGCCCGCGCGCCGCATCGCTCGTATCTCTACGCCATGGGCCTGAACGAGGAAGAGATCCACCAGCCTCTGGTCGGCGTGGCCACCTGCTGGAACGAGGCCGCCCCCTGCAACATCGCCCTGAACCGTCAGGCGCAGGCCGTGAAGATGGGCGTCAAGCAGGCCTTCGGCACCCCGCGCGAATTCACCACGATCACCGTGACCGACGGGATCGCCATGGGCCATGAGGGGATGCGCTCCTCGCTGGCCAGCCGCGAAGCGATTGCCGACACCGTCGAGCTGACCATGCGCGGCCATTGCTATGACGCGATCGTCGGTCTGGCTGGCTGCGACAAGTCGCTCCCCGGCATGATGATGGCGATGGTTCGCCTGAACACGCCGTCGGTCTTCATCTATGGCGGGTCGATCCTGCCGGGCCGGTTGAACGGCAAGGATGTCACCGTGCAGGACGTGTTCGAAGCCGTGGGCCAGCATCAGGCCGGCAACATGTCCGACGCCGAGCTCGAAATTCTGGAACGCGTCGCCTGCCCGACCTCGGGTGCCTGCGGCGGCCAGTTCACCGCCAACACCATGGCCTGCGTCTCCGAGGCGATCGGCCTTGCGCTGATGAACTCCTCCGGCATGCCCGCCCCCTATGAAAGCCGCGACCAGTATGGCGAGGCGTCGGGCCGTGCGGTCATGAACCTGATCGAAAAGAACATCCGCGCCCGCGACGTGGTCACGCTCAAGTCGCTGGAAAACGCGGCCCGCGTCGTGGCCTGCACCGGCGGGTCCACCAACGCAGGTCTGCACCTGCCCGCCATCGCCCATGAGGCGGGGATCGACTTCTTCCTCGATGACGTGTGCGAGATCTTCCGCGACACCCCCTATTTCGTGAACCTCAAGCCCGGCGGCGACTACGTGGCCAAGGACCTCTACGAGGCCGGCGGCGTGCCCGTCGTGATGAAGGAACTGCGCAAGGCAGGTCTGATCCACGAGGATTGCATCACCGCCAGCGGCTACAGCATCGGCGAGGAACTGGACAAGATCACCCGCGAAGCCGATGGCAAGGTCATCCACACCGTCGCCAACCCGATCACCAAGACCGGCGGCGTCGTCGGCCTCAAGGGCAACCTTGCCCCGACCGGCGCCATCGTGAAAGTGGCGGGCATGACCGAGGACCAGCAGGTCTTCACCGGCCCCGCCCGCGTGTTCGAATGCGAGGAAGACGCCTTCGCCGCCGTGCAGAAGCGCGACTACAAGGAAGGCGACGTGATCGTCATCCGCAACGAGGGCCCCGCAGGCGGCCCCGGCATGCGCGAGATGCTGGCCACCACCGCCGCCATTTCCGGGCAGGGCATGGGCAAGAAAGTGGCGCTGATCACCGATGGCCGTTTCTCGGGTGCAACGCGCGGTTTCTGCGTGGGTCACGTCGGCCCCGAAGCCGCCCATTGCGGCCCCATCGCGCTGGTCAAGGACGGCGACATGATCACGCTGAACGCCATCACCGGCGAAATCAGTGTCGATCTGACCGATGCCGAACTGGAAGCGCGCAAGGCCGACTGGAAAGGCCCGCGTCCCACGATCTATGCCAGCGGCGCGCTGTGGAAATATGCCCAGATCGTCGGCGAGACCTACAAGGGCGCCGTCACCCATCCGGGGGCCAAGGCCGAGAAACATATCTACATGGATCTCTGACATCGGTATCCGGTTGCCAAAAGGGGCGGTCGCCGCCCTGCCGCTGGTTTTCCTGCTGGCGGGCTGCCTTGCGACGACGGGCGGGCCTGAGGGCGTGCCCGTCCTGCGCGAGGCCGAACTGGCGGGCGGCGCAATCGTCCTGAAACCACCGCCCGGCTATTGCATCGACGCGCGCAGTTTCAGCGACCGGCCCGGCGGTGGCTTTGCCCTGATCGGCAGTTGCGCCAGCCTGACCGGGCAGGCGTCGGGCGTCTTCGTCGAACCCGCGATCATCACGATCTCGGTCTCGCCCGCCGAAAACGGCACGGTCACCACCGACAGCCGCACCTTCCAGACGGCGCTGGGCCGGGGAAAGGTCCTCAGGGCGATCAATCGCGACGACGGGCTGAGCCTGCTGCATGTCGAAGGCGGGGCCCGCGTGCCGCCAAGTGCCGACCCGCGACACTGGCGCGGGCTGACCTCCGTTCAGGGGCAGGTGCTTGGTCTGGCACTCTATGCGGCGTCGGACAGTCCGATGATCGCGGATCAGGGGATGCGGATGATGGTCACACTGGCCGACACGATCCGCGCGGACAGCGACGCCGCCGCAACGGTTGCGCCCCTGGCCGCGAATGCGGCAGAATGATCCAGACCGCGAATGCGGCGAGACGCCCGCGAATGCGGCAGATGACAGGCCGCGAATGCGGCAGAGTGAGCGGGCGACAGCGTTTCCTGAATTGCATCAATCAGAAGCCTTGTTAAGATTTGTTTCTAAGAGCGATGTTAGACAAACGGGCCACAGGGCGCGGAAACGGTAAAAGGGCAGATCAGGGTCATGGCAGAACTGGGCGGCAAGATGTTTGAGGCGATCCGCTTCGCGCGCAGCCGCAGCCGCTGGGCCAATGCCGCGCGTCAGGCCGACGCGACGGATCTGGCCGAACTGCGCCTGCAACGCCAGCGCGCGCGCCAGTTGCGCCGCCATCTGGACGATCTGATCCACGTGGCCGAAAGCCGTCTTGCCCTGCCGATGATCGGCTCGACCGCCTTCCGCCGTCCGCATGGGTCGGACTGGGGATGGCGGCCGGAACTCTGGCGCGGCCCCCTGCCGACGCCCGGCCTCGCCTCGGTCCAGAGCAAAAGCATGCTGGGCGGCGAGGTGACGCTGTTTCACGACTGCGAACGCTCCGAACTGACCCTGCGCCAGTTGCGCAACCGGCGTGAACAGGACCTGGCCCCCTTCGGCCTCAGGATGGACGTGTTCCGCTTCGACGGCTCTTTCCTGTCGCTGGTGGTCGATCTGCCGCCCGACGCTGTCGCAGGCCTCAAGCGGCGTCACCTGATCCGCATGAACACCATCGTCGAGATGGAGAAACCGCTCGAAATCTTCGCGCGGCTGAACATCCGCCACGGCCCCAATACCGAACAGATCGTGCGCGAACTGCCGCTGCACGAGGAAGACATCATGGTCGAATTCGACCTCGCCTATTCCAACATGAACGAGAAACGTGTCGAAAAGGCCTGGGTCGATCTGATCTTCGAAGGGCCCGAGATGAACCAGGTCATCCTGCGCGACCTGACCTTCAGCCGCCGCCCGCGCGCCGAACTCTAGACCCTGCCGAACCGAAACCATTTACCCCTGAGGATGGTCCAGTGAGCGATCTGAAAGTGACCAAGACACGCCTGTTTCAGGGCATCTGGGAGGGGGTCGTGACCGGCACCGCGCCCGGCCGTCGCCCCGCCATCGCCGTGACGCATCTGGAACAGCCGGTGCCCGGCGCCGATCTGGTCGAGGCTGCGGGAACAGGCGGCTGGCTCCTGCGCATCCCCGTCCCGCGCGAGGCGCTGAGCGATGGCATCCACACCTTCCTGATCCGCAATGCCGAAACCGGTGAAACGCTGGACAGTTTCGCCATCCTCGCCGGCGAGGCGCTGGCCGATGACATCCGCGCCGAAATGGATCTGCTGCGCGAGGAGCTGGACCTTCTCAAGCGTGCGTTCCGCCGTCACTGTCTGGAAACCCTCTAGGAAAAGGCCGCGCCATGATCACCGAAATCGTCACCTTTCCGATTCCCGAAGGCATGACCCGCGATCAGGTCATCGCCAATTTCGAGGCGACGGTGCCCGGCTGGTCCGCCAATGCCGACCTGATCCGCAAGAATTACCTCTATGATCCCGAAGGTCGGCGCGGCGGCGGCGTCTATCTGTGGAAGACGCTCGCGGCCGCAAAGGCAGGCCATGACGCCGCCTGGTGCGAAAAGGTGCGCGGCATCTACGGCGCCCCGCCGCAGTTCCAGTATTTCGAAACGCCTATCGTTCTGGACAATACGGTCTGACGGCTCGCCCGCTGCCCCTGACGCTGGGTTTCAAGTGACAAACCCTGCGCCATCCGCTCAGATGGCGCACAAACGGGAGGCATCACATGACCGATTATCCGCATCTTCTGGCCCCGCTCGACCTTGGCCATGTCACCCTGAAGAACCGCGTTCTCATGGGCTCCATGCACACCGGGCTCGAGGAAACGAAGGACTGGAACCGCGTGGCCGAATTCTACGCCGCCCGCGCGCGCGGCGGTGTCGGGCTGATGGTGACCGGCGGCATGGCCCCCAACCGCGAAGGCGGGGTGTTTCCGGGGGCGGCGGGCCTGTTCACCGACAAGGACATCGCCAACCACCGCATCGTCACCGACCGCGTGCATGACGCGGGCGGCAGGATCGCCATGCAGATCCTCCACGCGGGCCGCTATGCCTATGGCCCCGAATGCGTCTCGGCCAGCGCCATCAAATCCCCGATCTCGCCCTTTCGCGCCCAAGGAACTGGACGAGGCCGGGATCGAAAAGCAGATCCACGACATCGCCACCGCCGCCGCCCGCGCCCGCGAGGCCGGATATGACGGGGTCGAGGTGATGGGATCGGAAGGCTATTTCATCAACCAGTTTCTGGTGACGCATACCAACAAGCGCACCGACCGCTGGGGCGGCACCTATGAGAACCGGATGCGCCTTGCCGATCGAAGTGGTCGAACGCGCCCGCGCCGCCGTGGGCGATGATTTCATCATCATCTACCGCCTCTCGATGATCGACCTTGTGCCCAATGGCTCCACCTTCGACGAAGTCGTGCAACTGGCCAGGGAAATCGAGGCGGCAGGCGCCAGCATCATCAACACCGGCATCGGCTGGCACGAGGCGCGCATCCCCACCATCGCCACCTCCGTCCCCCGCGCGGCCTTTGCCTGGGTCACGAAAAAGCTGATGGGGCAGGTCGGCATCCCGGTCATCACCTCGAACCGGATCAACACGCCCGAAGTGGCCGAAGATGTGCTGGCCACCGGCTGCGCCGACATGGTGTCGATGGCGCGCCCCCTGCTGGCCGATCCCGATTTCGTGGTCAAGGCGATGGCCGGTCGCGCCGACAGCATCGCGCCCTGCATCGCCTGCAACCAGGCCTGTCTGGACCACACCTTCAGTGGCAAGATCTCAAGCTGCCTCGTCAACCCGCGCGCCTGCTACGAGACGGAACTGGTGATCGCCCCCGCCGCCACGCCCAAGACCGTGGCCGTGGTTGGCGCAGGGCCTGCGGGCCTCTCCGTGGCGCTGACGGCGGCGGATCGGGGCCACAAGGTCACGCTCTTCGACCGCGCCGCCCGCGTGGGCGGGCAGCTCAACATGGCGCGCCAGATCCCCGGCAAGGAAGAATTCCACGGTCTGGTGGACTGGTACGAAACCATGGTCGCCGATGCCGGTATCGACCTGCGCCTGAACACCACGGTCAGCGCCGATGATCTGGCAGGCTTCGACGAGGTGGTCATCGCCACAGGCGTCCTCCCCCGCGATCCCGGCATCCCCGGTCAGGACCGGCCGAATGTGCTGTCCTATATCGACGTGCTGGCGGGCAAGGCCCCCGTGGGCAAGACCGTGGCCGTGGTGGGCGCGGGCGGCATCGGCTTCGACGTCTCCGAATACCTTGTCCACGAAGGCCACAGCCCGACCGAAAGCATCCCCGACTGGATGCGCGAATGGGGTGTCGCCGACCCGGCTCAGGCGCGCGGCGGCCTCGCCGCCGAAGGCCCGCGCCCCGACGCGCCCGCCCGTCAGGTCACGCTGCTGCAACGCAAGGCCGAACGCCCCGGCAAACGGCTGGGCAAGACAACGGGCTGGATCCACCGCGCCGCCCTCCAGATGAAGAATGTCCAGATGATCGGCGGCGTGAATTACGAACGCATCGACGACGACGGCCTGCATGTCACCTTCGGCGAGGCGCGTGAAAACCCCCGCGTGATCCCCGCCGAAACCGTGGTGCTCTGCGCGGGCCAACTGCCCGAACGCAGCCTCGCTGATGCACTGACGGAACGCGGCATCACCGCCCATGTCATCGGCGGGCGCGGATGTGGCCGCCGAACTCGACGCGAAACGCGCCATAGATCAGGGCACAAGGCTCGCCGCGACCCTCTAACCCCGATTTCATCTTGCTTCAAATACTCCGGGGTCCGGGGCAGCGCCCCGGTCCCACATCTGCCCCGGCTCACACCGTGTGCAGATAGAGATCGTAATCCACATCCGAAATCGTGCGCGCCACGCGCGCGTATTCGGCGGCTTTGACGGCAACGAAAGTGCGATGCATGTCCTCGCCCAGGGCCGCCTTCAAGAACGCTGATTCCCGCGCCACCGCAATCGCAGCACCCCAGTCGCGCGGGATGCTGTCGTCACCGCCCGCCTCGTCATAACCGTTGCCGGTCGTCTCGGGGCCGGGGTCGATCCTGTGGGCCAGACCGTGCCGGATACCGGCCAGCACCGTGGCCGCGACAAGATAGGGGTTCGCATCCACCCCCGCCGGGCGATGCTCGATCCGCCGCGCCCGCTTGTCCCCTGCGGGTATCCGCAGCGCCACGGACCGGTTGTTCACCCCCCAACTGGTGGACACCGGCGCATAGCTCTGGTTGGCGAAACGCCGCCATGAATTGGCATGGGGCGCAAAGACCAGCATCGATTCCCCCATCGTGTCGCGCAGCCCGCCAAGCGCATGCAGCAGCGGGTCGGACCACTGTCCCCTCGACGCTTTCCGTAAACACATTCCGCCCGTCACCGTCCTGCAAGGACACGTGGAAATGCATCCCCGACCCGGCATAATCCTCGATCGGCTTGGCCATGAAACAGGCCGTCACCCCATGCGCGCGCGCCTGCGCCCGCACGATCCGCTTCAGCCGCATCAGATCGTCGGCGGCCTGCATCACATCGGTCCGGTAATGCAGCGTCAGCTCATACTGCCCCGGCGCATATTCCGAGATCATGGTTTCCGCCTTGATCCCCGCCTTTTCCGCCCCGGCATAAATGTCGGAGAAGAGCGGCAGCATCCCGTGCAGGTGATCCACCGAATAGACTTCGGTCCGGTGGCTCGCCCGCCCGTCCAGCACATCGGCCGCAGGACGCACCCGCCCATCCGCGCCGCGCTCATTGGCCAGCAGGAAGAACTCCAGCTCGAACGCCCCCGCCGGAAACAGCCCCTCCGCCGCCATCGCATCCACCTGCGCCTGCAAGCGCGTGGCGCGGGTCCGATGTCATCGGCGCGCCCTCCAGCGTATAAAGCGACATCAGCACCTCGCCGCGCGGCGGCATGGTGCCATGCAGCGGCTTCAGCGTGCCGGGGATGGGCCAGGCCCGCAGGTCGCCATCGCCCTGATCCCAGATCAGCCCGGTTTCATGAACATCCTCGCCGCAGATATCCAGACCCAGGATCGAGATCGGCAGAAACCGCCCCGACTGGTAGAAGGCCAGCAATTCATGCCGCCGGATGATCTTGCCCCGCCCGATCCCGTTGGAATCATGCAGCACGATATCGAAGGCCTCGATCTCGGGGTGGGCCTCCAGAAAGGCTTCCGCCTCGGCCAGGGTCGCGCCCGAGGGGCTATGGGTCTTGGTCGTCATCTCAGTCCTCGTGATGCCCGAACAGCAGGGCCAGCGTCTCGTCGAAGGCCGCAATCAGCCGGTCGATCTGTTTCATGGTGGTGACCGGGCTGACCAGCATCATGTTGTGAAAGGGCGCGATCAGGCAGCCGCGATTGAGCAGGCAGGTATGGATCACCGCCTCCAGTGCCGGTTGATGCGCGGCCTCGGCCTCGGTCCCGTTGCGCAAGGGCCCCGGCGCGCAGATGAACTCGACCCGCGCGCCCACACGCACCACATGCCATGGCGCGCCAGCCGTCGCGATGGCGTCGGCCAGCCCGGCCTCCAGCCGTGCCGCACCTTTTTCCATATGGGCATAGGCCTCGGGCGTCATCACCTCGGCCAGCGTCGCGCGCAGGCAGGCGAATTGCATCGGATTGGCGGACAGGGTGGTGCCCATCCCGGAATGACCGGCAGGCCGCGTCGCATTATAGGCGGCAAACCTTTCGGCCACAGCGTCGCGCAGCCCCCAGATCGCCGTGGGCATCCCGCCTGCCACGCATTTGCCCGCGACAAAGATATCGGGGTCCAGCCCATGCACGGCGGTATAGCCGCCCAGACCGCTGGACACAGTATGCGTCTCGTCGATGATCAGCAGCGCGCCATACTGGCGCGACAAGGCCCGCAACCCGTCGTGAAAACCGGGCTCCGGCAGGACCATGCAGGAATTGGTCATCACCGGCTCCGTCAGGATCGCGGCCACCTCGCCCGTGGCCAGCGCCGCCTCGACCCCGGCCAGATCATTGAACTCGACCGCCACGGCGGTGCGCGTCAGGTCCGCCACCTGCCCGGTCAGGCCGGGACGGGCCACGGTCTGTCCGTCGTGCAAGGGCCACCATCGCCTCGTCCACCGTGCCATGATAGCAGCCGTTGAACACCAGAACCTTCGGCCGCCCCGTCACGGCCCGCGCCACGCGCAGCGCGAAACGGTTGGCATCGGTCGCGGTCGTGGCGATCTGCCAGCGGAACGCGCCAAAGCGTTCGCTCAGCAACCGCCCCGCCTCCAGCGCGGTCTCGGTCGGCAGCATATAGGTCAGGCCATCGCGCGCCTGCCGCCGGATCGCCTTGGCCACGGGCGCGGGCGAATGGCCGAACATCGACCCGGTATCGCCAAGGCAGAAATCATCGACCCGCTGCCCGTCCAGATCGGTCAGCCGCGCCTTGCGGGCCTTGGCCACCAGCATCGGGAAGGGCATCGGCCAATCCTTCATCCAATGCATCGGCACACCGTCCAGCCAGGCCTGCGTGCCACCCGCCAGCGCCGCCTGCGTGCGCGGTCGCGCAGCCGCATAGATCGCCGCTTCACGCGCCTGCACCGTTTCCAGCCGTGCGACCGGCACGCCTGCGATGACATTTCCGGTCGTTTCCATCACCCCGTCCATGGCGTCATGACCTCAGCCTGAATCTGTTTCCAGCCACATCCATATATTTGATCAAATACAAAGGGAATAATTTTGAGGATAACCCTCTGAATCAACATGATCGCTGTGCATTTGATCATATTGAAGCACATGACTTCGCGCCGGAACCCCCGGAAAAACCACCGTGATCCCTGCTGATCCGGGGGCACTATGGATATTTTCGGCAAGAAGAAACAGGTGCTCCAAGGTCCCTTTCCCCGTTTCCATGCCATTAACGATCCCCGACAATACCCCGATATTGTCCGCACCCCGCCCCAGTCGTGCCCGAATTCGACGCGATACCGGAAACAACGCAATGAAAAGGGTGTCGCGCATGGATCGTCTTACGGAAATGGAGGCCTTTGCCACGGTTGTGGATCAGGGTGGCTTCACCGATGCGGCCAAGAAAATGGGCATTTCCAAATCGGCCGTGTCCAAACATGTCTCGAGCCTCGAGGCACGTCTGGGCGCAAGGCTGCTGAACCGCACGACGCGGCGTGTCAGCCCGACCGAGATCGGCCTGGCCTATTACGACCGCGCCCGCCGGGTGCTGAATGACGCCGGAGAGGCGGACGCGCTGGTCACCTCGATGCAATCGGCGCCCTCGGGCCTGCTGCGGATTTCGGTGGCCACGGATTTCGGGGTGAACCACCTGTCGCCCGTGCTGGGGGATTTCCTGTCGGAATTCCCGGATATCACGGTCAACATGGTGCTGAACAACCGCTATGTGGAACTGATCAGCGAAGGCTTCGACATGGCCGTCCGCATCGGCGAGCTGGAAGACAGCACGCTGCGGGCCCGCAAGCTGACCGAGACGACAAAGCGGATGATCGCAAGCCCCGCCTATTTCGAGAAATACGGCCGCCCGCAGAAGATCGACGATCTGAACGACCACAAGCTGCTGCATTATTCCAACCAGTCCAACGGCAACGTCTGGAAACTGACGGCACCCTCGGGTGAAAAGCGTCAGGTGCGCACCGCGGGCTGGCTGAGTGTCAATGACGGCCAGTCCCTGCTGAACGCCTGTGTCGCGGGTCTCGGCATCGCCTATCTGCCCAGCTTCCTCTATGCCGATGCGATGGAGAAAGGTCTGGTCGAGGATGCGATCCCCGATCTGCCGGTCGAAACCCAGGGCATCTACGCGGTCTATCCGCCGGGCCGGTTCACCCAGCCCAAGGTGCGCGCCTTCATCGACTTTCTGGTGCATGAATTTGCAGACAAGGGCCCGACCGAGTGGTGAAACCCTGATCTGACAACGTGGCAAGCCCGCCCGCGCCCTCGGTGCGGGTTTGTCATTTCTGCGCGGTCGTTGCCGAAAAATGCGCCCGCAGCAGGGTCACCAGACGCCGTTGCAAGGGCCGGTGGCGCTGGCGCAGGGGAAGTGCCGCGAACACAGGCTGCGGAATACGCGGCGCGCCTGTCACGGCATGGGCCTGCCCGGCGGCGATGAGGGCTTGCGCCGTATCCTCCAGCACATAGCCCGCCCCATCCAGCGCAAGGATCAGCCCCGCCACGGTGGCGTTCTGCCCGCTGGACACGGGTGCCGCGGTCAGTTGCGGCAACAACCCCGCATGGGCGGCGCTGAAGGCGGGCGAGATATTGGCCCGCACATAGCTTTCCGTCGGCAAGGCCGCCAGCGTCGCAGGCCGGGTCGAGATCATGCGATAGCTCAATTCCCCCACGGTTTCGAAATGCAGGTCCGGCTGCGGTTTCGGCGTGAACAGCAGCGCCAGATCAAGCGCGCCGCTGACCAGATCGGCACACATCTGCGCGGAATAATCCGCCTCGATATAGAAGGCCGCCTCGGGCAGGGCGGCGCGGAACTGGCGCATCCAGTCGCCGATGTGGTGATCCGTCAGGTCACGCTGCAATCCGATCCGCAGCGTCATGGCCCGGCTGCCCGATCCGGCGGTATCCTGCAACGCCTCGGTCCAGCCCTGCCGCAGGGCCCGGGCATGTGGTTCGAATCGCAAGCCCTCGGTCGTCAGCCCTGTGCCCGCGCGCGAACGATGAAACAACCGGCACCCCAGCGCTGTTTCCAGCGCCCTTACCCGCCCCGAAACGGTGGATTGCGTCACCCCCAGCCGGTCGGCGGTGCGGTTGAAGCTGCGCGTTTCACACAGGTCGAGGAAGGTTTCCAGAAGCTCGGTTTGCATCGCGGGTCCTGATCGGTTTATCCGATTAATAAACCCTGCTCGCGCGGATTGATAGAGCCCGCGGACGCGCCGATAGTCACGCTGACAGACGGCAAGGAGCATGGCATGGCAGAGTTTCCGACACAGGCGCGCGTGGTCATCATCGGTGGCGGCGTGGTGGGAACATCCGCGCTCTATCATCTGGCCAAGGCTGGCTGGACCGACAGCCTTTTGCTGGAACGCAACGAGCTGACCGCAGGCTCCACATGGCATGCGGCGGGCAATGTGCCGACCTTTTCGTCAAGCTGGTCGATCATGAACATGCAGCGCTATTCGGCGGATCTCTATCGCCGCCTTGGGGCCGAGGTCGACTATCCGATGAACTACCACGTCACCGGATCGCTGCGCCTTGGCCATAGCCGCGAGCGGATGCAGGAATTCGCCCGCGTCGTGGGCATGGGCCGCTATCAGGGCATGGATCTGGATCTGCTGGGCCCGGACGAGATGCGCGGCCGCTATCCCTTCCTTGAAACCCATGACCTGCAGGGCGCGCTTTACGATCCCAATGACGGCGACATCGACCCCGCCCAGCTGACCCAGGCGCTGGCCAAGGGCGCGCGGCAGATGGGCGCGCGGATCGAACGCTTCTGCCCCGTCACCGCCGTCCGCCGCGAGGGCGACGAATGGGTGATCGTGACCCCCAAGGGCGAGGTCCGCTGCGAAAAGGTGGTCAACGCCGCCGGCTACTATGCCCGCGAAGTGGGCGCGATGTTCGGGCGCGAGGTGCCGATGATGGTGATGAGCCATCAGTATCTGCTCTTCGACACGATCCCGGAACTGGCGGAATGGTCGGCCACCAGCGGCGCGAAACTCCCGCTGCTGCGCGATGTGGACAGCAGCTACTACCTGCGTCAGGAAAAGCACGGCTTCAACCTCGGCCCCTACGAGGCCAACTGCCGCGCCCATTGGATCACCCCCGACGATCCGATGCCCGAGGATTTCAGCTTCCAGCTTTTCCCCGACGATCTGGAGCGGCTGGAATGGCATATCGGCGATGCGATGGCCCGCGTGCCGCTGCTGGAAAAGGCCAATCTGCAAAAGGTCATCAACGGCCCGATCCCCTATACCCCCGACGGCAACCCGCTGATCGGCCCGATGCCCGGCCTGCCCAACGCCTTCGAGGCCTGCGTCTTCACCTTCGGCATCTGTCAGGGCGGCGGCGCGGGCAAGGTGCTGGCCGAATGGGTAACTGAGGGCGGCACCGAATGGGACATGTGGTCCTGCGATCCGCGCCGCTTCACGGGGTTCGAGGATCGCGACTACTGCATCGCCAAGGGGATGGAGGTGTATGGCCACGAATACGGGATGCACTTCCCCCATGCCCGCTGGCCCGCAGGCGCGGACAAGAAACTCTCGGCGCTGCATTCCCGGTTGCAGGACGCAGGCGCGCAATTCGGGGCCTATAACGGCTGGGAACGCGCCAACTGGTTCGCCAAACCCGGTGACGACACGTGCTGGGACGGCAGCCAGACCTGGGACCGCGCAGGCCCATGGGCGCCGCGCGTGCGCGAGGAATGCGTCGCCGTGCGCGATGGCTGCGGCGTGCTGGCGATCTGCCGGGCTTCTCCCGCCTCTCGGTCGAAGGGCCGGGCGCGCAGGATTACGTCAACGGCCTGACCGCCTCGCGCATCCCGCGTGTGGGGCGCATGGGTCTTGCCTATTTCGCCGACGACAAGGGCCGCATCGTGACCGAGATGTCGGTGATCCCGCGCAGCCCCGATTGCACATGGCTGATCACGGCGGGCGTGGCGCAACTGCATGATGGCGAACTGCTGTCGCGGCAGGCCCCTGCGGGCATCACCGTGCACGACCGGTCTGACACATACGACTGCCTGCTGCTCACCGGGCCGAAAGCGCGCGATATCCTTGGCCCCCTGACCGACGCCGACCTGACCCTGCCCTGGCTCTCGGCGCAGGAGGCGCGGGTCTGCGGGATCGACTGCATGGTGATGCGCGTGTCCTTCGCCGGCGAACTGGGCTGGGAACTGCATTGCCCCGCCGCCGACGCCCCGCTGATCTGGGATGCCGTCACCACCGCCGGGGCCAAACCCTTCGGCATGTTCGCGCTGAACGCCCTCCGGATCGAAAAGGGCTACCGCGCGTGGAAGGGCGACCTCTCGACCGATTACACCCTGCTGCAAGGCGGGCTGGAGCGGTTCATCGACTGGTCCAAGGACTTCCCCGGCAAGGCCGCGCTGATGGCCGAGAAACAGGCGGGCGTGACCAAACGCTTCGTGACCCTGACCGTGGACGCAGGCGATCAGGACGCGCCCTACATGTCCACGCTCTGGCATGACGGGCAAGATCGTGGGCGAAACCACAAGCGGGGCCTGGGGCTACCGTGTCGGCGCGTCGCTCGCGCTGGGCATGGTGCGCGCCGATCTGGCCGCCCCCGGCACCCCGCTTGAGGTCGAGATTTTCGGTAAGCGCTATGGCGCAGTGGTGCAGCCGGATGGCCCGCTCTGGGATCCGGCCAACGAAAGGATCAGGGCTTGAGCAAGATCACACTTCTGGACGGTGGCATGGGGCAGGAACTGGTCCACCGGTCCGGGGATCGTCCGACACCGCTGTGGTCCACGCAGGTCATGGTGGATCATCCGGGCATCGTGCGCGCCGTGCATGGCGATTACTTCGATGCGGGATCGACCATCGCCACCACCAACAGCTATGCCGTGCATCACGACCGGCTGGCCGGCACCCCGCTCGAGGGGCAGCTTGACGCCCTGATCGGCCTGTCCCTGGCCGAGGCGCAGGCCGCGCGCTCTGCCCATGGCACAGGCCGGATCGCAGGCTGCATCGGCCCGCTGATCGCCAGCTACCGCCCCGATATCCACCCCGCCCATGACGTGGCCACCCCGCTCTATGCCGAAGTGGCCAAGGGTCTGGCCAAGGGCTGCGACATCCTGATCTGCGAAACCGTGGCCTCCGTCGCCCATGCAAGGGCGGTGCTCGAAGGGGCCCGGCAGGCCGGTCTGCCGGTCTGGCTGTCGTTGACCGTGGATGACGCCGACGGCACGCGCCTGCGCTCGGGCGAGGCTTTGGCCGATGTGCTGGCCGTGGCCGATGCTGCCGATGCGATCCTGATCAACTGCTCGGTCCCCGAGGCGATCCCGGCGGCGCTGGATGTGCTGGCGCAGGGCGACAAACCCTTCGGCGCCTATGCCAACGGCTTCACCCGGATCGCCGCCGCGTTCCTTGAAACCAAACCCACCGTCGATGCCCTGACGCGCGCGGCAGGATCTGGGGCCAGAGGCCTACGCCGCCCATGCCATGGGCTGGATCGGGCAGGGGGCCACCATCGTCGGCGGCTGCTGCGAGGTGGGCCCGGCCCATATCACGGAACTGGCGCGGGCCATCCGCGCCGCAGGGCATGAGGTGGTCTGACCATGGTGGATCTGCCGAACAAGGCGCAGGCTGTCATCATCGGCGGCGGTGTCTCGGGCTGTTCGGTCGCCTATCATCTGGCGAAAGCGGGCTGGACCGACATCGTCCTGCTGGAACGCAAGCAGCTCACCTGCGGCACCACATGGCATGCGGCCGGTCTGATCGGCCAGTTGCGCGGCAGCCAGAACATGACGCGCCTCGCGAAATATTCCGCCGATCTCTACGTCAAGCTCGAGGCGGAAACCGGCGTCGCCACCGGGCATGCGCCAGACCGGCTCCATCTCGGTCGCGCTGACCGAACACCGGCTGAAGAACTCCGCCGTCAGGCCACGCTGGCGCGCGCCTTCGACGTGGATGTGGCCGAAATCTCCCCGGCCGAGGTCAAGGCGATGTATCCGCATCTCGAACGTCGGCGATGTGCTGGGCGCGTGTGCATCTGCCGCTCGATGGCCAATGCGACCCGGCCAATATCGCCATGGCGCTGGCCAAGGGCGCGCGGATGCGCGGCGCGAAGATCGTCGAAGGCGTCAAGGTCACCGCGCGTCACCGATGACGGCACCAGCGTCACCGGCGTCGATTGGGAGACCGCCGAAGGCCGGGGCCATATCGCCGCCGACGTGGTCATCAACTGCGGCGGCATGTGGGGCCGCGATCTGGCCGCGCAATCGGGCGTGACCCTGCCGCTGCATGCCTGCGAGCATTTCTACCTGCTGACCGAACCCGTCGAAGGGCTGGGCCGTCTGCCGGTGCTGCGCGTGCCCGACGAATGCGCCTACTACAAGGAAGACGCCGGCAAGATGATGCTGGGCGCGTTCGAGCCGAAGGCGAAGCCCTGGGGCATGAACGGCATCTCCGAGGATTTCTGCTTCGACAGCCTGCCCGAGGATTTCGACCATTTCCAACCGATCCTCGAACACGCGATGCACCGCATGCCGCTGTTCCAGACGGCGGGCATCCACACCTTCTTCAACGGCCCCGAAAGCTTCACCCCCGACGACCGCTACTACCTCGGCGAGGCACCGGAAAAACGCGGCTACTGGATCGCCGCCGGATACAACTCCATCGGGATCGTCTCCTCCGGCGGGGCGGGCATGGCGCTGGCGCATTGGATCACCGAGGGCGCGCCGCCCTTCGACCTTTGGGAAGTCGACATCCGCCGCGCCCAACCCTTCCAGCGCAACCGCCGCTATCTCAAGGAACGCGTGACCGAAACGCTGGGCCTGCTCTACGCCGATCACTACCCCTACCGGCAGGTCGAAACCGCGCGCGGCGTGCGCCGCTCGCCGCTCCATGGCCATCTGGCAGACCGTGGCGCGGTCTTTGGCGAGGTCGCGGGATGGGAACGCGCCAACTGGTTCGCCAAACCGGGGCAGGAACGCGCATACCGCTATGACTGGGGGCGTCAGAACTGGTTCGACAACCAGCACGCCGAACATATGGCGGTGCGCAACGGCGTCGGCCTCTTCGACATGACCAGCTTCGGCAAGATCCGGGTCGAGGGGCCGGGTGCCCTGACCTTCCTGCAACGGGTCTGCGCCAACCAGATGGACGTGCCAGCCGGGACGGATCGTCTATACCCAGATGCTCAACGACCGTGGCGGGATCGAATCCGACCTGACGGCCACGCGCCTGTCGGAAACCGCCTTCCTGCTGGTGGTGCCGGGGGCCACCCTGCAACGCGATCTGGCATGGCTGCGCCGCCATCTGGGCGATGATTTCGCCGTCATCACCGATATCACGGCGGCCGAATCCGTGCTCTGCCTGATGGGGCCGAAATCCCGCGACCTGCTGGCCCGCGTCAGCCCCGACGACATGGGCAACGACGCGCATCCATTTGGGGTCGCGCGCGAGATCGAGATCGGCATGGGCCTCGCCCGCGCGCACCGCGTGTCCTATGTCGGCGAACTGGGGTGGGAACTCTACGTCAGCAGCGACCAGACCGCCCATGTCTTCGAAGCGCTCGAGGAAGCCGGGGCCGACATGGGCCTGACCCTCTGCGGTCTGCACACGCTGGACAGTTGCCGGATCGAGAAAGCCTATCGCCACTGGGGCCATGACATCACCGACGAGGATCATGTGCTCGAGGCCGGGCTTGGCTTTGCCGTCCGCACGGCCAAGGGCGATTTCATCGGCCGCGACGCGGTCTTGCGCAAGCGCGAGGCGGGCCTCAGCCGCCGCATGGTGCAATTCCTGCTGCAAGACCCCGACCCGATGCTGTTCCACAACGAGGCGCTGGTCAGCGACGGCCAGATCGTCTCGATCGTCACCTCGGCCAATTACGGTCACGCCTTGGGCGGGGCCGTCGGCATGGCCTATGTGCCCTGCGCCGGACAAAGCGCGGAAGAGGTGCTGGCCTCAAGCTACGAGATCGAAGTGGCGGGGCGGCGCTTTGCCGCCACGCCGTCGCTGGTTCCCCTCTATGACCCGATGGGCGAAAGGATGAAGGCATGACTGACCTGAATGTCGAAGGCTGCGCACCCGAACGTGCAAAGCGCGCGGCCCTGCGCTCCGGCGGGCGGGCGGCCCGTGTCGCGGCACGGGGGGCACCCCTGGCCGACAACCTGCGGCCCGTGCGCGCGGGCATGTCCGGCGGGCAATACAAACCCCTGACCGCCGCCGGGATGGAACGCATCCATCAGGCGGCTCTCGACGCGCTGGAAACCATCGGCCTTGCCGATGCGCCGCCCTCGGGCATCGAGATCATGACGAAGGCGGGCGCGATCCTTGGCGATGACGGCCGCCTCCGGTTTCCCCGCGCGCTGGTCGAGGACATGCTGGCCCTCGCCGCGCGCGACATCACCCTGTTCGGCCGCGATGCAAAGCACGACCTGCACCTGTCCGGCAGCAAGGTCCATTTCGGCACGGCCGGGCGCGGCGGTGCATATCGTCGATCTGGAAACCAACAGCTACCGCGACAGCACGGCGCAGGACCTCTACAACGCCGCGCGCCTGACCCAGCATCTGGACAATGTGCATTTCTTCCAGCGCGCCATGGTCTGCCGCGACGTGCTCGACAATTTCCAGATGGATATCAACACGCTCTATGCCTGCTGCGCGGGCACCACGAAACATGTGGGCACCTCTTTCTCCGACCCCTCCCATGTCGATGGCTGCTTTGACCTGCTGCACATGATCGCGGGCGGCGAGGACGCATGGCGCGCCCGTCCTTTCGTCAGCAATTCCAACTGCTTTGTCGTGCCGCCGATGAAATTCGCCACGGAAAGCTGCCAGACGATGGAGGCCTGCATCCGCGCCGGCATGCCCGTCCTGCTGCTGTCCGCGGGCCAGGCCGGGGCCACCGCCCCCGCGCCCATTGCGCTGGCCATCGTGCAGGCCGTGGCCGAATGTCTGGCTGGCGTGGTCTATGTCAACGCCATGGCACCGGGCCATCCGGCGATCTTCGGCACATGGCCCTTCGTCTCCGACCTGCGCACCGGCGCCATGTCCGGCGGCAGCGCCGAACAGGCGCTGCTGACCGCGGGCTGCGCCCAGATGCACCAGTTCTACGGCCTGCCGGGCGGCGCCGCCGCAGGCATCGCCGACAGCAAACTGCCCGACATGCAGGCCGGATGGGAGCAGGGGATTTCCAACGTGCTGGCGGGCCTCTCGGGCCTCAACATGGTCTATGAGGCGGTGGGGATGCATGCCTCGCTGCTGGGCTTCTGCCTTGAATCGCTGGTCTTGGGCGATGACATGCTGGGCCAGGTCATGCGCTGCGTGCGCGGCATCGACGTCACCGAAGACAGCGTCAGCATCGAGGCGATGCGCGCAGGTCTGCCTCGAAGGCCCCGGTCACTACCTCGGCTCCTCGCAGACGCTGGCGCTGATGCAGACCGAATATATCTACCCCGAGATCGCCAACCGCATGAGCCCCAAGGAATGGGCCGAGGCGGACAAGCCCGACCTTCTCCGCGTGGCCCGCATAAGGATGGACCGGATCCTGTCACAGGCAGGACCGCAGGTCGATCCGGTCGTGGATGCGGCGGTGCGCGCCAAGTTCCAGATCGCCTTTGAAGGAAGGACCATCTGATGCGGCTGGGTTTCATCGGACTGGGCAATCTCGGCGGCCATCTGGCGGCCAGCCTTCTGCGGGCAGGCTTTGCCGTGACGGTGCATGATCGCGACCGCGCGCTGGCAGACCGGCATCTGGCGATGGGCGGCACATGGGCCGACAGCGCCGCCGATGTGGCGGCGGCCTCCGACACGGTGCTGACCTGCCTGCCATCCCCTGCGGTGTCCGAGGCGGTCCTGCACCAGATCCTGCCCGCGATGCAGCCGGGCAATACATGGGTCGAGATGTCCACGCTGGGGCGCGACGATATCCTGCGACTGGCCACCATCGCCGAGGCCCACGGCGTGCGGATGCTGGAATCCCCCGTGACCGGCGGCGTCCACCTCGCCGCACGGGGCGAAATCACCGTGCTGGCAGGCGGCGACAGAGACGTGTTCGAGGCGCATCGCACGGCGCTGGAGGCGATGGGCAACCGCATCTTCCACATCGGCCCGCTGGGCTCGGCGGCGGTGATCAAGGTCATCACCAACATGCTGGCCTTCATCCATCTGGTGGCGGATGGCGAGGCGCTGATGCTGGCCAAACGCGCGGGCCTTGACCTGAAAACCGCGTGGGAGGCGATCACCGCCTCGTCCGGCACCTCCTTCGTGCATGAAACCGAAGGCCAGCTGATCCTGAACGGCAGCTATGACATCGCCTTCAGCATGGATCTGGCGCTCAAGGATCTGGGCTTCGCGATGGGCTTCGGGCAGGAATTCGGCGTGCCGCTGGATCTTGCGGGGCAGGTGCAACAGACCTTCGTCAAGGGCCGCGCCGCCTATGGCGGGCAGGCGCAATCGACGCAGATCGTGAAGCTGCTGGAAGATGTGCTGGGCACGGATCTTCGGGCCGAAGGCTTTCCGGCACGGCTGGAATGAGTATTTGCGGCAAGATGAAATGAGGACGCCGCCCCGGGTCAGGGGGCGGCGTTTTTCGTTAAGGATCAATCAGCCGCGCAGCGCGCCGCCGGTGGCCTTGGTCACCTTTTCGATGATCTTGGCCCCCACGGCCTCGATCTCGGCCTCTTTCAGGGTCTTTTCCGTGGGCTGCAACCGCACGGTGATCGCCACCGATTTCTTGCCCGCGCCCATCTGCGCCTCGGCCTTGTCGCCGGTGAACTCGTCGAAGACGCGGACCTGATCAATCAGCGCCTTGTCGGCCCCAAGGGCCGCGTTGACGATCGTCAGCGCCTCGACCGTGCTGTCCACGACGAAGGCGAAGTCACGCTCCACCGCCTGCAGATCGCGCATCACCAGCGCGGGGCGCGTGGCACCCGTCTTGCGCGGGCTGGGCACCTCGGCAGGCCAGATGGTGAAGGCCACGGCCGGGCCTTTCACATCCAGCGCGGCCAGCACGCGTGGGTGCACCTCGCCGAACACGGCCAGCGGCTTCTTGGGGCCAAGGCTGATCACGCCATGCCGTCCGGGATGCCACCAGCCAGCCCCGTTGCGCAGGATCTGCACACGCTCGGGCGCGCCAAGGGCGGCCAGCACCGCCTCGGCATCCGCCTTGGCGTCGAACACATCCACCGCGCGCGATGCGCCATGCGGATCGCGCGGGCCGGTGCGCCCGACCAGCAGACCGGCCACCTGCACCACCTGCTCACCCGGCTCGCCGCCGGTGAAGGCATGGCCCACCTCGAACAGCGCCAGATCGGCGAAGCCGCGCGCCTGATTGCGGGCCGCGGCCTGCAAGAGACCCGCCAGCAGATCGGGGCGCATATGGGACATGTCGGCGCTGATCGGGTTGGCCAGCATCGTCGCATCCGTGCCGCCCCCGAACAGCGCGGCTGCCGCCTGATCAATGAAGCTGTAGCTGACGCATTCATTATACCCCAGCGCCGCCACCGTGCGCCGCGCGATCTGCTCGCGCCGCTGGCCCAGCGACAGGATCGGCTTGGGCACGCCCACATGGGCGCGCGGCATCGGCTTGCCCACCAGCTTCGTCAGCGAGGCGATCCGCGCCACTTCCTCGACCAGATCGGCCTCGCCCAGAACATCGGGGCGCCAGCTTGGCACATGGGCCATGTTGCCTTCCAGCTTGAAACCCAGCTTGGTCAGGGTCTGGCGCTGCTCGCTTTCGGGAATGTCCATCCCGACCAGCGACTGCACCCGCGCCGTATCCAGCCGGTAGGCGCGGCTGACATCGGGCACCTTGCCCGCCACCACGACCTCGGACGGCTCACCGCCGCACAGATCAAGGATCATCTGCGTCGCCAGATCGACAGCCTCCATGTTGAAGGCAGGATCAATGCCCCGCTCGTTGCGATAGCGCGCATCGGAATTGATCTTGAGCGCGCGGCCCGTCATCGCGATCTGCACCGTATCCCAGACAGCCGCCTCGAGAAACACGTTCACCGTCTCATGGGTGCAGCCCGTCGCCAGCCCGCCCATGATGCCCGCGATGGACTTCGATCCCCGCATCGTCCGAGATCACGACCTGCCCCGCGTCGAACGTATAGGTCTTGTCATCCAGACCCACCAAAGTCTCGCCACCCGACGTGCGGTGAATGCGCAGGTTGCCCTGCACCTTGTCCGCATCGAACACATGCAGCGGACGGTTCCGGTCGAAGGTGAAGAAATTGGTGATATCCACCAGCGCCGAGATCGGGCGCAGACCGATGGCGCGCAGCCGGGTCTGCAGCCATTCGGGGCTGGGGCCGTTCTTCACGCCACGGATCAGGCGACCGGCGAAAACCGCGCAGCCACCCTCCCGCGTATCCGCGTCGATGCTCACACCGATGGGGCAGGGGAAGCTGCCCTTGATCTCGCGCCTCTTTCGCAGGCCGCATCGTGCCCAGACCCCGCGCCGCCAGATCGCGCGCAATGCCGCGCACGCCCAGCGCATCGGGGCGGTTGGGGGTAATCGCGATCTCGATCACCGGATCGACCTTTGCCGGATCGTTCTTGGCCAGCCAGTCGGTGAAGCGCTCGCCCACCTCGCCGGAGGGCAGCTCGATGATCCCGTCATGCTCCTCGGACAGTTCCATCTCGCGCTCGGAACACATCATCCCGAAACTCTCGATCCCCCGGATCTTGCCCACGCCGATGGTCGTGTCGATGCCGGGCACATAGGTGCCGGGCTTGGCGATGACCACGGTGATCCCCTCGCGCGCATTGGGCGCGCCGCAGATGATCTGGGTCTCGCCCTCATCGGTCAGCACCTTGCACACGCGCAGCTTGTCGGCATCGGGATGCTTTTCGGCATGGATCACCTTGCCGATGGTGAAATCGGCCAGCTTGGCGGCGGGGTTTTCCACGCCTTCGACCTCAAGCCCCAGATCGGTGAGCGCATAGGTGATCTCATCCACCGTCGCGGTGGTGTCGAGATGATCCTTCAGCCAGGAGAGGGTGAATTTCATGTTGCTGTCCCGTCTCGTTCGGTGGGATCGGACCCACCTGTGCTCTTGGATGCGGCGGGCAGCGCCCGCCCGATGATTAACGCGAAAGGCCGCCATGCAGCGTCGGCACATCGAGGCTCGCAAAGCCGTAATGCCGCAGCCAGCGCAGGTCTGAATCAAAGAACGCCCGCAGATCGGGAATCCCGTATTTCAGCATGGCGATCCGGTCGATGCCCATGCCGAAGGCAAAGCCCTGCCATTCATTGGGGTCGATCCCGCCCGCTTGCAGCACCTTGGGATGCACCATGCCGGAACCAAGGATCTCCAGCCAGTCATCGCCCTCGCCAACTTTGAGCGTGCCGCCTTCCCACGAGCAGCGGATATCCACCTCTGCCGAAGGCTCGGTGAAGGGGAAATGCGAGGCGCGGAAGCGCAGCTCGACGTTATCCACCTCGAAGAACGCCTTCACGAATTCCTCAAGGCACCCATTTCAGGTTGGCCATGGAAATATCGCGGTCAATCGCCAGACCTTCGACCTGATGGAACATCGGCGTGTGGGTCTGGTCGTAATCCGCGCGATAGACGCCACCGGGGCAGATGATGCGGATGGGCGCGCCATGCGCCTCCATCGACCGGATCTGCACCGGGCTGGTGTGGGTGCGCAGCACATGCGGCGGGCGCGGATCATCCGCTGCGCGGTGCATGTAGAACGTATCCATCTCGGCCCGCGCCGGGTGATGCGAGGGGATGTTCAGCGCGTCGAAATTATACCAGTCGGTGTCGATCCGCGGGCCTTCGGCAACCGAAAAGCCCATATCGGCGAAGATCGCCGTCACTTCCTCGGACACCTGCGAAATCGGATGGATCGTGCCTGCGCGACGGCCGCGCCCCGGCAGCGTCACGTCCAGCCATTCGGCGCGCAACCGCTCGTCCAGCGCCGCATCGCCCAAAGCGGCCCTCTTGGCGGAAAGCGCACTCGTGATCTCGTCCTTCAGCGCATTCAGCGCGGGGCCTGCGACCTGCCGCTCCTCCGGGCTCATCTGGCCCAGTTCGCGCATCTTCAGGCTCAGCTCGCCCTTCTTGCCAAGGGCGGCAAGGCGCACCTCCTCGATGCTGGCCTCATCCGCGGCCCCAGCGATCAGGTCCAGGTATTTGCGTTTCAGATCGTCCATCACACGGCGTTCCTTGCTGTTGTGACCCGTCCCCGCAGGGCATGGCCCGTTCATGCAAGAAGCCGCAAGACCCTGACAGGTCCGCGGCTTCCTTATTCTGCAACTCCGGTTGGAGTGGCTTACGCGAGCGCGGCCTTCGCCTGTGTGACGATGGCACCGAAGGCTTCGGGCTCGTGCACGGCCAGATCGGCCAGAACCTTGCGGTCCACTTCGATCCCGGCCAGGGCCAGACCGTTGATGAAACGCGAATAGGTCATGGTTTCGTCGAAGGCGCGCACACCTGCGTTGATCCGCTGGATCCACAGCGCGCGGAAATTGCGCTTGCGGTTGTGACGGTCGCGGGTGGCGTACTGGTTGGCTTTATCCACGGCCTGTGCGGCAACGCGGAAGGTGTTCTTGCGACGACCATAATAGCCTTTGGCGGCTTTGATGATCTTCTTGTGACGGGCGTGGGTGACTACACCACTTTTGACGCGAGACATATCAGTTTCTCCTTAACGTGCGTACGGCATCATCGACTTGATGATCTTCTCATCAGGAGCCGACATGACTGTGGTGCCGCGGGCGTTGCGGATGAACTTCTTGTGACGCTTGATCATGCCGTGGCGCTTGCCAGCCTGACCGGTCAGGATACGTCCTGTCGCCGTCACCTTGAACCGCTTCTTGCAGCTCGACTTGGTCTTCATCTTGGGCATTTCCGTCTCCTTGACTTTGGGTCGGTTCACGCGCGACTCGGCATGCCACATTGGCCGGTCCCGCAGGTAAGAGCGCGCGATATACGAAGGATCGGAAGGGCTGTCCAGCCCAAAGCCGCCCCTGATCCGCAGTCTTTGCAGGCTGTTGGTCGAAAAACCGGGCCTCGGTGGCACCTGCCGCCTCAGAAGACGTTGCCGATCACCTTGATGAAGGCCTTGGGGATATCCTCGATCCGGTAGCCGCCCGGTTTCTGCGACAGCGCATAGATCACCAGCGCCCCGCCCACGACCAGCGCGATCGTGGCGATGCGCGGTGCGCGCCCGTCCGAAAACGCGCTCATGATCGAGGGTGCCGAAAACCCGGCAATCACAAGGCCGATGACAAGGGCCATATCGGAATCCATGGTGCAGCCTTCGCCTTGGAACGGATCTGAGGGGGACAGGTTACTCCGGATCGCTGGCGAAAATCAAACGTTCCTCGCAGGGGGCGACACGCAGGATGTTCGTGGTCCCCGCCTTGTTGAAGGGCACACCGGCGATGACAAGGATCTGGTCCGCCTCGGTGGCGTAACCCTGCGCCCTCGCGGCACGGGCGGCGTTCACCACGGCCATCTTGAAGCGGTCCAGCGCGCCGGTCATCACGCAGTTCACGCCCCATGTCAGCGCCAACCGCCGCGCGGTGCCGCGCAGGCTGGTCATGGCGATGATCGGCACGCGCGGCCGCTCGCGCGCCGTCAGCAGCGCGGTGGTGCCCGACTGCGTATAGCAGCAGATCACCTTGATATCCGTGGTCTCGGCGATCTCGCGCGCGGCGGCGACGATCCCGTCGGCCACCGAGGTGCGCGTCGCCTTGCGGCTGGCCTCGATGATCTCGCGATAGGTCGGGTCGCTCTCGACCTCGATGGCCACGTTGTTCATCGTGCTGACCGCCTCGACCGGATAGTGACCCGCCGCCGATTCCGCGCTCAGCATGATGGCATCCGCGCCCTCATAGATGGCGGTCGCCACGTCGGACACCTCGGCGCGCGTGGGCATCGGGCTTTCGATCATCGACTCCAGCATCTGGGTCGCCACGATCACGGGCTTGGCAGCGGCACGGCAGCGCCGCACCAGCCGCTTCTGGATCGGCGGCACGTTCTGCACCGGCAGTTCCACCCCCAGATCGCCACGCGCCACCATGATCCCGTCGCTGACCGCCAGAATATCGTCAAAGCATTTCACCGCTGCGGGCTTTTCGATCTTGGACAGGATCGCCGCGCGCCCGGCCGCAAGGTCACGCGCCTCGATCACATCCTCGGGCCGCTGCACGAAGGACAGCGCCAGCCAGTCCACACCCAGCGCGCAGGCGAATTCCAGATCCTTGCGGTCCTTCTCGGACAGCGCCGCCAAGGGCAGCACCACATCGGGCACGTTCACCCCCTTGCGGTTCGAGATGGTGCCCCCCACCGTCACCGTGCAATCCGCGAAATCCGGCCCGCAGCGATCCACGGTCAGGCGGATCTTGCCATCATTGACCAGCAGGTTCGACCCCGGCTCCAATGCCGCGAAAATCTCGGGATGGGGCAGGCACACGCGGGCGCCATCACCCTCAGCCGGGTCCAGATCCAGCCGGAAGGCCGCGCCTTCGGTCAGCTCCTCCTCACCCTTGGCAAAGCTGCCCACGCGCAGCTTCGGTCCCTGCAAGTCGGCCAGAATGGCGATCGGGCTGTCCAGATCCTTTTCGATCTGCCGGATGATCGCATGGCGCGCCCGGATATCGTCATGGGTGCCGTGGCTCATGTTCAGGCGGAACACATCCGCCCCCGCCTCGTGCAGGGCGCGGATCATGGCGTAATCATTTGACGCGGGGCCAAGTGTTGCCACGATTTTCACGTTCCGGTGCCGTCTCATGCTGTCATCCTCTGGTCTGCAACTTGTCATATGTCATGTTATCGCTAACAATCGCTGAATCCCGGCGGCTGTGCAATTCCATTCCGTCGGCTTCTGTCCTAGGTCTTCGCCGAGGGAAATGACAGCCCCATGACGCAATCATGACGCAGGATAAATGACATACGCCCCCTTTGAAATCTCCGGCGCCGACCGGAACGCGCGCTGGCTGGTCACCTGTGACCACGCCGCCAACACCGTGCCCGCCTTCGTCAACGGCGGCGATCTGGGGCTGGCCCCCTGCGACATGGAACGCCACATCGCCTATGACGTCGGCGCCGCAGGCGTCAGCCGGGCGCTGGCCGATGCGCTGGGATGCCCCGCGATCCTGTCCAATTTCTCGCGCCTCGTGATCGACCCCAACCGGGGCGAGGATGATCCGACCCTGCTGATGAAGCTCTATGACGGCACGATCATCCCCGCCAACCGCCACGCCGGCCGGGACGAGCTCGAGATGCGGCTGAACCGCTGCTACCGGCCCTATCACACGGCGCTGGCCGAACTGGCCGCACGGCGCGACGATACCGTGATCGTCTCGATCCACAGCTTCACCCCGCAACTGATGGGCCGCCCGCCGCGCCCCTGGCATGTGGGCGTGCTCTATGCCGCCGATACGCGCTTCGCGCGGCCCCTGCTGGCGCGCCTTCACGCCGAAACCGATCTTTGCATCGGCGAGAACGAGCCCTATGGTGGCCATCTGCCCGGTGACGCCATCGACCGCCACGCCATCGCATGGCAGCGCCTGAACGCCCTGATCGAGGTCCGCAACGATCTCATCACCACGCCCGACCAACAGGCAGCATGGGCCGCGCGCCTCGCCCCGATCCTGCAACAGGCGCTCGCCGATACCGGCCAATAAAGGAGACTGACCCATGGATGACCAGACCCGCATCGAACTGGAAGCCGCCGCCTTCCGCGCCTTGCAAGATCACCTGATGGTGCAGCGCCCCGATGTGCAGAATATCGACATGATGAACCTTGCAGGCTTCTGCCGCAACTGCCTCAGCCGCTGGTATCAGGAGGCCGCGAACGCGCGCGGCATCGAGATGACCAAGGATCAGGCCCGCGAAATCTTCTACGGCATGCCCTATGACGACTGGCGCGCGCAGAACCAGACCGAAGCCAGCCCCGAAAAACAGGCCGAATTCCAGAAAGCCTTCGCTGAAAACGTCACGAAAAAAGCGCCGGAGTAACCCCCGGCGCTCGCTTTTCATCTTGCTGAAAATACTCAATTCGACGCCCGAGGCCAAAAACCTCAGACCGCCGCCTTCAGGCTTTCATCCAGGTAAATCTCGCGCAGCCGCGCCGCCACCTTGCCCGGCGCGCCCGTGCCCACCTTGGCCCCGTCGATCTCCACCACCGGCATCACGAAGGTCGAGGCCGAGGTGATGAACGCCTCATCCGCCGCCTGCGCTTCCGCAATCGTGAAGGGCCGCTCCTCGACTTCCATCTGCGCCTCGCTGCGCAAAGCGCAGCACGGCGGCGCGGGTGATCCCGTGCAGGATGTCATTGCTCAGCTGCCGCGTGATGATCCGGTTGCCCTTGACGATATAGGCATTGTTGCTGGTGCCCTCGGTCACCGCCCCATCCTCGACCATCCAGGCGTCGTCGCACCCGGCTTTCTTCGCCATCATCTTGCCCATCGACGGATAGAGCAGCTGCACCGTCTTGATGTCGCGCCGACCCCAGCGGATATCCTCGATGCTGATGACCTTGATGCCCTTCTTGGCCACCGGATTGGCGGCCAGCCCCGGCTTGTTCTGGGTGAACAGCACCAGTGTCGGCTTGGTCACCTCGGGATCGGGGAAAGCGAAATCCCGGTCACCGGGCGCGCCGCGCGTGACCTGCAGATAGATCATCCCCTCCTCGATCCCGTTCAGCCGGACCAGTTCGCGGTGGATCTCCAGCAGATCGTCGAACGCCTGCGGGCTTGTCCATGTCCAGTTCCGACAAGGACCGTTCCAGCCGCTTCAGATGCCCGTCGAAATCAATCAGCTTGCCGCCCAGCACGCTCGTCACCTCATAGACGCCATCGGCCATCAGGAAGCCCCGGTCGAAGATCGACACTTTCGCCTCGGTCTCGGGCAGGTAGTCTCCGTTCACATAGACGGTGCGCATGATCTTGTCTCCTTGCTGCGGGTCAGCCCCAAAGGCCCGGTTCGGGCGGATGCACGCCCGCCTCGTCGAACAGAAGCGGTGTCTCGCGGTCTTCGGCCAGAAGCAGCGGCCCGTCAAGATCCGTCACCATCGCGCCCTGTGCCACCAATGTCGCAGGCGCCATGGCCAGCGAGACTGCCGACCATGCAGCCGACCATCACCTTGTAGCCCTGATCCAGCGCCGCATCGCGCAGCGCCAGCGCCTCGGTCAGCCCGCCGGTCTTGTCCAGCTTGATGTTCACCACGTCATATTTGCCCGCCAGATGCGGCAGGCTTGTCGCGGTCATGGCAGCTCTCATCGGCGCAGACAGGCACCGGCCGCTCCATCCCGATCAGCGCCTCGTCCTGCGACGCGGGCAGGGGTTGTTCCACCAGCGCCACGCCCAACCGCACCAGATGCGGCGCCAGATCGGCATAGACCTCCGCCGACCAGCCCTCATTCGCATCCACGATGATCGTGGACCTTGGCGCGCCCCGCCGCACGGCCTCCAGCCGGGGCATGTCGTCCGGCGTGCCCAGCTTGATCTTCAACAAGGGCCGGAACGCATGTTTCGCGGCCTGCGCCTCCATCTCGGCAGGCGTCTGCCAAGGACAGCGTATAGGCCGTGATCTCCGGCCCCGGCCTCGGCAATCCCGCCAGTTCCCAGACCCGCTTGCCCGTCCGCTTCGCCTCCAGATCCCACAGCGCGCAATCCACCGCATTCCGCGCCGCACCCGCAGGCAGCAGATCATAGAGCGCCGCACGGCTCAGATCGCCGGTCAGCCCCTCGATCTGCGCGGTCACACTGTCCAGCGTCTCGTCATAGCGCGCGTAGGGCACGCATTCGCCCCACCCGATCACGCCACCTTGCGCGATCCGCACCGTCAGAACCTGCGCCTCGGTCCGTGATCCCCGGCTGATGGTAAAGACCTGCGCCAGCTTGAAGATATCGCGCTCACCGTGATCTGCATGCCGTCCCCTGTGTCATCTTGCCATAAATACTCAAATCCCCCGGCCCGCATCCGGCGCGCCAGAGGATTGTCCGCGAAAACCTGTCAGATCGCGGCCAGCGCGTCCACCAGCTTGTCCGCACCGTAGCGGTAGGGGTCCGTGGCAGGCAGGCCCAGCCGCGCCTCGACATCCGCCAGATAGGCCTGCGCCTCATCCTCACCCATGTGCTGGGTGTTGATCGCATAGCCGATCACCTGGCAGGCCGGGTTGGCGACCTTCGCCAGTTCCAGCGCCATGTCCCGCACCTGCTCAAGGCTGGGCAGCTTGTAGCCCGGCAGGCCGCGCATATGCTCGCGCGTGGGCTCATGGCACACCACCAGCGCATCGGGTTGCCCGCCATGGATCAGCGCCATGGTCACACCCGAATAAGACACGTGGAAGAGGCTGCCCTGTCCCTCGATCATGTCCCAGTGATCGGCGTCATTGTCCGGCGTCAGCCATTCCACGGACCCGGCCATGAAATCCGCAATCACCGCGTCCAGCGGCACGCCATCGCCGGTGATCAGGATGCCGGTCTGCCCGGTCGCGCGGAAGCTGGATTTCAACCCGCGCGCCTTCATCTCGCGGTCCATGCAGAGCGCGGTATACATCTTGCCGACCGAGCAATCCGTGCCCACGGCCAGACAGCGCTTGCCGGTCCGCTTCACGCCATTGGCAATGGGATATTGCACCGACGGCACGCGCACATCATGCAACTGCCGCCCTGTCGCCTTGGCAACGGCCACCAGATCGGGCTCGTCCCGCAGCAGGTTGTGCAGACCCGAGGCCAGGTCGAACCCTTCCTCCAGCGCCTGCACCAGCACCTTTTTCCACGCGGCCGAGATCACGCCCCCCCGGTTCGCCACGCCGATCACCAGCGTCTTGGCCCCGGCGGCCCGCGCCTCCTCCAGCGTCATGTCGGGCAGGCGCATGTCGGCGCGGCAGCCCTCCATGCGGAACTGGCCCACGGCATTCTGCGGCCGCCAGTCCTTGATGCCCTGCGCCACCTTGGCGGCCAGCGCGTCGGGCGCATCGCCCAGAAACAGAAGATACGGCGTCTCGATCATCGGATTACCCTTTCGCATGCGTTTGAGCGCAGCGTTACGGATTCCGCGCGGGATTGCATTGCAAATCCGCGGCTTTGGCAGACGATTGCGCAAGATCCTCCGGCAAATGCTGAATTCGCACGCAGGAAATTCGCCGCCCCCGCCCGACGCGCGCAGCAGATGCGGCGTTGCAGCGCCAATGCCGCGCCTGCAAAAGGCGCTTGCGCCTGCCTGCGCAATTTCATACCCAATGGCGCCAGAAATACGCAATATCCTTACCCGAAAGGACCAAGCCGATGAGCTTCCGCATCCAGCCCGCCGCCCCCGCCCGCCCGAACCGTTGCCAGCTCTTCGGCCCCGGCTCGCGCCCCGCGATCTTCGAGAAGATGGCGAGCAGTGCCGCGGATGTGATCAACATCGACCTCGAGGATTCGGTCGCCCCCTCCGACAAGGACAGCGCCCGCGCCAATGTCATCAAGGCCCTGCACGAGATGGACTGGGGCAGCAAATACCTCTCGGTGCGGATCAACGGGCTGGATACGCCCTGGTGGTATCGCGATGTGGTCGATCTGCTGGAACAGGGCGGCGAACGGCTGAACCAGATCATGATCCCCAAGGTCGGCTGCGCCGAAGACGTCTATGCCGTCGATGCGCTCGTCACCGCCATCGAACGCGCCACCGGCCGCAAGACCCCCATCACCTTCGAGGTGATCATCGAATCCGCCGCCGGCATCGCCCATGTCGAGGCGATCGCCGCCTCCAGCCCCCGCCTGCAGGCCATGAGCCTCGGGGCCGCCGATTTCGCGGCCTCCATGGGGATGCAGACCACCGGCATCGGCGGCACGCAGGCCAATTACTACATGCTGCACGAGGGCGCGAAATACTGGTCCGATCCCTGGCACTGGGCGCAGACCGCCATCGTCGCCGCCTGCCGCACCCATGGCATCCTGCCGGTCGACGGCCCCTTCGGCGACTTCAGCGATGACGAGGGCTTCCGCGCCCAGGCCCGCCGCTCCGCCACGCTGGGCATGGTCGGCAAATGGGCGATCCACCCCAAGCAGGTGGCCCTCGCCAACGAGATCTTCACCCCCTCCGACGAAGCCGTGGCCGAGGCCCGCGAAATCCTCGAAGCGATGGAACAGGCCAAGGCGCGCGGCGAGGGGGCAACCGTCTACAAGGGCCGTCTGGTCGACATCGCCTCGATCAAACAGGCCGAGGTGATCGTGCGCCAGTCCGAGATGATCGCCCGCTGACCCCGCACCCCATCGCCCCGTCACACCGGCGGGGCGGTCGCTCTTTGAGTATTTAGAGCAAGATGAAGCAGCAGGCGCGGCGCGTCAGCCGCGCTCGTCCTTTGGCGATCCCATCACCACGAAGGACGTGATCGAGTTGACCTGCGGCAGCGTGCCCAGCACATCCGTGTGAAAGCGCTTGTAGGCCGCCAGATCGGCCGCCTCGATCCGCAGCAGATATTCCACATTGCCGGTGATGTTGTGGCACTCGCGCACTTCGGGGGCGCGGGAGATGGCTTTTTCAAAAGCCTCCTGTGCGGATTTCGTATGCGCGTTCAGCCCGACAGTGATATAAGCCGTGAAGCCCACACCCATGGACAGCGGGTCCAGGATGGCACGATACCCCCGGATCACGCCGCGTCGTTCAAGGTCCTGAACGCGTCTGAGGCAGGCCGAAGGCGACAGGCCGACACGGTCGGCAAGGTCCGTGTTGCTGATGCGACCATTGCGGGAAAGCTCTCGCAATATGTGTGCGTTGATCTTGTCTGTATCTGTCATTTGTTGCGATCATAGGAAGAGAATCGCTAAAAAAGCAATCAAATTGCGCGATGCTTCGCATAGTATTGCGCCATGATGCCTGATGCTTTCCTTGCCCTTGCGGCCTTTGCCCTTGTCTCGTCGATCACGCCGGGGCCCAACAACCTGATGCTGATGGCCTCGGGGGCCAATTTCGGCTTTCGCCGGACCGTGCCGCATATGCTGGGAATCGGTATCGGATTCGGGGTGATGATCGTGCTGGTGGGGCTGGGTCTGGTGCGAATCTTCGACGCCTTTCCGGTCACGCACCTGATTCTCACGGTCGTCGGGCGTGGCCTATCTGCTGTGGCTCGCGTGGAAAATCGCCCATGCCGCGGCCCCTGATGCGGCACAGGCGCGGCGGCGCGGCCCTTCACCTTCCTGCAGGCGGCCCTGTTCCAGTGGGTGAACCCCAAGGCCTGGCAGATGGCGCTGACCGCGATCACGCTTTACGCACCGGACCGCTCGGCCACGGCGATCCTCTGGGTGGCGCTGGTCTTTGCGCTGATCAACCTGCCCTCGGTCAGCACATGGACCGTGATGGGCCAACAGATGCGGCGCGTGCTGTCCAGCCCCGCCCGCCTGCGCGCCTTCAACCTCAGCATGGCGGCCCTGCTCGTCGCCTCGCTCGTTCCGGTGCTTTTGCCCCTCTGGACCTGAGCGCTGCCATCCTCGGTCCGCATGTGCCCGTTGCATCCGGCGACGGAGAGGGCCATATACCTCCCGTTTACAGCCGGAGTGAGCGGATGACCAATTACCTCGATTTCGAAAGCCCCCTTGCCGAGATCGAAGGCAAGGCCGAGGAACTGCGCGCCATGGCGCGGCAAAACGCAGAGCATGGATATCGAGGCCGAGGCCGCCGCGCTGGACAAGAAGGCCGCCGACCTGCTGGTCTCGCTCTACAAGGATCTGACGCCCTGGCGCAAATGCCAGGTGGCGCGCCATCCCGACCGGCCCCATTGCAAGGATTACATCGAGGCGCTCTTCACCGAATACACGCCGCTGGCGGGTGACCGGAACTTTGCCGACGATCACGCGGTGATGGGCGGCCTTGCCCGGTTCAACGACACGCCCGGTCATGGTCATCGGCCATGAAAAGGGCAATGACACCAAAAGCCGGATCGAGCGGAATTTCGGCATGGCCCGCCCCGAGGGCTATCGCAAGGCGATCCGCCTGATGGATATGGCGCGATCGCTTCAGCCTGCCGGTGATCACGCTGGTCGACACGCCCGGCGCCTATCCCGGCAAGGGCGCCGAAGAGCGCGGCCAGTCCGAGGCCATCGCCCGCTCCACCGAGAAATGCCTGCAGATCGGCGTGCCGCTGATCAGCGTCATCATCGGCGAAGGCGGATCGGGCGGGGCGGTGGCCTTCGCCACGGCGAACCGCGTCGCGATGCTGGAACATTCGGTCTATTCGGTGATCAGCCCCGAAGGCTGCGCCTCGATCCTGTGGAAGGATGCCGAAAAGATGCGCGAAGCCGCCGAGGCGCTGCGCCTGACCGCGCAGGACCTGCAGGAAACTGGGCGTGGCCGACCGCGTCATCCCGGAACCCGTCGGCGGCGCGCATCGCGACAGCCACAAGGCGATCAAGGCCGTGGGCGAGGCGATCACCGCCATGCTGGCCGAACTGACCGACCTTAACGGCAAGAAGCTGGTCGAGGACCGGCGGCGCAAATACCTCGAGATGGGGAAAAAGGGTCTGGCGGCGTAAAATCTGGCCGCATAAAGGTCTGGTCGCCTGCGCCTCAGCTGGCCAGCATCTTGAGGCCCTGCGTCACATCGGACCGCACCGCCAGCCGCAGCCCCGGCTCGTCCCCGGCCTTCAGCGCCGCGATGATCAGCCGGTGATAATGCGGCGGGTCCTTGCGTTTCAGCCGCACATACAGCGCCCGCATCGTCGGCCCCATCTGCAACCACACGGTCTCGGCCATGGCCAGCATCGCGGGTGCCTGCGCGCGCAGGTAAAGCGTGCGGTGAAACTCCAGATTGGTGCGGATATAGGCCACGGCATCCTGCCGCATCGCCGCATCGCCCACGGCGGCGTTGATGGTCTGCAACCGCTCGATCAGCGCCATATGCGCGCGGGGCAGGGCGCGGCTGGCCAGCTCCACCTCGATCAGCGACCGCAGCGCCGCCAGCTCCTCGATCCGCTCGTTGCTCAGCTCCGGCGTGGACACGCGCCCCGAGGAGGACAGCGTCAGCGCCCCCTCCGCCACCAGCCGCCGCACGGATTCGCGCGCGGGCGTCATCGACACGCCGTATTCCTTGCCGATCCCCCGCAGCGTCAGCGCCTGACCGGGCGCAATGTCGCCATGCATGATCCGGCTGCGCAGCCCGCGATAGACGCGGTCATGGGCATTGGGCAGCGGATCGGGGCGCGGCGAGACTGTGAGCATCCCCTCATGTGATCACAAACCGGGGGAAGGTCAATCGCTGATCAGTCGCCAAAGCGGTAGCGGTGCAGATCGCCACCCTTTTCCGCGCAACCAGCGGCGCGGCGCGCGGTAATCACCGTAAAGCCGTGTCACGACGGACCAGAAGGCATCCGAATGGTTCATCTCGGCCAGATGCGCCACCTCATGGGCCGCGACATAGTTCAGCACCTCGGGCGGGGCCATCACCAGCCGCCAGGAATACATCAGCCCGCCATCGCTTGTGCAGGACCCCCAGCGCGATCGCGTGTCGCGCAGTGTCAGCCGCGCATAGCCGCGCCCCAGACGACCCGCATAGTGATCCGACGCCGCCGCCAGCCGATCCCGCGCCACCTGCTTGAGAAAGCCCGACAACCGCGCCGCCACCCGGTCGGGCGCACCGGGCACCAGCAGCAGATCGCCGTCGGCGCCGCACCAGCCGCCCGGCACCGGGCGCGATTCGCAACAGACGCCCCTCGAATGGCAGCGTGCTCCCAAGGCCCACTCCCGCAGGCGCGGCTGCGCTGTCAGGTGATGGCGCAGCCAGTCGGCCTTTTCCTGCGCGAAGGCCAGCGCCTCGCGGTCCGAGGTGCGCAGCGGACAGGTCAGGGTCACGCGCCCGTCAAGCCGCGAGATGCGCAGCGAAATGCGCCGTGCCCGCGCCGTTTTGCGCAGGGTGATTTCCACCGGGGGGTTGCCCGGCAGGAAATGCTGTCCCATATGCCTCTCCTGACCCTGCGCCAAGCGCTCTGTTAAAGCCTTTGACAGTCGTGACCCGTTATGGCAGTTGGCGCGGATCGTCGACAAGACACAAGATTTGAAAGGGATATCCATGCCCAAGGAAGAATGGGGCGTAAAGCGCATCTGCCCGACCACCGGCAAGCGCTTCTACGACCTGAACAAGACCCCGATCGTCAGCCCCTACACAGGCGAAGTCGTGGAATTCGACATCGGCAAGAACCGCATGATCGCCGCCGATGCCGAAGATGCGGCGACCAAGAAGATGAAGGTCGTCGATCTGGACGCGGACGAGGATGTGCTGGACGAAGATGAGGTCGATGTGGATCTGGATGATGATCTGCTGGATGACGACGAGGATGACAATGTCTCGCTCGACGACATCGCCGATGTCGCCTCGGATGACGACGAGATCTGATCTTCGCACCACCTGTCGCGGGCGGAATTTTCCGCTTGATCCCGCCCGCGCCATTGCCTAAAGAACCGCGACAACCCCGCAGGGGTTATACGATCTCAGCCCGTCAGGGCTGACAGGATGGGGCCTTAGCTCAGCTGGGAGAGCGCTTGCATGGCATGCAAGAGGTCAGGGGTTCGATCCCCCTAGGCTCCACCAAATTCCCATCAAATTCCCCCGAAAATCAACGTGAGATCGCACCGTCTCGGTTCGCGCAACCATGCCTTGCCCGCGCCATGTTGCCGTTTTTGCGCCACTGGCCGCCTAATCCATGCAGGGCGCAAGATATGGGCTTATGGCTGCGGAAACTCCCGTGTTATCGTCCCGTCCGGGCAGTCCCGTGGCGCGCTTTGGCGTGGTGCGGAGGCCGTTACGCAAACGACAAGAACACCACTGACCCGGCCGATAAGCCGGGCAGGTCAAGCCAAGCGAAAGGGACAAAATGATTAAGGAATTCAGAGATTTCATCGCCCGCGGCAATGTCATGGACATGGCTGTCGGTATCATCATCGGGGCCGCGTTCACAGCCATCGTCAGTTCGATGGTCGCCGACCTGATCAATCCGATCATCAGCCTCATCATCGGCGGGATTGATTTCTCGGGCATGTATGTGCTGCTGGGCAGCGGTGAATACAGCTCCATCACCGCAGCCGAAGAGGCGGGCGCCGCCGTCTTTGCCTATGGCCGCTTCATCATGGCCGTGGTCAATTTCCTGATCATCGCCTTCGTGGTCTTCATGCTGGTCAAGGCGGTCAACCGGGCGCGCGACGCCGCCATCAAGAAACCGGAACCGGCCCCCGCAGCCCCCGCAGGACCGACCGAGCTTGAGATCCTGATGGAAATCCGTGACGCGCTGAAGAAGTGACCGAAACGGGCGTCAGCGGCGTCAAGAAACCGTGAAACCCAGGACCCGCACGGCTCGTGCGGGTCTTTTCATGTGATGTCTGACGCATCCGTGAAGGGTGGTGTAATAGTGAACATGTTGCCTATTCAGGGCAAAAGTTTACCTGTTGTGCCGAACATGATGCGAGAATGATGTTCAAACCTGTCATGACCGCCATACCCCTGCTGCCCGCGACCGCCTGAGGAAAGCCGATGTCCCTGTTGAAACAGACCCTCCTGTCCATCGCGGCGCTCGCTGTGGCCCTTGCCGTCTGGATCGTCTACGTGCCCTCGGCGCAACCGATGCTGGAGCGGATGGGCGTCTACAGCCTTCTGGGGATCGAACCGGCAGCCCCCGCCGCCGGCAGCGGCGGGTGGCGGTGGATTTGGTCCGCGCGGACCGGCCAAGGTCGTGCTGGATACCGTCACCGAACAGGTCCTGAGCCAGCGCGTCAGCGCCATCGGGGACGGTCGCGCCCTGCGGTCGGTCAGCGTGCGGTCCGAGCGGACGGGCAGCGTCAGGGCGGTCGAGGTGGACTCGGGCCATTATCTCGAAGCCGGTGACGTGATGATTTGTCTTGAGGACCGGGCCGAGGTGATCGCGCTGGAACGCGCCCGCCTGATGCTGGCCGATGCCGAGGATGAGCTGCGCCGATTGACCCAACTGGGCGATTCCGGCGCCGTGACCGCCGTCCGCATCCGCGAGGCGGAACTGGCGGTGCAGAATGCCCGGCTGGCGATCCGTCAGGCCGAGGTGGATCTGGAACAGACCGTCGTGACCGCGCCGATCTCCGGCTGGCTGGGCCTGATCGAGGTCGAGGTCGGTGACCGCCTCTCGGCACAGGATGTGGTCGGCGTCCTGACGGACCGGTCGCAGATCACCATTGATTTCCGCGTCCCCGAACGCGCCATCAACGCGCTTGAACCGGGGATGGAGGTTCAGTTGCGCTCCATGTCCGGTGTGGCCGTGCCCGTGCCGGGCAGGCTGACGGCGGTGGACAACGTGGTCGACCGGGCCTCCCGCACGCTCAGGGTGCAGGCCGTCGTGGACAACAGCACCGATCAGCTGCGCGAGGGGATGGCCTTCGAGGTGAACATGGACTTCCCCGGCGAGACCTACCCTTCGGTGGACGCCTTGGCTGTGCAATGGTCCAGCACGGGCTCCTTCGTCTGGCTTGAACGCGAAGGCAAGGTGCAGCGCGTGCCGGTCGTGATCCGCCAGCGCAACCCGGACCGCGTGCTGGTCGAAGGCGCGCTGACAGCCGGTGACGCCGTGGTGATCGAAGGGGTGCAGAACCTGCGCCCCGGTGCCGAGGTGGTCCCCGCGAACGAAGCGGCGGTGGCGCGCGAAGCACCTCCCTCCGCCGCACAGTTGTAAGGGCCGCGCGCGATGAAGAACCCCGCAAACCCCGCGCCGACCACAGCCGGAACCGCGCTTTTCGTGCGCCGCCCGATCCTCGCTTTCGTGCTGAACGCCCTGATCGTGATCGCGGGCCTCGCCGCGCTCTTCGGGGTCGAGGTGCGCGAACTGCCCGACGTCGATCGCCCCGTCGTCACGGTGACCACCAACTTCTCGGGCGCCTCGCCCGAAACGGTGGATCAGGAACTGACCGGCCGGATCGAAGGTGCTGTGGGCCGCGTCTCCGGCGTGCGGACGATCTCGTCGGAATCCCGCTATGGCCGCAGCCGCGTGACGCTGGAATTCACCGATGGCGTCGATCTGGACGTGGCCGCCACCGATACCCGCGATGCCATCGCCCGCATCGCCAACGACCTGCCCGACGACGCCGACCAGCCCCAGATCGTCAAGGCCGACGCCAATGCCGATGCGGTGATGCGGATCGCCGTCACATCGGACACGCGCAGCCCGCAGGACCTGACGCAGATCGTGCGCGATCAGGTCGAGGATCGCCTGATCTCGATCCCCGGCGTGGCCGACCTGCAGGTCTATGGCGACCGCGAGGCGATCTTCCGCGTCGACATCGACCAGCTCGAACTGGCCAGCCGCGGCCTCACCCTCGCCGACATGGCGCGCGCCCTCTCGGACGTGGCCTTCGACGTGCCCGCCGGCGATCTCGAGGGCAGCCGCCAGTCGATCAACGTGCGCACCACCGCCACCGTCATCACCCCCGAAGCGTTCGAGGCCCTCGAACTGGGGCCCAACGTCACCATCGGCGATGTCGCCCGCGTCACGCTCGGCCCCGCCCCGAACGAGACCGTGCTGCGCGCCAATGGCGAAAGCGGCGTCGGCATGGGCATCATCCGCGCCGCGACCAGCAACACGCTCGAGATTTCCGAAGGCGTCCATCAGGCCGTGGCCGAACTGCGCGCGATCCTCCCCGAGGACGTGAAGATCTTCGTGACCTCCGACGACGCCGTCTTCATCAACGGCTCCATCCGCGAGGTGATCACCACGCTGGGCATGGCCATCGGCATCGTCGTGGCCGTGATCTTCGTCTTCCTGCGCGACTGGCGCGCCACCCTGATCCCGGCGCTGACCCTGCCCGTGGCGCTGGTGGGCACGCTGGCCGCCGTCTACCTCGTGGGCTTCTCGGTCAATATCCTGACCCTGCTGGCGCTGGTTCTGGCGACGGGGATGGTGGTCGATGACGCCATCGTCGTGCTGGAAAACATCGTGCGCCGCCGGGCCGAGGGGATGGGACCACGCGCCGCCGCCGTGCTGGGCACGCAGCAGGTGTTCTTCGCCGTGGTGACCACCACCGCCACGCTGGCCGCCGTCTTCGTCCCGCTCTCCTTCCTCCCCGGCCAGGCCGGCGGGCCTGTTCCGCGAATTCGGCTTCACGCTCGCCATGGCCGTCATGCTGTCCTCGGTCGTGGCCCTGACGCTCGCGCCGGTGCTGGCCAGCCGCCTGCTCACCCGCAACCAGGGCACCGCACCCGAAAAGGGCCCGATGGTCTGGCTGGGCGACCGTCTGGCCAACCTCTACGCCAGCACATTGCGCTGGGCACTTGGCGCGCCCATGGTCGTGGTGCTGGTGGCAGGCCTCTTCGCCCTCACCGCCGTCATGGTCTCGGGCGGCATCCGGCAGGAACTCACCCCGCGCGAGGATCGCGCCGTCATCCTCATGTCCGTGACCGCCCCCACGGGCGTCTCGCTCAACTACACCAGCGGCAAACTGCAAGAGATCGAAGCCGCCATGGCGCCATTGCGCGACAGCGGCGAGATGACGAACATCTTCTCGATCACCGGCTTCGGGGCCTCGAACCGCGGTTTCGTCGTCATGACCCTGACCGACTGGGAAAGCCGCGCCCGCAGCCAGCAAGAGATCGTGGGCGACGTGAACCGCAACCTTGCCAATGTCGTGGGCGTGCGCGCCTTCGTGATCCAGCCCAATTCGCTGCGCATCCGCGGCGCCGGACGCGGGCTGAGCTTCGCGATCACCGGCACCAACTACGAACAGCTCTCGGAAGTGGCCGACGAACTGGTGCAGGTCATGCAGCAGAACCCCGCCATGGGGCAGGTCCGGCTGGAATATGAAACCACCCTGCCGCAGCTTTTCGTGGAAATCGACCGCACCCGCGCCGAGGATCTGGGCATCAACATCTCCGGTCTGGGCGATGCGCTGCGCGCCGTGCTGGACGGGCGCAGCGTCGGCTCGGTCTTCATCGACGACACCTCCTATGACGTGCAGATGCTCTCCAGCGCGACCCCGGTGAACGATCCCACCGATCTGGAAAACATCTTCGTGCAGGCCTCGGACGGGCAGATGGTGCCGATGTCCAGCTTCGTGCGGCTGGAAGAACGCGCAGTCGCGCCCGAACTCAAGCGCGAGGGCAAATCCCGCTCGGTCGAAATCACCGCAGGCCTGACCCCCGACATGTCCCTGGGCGACGCCATGGCCGAGGTGCGCAGCCTCTCGGAAGGCCTGCTCGCGCCCGAGAACACCATCGTCCCCCTGGCCGAGGCGGCAGCCCTCGATCAGACATCATCGGGCCTGATCGTGACCTTCGGCTTCGCCATCCTCGTGGTGCTGCTGGTGCTGGCCGCGCAATTCGAAAGCTTCATCTCCGCCGTGGTCGTGATGGCGACCGTGCCCCTCGGCCTCGCCTGTGCGATCTTCGCGCTCCTGCTCAGCGGGATGAGCCTGAACGTCTACAGCCAGATCGGTCTTGTCATGCTCATAGGGATCATGGCCAAGAACGGGATCCTCATCGTCGAATTCGCCAACCAGCTACGCGACAACGGCGCGGACGTGAAAACGGCGATCTTCGACGCCTCGACCATCCGCCTGCGGCCCGTGATGATGACCATGACCTCCACCGTGCTGGGCGGCGTGCCCCTGATCCTCTCCTCCGGCGCCGGCGCCGAAGCGCGCGAGGCGCTGGGCTGGGTCATCGTCGGCGGCCTCGGCCTCGCCACGCTTTCCACCCTCTACCTCACCCCCGTCGCCTACCTGCTGCTGGCCCGTTTCACAGTGCCCAAAGCCGAAGAAGAACGCCGCCTTGTCCGCGAGTTGGAAGAGGCGCAGCGGGTGTGAGAGGGTGGTCACGGCTCCAGCGAGCCGTAGGGTGCGTGCTTGCACGCACCGTTTGTTGCAGCGGGGCGGGGCGTGGTGCGTGCAAGCACGCACCCTACGGCTACTATCCCAAAGCCGCTATGTTGGAATGACCGCTTCGTCCGCATAGCCGACCACCACTGCGCACAAACAAAAATATTGACATAACCAGTTTTATAGTTTTATATCACCCTATGACAACCACAACCCCCATATCCCGCGCTCTGGCCGCTCTCGGACATGATGTCCGCCTGTCGATCTATCGCCTTCTGGTCAAGGCGGGCGAGGGGGGCTTGAGCATCGGTGACGTGATCGAGCATCTGGACATCGCGCCCTCGACGCTGGCGCATCACCTCTCCACGCTGGTCGATGCCGGGCTGGTCACGCAGGAAAAGCAGGGCCGCACGGTCATCAACCGGGTCGATTACGATGTGATGCATCGCACGGTGGATTTCCTCACGGCGGAATGTTGCAGCGGTGTGACCCTCTCCAGGACATGCAAGGTGGCCTGATTTTTTCGCCCTTAAATAACTATAAAATTAGGGATTTAGACATGACTGACGTAACCCTCGACCCTCGCCACCCCGCGTCACTGGCGCGTCTGATCTGGTCCAGACACCGGGTCTGGCTGGCATCAATCCTGATCCTTGCCGTGCTCGCCATCACCGATGCCGCGCAGGCGCAGGCCTCGGCGCAGTTTGCGACTGCGGCCTTGCTGAACACCGCGCCCTTCCTGCTCTTGTCCATCGGCATCGCCGCTTGGGCGGGTGCCACCGGGGCGGACAACCTGATCGCGCGCGCCTTCACCGGCGCGCCTGCCTTGATGATCGTGATGGCCGCACTTGCGGGCGCGGTCTCGCCCTTCTGCTCCTGCGGGGTGATCCCGCTGATTGCCGCGCTGCTCGCCATGGGCGTGCCCCTGTCGGCGGTCATGGCCTTCTGGCTCGCCTCACCCGTCATGGACCCGTCGATGTTCGTGCTGACCACAGGCGTGCTGGGTGTCGAATTCGCGCTGGCCAAGACAGTGGCGGCGATCGGTCTGGGCCTGATGGGGGGCACGGTCGTCCACTGGGCCACGCGGGCCGGTCTGCTGACCACGCCGCTGCGCGACGGGATCGGCAACGGCGGCTGCGGCGGCGCGCGGGTGCGCGCACCCAAGGCGGTCGTCTGGCGCTTCTGGGATGACCCGGCGCGGCGCAGCAAATTCGGGCGCGAGGCGCTGAACACGACCCTGTTCCTGACCAAATGGCTGCTCTTGGCCTTCCTTCTGGAAAGCCTGATGCTGGCCTTCATCCCCGCCGAAACCGTCACTTCCGTGCTGGGCGGCACCGGCATCGCGCCCATCGCCATCGGCACGCTGGTCGGCGTGCCGGCCTATCTGAACGGCTACGCGGCCCTTCCGCTGGTGGGTGGTCTGGTCGCCCAAGGCATGGCCCCCGGCGCAGGCCTGGCCTTCCTCGTGGCCGGCGGCGTCACATCACTGCCCGCCGCCATCGCCGTCTGGGCGCTGGTCCGCCCGCAGGTCTTCGCGCTCTACATCGCGCTGTCGCTGTCCGGCGCGTTCCTCTCGGGCCTGCTCTTCCACCTCTGGACGCTGACCTGAAACCACAGGGCGCGGCAGGTCCACCCCGCCGCGCCCCGCCATATCACGCGACCAGCGACCGCGCGTCCACGCTCGCGATCCCCAACGCCTCGCCCACGGCGGCATAGGTCAACTGCCCCGCATGCACGTTCAACCCCGCCAGCAGATGCGCATCCTCGGCGCAGGCGCGTTTCCACCCCTTGTCCGCCAAAGCCAGCATGAAGGGCATCGTCGCATTGCCCAAAGCCAGCGTCGATGTCCGCGCCACAGCACCCGGCATATTCGCCACGCAGTAATGCATGATCCCGTCCACCTCATAGATCGGGTCCTGATGCGTCGTCGCCTTCGACGTCTCGAAACACCCGCCCTGGTCAATCGCCACATCCACCAGCACCGCACCGGGCTTCATCACCCCCAGCTGCGCCCGCGTGATCAGCTTGGGCGCCGCCGCCCCGGGGATCAGCACCGCGCCCACGACCATATCCGCCTGCGGCAGCAACTCCGCCAGCAACCCGGCCGAGGAATAGCCCGTCTTGAACAGCCCCCCGAACACATCGTCCAGATAGCGCAGCCGCGGCAGCGACCGGTCCAGCACGGTCACATCCGCCCCCATGCCCGCCGCGATCCGCGCCGCATGGGTGCCCACGACACCGCCGCCCAGCACCAGCACCTTTGCCGGTCCCACACCGGGCACACCGCCCATCAGCACACCGCGCCCGCCATTGGCCTTCTGCAAGGTCCAGGCCCCGACCTGCGGCGCCAGCCGCCCCGCCACCTCGGACATCGGCGCCAGCAGCGGCAGACCGCCGGACCGGTCCGTCACCGTCTCATAGGCGATCGCCGTGCAGCCCGACGCCAGAAGGTCATGCGTCTGCTCCGGGTCCGGCGCCAGATGCAGATAGGTGAACAGCAACTGCCCCTCGCGCAGCATCTTGCGCTCCCCCGCCTGCGGCTCCTTGACCTTCACGATCATGTCGGCGGTCGCGAACACTTCGGCGGCGGTGCCGATGATCTTCGCACCGGCGGCGACATAATCGGCGTCGGGGAAACCCGCGCCGACACCCGCGCCGGTCTCGATCAGCACCTCATGGCCATGGGCCACAGCCTCCATCGCGGCGTTGGGCGTCATGCCGACGCGGAATTCCTGCGGCTTGATCTCTTTCGGGCATCCGATTTTCATGGTGGTCCTCTCCCTTGGATGTGATTGTCCCATCATGGCGCGAAACCCGCGCAAATCGCTTGAATTCGGGGTCGCATTTGACGGCGATTTGCGGATATCCTTCGACAGAGTTGAACTTTCAGCGAAGGAATCTTCGTTTCATGGCGCTAGACCCGACAGATCGACGCATTCTTTCCGTTCTGCAACGCAAGGGCCGCATCTCGAACGCCGACCTCTCGGAAGAGGTGAACCTCTCCGCCTCCGCCTGCCACCGCCGTGTCCAACGGCTGGAGGAGGAGGGGTATATCAGCAGCTATGTCGCCCTGCTCGATCGCCGCAAGATGGGCCTGCCCACGCTGGTCTTCGTCGAAATCACCCTCTCCGGGCAGGCGGACGATCTGCTCGACGCCTTCGAAAAGGCCGTCTCGCGCATCCCCGATGTGCTGGAATGCCACCTGATGGCAGGCACGGCCGATTACATCCTCAAGATCGTGGCCGAGGATACCGAGGATTTCGCCCGCATCCACCGCCAGCACCTGTCGCGCCTGCCCGGCGTCGCCCAGATGCAGAGCAGCTTTGCCCTGCGCACCGTCTTCAAGACCACCGCGATTCCCGTCTGAACCCGGCAAAGCACACGTTGCCAAGGACGCGCCGATCCACCAGATTGCCCTCAATGAAAGGGATCTGAATGACCTGGGACTACATCATCGTCGGCGCGGGCAGCGCGGGTTGCGTTCTGGCCAAGCGTCTGACCGATGCGGGCCACCGCGTCCTTCTGCTCGAGGCAGGCGGAACCGATGCCTATCACTGGGTGCATATCCCGATGGGATACCTCTACTGCATCGGCAATCCGCGCACCGACTGGATGTATCGCACGGCCGAGGAACCGGGCCTGAACGGCCGCTCCCTCATCTATCCGCGCGGCAAGGTGCTGGGCGGCTGTTCCTCGATCAACGGGATGCTCTACCTGCGCGGACAGGCGGCGGACTACGACGGATGGCGTCAGCAGGGCCTGACCGGCTGGGGCTGGGATGACGTGCTGCCCTATTTCAAGAAGTCCGAGGATTTCGTCGAAGGACCAAGCGAGATGCACGGCGCAGGCGGCGAATGGCGGGTCGACAACCAGCGCCTGCACTGGGATGTGCTGGACGACTGGAAAGCCGCCGCCGTGGCCGCGGGCCTGCCGCGAAACCACTGATTTCAACACCGGCGACAACGAAGGTGTCGGCTATTTCCGCGTCAATCAGCGCAAGGGCTGGCGGATGAACACGGCCCGCGCCTTCCTGCGCACGCGCACGGGGCAGGGGCTACAGGTGGAAACCCACGCCCAGACCCGCCGCGTCCTGATCGAGGATGGCCGCGCCACGGCGTCGAATACCTGCAAGGCGGACAGGTCAAGACCGCCCGCGCGCGCGCCGAGGTGATCCTGTCCGCAGGCAGCATCGGCTCGGTCGCAGGTGCTGCAACTGTCCGGGCTTGGGCCCGGCCGATGTGCTGGCGCGCCACGGGATCGACGTGATCCGCGACATTCCCGGCATCGGCGCGAACCTTCAGGACCATCTGCAACTGCGCTGCGCGTGGAAACTCACAGGGGCCAAGACGCTCAACACGATGGCCAATTCCCTGCTGGGCAAGGCGAAGATCGGGCTGGAATATGTGCTGCGCCGCTCCGGTCCGATGTCGATGGCACCCAGCCAGCTTGGCGCGTTCTCGCGCTCGCGCCCGGATCTGGCGACCGCCGATCTGGAATATCACGTCCAGCCCCTGACGTTGGAGGCCTTCGGCCAACCCCTGCATGACTTCCCCGCCATGACGGCCTCTGTCTGCAACCTGCGCCCCGAAAGCCGGGGCACGGTCGAAATCACCAGCAACGATCCGCGTGACGCGCCCCGCATCGCGCCCAATTACCTCTCGACCGAAGGCGACCGCCGCGTCGCCGTGGATGCGATCCGGCAGGCGCGGCAGATCATGGCGCAGGCCCCGATGGCGAAATACGCGCCCGAAGAGATGAAGCCCGGCCTCACCGCCCGGACCGAGGCCGAACTGGCGCAGGCGGCGGGCGACATCGGCACGACGATCTTCCACCCTGTCGGCACGGTGCGGATGGGCACGGACGACGCCGCCCCGCTCGATGGTCAATTGCGCCTGCGCGGGATCGCCGGTCTGCGCGTGGTCGATGCCAGTGTCATGCCCCTCATCACCATCGGGCAACACCAACTCCCCCACCATCATGATCGCGGAAAAAGCCGCCGACATGATCCTCGCGGCGGCGCGCTGATGGCCGGGGCCGTTGCCATTCCCTATGCCTCCGGGCGCGGACATACCCGCCGCCTGGCCGAGGTGATCGCCGCCGCCCTTGGCGAAGGCGGCTGCGATGCCCGTCTGATCGACGTCGAGGCGATGACCGATCTGGACTGGAAGGCGCTGGATGCCGCCGATGCCATCGTCATGGGGGCGCCCACCTATATGGGCAGCGCCTCCGCCGGGTTCAAAACCTTCATGGATGCCAGCGGCGAGATTTGGGCCGCGCAGGGCTGGGCCGACAAACTGGCCGCAGGCTTCACCGTCGCCACCTTTCCCGGCGGCGACAAGCTGAACACGCTGATGCAACTCAGCATCTTCGCGGCGCAACACGGCATGGTCTGGATCGGACAGGACCAGATCGGCGCACCCGCCAACAAGGACAATCCCGGCATCAACGCCAGCGGTGTCTGGCTGGGGCTGGGGGCCACATCCTCGCGCGACAAGACCCTGATGGTCGAAGCCGGCGATCTGGAAACCGCGCACCGTTTCGGCCTGCGCATCGCGCGACTGGTGCGGCGCTGGCAGGTCTGATCGGGGGCAAAGGTTAAAATTTGGTAAACGCGGGCGTGTAACCCGTTGATATTGCAGGACCGGGGAAATGTCCCATCATGGGACAGCCCGGTTTCGCGGCAAAAACAAACCCCCGGGCACGGGGCGCGGGGGTCGTCTTCTTCTAGCGTTCAAACTGCCGAATGATCGGAAGCTTAGAGACCGCCTTCACGCTGGGCCTTCTTGCGCGCCAGTTTACGGGCACGGCGGACAGCTTCGGCTTTCTCGCGCGCTTTCTTGACGGAGGGTTTCTCGAAATGCTGCTTGAGCTTCATTTCGCGGAACACGCCTTCACGCTGCAGCTTTTTCTTCAGAGCCCGAAGGGCCTGATCGACATTGTTGTCACGAACACTAACCTGCATGTGGTTTTCACCACCTTTCTAAGTTTGAGTTGCAAGAATTTGCAGGAAGTGGCCGTATAGCAAAGCGTGCCCTACTTGTCTAGGGTAAGCCCGGTGCGCCATATCGGGCCTATGACGGACAGGAAGGAACCCCTGATGACCGACACAGATGTGAAAGACCGGCTGCTCGACGCGGCCCTGATCGCATGTGCCCTTTGACGGCTGGTCCGAGGCGACTTTTCGCCGCGGCGATCCGCCGATGCCGGGATCGACCGCACCGTGGCCCGCGCGGCCTGTCCGCGCGGCGCGGTCGATCTGGCGCTGGCCTATCATGCGCGCGGCGACGCACAGATGCTGGCACGTCTGGCGCGAGACCGATCTGTCCAGCCTGCGCTACCGCGACCGCGTCGCCCTGGCCGTGCGCTACCGGCTGGAGGCGACCGAGGACAAGGAACTGGTGCGCCGGGGCACGACGCTGTTCTCGCTGCCGGTCTATGCGCCCGACGGGGCGCGGGCGATCTGGAACACCTGCGACCAGATCTGGACCGCGCTGGGCGACACGTCCGACGATATCAACTGGTACACCAAGCGCGCCACCCTGTCGGGTGTCTACGGCGCCACGGTCCTGTTCTGGCTGGGCGATGATTCGCTGGATCATCAGGCGACCTGGGCCTTTCTGGATCGGCGGATCGACGATGTGATGCGGATCGAGAAGCTCAAGGCCAGCGTGCGCGACAACAAGGCGCTGAGCAGCCTTCTGGCCGCCCCGATGGCCGTTCTGGGCAAGATCCGCGCCCCCGGCAAGGCGGCGCCCGAAGGGGGCTGGCCGGGCCGCTGGAAGAGCGGCGGCTGACGTACTGACACGCAAGATGAAGGATAGACCATGACCAAGACCATGCGCGCCGTGGAGATCTCGGAACCCGGTGGACCAGAGGTGCTGCGACCCTGCACGCGCCCCGTGCCGGAGCCCGGCCCCGGCCAGGTTGTTCTGAAACTGGCCTATGCCGGGGTGAACCGCCCTGATGCGCTGCAACGCGCGGGCCTGTATGCGCCGCCGCCCACCGCCAGCGATCTGCCGGGGCTTGAGGGCGCGGGCGAGGTCGTCGCGCTGGGGGAGGGCGTCAGCGGATTGGCCCTTGGCGACCAGGTCTGCGCGCTGCTGCCCGGTGGCGGCTACGCCGAATATGTCGCGACCCCGCCGCCCATTGCCTGCCCGTGCCCGACGGGCATGGACCTGAAACAGGCGGCCTGCCTGCCCGAGACGTTCTTCACCGTCTGGTCCAATGTCTTTCAGCGGGGCGGCTTGCGGGCGGGCGAGCGCTTTCTGATCCATGGCGGATCAAGCGGGATCGGGACCACGGCGATCCAGCTGGCGCGGGACTTCGGCGCGCGGGTCTTTGTGACCGTCGGATCGGCCGACAAGGCCCGCGCCTGCGCAGGCTCTGGGGGCCGAGCGCGCGATCATCTACCGCGAGCGAGGATTTCGTCGAGGTGATGCGCGCCGAGGGGGGCGCAGACCTGATCCTCGATATGGTCGGCGGTCTTTATATTCCGCGCAACTTCCGCGCCCTGGCGGATGACGGGCGTCTGGTGCAGATCGCCTTCCTGCAAGGTGCCAAGGTCGAGGTGAATTTCAGCGATCTGATGCGCCGTCGCCTGACGATGACCGGCAGCACCCTGCGCCCGCAAAGCGATCTGGCCAAGGCCCGCATCGCCGATGATCTGCGCGCCCATGTCTGGCCCTTGCTGTCGATGCCGGGCGCGTGGCGCCGGTGATGGACAGCGAATTCGCGCTGGAGGAGGCGGCGGCGGCCCATGCCCGCATGGAAAAGGGCGCGCATATCGGAAAGATCGTCCTCAAGGTCGGCTGACCGGGCAGGCCGGCGCAACACGAGACAAGACCCCAGGGAAGAGGAACCCAAATGACGACCATGGCCAAGACAGTGGTGATCGAGGAATTCGGTGGCCCGGAAAAGATGAAACTGGTGGATCGCCCGGTCGGCGAACCCGGTGCGGGACAGGTGCGTATCCGCCACCACGCCTGCGGGCTGAACTTCATCGACGTCTATCAGCGTACTGGCCTCTATCCGCTGACGCTGCCCCACGCGCTGGGCATGGAAGCCGCCGGTGTGATCGAGGCGGTGGGCGAGGGTGTGACCCATCTCAAGGTCGGTGATCGCGCCGCCTATACCTCGCAGCCGCCGGGGTCCTACGCCGAGGCGCGGGTGATGCCTGCGGCCCAGGTCTGCCCGCTGCCCGAAGGCATTTCCTTCGAGCAGGGTGCGGCAATGATGCTGAAAGGCATGACGGTTGAATATCTGTTCCACCGCACGGTTCCTTTGACGCGCGGTGACACGGTCCTGTTTCATGCCGCGGCGGGCGGTGTGGGGTTGATTGCCTGCCAATGGGCGCGGTCCGAGGGGATCACGTTGATCGGCACCGCCGGCACGGACGAGAAATGCCAACTGGCGCTGGATCACGGTGCCACCCATTGCCTGAATTATCGCGAGGGCGATTTCGCGGCGAAAGTCCGCGAATTGACCGATGGAAAAGGCGTGGACGCGGTGATGGACGCGGTAGGCAAGGATACATTCGAGGGATCGCTGAACAGTTTGCGCCCCCTTGGGATGATGATTTCATTCGGGAATGCTTCGGGGAAAGTGCCGCCCTTCGATCTGGGAATTCTGGGTGCAAAAGGATCGTTGAAACTGACGCGCCCCACGATCTTTACCCATATTTCCGATCACGCGACCTGTCAGGCGATGGCCGCGCATCTGTTCAAGAAAGTGCTGGCCGGCGATGTCGCGATCCGGATCGACCAGCGCTTTGCCCTGGCCGATGTGGCCGCCGCTCATCGGGCATTGGAGGCGCGGGAAACGACAGGCAGCACCATCCTGCAACCCTGAAACGCCCCCTGTTGAACGACATCAAGGGAAGCCTCGCGGCTTCCCTTTTTCTTGTGCGCGTCACCATCTCGAATGCGGCTTTCGTGATTGATATCGCATCCAGATTGCGCGCTATTCCTGATTTGCATCCTATACGATAAATTGCAGCGGATTGCGGTTGTTCTGCAGGTCTTGGTTTTCGATTTTCGCATTCCGGACAGATTAAAAGGTAATTTGTATTACCAATTCCGATTCTATTATATTGACGTCGATGCTTGGATTTATGATATAAGCGCAGATATTCGTTAATCTCGACCGCAGTTTCCTGCTCAATGATTGGATCAATCTCTGATGGCACATGACGACCTTGAAGAAATGTCTTTGGCGGAGTTGAAAGCTCTGCAAAAGAAAGTGAACAAAGCTATTGAAGGGTATGAGGAGCGTCAGAAACTTCAGGCGCTTGCAGCATTGGAGGCGAAAGCCCGTGAAATGGGCTTTTCGCTGTCGGAATTGACCGGCGCGCCGCAGGGCAAGGCCAAGCGTAAACCGGCCGCACCGAAATACCGCCACCCGGACGATGCCAGCATCACCTGGACCGGCAAGGGCCGTCAGCCCGCCTGGTTCAAGACTGCCGTGACATCGGGCGTGTCGCCGGACGATCTTCTGGTCTGACCACGTCTAGCGCAGCGGGTCGAACAGCGCGTCTCGCAGCGTGCAGTCGCGCACCACATCTCGCCCGCAGGGCACCGGATTCAGGTCTTTCGACAGGCACAGACGTGCCTCCTGAATCCGGCCGTCGCGGCAGGTCACCGTCAGCATGTCTGGCGACAGACCGGGATTGTCGCGCAGGAACGCCTCTTCGATCAGGCTGGCGGGCAGGCGCACGGGGCGCTCCAGCTGCCGAAAGACAGCCGGGCGCGTGATGCTGTCATAGGCGCGGCGCGACAGGTCGAAATAGGCCCGCGCCGACAATCCGCTGCAGACCCCATGCTTGCGCCACTGATGCCATGCCAACCCCGGCGTGCCCATGATGTCCGCCATCGCCGCCGTCATGGCGGGTGTGGGCTGCGGTTCGGTCGTCCGGCAGAAGCTGGGCCATCCACGGTGATATTGCGGCCAGAGGCCATGCAACACCCAGCCGTGTCCGCTGTCCTCGCGGCATTGAGGCGAGCGGCGGGCGTCCCCCTCCAGCGCGCACCAGTTCGGCGACCAGCTCAGCGCCATCACGTAATAGTCGAAGTCGCCGGGGCGTTCGCCCTCGGCATGAACGGGCGCGCGCAGCATGACGACGGGCACGACCAGAAGGGCAAGGATCAGGCGGACAAGGATGGTCATCGGCGCTCCGGCGACGGGGTGGGAGTTCAGCGGCAGGGCCGCCCGGATCATTCGGGCTTTTCTTGGCCCGGCTTCTCTACTATATAGCCGTCAAGTTCCCCGACAACGGTAACCCGCCCCGACCAGGGCAGCCTTTTCAGGCGGCGGGAAAGATTTGTCGCAAGGGGAGGTTTTCGGGTCAAGGAGATGATGACATGACCAAACCGATCATGGCCAGGGCAACCGCCGTCTGGCTGGTGGACAACACCACGCTCAGCTTCAAGCAGATCGCCGATTTCACCGGCATGCACGAGCTTGAGGTGCAGGGCATCGCCGATGGCGACGTGGCCGCCGGGGTCAAGGGCTTCGATCCCATTGCCAACAACCAGTTGACCCAGGAAGAGATCGACAAGGGGCAGGCGAACCCGCTCTACAAGCTGAAGCTGAAGTTCAATCCCGCCGCCGTGGGCGAGGAAACCCGCCGGGGGCCGCGCTATACCCCGCTCAGCAAGCGTCAGGACCGTCCTGCCGCGATCTACTGGCTGGTGAAGTTCCATCCCGAACTGACCGATGGCCAGATCGGCAAGCTGGTGGGCACCACCAAGCCGACGATCCAGGCGATTCGCGAGCGGACCCACTGGAACATCGGGAACATCTCGCCGATCGACCCGGTGGCTTTGGGCCTGTGCAAGCAGTCTGAGCTGGACGCCGCCGTGCAGAAGGCTGCGGCCAAGCGCGCCGCAGAGGGTGTGGTCATGAGCGATGACGAGCGCCGCAAGCTGGTGAGCACCGAGCAATCGCTGGGCATGGACGACGCACCGCGCCTGCCCACCGCCATCGAAGGGCTGGAAAGCTTCACCCTGCGCGAGGATGACGAGGACGAGAAGCCCGAACCCAAATATGACGCGGACAGCTTCTTCAACCTGCCGGACAATGATGACGACGAGGATGACGAGGATCAGGGCAGCCGCCGCTGAGCCTTCCTTTTCGGCAAATGTGACAGCCCGGGCCATGCGCCCGGGCTTTTTCATGCCCGTGCGTCGGTTCCGGCTTGGCAGGCTGCGGGGTCTTGGGCAGTCTGGGACCGGAACCCCGTCAGGAGGGCAAGATGGTCATAGCCGTTATCGGTGCAGGCATGATCGGCGCGGCAGCGGCCCGCCATCTGGCGCAGGCCGGGCATGATGTCGTCCTGATCGGCCCGCCCGAGCCCGAGGACAAGGCCGCGCACAAGGGTGTTTTTGCCAGCCATTATGACGAGGGCCGGATCACCCGCGCGCTTGATCCCTGGCCCTTCTGGAGCAAGGCCAGCCGTGCCAGCATCGCGCGCTATGGTCAGATCGCGGCTGAAAGCGGCATCCGTTTTTTCCACGAGACGGGAACCGTCATGGCCGGGCACGAGGACAGCCCCTACATCCGCCGCCTGTGCGAGGTGCAGCAGGATCAGGCCCTGCCCTGCGACAGGTTGCAGGGGGATGCGCTGGCCGCGCGGTTTCCTTTCTTCCAATTCGATCCGGGCACGCTGGCGCTGCATGAAGGGCAGGGGGCCGGGCATATCAATCCGCGCGCGCTGGTACGCGCCCAGATCATGCTTGCCGAACGTGCCGGGGCGCGGCTGTTGCCCGATATCGTGCTGGGGCTGGACGAGGTCGCCACCGGTATTCGCATCCGCACCGACCGTGGCGATGTGCAGGCCAATCAGGTTCTGGTGGCCGCAGGCGGCTTCGCCAACATGATCCTGCCCGCGCCGTTGCCGCTGACTGTCTATGCCCGCACCGTGGTGCTGCTGGAGCTTGACGCGGGCGAGGCTGCGCGACTTGCCGCCATGCCTTCGCTGATCTGGCTGGAGCCGGATGGCAATGATCCCTACCTTCTGCCGCCGATCCGCTACCCGGATCAGCGCATCTATCTCAAGATGGGGGGTGACGTGGTGGATGTGGTGTTGCGGGATACTCAGGACATGCAGGACTGGTTCCGTTCCGGAGGCAACAGGTCGGTGGGCCGGATGCTCGAGGCGCAGGTGCGCGCACGGATGCCCGGCCTCAGGGTGCAATCCGCGCATGTGCAGCCCTGCGTGACCACCTTCACCCCGCAGAACATCCCGGCGCTGGAGCGTATCAGCCCGCGCCTGTCGGTTGCCGTGGGAGGCTGCGGTCGCGGTGCGAAATGCAGTGACGAACTGGGCCGTCTGGGCGCGGAACTGGCGCTGGGGCGCGCCTTGCCGGATTGGGCGCGTGAAGCTGCCGTATAAGTCGGGCCTGCCCGGCGGACCCGTGCGGGCCTCGGGCTTCTTCTTGCCTTGGATAGCAACGGGACGCCCTTGGCCGAGCCGACGGGTGCGGGGAGGGGCTTACACCTTTCGCCGCGCGTTCAGCGCCGCCGTGATGGTGCCATCGTCAAGATAGTCCAGCTCGCCGCCGATCGGCACGCCCTGCGCCAGCGAGGTCAGGGCGACGCGGTCCTCAAGCTGATCGGCGATGTAATGGGCGGTGGTCTGCCCATCCACCGTGGCGTTCAGGGCGAGGATCACCTCGGTCACGCCCTCGCTTTCGACCCGGTCGATCAGGCGGGGGATGCGCAGCTGTTCAGGCCCGACCTGATCGAGGGCCGAAAGCGTGCCGCCCAGAACATGATAGCGCCCCTTGAACACGCCCGAGCGTTCCAGCGCCCAGAGGTCGGCCACATCCTCGACCACGCAGATCATCCCGTTCGCGCGCGCCTCGGAGGCGCAGATGTCGCAGATGTCCGCGGTGCCGATATTGCCGCAGTTCAGACATTCCCGCGCCGAGGCCGCCACCTTTTGCATCAGATCGGCAAGCGGCGTCATCAGGACGCTGCGCTTGCGGATCATGTGCAGCACGGCGCGCCGCGCAGACCGGGGGCCAAGGCCGGGCAGCCGTGCCATCATGTCGATCAGGGCCTCGATCTCGCGGGTCGCGCTCATCAGCGGGTGCCTGTCGGATCAGAACGGCAGCTTCATGTCCTTGGGCAGCCCCAGACCTTCGGTCAGCTTGCCCATCTCTTCCTGCGCCTTCTCGGAGGCTTTGCCCTGCGCGTCCTTGATCGCGGCAAGGATCAGGTCCTCGACCACTTCCTTGTCATCGGCGGAGAAGATCGAGGGGTCGATGTCCAGCCCCTTCAACTCACCCTTCACGCTGCAGGTGGCCTTGACCAGACCGGCACCCGACTCGCCGGTGACGGTCATCTCGTGCATCTCTTCCTGCAACTGGGCCATCTTCTGCTGCATATCCTGCGCGGCTTTCATCATCTTGGCCATGTCGCCAAGTCCGCCTAGTCCCTTGAGCATCGTGTCATTCCTCTTGTGTGTGATCTGTTGCGGGCCTGTTCAGTCATCCTCGAACGGGTCCCATTCATCCTCGACCTCTGGCAGAGCCTCGGTCTGTGCGGCGGCGGCCATCTTGTCGGGTGTGCGGATTTCGGTGATGCGGGCCTTGGGAAAGGCGCTCAGCACGGCCTGCATCATGGGATGGGCTTCGGCCTCGGCCTTGAGGTTGGCTTCGGTCGCGTCGCGCGCGGCGGCGATGGTCGGCGCGCCGCCCGTGTTCACAAGGCTGACCGCCCAGCGATTGCCCGTCCAGAGTTGCAGGCGTTGGCCCAGCCGCTGGGCCAGATCGCTGGCGGCGCCTGTCGGCGGGGACGAATTCGATCCGGCCGGGGCGATAGGCGGCCAGTTGCACGCCGGTTTCAACCTCGACCAGCAGTTTCACATCGCGATTGGCGCGGATCAGGTCGACCACATGGTCGAAGGTCGGGAAGCGCGCCAGCGCCTGATCGGCCTCCAGCGCGACGGCCTGCACCGTGTTTCCGCCGCCATTGCCAGCGGGAACGGTGCCGCCACGTGTCATGGCGGGCGCGCTTTCCATCTGACCGGCGTTCATGCCGCCCCCGGACGGTCCACCCCCCGGTGAGGGCGGCGGCGAGGTCCGGCAGCTTGCGCACCAGTTCTTCGGGCGTGGGCAGGTCGGCCACATGGGTCAGGCGGATCACGGCCATCTCGGCGGCCATCATCGCGTTGGGGGCCTGTGCCACCTCGTCCAGCGCCTTGAGCAGCATCTGCCACATCCGCGCCAGCGCGCGCAGCGGCAGCGCCTCGGCCATGGCCTGTCCGCGCGCGCGTTCATCCGGGCCGACGGTCGGGTCTTCGGCGGCATCCGGCGTGATCTTGACCACGGAAATCCAGTGCGTGACCTCGGCCAGATCGCGCAGCACGGCCATCGGGTCGGCCCCGTCGGCATATTGCGCGCCCAGTTCGGTCAGTGCCCCACCCGCGTCGCCGCGCATGATCATGTCGAACAGGTCCAGCACGCGGCCCCGGTCCGCCAGACCCAGCATGGCGCGCACCTGATCGGCGGTCGTCTCGCCCGCGCCGTGGGAAATCGCCTGATCCAGCAGCGATGTCGCATCGCGCGCCGAACCCTCGGCCGCCCGTGTGATCAGGGCCAGCGCGTCATCGGTGATCTGCGCGCCCTCGGCCCCGGCGATCTTGCGCAGCAGGGCGATCATCACCTCGGGTTCGATGCGGCGCAGGTCGAATCGCTGGCAGCGCGACAGCACGGTGACGGGCACCTTGCGGATTTCGGTCGTGGCGAAGATGAACTTCACATGGGCGGGCGGTTCCTCCAGCGTCTTGAGCAGCGCGTTGAACGCGCTGGTCGAGAGCATGTGCACCTCGTCGATGATGTAGATCTTGTAGCGGGCGGATGCGGCCCGGTAGTGCACGCTTTCGATGATTTCGCGGATGTCGCCCACGCCGGTGCGCGAGGCGGCGTCCATCTCCATCACGTCCACATGGCGGCCTTCCATGATCGCCACGCAATGTTCGCACTGCCCGCAGGGATCGGTCGTCGGCCCGCCGGTGCCATCCACACCGATGCAATTCATGCCCTTGGCGATGATCCGCGCGGTCGTGGTTTTGCCCGTGCCGCGGATGCCCGTCATGACGAAGGCCTGCGCGATGCGGTCGGCGGCAAAGGCATTTCGCAGGGTGCGCACCATCGCATCCTGCCCCACCAGATCGACAAAGGTTTCCGGCCGGTATTTCCGGGCCAGAACGCGGTAGCCGGTGGCTTGGGTCTGGGTCATGGGGCCTCGGGTCAAGGGATCAGTCCTCAACCTAGGCAATCGGTCCGCCCGCGTCCAGACGTGGCCGCACATGAGCGCAGGTGAATCCGGGCTTTTCCGCTACCGTCTTTGGTGTAGTCTGTTCAGGTCATGCTGGGTTCCGGGGGGGATCGACGATGCGGCTCAAGGACGTGCGGCGCAGCCGCAATATCGAGGATCGACGTGGTCAGGCCAGACGCGGCGGGGGCAAGGCGGGGCTGAGTGGCGTGGGCCTTCTTCTGGTGCTGGCCATCGGCTATTTCGCGGGTGTCGACGTGACTCCGCTGTTGCAGGATCAGGAGCCGCGCGGCCAGATCACCCAGCGCACCCCGACAGAGGCCGAGAATCATGCGGCGGATTTCACCGCCCGCGTGCTGGCCACGACCGAGGTGGTCTGGGATCAGGTCATGCCGGCGCAGGCCGGACGGGACTACAACCCGCCTGTTCTGGTACTCTATTCCGGTGTTACGCAAAGCCCCTGTGGCAGCGCGTCCGGGGCCACCGGCCCGTTCTACTGCCCGGCGGATCGCAAGGCCTATCTGGATACCGAATTCTTTGCGACCCTGTCGCGTGAACTGGGCGCCAAGGGAGATTTCGCCGCCGCCTATGTCATCGCCCATGAGGTCGCGCACCACATCCAGAACGAGTTGGGTATTCTTGGGCAGGTGCACCGCGCCCGGCAGGCCGCCAGCACCGCCGAGGGCAATGCCCTGACCGTGCGTCTGGAATTGCAGGCCGATTGTCTGTCAGGCGTCTGGGCGCGGGCTGTGGACGGCTTGCTGGAGCCGGGCGATCTGGAAGAGGCGTTGAATGCCGCCCGCATGATCGGGGACGACCTGCTGCAAAAGCGGGCCGGGCGCGTGCCGCAGCCGCATACCTTCACCCATGGCACCAGCGAACAGCGCGCGCGCTGGTTCGCCATCGGCTATGACACCGGCGAGATCGGGCGTTGCGACACCTTCGGAGCAAGGACGCTCTGACATGTCGTCGCTGGTCATACACGCCCTGCCTTTGGCCGGGGGCATCCTGGCCATCGCTCCGATGCCGGGCGGCAGCGGTGACTATGATGCGGATCTGGCGCATATGCGCGAATGGCAGCCTGCCCTCGTCATCAGCCTGACGACCCGGGTCGAGATGATCGAGAGCGGGTCGGAACGTCTGGGCCAGGACATGCAGGAGCGTGGCGCCCGCTGGGTGCATCTTCCGATCAGGGATTTCGGCACGCCCGACCGTGAGGTCGAGACCCGTTGGCGCGAGGTGAGCGCGGTGGCGCTGAAGGCGCTCTCGGGGGGTGGGCGCGTGCTGATCCATTGCAAGGGCGGGTGTGGGCGATCGGGCATGATCGCGCTGCGCTTGATGATCGAGGCGGGCGAGGCGGCAGGTCCTGCGCTCAAGCGCCTGCGGACGCTGCGGCCCTGCGCGATCGAGACTGAAGCCCAGATGGACTGGGCGCTGCGCCGTCGCAAGACGGCGAAATCCTAACCCTTTCGCGGACCCTTGCCGGGCTTAGCGCTCTTGGCGTTGCGGCTGGCGTCCTGCTCGGCCTTGTGGGCGCGCGACAGGGCGCGGGCGCGGCGGCGGCTGACCGTCATCGAGGTGGTGTTCAGCTTGTCTTCCGATTTCAGCTTGCGCCAGCGTTCCAGCCGCGCGGGGTCCAGCTTGCCTTCCGCGACGGCGCCCTGCACGGCGCAGCCCGGCTCTGCCAGATGTTTGCAATCGCGGAACTTGCACTGGGTCGTCAGGGCGGTGATATCCTCGAACAGCTCGTCAATGCCGCCTGCCACATCATGCAGGCCAAGCTCGCGCATCCCCGGCATGTCGATCACCAGCCCGCCGCCCGCGATCAGGTGCAAGGACCGCGCGGTGGTGGTGTGGCGTCCCTTGGCATCGTCCTGCCGCATGTCTGCCGTGGCCTGCACGCTGCCGGTCAGGGCGTTGATCAACGTGGATTTGCCGACACCGGACGATCCGACAAAGGCCACCGTGCGCCCCGGTCCGCACCATTCCGAAAAAAGACCGATCTGCGCGCGGTCCTTGGCGTTCAGGGCGATCACCCCGTCCAGCTTGTCCGACAATGCATGGGCCTCGGCGACATAGCGTTCGGCGTCTTCGGCCTGATCGGTCTTGGTCAGCACGATCACCGGAGCCACGCCTGCATCCAGTGCCAGCACCAGATACCGCTCCAGCCGGGCCGCGTTGAAATCGGCGTTGCAGGAGGTCGTGATGAAAAGCGTGTCCACATTGGCGGCCAGGAGTTGCGGCTTTGCCTCGACCCCGGCGGCGCGGCGGCTGAGGACGGAGACACGCTCCAGCACTTTCGCGATGCGCCCCGTTTCCGGCTCCACCAGCACCCAGTCGCCCACGGCCAGACCACCGGCGCGCATTTCCGGGGGAAAGCCCAAGGGATGTTCTCCCTCTGTATCCAGCCCGGTCGCCATCGCCCGCTGGACCGAGATGATCCGCATCGGGAGCAGGCCCTCAGCCTCGTCGCACTGGTCTGCGAAATGCGGGGACCAGCCCAGATCGGCCAGCGTCAGCGTGGCGCCGGTCCGGTCTGGCAAGGTGGGTTCATCGTGCATCTGCGCCTTTCAGGCAAAATCCCAGGTCAGCCATGATGCTTGGCCCGTTTCGGTCGCCCGCGCAAGGGGCGCGGCGCTGCTTTGGGAAAAGGGGGTAAGGTGAGAGGCTGGACAACGACCCAAGCGGGGCTCGTTACGGCTGCTTCCTTCCGGACCTGACCGGGTTGGCGAGGTGCCTGCCCGCGCCAACCTCTCGACGCCCGATATAGGGGGCAGGGGCGGGATATGCAAGAACGTGCTTTATCCGGACAATAGCGAATGACCGCGTCAGAAATGCAGGCGGAACCGGGCAAAGCCATCGGGGGCCGTTCCGGCGCGCTCGATACACAGGCCGTTCAACTCATGCAGCGTGTTCGCGGCAGCCGGGGCGCTGTCGAACAGCACGGATGTGCCGGGGGCCGGGGCAAACCGCCACACGGGCCGGGTAACGGGCGTGACCAGCCCGCAACGGGCCACGTAATCGGCCAGCACTTCGGGAATGGTCTCGGCCGCATGGCTGGGCTGTCTGTCCAGCACCACCTCGCGCATTTCGACAGCTGCGGCGAAACCGCCGCCGCCCCCCGCGCGGAAGCTGTTGGTGGCCACGATGAACAGGTCATCGGCGGCCACCGGCACGTCGTTCCATGTAATCTCGCGCACGCGGCGGGCGCCAGGGTTCACCAGCCGCCCGTCGGGGGCAAAGCGTGCCGGCTGTGACGGGTCGATGACGTAGCGCAGCCCGCAGATCACATCGAAATTGTAGCACGGCACCGACGGATCGCGCAGCATCTGGTCCTGCCCGCCCGGCAGGATCCGGTTGAACTGTCCTGCGGCATGTTCCAGCCAGTCCGACAGGGCGGCCCCGGTCACCTGCACGGCGCAGAGCAGGTTGGGAAAGAGATAGAGATCCGCAAGGTTGCGGACCCTGATCGGTCCGGCGGGAACATCGGTGAAATGGTCCGGCCCTGCGGCTCCGCCGGCCTTGAACGGGGCCACTGCGGACAGCAAGGGCAGCCGCGCGTCTTCCGTGCCATGCAGCAGTTCCGCCACCCGCGCCCGTTGCGCTTCGGCCACCAGCTGGATCGAGGGATCGTCGGCCACCAGCGCAAAGAAGGAATGCACCGGTTTGCTCATATGTCCCACGGGGCGGCGGACATGGGCCAATGTGCTGTCATGTGCCGCCTGCGCGATGGCAAGCACGTCGGGATCATCCGTCACCAGCGCCCGGCCCGTTCCGTGGGTGGCGTCCTTCTGGCAGATCGGGCGAAGACTGACGCGATGTCCTGTCACCCGCCATTCACCCGCATCCCGTTCCAGTGTGAGGTCGATCAGCCCCAGATGCGAGCCCCAGAACCCTGCCATCACGGCAGGCGTGCCATGCAGCGTGCCCGCCGCGCTGTCCACGCCCGTGATCCCGTCGAAGGCCGACCCCGGAAAGGTCTGGTGCTGGTGCCCGCACAGGATGGCATCGACACCGGGCAGCGCGGCGAGCGGCAATGCCGCATTCTCCATCCGGCCGGACCCGTCTTCCGCCGCGATTCCCGAATGGCAGAGCAGAACGATCAGATCCGCCCCCGCCGCACGCAGTTTTGGCAGATAGGCGCGGGCCGTCTGGACCATGTCGCGGGTGTGCAGCCGGCCTTCCAGATAGGGCCGGTCCCATATGTCGATCTGGGGCGGCAACAGCCCGATCAGGCCGATCCGCAGTTTGTGCCATGCTCCACCCCGGTCCTGCATCCGGCGGGTCAGGATCGTCCAGGGCGGCAACAGCGTATCATCGCCGCAGGGCGCGGACCCGAGGCGATGCGCGACATTGGCGCAGAGCATCGGGAAAGCTGCCCCGTCCAGAGCGTTGAACAGGAAATCCACCCCGTAGTTGAAATCATGATTTCCCGGCGCGCCCCCGTCATAGCCAAGCTGGTTCATCGCTGCGATCACGGGATGCGTCTGGCGCGGCTGCATCATTCCGGATGAGGCGTAAAGATCGCCAAGGGCATTGCCCTGCAGAACGTCGCCTGTATCCAGCAGCAGACTGTTGGGCGTTTCCGCGCGGGCGGCCCGGATCAGGCTGGCCAGCCGGGAAAGGCCCATCCGATCCGAAGGCTTGTCTGACAGATAGTCATAGGCCAGCAGATGCGCGTGCAGGTCAGTGGTCTGCAGGAGCCGCAGATCAAGTGTCGTGGGCAAGGTGTCAGACCGGGGAGGATCGCCGGTCTCAGGGGACAAGGTCACGAGATACCACACAAGAACACCACCGGAGCCTGCGCCGGTGGCTACGAACAGCCATGATGCGGAACGAAATTCCGCATCCATCATTGAGTAGTATATTCCAAGAAAATACTACCGAGAAGAGAAAATCGCCGAAAACACGGTGGATGCTTTGCATTCCCCGCAGCGCAATGCCAATCTTGCCAGATCAGCACGAAAAAGACCGGATCAGAGGCGCAGGGCACCATGAAAATAGCGGAAACGGTGACCTTCGGGGGCTCTGGTCTGGACCGGGCGGCCGAGTTGCGCGGCGATGCCGCAGCACTGGCGCAGGCGATGGCCGACCCTGCCAGCCGCACGGTCCTGTTCTGGCGCGGCAAGCCGCTGCTGGAGGGCGGGCCCGAGGGGCGCACATTGGCGCGCTTGCCGCTGTCGCATCCCCTGGTGGCCGAGGCGGCGCCCGATCCTTTCTTTCTCGGGCGGGAGGAGGGCGCGGCGGTCTTTGCCCATGACCTGGCCGGATGGCTGCCCCCGGATCAGGACACGGCCATGCTCAACAGCTTTACCGATCGCAGCGAACAGCATCATCCGGCCTTGCCCGAAACCCACCGCTTTGCCGAATTGCGCGCGGTCATGACCCGGATCAGCCCGCGCGATGCCGAACTGGCCGCCAGCGCCCGCGCGCTTTTGAACTGGCACGCGACCCACGGGTTCTGTGCGGTTTGCGGGGCGCGCAGTCAGGTCGCCAAGGCGGGGTGGCAGCGCGATTGTCCCGCCTGCGGGGCACATCATTTCCCGCGCACCGACCCAGTGGTCATCATGTTGATCACGCATGGAAATTCCGTCCTGATGGGCCGCTCTCACGGCTGGCCGGAGGGGATGTATTCGCTGCTGGCAGGGTTCATCGAACCCGGCGAGACGATCGAGGCGGCCGTGCGCCGCGAAGTCTGGGAGGAAGCGGGCGTGCGCGTCGGCCAGGTCGATTACCTGGCCAGCCAGCCATGGCCCTTTCCCTCGTCGCTGATGCTGGGTTGTCGGGGTGAAGCGACCAGCCGCGACCTCACCATCGACCCGGTCGAGATCGAAGACGCGATCTGGGTCAGCCGTGACGAGATGCTGGAGGCCTTCGCGGGGCGTCATCCCAAACTGCTGCCCGCGCGCAAGGGCGCGATTGCCCATTTCATCCTGAGCAATTGGCTTGCGGACAGGCTTGATTGACATGAAACTGCATACAGATACCCGGTCACGCGTCTTTGCTTGTAGCAGGGTCCGGCAAAAATGGTCGGCTGGCTGTGTTGCGTGCTGGCCCGACCCTGTTCTAGACATGAGTGATGAGTGAAACCTTATGAAGTTCTCTGCAAAAGAAGATATCGAAGCTCCGATAGAACAGGTGTTCGCCCTGGTCAGCGACTTTGAGTCATTGGAACGCGCCGCGCTGCGCCGTGGTGCCGAGGTGCAGCGGACCGACAGTCTGCGCAAGCCCGGCGTGGGAATGCGGTGGATGGCCGCTTTCATGGCCCGCGGACGCCAGCGCAAGCTCGATATCGAGATGACGGAGTACGAATCGCCCAACGGCATGCGTTTTCACTCGGTCGCGCAGGGGCTTGAGACCGACATGAAGGTCGAGTTCGTTGCGCTCTCGCGTGGCCGCACCCGGCTCAGCGTCGATCTGGAGCTGAAACCCAAGTCGATCTCGGCACGGCTTCTGGTGCAGTCGCTCAAACTGGCGCGGGCCAACCTGAGCAAGAAGTTCCACCTGCGGATGGCCGATTACGCCCGCGATCTGGAAGACCGCGCGAAACGCGCGACCTGATCCGCGACCGGGCGATCACGTCTTCGGCTTGGCCTCGGGATTGGCCAGATGGATCGGCGCGCCGGCTGCGTAGGCATTGATCTGGTCGTAGATGTCACCGAACTGCATATCCAGCTCGTCCTCGGTCACAAAGCCGATGTGCGGCGTGCAGATCACGTTCGGATGCGACATCAGCGGATCGGCGGGATTGGTCAGGGGTTCGGTATCGAACACATCCAGCGCGGCCATGCCGGGGCGTCCCGCGTTCAACCCGTCGAGCAGGGCGCCTGCCGCAACCAGCCCTGACCGGGAGGTGTTCACCAGAACCGAGCCGGGACGCATCTGTGCCAGATCGGCCGAAGTGATGATCCCGCGCGTCTGCGGTGTCAGTTTCACATGCAGGCTGATCACGTCGCAACCGCCGAAGAACGCCTCGCGGCTTTCCGGGACAAAAAGCCCGTCGGATTGCGCCCGGGTGCGCGCCTCCTCGGAGCCCCAGACATGCACCGGCATCCCGAAGGCACGGGCATAGCCCGCCACCACGCCCGAGACACGCCCATAGCCGTAAAGGCCCAGCGGCCGCCCGCGCAGGGTGCGGCCCACACCCATCTGCCAGTTGCCTGCGCGCAGGCTGGCCATCTGCTGCGGGATCTGGCGCATCGCGGCCAGAACCAGCCCCCAGGTCAGTTCCGCTGCTGCGTAGGAGGGCAGACCCGCGCTCATGTTCGACGATACGAGCACACCACGGGCCGTGCAGGCGGCCACATCCACATGCGGATAGGGGCCGCGCTGCGAAATCAGGCGCAGGCCGGGCAGCCGGTCCAGAAGGGCCGCCGTGACGGGCGTGCGTTCGCGGAAAAGCACCAGCGCCTCGGCCCCGGCCAGCCTGTCGGCGAGGATATCCACATCGGCGACATGATCGGTCCAGACGGTCACGTCATGGCCTTGCAGTTTCGCAAACGAGGGCAGGCCACGCAGGGTGTCGAACCAGTCGTCGAGGATATGGACTTTCATGGGCCTTCCTTTCATCCGCCGCAGCGGCGTGGATCAATAGCGCTTGGGATCGGCGGGATAGACGCCAAGAATTGTCAGCTCGTTGGTGAAATAGCGCAATTCCTCGAGGGCAAGCCGCACATTCGCATCCTCGGGGTGTCCCTCGATATCGGCATAGAACTGCGTCGCCGTGAACGAGCCGCCGACCATATAGCTTTCCAGCTTGGTCATGTTCACGCCATTCGTCGCGAAACCGCCCATCGCCTTGTAAAGCGCGGCCGGGATGTTGCGCACCTGAAAGATGAAAGTGGTCATCATGTGATCCGAGCGGCGGCTCAGGTCGGCCTTGGGTGCCATCAACAGGAATCGCGTTGTGTTGTGGCCGTGATCCTCGATGTCGCGGGCCAGCACTTCCAGGCCGTGGATCTGCGCGGCCAGTTCGCTGGCCAGCACACCCTGATCCGCAGGACCACCCTTCGCCAGTTCGGCAGCGGCCCCTGCGCTGTCGGCGGCGGCTTCGGCGGCAATGCCATGGGCGTCCAGAAACGCGCGGGCCTGCGGGATCAGCACCAGATGCGCGCGCACCTTGCGCACCGCGCTCAGGGGCGTGCCGGGCCGCGCCATCAGGCAGATGCGGACGCGCACGAAAACCTCGTCCACGATATGCAGACCGGATTCGGGCAGCAGGCGGTGAATATCCGCCACCCGGCCATAGGTCGAGTTCTCGACCGGCAGCATCGCCATCTGCGCGCGGCCCGAATTGACCGCCTCGATCACGTCTTCAAAGGTGCGGCAGGGCAGCGCTTCCATATCCGGACGGGCCGCGACGCAGGCCTCGTGCGAATAGGCGCCGAGGTCTCCCTGGAAGGCGATACGATTGGTCATGCGATCAATTCCTGTCGAATTCGGGCCACTTTTCGCCCCTGTGGGCGTTTGGTCGCGGTAACTATACCTTGCCACGCAGAAGGGGAAGCAATAGATACCCGCCGGACAGCGACCAATTGCAAACCGATTCAACGGACGGGCGAGACATGCTTGACACGATGACCTTCACCAAGACCCTGGGCGCATTTTGTGGCGCTCTGCTGATTTTCCTGCTGGCCAGATGGGGCGCAGAAGAACTGTATCACATGGGCGGCGGTCATGGTGACGTGCAACAGGCCTATGTGATTGACACCGGCGCGGAAGAAGTCGTGGCAGAGGCCGAGGAAGAGGTCGATTTCGCAACCCTTCTCGCATCGGCTGACCTGGGCGCAGGCGCCCGGCAGTTCAACAAATGCGCCGCATGCCACAAGCTGGAAGACGGCGCCAACGGCACCGGCCCGCATCTTTACGGTGTGGTTGGCCGTCCCAAAGGATCCGTGGACGGCTTCGGTTATTCCGGCGCAATCGGCACCGATGACGTCTGGTCGCCTGAAAACCTGTCGGCCTTCATTGAAAATCCGCGCGGCTATGCGCCCGGCACGTCGATGGCCTTCGCTGGTCTGCGCTCTCCTGAAGACCGCGCCGATCTGATCGCCTATCTGGACAGCATCGACAACTGATCCGTCTTTCGGAACGACAAATTCAAAAGACCGCCGTTGCGCTGCATCGGCGGTCTTTTTCGTGATAGGACGCTCTCTTTCGTCCCGATCACGGAAAGATCACCTAATCTCAACTTGAATATGGTCCTGCCCGCCCTTTAGCTTAGTTTGACGATAAGAGACTGGACCATACCCGTCGCACCAACAGGAGGATGAGCACTTGAACCGGCCCCGCAACAGCGCCGCCGCGCGCACCGCCCAACCCCTCTGGACCTTGCCAGGTTCCGCGCTGATGGCGCTGGGGATCGCCTGGCTTCTCCTTCTGGCCGCAATGACGCCGGTCAGGGCGGAAGAGCGCATCATCCGTGCCCATGGCATTTCGACCTTCGGCGACCTGAAATACGCCGAGGGTTTCGCGCATTTCGACTACGTCAACCCTGATGCGCCCAAAGGCGGCACCTTCTCGACCTGGGGGTTCGGCACCTTCGACAGTCTTTCGCCCTATATTCTCAAGGGCAATGCGGCGGCGCTCTCAACTGTGTTCTTCGACACGCTGATGACCGGCTCGCTGGACGAGCCTGACGCGATGTATGGTCTTGTGGCGCATACCATCGAATATCCCGAAAGCCGCGAATGGGCGATCTTTCACATGCGCCCGGAAGCGCGGTTTTCGGATGGCAGCCCGGTGACGGCCCATGATGTCGTCTTCAGCTACGAGGTGCTGCGCGACAAGGGGCAGCCTGCCTACCGGGTGCTGTTCAAGGATTTCAAGTCGGTCGAGGCGATCGATGATCACACCGTCAAGTTCACCTTCAATGCCGATGGCGCCCTGCGCGAACTGGCGATGAGCGCGGCGGGCCTGCCGATCTTCTCGCGTGCCTTCTACGAGACACGCGATTTCGCGGAATCCACGCTTGGAGCCGCCCTTGGGTTCCGGGCCCTATGTGCTGGACCGTGTCGATGCGGGCCGATCGGTCAGCTACAAGCGGCGCGATGACTACTGGGCACGCGATCTGAACGTGAACGTGGGCACCAACAATTTCGACATCCTCCAGGTGGAATACTTTGCCGACTACACCACGGCGTTCGAGGCGTTCAAAGCCGGTGCCTATATGTACCGCGAAGAATTCATGTCGCTGATCTGGGCCACGGGCTATGATTTCCCGGCCGTGCAAAGCGGTGCGGTCAAGGTCGAGACCCTTCCCGATGGCCGCCCCGCCGGCACGCAGGGGTTCTGGTTCAACCTGCGCCGTCCTGTGTTCGAGGATGCGCGCGTGCGTCAGGCGCTGGGCATGGCCTTCAACTTCGAATGGGCCAATGAAAGCCTGTTCTACGGCATCTATGCCCGCACGGACAGTTTCTGGGAGAACTCGACCCTGCAGGCCGAGGGGCTGCCGTCCGAGGCGGAACTGGCCCTGCTGGAACCCTTGCGCGAACACCTGCCCGAAGCCGTCTTCACGGAGCCAGCCTTCAGCCCGGCGGAATCGAACCCGGCCAGTGTCGCCGACCGTGGCGCCCTGCGCGCCGCAGGCCGCCTGCTGGAGGAGGCGGGCTGGACCGTCGGCGGTGACGGCATCCGCGTGAACGCGGCGGGCGACCGCCTGCGGATCGAGGTGCTGAATGACAGCGCCAGCTTCGAGCGGATCATCAACCCCTATGTCGAGAACCTGCGCCGTCTGGGCGTCGATGCGGTCTATACCCGCGTGGACAGCGCGCAGGCGCAGGAGCGCGAAAAGACCTTCGATTTCGACGTCGTGACCCGCCGCTATTCCATGTCGCAGACACCGGGGATCGAGTTGCGGGGCATCTTCGGCGGAGAGGCGGCAGGTGTCGAAGGATCGAACAACATCGCAGGCGTGAACAACCCGGCCGTCGATGCGCTGATCCGCACCATCGAGAACGCCACCAGCCGCGAGGATCTGGAGACCGCCGTCTCGGCCCTGGACCGGGTGCTGCGCGCGATGCATATCTGGGTGCCGCAGTGGTACAAGGGCGAGCATAACATCGCCTATTTCGACATGTACGAGCGGCCCTATACCGACAATCCGCCGCCCAACGGCATGGGCGAGCTGTCGATCTGGTGGTTCAACCCCGATAAGGCGCAGGCCCTTCGGGCGTCTGGCGCGATCCGCTAGGGACCACGAGATGGGCGCCTATATCCTTCGCCGTCTGCTGCTGATCATCCCCACGCTGCTGGGGATCATGGTGATCAACTTCGCGCTGGTGCAATTCGTGCCGGGCGGCCCGATCGAACAGATCATCTGCCGCAGGTGCAGGGCGAGGGCGACGTGTTCGACGGCTTCGCCGGCGGCGGCGACGCACGGTGTCAGCGACGGGGCCGGATCGGACAGCGAATATGCCGGGTGCGCGCGGCCTGCCGCCCGAGTTCATCGACCAGCTTGAAAAGCGAATTCGGCTTCGACAAGCCGCCGCTGGAGCGGTTCTTCGACGCATGATGTGGAACTACATGCGGTTCGATTTCGGCGAGAGCTATTTCCGCTCGATCGGCGTGATCGACCTGGTGCTGGAAAAGATGCCGGTGTCGATCACGCTGGGCCTGTGGTCGACGCTGATCGCCTATCTCGTGTCGATCCCGCTGGGCATCCGCAAGGCGGTCAAGGACGGCTCGCCCTTTGACACCTGGACATCGGGCATGATCATCGTGGCCTATGCGATCCCCGGCTTTCCTGTTCGCGATCCTGTCTGCTGGTGCTGTTCGCGGGCGGGTCCTACTGGCAGATCTTCCCGCTGCGCGGCCTGACCTCGGACAATTTCGATCGAACTGTCGCCTGCTGGGCAAGATGGGCGATTATTTCTGGCACATCACCCTGCCGGTTCTGGCCTCGACCATCTCGGCCTTTGCGACGCTGACGCTGCTGACCAAGAACAGCTTTCTGGACGAGATCAAGAAGCACTACGTGATGACCGCCCGCGCCAAGGGCCTGTCCGAAGAGCAGGTGCTTTATGGCCATGTCTTCCGCAACGCGATGCTGATCGTGATCGCGGGGTTTCCGGCGGTCTTCATCGGGGTGTTCTTCGGCGGCTCGCTTGATCATCGAGACGATCTTTTCGCTCGATGGTCTGGGCCGGCTTGGGTTCGAGGCGGCCGTGGCGCGGGATTATCCGGTGATCTTCGGCACGCTTGTTCGTCTTCGGCCTGATCGGGCTGGTCGTGGGCATCCTGTCGGACCTGATGTATGTGCTGGTCGATCCGCGCATCGACTTTGAGAGGAGGGAGGGGTGAGCGATGGCCACCCTGCCTGATCCGACCGTGACGACCCGCACGCCATGCCCGCCGATATCGCGGCACCGCGAAACGGGCGTTCCCTGTCGCCGCTGAACCAGCGCCGCTGGAACAATTTCAAGCGCAACCGGCGCGCCTTCTGGTCGCTGATCATCTTCGCGATCCTGTTCGGCCTGTCGCTGTTTGCCGAGTTCATCGCCAACGACAAGCCGATCCTCGTGCAATACCAGGGCGAGCTTTACGCGCCGATCTTCAGCTTCTACCCCGAGACCGCCTTTGGCGGCGATTTCCAGACCGAGGCGGTCTACCGCGATCTCGAGGTGCAATGCCTGATCGCCTCGGGCGGGCTGGAGGAGTGTTTTGACGATCCCGAGGGGGTGATCGACGCAGGCCGAAGAGACCGGCATGGTGAACGGGCAGGCGATCGAGAAGGGCTGGGCGCTCTGGCCGCTGATCCCCTACAGCTATCAGCACCACGGTGGACCGCCCCGGTGCGGCCCCGCTGCCGCCCAACGGCCAGAACTGGCTGGGCACCGACGACACCAAGCGCGATGTGCTGGCGCGGGTGATCTACGGCTTCCGCCTGTCGATCCTGTTCACGCTGATCGTGACGCGCCTGGCCTCGCTCGTGGGCATCGTTGCGGGCGCGGTGCAGGGCTATTTCGGCGGCTGGCTCGATCTGATCTTTCAGCGCATCATCGAGATCTGGGGCGCGACCCCGGCGCTCTATGTCATCATCATCCTCTTCGCCATCTTGGGCGCGAAGTTTCTGGCTGCTGGTCTTCATCACCGTGCTGTTCGGCTGGACGGCGCTGGTGGGCGTGGTGCGCGCCGAATTCCTGCGCGCGCGCAATCTGGAATACGTGCGCGCGGCCAAGGCGCTGGGCGTCAGCAACTGCCACGATCATGTTCCGCCACATGCTGCCGAATGCGATGGTGGCGACGCTGACCATGCTGCCCTTCATCGTGACCGGCACGATCGCCACGCTGGCGGGTCTCGATTTCCTGGGCTTCGGCCTGCCGTCCTCCTCGCCCTCGCTGGGCGAGCTGACCTTGCAGGCCAAGCAGAACCTTCAGGCGCCGTGGCTGGGCTTCACCGCCTTCTTCGTCTTTGCGATCATGCTGTCGCTGCTGGTCTTCATCTTCGAGGGCGTGCGCGACGCCTTTGACCCCAGAAAGACCTTTCAATGAGCCTGCTTGAGGTCCGCAGACCTGAGCGTCGTCCTTCCGGCAGGACGGCAAGCTGACCCATGCCGTGCGCGGCGTGTCCTTCACGCTGGAGCGGGGCGAGACCGTGGCGCTGGTCGGTGAAAGCGGGTCGGGCAAATCGGTCACCGCGCTGAGCACCGTGTCGCTGCTGGGCGATAGCGCGCAGGTCGTCGGGGTCGGTGACCTATGACGGCCAGCAGATGATCGGCGCGGATGACGCGCTGCTGCGCAAGGTGCGCGGCAACGACATCAGCTTCATCTTCCAGGAACCGATGACCAGTCGCTCAACCCGCTGCACACGCTGGAAAAGCAATTGTCCGAAAGCCTTGCCCTGCATCAGGGGCTGGTGGGCGAGGCCGCGCGGGCGCGCATCATCGAACTGCTGGAACAAGGTCGGCATCCGCGACGCCGAAAGCCGCCTGGGCGCCTATCCGCACCAGTTGTCCGGCGGGCAGCGCCAGCGCGTGATGATCGCCATGGCGCTGGCCAACAAGCCCGATCTGCTGATCGCGGACGAGCCGACAACGGCGCTGGACGTGACGATTCAGGCGCAGATCCTTGAACTGCTGGCCGAGCTGAAGCGGACCGAGAACATGGGCCTGCTGTTCATCACCCATGACCTGGGCATCGTGCGCCGCATCGCCGACAAGGTCTGCGTCATGAAGGACGGCGAGATCGTCGAAGCAGGGTCCGACCGCCGAGATTTTCGCCAATCCGCAGCATCCCTATACGCGCAAGCTGCTGGCCGCGCGCGCCGCGGGCACGCCCGACCCGGTGCCCGGCGGATGCCGAGGAACTGATCGCGCACGGATCACCTCAAGGTCTGGTTCCCGATCCAGCGCGGGTTCCTGAAGCGCACCGTCGGCCATGTGAAGGCGGTCAACGATGCCACGCTCAGCGTCCGCGCGGGCGAGACCCTGGGGATCGTCGGCGAAAGCGGGTCCGGCAAGACCACGCTGGCGCTGGCGATCATGCGGCTGATCGCCTCCGAGGGGGGGATCACCTTCGATGGGCAGGATGTGCGCGGCTGGTCCACGCGCGAAGCTGCGCGCCGCTGCGCAAGGACATGCAGATCGTGTTTCAGGACCCGTTCGGCAGCCTGTCGCCGCGCATGACCTGCGAGCAGATCATCGCCGAGGGGCTGGGCGTGCACGGCGTGGCGCCGGGGCAGGACACAGCGCGAGATGGTGGCCGAGATCATGACCGAGGTGGGGCTCGACCCGGCGATGATGCACCGCTATCCGCACGAGTTTTCCGGCGGTCAGCGGCAGCGCATCGCGATCGCGCGCGCCATGATCCTGCGGCCCAAGCTGGTGGTGCTGGACGAGCCGACATCGGCGCTGGACATGACGGTGCAGGTGCAGATCGTGGACCTGCTGCGGCGCGCTGCAGGTGAAATACGGGCTGGCCTATCTGTTCATCAGCCACGACCTGAACGTCGTGCGCGCGATGAGCCACAAGGTGATCGTGATGAAACAGGGCGATGTGGTCGAGGCGGGCGAGGCGCAGGCCTTGTTCGACAACCCGCAGACGGACTATACCCGCGCACTGCTGGCGGCGGCGCTGGACCTGACCAGCGCCTGAGCCTGCTGCCCCGATGCCGGGGCCTTGTCAGATCGCGGAACTGTGCCCGGCCTTGCTCATGTCATAGGCGTCGAAACTGCGCGCGATCATCCGGGTCAGGGGGCGTGCCTCGAGCGGGATGTCGAGCACGCCGGAGGCGATGGTCAGCAGGTCGTCGGAAACTCTGCCTTGGCCTTGTCGAACATCCGCTGCACGCGCGGCGGCCGAGATGCCGAACTGCGCCTGCAATCTCGGCGCCGTCGATGCGGAAATCGCACATCAGCTGCCTCGATCATGCGGGCGCGCAGCTGGTCCTCGCCCGTAAAGACATGGCCCTTGCGACCGGAAAAGCGCCCGCTCGCGGATGCCGCCGGTATGCGCGCCGTGGCCGGTGCATTCTGTGCATAGCCCTGCGGGAAGTGCGAAATCGACGAGGCGCCGAGCCCGATCAGCACATCCGCCGGTGTCATCGGTATAGCCTTGGAAATTGCGCCGCAGTTTGCCGGCCTTCTGCGCGCACGGTCAGCCCATCGGTCTGGGGTTGCGAAATGGTCGATCCCGATCTCGGTATAGCCGTCCCAGAGGAACAGCCGGCGCGCGGTCTCGAACAGCTCCAGCCGTTCTTCGGGCGTGGGCAGCGCGTCCGAGGGGATCATCTGCTGGCGCTTGGCCATCCACGGCACATGGGCATAGCCATAGAGCGCCACCCGGTCCGGGTTCAGCGACAGCAAGCTTCTGCACGCTTTCGGTGATGCGCGCCTCGCGACTGGTCCGGCAGGCCGAACAGGATATCGGCGTTCAGGCTTTTGATGCCGCGCGCGCGGATCTCGAGCGACCGCGTCGCGGGTGATGTCATAGCTCTGGATGCGGCCGATGGTCTGCTGGATCTCCTCGTCGAAATCCTGCACCCCGATCGAGGCGCGGTTCATGCCCGCTGCGGCCAGCGCATCAAGACGTGGCCGTCGATCTCGTTGGGGTCGATCTCGACCGAGAATTCGGCATTGCCGGCGCCATCGGCACCACATCGAACATCGCGCCCGGCCAGATCGGTCATCATGGCGGGCGACAGAAGCGTCGGCGTGCCGCCGCCCCAATGCAGGCGCGACAGGCGCACACCTTCGGGCAGGATGCCGCCCAAGCAGTGTCAATTCCGCCTTCAGGGTTTCGAGATAGGCCGCAACCGGCGCATCGCTTTGCGTGCCTTGGGTCCGACAGGCGCAGAACCAGCACAGCCTGCGGCAGAACGGCACATGCACATAAAGAGATATGTCGGAGTTCCGGGCGGTATCGCCTTGATCCAGTTCGAAAAATCATCCCCGCCTACCTCGTTCGAGAAATGCGGTGCGGTCGGGTAGCTGGTGTATCGCGGCACTTTCGCGTCGAAGAGACCCAGTTTTGCGAGTTGCTGTTTTCGTCATCATGCTGTCTAGTCTTGTTGACAATGGGGAAAAATTCTTTGACCCAGATCAAGTGCGCGAAGTGTCAACATGCTGAATGAGAAAACGCGTGTCTCACTCGGATCGAAGATGCGGCGATTGCCCGATCCGGCATCGCGCGGTCTGTGCACGGTGCGAGACGGACGAACTTGAGCGGCTTGAAGAGATCAAGTATTACCGCAGCTTTCGAAGCGGGACAGACCGTGATCTGGTCCGGCGACCAGATGGATTTCGTGGGCTCGGTCGTGTCTGGCATCGCCACGCTGACGCAGACCATGGAAGACGGGCGCACGCAGATGGTGGGCCTGTTGCTGCCAGTCGGATTTCGTCGGGCGTCCGGGGCGCGATAGGCTCGGCCTATGATGTGGTGGCCACCACCGACCTGGTGATGTGCTGTTTCCGCAAGAAGCCGTTCGAGGACATGATGGAGCCGCACACCGCATATCGCGCAGCGCCTGCTGGAGATGACCCTGGACGAGCTGGACGCCGCGCGGGAATGGATGCTGGTTCTGGGCCGCAAGACGGCGCGCGAGAAGATCGCGTCGCTTGCTGGCGATCATTGCCCGGCGCGATGCGTCGCTCAATCTTGACGGACACCCAAGGGCAGCCATGGTCTTTGACCTGCCGCTGACGCGCGAGGCGATGGCGGATTACCTGGGCCTGACGCTGGAAACGGTCAGCCGCCAGATTTCGGCGCTCAAGCGCGACGGTGTGATCTCGCTCGAAGGCAAGCGCCATGTGACCGTCCCCGATTTCGACCGCCTGCTGGAAGAGGCGGGCGACGACAGCGACGGCGGCGATGGCTGCGCCTGAGGGCAATCAGCAAGGATCGAAGGGCGCGACAGCCGGGGCCTGTCGCGCCTGTTCCATGTCAATGCGCCAGAAAAACCGGCAATCTTGGCATTTTCCAGCATGTTGCGTGTCGCGCCGCCCAGGATCGCCTCGCGGAACCGCGAATGGCCGTAGGCACCCATCACGAGCATGTCCGCATTCGATGTCCGTCGCATGGCGCATCAGCACGTCCGAGACACGCGGGCATGGTCTTGGACAGCACGTCGACCTCGCACGCGCACGCCGTGGCGGGCCAGGTATTGCGACAGCAGACCGCCGGGATCCGAGCGGGTGGGGCCATGCGCGGGCGGGTCGATGACGACAATCCGCACAGAGTCGGCCTGCTGCAGGAACGGCAGGGCGGTGCGGACCGCCGCCAAGGCTTCGTCGCTTTCGTTCCAGGCGATCATGATGCCGTTTCGGCGTCGGTCACGGTCGGTCCGCCGTCGGGCACCATGAGCACGGGTGTCGGGCCCTCGAACATCGCGGCTTCGAGAATCGGCTCCAGCTCGGCGCCCCGCTTGTCGCCGTAGGGCTTGCGGCAGGATCACCAGATCCGAGAACCGCGCGCGCTGGGCGACGTGCCGACCCATGTCGGCCAGTTGCGACACGCCGCTGTCCAGGCCCCAGCGGATCGTCGCTGCGCCGAGAGGATCGTCTTTGCCATAGGCCTCGATCTCTGCGGCCTCCTCCTGGGCGCGGGTGATCGTTTCCTGAAGGATCATCGCATTGGCGCCGGCGTAGTAGTACCCGGTCTGGGTGCGGTCCACCCCAAGGCACAAGCACATCCAGATGGGCATCCTGCGCCTGTGCCATCGCGATGGCCTGATCCAGCACGTGATTGGCGAGGGCGGTGTCCGTCAGGACCGAAAACAGTGTCTTGTACGCCATGTCATTCTCCTTTGAAGTCTTGCACTGGGTCAGACTAGCATCGCCTGTCGGGCTGCGGCCTCATTGATACGCGTCAATAACGGCAGGCGTCCCATCTTGATGCAGATCAAGGCAATGCAAGCGGTTCAGATTGCATCAAGGGTGCAGTCTTCAGAACCCCGGGATCGTGACGAATCGCCGGGACAGGACGAAAGGGACGAAAAATGTTGAATTATATCAAGCTGATCGTGCTTGGCCTGATCACGCTCTTCGCGATGATTGCGGCCAATTACGCACGCGATCTGGCCTATCTGGTGAACGCCCTGATCGTGGCGGCTGGCGGCGGCGGGGTCTTTCTCTGGACGTCTGCGCCAGACCGGAGAACCGGTCGTGAAGCGCGACCTGTCGGGAGAATACATGGACGGTGTCGTGCGCGCCGGCGTGATCGCAACCGCTGTTGGGGGGTTGTCGGGTTTCTGGTTGGCGTGATCATCGCCTTTCAGCTGGCCTTTCCCGGTGCTCAACTTCGAATGGGCGCAGGGTTACCTCAACTTCGGGCGTTTGCGCCCGCTGCACACCTCGGCGGTGATCTTCGCCTTCGGGGGCAACGCGCTGATCGCGACCTCGTTCTATGTCGTGCAGCGCACCAGCGCCGCGCGGCTCTGGGGCGGCAACCTCGCCTGGTTCGTGTTCTGGGGCTACCAGCTGGTGATCGTTCTGGCGGCGACCGGCTATCTGCTGGGCGCGACCCAATCCAAGGAATACGCCGAGCCGGAATGGTATGTCGACCTGTGGCTGACCATCGTCTGGCTGGCCTATCTGGCCGTGTTCATGGGCACGCTCGTCAAGCGCAAGGAGCCGCATATCTACGTGGCCAACTGGTTCTTCCTGTCCTTCATCATCACCGTGGCGATGCTGCATGTGGTCAACAACCTCAGCATCCCGGTCTCGCTCCTCGGGTCGAAGTCGGTGCAGGTCTTCTCGGGCGTGCAGGATGCGATGGCGCAGTGGTGGTACGGCCACAACGCCGTGGGCTTCTTCCTGACAGCCGGCTTCCTGGGCATGATGTATTACTTCGTGCCGAAGCAGGCCGAACGGCCGGTCTTCAGCTACAAGCTGTCGATCATCCACTTCTGGGCGCTGATCTTCATCTATATCTGGGCCGGTCCGCACCACCTGCACTACACCGCGCTGCCTGACTGGGCCTCGACCCTTGGCATGGTGTTCTCGATCGTGCTGTGGATGCCCTCCTGGGGTGGCATGATCAACGGCCTGATGACGCTGTCGGGCGCATGGGACAAGCTGCGCACCGATCCGATCATCCGCATGATGGTGATCTCGGTGGGCTTCTACGGCATGTCCACCTTCGAAGGTCCGATGATGTCGATCCGCGCGGTCAACTCGCTGTCGCATTACACCGACTGGACCATCGGTCACGTGCACTCCGGTGCGCTGGGCTGGAACGGCATGATCACCTTCGGCGCGCTCTACTTCCTGGTGCCGAAACTGTGGAACCGCGAGCGGCTCTATAGCCTGAGCCTTGTCAGCTGGCACTTCTGGCTCGCCACCATCGGGATCATTCTCTACGCGGCCTCGATGTGGGTCACCGGCATCATGGAAGGCCTGATGTGGCGCGAAGTCGATGCCAACGGTTTCCTGGTGAACAGCTTTGCCGACACCGTTGCCGCCAAGTTCCCGATGTATGTGGTGCGCGGTCTGGGTGGGGTCATGTTCCTCTCCGGTGCGCTCATCATGTGCTACAACCTCTGGATGACTGTAAAACGCGCGCCGGCGATCAAAGCCGCGCACGCCGCAGTCCCAGCTGAATAAGGAGGGCCGGAGCAATGGCAATTCTCGACAAACATGCCGTTCTTGAAAAGAACGTCACTCTGCTGGCCATCTTCGCCTTTCTGGTGGTGACCGTCGGCGGGATCGTGCAGATCGCGCCGCTGTTCTGGCTGGAGAACACCATCGAGGATGTAGAGGGCATGCGCCCCTACTCCCCGCTGGAACTGGCCGGGCGCGACATCTACATCCGCGAAGGCTGCTATGTCTGCCACAGCCAGATGATCCGCCCGATGCGCGACGAGGTGGAACGCTATGGTCACTACTGCCTGGCGGCCGAAAGCAAGTATGACCACCCGTTCCAGTGGGGTTCCAAGCGGACCGGGCCGGATCTGGCCCGCGTCGGTGGCCGCTACTCGGACGACTGGCATGTCGATCACCTGCGCGACCCGCAATCGGTGGTGCCGGAATCGGTGATGCCGAAATACGGCTTCCTCGAGAACCGGCTGATCGACGGCGAATACATCGATGATCTGCTCAAGACCCATCGGATGGTCGGTGTGCCCTACACCGACGAGATGATCGAGAACGCCCGCGCCGATTTCGCGGTGCAGGTCGATCCCGACGGCGACTGGGACGGTCTGGTGGAACGCTATCCCGGCGCGCAGGTCCGCAATTTCGACGGTCAACCCGGCATTTCGGAAACCGATGCGCTGATCGCCTATCTGCAAATGCTGGGCACGCTGGTCGATTTCTCGACCTTCACGCCCGACGCAAGCCGCTAAGGAGGGCAACGGATATGGAAACCTATTCTCTCCTGCGCGAGTTCGCCGACAGCTGGATGCTGCTTGCGCTGTTCTTGTTCTTCATCGGCATGGTCATCTTCGTGATGCGCCCGGGAAGCACGAAAACCTATCGCGACGTGGCCAACATCCCGTTCCGGCATGAAGACAAACCCGCCGCCGCAGGTGACAAACCTGCCCGCGCCCGCGACGCCAAGGAGGCGTGAGGACATGGCAAAGCAACCGCAGAAACACTCCAAGAAGCCCGAAGTGGACACAACCGGCCACAGCTGGGACGGGATCGAGGAGTACAACAACCCCCTGCCGCGCTGGTGGCTCTGGACCTTCTATGCCTGCATCGTCTGGGCTGTGCTCTATACGATCGCCTATCCGGCCTGGCCGGGGATCAAGGCGGCGACGCCGGGCCTTCTGGGCTGGTCCACCCGTGCGAATGTGCAGACGAGATCGACGCGGCCGAAGCGGCGAATGCCACGATCAACACGCAGCTGGCCTCGGCCGAGCTGACGGCGATCGCGGATGACGTCGAGTTGCGCACCTATGCGACATCGGCCGGTGCCGCAGTCTTCCGGACCTGGTGTGCGCAGTGCCACGGGTCGGGTGCGGCGGTGTCGCGGCCTCGGGCTATCCGAACCTTCTGGATGATGACTGGCTCTGGGGTGGCGATATCGAGGCGATCCACACGACCATCGCGCATGGTATCCGCAACGAGGAAGACCCTGATGCGCGCTAGTCGCAGATGCCCGCCTTTGGCGAAATCCTGGACTCCGAGGAGATCGACCAGGTCGTGAACTACGTCATGTCCCTGTCGGGCACGCCGCAGGATGCATCGCTGGTCGAGGCCGGGTCGGTCATCTATCAGGACAACTGCGCCGCCTGTCACATGGAAGACGGCACGGGCGACCGGGCGCAGGGCGCGCCGAACCTGACCGATGCCATCTGGCTCTATGGTGGTGATCACGACACCCTGACCGAGACGGTCACCTATTCGCGCTTTGGCGTGATGCCGTCCTGGACGAACCGCCTGAGCGAGGCCGAAATCCGGGCCGTCGCCACCTATGTGCACCAGTTGGGTGGTGGCGAGTGAGCCTTTGAAAGAGATACCCTTGGGCGCCACGAACGCCCAAGGGTAGGTGCCGGCCGACCGTCCTGTTCGCGCGTTTCCTGGGAGGCCGGCACCATTTGACCTACCAATGGCCCGCCCTGCAAGGGGTTTGGGCCTTTTCCATGCGCAGGCCAACCCGCTGTCGGCCGACAGCCAGAGTGACCTTGCGGAATAGATACCTCGCAGAGTCAGTATTTGATGCAGGTCAAGGCCCCCGGCCCCTATCCCTGTGACAAGGTCATACAAAGAACCCGCATCAGACGGAGCGATTCCACCGTGTCCCAGACCGAACCCGAAGTCCCGCCAAGCCTCTACGCCGCGCGCGAGCCGATCTTTCCGCGCCGGGTATCCGGCAAGTTTCGCAACCTGAAATGGATCATCATGGCGGTGACGCTGGGGATCTACTACATCACCCCCTGGCTGCGCTGGGACCGCGGACCGAACCTGCCGGATCAGGCCGTGCTGATCGACCTTGCGAACCGGCGCTTCTTTTTCTTCTGGATCGAGATCTGGCCGCACGAGTTCTATTTCATCGCGGGCCTTCTGGTCATGGCGGGGCTTGGCCTGTTCCTGTTCACCTCGGCATTGGGTCGGGTCTGGTGCGGCTATGCCTGCCCGCAGACCGTCTGGACCGACCTTTTCATCCTTGTCGAGCGCTGGATCGAGGGTGACCGTAACGCCCGCCTGCGCCTGCACCGGCAGGAGAAGTGGGATTTCCGCAAGGTGCGGTTGCGGCTGACGAAATGGACCGCGTGGTTCCTGATCGGGCTGGCGACAGGCGGCGCCTGGGTTTTCTACTTCACCGATGCGCCCACGCTGGCACGCGATCTGCTGACGCTGAACGCCCATCCCGTCGCCTATACGACCATGCTGATCCTGACGCTCACGACCTTCTTCTTCGGCGGCTTCGCGCGCGAACAGATCTGTATCTATGCCTGCCCTTGGCCGCGCATTCAGGCCGCGATGATGGACGAGGACACGCTGACCGTCGCCTATCGCGAGTGGCGCGGTGAACCGCGCGGCAAACTGCACAAGGGCAAGGAGGACGAACCGCTGGGCGATTGCATCGACTGCATGGCCTGCGTCAACGTCTGCCCGATGGGCATCGACATCCGCGACGGCCAGCAGCTGGAATGCATCACCTGTGCCCTGTGCATCGACGCCTGCGACGATGTGATGGACAAGATCGGCAAGCCCCGCGGCCTGATCGACTACATGGCGCTCACCGACGAAACGGCGGAACGCGCGGGCAGCACGCCCAAACCGATCTGGAAACATGTGCTGCGCCCGCGCACCATGCTCTATACGGCGCTCTGGTCGCTGGTGGGCGTGGGGCTTGTCGTGGCCTTGTTCATCCGCTCGGATATCGAGATGACCGTGGCACCGATCCGCAACCCCACCTTCGTGATGCTGTCCGATGGCTCGATCCGCAACACCTACGACGTGCGCCTGTTGAACAAGCAGGGCGAGGAGCACCCCTTCAGGATCACAGTGGTCGGCGACGAACCGTTGCAGGTAAGTCTTGAAAGCGTCGAGGGCGACACGGTGATGGTCCCGGCAGACACGACCTTCCTGCAAAGGGTCTATGTGGTGGCTCCCGCCGACAGCGAGGCCGCCGAAAGCGAACGGGTCGAGATCCGTCTCTGGGTCGAGGACATGACGAATGGCGAACGTGTCTACAAGGACACCATCTTCAACGGAAAGGACGACTGATGGCCGAGAAAGAATTTACCGGACGCCATGCTCTGATGGTTTTCGTGGGCGCTTTCGGCCTGATCATCGGGGTCAATCTGGTGCTGGCATGGTCCGCGGTTTCCACCTTTCCGGGGCTTGAGGTCAAGAATTCCTATGTCGCAAGCCAGGAGTTCGACATCAGGCGCACCGCGCAGGAGGCCCTGGGCTGGACCGTGCGCGCCGATGCGGCCGAGGGCAAGGTGATGCTGCATATCACCGATGCCGAGGGCCGGCCCGTGCGTGTGGGGGCGCTTGACGCCGTTGTCGGACGCGCCACCCATGTGGCCGACGACGTGCGCCCCGAATTCATCTTTGACGGTGCCGCCTATGTCGCGCCCATCCACCTTGCCGACGGCAACTGGAACATCCGCATGACCGCGCTTGCGGAGAATGGCACCCAATTTTCCCAGCGCGTGATCCTTCACGTCAAAAGGTAAACCACCATGACCGCCGCGATGCGTCCCTCGATCTCTGCCTGTCCTGCCTGTGTCGCTGCGCCCGGTGCGCAGGCTTTGGCGGAACAGGCGCTCCACCGGGACGCGCACATCGCGCTGTCCCTGCCGACGATCCATTGCTCTGCCTGCATCTCGGCCGTCGGAACGGACTCTGGCCGCAGCTCCGGGTGTCAAGTCGGCACGGGTGAACCTGACCCTCAAGCGCGCCACAGTCGAGGCGGATCATGCGGTGATGCCCGAGGATCTGGTCAAGCTGCTGGAAGCGCAAGGCTACGAGGCGCATGAACTGGACGCGGGCACCCTGTCGGTGACCCAGAACGACCGCGCCGGGCGTGACCTGCTGATGCGGATGGCCGTGTCGGGTTTCGCGATGATGAACGTGATGCTGCTGTCCGTGGCGGTCTGGTCGGGCGCGACGGATGCGACCCGCGACCTGTTCCACTGGATATCGGCCGCGATCGCCCTGCCGACACTGGCCTTCTCGGGCGTGCCTTTCTACAAAAGCGCCTGGGCGGCGCTGCGGGTGCGGCGGCTGAACATGGATGTGCCGATCGTGCTGGCGCTGGGTCTGGCGGTCATCACCTCGCTGTGGGAGACCGCGCTGTCGGGCCATCACGCCTATTTCGACGCGACCGTGGCGCTGGTCTTCTTCCTGCTGACCGGGCGCTATCTGGATCACCGCACCCGCGCCATCGCACGATCCGCCGCGCAGGAGCTGTCGGCCCTCGAAGTGCCGCGCGCCACCGTTTTGCGGGATGGCGAGGAGGCGGTTCGCCCGTGGCCGAGTTGCGGGTCGGCGATCTGGTTCTGGTGCGTCCCGGCGGGCGGATGCCTGTCGACGGCGTGATCACCGATGGCCGTTCCGAGATCGACCGCTCGCTCCTGACCGGCGAAACGCTGCCCGTCTTCGCCGAACCCGGTCGCAGCGTGTCGGCGGGCGAGGTCAACCTGACAGGCCCGCTGACCATCCGCGCCACCGCCGTGGGGCGCGACACGTCGCTGCACCGCATGGCCGATCTGGTGGCCATCGCGGAAAGCGGCCGCTCGCGCTATACCTCGCTGGCCGACAGCGCCGCGAAACTCTATGCGCCGGGCGTGCATATCCTTGCCGCCCTCAGCTTCGTGGGCTGGTATATCTATTCGTGGGATGTGCGCACCGCCCTGAACATCGCGGCTGCGGTGCTGATCATCACCTGTCCCTGCGCGCTGGGGCTGGCGGTGCCTGCCGTGACCACCGCTGCCTCGGGCAAGCTCTTCCGGCGCGGCATGCTGATCAAGGACGCCACCGCGCTGGAACGTCTGGCGCAGGTCGATACCGTTGTTTTCGACAAGACCGGCACCCTGACGGCGGGCACGCCTGAACTTGTGAACCTTGCCGATCACGCGGCGCAGCATACTGCGGTTGCCCTGGCGCTGGCCGAAGGCTCGTCGCACCCGCTGTCGGTGTCACTGGCTGCCGCCGCGCGCGCGGCCGGGATCGTGCCCGCAACCGTCACGGACCGGACCGAAGTGCCGGGCTATGGTGCAGAAGGCATCTGGCAGGGGCAACGCGTCCGGCTGGGCCGTGCCTCCTGGACCGGGGCCACACCCGGTGCCGAAACCGCAGCCTGGCTTGCCATCGGCGACAGCGCGCCGCGTGCCTTTACCTTTACCGACCGTCTGCGCCCCGGTGCCGCCGAAGCGGTGAACCGCCTGACGCGGCAGGGCATCCGCGTGATTCTGATCTCGGGCGACAGCGCGCCGGTCGTCGAGACCCTGGCCAACCGTCTTGGCATCGCCGAGTGGACGGCCGAGGCGCTGCCGGCTGACAAGGCTGCGCGGATCACATCCCTTCAGGCCGAAGGCCATCACGTGCTGATGGTCGGGGACGGGCTGAACGATACCGCTGCCCTGACCGCCGCCGATGTCTCGATCTCGCCGGCCTCGGCGCTGGATGCGGCGCGCGTGGCCTCGGATATCGTGCTGCTGGGCAGTGATCTTGCGCCCATCGGCGAGGCGCTGGGAACCGCGCAATCCGCGATCCTGAGGATCCGTCAGAATTTCCGCATCGCCACGCTCTACAACGTCATCGCCGTGCCGGTCGCGGTGATCGGCCTTGCCACCCCGTTGGTGGCGGCGCTGGCGATGTCGATCTCGTCGATCACTGTTTCGCTCAACGCGCTGAGGCTCAAGTAATCCGATGGAAGTACTGTCCTACCTGATCCCGATCTCGCTGTTTCTGGGCGGCGTGGGCCTTGTCGCCTTCGTCTACACGGTGCGCAGCAATCAATATGACGACCCCGAAGGGGACGCCCGCCGCATCCTGAACGATGACTGGGACGATCACCCCAAGCCCTGAGGCGTCCATGTGCCGGGGACATCTGTGCAACGGGGGGCGTTGCCCCCCGGTATGACAGGCCTCAGCTCGGTCCGATCATGAAGCACTGCATCTGACGCGCCTGCAGGCGCCGACAGGCCAGGTCTGCGGTCTCGCGGGTCATGCCCATGAAATTCGCGTCGAACCCGCCGCCGCCCTGCACGATCTTGCGCAGGCTGCCGTCCAGCGTGTTGCTCTCGGTCAGAGCCGTTTGCAGAAGCACCTTCTCGGCGGCGTGGCGGCTGCCGAAGCGGCCAAGGTTGATCCCCCAATGACGCCCGCCCGATGTGCTGAGCCGTGTCACCACCTCAAGCTCCGGCTGCGCGCTGACCTCTGCCACGTCCGACAAGGGCATGTCCGCGCGCTGTGTCTCTTCCGTCGGCAGGCTGGCCAGCACGACCAGACCTTCGGGCCGGGCGCGTGGCTTGATGGATGCAGGCGGGGCGACCGGGGCAGGGGCTGCGGCGACCTCGACAGCGGCCTCAGGTAGCGCGGCGGTGTCGGTTGGCGCGGCGGGTGCGTCCGGCAAGGTGTCTGCCTCCGCAGCGGCCACTTCCGTTTCTGTGGTCTCGGTCGCGGGGGTGGTTTCTTCCAAGGTCGCGGGACGGTCGGGGATCGCCGCAGGTGGGTTGATCGCTGCCACGGTCGGCGCGGCAGGCTCTGGCGCAACAGGCTCTGGCGCGCTGGTCTGCGCCTGCGCCACTTCCACGGCAGCAGTCTGCGCCGCCACCTCGGTGAGCGCTTGCTTGATATCGTCCTTGAGCGCCACGAGAACCGGTGCGGGCATGTTCGAACCCGGTCGCGCGACCGGGCGCAGGCTGGATGAGACAGCCGTCACAAGACGGATGGTCTTGCCGGCGGCGGGCCGTCCGCTGGCCGAAGCGACAGCAGCAGCGACCTGGTCTTCGACGTCACCCTCGCTGGGGCCACGGCCGGGAATTGCATCGGGTTTCGCAGGCTTGCGCAAGGCGACGCGGGACGGTGCCTTCTGAAAACCAAGGTCCAGAGTTCGGCGACCCGCTGGTTCCGCGAGACGGTGGAGCGGCCGCCGAAGACGGTGGCGATGATCCGTGTGCCGCCGCGTTCCGCCGAGGCCACAAGATTGAACCCCGCCGCGCGTGTGTAACCCGTCTTGATCCCGTCCGCACCGCGATAGGCGTCAAGCAGGCGGCGGTTGGTGTTGTTCACATGCGCAATTCCCGCGTCGGTCGAGCGGCGCGAGAAAAGGTTGTAATATTCGGGAAAGTCATAAAGCAGGTGCCGTCCCAGCGTGGTCATGTCGCGGGCGGTGGACATATGCCCTTCCTGCGTCAGACCGTGCATGTTCTTGAACGTGGTGCGGGTCATCCCCATCGCGGCGGCGGTCCGGTTCATGCGGCGTGCAAAGGCGGCCTCGGACCCTTCGATGGCCTCTCCGATGGCATGGGCGGCGTCATTGGCCGATTTGATGGCCGCCGCACGGATCAGATAACGCAGCTTGATTTTCTGTCCCGGACGCAAACCCAGCTTGCTGGGCGGTTCTGCCGCAGCGGCGGCAGACACGGTCACCACGGTATCAAGGCTGATCTCGCCGCGCTCGATCGCCTGAAAGGCCACGTAGAGCGTCATCATCTTGGTGAGCGAGGCCGGGTGCAACCGGGTGTCGGCATTCTCGGAATGGAGCACCTCGCCGTTGCGCGCGTCCACCACCATGGCGGCATAAGGGGCTGCCCGCACACTGAGCGGAAGCACGATCACCAACCATATAGCCGTGAATATAAATAGCCCGTATCGGGCCGGCTGCCTGTGCCGCACCTTCATTGTCACTGCCTTCTGCCTCAAGCCGCCGATGTTTCGGTCGGTCATTTTTATATGCAAGAAAACTAGCACAGCAGAAACGTTGAATAAAGTATTCATTTCCAACGCGTTTCTCTGCATGGTTGCGCGACATTTGCCCTGTTCTGCAATATCTGGTGTCTGCAGCAATGCGCTGCCTCAACAGATGGGGTTGCAACCGGACAAACCGGTCACCCCGGATCACATTGATGTCAGGCAGGAATGGGCGCGATTGTGTCTTGAATGCCGCTTTTTTCAGCCGATATCGCGGACCAGATCGGGCAGCGCCCCCAGATCGGAAAGCTCCCGGTAGCGTTGGGCGTCGCTGGGCGTATCCGCCATTTCGATCTCCCAGACCAGCCCATGCGGCACATGTACGCCCCATCCACCTGCCTCGATCACGGGCACCACGTCCGATCGCATCGAATTGCCGACCATCATGGCGCGCGCGGCCCCGTCGCCATGGCGCGCAAAGATCCCCTCATAGACCGGCCGTGTCTTGGCCGAGACGATCTCGACCCCGTGGAACAGGTCACCCAGTCCCGATTGCGCCAGCTTGCGCTCCTGATCCAGCAGGTCACCCTTGGTGATCAGCAGCACCCGATGCGTGCTGGCCAGTGCCTCCACGGCGTCGCGGGCATGGGGCAAGAGTTCGATCGGATGGCGCAGCATCTCCTGCCCGGCGGCGATCAGTTCGGCGATGACACTGGCAGGAACCCTTTGCTCGGTCACCTCGATCGCGGTCTCGATCATCGACAGGACGAAGCCCTTGATGCCGAATCCGTAATGCCCCAGATTGCGCCGCTCGGCCTCCAGCAGGCGCGCCATGAGGTGGTCGGGGTCGGCATGATCGCGCAGCAGGTCGGCGAAGCGCTGTTGCGACAGGCGGAAAAAGCGCTCGTTCTGCCAGAGCGTATCGTCGGCATCAAAGCCGATTGTGGTCAGATTCTGCATCACTTCACCGCCGATCCCGGCGCACCCTCTTTTCTAAATGGCCCCGGAGGTTATATAACCCGCTCAATGCCACACCCAGCACGCATATCAAACCGAAGTAGCGCCAGATGAACCAGCGGCCCATTATCATGTCTGACAAGAAAGACGCCGACGGTGACGCCTCGGTGGTGGTCCAGACACGGCCCAAGACCAAGCGGCCTCCGCTTTACAAGGTGCTGTTGCTGAACGACGACTATACACCGATGGAATTCGTGGTGCATGTGCTGGAACGGTTTTTCGGCATGTCCCACGCCCAGGCCTTCGAAATCATGCTGACGGTGCACAAGAAGGGGCTGGCCGTCGTGGGCGTGTTCAGCCACGAGATTGCAGAGACCAAGGTGACCCAGGTGATGGATTTCGCCCGTCGTCACCAGCACCCGCTGCAATGCACCATGGAAAAAGAATAACCAAATGTTGAGCGAACGCCTGTCGCTGGCCCTGTCGGGCGGCGACCTGACCCTGCCCGATGGCGGCACGATAGCCGTATTCGGGCCAAGGGCGGGCACCGACCTGTCGATGCTGCCGCATGACAGGGTGCAGGTGGTCACCGGCTTCAAGCCCGATCATGATGCCCTCGCTGCGGCGGGCTACCGCTGCGCGCGCCAGACAGAGGGCGCGATCGCCGCAGCCATTGTCTGCCTGCCGCGGTCCAAGCCGCAGGGACGTGCGCTTGTGGCGCTGGCCTGCGACGCGGTGGACGCGGGCGGTCTGGTCATCGTGGACGGGCAGAAGACCGACGGGATCGAAATCGATGCTGCGCGATCTGCGCGGGCAGGGCGTTCAGATGTCGGTCCTGTCCAAGGCCCATGGCAAGATCCTGTGGTTCAAGGCCCAGCCGATGCCCGGCGAATGGCAGGCGCGTGGCCCGCAACCCGTGGAAGGTGGCTTTGTCACCGCCGAGGGGGTGTTTTCCGCCGATGGCATTGACCCGGCCTCGCGCCTGCTGGCCGACAGCCTGCCCGAGAAGCTGGGTGCCCATGTGGTCGATCTGGGCGCGGGCTGGGGCTATCTGTCGGCACGTCTGCTGTCGCGCGACACGCATCCGCAGCCTTGATCTGGTCGAGGCCGATCACGCTGCCCTTGACTGCGCGCGGCTGAACGTCACCGATCCGCGCGCAAGATTTCATTGGGCCGATGCAACCACATGGCGGCCTCAGGCGGCGGTGGATGCCGTGGTGATGAACCCGCCCTTCCACAGCGGGCGCGCCGCCGATCCCGATCTGGGCCGCGCCTTCATCGCCGCCGCCGCAGCCATGCTGACACCGCAAGGCAGGCTCTGGATGGTGGCGAACCGGCACCTGCCCTACGAGGCGACGCTGGCGCAGCATTTCGCCGAAGTGGTGGAGTTGACCGGCGACAACCGTTTCAAGATTCTCGCGGCCGCGCGCCCTCTGGCATCGCGGTCTCGCGCGCGGCGCTGAAATCGTCTAGCTTCCCCGGAACAACGGAGACCCCCCATGTCCTTTTCCATCAGCGGCAAGACCGCCATCGTGACCGGAGGCGCCTATGGCATCGGCCATGCCATCGGACGGCATTTTCTGGACAAGGGCGCCAACGTCGTCTTTGCGGATCTGGACGAGGACCGTCTGCGCAAGGAGCTGGGCCCGAACGAGGACGGCAACAGCCACCGCTATTTCGCGGGCGACCTGCGCGAGCGGCTGACCATCGCCAATCTGTTGTCGGCCACCATCGACGCCTTCGACCGGGTCGATATCCTTGTGAACGGCGCGCGCCAGATCGTCACGACCGACGCGCTCGACCCCGAGGATACATCGGTCGATACGCTGCTGGAGCAGAACCTGCTGACCTCGCTCAGGCTGTCGCAGATGGTTGCACGGCGGATGATCAAGCAGGCCGAGGATCTGGAAGAGGTCGAGACGGCGGGCACCATCGTCAACATCTCCTGCCTTGCGGCGCAGCGCACCCATCCCGACCTGATGGGCTATTCCATCTCGACCGCCGCACTGGACCAGATGACCCGCTCGCTGGCGTTGGCATTGGCGCCGCACCGCATCCGGGTCAACGCGGTGGCCTTCGGATCGGTCATGTCGGCCAGCCTGAAGGCGGCGATCAAGGACAACCCCGATTATCGCGACCAGATCATCGCGCGCACCCCGCTGGGCCGTATCGCGCCGCCGTCGGAACTGGCGGAAGCGGTGCAATATCTGGCGTCCGATTGCTCCAGCTTCATGACTGGCCAGATCATGACCGTCGATGGCGGGCGCGGCCTTCTGGACCCGGTGATCGCACCGGCGCATTGATCCGAAAGTCGCAAGGGGGATCTGCCCGGCGCCCTGCGGCCTCCCCCGGGATATTTGCGGCAAGAAGAAGCGGGCTAGGGCGCAACGGGCGTCTGGCGCTGCGCTTTGCCGGCTGTTAGGTTTTCCGACCAGGAAGACCGAAACCCAGACAGGACGCCTTGATGACCCAGACCTCGACCCTTGCCACGGCCATGCAGACCGAAAAAGACACCGCCGCCGCCTGGTTCCGCCAGTTGCGCGACGATATCGTGGCCGCTTTCGAGGGGCTGGAGGATACCCAGACCGAGGGGCCGACGGCCAGCCTGCCTGCCGGTCGGTTCGAGGTGACACAGACCAGGCGGTCATCCGAGGATGGATCGGATGCCGGTGGCGGGTTGATGAGCGTGATGCGCGGCGGCCGCGTCTTCGAGAAGGTCGGCGTCAACATTTCGACCGTGTACGGCACGCTGGGCGCGCGCGCGCAAAAGGCGATGGCCGCGCGCGGCGTGCCGGGCATGGAGGAGGATCCGCGCTTCTGGGCCTCGGGCATCAGCCTTGTGGCGCATATGCAGAACCCGCATTGCCCGGCGGTGCACATGAACACGCGCATGTTCTGGACCCCCGGTGCATGGTGGTTCGGCGGCGGTTCCGACCTGAACCCCTGCATCGAATATGCCGAGGATACGGCCCATTTCCATGCCGTGCAGAAGGCCCATCTGGACCCGCACGGCGAAGGCCACTACCCGCGCCTCAAGGCATGGGCGGACGAGTATTTCTTCGTGCCGCACCGCGGCCGCGCGCGCGGCGTGGGCGGCATCTTTCTGGATGATCACAACACCGGCGACTGGGCGCAGGATTTCACCCTGATCCAGGATATCGGACGCGCTTTCCTGCCCGCCTATCTGCCGTTGGTGGAAAAGCGCCGCACACAAGGCTGGAGCGAGGCGGACAAGGATGTGCAACTGGTGCATCGCGGCCTTTATGCCGAATACAACCTTGTCTACGACCGGGGCACCAAGTTCGGGCTTGAGACCGGCCATGATGCCAACGCCGTGCTGATGAGCCTGCCGCCGCTGGCAAAATGGGTGTGACGGCTGCGGCGTGGTAGGCGGGGCGTTACGCCCCGCGCACCGTGTCGATCATCAGCTGCACATTGGCGGGGTCCGCATCCGGCGTGATCCCGTGACCCAGGTTGAAGATATGCGGGCCGTTCTTCAGCGCCTGCACGATGCGCCGGGTCTCGTCCACCAGGGCCTGGCCGCCTGTCACCATATGCGATGACTTGAGGTTGCCCTGCACGCAGCTATCGGGCTGCACATGCTGCGCAACCCATTCGGCGGTAACCGAATCATCCACAGCCACGCAGTCAGCGCCTGTCGCCTTGGCGAAGCCGATGTATTTCTCGCCCGCCTCGCGCGGGAAGGCGATGATCGGGATGCCGGGATGGCGCGCCTTCAGCGCCGCGATGATCTCTTTCGCAGGTTCCAGCGCATAGGCGTCGAAATCGGCACCCTTCAGCGAACCTGCCCAGCTGTCGAAGAGCTTGACCACTTCGGCCCCGGCGTCGATCTGTGCGGACAGATATTCGATCGTGGCGGCCGTGATGCGCGTCAGCAGCGCTTCGAACACGGCCCGGTTCTCGGCCTTCAGCGCATGGGCCGGACCCTGATCCTTGGTGCCTTGCCCTGCGATCATATAGGTCGCCACGGTCCAGGGTGCGCCAGCGAAACCGATGAGCGTCGTCTCACGCGGCAATTCGCGGCTCAGGATGCGCACAGTCTCGTAGACCGGGTTCAGCGTCTCGTGGATCGCCTCCACGGGTTTGAGCGCATCGACGCCCGCCTGCGAGGTGATCGTGGACAGGCGCGGCCCTTCGCCGGTGACGAACCACAGATCCGCCCCAAGAGCCTGCGGCACCAGCAGGATATCGGCAAAGAGGATCGCCGCGTCGAACCCATAGCGTCGGATCGGTTGCAGGGTCACTTCCGCCGCCAATTCGCTGTTGTAGCACAGCGACAGGAAATCCCCGGCCTTTTCCCGCGTGGCGCGGTATTCCGGCAGGTAGCGGCCCGCCTGGCGCATCATCCAGATCGGCGGCGTCGGCAGCGTTTCCCCGGCTAGAGCCCGCAAAATCGTTTTATCGGTCATATCTGTTCCCTTCGGTTGACAGTTTCGTCCCCTCTGGGCGCAAAGATGTCAAGCATCTGGTGCTTGTCAGGTCAGCTTTACATGACTAACAACTGTCGCATGACACTGACACGCCCCACCCCCGCCTCACCGCTGAAGATCGGCACCCGTGGCTCTCCGCTGGCTCTGGCCCAGGCGCATGAGACGCGCGCGCGCCTGATGGCAGCCTTCGACCTGCCCGAGGAGGCTTTCGCCATCGTGGTGATCAAGGTCACCGGCGATGCGATCCAGGACCGTCCGCTCAAGGACATCGGCGGCAAGGGCCTCTTCACCCGCGAAATCGAAGAGGCGCTGCTGGACGGCTCCATCGACATCGCGGTGCATTCGATGAAGGACATGCCGGTGCTGCAACCGACGGGGCTGCTGCTGGACACCTATCTGCCGCGCGAGGATGTGCGCGACGCCTTCGTCGCGCAGGATGTGGCCGCGCTCAAGGATCTGCCTGCGGGGGCGCGCGTGGGCATCGTCTTCCCTGCGCCGCCGGGCGCAGCTTCTGAATGCCTTCCCGCATCTGGAAGTGGTGGAATTCCGGGGCAATGTGCAGACCCGGCTCAAGAAGCTGGCCGATGGCGTGGCCGCCGCGACCTTTCTTGCACAGGCGGGTCTGAACCGCCTTGGCATGGCCCATGTGGCGCGCGGCGGCGATCTCGCCCGATGACATGCTGCCTGCCGTGGCGCAGGGCGCCATCGGGATCGAACGGCGCGCCGATGACACCAATACCGCCGCCATGCTGGAGGCGATCCACCACACCGAAACCGGTCAGCGTCTGGCTGCCGAACGCGCCTTTCTGGCCACGCTGGACGGGTCCTGCGAGACGCCGATCGCCGGGCTGGCGGAACTGAACGGCACCACCCTGCGGCTGCGCGGCGAAGTGCTGCGCCCGGACGGATCTGAAAAGATCGCCGATGATCGCAGCGCCCCCATCGCGGATGCGCCCGAGATGGCGCGCGACATGGCGCAGGCGCTTGCTGAAACAGGCAGGCCCGGGCTTCTTCGACTGGCGCTGACGTCGCGCCCGTCGTTTCTTCTTGCCGGAAATATCCCCGCCGGAGGCGCATCTGTCAGTCCGGCAAGACCTTGCCGGGGTTGAGGATGCCTTTCGGATCAAGCGCCCCCTTGATCGCCCGCATCGCGGCCAGCGCCACCTTGTTCTTGCGCCGCGCCATCGAGGGCAGCTTGGATGTGCCGATCCCGTGTTCGGCCGAAAAGCTGCCGCCAAGCTCCAGCACCACATCTTCGACCGCTTCCATGATCGCGTCATGCACCACCGGGTCCTGCGAGACGGGCCACACCGTGTAATGCACGTTGCCATCCCCCAGATGCGACACGATCAACTCTTTCGCGCCCGCATCGAGCACCGCCAGCCGGTCATGAATGCGCGACAGGAACACCGCCACCTTGTCCAGCGGCAGGGCCACGTCGTTGTTCACGATGGGCCGCCGCGTCAGCGCGATTTCCGCCGCCGCCTCGCGCCGCTGCCACATCTCGGCGCGCTGGGCCTGTGACTGTGCCACAACCGCATCGAGGATCATGCCTTCCTCGAACATGCCCTCCAGCACCTCCTCCAGATGCACGGACACCGGCACACGCCCGTCCGGCCCCGGCGTGCAGTCGCGGGGTGCTGTCGCGCCCACCTCGACAAGGATGTTGACGTCATGCATCTGCTCGAACGGCGGCTTGGCGCCGGGGAACTTCTCCAGATGCCCTTCGATATAGGCGCGCGGCATGTATTCGAACGCCTCGACGCCACCGCCTGTCGCCTCCTGCAGGCGGTTCAGCAGGACCAGCGCCTGATCCAGTGACGGTGCGGCCACCATCGCCGTGGCATAGGCGCGCGGCTTCGGGGCCAGTTTCAGCACGGCGGCCGTGATGATCCCCAATGTTCCTTCCGCCCCGATCATCAGGTGCTTGAGGTTGTAGCCCGAGTTGTCCTTGTGCAGCTCGCTCATCAGGTCCATCACCTCGCCGGTCGGCAGGACCACTTCAAGGCCAAGACACAGATCGCGTGTATTGCCATAGCGCAGCACGTTGGAGCCGCCCGCATTGGTGGACAGGAAGCCGCCCACCATGGCCGATCCGCGCGCCCCGAAGGTCAGCGGAAAGATCAGGTCATGGGCATCCGCCGCCTCGTGCAGACTGGAGAGGATGACGCCCGCCTCGACGATGGCGATGCGCGCCTCGGCACGCAGCTCGCGGATGCGGTTCATGCGGTCCAGCGACAGCATGATGGCCCCCTCGGCCTTTGTGCCGCCGGCCAGCCCCGTGTTGCCCGACACCGGCACGATGGGTGTGCCGGTCTCATTGGCCAGCCGCAGGATCGCCGCCACCTCGGCGGTGGATGCGGGGCGCACAACGGCCAGCGGCGTCCATGTGTAGACGCCTGTCCAGTCGCGCGACCAGCGGGCCAGATCGCCGCCTGTCGCCACATTGGCCTTGCCCACGATCGCTTCAAGCCTGTCCAGCATCCTGCACTCCTCCTTGTTCCGGCACCTTCTGCGTCATCTGAGGCCGAAGGGCAGGCATTGGCAAGCCATCCCTGTCCACCTTTCGCCTGCGACAACTTGCCGATCCCGCGCGGCCCACTGGACAGCAGCTTTGAAACGCCTATCTGGAGCACACGACGGAGCACATGTTCCGCCTGATGACGCGGGAGCCTGACATGATGACATTTCTTCAGAAAGCCTATCCAGCCATTCTGCTGAGCATGTTGCTGGCGGTGGCATCGCTGATCCTCAGCCATCCGGCGCAGGCGCGGGGACCATTCGTCTTCGACTCCATCGACGGCGGCACCATTGCGCTAGACGACTGGCGGGGTCAGCCGGTGCTTGTCGTGAACACAGCGTCGCGCTGTGGCTATGTGGGCCAGTTCGATGAATTGCAGGCACTTTATGACCGTTACCGTGATCAAGGTCTGGTGGTGCTGGCCGTGCCGTCCAATGACTTCCGGCAGGAACTGGCCACGAATGAGGCCGTTGCCGATTTCTGCGAGATGAATTTCGGGATCGACATGCCGATGACCACGATCAGCCATGTGAAAGGGGCGGATGCCCATCCGTTCTACAAATGGCTGGCGCAATCCGCAGATTTCACGCCGGGCTGGAATTTCAACAAGGTCCTGCTGGCGCCCGACGGGTCCGTGGCAGGCACCTATGGTGCGCCGGTCAAGCCAATGTCCGGCCAGATCACCCGCCAGATCGAGGCCTTCCTGAAGCAGCCGCCGGCCAAAAGCTGATCCGGTCCGACTTCGCATGACGGACCTTTCGTCACCGGTGTTCATCGGATCCGAGATTTATCGCGGATCGAGTTATGGTGACTGGCACCCGTTGCGCGTGCCGCGCGTGTCCACGGTGATGGACCTGTCCCGCGCGCTTGGCTGGCTTCCGCCCGCGCAATACATCACCAGCCCGCGCGCCAAACCGGCCGCCCTCTCGCTCTGGCACGATCCGGCCTATATCGCGGCCCTCCAGCGCGCCGAGGTGGATGGCGCCGTTTCCGATGCCGTGCGCGACCGCCACAACATCGGCACCCATGCCAACCCCGTCTTCGCCGAAGTGTTCCGCCGCCCCGCAACCTCCGCAGGCGGCGCGCTTCTTGCCGGGGAGTTGCTGGCCCGGCCCGGTGTGGTCTATGCGCCCGCCGGTGGCACACATCACGGGATGCCCGATCATGCGAACGGATTTTGCTATTTCAACGACCCCGTTCTGGCGATCCTGTCCCTGCGGCGGCAGGGCCTGCGCCGGATCGCCTATGTCGATATCGACGCGCATCATTGTGACGGGGTGGACCATGCTTTCCGCGATGACGCCGAGGTGCTGCTGATCTCGACCCATGAGGAGAACCGCTGGCCGCGCACCGGCGCCCTGGAGGATGCAGGGGCAGGCAATGTCTTCAACCTGCCGCTGCCCAAGGGGCTGAACGACAGCGACATGGCCCTGATCCTTGAGCGGCTGATCCTGCCTGTGGTCAGTCGGTTCCGCCCGGATGCCATTGTCCTGCAATGCGGCGCCGATGCGCTGGCCGAGGACCCGCAATCGCGCCTGATGCTGTCGAACACCGCGCTCTGGTCCGTTGTGGCGGGGCTGAGGGCGCTGAGCGACCGCTATCTGGTGCTGGGGGGCGGCGGGTATAACCCATGGTCAGTGGGCCGCGCCTGGACAGGTGTCTGGGCGACACTGACCGGGCAGGAGGTGCCGGATCGCCTGCCGCCAGAGGCCGAAGCTGTCTTGCGTGCGCTGGTCTGGCACGGCAACCGTCGCGGCCGGATGCCGCCCGAACACTGGTTCACGACGCTGCGCGATGTGCCACGCCACGGCCCGGTGGATGACAGGGTGCGTGCGCGGGTGGACTTGCTCATGACCCGCATGGGCGCGGTAGTCTGATCAGACCGCCTTGCCCTCATAGGCCGTACGGAACACTGCCATGATCTGCCGTGCCACGGTGCGCGCGTCATGGCCCTTGGCCGTGTCGAACCAGATCGGAGCCCAGTTCAGCGCACCGAACAGATGCAGCCGCAACAGGGTCCGGTCCACGTCCTGCGGCAGGGACAGCGCCGCGAAAAGATCGCGGAACGTCTGTTCATAGCGGCGACGCTCGGCGCGAATCGCCGTGCTGATCCCCTCGCGCTCGCCCAGAAACTCGGGCGAGACGATGGCCACGAGGTTGCCCGTTTCGATCAGCCCTTCCAGATGGGCCGTCGCGGCAGCCTCCAGCCGGTCCCAAGGTCCAAGCGCCGCCTGATCGGCCTCGGCCATCGCAGCACTGACCCGCGCTTCCATCACGGCGACCACGCGCTGGTGGAGTGCGAGGAACAGTGATTCCTTTGAATCGAAATGGTAATACAACGAGCCGGGCAGCATCCCCACGGCGCTGGCGATATCGCGCATCGAGGTGCCGTCATAGCCTTTCGCCGCCATCAGTTCACCGGCGCGATCCAGCAATTCCTCGCGGCGGTTGGTTGGCGCTTGGGTCGGACTTTGGGTGTTTGTCTGAGGTTGTGTCATCGTGGGCAATCGTCTTGTACCGGAATGGGGGTTGCAGGAACGGTCAGTTAAGGTCGATATAGAGGACAAACGAACGATTGTTAACCTGTCCGGATAAAATAGGTGCAACTTGACCGAGAACACGATCCACGCCGTTGAAGCAACAGGAAATGGTCTCATGGACCTTGCCGTTGTGACGAAACCCGCTCCGCCTGCACCGGGACCGGGCGAAGTGACGGTCGATATGCTGGTCGTGACGATCAATCCCGCCGATCTGCTGATGCTGGAAGGCCGCTACGGTGTACGCCCTCCGGCCCCTTTCGTCCCCGGCAGCGAAGGCGTGGGGCGCGTCAGTGCCGTGGGTGCGGATGTCACGCTCAAGGTCGGGGATATCGTGATGCCGATGCCCGGAAATACATGGGTCGAACAGATCACCGTCCCTGCGCGCCACGTCGTGCCGCTGGCCGCAGATGTCGATCTGGATCAGGCGGCCATGCTCAAGGCGAACCCGGCCACCGCGCTGGTGATGCTCGAGGAGATCGTGCCCCTGCAGGCAGGTGACTGGGTGATCCTGAACGCCGCGAATTCTGCCGTGGGGCAGAACGTCGTCAAGGTCGGCGCCGCGCTGGGCCTGCGCATCGCCTGCGTCGTGCGGCGCGAGGGCGCGGCAGAGGCGTTGCGCGAACTGGGCGCCGAGGTGGTGATCGTCGACGATGGCACGGGCCCCGCGCCAACATTGCCGGAGGGTGCCAGGGCGCGATTGGCGCTTGACGCCATAGGCGGTGCCGCGACCGAGCGTCTGGCGGCATCGGTCGACGATGGAGGCACCGTGGTGAACTACGGCCTGTTGTCGGGGGAAAGCCCGCGCCTCAGCGCCCATGATCTGGTGTTTCGCGGCCTGACCCTGCGCGGCTTCTGGCTGGCCTCATGGTTCGCCAAGGCAGGGCCCGCCCGGATCAAGCAGGTCTACGGCCAGCTTGTCACATGGCTGGGCGAGGGCAGGATCGGCGCAAAGGTCGATGCCCACTACCCGATGGCACAAGCCGCCGAGGCCGTGACCCATGCCGCGCGTGAGGGGCGGGATGGCAAGGTCCTGATCACCACGCGGTTCCACAAGGGGTGAACCCGGTCACGGGTTGCGGATGTCGCCGCCGTTGCGGTTCATCCGGGCCATGATCTCGATCGCCTCATCCTGCACCATCAGGTCGCAAAACAGCGTGCGCTCCAGCGCCATCCGATCAGGATCGGGCGTAGCACCCCGGATCAGCCGCTTGATATGCGCCAGCGCCAGCGGCGGGCTGGCGGCCATCCGGGTCGCCATCGCCATCGCATGATCCAGAACGGGGGCTGCAACGCAGGCATTCACCAGACCGGCCTCGGCGGCCTCATCCGGCAGGAACGTCCGCCCCGTCAGGCAATATTCCAACGCACGCGCCTGTCCGACCAGCAGCGGAAGGCGCTGCGTGCCACCCGCGCCGGGCAGGATGCCAAGGTTCACCTCCGGCAGGCCGATGGGATAATCGCCCGCTTCAGCTAGCCGGATATCGCAGGCCAGGGCCAGTTCGAAGCCGCCGCCCATGGCGGTCCCGTTGATTGCCGCGATATAGGGTTTTGCGCTGTCCTCGATCCGGCGCATGTTGCGATGCAGGGCGGGTTCGGGCACGGGCCTGTCGGGGGTGAAGACCATCCCCCGCGCCGCCAGTTTGCGCGACCGCGCCTCAAGGATACGGACATCGTAGTGGCGGATGAAGACACCCTCCTGCGCCCCGGTCAGGATCACGGCGCGGATCGCGTCGTCCGCTTCGACCTGATCCAGAGCAGTGGTCAGCCCGGCCTCGGTCCCCTCGTCCATGAAACCCTCGGACGGGTTGGCAAAGCGGATCACGGCAATCGGACCTGCGGTGCTGACGGTGACTGTGCCGGTATCGGGTCCGCTCATGCGTTTGCCTTTCGGATATGCGCCTTGGCCTCGCGCAGGTCTATCGCTGCGGGATCGGCGCAGGGGTCGACGCCATCGGGGTAAAGGCGATGCTTCTGCACCTTCTGGGTGCCGGTCACGGGCAGGGTCTCGCGGAACACGATCCAGCCCGGCAGCTTGTAATAGGCGACACGATCCCGCGCGAAAGCCAGCACGGCCTCGGCCGTGGCGTGGTCCGGCGCATGGCCGGGGGCCGGGACGATGGCGGCAAAGACCTCCTCGTCCCGCATGGCGTCCGGCACGGCGATCACCGCGACCGCACCCACGGCGGGACAGTCGATCAGCGCATTTTCCACCTCAGCGGCCGAGATGTTCTCGCCCGAACGACGGATGATGTTCTTGGCGCGCTCGACGAACATCAGCATCCCGTCCTCGCCCTGCATCACCACGTCGCCGGTATGAAACCAGCCATTGCGCCACGCTTCCTCGGTCGCCTGATCGTTCTTGAGATACCCTTTGAAAAACCCCTGGCGCGGGTTGGGGCCGGGCGCGCGCACGACCAGCTCGCCCGCCGTACCGCGCGGCACCTCGCGGCCCGCGTCATCCACCACCTTCGCCAGCAGATGGTCCGGCAAGGGCCGGCCAAAGGCACGGGTGTCGATCTGGCGTGGCTCATGGCAATCGGCCAGAAAGCGCCCCGTCTCGGTCATGCCCCAGACCTCGACCATCGGCAGGTCGAAGCGCTCCTCGAAAGCGCGGTGGATCGCAGGGTCCAGCCCCGCGCCAAGGCCATAGCGCAAGCCATGGGTCCGGTCGCGCGGGCTGGGCGGGGCCTTCATCAGAACAGGCGGGATGATGCCCAGATAGTGGATCGCCGTCGCGCGGGACGCAGCCAGATCGTCCCACCATGTTTCCGCGTGAAACCGGTCCGGCACAATCAGGCAGACACCTTTCAGCAGCGCCATGGCGATGGTGTTGATGCCGGCGTTGACGTGGAAATAGGGCAGGGGGATGAATATCCGCTCGATCCCGTCCCGCACGGTCAGCGCGCCGCCATGTTCCGCATACATCCGCCCGACCGCAAAGGCATAGTCATTGTCGATGATCGCCCCCTTGGGGCGCGAGGTTGTGCCCTGAGGTGTAAATCAGCGCGATTTCCGTGCCCAAGCTGGGCTCCTGATCCAAAGCCGGGCGCGGTGCGGGCGGTGGTATGAACCCCGCCGGAGTGCTGTCATCGCCCCAATCCACCACGGGAATATCTGACACGTCGGTGATCTTGGCCCGGTTCCATGGCAGGCTCACGGCGGCGTCCACCTCGGAATGTTCCAGCAGATAGTCCATCTCGTGCCGCAGGTAATAGGGATTGACCGGCACCTGGGATATGCCCAGCCGGTTCAGGGCCAGAAAATGCATCACATGGGCGGGATGGTTGTCCAGCGCCAGCGCGACCCGATGCCCCGGCCCCCAGCCAGCCCTGGCCCAGGCCTCGGCCAATGTGTCCACAGCGCCCAGCATGCCGGCAAAGCTGACCTCGGCCCCTTCCGGCAGATAGGGGCGGCCCTCACGCGGCGGCACGCAGAGGAATGGCCGCGCCCCATGGCGGGAGACGATACGCGTCAAAGCCTCATAAAGCGTCTGCATCAGACTCTCTCGATCAGCATGGCCATGCCCTGACCGGCACCAAGGCACATCGACAGGATCGCGCGGCGTCCGCCCGTATCCTCAAGGTGCTGCATCGCGGTCAGGCACATCCGCACGCCGGTGACGCCGGGGGGGTGGCCCAGACTGATGCCGCCGCCGTAAAGGTTATGGATCTCGCGCGGGATGCCGAGTTGCATCTCGGCGTGGACGTTGACGGCGGCGAATGCCTCGTTGATCTCGACATAGTCGATATCGGCCATCCGCAGTCCCTGCTTGTCCAGCAGCGCGCGGATCGCGGGCACCGGACCATGCCCCATGATGCGGGGCGGCACGCCCACCACGGTCCAGTCCACGATGCGGGCGCGCGGTGCAATGCCCTTGCCTTCCAGTGCAGAGCGGTCGCCCACCAGAACGAAAGCCGCGGCATCGTTCACGGTCGATGCATTGCCCGCCGTGACCTTGCCCCCCTCGCGGAAGGCCGGGCGCAGGCGGGCCAGTTTCTCGGGCGTGGCATCGGCGCGCACGCATTCATCGGTATCGAAGAGGCGGGTGGCACCTTTGCCCGCCTTGGGATCGGGCACGTCCACGCCCATGATCTGCCGCGCCAGAAAGCCCGAGGCCTGCGCGGCCAGCGCGCGGCTCTGGCTCATCGCGCCCCACTCGTCCATCGCGGCGCGGGTCAGTCCGTAATCCTCGGCGAGGTTTTCCGCCGTCTCGCCCATGTATTCCTGACTGAAGGGGCAGCGATAGGCCCAGTCCAGCATGTCCTCCAGCACGGTCGGGCCGCGCTTGACCCCGCCGCGCAGGGTGGTGACGGCATGGGGCACGCGGGAATAGCTTTCGGCCCCGCCCGCGATCGCCAGACGCGAATGACCGCTGTCCACTTGTTGCGTGGCCGACAGGATCGCCTGCAGACCCGACGCGCAGGCCCGGACAACCGCCAAAGCCCCGGAAGACTCCGGCAAGCCCGCCTTCAGCCCCACGACGCGCGCCCCGAACAGGCTGTCGCGTCCCGACGGCACGGTGGAGGCCAGCACGATGTGATCCAGATCGGCTGGCGTGATCCCCGCGCGGTCAATGCAACCTGCTGCGACGGTGGCGGCAAGGTCAGTCATCTCGATTCCGCTCAGGGCCCCGTCAAAAGCCCCCAGCGCGCTGCGGATGCCGCCTGCGATCACTGTGTCCGTCATGGTCATGTTCCTCGATGAAGGTGACGCGGCGTCCGTGAGTGGTGTCTGCGTCAGTCTGTTGTCGTCAACCCAGTTCTACAGGCATCACGCGCGGGCCGCGCATGATGATTGTCGCATGCCAGTCGATCGGCTCTGCCGCCAGCCGCAGCTTGGGAAGGCGCTGCACGAGGCGGGGAAAGGTCACCTCGCCCTCAAGCCGGGCCAGCGCGGCCCCCATGCAGAAATGCGCCCCATAGCCGAATGTCAGGTGGCGGTTGGGTTTGCGTTCAATGTCGAAATGCTGGGCATTGTCGAACACCGCAGGGTCCTGATTGGCCGTGTTGATCATGGCGAACACGCGCTCGCCGGGGCGCAGGGTCTTGCCATGCAGATCATGCTCGACCGCCACCAGACGCGCCATCGACCCCGAGGGGCCGTCCAGCCGCAGACATTCCTCGACCGCCGATTTCGCAAGGTCAGGCTGATCGGCCAACAGGCGCGCGGCGTCTGGATGCGCGATGAACTTGGCCATCCCGCCTGCCAGAAGATTGGCGGTCGTCTCATGGCCGCCGAACATCACCAGCATGCAGGCGGCGACCAGCTCATCCTCGGTCATGGCGTCATCGGCTTCGCGTGCCGCGATGAAGGCCGAGATCAGGTCGTCGCGCGGCTCTGCCCGCCGCTCTGCGATCAGTCCCCGGAACAAGGTCGCCATCTCATGCGCGCCCTCGGCCGCGCGCTCGTACTTGTCGGGCGCATTGCGGGCGGACCCGATGAAAAGCTGCATCCGGTCGGAACAGGATTTCAGGTGGAACATGTGCTCCCGCGGCACGCCCAGCAGGTCCATGATGACCATGGCGGGCAGTTGCATCGCGAAATCGTTGACGAAATCGAAGGGCTGCCCGCGCGGCAGGCGATCAGCCAGAATATCGCAGATCTCCTCGACGCCGGGGCGCAGCACCTCGACCGCGCGCATGGTGAAGGCCCGCCCCATCAACTGGCGCAGCCGGGTGTGTTCGGGCGGGTCGCGGAACACCAGCCAGAGGGTGAGGTAGCGCATCAGCTCGCTCAGAACGGATTGCTCCTGCGCGGGCAGGCTTTCGTAGAAGGGTCTGATCCTGTCCACGGACATGTCGGACGACGTCAGCGCCGCCTTCACATCATCGTAGCGGGTCAGGACCCAGGCTTTCAGGCGCGGGCTCCAATGGGCCGGGTCGTGATCCTGCAAGGCAAGCAGCGAGGGGTAGGGGTCCCTGACAACATCCGGGAGCGTAGGGTCATACTGCGGCTGCGTCGCATTCAACGGATTGTTCACAGTAGTCCTCCCATTTCTGCCGCCTTTGTCGATTCGCCACTGGGTTGCACCTGTGGGCGAATGTTCCGCTTGTCTAGCGACAGATCAATTACCAAGCAATCGTTTGCTTGACTATCGCATCGGCTTTTCGCATTGTCCAGAGATGGCGCGTCGGGGAGGACGAGTTGCCAGTCGCCCAGGGCGGAAGTTCTGGCGGCCGAAAGGGCGGATCACGCCCGAAACATGTCATGTGGGGAGGATAAACATGACACTGAACCGCAGAAATTTCGTGATGGCGGCCGCTGCTGCGCCAGCGGCGGCACTGGCGGCCCCGGCGGTCGCGCAGGGCAATCGCAAGCTTCAGATGGTGATGAGTTGGCCGCATAATTTTCCGGGCCTCGCGTCCATCGCCTATAACTTCGCGAAATACGTGGGCGAGCTGACCGATGGCCAGCTGACCGTCGAAGTGGCGGCGGCAGGGGAGCTTGTGGCGGCTTTCGAAGTCTTCGATGCCGTGGGGTCGGGCGCAGCGGATTGCTATCATTCCACCCCCGTCTATCTGGCAGGGCAATGGCAGCCTTCGGTCTTTTTCGCGCAGGTGCCTTTCGGCTTTACTGCGACCGAGCATCTGGCCTGGATGTATCACGGCGGTGGGCAGGAGTTGCAGCAGAAGCATTTCCGCGAACTGTTCAACGTGGTCCCTTTCACCTGCGGGCAAACAGGTCTGCAAATGGCCGGCTGGTTCAACAAGGAAGTCAACAATCTGGATGATTTCCGCGGTCTGACCATCCGTCTGCCCGGTCTGGGCGGCGAGGTGATGCGCCGCGTCGGTGCCAATGCGGTGCTGATCCCCGCGCAGGAGATTTTCCCCGCCCTTCAGGCCGGAACCATCGACGCGACCGAATTGCAGGGGCCTTGGCTCGATACGTCATCGGGCTTTCACCAGGTGACCAAATTCTACTACGCTCCCGGCTGGCAGGAAGTGAACTCCGCCGGCGAGATCGGCCTCAACGCCGAGGTCTGGGACAGCCTGTCGCCGCAACACAAATTCGCCGTGCAGCGTGCCATCGAGGCTGCGAATTCGATCAACGTCGGGGAATGGGCCTATAACAACGCGATCTTCTTCCAGACGCTGCTGAACGAGCACAATGTCGACGTGCGGGTCTTCCCCGATGACGTGATCGACGCATTGGCCAAGACTTCGGCCGAGGTGGTGGCGGAACTGGCTGCGGTGGACGAGCGCGGCAAGGAAGTGCACGACAGCTATATGGATTACTTCCAGAAGGCGCTGGAATATTCGGTCAAGACCGAGGCACCCTTCTTCGCCTCGCGCGCGCGGCAGTTCGCGGCCCTTTGATCCGTTCGTGAATCCATGGGCGGCGGCAGCTTTTGTCGCCGCCCGTTCTGTCCTGAAAGGCCGTCATGGACCCCGTCATCCGCTTTCTGGACCGCATCACCATCGGCTTTGCCAAGCTGGTGGCGCTGCTTGTCATTCCCATGGTTCTGCTGGTCTTTGCCAATGCGCTGCTGCGCTATGTCTTCGGCTATGGGTCGGTCTGGCTCTATGAATCCGTGATCTACTGCTTCGTGCTCGTCATGGCCGGTTTGGCGGGCTGGACCTTGACCACCAATGAACATGTGCGGGTCGATATCCTCTATGCCGCCGTGCCACCGCGTTTTCAGGCTTTGATCGACCTGTTGGGTGCCGTCTTCCTGATGGGCCCGTTCCTCTGGCTGATGTGGGACCGTTCGTTGCCCTATGTTCAAAGGTCGTGGAAGGTCCGTGAAGGCTCGATGGAAATCTCGGGCATTCCCTATGTCTGGCTGTTGAAGACCGCATTGCTGATCTTTGTCGTCGTTCTGGCGATCGCGGGTCTGTCTTTCCTGCTGCGCGCCGTGCAGAAACTGATCGGGGGACGCGCATGATCGACCTGATCGGGGCGCATCTGGACATGGCACTGTTCGCAGCCGCGATAGTGCTGATGATGTTCGGCTTTCCTGTGGCCTTCACGCTGGCGGGCGTCGCGCTGGGCTTTGCATGGCTGGGCGACGCGCTGGGCGTCTTTCGCTGGGCGCAACTGAACTTCCTGCCGCAAAGGGTATGGGCGATCCTCAACAACTCGGTACTGGTCGCGGCACCGCTGTTCATCTTTATGGGGCTGGTGCTGGAGCGTTGCCGCCTGGCCGAGGACATGCTGACCGCCATGGCGCGCCTGTTCGGCACCCGCCCCGGCGGGCTGCTGATTGCCACGACAGTGGTGGGCGCGCTCATGGCGGCCTCCACCGGCATCGTGGGCGCAACCGTCGTGACGATGGGTCTTCTGGCGCTGCCGGTGATGCTCAAGAACGGCTATGATCCTGTGGCAGCCTGCGGGGCGATCTGCGCCTCGGGCACCTTGGGGCAGATCATCCCGCCCTCCATCGTGCTGGTCTTTCTGGGCGACTTCCTGACGCTGGCCAATCAACAGGCCAACCTCATCAGCGGCAATCCGACAGGCCGCTCGGTCGGTGTCGCGGACCTGTTCGCAGGGGCGCTGCTGCCCGGTCTGTCGCTGGTCGGCTGCTACATCATCTACCAACTGGTGCTGACATGGCGGCGCCCGCACGTCGCGCCGCCCCTGCCGCCCCGCGCCTTGGAGGAGGTTGGCGGCGCCACGGGTGAATCCGACATCGCCCTTTTCCTGCGTGCGCTGGTGGCGCCCCTTTTGCTGATTGTCGCCGTGCTGGGCTCGATCCTGGGTGGCGTGGCCACGCCGACAGAGGCTGCGGGTGTCGGGGCCGTGGGTGCGATCCTGCTGGCCGCATGGCGCGCGGCCCCGCATCTGCGCGTGGTGCTGGGCACGGGCCTCCTCGCCGCCGTCGGCATACTGGCGCTGCTGGCCGTCTTCGACCTGCGTGTGGGCCGCACCGATACGGCCCCGGCCGAGATCTGGGCCATCCGCGCGGCCGCGGTCATGATGCTGCTGATCTGCTTGTCCGTGGCGACCGCTCTCTGGGTGACGTTTCGCGATGGCGCGCTGCTGGATGTGACCTTTCGCACCGCGCGCATCACGGCGATGATCTTCACCGTGCTCATCGGGGCCACGCTCTTTACCCTCGTGTTCCGGGGACTGGGCGGCGAGGAAACCATCAAGCACCTGCTGGAGGGTCTGCCGGGTGGCCTGACCGGCGCGATGATCTTCACCATGGTCCTGATGTTCGTGCTGGGGTTCTTTCTGGATTTCCTCGAGATCATCTTCATCCTTGTGCCGATCCTGTGCCCGGTGCTCATCATGATGGGGGCCGATCCGGTCTGGCTAGGTGTGATGATCGCGATGAACCTGCAAACGTCCTTTCTGACGCCGCCCTTCGGTTTTGCCCTGTTCTACCTGCGCGCCGCCGCCCCGGTGAGCGTCAAGACCACGCAGATCTGGCGGGGGGCGGTGCCCTATATCGGGTTGCAACTTGTGGGCTTGCTTCTGGTGGCAAGCTTTCCGATGCTGGCCACATGGCTTCCGGCGATGATGCTGGGCAACTGAGGGAGACGCGCATGATCCTGTTCACCAACCTGACCTCGCCCTTTGCCCGCCTGTCGCGCATCGCGGTGATCGAAAAGGGACTGGCGGACAAGGTCGAGGTGCGGGTGATCGACCCCTGGGGCGGTGATCCCGCATTCGTGGGCGGCAATGTGCATGAGCGTGTGCCCGCGCTGATCACCGACGACGGAACCGGCATTTCCGAAAGCGCGATGGTGCTGCACTGGCTGGATCAGCAGGCACCCGAACCGGCGCTTTTCCCTCAGGACGGGCTGGCCGCGATGCTACGTCAGGCGGGGGCTGCGCTGGGGGCGATTGACGTGATGGCGGCAATCATCATCACCCGCAAGTCTGCACCGGACTTCGACAACATGGTCATCGGACAAAAGCGGTTCCGGACGATCAACGCGGCCTTCGACCAGCTTGAAGCGGCACCCCCCCGCGATTTGGCGGACAGCCCTGACATGGCCGCCATCGCCACCGCCACGGCGCTTGACTACGCGGCCTTCCGCTTCCCGGATAGGGACTGGCTGGGCAACAGACCGAACCTCGCCGCATGGCGCGCGCGACAGGCCGGGCGTGCCTCGCTCGACACCACCATGCCGCGCGAGGCCTGAGGCCGGATCACGCCAGCCCCGACGTGTCGGCCGCCTGTCCGGCGATGTTCAGATCCTGGTCTCCGACCAATAGGGATCCCGCAGCAGCCGTTTCAGCACCTTGCCCAACGCATTGCGGGGAAACTCCTCGCGCAATTCCACGGCATGAAGGCGCTGATATTTCGCCAGCCGTTCATTTGCCCAATCCCTTACCGCTGTCGGGTCTGCCTGACCGCGCGGGATCACCAGCGCCAGACATGTCTCGCCCCATTTGTCATGGGGCACACCGATCACGCAGACATCCGCTACATCGGGATGCTGGCCCACGACCGCTTCGACATCGGTGGGAAAGACGTTGAACCCGCCCGAGATGATCATGTCCTTCTTGCGGTCGATGATGGTCAGGTAGCCATCCTCGTCCAGCACGCCCACATCACCCGAACGTATGAACGTCCGCCCGTGCGCGTCGCGCCAGATCAGTGCTTCGGTCAGTTCGGGCTGGCCGTTGTACTCGCGCAGCATTCCCGCGCCGTAGCCCACGATTTCGCCAGGCTGGCCGGGCGCGCATTCGCGGCCCTCCTCGTCGATCACGCGCAAGTCGAACCCCATCACGGGCGTGCCGACGGTGGCGAACTTGTCATCCGTCTCGCCGGGTTTCAGGATCGCGGCGAAGCCTTCCGAGAATCCGTAAAGCTCGCACAGCCCCGGTGTCAGACGGTCGAGCACCTTTTTCTTCACATCCCGCCGCAGGGGTGACCCCGCGCAGAGCACGCGCTGAAGCGATGATGTATCTGCCCCGGCCATCGCAGGGTGATCCAAAATCATGATGAACTGGGCGGGCACCATGAAACTGTGTGTGATCCTTTCGCGCTTGACCGCATCAAGGAACCCCGCCGGATCGAAAGCGGGCATCACATGCAGCGTGCCGCCCGCGAACAGCGTCGGCAGCATCACGATCCATGTGCCGTTGGAATAGAGCGAGGTCGTGGTCAGCGTCCGTGCATCCGATGTGATGCCCAGCTCGATCGCGTTGGAAAAGGCAAAGTGCAGCCGCGCGGCATGGGTCTGCACGATCCCTTTTGGCAGGCCCGTGGTCCCCGAGGAATAGATGATGTTCAGATCATCGCCCGGACGGTGGCGTATGCCGGGCAGGGTGGCAGGCTGGCCCGCAATGAAATCCTCAAGCCGGGTCCAGCCCGCGCCCTCAAAGCCGAAGCCCACCCAAAGTGTGACCTGTCCCAATGTGCCGCGCACGCCCTCAAGCCGTTCGCGGAAACCCGCGCTGGCAAAGGCGCGTGTCGCGCGACTGTCGGTGATCAGACCCGCCATCTGCTCGCCCGTCAGCAGGCCCGACAGCGGCACGGCGCAGCCGCCCGCGCGGATCACGCCGAAGACCACTTCGAGCATCTGGACCGAGTTGTCCATCAGCACCGCCACCCGGTCGCCACGCTGCAATCCATCCGCGATCAGCGCATGGGCGACGCGGCTGATCCCGGCGTCGAAGTCGCCCCATGTCCGCTGCACGTCGCCACAGACCACAGCCATGCGCCGCGCCTTGAAGCGGCCATGCTGGGCCAGCATGTCGCTGATGTTCACGAAAGGCTGATCCAGCACTTCGGTCATATCGTCATCCTTCCTACATTGTCGTCGGCAGCCAGGTGATCAGCGCCGGAAAGGCGATCAGCAGTCCCAGCACCACGAACTCGATCGCGATAAAGGGCGTGATCCCCCGAAAAAGCTCGCCCGGTTTCAGCGCGCCATTGGCCGCCGCCAGCACGGCATAAAGGTTCAACCCCACGGGCGGCGTGATGGCCGCGATCTCGATCAGCTTGATGATGATCACGGCAAACCAGATCGGGTCGATCTGCAAGGCTTGCGCGATGGGATAAAGGAACGGCACCGCGATCACCAGAAGCGAGACGGAGTCGATGAACATCCCCAGCACAAGGAAAATCGCGATGGTGACCAGCAGGAACCCGGTCACTCCCAGCTCGCTGGCGATGACGAAGGCCCGCACCTCGCCGATGAACCCGCTGATCAGCAGGAACCGGCTGAAGATCAGTCCCGCGATCACGATGGCGAAGATCATCGCCGAGATGCGCGCCGCCTCGAGCAGCGCCTCCCAGATCTCGCGTGCACCGATCCGCCGCATCGACAGTGCGATCACCAGCGCACCCGCAGCCCCCACGGCCCCCGCTGCCGATGGCGGATAGTAGCCTGCATAGATGCCACCCATGACCAGCGTCATCAGCAACAGCACGCTCCAGACCTTGGCCATGGCGCGGCCACGCATCCCCCATGTGATCGTCATCTTCGACGGCGGTGCCCATTCGGGGCGGAAGATCAGCATGACCCGCACACCGACCATATAGGCCCCCGCCGTGAGCACGCCCGGAATGATGCCGGCGATCAGCAACTCGCCCACCGGCTGCGTGGTCAGCATCGCATAAAGCACCATCGCGATGGAGGGCGGGATCAACCCGGCCAATGTGCCCGCCGCCGCGATGCAGCCACCCGCGATCCCGCCGTTGTAGCCGAAGCGCAGCATCTCGGGCAGGGCCATGCGGGTGAACACGCTGGAGGCCACCACCGTCGAACCCGAGGCCGCGGCAAACCCCGCCTGCGCGATGATCGTCGCCATCAGCAGGCTGCCCTTGATCCGGTCCAGCATGTAATGCGCCGCCGTATAAAGATCGGCGATGATACCAGCACGTCCGGCGATTCCGCCCATCAGGACGAACATCGGAACCACGACAAAGGTATAATCGCTGGTCAGCGTATAGGGCGTGGTCTGGAAGGTCGTATAGAGGAACGTCACGCCGACGGTCAGGTACATCCCCGCCGCCGCCACCAGACCCAGGGCGAAAGCCACGGGCACGCCCATGGCCAGCAATGTCAGCAAGGCCGCAAAGGCGATCAGCCCTGTCTCCAGCCCACCCATTACGGATGCTCCTTGCGCGCCACGGCATCCCGGATCAACCGGATCAGTTGCAGCGTGATCACCAGCAGCACAAGGCTCGCCCCCACGGCGCAGGCCAGCTTGGCGGGCCAGATCGGGTAGCCAAGGGTGGCCGCCGACTTCTCGCGGATGGCAAGGCTATCAAGCGCAAGTATCCAGGTCCCGCGCGCAATCAGGGCAAAGACGATAAAACCTGCAAGTTTCGCAATGATCTCGCGCGGAATGACGCTCCAGCGCGGGAAAATGCCGCTGAATAGGTCAACATTGATATGTTCATTGCGCGATTGCACCAGAGGCCAGGCCAGAAAGATGGCTGCCGCCGTCAGGGTGCCGGACATATCCACCTTGAACGCCAGAAACACACCAAGAAACTCGCCGGCCACGATGTCGATCACACCCACCAGCATCACCACGGCAAGGGCAACGGCGGCGAACCCGCTTGCGATGCGTTCGAACAGCATGGACATCTCCTCAGGCGCGGATTGCTTGCGGGCGGCAGGCACGTAGCGTGCCGCCCGCGCGTCATCTGCCGGATCAGTTCTGGAAGGACTTTTGCGCCGCGCGCATCGGTCCGACAAGGGGGGCGATCTTGTCCGCCATACCGGCGGCTGTCATCCGCTCTTCCCAGACACTGATCATGTCGGGCGATTTCGCCACCAGTGCGTCCATGTCCGACAGGTTCACGATCTGACCACCCGCAGCCGTGTAAGCCTCGACGGCAGCGGCGGCCGTAGCCTCCAGCGCGGCCTGATCCTTGGCCATCGCTTCGGCGGCGACCTCGGTCATCAGGTCACGCACTTCCTGCGGGAAGCCGTCCCATGCCGTCTTTGCCACATAGAGCTGGAAGGTGGTGAAACTGCCGGTGTTGATGTCCGACCAATAGGGGGCCGCAGTCTCGAACCCCGAGAAGGTCGCCCATTCGATCGGGCCGAAGTTGCAATCGAGCGTGCCGCGCGTCAGACCTTCGCGGATCTCGGTGGCCTGCACGCGGGTCGGCACCATCCCAAGGGCTTCCATCCAGATCGGAACGTAGGCCCCGCCCACGGCACGGACCCGCAGCCCGGCCAGATCGGCAGTGCTGTTCACCGGCTTGTTGCACTGCAACGTGTAGGTCGACGGCACGGTCCATTTCAGCACATGCAGGTTTTGCCCGGCTAGTTCTGCGCTGATCGGGTCGGTTGCATACATCTCGCGCGCCAGTTGGTCAGCGGTGGCCGGATTGGCCGAGACGCGGTTCAGCAGGCCCGCCGACACGGCCGTCAGCGGCAGTTCCTCGGCATGGACGGCCTGGGCGAAGACGCCAAGGTCCACCGCGCCGGTCGAGACCAGCGACTTGATTTCCGTCAGCCCGCCGATCTGTCCGGCCCAGAACACCTCGATCTGGATCTTCCCGCCCGAGCGGCGCGTCACCTCTTCGGCCCACCAGCCATCCCATTCGGCAGCGGGCCAGGTTTCCGGCAGCGGATGCGCCATACGCAGCGACAATGACGGATAATCCTGCGCCAGTGCGCCGCCTGCGAATCCCGCAAGCAGGCCCGACATGGCACCCGTCATGGCAATTGCTCTGAAAAATGTATTCATTTCAACGTCCTCCCTGATCGTTGGTTGATCTTTTCAGCATCATCGCTGCATCATTCCTCCGTGACACAGCAACGACCTTCCCTAATCTGGTATCGCCAAACAACTGTTTGCTCAATCCCTATCATCAGCCGAATCGCGTGAACTGCGTCTTGAAGCAGCAAATCTTCCATGACATAAATCAAATGATTGTTTGGCATCGCCTCTCCACTGCCACCTGAAGGATACACCCCCATGCGCGACGTCTATGTCATCGGCACAGCCTGCACCGCTTTCGGCAAACGGCCTGAGACTTCCTTCAAGGATCTCACGCGCGAGGCCTATCTTGAGGTGCTGGCCGATGCCGGGCTGGAAACCGGCGCGGATATCGAGATGGGCTGGTTCGGCAATTGCGGCATGGGCACCTTCGGCCAGCGCAACATCCGGGGGCAGGTCTGTTTCACCCCGCTGGTCCGCGAGGGGCTGTTTCCCGAACGCGTCGGCATGATCAATGTCGAAGGCGGTTGCGCCACGGCCTCAATGGCCTTTCACGGCGCATGGAAGGACATCCTGTCAGGGCAGGCCGAAGTCTCGCTGGCCATGGGCGTCGAGAAAACCTTCTTTCCCGGTGACGCCGCCCGCACGCAGGAAATCTTCGACGGCGGGATCGACCAGCTCGACCCCGAGGAATGGCACGCCTATTACGCCGCACGCGGGCAGGAGGCTGGCAAGCCCTTCGATGCCAAGGCCGGTGGCGGCACGGTCTTCATGGATACCTACGCGATGCAGGCGGCCTGGCATATGAAGCGTTACGGGACGACCCAGCGCCAGATCGCCATCGCCGCGTCGAAGAACCATCACCACGGATCGCTGAACCCCAAGGCGCAATACCGCTTCGAGGTTCCGGTGGACGATGTGCTTGCGGATCGACCGATCTCCTATCCGCTGACGCGATCCATGTGCGCGCCCATCGGGGACGGGGCGGCGGCGGCGATCCTGTGCTCGGAAGACTTCCTGCGCGCCCAACCCGCCGATGTGCAGGCCCGCGCCGTCAAGGTCCGCGGCTCAGTGCTGACCGGCGGCAAGTATCGCGCCCCCGACGAGCCGGGCCTGTCGCGTGTCGCCGCGCAAAAGGCCTATGCCGCGTCCGGGCCTGACCCCTGCCGATGTCGATCTGGCCGAGGTGCATGACGCCACTTCCTTCTGCGAGATTTTTCAGGCCGAGATGCTGGGCTTCTGTGAAGACGGCAAGGGCGGCGCGCTGATGGAATCCGGTGCCACGGCGCTTGGCGGGCGGCTGCCCATCAACCTGTCCGGCGGGCTGGTGTCCAAAGGCCACCCTGTGGGCGCGACGGGTCTTTCGATGATCCACGAACTGACACTGCAACTGCGCCAAGAGGCTGGCGCGCGTCAGGCAGACCGTGCCCGCATCGCTTTGGCCGAAAACGGCGGCGGCGTCATCGGCTTTGACGAGGCCGCCTGTTCCGTCATCCTGCTCGAAGCGCCCGCAGGCGCGTAAGCCCCTGCTTCTTCTTGCCGCAAATATCCCCGCCGGAGGCCCGACCGTGCGGCAGGGGCATGGCCACAGGATCAAAGCCCGCCGATCGTCTTGATCAGGCTGACCACATCCTCCAGCCCTTCGCCTTTGCGCAGGGCGGTAAAGACAAACGGCCGCCCCGCCCGCATCCGGGTCGCGTCGCGGTCCATCACTTCCAATGACGCGCCCACATGCGGGGCGAGGTCGGTCTTGTTGATCACAAGAATATCCGACCGCGTGATCGCGGGTCCGCCCTTGCGCGGGATTTCCTCGCCTGCCGCCACGTCGATCACATAGATCGTCAGATCGGCCAGTTCCGGGCTGAAGGTGGCGGACAGGTTGTCGCCACCGCTCTCGATCAGCACCACCTCGACCTCGGGGTGGCGCTGGCGCATCTCGGCGACGGCGGCCAGGTTGATCGACGCATCCTCGCGGATCGCCGTATGCGGGCAGCCGCCGGTTTCCACGCCGATGATCCGGTCCAGCGGCAGCACCTGCATCCGCATCAGCGCCTCGGCATCTTCCTGCGTGTAGATGTCATTGGTGATCGCGCCCACCGAGAATTCATCGCGCAGCGACCGGCACAGCGCGGCGGTCAGCGTCGTCTTGCCCGCGCCAACGGGGCCGCCGATTCCGATCCGCAAGGGGCCATGGGGTGACGTCATGATCTGAACAGCCTTGTATATTGGGTTTCATGTTTCATCGCGGCGATATCGGCCATGAACGTGGACCCGCCAAGGTCATCCAGCCCGACGTCATCGGCACTCTCCAGCGCCTCTTGCGCCAGCAGGTCGCAGAGCGGTGTCATCGCCGCCAGCACGCGCTGGCCCTTCGGTCTGGCCCAGCGGCACAAGCCGCATGGCGGCACCGGTCAGGTTCGCCGCAAAGCCGTGAAGGTAAAGCGGCAGCACATGCTCCAGCCCGACGCCGATCAGGGCCGCAGCGCGTCCCACCGCAACAGGATAGCACAGCGCCGGCAGGTCCATGTCCCAGATATCCGCCGTCGTCCGCACGAAGGCCGCCCCCTGCGCAGTTGTCTCGAGCAACCTTTCCGAGGACGGCGCAAGCGCCCGCGCCACGGCAATCCACATGGGCCAGCGCCGCCGTGTCCGGCGCACGATAGGCCGCCGCCAGAAGGATCGCGTCATTGCGCCCGGTGCCATATTCAAGGATATCGGCCAGCCATTCCTGAAAGCCCGCCGCATCGGTCACGTCGCCCGCAGCCACGGCCCATTCCAGACCATGGGAATAGCTGAACCCACCCACCGGATAGGCGGGCGACAGCCATTGCATCAGCGTCAGAAGGTGGGGTGTCGGGATCATCTCAGTGCTCATGCGCATGATGGTGATGATGACCGTGCCCATGTTCATGCTCATGATCGTGCCCGTGCTCATGCGCGTGACCATGCGAATGCGTATGATCTTCCACGACCGGATTGCCATGGGCATCGCCATGACTGTGCCCATGGGTGCGCCCATGGCCGTAGGCTCCGCCCTCAGGCGTGAAGGGTTCCGTCACCTCGGCCACTTCGGCCCCCAGCAGGGCCAGCATGTCGCGCATGACGCGGTCGCGCTGGATCAGCAGGCGATCCGCCTCGATCTGGCAGGGCGTGTGGCGGTTGCCGATATGCCAGGCGAGCCGCACCAGATCGGCACCGCGCACCTCCAGCAGCGCCTCGGCGGCGGCCTGCACCGCGATCACGCGCCCGTCCGACAGGATGAACCCGTCGCCCTGATCCACGCGATACCGTCTGTGCCAGATCAATCAGGAAAGGCGCGCCCGTCACCGTCTCCAGCCGCTTGCGCCGCAGGAAGCGCGCGTCATAGGTCAGCAGGCATTGATCCGTCGCAGGCGGCAGATCGGCGGCACGGGTCAGATGATGGCTATGGGGCAGGGACATCGGATCAGGCCTTTCGGATCAATACAGGAAATAGCGCTGCGCCATCGGCAGCACGGTCGGCAGGCTCGCAGGTCAGCAACTCGCCATCCGCGCGCACCTCATAGGTTTCGGGGTTCACGTCGATATGGGGCGTGGCCGTGTTCAGCTTCAGATCCGCCTTGCCGATCTGGCGCGTGTTGCTCACCGCCAGCGTCTGTTTCGCAAGGCCCAGCTTTCCCCTGATCCCGTCTGCCTGCGCCGCCTCGGACACGAAGGTCACGGCGCTATGTTCCAGCGACCGGCCATAGGCCCCGAACATGGGCCGCGAATAGACCGGCTGCGGCGTCGGGATCGAGGCATTGGGATCGCCCATCTGCGCCACGACGATCGTGCCTGCCATCAGAACCATCTCGGGCTTCACCCCGAAGAACGCGGGGTTCCACAGCACCAGATCGGCGCGCTTGCCCACCTCGATACTGCCGATATGGGCGGATATGCCATGCGCGATGGCCGGGTTGATCGTGTATTTCGCGATATAGCGGCGCACGCGGAAATTGTCGTTCTCGCCCGTCTCCTCGGGCAGGCGGCCACGCTGCTTGCGCATCTTGTCGGCGGTCTGCCACGTGCGGATCAGCACCTCGCCCACGCGGCCCATGGCCTGACTGTCGGATGCGATGATCGAAAACGCGCCCATGTCGTGCAGGATATCTTCGGCGGCAATCGTCTCGCGCCGGATGCGGCTTTCGGCAAAGGCCACGTCCTCGGGGATGGACTTGTCCAGGTGATGACAGACCATCAGCATGTCCAGATGCTCGTCCACCGTGTTGACCGTGAAAGGCCGCGTCGGGTTGGTCGAGGAGGGCAGGACATTCGGCAACCCGCAGATCTTGATGATGTCGGGGGCATGACCGCCGCCCGCGCCCTCGGTGTGGAAGGCATGGATCGTGCGGCCCTTCAGCGCGCCCACGGTATGTTCGACGAAACCGCTCTCATTCAGCGTATCGGTATGGATCATCACCTGCACGTCCATCGCATCGGCCACCGACAGGCAGCAGTCGATCGCGGCAGGTGTCGTGCCCCAATCCTCATGCAGTTTCAGCGCGCAGGCCCCCGCAAGGATCTGTTCCTCCAGCGCGGCAGGGCGCGAGGCATTGCCCTTGCCCGCAAAGGCAAGGTTCATCGGAAAGGCATCCGCCGCCTGCAGCATCCGCGCCATATGCCATGGCCCCGGCGTCACCGTGGTGGCCAGCGTGCCATGCGCGGGGCCGGTGCCGCCGCCCAGCATCGTGGTCACGCCGGAATGCAGCGCATCCTCCATCTGCTGGGGGCAGATGAAATGGATATGGCTGTCAAACCCGCCCGCCGTCAGGATGCGACCTTCGCCTGCGATCACCTCGGTTCCCGGTCCGACGATGATGCTGACACCGGGTTGCGTGTCGGGATTGCCCGCTTTGCCGATGGCATGGATGCGCCCGTCGCGCAGACCGACATCGGCCTTGTAGATGCCCGTCCAGTCCACGATCAGCGCATTGGTGATGACCGTATCCACCGCCCCGCCGGCGCGGGTGACCTGAGACTGGCCCATCCCGTCGCGGATCACCTTGCCGCCACCGAACTTGACCTCCTCGCCATAGATGGCCGCATTCGGCCCGCTGCCACCGCTCATGGCGCTGCCAACGGCCAGGGCGGTCAGGTCGCGTTCGACCTCGATGATCAGATCGGTATCGGCCAGACGCAGCCGGTCGCCGGTGGTCGGGCCATACATGGCGGCATAATCGGAGCGGGAAATCTTGACGGGCATCGGCGCGATCCTTTGACGAATGATATATGCGGCAGGGCCTAGAGCGGCCCCATCACCGCCTGGTTGAAGCCCTGCACGATCCGGTCCCCGCCATAGGGGATCAACTGCACCTCGCGTCGCTGGCCCGGCTCGAAGCGCACGGCGGTGCCGGCAGCGATATCCAGCCGCATCCCGCGCGCGGCGGCGCGGTCGAACTCCAGCGCCGGGTTCGTCTCGGCGAAATGATAATGACTGCCCACCTGCACCGGGCGGTCGCCTGTATTGGCCACCATCAGGGTGATCGCCTCGCGCCCTGCGTTCAGGATCAGGTCGCCGGATGCGGGGAAAAGCTCACCGGGGATCATCTGCGGCGCCAGGCAAGATAGGCCGCAACCCCGACCACGGCCGAGGCCAGCATGACCAGCGACCAGGCCGGATGATCGGCATGCGGATGCAGATGCATCCCGTCATGCGCCAGAAGAGGCGTGGCCCAGAGGGTGGCAAGGGGGACAACGATACGGATCATTCTGTGGGCTCCTGTAATTATCAGCGGATCGGATTGTGGACGGTCACCAGTTTGGTGCCATCGGGAAATGTCGCCTCGACCTGCACCTCGTGGATCATCTCGGGCACGCCCTCCATGCAATCGGCGCGGGTGATCACCTGCGCGCCCGCCTGCATCATGTCGGCGACGGACCGGCCATCGCGCGCGCCTTCCACCACGGTATCGGTGATCAGGGCGATCGCCTCGGGGTGGTTCAGCTTGACACCGCGCGCCAGACGCTTGCGCGCCACCTCGGCGGCCATGGCGACAAGCAGCTTGTCTTTCTCTCGGGGGGTCAGGTTCATGTCACATCATCCAGCACTAGATCATCCAGGTTCGGGGCAGCGGCGCTTCGTTCAGCAGGCAGAGCGCGGGCAAAAGCATCCGGCGCAACAGAAAGCTGTCCGGTGCCGCCAGTCGCAGCATCAGCAGACCGGGGCGCACCAGCGACACCCCTGCGGTATCGGGCAGCATCTGGCGCAGCGCGGCCAGACGATCCGGCACCCCCGTGCAGTCCGGCGCCGAGGCATAAAGAACCGTGGCCACCGCCACCGCCCCGCCGCCTGTGGCCCGACGGGCAAGATGCGCCGTCGCATCGCCACGCAGCCGCGTCCGGTCGATGAAAAGGGGTATGCCGTCCCGCCGGATCTCGATCCGGTCAGACAGGCTTATGCCGTTTACATCCTCGCCCATCGCCAGCCGACCGAAGACCAGTGTCTCGACCAGCAGGCAGCGCGCAGTGCCGGCCAGTTCCACCTGCAACCGGCGGTCCAGCGCGGATCGGTCGTAAAGGATCGTCTCTTGCGGCAGCCAGTCCAGCCGCCCGCCATCCTCGACTTGGATCGTGGTGGTCACCCGGCCCGGTGCCTCGCCCGCAGTCCGGTATATTCTTTCAGCGGCCTGTGTCGTCAGGCTCAGTCTGCTGTTCCGCCCCACGCGCGCCGTGATCGACAGCTGATCGCCACCCGTGATGCCGCCCGATGTATTGATCAAAACGGCATCCAGCCGGTCCGCCCCGCCGCGCGGAAACAGCGCCTTGAGACAGCCCGAATGGCGCAGATCCCCAAGCACCGAAGCGCCGCCCGACTCGCGCGCCTTGGAGGCCAGCCACAGCGTGCCGACCGCGCGAGGCGGGCCAGCCTTGACCGCAACCGGACCGATCTGTGCTGCATCCAGAATGATCGTCTCTCCCGACACCGGTTTCAGTCCCCGCGCCGCGCCTGAACAGAGGCAGCGCACGGAAATACCATGCCGATCGCCCGCGCCGGGTTTCCATCTGCCACGGCCTATTCCGTCGCCTGACCATCAGGTTTTGCCGAATTTTCACGCCAGATGCCTAAGAAATAGGCGATTGTAGCCTTGCCCCGGACAGGTGTCCGCATCGGCCTGCCCAGGTTCATTCCGGCGCATGGCTTTTGGATGATTCACCCCGTCGGTGTTGTTTCGCTCTTGACGGGCCAAGCGCGCTTTCGTAAAGCCCAACTCGCTTCGGCGGAGTAGCTCAGTTGGTTAGAGCAGCGGAATCATAATCCGCGTGTCGGGGGTTCGAGTCCCTCCTCCGCTACCAAGCTTTCCCCCTGTTTTCGAGTTCTGTTACGGATGGCAGCGGCCACGCGCTTTTCGGGCTACTGACGCGCAAGATCGCGTTTCCATGTCCGTGCGATCGGCTTGCCTTGTCACTGTGCGCCCTGTCCGCACAACTCAAAATCAGCGACGCATCCCCCACGCGCCGCGACCGGCTCACGGCAATGACCTGTCATCACACCGGGGCAGATGCTTTCTGCTTCCGGACAGACCGTGCCGTTCAGATGTCAACTTGACCTCGCCTGCCGTAACCTTTCAAGACTAGGCCGAGATACCTTGGCACTGCCCGATTGGCGCCTCGGGCAGATCAATGACGTTTACCAAGCAAGGACACCAAGATGGCCAAACCCAAACTGCTCATAGCGCGCAAGTTGCGTCCCCTCGTCGAGGAAAGGGCTGCGCGTGACTACGATGTCGTGCTGAACCATGACGACAAGGTGCTGTCCTCCGAGGAGTTGATCACCGCTTGCCGCGCCGTCGATGCCGTCCTGCCGTGCCATTCAGAGCATTTCAGCGCCGAGGTGATAAAGGCCATAGGGTCGGGCCTCAAGATCATCGCCAACCATTCCGTCGGCACAGATCACGTGGATCTGGCCGCAGCCAAAGCCGCCGGAATCGTGGTCACGAACACCCCTGACGTCTTGTCCGATGCCACGGCAGAGATTGCGATCCTGTGCATGCTCGGCGCGGCGCGTCGCGGCGCCGAGGGCGACGCTCTGGTCAGGTCCGGCCAGTGGAATTTCTGGTCACCCGCGTTCATGGTCGGCCGCCAGGTCACCGGCAAACGGTTCGGCGTTCTGGGCATGGGCCGCGTCGGGCAGGTCACGGCAGAGCGCGCGCGCGGCTTTGGCATGGAAATTCACTATCACAATCGCCGTCGTCTTCCTGAACACCTTGAAAAAGGGGCGATCTTTCACGACTCGCTGGAAAGCTTGCTGGCCGTGTCAGATGTGCTCAGCCTGCATTGCCCGAGCACGCCGGACAACAAAGGCATCATCAATGCGCAGACACTCGGGTTGCTGCCCGACCGCGCCATTGTGGTGAATACGGCCCGTGGCGCGCTGATCGACGAGGTCGCGTTGGTCGAGGCCCTGAAATCCGGCAAACTCTTTGCGGCCGGGCTGGATGTGTTTCAGACAGAGCCGGGGGGCAATCCCGCACTTGCAAGCTTGCCGAATGTCTTTCTGCTGCCGCATATCGGGTCGGCCACCGAGGAAACACGCGATGCGATGGGCTTCCGGGCGCTGGACAATCTGGATGCGTATTTTGCGGGAAAAGAGCCTGCCGACCGCGTGGCCTGACCGCCGGTTCGCCCTGCATGAAGGGAATCTGGTCAGTTTTTTTTACCAAGGCTTGCATTCGAAGCGTTCCGATTTAGAATGCGGGAGATTGCATGTCGCACTTAGCGACTTCATCGTCTGGGAGGACACCAATGACTGAGACTCGTGATACAGCGCGGCTTTCGCGCCGCTCTTTCTTGCGTACTGGCGCACTCGGCGGATCCGCTGCGGCGGCAACCGCACTGGCGGCACCGGCCGTTCTGGCCCAAGCGCCGATCGTGATGAAGATGCAGACGTCCTGGCCTGCATCCGATATCTGGATGGACATGGCGCGCGAATACACCGCCAGAGTCGAAGCCATGGCCGGTGGTCGCCTCACGATTGACCTTCTGCCCGCAGGTGCCGTCGTTGGCGCGTTTCAGGTGATGGACGCCGTGCATGATGGCGTGATCGACGCCGCGCATACCGTTCCGGTCTATTGGTATGGCAAATCCAAAGCCGCATCCTTCTTCGGAACGGGCCCGGTCTTCGGTGGTTCGGCCACGACCATGCAGGCGTGGTTCTATCAGGGTGGCGGCGCAGAACTGTACCGCGAACTGACGCAGGACATCCTTGGCCTGAACGTGATCGGCATGATGGGTATGCCGATGCCCGCACAGCCCTTCGGCTGGTTCAAATCCGAAGTGAACACCGTCGCCGACCTTCAGGGTTTCAAGTACCGCACCGTGGGTCTTGCGGCTGACCTGCTGCAGAGCATGGGCATGTCCGTTGCACAGCTTCCCGGCGGCGAAATCGTCCCCGCGATGGAGCGTGGCGTGATCGACGCGTTCGAATTCAACAACCCCTCCTCGGACCGTCGTTTCGGCGCGCAGGACGTGGCCAAGAATTATTACCTGTCGTCCTATCACCAGGCGTCGGAGTCGTTTGAATTCCTGTTCAACCGTGACTTCATGGAAGACCTGCCGGAAGATCTGCAAGCGATCCTGAAGCACGCGGTCGAAGCCTCGGCCACCTCGAACACCGCTCTGGCGATGCGCGAATACTCCAAGGATCTGGCAGAGCTGCAGACCGATGCCGGCGTGACCGTGCACCGGACCTCCAAGGACATCCTCGCCGGTCAGCTGGCCGCATGGGACAACCTGATCGCGGATCTGGAAACCGACCCCTTCAACAAGAAGGTCATGGACAGCCAGCGCGCATGGGCCGAACAGGTCGCCTATTACGAGCTGATGAATGCCCCCGATCTCGGTCTGGCATTCGAGCACTATTTCCCGGGCAAGCTGAAACTGTAATCAGCCGGAAGGCGCGGGTTTCCCGCGCCTTCCCTTGCCTGTGACGCGTCCTGTACGGAGTTTGCGTAATGCAGCACTACATCCGATTTGCCGATAGCCTCTCGGCTTGGTTCGGCAAGGCTTTTGGCTGGTTGATCATCCTGATGACCTTCGGGATGAGCTATGAAGTTTTGGTCCGCTATCTGTTCAACAGGCCGACACCATGGGCGCTGGATATCAGCTTCATCATGTATGGCACGCTGTTCATGATGGGTGGCGCCTACACCTTGTCGCGCGGCGGCCATGTGCGCGGCGACTTTCTCTATCGCCTGTGGTCAGACCGTACCCAGGCCAAGGTCGATCTGACCCTCTACGTGCTTTTCTTCTTTCCCGGCATTCTGGCCCTGATCTTCACGGGCTGGAAATACGCCAGCCGCTCCTGGGGATACGCCGAAGTCTCGGTGAACAGCCCTGCAGGCATCCCGATCTACCAGTTCAAGACAGTCATCGTCGCCGCAGGTCTCCTGTTGCTGATCCAGGGGATCGCACAGGTCTTTCGCTGCATCATCTGCATCCGCGAAGGTCAATGGCCGCCCGTGGCATCGGATGTCGAGGAAACCGAGACACTCTTGATGAAAAAAGCTGCCGAAGTGCAGTCAAACGACCGCGCCTGATCCTCAGTAAATCCGTTCCTGCCCTTCCAGATGTGGAGTTCACACCGTGACCGATCCTCAGATCGCCTTGACCATGCTTGGCATCTTCATTTTTTGTGTGTTTCTGGGTTTTCCCATTGCTTTCACACTTATGGCGATCGGCATCGGATTTGGGTATTACGCCTATTTCGACCCCTCGCGCATGTGGCGCGCCTTCAACCGTCTGGGCGAGGACGCCGGATGGTGGGAATCCACCCGTCTGTGGATCGAGGGGTTCTATAACAACCGGATCTTCGATCTATTCGTGAACCAGACCTATACGGTCATATCAAACGAAGTTCTGACCGCGATTCCGCTGTTCCTGTTCATGGGCTACATCGTTGAACGCGCCAATATCGTGGACAAGCTCTTCAGCACGCTGGCTGTGGCCACCCGCAGCGTCCCCGGCTCTCTGGGTGTCGCCGCGCTGATCACCTGCGCGCTTTTCGCCACCGCCACCGGCATCGTCGGCGCGGTTGTGACCTTGATGGGTCTGCTGGCGCTGCCGCAAATGCTCAAGATGCGCTACGACCACAGCTTTGCGGCTGGCATCATCTGCGCTGGCGGCACATTGGGCATCCTGATCCCGCCCTCCATCATGCTGATCGTCTATGCGGCCTCCTCCGGTGTGTCGATCGTGCGGCTTTATGCGGCGGCGCTCTATCCCGGCCTTGTGCTGGTCGGTCTCTACCTGACGTACATCGTCGTGCGGTCGATCCTGCAACCGTCGCTGGCCCCCAAACCCACCAAGGAAGACCTGCCCGAAGTGCCGTTCGGCCAGATGCTGTGGATGCTGGCCACCAGCTTCCTGCCGCTGGCCATCCTGATCCTGTCGGTGCTGGGCTCGATCCTGTTCGGTCTGGCCACCCCGACCGAGGCGGCGTCGATCGGTGCCCTGGGCGGCATCGTTCTGGCCATCGCCTATCGCGCCATGACCTTCGACCGGCTGCGCGAAAGCGTCTATCTGACCGTGCGCACCACGGCGATGGTGTGCTGGCTGTTCGTCGGCTCCTACACCTTCTCGGCCGTGTTCAGCTATCTGGGCGGCGAGCATGTGATCGCGGAATTCGTCAAGGGCCTGGACCTGACACCGATCCAGTTCCTGATCATCGCGCAGCTCATCATCTTCCTGCTGGGCTGGCCGCTGGAATGGTCCGAGATCATCATCATCTTCGTGCCGATCTTCCTGCCGCTGCTGCCGCTGTTCGAGATTGATCCGCTGTTCTTCGGGGTGCTTGTGGCACTGAACCTGCAAACCAGCTTCCTGACGCCACCTATGGCGATGAGTGCTTACTATTTAAAAGGCATAGCCCCACCCAACATCAAGCTGACCGAGATCTTCGCGGGCGTGCTGCCCTATTGCGGAATGGTGCTGATCGCGATGGTCCTGATGTACAACTTCCCGCAGATCGTGTTCAGCCTGCCGGATGCCTTCTATGGCCCATCGCGATAAGGCAACGGCGGTTCTGGGGCTTGGGGCGGTCGACATGCGCGACCGCCTCGCCTCGGGCGCATTGCGCGCCGTTGATCTGGTCAACGCCTGCCTGACGCGGATCGCCGAACTGGAACCACAGGTCGGCGCCTGGGCGTGGCTCGACGGGGACCACGCACTTGCACAGGCAAGGCAACTGGATCAATGGCGTCAGTCCGGCAAACCCCTGGGGCCTTTGCACGGTCTGCCGATCGGTCTGAAGGACATCATCGACACCAAGGGTATTCCGACCGAGAACGGCACCCCTATCGACGCGGGCCGGGTGCCAAGCGAAGACGCGTGGATTGTCGCGCGCTTGCGGGCGGCGGGCGCGATCATCATCGGCAAGACCGTCACCACCGAATGCGCCTTCATGCATCCGGGCAAGACACGGAACCCGCACAATGGCGACCACACGCCGGGCGGTTCATCGCAGGGCTCGGCCGCTGCCGTCGCCGCGGGAATGGTGCCGCTGTCGATTGGCACCCAAACCGGTGGCTCGGTGATCCGGCCCGCTTCGTTTTGCGGCATTGTCGCCATGAAACCCACCTTCGGGCTGATCCCGAGAACGGGGATCCTGCCGCAGTCGCCCTTCCTCGACACCGTCGGCGTGTTTGCCAGGTCAGTGGAGGATTGCGCGCTCCTCGTCGAAGTGCTGGCGGGCCATGATCCCGCAGACCGCGCGACCCAGCCCTTGCCGATGCCGCGCATGTTGTCCGTGGCACAGTCTGCAGTTCCGGTGACGCCGGTTTTTGCCTTTGCCAGGATACCGGGATGGCAGCAGGCCGACCCCCAGATGACCGGCGCGATCGAGGAACTGGCGGCAATACTTCAGGACCAGTGCTTCGAGGTGGAACTGCCCAATCTGGAAGAGCTGTCTGACATCCGCCAGCGGATCAACTTTGCCGAAATGGCGAAGTGCTACTACGGGCTGGAGCGGCGCGGGCGCGACCTGATGTCCGACAAGCTGAAAGCCGCGATGGATGAGGGCAAGTCCATCCCGGCGCGCGACTACATCGCCGCACTGGACTGGCGCGACGTCATGAATGCAGGTCTGGATGCGGTCTTCGCGCGCTGTGATGCGATCCTCTGCCCTGCGGCCCTTGGCCCTGCCCCGAAAGGGCTGGACGACACGGGAAGTGCAATATTCAACGGGCTTTGGACACTGGGCGGGATGCCGGCTGTGACCTTGCCTTTGTTTTCGGCAGAAAACGGCCTGCCGATGGGCGTGCAACTTGTCGGACGCCGTGGCGATGATGCACGGTTGCTGCGTACGGCGCGGTGGCTGGCCACACATCTTGAAACTCTGGATCATGGGATCTGAAACATGAATAAGCTTATGGCCATCTTTGCCTTTCTTGTGCTCGTGGGCTTTCTCGCCATCCTGCTGATCCACGTGCCGCGGCTGGACCTGATAGCAGTGATCGCACTGACGGTGCTGCTCGCAGCATGGGATCTCTATACGACCCACCGGTCCCGGAAAGACTGACACCCGAACGCGCGTCATGCGGCATCGCCAAGCTGGTCAGGGGGACTGTCACACGGACCCTGACCTGCTTCCTTCAAGGTCTTCATTCCTGAGTTGGCAATTCTCAGGTTCCTCTTCATCTGGCCCTTCGGCATGTCCTTGCGGTGTCGGGCCACAGGGGCCGGGCCGCGGGCGGATGGTTTCGACCTCGCCTCCCGCGAATTGGCCCGGAAAGCGTCCTTATCCTGTGTGACGGCCTCCTCAGTCTGCTTTGGGCCGTATCGCGCCAATCCAGTCCTGCGCGTTGTTTGCCAGACCGGAACGTGTCTATCATCAAAACGCACCTTGCCGGAGAGGGATGATGTCCGATTTCAGTTTCAAAAGCCTGCAAGACCTGAGCAACGGACTGGACCGCAAGGTATTTTCCGCGACGGAGCTTCTTGAGGCGGTGATCGCCCGTCATGATCAGCTCGAACCCCGGCTCAACATGTTCTGCCATGTCGATTTCGATGCCGCGCGGATCAGCGCACAGGCCAGCGACGCGCGTATCCGGCGCGGCGAGCGGATTGGCGCCCTGGACGGAATACCCACATCCATCAAGGATCTGATCGCTGTCAGGGACATGCCGCAGCGGTTCGGATCACGCTCTGTCTCTGACGCACCTGTCACTCAGGATGCCCCATCGGTCGAGCGGCTGCGCAAGGCCGGTGCCGTGATCCTCGGCAAATCCACGACAAGCGAATTCGGGTGCAAGGGGGTAGGCGACAGCCCTCTGACCGGGATCACGCGCAACCCCTGGAACCCTGACAAAACGCCCGGCGGATCAAGCTGCGGTGCGGCTGCCATGGTGGCCGCTGGCCTTGTGCCCTACGCAATCGGCACCGATGGCGGCGGCTCGATCCGCATTCCGGCCTCACTCTGCGGGCTGTTCGGGATCAAGGCCCAGTTCGGCCGCGTCCCGGTCTTTCCGACATCGGCCACGCCGACGCTTGCGCATGTCGGACCACTGGCGCGCAATGCCCAGGACGCGGCAACAGTGCTGTCTGTCATCGCGGGCTATGACCGGCGCGATCCGGCGACCGTCGCAGGCCCGCTTGCCGATCTGGATGCGGCAGGACGCAACCCGCGCCGCTTGCGCATCGCGTGGAGCCCGACCTTGGGCTATGGCCGCGTCGATCCCGAGGTGCAGCAGATCACCGCGAATGCCGTGGCCACAATCGCCGGATTGGGCGCGGACGTGGAGCAGGTCGATCATGTGATGGATGACCCGGTCGATCTCTGGGCGGCGGAGTTCTATGCCGGGGTCGGCACCAAGCTGCGCCAGGTCCTGCAGGATGCGCCGGAAATGCTGGACCCGGCGGTTCTGGAGGTGCTCAAGATCGCCATTTCACAGGACATGGACAGCTATTACCACAAGGTGTTCGCGCGCTACGCCTTCCGCGAGAAGATGCGCCAGTTCTTTGAAAGCTATGACCTGCTCCTGACGCCGACCGTGCCGGTTCCTGCGTTCGATGTCGGCCTTGATGTGCCGCCCGGCTTTGAGGACAAGAGCATCGTGTCCTGGGCGACCTTCACATATCCGTTCAACCTGACGGGACAGCCCGCCGCCTCCTTGCCGGTAGGCATGACCCGCGACGGGCTTCCGGTCGGCCTTCAGATTGTCGCCCCCAGCCATGACGAGGCGGCGATCTTTTCGCTGGCGGCCCGTTATCAGAACGCGACCTCGGGGGCAGGGGATATGCGTCCTGCGCTGTGAAGATGCGGTCCCTCGCGGCACCGCGCGGGCAGGGCCTCCCGACCATCCGCTTGTGACCGTGGCCCATGCGGGCTGGCGGTTGCGCCTCAGAAGGCGACGTTGCCCGCCCCTTTGAGGCCCAGCATCTCCCGCGCCTCGTCCGGCGTGGCCACGTCAAGGCTGAGGCCGGACAGGATTTCACGCGCCTTGCGCACCTGATCCGCATTGCTTTCCGCCAGCTTGCCCGGCGAAATCCACAGCGAATCCTCAAGCCCCACCCGGACATTGCCACCCTGCGCCGCCGCCTGCGCGATGACCGCCATCTGGTTGCGCCCCGCACCCAGCACCGACCAGATGTAGGCATCCCCGAACAGACGGTCGGCGGTCCGTTTCATATGGGCCACGTCCTCGGGATGGGCGCCGATGCCGCCCAGCAGGCCAAAGACGGTTTGCACAAGGAACGGGGCCTTGACCAACCCGCGATCCACAAAATGCGCCAGGTTATAAAGATGGCTGGTGTCATAGCATTCGAATTCGAACCGCGTGCCATTGGCATTCCCGATCTTCAGGATGTGTTCGATATCCGCAAAGGTGTTCTTGAACACCAGATCGCGGCTGTTCTCCAGATGCTGCCGCTCCCAGTCATGCTGGAATTCCGTGAACCGGCCCAGCATCGGGTAGAGCCCGAAATTCATCGACCCCATGTTGAGCGACGCCACCTCGGGCTTGAGCTCGGCGGCAGGGCGCATCCGCTCCTCCACGGTCATGTGCGGGCTGCCGCCTGTCGTCAGGTTCAGCACCGCATTGGTGGCCTGCTTCAGTTGCGGCAGGAACGCGCGGAACGCATCCGGGTCCTGTGTCGGCCGCCCGTTTTCAGGGTCCCTTGCATGCAGGTGCAGGATTGTTGCGCCGGCCTCGGCCGCATCAAGGCTTTGCTGGATGATCTGCGCGGGCGTCACCGGCAGATGCGGCGACATGCTGGGCGTGTGAATGGCGCCCGTGACGGCGCAGGAAATGATGACCTTGCGTTTGGGTTGCAGCATGATGGTCCTCCTGCGGGATGTGTCCCCGATCTGATCTACCCGACAGGATCGCCTGCATCAATCTTCGGCTTGCAGACAGGAAGAGGGGCTTGCCGCCACATGCGCAGGCCGACCCAGAATTTGCAGATGGTCCGGACAGGTTGATCTTCCCGCCGATGTCGGCGACATCTGGCGGTGTCGCGCCTGCCTCGGGTGCGCCCGATCACACTCATGCAGGACAAGCCCCATGCCCACAGCACCGCTTCTTTTCCAAAGCTTCCAGATGCGGGGCGTGGTCTCGCGCAATCGCGTCGTCATATCGCCCATGTGCCAGTATTCGGCCCATGACGGTCATCTTGACGATTGGCACCTCGTGAATCTGGGACGGTTTGCCATTGGCGGGGCCGGGATCATTTTCACCGAAGCCACGGCCGTGCAGAAGCAGGGGCGTATCACGCATGGCTGCCCCGGTCTGTGGGATGACAGCCAGATCCCCGGACATGCGCGCGTCGCGCAGTTCGTGCTGCGGCACGGTGCCATTCCGGCGATCCAGCTGGGGCACGCCGGTCGCAAGGCCGGCATGCAGCGGCCCTGGTTCGGAAACGGCCCGCTGAACGAGGCGGATTTTGCGCGCGGCGACATGCCATGGACCCCGGTGGCACCCTCCGCGATCCCGGTGGCCGAGGGCTGGCCCGTGCCGCATGAAATGACCGTGGCGGAGATCCAGACGCTGATCGGGGATTACGTGGCCGCGACGCGACGTGCCTTGGCCGCAGGATACAAGCTGATCGAGATCCACGGCGCGCATGGCTATCTTGTCCACAGTTTCCTGTCGCCAGTCTCGAACAAGCGAACAGATGCCTATGGCGGCGACCTGCAAGGCCGGATGCGCCTGCCGTTGGAGATAGCGCAGGCTGTGCGTGCCGCCATGCCCGATGACATTCCGCTGGCCTTCCGCACCTCGGCGGTCGACGGGATGCCCGATGGCTGGCAGCTGGAAGATACGGTCGCCCTGTCCCGCGCACTCAAGGATCTGGGTGTCGATATCGTCGATTGTTCGTCGGGCGGCATCGCGGGCGGTGCGACCTCGGCACGGGGCGCCAAACGCCAGCCCGGCTTTCAGGTGCCCTATGCCGAACAGGTCCGGCACGAGGTAGGGATCCCGACGATTGCTGTCGGCCTGATCACGCACCCCGAACAGGCCGAGGCTATTCTGGTCAACGGGCAGGCCGATCTTGTCGCCATCGCCCGCGAAGCGCTTGTCGATCCGATGTGGGCCCTTCATGCGGCGCAGTCTCTGGGGCATGACACGGACTTTGCGACATGGCCGCAGCAGTCGGGCTGGTGGCTTGCTGTGCGCGCGCAGAATTCCGACTTCTACGAGCCCCAGACTCCGCAGGCCTGATCCGCGCGGAAGCAAAAGCGCTGGCCGCAGGAACGCGCGACAGCTTGTTCTTGCAGGGTGAAAACCACGTGCGACCTGCGGCCTCACATTCAGCCGCAGGCGCAACAGGCAATCCCTTATCCGTGCTTGATCATCACATGCCGGACAAAGGTATAGTCCTCCAGCGCATAGGCGGACATGTCCTTGCCATAGCCGGATTGCTTGATCCCGCCATGCGGCATCTCATTGACCAGCATGAAATGCGTGTTGATCCAGGTGCAGCCATAGCGCAGCCGCGCCGCTGTCGCCATCGCGCGGCCCACGTCCTTGGTCCAGACCGAGGAGGCGAGGCCATAGTCGCTGTCATTGGCCCAGCTCACCGCCTCATCCACATCCGAAAAGGGCGTGATCGACACGACCGGGCCAAAGACCTCGCGCCGCACGATTTCATCGGCCTGCGTGGCACCGGCCACCACCGTGGGACGGTAGTAGAAGCCCTGATCCATCGCCTCGCCACCCGTGGTGATCTGGATATGGTTCATCTCGCGCGCGCGGTTGACGAAACTGGCCACGCGGTCGCGCTGGCGCAGGCTGATCAGGGGACCGATCTCGTTCGTGGTGTCATCCGCGTTGCCCAACTGGATCGAGGCGACGGCATCGGTCAGATCGGCCACCAGCCGGTCATAGACCTTGCGCCCCGCATAGATGCGGCAGGCGGCGGTGCAATCCTGCCCGGCGTTGTAGAAGCCGAAGGCGCGCAGGCCCTCGACCACTTCGGCCACATCGGCATCATCGAAGACCACGACCGGCGCCTTGCCACCCAGTTCCAGATGGGTCCGCTTGACCGTCTTGGCGGCGGCATCCAGCATCTTCTTGCCCGTGGCCACATCCCCGGTCAGGCTGATCATGTCGACCTGCGGATGGTTGATCAGGTAGTTGCCCACCGTATGCCCACGCCCCGGCAGGATATTGACCACACCCTCGGGCAGTTCCTCGGCCAGGATCCTGGCCATCTTCAGCGCGGTCAGCGGCGTCTGTTCGGATGGTTTGAACACCACCGTGTTGCCGCCCGCGATGGCCGGGGCCAGTTTCCACGCCATCATCATCAGCGGATAGTTCCAGGGCGCGATGCTGGCCACCACCCCGATCGGATCGCGGCGGATCATGCTGGTGTGGCCTTCCATGTATTCGCCCGCAATCGCCCCCGTCTGACAGCGCACGGCCCCCGCGAAAAAGCGGTAGCAATCCACGATGGCCGGGATCTCGTCATTGCGCGCGGCATTGATCGGCTTGCCGCAGTTCAGCGCTTCAAGCGCCGCGAAACCCTCCGCCTCGGCCTCGACCCGGTCGGCGATACGCAGCAGCACGGCCGACCGTTCGGCGGGCGTGGTGCGCGACCACGTGGTGAACGCCTTGCGCGCGGCAGCCACCGCGCGGTCCACCTGCGCCGTGCTGGCCTCGGCCACTTCAAGGATCAGCGCGCCGGTACGCGGATCGAGGATGGGTTCCGCTGCATCCTGTCCCGGCTCGAACCGGTCACCGATCAGCAGGTCCGTATCAATCTTGCCCATGTTGTAACCTCCCTTGGGTCATATGCGGGTCATTTGCCGCCGCCGGCGGTCTCGGAGCCGCCGCGCGTCAGGTAATAGGCGATGAGGATCGGCACGAAGGTGGTCACGAAGACCACGATCGCGACCACGTTTGTCACGGGCCGCTGGCGCGGGCGCACCAGCTCGTTCAGCATCCAGATCGGCAGGGTGCTTTGCTGTCCTGCGGTGAAGGTTGTTACGATCACCTCGTCAAAGGACAGCGCGAAGGCCAGCATTCCCCCCGCCAGCAGGGCAGAGCCCAGATTGGGCAGGATCACATGCCGGAAGGTCTGGAACCCGTTGGCACCCAGATCCATCGACGCCTCGACAATGGAGCCGGACAACCGCCGGAACCGCGCGACCGCATTGTTGAACACGATCACGATGCAGAAGGTCGCGTGCCCCATCAGGATCGTCCAGGTCGAAAACGGGATATCCATGATCGAAAAGGCCGAGCGCAGCGACATGCCGGTGATGATGCCGGGCAGGGCGATGGGCAGGATGATCAGCAGGCTGATCTGGTCGCGCCCGAAGAACCGCGTCCGCGCCATCGCCGCCGCGCACAGCGTGCCAAGGATCAGCGCCATCACCGTCGACAGTGCCGCCACCTTCAGCGACAGGTAAAGCGGCGGCCAGATGTCGGCCCGGTTCCAGGCCACGGCGAACCATTGGGTGGTCAGGCCCGGCGGCGGGAACTGGTAGGTGCGTTCATCCGTGGTGAAGGCATAGAGAAAGATCAGCAGGATCGGCACATGCAGGAACAGCAGCCCGCCAATGGCGCTCACCGTCAGGATCAGGGGCGGGCGGTTGTCAGAGCGCATCGAAAGCCCCCTTGCGCCGCGCGATCGTCAGATAGATCAGCATGATCACGATGGGCACCACGGCAAAGGCGGCGGCCAGCGGGATATTCCCCGCCGTGCCCTGCAACTGATAGACAGCCTGCCCGATGAAGCGCCGCGACGATCCCACGATCTGCGGGATGATGTAATCGCCCATCGTCAGCGAGAAGGTGAAGATCGACCCTGCGATGATCCCCGGCATCGCCAGCGGAAAGATCACTGTCCGCATGGTCTGCCAGCGGCTGGCCCCCAGATCCGACGAGGCTTCCAGCATGGATTGCGGCACCCGCTCCAGCGCGGCCTGCATCGGCAGGATCATGTAGGGCAGCCAGACGTAAAGAAACACAAGCCATGTCCCGATATAGCTGGTGGACAGCGACGTGCCCCCGATCACCGGCAGCGCCAGAATACCGTTCAGCACCGCCGACGCGCCGATCCCGTCCGTCGCCCAGGTGATGATCCCCTCGCGCGCTAGGATCAGCTTCCAGGCATAGACCTTGACCAGATAGGACGACCACAGCGGCAGCATCACGCCCAGGTAGAACAGCGCCTTCCAGTGCCCCTTGGCGTAGCGGGCCGCGAAATAGGCGATGGGAAAGCCGATGACTACGGCCCCCAATGTCACGGCGGCGGACATGGCAACCGTGCGGATGATGATGTCCATATTCGCCGGGCGCAGCAGTTCGGCATAGGTCGACAGCGTGAATTCCCGCCGGATCTGGCCCGAGAATTCGTCGATGGAATAGAAGCTTTGCAGCAGCAGCGCCGTCAGCGATCCCAGATAGACCACCACCAGCCACAAGAGCGGCAGGGCCAGCAGCGTCACCAGCAGCACATTCGGATGCCGCCAGAACACTGCCGACAGGCGATCCCCCAACCCCCGCGTGGGCAGGATCGCCCCCTTGGGGTCAGGCGCGGTGCGGGATGGATCGGCGGCCAGCACCATCAGCCCTGCTCCATCAGATGCATCGCCTCAGGGTCCCAGTTCAGCCCCACCTCGCTGCCCTGTTCGGGCACGGGCATACCCTTGTTCACAAAGACCGAAAGCTCGCCCCCCGGCACGGCCACGACCACGCGGGTGCCGGACCCAAGATAACGCAGGGCAATCACGCGCCCTCGCACCCTTGCGCCCTCGTCCGCGATGCGCAGGGATTCGGGGCGCAGACTGGCAGGGCGCGCGGGCGCGCCAAAATTGGCCGCCATCTCCGCGCTCAGCACATTCGACGATCCGACGAAATCGGCGACAAAGCGCGTGCGGGGTTTCTCATAGATCTCGGAGGGGGTGCCGATCTGCGCGATCCGGCCTTCCGAGAAGACCGCGACCTGATCGGCCATCGACAGTGCCTCACCCTGATCATGGGTGACGAAAACAAAGGTGATGCCCAGCCGCTGTTGCAGCGCTTTCAGCTCGTCCTGCATCGCCTCGCGCAGCTTGAGGTCCAGCGCGCCCAGCGGCTCGTCCAGCAGCAGAACGCGCGGCTCGTTGATCAGCGCGCGCGCCAGCGCCACGCGCTGCCGCTGGCCGCCCGACAGCTCGCCCGGTTTGCGCGCGCCATAGCCCTCCAGCTTGACCAGCGCCAGCAACTCCTCGGCCCGGTCATGCCGGGTCCGCTTGTCGACGCCCTTGACCATCAGCCCGTAAGCTACGTTGTCGCGCACGTTCATATGGGGAAACAGGGCGTAATCCTGAAAGACGGTATTCACATTGCGCCGGTTGGGCGGCACGTCGCTGCAATCCTGCCCGAAGATGCGGATCATGCCGCCTGTGGGTTGCTCGAACCCGGATATCAGGCGCAGGCAGGTGGTCTTGCCCGACCCCGATGGGCCCAGCATGGCAAAGAACGTGCCTTCCGCGATGCTCAGGTCCACGCCATCGACCGCCCGGACCGATCCGAAATGGCGCGACACGTTCTGGAATTCGACAGCTGCGGGCATGGGTTCTTCCGGGTCAGACAGGGGCGCCCCCCGCTTGCGCGGGGGTGCCGTTTCGTGAGTGGTGGAAAAGGCTGTGTCAGCGGCCGCCGATCACACCGATATAGTCCGAGACCCAGCGATAATAGGGCACGCATTCGCCCTGGCTCTCGCATTTGGTGACCGGGGTGGTCCAGAACCGGATCCGCTCGAAATCATCGAAACCGTTCTTGGTGCAACCCTCGGCGGTCTGCATCCCGCGCCCGTCGGTGCAGGCGGCCGGCACCACCGGGTTGGCCCCGAACCATACCGACAGGTCGGCCTGCAGGTTCGACGACAGCGTGTGCTCCATCCACAGATAGGCGCAGGTCGTGTTCTCGGCGTTCACATGCAGCATGGATGTATCGGCCCAGCCGGTCGCGCCTTCCTGCGGGATCACGCTGGCCACCGGCACGCCGTCAGCCTGCAACAGGTTCACCTGGAACGGCCATGTGCCCGAGGCCGCCATGCCCTCGTTGCGGAAATCGTCCATCTGGATAAAGGCGTCATGCCAGTAGCGCGCGGTCAGCGTGCGCTGCACGCGCAGCAGGTCCAGCGCGGCATCATACTGTTCCTGGTTCAGTTCATAGGGCGAGGTGATGCCCAGTTCCGGCTTGTGGAACATCAGGTATTGCGCCGCGTCCGCGATATGGATCGGGCCGTCATAGGCCTGCACCCGGCCCTTGTTGGTCTTGCCATCCGGCAGGTCCATTTCCTCGAACACCACGTTCCAGGACGTGGGCGGGCTGTCGCCGAACACCTCGGTGTTGTACATCAGCACGTTCGGCCCCCACTGGTAGGGCACGCCGTAATGCACCCCGTCCACCACATACCAGGGCGCTTCCTTCAGCCGGTCATCGACCGTCTCCCACGAGGGGATCAGCGACAGGTTGATCGGCTGGACACGCTGTCCGGCCACCAGCCGCAGCGATGCATCGCCCGAGGCGGTGACAAGGTCGAACCCGCCCTCGTTCATCAGTGCGACCATCTCGTCCGAGGTATTGGCGGTCTTGACCTGCACCATGCAGCCCGTCGCCTCTTCGAACTTGGTGACCCAGTCGAACTCGGCAATCGTCTCGCCGCGCTCGATATAGCCGGGCCAGGCGACGATGTTGAGCTTGCCTTCCGGCGTGCCCAGTTCGGCGATCTGCGCCAAGGCGGGTGTGATGCCCAGCATTGCTGCCAATGCGGTGGTTCCCATCAGTCTGAGATGTCTCATTCCAGTGCTCCCTGTGTCACGGCCCTTCGCTGGGCCCATTCTTGTCTTGGGCACCAGCCTATGAGGGGCAGTCCGCTTCGCAATATCAAAATGCAGAACCGCTCCATCGGTTTTTCCGATACCTCGGGCCAAAAGGGCTTTGCGCATGGTTTTCAGCACTTTGGTGGAAAACGGTTCAGCGTCCGGGCAGGGTGGATTGCGCGACTCTGATGAAATTGCGGGCAGGTTGGCTCAGTGGTGCCCCGCGCCGCCATGCCAGACCCACCTGCACCGTGGGCAGATCGCCCGACACATCCCGGATCTCGATTCGGTCACCTTCCAGCGACCAAGGCCGATAGACCAGCCCCGGCAGGATCGCGAGGCCCGCGCCCGTGGCAACCAGACTGCGCACCGCCTCGACCGACCGCGTGCGGAAGGCGATGGTCGGCTTCACCGCCAGCGCCGCCATAAGCTGGCGCATGCTTTCCTCGATCTCGTCCACCATCAACTGGATCAGCGGCGCTTCGGCCAATTGCTCCAGGGCAATCGCATCGGCCTGTCCCAGCGGATGGCCAAGCGGCAGCCACAGCCGGTAGGGCGACACAAGCAGCGTCTCCACGTTCAGCGCCATGCGGTCATGCACCGAAGAGGTCAGCAGCACCGCCACATCCAGTTCCCCGCCGATCAGCAGGTGTTGCAGGTATTCCCCGCTATCCTCGATCACGTTCAACTCGACCTTGGGATGCGCGCGGCGAAAGCGCGACAGGATATCGGACAGCACATATCCCGCCACCAGCGAGGTCACGCCCAGTGCAAGACGACCGCCCTCCTGACTGGCCTGATCGCGAAAGGCCTGCCGGGCGTTCGACACATCGGCAAGGATCTGCTGCGCATGGCGCAGGAACTGGCTGCCCAGATGGGTGATCTCCAACCCGCGCGCCTGACGCTCGAACAACAGGACGCCCAGATCATCCTCCAGCGCGCGGATCGCTTCGGTCACCGAGGATTGCGAAATCGACAGCACACGCGCGGCACCGGTCACAGACCCCTGTTCGGCGGCGGCGATGAAAAACTGCAACTGTCGAAAGGTGAAAGCCAATCCCTGCGTCTCCCTTTGTGCTGTGGTTTGCAGCATGGGGTTCAGAAGACCAGAAGGTCAAACACAAGGTCGCATGGCGACGATCACCGAGGCAAGATCATTGCCCCAAGATCCCGGCGACGGTGCCCCCGCAGCGCCGATGGCCGCGATGGCGGATCAGGCAGAGACGACAGGTTCGGGCCTGTCATGTCCTGCGGACGGAATTGCCCCCCGCGATGATGCCATTGATCAGCGCGGATACGGCACTGTGCTTCTCAAGCTCGACGGCAGAGCCGACCGCATTGTCATGCGTGGCCGCCGCGTCCCTCAGAAGACCGATGATTTCGCTTTCCGGCAACACCTTGGCGTCGTTCAGCGCAAGCAGCAGGGCTTCGCAAATGGTCAGTGCCGCAATTCCTGAAACTGTGTCATTCTCCGACATGCTTGTGTAACCTTTCATGGCGTTCGCGTCTGGAAGCAGAGGCCAGTGGCGCATGGGGCAGCGTTTCAAAGAAATGGCCCGCCCGGACTGATCGAAATCAGGTGTTGGTGACTTTACCGTGCTAGGACTGCGTCTGGGTCCAACAGGGGGAGCGGCATTTGCAGGACACGCCTTTGATACGAAAACTTGGCGCCTTCGTGGCTCTGTCAGGTTCCGAACTGGCCGTTCTCGAAACCTTGCACAAGCGCCGCCGGACATTCGTTGCCGGGCGCGATCTTGTTCATCAGGGCCAGTCGGACCAGGCGGCCTATATTCTCGCGTCAGGCTGGGCCTGTTCCTACAAGATATTGCAGGACGGGCAGCGGCAGATCGTCGACTTCCAGATCCCCGGCGATTTTCTGGGGTTGCGCAGCGTGCTGTTGCATATCTCGGATCACAGCATCGAACCGGTCACCGACATTGAGGTCAGCGAGGTTCTTGTGCCGGACCTTCTGGACGCCTTTTCCCGAACCCCCCGTCTGGCCACCGCGATCCTCTGGGCCGCATCGCGGGACGAGGCGATGGTTGTCGAACATCTGGTCGATGTGGGGCGCCGCAATGCAGCCGAACGCATGGCGCATTTCCTGCTTGAACTGGGGGCCAGGGCTGCACTGGTCGGCATGGGCAGCAAGGCCGGCTTTGCCTGTCCGCTGACCCAATATCTTCTGGCAGACGCACTCGGCCTCAGCGCGGTCCACGTCAACCGGGTCCTGCGGCAATTGCGCGAGGATGGCATGGTCACGTTCCGCGACGGTTTTGTCACCTTCGACAACTACGCGCGGCTGACCGATTTCGCGCAGTTCGATCCGACCTATCTGGATCAGGTGGGGCCTATTCTCAGGTGACACGGCTCCATCCTCGCCTTGCGATCAGATCCGGCCAAGCAGCATCAGGATGACCACGATGATCAGCACGGTGCCAAGCACACCGACCCCGGCATGTCCGAAACCATAGCCATAGCCGCCGAAACGTCCGCTGAAACCACCCAGCAAAAAGACGATGAGAATAATGACCACGATCGTACTGAGTGACATCGCAACTCTCCTTTGCATGAGGCATGTCCCGTCGCGGGGGAGGGCCCGATTGTGAAATCTTCGGCGCGGGGCCGATACGTTCAGTCCCCGTCGATGGTCACGCCGGACCCGTCGATCCTGATCTCGACGCCGCTTTGCCGTTCCTGATAGTAGAGATAGCCGGCCACGATGGCGCAGACGGCAAGCGCTCCGATCAGAATGAAAAGAAAGTTCCTGCTCATGTGCGTGGTTCCTTGCTGATACCTTCAAGAGCCGGGTCCAACTCTCCTGTCGCTTGACCACGCGCAGCAAGGGTTGTCCCGGCCTGCCTGACCCGTGGACTAGTCCTTGCGGATCGTATCCTTGATCCCGCCGACCGCGTTCTGGACCCGTCCTTCGACCTTGTCGGCCTCGCCTTCGGTCTGAAGCTTTGCGTCACCGATGGCCGTGCCGATCGCGATCTTGGCCTTGCCCTTCACCACCTTCGCCGAACCGATCACTCTGTCTTTGTCCATGATGCTGTCCATTCTCTTGAGATGCTGTTGAGGGGATACGCTGGAACCGGCCGCCCGAGGGCGAGGGCCGCCGGTTCCGGCGATGCACCCGGTCAATTGGTGGGGGTAATCACCACCTCGACCCGGCGGTTCTGCGCCCGGCCCGATGCCGAGGCGTTCGATGTGATCGGCTCCTGGAAACCGCGCCCCGAATAGGTGATGCGGTTCGCCGCGACACCGTCCTGGATCAGGATGCGCGCAACCGCCAGGGCACGATCCCGGCTCAGCTCATCGTTATAGGTCGCCGAGCCGACATTATCCGTGTGGCCGACCACACGGATGGTCGAATTCGGATGCGCCTTCAGCGAACGGGCGACCTCTCGCAGGGCGGGCATGAAACTTGGCGCCACGGTGGCAGACCCTGTGGAGAAGGTGACCGCCTCGGGCAGGATCACCCGTAGCTGGCTGCCCGTGTTCGTGATGACCGCGCCGCTTCCCGCAAGTTGCTGGTTCAGCTCGCGTTCCTGGCGCGCCATATCCGTGCCGATGGCACCACCGACCGCAGCACCGATGGCACCGCCGATGATCGTGGATTTCGTATCGCCCCCGACCGCCTTGCCGATGACTGCGCCTGTCGCGCCGCCGATCAACGCGCCGGTGGCGGGCTGGTTCGGCGCGCCGGTGTTATACGTGCAGCCGGTCAGGGCTATCGCGGAGACCACGGAAAAAAGCACTCTGCCTGGTGTCATGGGATCATTCCTTTTCGTAATCATTCTGGAAATGCCGCTCTGCGCTCTCGTTTCTGCGAACTTGCTCTGGCGGCTTCTGTCCTGATCATGATCCGCAACGCCGCGCTCTGCGCTGATCTGCGTTAGCTGACGCTCGATTATTGTCCCCCAACGGCCGGATTCCCATCATGCGCGGGCGGGGTCCGTGCCTTTTCACCGTTAGGCCGGATCAGGTTGAACCAGGGTCCCTGCGCGACCTTCCAGAATGGCGCGGGCGTCCGTCAACTGTCCGATACCGGCGAGCTTGCCGCTGGCCCTGACAAAGGCCACGGCGGCATCGACCTTGGGCCCCATCGAGCCCGGCGCCAGATCAAGCCCGTCCAGCGCCTGCTGGCGTCGTCTTGCCGATCGCGCGCTGTTCCGGCCCGCCGAAATCCATGAAGACGGCGGCCACATCCGTCAGCAGCAGCAGGGCATCCGCCTCCAGACCCAGCGCCAGAAGCGCCGTGGTCCGATCCTTGTCGATCACCGCCTCGACACCTTCCATCTGGCCCGATCGCGTTGCGCAGCGACGGGAATCCCGCCACCCCCTGCACAAATGACGCAATGTGCCCGGCATCCAGCAGCACCTTGATCGCCTCCAGCCCCAGGATGCGCTGCGGGCTGGGCGACGGCACCACGCGGCGCACGCCCGCCCGTGGCCTCGGTCACCATGGTCCAGCCATGATCTCTGGCCGCCTGTGCAGCCTCGGCCTTTGCCGAATAGACGGGACCGATGGGCTTGCTCGGCGTCATCAAAGGCAGGATCCTGCGGATCCACCTCCACCCGGCTCAGCAAGGTGGCACAGCGCGCACCCTCCGGCAGGGCGTTCATCAACTCCTGTTCGATCAGGTAACCGATCATGCCCTCGGTCTCGGCGCCCAGCACATCCAGCGGCCAAGGCTTGGCCGGATCATAGGCCGCCCCCTGCAGCGCCAGCAGGCCGACCTGCGGACCGTTGCCATGGGCCACGACGATCTGATGATCGCGCGCCAGATCGGCCAGCGCCGTGTGCCGCGATCCGCACATTGGTGTGTTGCGCCTCGGCCGTCATCGGCTCGCCGCGCTGCAACAGCGCATTGCCGCCCAAGGGCCACCACGACGCGCATCTCAGGCCCCCATCGTGGCGACAAGAACCGCCTTGATCGTGTGCATCCGGTTCTCGGCCTGATCGAAGACGACCGAGGCGGGGCTTTCGAACACCTCGTCGGTCACTTCCATGCAGTCGATCCCGAACTTCTGCAAAGATCTCCTCGCCCACTTCGGTATCGCGGTTGTGGAAGGCGGGCAGGCAATGCAGGAACTTGGCATAGGGATTGCCGGTCATCGGTCCATCACCTCCTGGTCGACCCTGTAGGGCGACAGCAGCGCGATCCGCTCCTCCCAGACGCTCATCCGGCTCGCCCATCGAGACCCAGACATCGGTATAGACGAAATCCGCCCCTTCAAGCCCCTCGGCATGCTTGTCGGTCAGGGTGATCCGCGCGCCCGTGCGCTCGGCGATGCTGCGGCACCGCGTCACCAGATCGGCGTCAGGCCAGCAGCTTTGCGGGCCACACAGGCGGATGTCCATGCCGATCAGGGCCGCGCCCACCATCAGGATCGCGCCGATGTTGTTGCCCGCATCCCCCATGAAGCAAACAGGCGATATCCGACAGATGCTTGTGGGTGAACTCGCGCATCGTCATCAGATCGGCGAGGATCTGCGTCGGGTGGAAATCATCCGTCAGCCCGTTGAACACCGGCACGCCGGAAAATTCGGCCAGCACCTCGGCATCCTTCTGGCCAAAGCCGCGATATTCGATCCCGTCATAGAAACGGCCCAGCACGCGGGCGGTGTCCTTCATCGATTCCTTGTGACCGATATGGCTGCCCGACGGCCCCAGATAGGTGACATGCGCGCCCTGATCATAGGCGGCGACCTCGAACCCGCTGCGGGTGCGGGTGCTGTCCTTCTCGAAGATCAGGGCGATGTTCTTGCCGTTGCAGCTGCGGCCGTTCATAGCCGCCGCTCTTGGCCATCTTCAGGCTGGCGGCAAGTTGCAGCAGATGCCGGATCTCGTCGGGTGTGAAATCCAGCAGTTTGAGAAAACTGCGACCGTGCAGGTTCTGTGGCATGGGATATTCCTTAAATGGCGTCGCGGATCAGCGGGCAGGTCATGCAATGCGACCCGCCGCGTCCGCGCCCGAGTTCCGATCCGGGGATGGTGATGACCTCGACACCCGCCTTGCGCAGCAGGGTGTTGGAATAGATGTTGCGCTCGTAGCCGACGACGACGCCGGGCTCGAGGCACAGCAGGTTGTTGGCATCGTCCCATTGTTCGCGCGCGACTCTCATAGGCATCGCCGCCCGTGGGCACGGTGCGCAGTTTCTTGAGGCCAAGGGCCTGCGCCACAACCTCCAGAAACGGTTTCGTCTCGGTCTCGACCGCGATGATCTCGCCCTTGTCGCCGGGGCGCAGGCTGGTGCAGCGGATGGCATCCGTGACCTCGGCAAAGACCGTGACCAGATCGCGGTCGCAGAAGGTGAAGACCGTATCAAGATGCATCGCGCTGCGGGATTTGGGAAACTGGCAGGCGATGACCCGTGTGGCCCCACCGCCTGCAAACAGACCCCGCGCGATCTGACCCACGGCCTGTGGTGTCGTGCGTTCGCCCATCCCGATCAGGACGGTCCCGTTCCCGATGGGCATGACATCGCCGCCTTCGACGGTTGCCGGGCCATGATCCTGCAAGGGATCGCCCCACCAGATCGGGAAAGCCCGCATCCTTGAAATCCGGGTGAAAGCGATAGATCGCGGCCAGGTTCAGCGTCTCCAGCCGCCGCGCGGGCCAGTGCATCGGGTTCAGCGTGACACCGCCATAGATCCAGCAGGTCGTATCGCGGGTGAAGATGTGGTTGGGCAGCGGCGGCAGGATGAAATCGGCAGGCTCCAGCATCGGGGCCAGCACGCCCTTGGTCGGGGATCGGCAGTTCGGCCCGGCTCATGCCGCCGATCAGGATCGTGGACAGCAGATCGCCGCTCGATCTCCATCAGATGCGCCAGCAGATCATCGGCAAGGCCCACGCCCACCGTATTGTCGTTGATCCGCGCCTCCAGCAGCCAGCGGCGCGCCGTCCATGTCGGTCATCGTCTCGGCCAGCATCTGCCGCAGGAACACGACCTCGACCCCGCGATTGCGCATCGCATCGACAAAGGTCATGTGCTCGATCCGCGCCTGCTTGACCCAGATCACATCATCGAACAGCAGCTCGGCGCAATTGGCGGGCGTCAGCCGCGCCATGGCGGCACCGGGCTTGTGAACCAGAACGCGGCGCAGTTTGCCCGCCTCGGAATGGACGCCATAGGTGATGCTCATGTCGGTGTTCCTTGCAAGATGACGCCAAGGCTGAGCGCGGCCATGATGATGATCGGTCAGGCCCAGAAGCACGGGCCAGACAAAGCGCAGCCAGCGCTCATAGGGGACACGGGCGATGGCAAGGCCGCCCATGACGACAGCCGAGGTGGGCGTGATCAGGTTGACGATGCCTGCTGCCGACTGGAACGCCGTCACGACAAGGCTGCGCGCGACCCCGGCGAAATCGCCCACCGGGGCAAGGATCGGCATCGACAGCACGGCAAGGCCCGAGGTCGAGGGCACGAAGAACGACAGCGCCACCTCGATCCAGTACATCACGTTGATGAAGACGACCTCGGTTCAGGCCCGCGACGGTGCCTTCGGCCCAGTGCAGGACGGTGTCGGTCATGTGGCCCGCGTCCATGATGACGACGATGCCGCGCGCCAGCCCGATGATCAGCGCCACGCCCAGCAGGTCGCGCGCGCCGCCGACGAAAGCCTCGACCAGACCCTTTTCGCCCAGACGCCCGACCACGCCGATGCCGATGCCGGCGAACAGGAACAGCCCGCTCATCTCGGCCATCCACCAGCCGCCCAGCGACACGCCCCAGATCATCACGGCGAAGGTCGCGCCGAACAGCAGCAGGACGATCTTGTGCAATCCGGTGAAATCGACCGTGGCCTCGCCGGAGCTGCGGAAATGCGCCTCGTTCTCGGCCTTCTTGTCGAAGACCAGCGAGCGGGAGGGATCGGCCTTCACCCGTGCGGCATAGCGCATGACATAGGCCACGGTGACCACGAAGGTCAGCGCCAAGGATCACCAGCCGCAGCATCAGCCCGTCGGTGAAGGGCACGCCTGCGGCGTCCGAGGCGATCACGGTGGAAAACGCGTTCACGGTCGAGCCCAGCACGCCGATACCCGCGCCCAGCAGGATCACCGCCACCGCCGTCAGCGCGTCATAGCCGGCCGCGATCATCACGGGGGTCAGGATGACGTAGAAGGCCAGCGTTTCCTCGGCCATGCCATAGGTCGTGCCGCCCGCGCGAAGAGCGCCATGAGGATCGGGATCATCCACTTCTCCCGCCCCTTCAGCCGCGCCATGGCGCGTTTGATGCCCGCGTCGATGGCGCCCGTGGCCGTGACCACGCCGATGAAGCCGCCGATCATCAGGACGAACAGCGCCACGTCGATGGCATTGGCGGTGTAGCTGCCCGGATCGTAGAAACCGGCGATGGGGGCGAGGATCACGTCGAAGAAGCCCTGCGGATTGGCCTCGGTCGGCGCATAGGTGCCCGCGACGGGCACGTCCTTGCCAAGCGCCTCGGACGCGACGCGTTCATATTGGCCCGCCGGGATCACCCATGTCAGGCCCGCGATGATGATGATCAGCGCGAACAGGATGGTGTAGGCGGACGGAAACCGGAAGCGGTCGGCCGGTGCGGGGGGGGATGCTGTGGGGGTTGCCATGTGTATCGTCCTTTATCGGCACGCGCCGCGACAGGGGCGCGGCGGATGTTGCAATGCTAGGCGAGGATCACTGGTGACGACTTGACCGAAGTTAGTGCGGCGGCCCTATCCATGCGGGTCAGGCCTGTCCCACGATGGGACATTTTTCAGGCCCTTTGATTTCAATGGGTTGGGCGGTCGCGTTAGGGTTTTCTTAAGACTTCGAGGGGGCGCAACGGCACCTCCGGGCCGCGCGCGCAGCAAAAGGGGGCGGGCCTGTCCGGCGCGCGCGACGCCGGACCTGGTCCTATTGGGCGGTGTAGCCGCCATCGACGAGATGATAGCTGCCGGTGATGAAACTGGCCTGATCCGACAGCAGGAAGCAGGTCAGCGCCGAAACCTCCTCGGGCGTGCCCAGACGTCCGACCGGGTGCATCCCGGCGATGCCCTCCAGCGCGTCGGCGTCAAGGTTCTTGTCCAGCAGCGGGGTCGCGATGAAGCCCGGTCCGATCGCGTTCACCCGCACCCCGGCCTTGGCGTATTCGAGTGCGCCGACTTTCGTCAGGCCGACGACCCCGTGCTTTGCCGCCACATAGGCGCAGGCCGTGGCGAAACCGACCGAGCCCAGAATCGAGGCCATGTTCACGATGGACCCGCCGCCCGCCTTGACCATGGCGGGTATCCCGTAGCGCATGCCGTAAAAGACGCCGCTCAGGTTGACGTCGATGACCTTTTGCCAGCCGTCCAGAGGATAGTCCCCGACGGGTTCGGCCGGGCCGCCGATGCCCGCGTTGTTGACCAGCAGATGCAGACCGCCGGTCTGCGCCACGGCGAAGGCGACAAGCCCCTCCACGTCGGCCGCGTCGCCGGTATCGGTTTTCCGCATGAAGGCCTTGCCGCCCGCAGCCGTGATCTCGGCGCTGATGGTGGCCATTCCGGCTTCGTCCATGTCCGCAAGGACGACCATGGCCCCGAAACGCGCCAGATCGCGCGCGATGGCCGCGCCGATCCCGGATGCCGCGCCGGTGACGATGGCGGTCTTGCCGTTGAAATCGAATTTCATGGTGAACTCCCTTCGGTTGATCTGTCGTGTGACGCCCGTCCGGTGGCGGTCAGCCCGCGTCCGCCCCGCCCGTGACAGGGGTCTGGCTATGGCTCAGGCGCATCCATGTCTTGTCGTCCTTGAGATAGGTCGAGGTGCAGAGCGCCTCGTAGATCGGCAGGTCGCCCCGTTCGGCTGTGACGCGGTAGGCCAGAACGGCGATGTCGCCGTGCCGGGAGATGTGCCGTTCGCCCATCTCGACCGAGCGCCAGCGCTGCGCCACGTCGCTTTCACGGAAAAGCGCGTCCCCTTGCAGGATGCCGGCCGGATAGGGAAAGACGAAGACGGCACCCTTGGCGGACATGCGCCGCGCGGCATCCGCGCCTTCGATCCAGAAGCGCTCTTCCATCTCCCACAGGGTGGATTCATCGGTCATGTGATTTTCTCCGTTCAGGGCCGTGGATTCAGGATCGAGGCTGTCGGACCGAGGCCATTATGACCAATCCGGCCTTGTCCTGCGCTGATACAGATCAAGGCAATGCTCGGGATGCCTGTGTCGCGGCAGCGCGACTCAACCATCGCGGTTCTGCGATGCAGCCGCACCGCTTTCATAAATTCATAACGCGCCCGTCATTGCGGTGTGACCCGCGCGGGGCATCGAAGAGTTCTCATAAAGGAGACCTTCCATGAAAGCCCTGAACCACACTCTCACCCTTGCTATCCTTGCCTTGGCTGCGCCCGCAGCAGCGCAGGAGATCTTTCCCGCCACGCTGGCCGGTCACGCCTATCTGCCGGCACTGAGCCTGGTAGCGCCGCCCGCCGATGCGCCGCAAGACGCCTGGATCAGCGGCAAGTTTACCGGCGCTGCGCGCAACAGCGTGCCGATGTCTGTTCCCGGCGATACCGGTGGCCTTCATGGCAAGCGGCTGACCGGGATCAGTCTGCCCTTCATTGGTCAGCCATTGCAGGGCTTTTCAGGATTTGCGATGGACCGCGCCGAAGATGGATCAGTCTACGTTCTGACCGACAACGGCTTTGGCTCAAAGGCCAACAGCCCCGACACCATGCTGTTTTTCAGCCGCATGATGACGGATTTCGACACCGGGACGGTCGACATCAAGGAGACCGTTTTCCTGCATGATCCCGATTTCAAGGTGCCCTTCCGCATCTCGTGGGATGGAACCGAAAGCCGCTATCTGACGGGTGCAGATTTCGACCTTGAGAGCATCCAGCGCGTCGGCGATTCCATCTGGATCGGTGAAGAGTTCGGACCCTATCTGATCGAAGCCGGGCTGGATGGCCGGGTAAAGGGCGTCTATCCCACAATGATGGATGGCAAGCAGCTGAGGAGTGCGGACACGCCCGGCATCTCGGCCACATCGGTGATGGGCAAGGACTGGACCGTTCCGCGTTCGGGTGGCTATGAGGGCATGGCGCTGCAACCCGGCACGGGCCTGCTGTGGGCGATGCTGGAAAAGCCCCTTCTGGGTGAGGACGGCAAGAACGAAGGCGATTTCCTGCGTGTTCTGGGCTTTGATCCGGCCAAGCGCGCATGGACCGGTGCCAGCTTCAAGTTCAGGCTTGCCGAAGGTGCGACGGCGATCGGCGATTTCAACTTCATCGACGCGACACGGGCGCTGGTGATCGAGCGTGACAATGGCGAAGGGGAGCCGAGCCTGAAATGCGCAGGCGATCCGCAGCCGGACTGCTTTCCGAACCCCGCAATGGTCAAGCATGTGGTGCTGATCGACACCGCAAGCATTGACGCGGAGGGCTATGTGCGCCGGATCGGCCAGATCGACCTGATGAACATCGCAGATCCCGAGGGCCGTGCGCGGATCTCGACGGATGGCGGCGAGGCCGGTCGGTTCAGCCTGCCCTTCTTCACCATCGAGGATGTGATGAAGGTGGACGACACCCACATCATGGTGGCGATCGACAACAACCTGCCATTTTCGTCGGGACGCAAACTGGACGCGGCGGCGGACAATGAAGTGGTGCTGTTGCGCGTGCCTGAATTGCTGGCGGCGCAGTGACAGGTTGAAACATCCGGGGGGGGGCGGTGCCCCCCCGGAGATTTTGCGCGGGGCGCGTCAGCCCGGGTCGCGCTTGGCGGCAGCACCGGTGCCCAGTTCGATGATCTCGGCGGTGATCGCCTCCTGGCGCACCCGGCGCAGGGTCGCCTGAAAGGTTTCAAGCTCGCGGTCGATCTGGCTGCCGGCGGAGGACATGGCCTCCATCCTGGCCTCGTTCTCGGCGGCGAAGGCGTGCAGCGCGGCCTTGCAGACCTGTGCGTGGACGTAATCCCGGCCAAGGGCGTCGATCAGACCCTCGACGGGGATCTGCATGAGCGGGCGTTCCCCGCGCGCTGCGGGAAAATGCGACATGTCGAGCGGGAAGAGCGATTGCCGCAGAATGGTCGGCCGCCCGGCGTGCAGGCCGGTGAAGACCACGTCAAGCCGGTCGATCTGGTCGCGGCCCAGCTTTTCGAAGATCGCCCGGGTGATCCTGTCGGCCAGTTTGGGGATGCCGGGGCTGTGGGATGGCAGGGCCGCGCTCCAGTCCGGGACGATCCCGCGCGCGGCGGCGACCGCAAGGCCACGGGTGCCGATCAGGAACAGCGCGCCGGTGTCGGGACGGTTGGCGATGCTGTCCAGAACACGCTCGCTGAAGGCGCCGGCGAAACCTTGTTCGGCACAGAAGACCAGCAGGCCGGGCTTTGCGGTGGCAGGCTCGGGTGCGTCCTGCGCCGTCGTCGTCGCCGCGTCGGGGCCAAGGGCGCGGGCCATCGCGGTGGCGATGGTCATGGCATAGCTGTCGACCGCCGTCACCTCGGTCCGGGCCACCCGTGCCCGCGCGGCGGCGATGCCTTTCATGGCTTTCACGACAGCCCCGAGTTGGCGGATGCCGTCGATCCTGGCGCTGATGTCGGAGAGCCGCTCGGTCATGGGGTCTTCGTGTGTTCCGGGCTGTCCTGATGCGCCGGGGGGCTGTCGGACAGGGAGGCGGCGAAACGGGTGATCGCCGCAACAAGGCGCTCGCGTGTCGGCGCATCCAGCCTGTCTGCCGTGGCGATGGTCTCGAGGATCTCGGGCGCTTCGGTATCGAGCGCGGTTGCCAGACCCGCCCGGAACGCGGCCACGGCATCGAGCGGCAGCTTGTCCAGCACGCCCGATTGCACGGCGATCAGCAGCGCCACCTCATCGACAAGGCGGAAGGGGTCATGCTGCGGCTGGCGGAGGATCCTGCGGATCCGCTCGCCGCGTTTGAGCTGCTGGCGCACCCGGTCCTCGGGCATCCCGCCGAAGCGGCTGAACACTTCGAGTTCCAGAAACTGGGCGTAGTCCAGACGCAGCGAGCCTGCGGCCGCGCGCAGCATCGGGGCCTGCGTCTTGCCGCCCACGCGGCTGACGCTGAGCCCGACGTCCACGGCGGGTTTCTGGCCCTGATGGAACAGCGGGGCGTTCAGCACGATCTGGCCATCGGTGATCGAGATGAGGTTGGTCGGGATATAGGCCGAGAGGTTGCCCGCATCGGTTTCGGCAATCGGCAGGGCGGTCAGCGAGCCGCCGCCGCGCGCCTTTGACAGTTTCGCGGCGCGTTCCAGCAGGCGGGCATGGATGTAGAAGACATCGCCGGGATAGGCCTCGCGCCCCGGTGACTGCCGGGTGAGCAGCGCGATTTCGCGGTGGGTGGCGGCGTGTTTGGACAGATCGTCGATCACGACAAGGGCGTGCATTCCCTTGTCGCGGAAATATTCGGCCATGGTCATCCCGGCATAGGGGGCGATCCATTGCAGGCCCGGCGCGGCGGCGGAGCCCGCGACCATCACGATGCAGCGCGTCGAAGGCGCCTTCGGCCTGAAGCGCGTCGATGGCGCGGCGCACGCTGGAGGTTTTCTGCCCGACCGCCACATAGATGCAGATCATGTCGCTGTCGCGCTGGGCGATCAGCGTGTCGATGGCCAGTGTCGTCTTGCCGGTGGAATGATCGCCCACGATCAGTTCGCGCTGGCCCCGGCCCAGCGGAAAGAGCGTGTCGACCACCACGATCCCGGTCTGCACGGGTTCGGTCACAAGGTCGCGTTCGATGATCGAGGGGGCCGGGCGTTCGATGGGCAGGCGCGTCTCGGACAGCACCGCGCCCTTGCGGTCCAGCGGACGGCCCAGCGGATCGACGATACGGCCCAAGAGCGCCTCGCCGACCGGGACGCTGACAACCTCGCCGGTGCTGAAGACGGCATCGCCCGCCTCGACCCTTGTGGTGGCGTCCAGAAGCACGCAGCCGATCCGGTCGGGGTCCAGCACCCGCGCAAAGCCGAATTGCCCGCCCTCGAAGCGCAACACCTCGTCCAGCCGGACATTGCGCAGGCCCGAGATCATGGCGACGCCGTCGGCGATCTCCTCGACCCGGCCCCGGTGTTCGGTGCGTGGCCCCAGTGCCGTGCGGGCGACGACCTTGCGGGCGCGGGTCAGCCAGTCCGGGGGGTCAGGCCGCATCGGTCAGATCCTTCAGGATGGCGTCAAGGTCGGCGGCCCAGCTGCTGCGCAGGATAAAATGCGGCCGTGCGCAGGTCGAACCCGGCGATCAGGTCGGGGTCGGTGCGGAACTGCAGATGCGGTTTGCCGTCAAGCGCCGTGCCGACCGCTTTCGTGATCCGCGCCTTGGTGGCGTCATCCAGATCGACCGCGCTGATGATGTCGATCCCGCCTGCCGTTGCGGCCAGCGCGGCCCGGTCTTCGGGGGGCATCGCCTCGATCGACCGGATCAGCGGGTCGAGGAAGGGGGCCGCCATGTTTCCGGGCATCAAGCCGGGTCAGCAGTTTGCGCGCAATGTCCACGGCAAGCTGGGCCGAATCCGCCGCGGCATGGGCGCGGCTGGTCCTGGCAAGCTGCTCGCTTTCAAGCCGGGCCGTGGTCAGCAGGGCCTCGGCCTTTTCGGCGGCCTCTTTCATCGCCATTTTCGTGGCGGCTTCGGCCTTGATCGCGGCCTCGGCCAGCAGGGTGTCGCGTTCCGTGGCCATGTCATCGCGGGTCGCCGTGACCTCGGCCAGAACCTGATCGGCCTTGGCCTGTGCGGCCCTTGCATCCCGCAGCATGTCGGCGGTCACGTCCTGACGCCTTGCGATCGCCTCGGCGACCGGGCGCCAGAACAGGCGCGACAGCAGCCAGACGAGGATCAGGACGTTGACGGCCTGCAAGCCAAGTGTCCACCAGTCGAGTGTCATGCGTTCAGGCCAGCAAGGGGTTTGCAAAGAGCAGCAACAGCGCGATCACAAGGCAGTAGATCGCCGTCGTCTCGATCATCGCCAGCCCGACGAAAAGCGTGCGCGAGATCGTGTTCGCGGCCTCGGGCTGACGCGCGATGGCATCCATCGCGGCGGCGACGGCGCGACCCTCGGCCAGGGCGGGGCCGATGGCGCCGAATGCCACGACGAAGGCTGCGCAGACAATGCTGGTCAGGCTGAGATAATCCATCAGATATCCTTTTCATTGGAAGAAGTTGTCGGGTCTGCCCCTGTCGTCCGGGCCTGCCCTGTCTCGATGGTCGCCGCGATAAAGACCATCGCCAGAACCGCGAAGATATAGGCCTGCACCAGCCCGGTCAGCAGATCGAGCGCCATCAGCGGGATCGGCACCAGAAGCCCCGCCAGCGAGGCCACGATACCGATGACGAAGACGCCGCTCATCACATTGCCGAAGAGGCGCACGAACATCGAAAACACGCGGGTCACGCTGGACAGCATGTTCAGCGGGATCATCACGGGGTTGGGTGCGGCGAAGGATTTGAGATAGCCGCCAACGCCGCCGCCGCGCACCCCGAACCAGATCACCGAGAAGAAGACGAGGACCGCAAGCGCCGCGTCGGTTTCAAGTCTGCGCGGTGGGCGGTTCGACGCCCGGCACGAGGGATGACCAGTTCGCGATCAGGATGAACAGGAACAGCGTGCCGATGAAGGCGCGGTAGGGCGCGGGACTGGCGCCGGTCGTCTCGGTGATCTGGGTGTCGAGGGTGGCCACCATCAGCTCCAGCGCGGCCTGACGCTTGGTCGGCATCAGGGCAAGCCTGCGGGTCAGCAGCGCCGCCCCCAGCACCAGCACGGCCATGATCGCCCATGTCGTGACGACGGCCTGCGTGATCGGCACCGGCCCCAGCTGGAAGAGGATCGTGGAGTCGAGCGGCGAATTCATGGCGCGGTCCGCCTTGTTCCGGCGCAGCATCAGGGTCTTGACCGCCAGCACGCCCGCCAGTGCCGCCAGAAGGGCAAGGCCGCCGAAGAGCACCGCGAGGTAGAAGCCCGCCGCGATCATGATCAGCCGCCCCAGCGACAGCGCCAGCGCCAGAACCGGGCTGCCGCCGTTGACGATCAGGTCGGTCGTCCAGCGCAGGGCGCGGAAATAGGCAAGGCCCAGAAGCACCCCTCCGGCGAAGCAGAGCGGCAGGATCAGGACGAGCGGGAGTGCATAGAGAGGTCGTCATCGTGCGTTCATCCATTTCCATGCGGTCCAGCCGCCCAGACAAAGCCCCAGCACCATGAACGGGGCGGTCCAGAAAATGCCGCTGGAGAGGCGCGTCATCGAGCCAGCGGCCGATGAACAGACCCGCAAGCGTGGGGGTGACAAGGATCCAGCCCAGCACGCCGATCTGCGCCAGACGGCGGCCCACGGACATGTCGCCCTCCTGCAGCCAGCGCGCGCGCCGGTCGCGCCGCAGCCGCGTTTCGCGCACCAGCGGGTCTTCTTCGGGTTTGGGCGGGGGTGTCTGCGTCATAGGAACTCGCCCGCGTTTGCGCCGGTCTTGAGCCGGCTGATCATGCGGCGGATGGCGTGAAGCTGCACGCGGACAGTCTCGACATGTTCTTCACGCTCTGCGTCCTCGTCGGACTGGAACCGGGCCAGCACCTGCTTGTCCAGAACGGCCAGATCATCGCCCGCCACCGCCTCGCGCGTGGCGATGTCGACCACGGTATCGTGGTCATCCCCGCGCCCCACGGTCATCACCCCGCCGCGCAGGGCGCAGAACTGCTCGGTATCGTCTTGTCGCCAGCTGACGATCGAGATCGCCAGTGCCGTCAGGAAGGGCGCATGTCCGGGCAGAACACCGAAGCTGCCGCTGGCATCCTCGGCGCGCAGACTGTCGACCTGCGCGTCCACGACGACCGAAAGCGGTGTGACGATCCGCAGCCTCATGCCGCCACCTCGGGGTCGGGGGCGGTTTCGGCGGCGTTCTTGCGTCTGGCGTCATCAATCGTGCCGACCATGTAGAGCGCGCTTTCCGACCAGTCGTCGGCCACCCCGTCGAGGATCGCGCGGCACCCCGCCAGCGTGTCGGCCAGCGGACACACTGGCGCCCTTGGTGCCGGTGAAGGCCTCGGTCACCATGAAGGGCTGCGTCAGGAAACGCTGCAAGCGGCGGGCGCGCTTGACCAGAAGCCGGTCGGCGGTGCTCAACTCCTCGACCCCCAGAAGCGAGATGATGTCGGTCAGTTCCCGGAACCGGGCGAGGGCCTGACGCACGGCCTCGGCGATCTCGTAATGCGTCTTGCCCACCACCAGCGGGTCCAGCAGCATCGAGGAGGAGGCGAGCGGGTCGATCGCCGGATAGAAGCCTTCGGCGGCCTGTGCCCGGCTGAGGACGATGACGCAGTCCATATGGCTTGAAATCGTGGTGACAGCCGGATCGGTGAAGTCATCGGCGGGCACATAGACGGCCTGGATCGCGGTGACCGCCGATCCCGCGACCGAGGCGATGCGTTCCTGCAGGCGCGCCACTTCGGTCGCCAAGGTCGGCTGGTAGCCCACGCGCGAGGGCAGGCGGCCCAGCAGGCTCGACACCTCGGCGCCCGCCTGAACGAAGCGGAAGACGTTGTCCATCAGCAGGAGCACGTTGCGGTGCTGATGATCGCGGAAATATTCGGAAACCGTCAGCGCCGTCAGCGCCGCCCGCCAGCGCGCGCCGGGCGGTTCGTTCATCTGCCCGTAGACCAGCACGGTGCGGTCCAGCACGCCCGAGCCCTGCATCTCGGTCAGCAGTTCGTGGCCTTCGCGGGATCGTTCCCCGATGCCGGCAAAGACGGAGATGCCCTCGTATTTCTCGACCATGGCGCGGATCAGTTCCATCACCAGAACGGTCTTGCCCACCCCTGCGCCGCCGAACATCGCGGCCTTGCCGCCCTGTGCCATGGGGGTCAGCAGGTCGATGACCTTGATCCCGGTCTCGAACACATCCGTGGTGCGGGTCTGCGCGGTCAGGGCAGGGGGCAGCGCATGGATCGACCGGCGTGGCGTGTCCGCGGGCAATGGGGGCGCCGTTGTCCTTTGTGTCGCCCACGACGTCCAGCAGCCGGCCCAGCACGGCCCTGCCCACCGGCACGGTGACGGGACCGCCCGTCGCGTGGACCGTCACGCCGCGCGCCAGTCCGGCGGTCGACTGGAACGCGACCGCGCGCAGGGTGTGCTGGTCCAGATGGCTGTGCACTTCGAGGATCAGGGGGCCGGGCCGGTCCCAGTCGACGCGCAGGGCGGTGTTGATGGGCGGCAGGTCGGTGCCTGCGAAGACCACATCCACCACGGCACCGCGCACCGCATGAACGATGCCGCAGGGCGATGCGGGGAGGGCTGGCTGATCCGGGCGCTCTTGCATGTGTGGGACCTCCGAGCAGGGGGACTCGTGCGTTCCTGACGGGGAGATCCTAGGCGATGGACTTGGCGTCTGCCTTGATCTGTGTCAGCCTGTCCCCATCCGCCGTGGCCCGGTCCTGCATCTGATTGCGGGTTCGGCTAACCCCGATCAGTGCGCCCGGAACGGATATGCGCCAGACATAAGGACCGGGCCGCCGCAGGCGGTGCAATCGCTGGAGGTTCAGAATGTTGGGATATGTCGCAAATATCGAGAAACTGACCGAGGAAAACGCCGATTTCCGGCGTGTTCTGTATTCCGGATCAAAATTGCAGCTGGTTCTGATGTCGGTCGAGCCGGGGCAGGAGCTGGGCGGCGAGATCCATGCCGATACGGATCAGTTCTTCCGGATCGAGCAGGGCAAGGGGTGCATCGTGATCGACGGCGCGCCGCACAAGGTCAAGTCGGGGGACGGTGTCATCGTGCCTGCGGGGGCGCATCACAATGTGATCTGCACGGGGCATGAGGCGCTGAAGCTCTACACGATCTATGGCCCGCCGCATCACCGCGATCAGCTGGTGCAGAAAACGAAGGCCGATGCGGAGGCGTCGGACGAGGCCTTTGACGGGCAGACCGAGCAGGCGGGCGGGGTCGTCCGGGTCTAGGCTGTCCGGCAGGCCCGTCCGGGATCGCGGCGGCGGCTACCCGGTCACGCGCCCGTCGCCGACCACAAGCTGCCGCCGGCAGAGGCTGGCGATCTTTTCGTCATGGGTCGAGATCAGGAAGGTCGTGCCTTCCTCGCGGTTGATCTGGCCGATCAGATCCATCACCTGCATCGCGGAGTCCCGGTCGAGGTTGCCGGTCGGCTCGTCCGCCAGCACCAGTTCGGGGCCGTTCATCAGGGCGCGCGCCACGGCGACCCGTTGCTTCTGCCCGCCCGAGAGTTTGGCGGTGGGAAAGTCGATCCGCGCCTCCAGCCCCATCCGCACCAGCAGGTCGCGCCCGCGCGCGCGGGCGGCGGCGGTCTCGCGCCCTTCGCGGACGGCGGTGGGGAAGATCACGTTTTCCAGCGCGGTGAAGTCGGGCAGCAGGTTGTGGAACTGGAACACGAACCCGATGTGCAGGTTGCGAAAGATCGGTCAGCTCCTGGTCGCCTGCGGTGATCAGATCCTGACCCAGCATCACATAGCTGCCCGATGTGGGTTTCATCAGCGTGCCGAGGATCGTCAGCAGCGTGCTCTTGCCCGACCCCGATGGCCCCAGAAGGGCGGCCATTTCGCCCGCCTCCAGCGTCAGGGACAGGCCGCGCAGCACGCGGGTCGCCGCCTCTCCCGTCCCGAAGGTCTTGACCAGATCGCGCACCTCGAGCAGCGCGCTCATTGGCCGATCGCCGTGACCGGATCGACCCGCGCGGCGGACCGCGCAGGCAGGATCGAGGCAAGGATCGCGCCGATCACCGTCAGGGTGATGGCCAGCCCGTAAGAGCCCTGGGTGATGTCCATCGGCAGGGTGCCCGGCTCGAACGCATCGCGCGACGGGAAGGGCAGCAGCGCCAGATAGCCAAGCGCCGCGCCGGAGAGGCCGCCCATCAGCCCGATCAGCGCGCCTTGCGTGACGAAGACGAAGACGACAAAGCCGCGCCCCGCGCCCATCGCCCGCATGATCCCGATTTCCGGGCGGCGGCGATAGGTGGACAGAAGCAGCGCCGAGGCGACGCCGATCACGATGGTGATGAGGGCGAAGGTCTTGAGGAAATATCCGGTCTGCGCCTGCGCATTCAGAGCCTCCATCAACTGTTCGGCCCCATCCGTCCAGGGCACCGCGTCAAGGCCGGTCAGCGCGCTGATCCGGCGTGCGGTGGCATCGGCGGCGTTGAGATCGCGCAGCTTGATCTCGATCCGCGTGACGCCCTGCGGCATGGCGAAGAGCGTCCGTGCGGTCGAGAGGCTGACGAAGGCGCGCGCCCGGTCCATGCCGCCAGTGCCGGTCTGGTAGATCCCGCCGAGGGTCAGCACGGCGGTGACCCCGGTCGAGGATTGCAGCCGCAGCGTCTGTCCGACCGACAGCGCCAGATCATCCGCCAGCGTCCGCCCCAGCACCACGATCCCGGCCCCCAGCCGCGCCGATCCCTCGACCATGTAGCCGTCAAGATCGAGGATCGCGGATTCCAGCCCCGGCTCCACCCCCGTCACGCTGACCTGCGAGACCTGCGCCCCGCGTGTCAGGAACCCCGCGCCGGTGATCTGGGGCGAGACGGCGGTGACACCGGGGACCGCCGCGATCAGGGGCAGGAAGGTTTCCGCCTCGGTCAGGGTCGCGGTGCGCGTGCGGCCGCGTTCCGACCACGGCCAGCACATGGCCTTGCGGGCGAAATCAGGACGGCGGGATCGGTGGCTTCGGCCTCGATCGTGACATGCGAGATGTCGCCCACCGTGCGCGACAGGATGAATTCCGCCAGCCCGCCGATCAGGGCCGACATGAAGATGAAGATGAACACGCCCACCGCGACACCCAGCACCAGAAGCGCCGTCTGCGCCTTGCTGGCCGTGAGGTAGCGGGTCGCGATCTTGAGAGCATAGAGCATCAGGGCTGGTCCACCGCGACGGCCTGCCCGTCCTCGGTGCCTTCTGCATCGGTGATGATCACATCGCCCGCCGCGATGCCTTCGGTCACGATGAGGCGGGCGGCGGGCCAGTCCACCACCGTCACGGGCTGGCGTTGCGCGACACCGTCCCGGACCACGAAGACCGCCGGTCCATTCGCGCCCGTCAGCATGGCCGTGCGGGGGATGGTCAGGGCGGCGTCCTGCCGGTCCACGATGATATTGGTCGCAACGGTCAGGCCGATCGGTGCGGTGACGGCGGCGTCGAAGGCGATCCGGATGGTCAGGCCGCCGGTCGTCTCGTCCACGCGGGTCGAGACGAAGCTGACATGGCCGTCACGGCGCTGCGTTTCCCCGGCCAGTTGCAGCACGGCGGGCTGGTTCAGGGCGATCTGGGTGGCATAGGCCTCGTCGACATCCGCCTCGACCACCAGATCGCCGAGATCGGCGAGGCGCAGCAGCGGCACGGTCGGGCCGACGATCTGCCCGAGGTCCGCGTCCAGTTCCAGCACGGTGCCCGCGAAGGGCGCGCGGATCGTGTGGTTTTGCAGAAGCGATATCGGCCTGATCCAGAACCGCGCGCAGACGGGCCACCTCCTGCGTGGCGGCTTGCAGGTCCAGCGCGGCGGAGTCGAGCACCGTTCTGGCGACAGTGCCGCCAAGGGCTGCGGCGCGGTCATAGGCCTCCTGCGCGCGTTGCTGGGCGACAAGTGCGCTATCGAGCCCGGCCATGGCCTGCCGCAGGGCGGCGTTCTGTGCGGCTGCATCCACCTGGGCCAGGATCTGATCCGCCGCGACGGATTGGCCTTCCGCCACGGGCAGGGCGCTCAGCGTGCCTGTGACCGCCGCGCGGATATCGACGGCATGGACCGCCGCGATCCGCCCGTTGACCGCCAGAACGCGCGTGACCGGGGCGAGGGCGGCGGTTTCCACGGCGACCGGGACCGGGCGCGTCATCCAGACCTGCGTATAGGCCAGCACGCCCAGAGCAATCGCCATGACCCCGGCCATCAGCCAAGGCCACCAGCGCCGCCCTCTGGTGGCGCGGGCTGGCGCGTCGTGGCGCAGCGCCGGGACAAGCGGGGTCGTGGTGACGGCCTGTTCCTGCGGTCCCTTCGCGGGTGGTGTCGCCGTTTCTGTCTCAGCCGCAGCCAATGTCCTGTCCTTCCGGGTGCACGTCATCCGTCGGGCGGAAGACACGTTCCGACCGGATGCCGTTTTGCGCAGAATAGGGCTGCAAAATGCCCGCGCCTTGACCTGGATCAGCGACGGGGCGGGGCAGGGCGTGGCATCGGGTCAGGTGACGTTCAGTCATGCGCCGTTCCGGCCCTCGGGATGGCCATGCAGGACAAGAAGGAGTCCGGATGCAGAATGATCCCTATGAAGCCCTCGGCCTGACCAAGGCGGCGACGGCGGATGACATCAAGAAAGCCTATCGCAAGCTGGTGCGCACCAGCCATCCCGACCTGCACCCTGACGACGCGGGAGCGGAGGCGCGGTTCAAGGCGATTTCGGCGGCCTATGACCTGTTGAAGGACCCCGAAACCCGCGCGCGCTACGATGCCGGAGAGATCGACGGTCTGGGCGCGGAACGGCCGCAGCGCCAGTATTACCGCGATTTCGCCGAAGCCCCCGACAACAGCTACCAGCAGCGGCGCGGGTTCGGCCCGGATGTCGATCCTGCGGATATCTTTGCCGAGATCCTGCGCAACCGGGGGCGTGCTCCGGGCGGGGATGGCAGCGCGGGGCGGGGGTTCTCGGCCCCCGGTCCGGACCTGCGCTATTCGCTGGAGGTGCCGTTCCTGGATGCCGTGCGCGGCGCCGAGACCCGCATCACCCTGCCGGACGGGCAGGGGCTTGCGGTCAGGATCCCGCAGGGCACCGAGGATGGCCAGACCCTGCGTCTGCGCGGCAAGGGTGCGCCCGGCTATGGTGGCGGACCGGCGGGGGATGCGCTGATCACCGTCATGGTGCGTCCGCATCCGGTGTTCCGCCGCGAGGGTGACGACATCCTGATCACCCTGCCGATCACCATCGACGAGGCCGTTCTGGGCGGCAAGGTCAGCGCGCCGACCATCGACGGGCCTGTGGAGATGACGATTCCGCAGGGCGCGCGTTCGGGGCAGGTGTTGCGGCTGCGCGGGCGCGGTGTGGGGCGGGCCGGGCAGAAGGCCAAGGGCGACCAGAAGGTCGAGCTGAGGGTCGTGACACCGCCCGATCCTGACGCGAAACTGCAGGAGTTCCTCAAGGAATGGCGCAAGACCCAGCGTTTCGATCCAAGGGCCGATCTGATGAAGGGGGCAGCACGATGACAGACCGGTTTTCCGAAGACGAGGTCGTCGCCACCGTGACGCGGCTGACCCGCAGCCAGCTTGTCCGCTTTGTCGAGGCCGATTTCATCAAGCCCGAGCCGGACCCGGAGGGCTATGTCTATCGCCGTGTCGATATCGCCCGGCTGGAACTGCTGTGCGATCTGACCGTCGATCTCGATCTGGACGATATGGCGCTTGGCATCGTGATCTCTCTGATTGATCAGCTCCATGCCGCGCGGCGGGACCTTGCCGACATGACCGCAGCGATCGACGCGCTGCCGCCCGACCTGAAGGCGCAGGTTCTGGCGGCGCTGAAACGGTCCTGAGGCGGTCAGCGGAAGCGGCATGGACCAGCGCCCTATTTCTTGGCGCGCATCGCCTCCATCAGGGCCGCGCCCAATGCGCCGCCGGGGGCGGCGGCGGGCGGGGCAGAGGTCTGTTGCTGCGGCTTGCGCGGCGCGGAGCCGGTCTTGTTGCCGCCGCCACGGGTCGGTCTGCTGTCCGCGGTGCCTGCCTGCTTTGCCTGCCCGTCGGCAGCGCCACCGTCCTTGCGCATGGACAGGCCGATCCGCTTGCGCGGGATGTCGACCTCGGTCACGCGGACCTTGACCACATCGCCCGCCTTGACCACCTCGTGCGGGTCCTTGACGAAACGGTCGGCCAGTTGGCTGACATGGACCAGCCCGTCCTGATGCACGCCGATATCGACGAAGGCGCCGAAGGCCGCGACATTGGTCACGGTGCCTTCCAGCAGCATGCCGGGGCGCAGGTCCTTGATGTCATCCACACCATCGGCGAAACGCGCGGTGACAAAGCTGGGGCGCGGATCGCGGCCGGGTTTTTCCAGTTCGGACAGGATGTCGCGCACGGTGGGCAGACCGAAGGTCGCGTCCACGAAATCCTCGGCCCGCAGCCCGCGCAGGGCGGCAGGTTCGCCCATGATGCGCGCGGATATCGCGCCCGCAGGCCTGCACGATCCGGCGCGCCACGCCGTAGGCCTCGGGGTGGACGGAGGTGGCATCCAGCGGCTCTGCGCTGTCGCGCAGCCGCAGGAAGCCCGCGCATTGCTCGAACGCCTTGGGACCAAGGCCCGCGACCTTGAGCAGCGCCTTGCGGGACGGGAAGGGGCCCTGCGCATCGCGATGCGCCACGATGGCCTGCGCCAGTGACGCGCCCAGCCCCGCGACACGCGCCAGCAGCGGGGCCGAGGCCATGTTGAGGTCCACGCCCACCGCGTTCACCGCGTCTTCCACCACCGCATCCAGCGCCTGCGTCAGGCGGCGCTGGTCCACGTCGTGCTGATACTGGCCGACGCCGATGGACTTCGGCTCGATCTTGACCAGTTCGGCCAGCGGGTCCTGCAAGCGGCGGGCGATCGACACCGCGCCGCGCAAGGAGACGTCGAGATCGGGAAACTCGCGCGCCGCCAGTTCCGAGGCGGAATAGACCGAGGCCCCGGCTTCGGACACGATCACGCTTGGTCGGGGCGTTTGGCGCCGCGGGCAGCAGTTTCAGCGTCTCGGCCACAAGGCGTTCGGTCTCGCGGCTGGCGGTGCCGTTGCCGATGGCGACCAGTTCCACCCCGTGTTTGCGGATCAGGTCGAGCGATCATGGCCTGCGCGCCGCGCAGGTCGTTCTTGGGCTGGAACGGATAGAGCGTGGCCGTCTCCAGCAGCTTGCCGGTCGCATCGACCACCGCCGCCTTGACGCCGGTGCGGATGCCCGGATCGAGCCCCAGCGTGGCGCGCGGCCCGGCGGGGGCGGCCAGCAGCAGGTCCTTGAGGTTGCGGGCGAAGACCGCGATGGCCTCGTCATGGGCGCGCTGGCGCAGGTCGCCCATCAGATCGACATACATCGACAGGCTCAGCTTGACCCGCCATGTCCAGCCCGCCGCCTTGCGCAGCCAGTCGTCGCCGGGCGCGTCGCCGTGGATGCCGATGGCGGCGGCGACCATGCTCGACCGCGCGCGGCGCGCCGGTTTCGGGATCGGGGGCGATATCGACGGTGACCACCTCTTCCTTGGCGGCGCGCAGGATCGCCAGCGCCCGGTGCGCAGGGGATCTTGGCCCATGCCTCGCGGTGATCGAAATAGTCCGAGAACTTGGCGCCCGCCTCTTCCTTGCCGGGCACCACCTTGGCGGTGATCAGCGCCTCGGCGCTGCATGAAATCGCGCAGGCGGCCCAGCAGGGCGGCGTTCTCGCTCAGGTCTTCGACCAGGATGTCGCGCGCGCCGTCCAGCGCGTCCTTGACCGTGGGCACCGCCTCGGAGAGATAGCCCGCCGCCAGGGTCTCCGGCGCGGTGGCGCGGTCCGTCAGGATCGCCTGCAACAGCGGCTCCAGCCCGTTTTCGCGCGCGATCATCGCCTTGGTGCGCCGCTTGGGCTTGAAGGGCAGGTAGATGTCTTCGAGCGAGGCCTTGGTCTCGGCCCCGGCGATGGCGCGGGCCAGGTCATCGGTGAGCTTGCCCTGATCCTTGATCGAGCCGAGGATGACGGCGCGGCGCGCCTCCAGCTCGCGCAGATAGGACAGCCGGTCCGCCAGGTTGCGCAGCTGCGTGTCGTCCAGCCCGCCTGTCACCTCCTTGCGGTAGCGCGCGATGAAGGGCACGGTCGCGCCCCCGTCCAGCAGGGCCACGGCGGCGGTGACCTGCGCGGGGCGTGCGTCGATCTCGGTGGCGATGCTGCGGGCGATGCGGTCGGCGGTGTCGGTCACTGGCAAGGTCCTTCGATGGTTCGGGAAGGTCGTGATAGTCGCTCGGCGCCGCCGCGCCAAGGGCTCGGGCCGGGCAGCCGGGGAAAATCGCCGGGATCGCGGATCGGGCTCAGGGGGCCAGCCACTGACCGGCCCAGCCATCGGCCCGGTCGAACCGCGCGCGGCGGTGCTGCGGGCCGAGGTGCAGGACATCCATCGCCTGAACGGCGCAGCGCAGCACCGCGAAAGAGGCGGGATCGGCGGGTTTGTCATAGGCCAGCGCAGCGGCGATGGGCTGCCCCGGCGGGGGTGTGGTGCCATAGCCGTGGCGCGAGGGGTCGGGCACACGGGCCCATGTCGCGGCCACCGCGTCACCCGTCAGGATCGTGACCTCGACCATCAGCCGGGTTTGCAGATGCGCCGATGCCTCCCAGACATGGAAGGCGGCGCGGGGATTGGCCCGCAGCGCCGCCACCTTGGCCGAGTGCAGGTCGGTATGCACCTCGAGCACCGCCGCGGCGGGATCGGCGGCGCGCAGCACGACCGTGCGCGCTTCGGGCCAGCCTGCGGGCGACAGGGTCGCAAGCGTCGGATGGCGCGCGGGGGCGCGGCGGTCGGCGACACCCCGCACCAGCCGTGTCCAGACCTGTTGATGCAGCCCGTCCAGTGTCGTGGCCCAGGGGTGCGGATCAGTCGTCATAGCCTGTCATCTCCAGATAGCCGACGCCGGTGTGGCTGCCGGCGATCGTGACCGGACCCTCCCAATAGGGCACGGAGGTCTGCCATCCAGGCATCGGGGTTCAGCGCGGTGACCGTGACATCCACGCCCCGGTCGGGCAGGCGCACCTGCCATGTGACCGGCACCTGCCGCCCGGCGACATCGTGCCGGCCCAGCGGCGTCGCGGCAAAGGCGCCATCGGGATAGGCGGTCGCCGTGCCATCCGGCGCTGATCCAGGTGGCGGAGGTGTAGTCCGCCGTCTGTCCGCGCAGGACGAAGCCCATCAGCTTGTCGCCCGTGTCGAAGGACAGCGAGAACCAGTCCCACCCGGTCTGATCCTGCGGCCAGCGGCTGCGACGACCATTCCCGGTCAAGCCATGCGCGTGCCGGTCACCGGCACATCGCCCTGCGGGCAGGGTCAGGGTGCCCGCCAGATCGCAAAGAACGGCTGCGAATAGTAGTAGCTGGCCTGCCCGGCGGCGGATTTCACCGAATAGCCGTCCTGCCCGTGCAAGACCAGCGGGCCCGTTGGCGGTCAGTTGCACGTCATAGGCAAAATCCGCGCCCGATGGCGGTCAGGCGCAGGTTGTCGAAATCCGGCCCCTCCATCGCCCAGTCGTCGATCCATGCGGAAAACGGCTCGGCCGTCGACGCCCGCCTGTCCGATGCCGCCGCGCGCCAGCCGTTCGGCCACGTAATGCGCGTCGGGCGTGGTGACGGCGGCATGGCCCATCCAGAGCTGCGGTGTCTCCCAGCCCTGCCCGTCGCGGGGCGCGAGGGCGGAGCGGAACAGCGTCCATTGCAGCCCGTAGGGCGTGCCGTCCGGGCCGGTCAGGTTGGCGGTCAGATACCACCATTCGATGCGATAGTCGGGATGCGCGCCGTGATCGGCGGGAAACTGCAGCGCGCGGCCGGGCTGCGGGCACGGCGAAATCCGTCGGCCTCGGTGCCCAGCCCGGCAAAGCCCTGCGCCATGGCCTGCACCGGCAGCAGGAGCGCAAGGATCAGAGCCTTAACGTTCATGGCGAAACACCCCCAACAAGTTGCGCGGGCGGCGTGCGTGACAGCCGCCACGCGGGCCAGAGCGCGGCCAGCGCCGCCGCCAGCAGGGCAAGCACGCCCAGCCGCAGATAATCCAGCGGAAAGAGATACATCGGCAAGCGCCAGCCGAACGCCTCGACATTGACGACGGCCAGCAGCGCCCAGGCCAGCGCCAGACCCAGCGGCAGGGCCAGCGCGCCCGTCAGCGCGGCCAGCACCACCGCGCGGATCAGCTCCAGCCGCGCCAGCCGCCGCCGCGTCAGGCCCAGCGCCCAGACCGGGGCCAGTTGCGGCAGGCGCATCGCGGCCAGTGTCAGCAGGCTCATCAGGATGGCGAAGCCCGCGACCGCCAGCGTCAGCACGTTGAGCGCGGTGGTCACGGTGAAGGTCCGCTCGAACACCGCCAGCGACAGCGCCTTGATCGCCGCCTGATCGATCGATGTGCGGTGTCGGCAATGCCCAGCCTCATCGCGCAGGCGTTGCGCGCAGGGCATCGACACGCGCGGGATCGGTGCGCAGGCCGAAGCGCAGGGCCGTGATCTCGGGGAACTGGCTGGCGGAACAGCGCCTCGGTCACGATGACCTGCCCGATCGGGATTGCCATAATCGCCATAGATCCCCAGCACCGGCAGGCTGACACCCGGCGCCGACCGGCACCATCGCGCCCAGATCAAGCCCGGCGCGGCGGGAGAGCTGTTCGTTGATCAGCACGCCTTCGGCCCGCGCCAGCCGCGTCCCAGACATCGGGCACGGCGCGCAGGAACTGCCAGTTGTCGCGATAGGTGGCGTGATCGCGCGCGCCATAGACCTGCGCGGGCAGGCCTGCGACCGTCGTGATCCACCGACAGGAGCGGCAGGATGGCATCCGCGTCGCGCCCGGCGACAGCGATGATCGCCTCGGCCTGTGCGGCGTCGGCGGCGCTGACGTAAAGCTCGGATGCCAGGCGCTGATCCAGAAAGCCGGTGAAGGTCAGCCGGAAACGACGACACCATGGTCGAGACCCCGACATTCGCCGCCATCGCCAGCAACAGCGCCATCAGCGCCAGCGACAGGCCCGGCACCTGCTGGCGCGTGTCGGCCCAGAACCATTGCGCCACGGGGCCGCGGGCGCGGTCCTCGGCCAGCCGCAACGCGCGCGCCAGAAGCGGCGGCAGCGCCAGCGCGCCGCCGATCAGCAGCGCGCCCAGCATGGCGAACCCGGCGATCAGCCCGCTGCCCCAGAGCGGCCAGCGCGGCCGACGAGCCAGCAGCAGGACCACGGCCACCGCCGCCTGACCGCCGCGCTGCCGCGCCATGGCCCAGGCGCGCGGCTGCGCCGCCGCCGAGCAGCGGCATCCGCGCCAGCGACCAGAGCGCGCCGCCCGCCGCGACCGCCGTGCCGCCCATCGCGATCGCCAGACCCGACAGCCACCAGACCGGGCGCAGGCTGCAGTTGCCCGGCACATCGGCCCCGTAAAGCCCGCGCAGCGTCGCCGCCACATCGGGCAGCAGCGCCGCCGCGATGACATAGCCCAGAGCCACCCCGATCAGCGCCCGCGATCAGCGCCAGCACCGCCAGTTCCACCGCCATCAGCAGCGATCAGCCGCCGCAGCGGCACCCCCAGCGCGCGCAGGGTGCGCACCATCGGGCGGCGCTGCTCGAAGGCAAGGCCGATCGCGCCATGCACGATGAAAAGGCCGACGGCAAAGGACAGCAGGCCGAAGGCGGTCAGGTTCAGGTGAAAACTGTCGGTCAGGCGGGCGACATCGCTGCCCTCCTGCGCTGCCGACTGGATCAGGTCGGGGGCGATCTCGGCCAGGGGCCGTTGCGCGACAGGCTGCTCCGGGGCCACGATCAGCCGGTCGATCTGACCCGGCCGCCCCAGCAGGCGCTGCGCCAGACCGATATCGGTGAGGGCGGTGTTGGGGGCGGCATCGGGCGCGAGCACGCCCTGCGCGCCGGTGTCCGGCAGACGCGCCAGCGTGTCCGCCCGCGCGAAGATCTGCCCGGCGCCGGACAGGAAGGTGCCCAGATCCGCCCCTGCGTCCACCGCGACCGGCCCCAGCCCGCCGGGCGCGGTCAGCGGCTCCAGCCCGATCAGGCGGACGCCGTCCAGCCGCCCTTCGATCACCGGCGACACCGCCCAGCCCGCGCGGCGCAGCGCAACATAGGTGGCTTGCGGGATCGCCCCGCCGTCGCGGGCCGTGATCTGCGCGAACTGACCCTCGCCCAGTGTCGCCGCCGCCGCGTCATAGCTGGCGCGCGCCTCGGCGTTGATGGCCTGCACGCCCGGACCACAGGGCCGTCGCCAGCGCCAGCCCGGCCAGCAAGGGTCAGCAGTTGCAACGGATTGCGCCGCCAGTGCGAGGCCAGCGCGGACAGGATCGCCGCCGTCACGCCAGCCGCCCCGCCTGCAGGTGCAGCCGCTGCGGCAGGCGCGCCGCCAGTCGTTCGGAATGGGTGACAAGGATCAGCCCCGCCCCGGTCTCGGCCACCAGATCAAGCAGCAGGGTCAGCACGGCATCCGCCGTCGCCTCGTCCAGATTGCCGGTCGGCTCGTCCGCCAGCACCAGCTGCGGGCGCGGCGAGCCAGCGTGCGGGCAATCGCCACGCGCTGCTGCTGGCCGCCGGACAGCTGTTCGGGGTATTTGTGCAGATGGTCCTGCAAGCCCAAGGCGCGCGGCCAGCATCCTGTCGCGCGCCGGATCGTGCCGCCCGGCCAGCCGCGCCTGAAAGGCGATGTTGGCGGCCACCGTCAGCGAGGGGATCAGGTTGAACTGCTGAAAGATCACCCCGACCGTGCCGCGCCGCAGACCCGCCCGCCCGGCATCGTCCAGCGGCGTCAGGTCGGTGCCGTCGATGGCCACCGTGCCGCTGTCGGCCGTATCCAGCCCGCCGATCAGATGCAGAAGCGTGCTTTTGCCCGACCCGGATTCGCCGGTCAGGGCCAGCATCCCGCCCCGGTCCAGATCGAAGGACACGCCGCGCAGCACCGGGGCCTCGGTCCCCGGATAGGTCTTGGTCACGTCGCGCAGGCTGAGCAGCATCGGGTATCCTTCTGGGATGTCTTGGGGCCAAGGTAATGTCTTCGGGCGGAATGGAAACACCCCGTGCACGGGCAACGGCGCCCCGGACAGCATGACGCGGCGGCGTTTCGGGGTTGGCAAGCAGGCATACCCCCTGTAAGCCGCATCGCAGCGAACATGGACTTGGGTGCAATTCCCGAGTGGCTCTTCCGGCCGCCGATCCGCCGGAGAAACCGAACACGCCGTCAGGCATGAATCGCGCCCCGACCTGTCAGACAGGGGTGGCGACGATGAACGGATTGCAGATGATCTCGATTGATACCTACCGCGCCCAGTGGACGGGCAATGTCCGCGCCGATCTGATCGCGGGCCTTGTCGTGGCCCTGGCCCTGATCCCCGAGGCGATTGCCTTTTCCATCATCGCGGGCGTCGATCCCAAGGTCGGGCTTTACGCCAGCTTTTCCATCGCCGTGCTGATCGCCATCACCGGCGGGCGGCCCGGCATGATCTCGGCCGCGACGGCGGCGACGGCGGTGCTGATGGTGACGCTGGTCAAGGATCACGGGCTGCAATACCTGCTGGCGGCCACGGTGCTGGCGGGGCTGATCCAGATCGCGATGGGCCTGCTGAAGCTGGGCTTCGTCATGCGCTATGTGTCGAAATCGGTGATGACGGGCTTCGTCAACGCGCTGGCGATCCTGATCTTCATGGCGCAACTGCCCGAACTGGACCCGCGCAACGTGACATGGCTGACCTATGCGCTGGTCGCGGCGGGGCTGGCGATCATCTATCTCTTTCCGCTGCTGACCACGCGCCGTGCCGTCGCCGCTGGTCACGATCATCGTGCTGACCGCGCTGACGCTGATGTTCGGCTGGGATGTGCGCACGGTGGGCGACATGGGCGAACTGCCCGACACGCTGCCGGTGTTCCTGATCCCGGACATCCCGCTGACGCTTGAGACGCTGATGATCATCCTGCCCTATTCCGTGGCGGTGGCGGTCGTGGGCCTGCTGGAAAGCCTGATGACGCAGAACATCGTCGATGATCTGACCGACACGAAATCCGACCGCAATCAGGAATGCATCGGCCAGGGCATCGCCAATACCGCCACCGGGTTCATCGGCGGCATGGCGGGCTGCGCGATGATCGGGCAGTCGATCATCAACGTGAAATCCGGCGGGCGCGGGCGGCTGTCGTGCCTTCACGGCGGGTGTGGTGCTGCTGATCCTTGTGGTGTTTCTGGGCGATCTGGGTCAGCCGGATTCCGATGCCCGCGCTGGTGGCGATCATGATCATGGTGTCGATCGGCACCTTCTCGTGGTCGTCGATCAAGGCGCTGCGGACGCATCCGCGCTCGTCCTCGATCGTCATGATCGCGACCGTGGTCACGGTCGTCTGGACCCACAACCTTGCCATCGGCGTGCTGGTGGGCGTGCTTGTTGTCGGGCATCTTCTTCGCCGCCAAGATCGCGCAGCTTTTCAAGGTCACATCGACCATCTCCAGGGACGGCACGCAGCGCACCTATGTGGTCGAGGGGCAGATGTTCTATGGTTCGGTCGAGGATTTCATGAACGCCTTCGATTTCAAGGAGGCGCTGGAGCGTGTCGTGATCGACGTCAGCCGGGCGCATATCTGGGATATCTCCAGCGTTCAGGCGCTGGACATGGCGGTGCTGAAATTCCGCCGCGACGGGGCCGAGGTCGAGATCGTCGGCATGAACGAAGCCAGCGAAACCATCGTCGACAAGCTTGCCGTGCACGACAAGCCGGGTGCGATGGACAAGCTGATGGCGCATTGAGGGGGGAACCGACATGACACAGAAGATCATCGCATTGGTGGACGGCTCGGTCTATTCGGCCATCGGTCTGCGACCACGCCGCCTGGATCGCGCAGCGCACCGGCGCGCCGGTCGAGCTGATCCACGTGCTGGGCCGCCGCGAGCCTGCCGAGACGCAGGACCATTCCGGCACGATCAAGCTGGGCGCGCGCAGCGCGCTGCTGGAGGAACTGGCCGAGCTTGACGCACAGCGCGCCAAGCTGATCAGCCACCGGGGCCGCGCCATTCTGGACGACGCCCGCGCCGTTCTGGAAAAGGACGGTGTGACGGAAATCACCACCCGCCTGCGCCATGGCGACCTTGTGGAAGCGGTGGCCGAGGTCGAGGCCGAGGCGCGGGTGATCCTGATCGGCAAGCGCGGCGAGGCGGCGGATTTCGCCAAGGGGCATCTGGGGTCGAACCTGGAACGGATCGTGCGGGCCAGCCACAAGCCGGTCTTCGTGGCCGCGCGCGCCTTCCGGCCCATCAAGAAGGTGCTGGTGGCCTATGACGGCGGCGCATCGGCCATGAAGGCGGTGGATCACATCGCCCGCAGCCCGCTGTTTCAGGGGCTTGAGGTGCATGTCGTCACCGTCGGCACCGCCAGCGCCGAGGCGCAGAAGCGGCTTGAGGATGCGCAGGCCATGCTGAAGGCCGCAGGCATCGCCGCCGAGACGGCCTTCCTGACGGGCCAGCCCGACACGGCGCTGGGCAAGCTGGTCGAGGAGGCCGGGTTCGACATGCTGGTGATGGGGGCCTATGGTCATTCCCGCATCCGCAGCCTGATCATCGGCTCGACCACGACCGCGATGATCCGGTCCTGCAAGGTGCCTGTCCTTCTGATGCGATAAGGCTGCAAACCCCGCAGGGGGCTTGCACCTTGGCGCGGGGCTTGGCAGCTTGCTGGCAAGGCATCCCGCTGGGGGACAGCCACAGCGCGCAGGCCCCGAAGATGACCATTCGCCCCCCTATTCCGGTCCGGTCGATGGGCCACCCGGCATGAGCGGTGCGGTCGCGCGTCCCTGGCTGGTGCTGACGGGGCTGGCGCTGGGCGTCACCGTCACCAACGGCTTTGCGCGCTTTGCCTATGGGCTGATCCTGCCCGCGATGAAATCCGAGATGGGCTGGACCTATGCGCAGGCAGGCTGGCTGAACACCGCCAATGCCATGGGCTATATCGCGGGGGCGCTGCTGACGATGGCGCTGATCCGCCATGTGGCCCCCGACGCGGCTGTTCGCCATCGGGCTGGTCGCCACCACGCTGGCGCTGCTGGCCACGGGGCTGCACGCGGCGCTGTGGTGGCAGACGCTGTGGCGCATCGTGGCGGGTGTCGTGGGGGCGATGTCCTTTTCCACGGCGGGGGCGCTGGCGGCGGGGCTGTTTCAGGGCGATCCCCGCCGCAACGCGCTGGCCATCGCGATCCTGTTCGGATCGGGCGGCGGGCTCGGCATCGTGCTGGCGGGGGCCGCGCTGCCCCTGATGCTGGACGCCTGGGGGCCTGCATCCTGGCCGCTGGGCTGGATCGTGATCGGCGCGATGAGCCTGTCCTTCGTGCCCCTTGGCCTTTGGGCGGCGTTCCAGTTGCGCGCGCCGGTGCAGAAAGTGGCCAGACCCGTGCCCCTGCCGATCCGGCGCATGTTGCCCGAACTGATGGGCTACGCGGGCTTCGGGCTGGGCTATATCGTCTATCTGACCTTCCTGTCGGCATGGATGACGGAACAGGCGGCAAGCGCCCCGTTCATCGCGCTGGTCTGGGTGGTGCTGGGCGGAAGCATCTGCCTGTCGCCGATTGTCTGGCGTCCGGTGCTGGCGCGGTTCGCCTCGGGCGTGCCGCTGGCGATGATCCTGACCTGCATCGCCATCGGATCGGCCCTGCCGGTGCTGCTGCCCAAGGGGCCGGTCCTGCTGGTGTCGGCGGTGGTCTTCGGCCTGTCGGTCTTCATGGCGCCGGGGGCCGTGACGAATTTCGCGCGCCAGAACCTGCCGCCTGACAGTTGGGGCCGCGCGATCAGCCTGTTCACCGTGGTCTTTGCCGTGGCCCAGACGGCGGGCCCCTATGGCGCGGGGCTGGTGGGCGATCTGTCCGGCAATATCGGGGTCAGCCTTCTGGCGGCGTCGGGCCTGCTGCTGCTGGGGGCCGTGGCCGCGCTGATGCAACGGCCGCTGGAGGATCGCCCCTAGTGATAAAGATCGCGGGGGCGGTTTTCGAGGATGCCTTCCATCGAGAACAGCCCTGTGACGGTGGTGAAATCGAAGCCCGTGATCAGGCGCTGGTAGAACTGGTCATAGCCGCGCATCCCCCGGCAGACGACCTTGAGCATGTAATCCCAATCCCCGCCGATCCGGTAGAAATCCACCACCTCGGGCAGGCTTTTGACATGGCGGGTGAAAACCTCGGCCCAGTCTTTCGAATGGTGGCTGGTGCGGATCATCACGAACACCGTCAGGTCCATGCCCAGCCGTGACAGGTCCACCGTCACGCGGGAATTGCTGATGAGGCCCGACGCTTGCAGCCGCTGCAACCGCCGCCAGCAGGCGTTCTGCGACAGGCCCACGCGATCCGCCAGCTCGCGCTGCGACAGGGAGGCGTCCTTTTGCAGGCAGGTCAGGATTTTCAGATCAAGATCGTCAATTTGGTCCATAATTTCGATCATATGACACAATAAATCTGTTGAACAGCCATGAAATTGGGACAAATCCCGTCCTTCGCCGGGCTATCCTTTGCCAAAGCGAACAGGAGGGATCATGCGCGATCTGACAGGCGTCACCACACCACCGCTGGACACGTTCCGCGCCTCTCTGATGACCGCGGACGGGCTGGCCGACCTGCGCGCCGGTCTGATCGGCGAGGGTGTGCTGATCGACGGGCCCTGCGGGCCGAAACCGCTGGTCTATGCGGATTACACCGCCTCGGGGCGTGCCTTGATGCAGGTGGAGCGCTTCGTGATGGAGCAGGTGCTGCCCTTCTACGCAAACAGCCACACCGAGGCGTCCTTCTGCGGCGGTGCGATGACCCGCCTGCGGGCCGACGCGCGGGCGACCATCGCGCGGCTGTGCGGGGCGGGGCCGGATCATGCGGTGATCTTCTGCGGGGCCGGGGCCACGGCGGGGATCAACCGTCTGGTGGCACTGCTGGGCGCGGATGAGCGCGGCGCACCTATGCGCGTGATCCTTGGGCCCTATGAGCATCATTCCAACATCCTGCCGTGGCGCGAAAGCGGGGCCGAGATCGTGACCCTGCCCGAAGCCCCCGGCGGTGGCCCGGACCGGGACGCGCTGGCGCAGGCGCTGCGGGCTGCGCCGGGCCGGGTGATCTGCGCCTTTTCCGCCGCCTCGAACATCACGGGGATCGTGGCGGATGTCGAAGGCCTGACCCGTCAGGTCAAGGCGGCGGGTGCGCTGATGGTCTGGGACTATGCAGGCGGCGGGCCTTACCTGCCGATCCGCATGACGCCCGCGCCCGATGCGGCCATCGACGCCATCGTGACCTCGCCGCACAAGTTCACCGGCGGGCCTGCCGCATCCGGTGTGATGATCCTGCGCCGCGACGCGGTGCGAAGCGACAGGCCGACATGGCCCGGTGGCGGCACGGTGCGCTTCGTCTCGCCCGAGAGCCACGATTACAGCGGCAGTCTCGAGGCGCGCGAGGAAGCGGGCACGCCGGATGTGATCGGCGATATCCGCGCGGCGCTGGCCTTTGTCGTCAAGGATGCGATCGGCACCGACACCATCACCGCCCGCAACCGCGCGCTGGTGGCACGGGCCGAGGCGCGCTGGCGCGATCATCCCCGGATCGACCTTTTGGGGCCGGCCTTGCCCGACCGTCTGCCGATCCTGTCCTTCCGTATCCGCGACGGGCAGGGCGGTCATGTGCACCAGCAACTGGTGACGCGGATGCTGAGCGACCGTTACGGCATTCAGGCGCGGGGCGGGTGCGCCTGTGCGGGGCCCTATGTCCATGACCTGCTGGGGATCGACGCCGCTGCGTCAGAGGGACTGCGCGCCGCGATCCTGTCGGGGCAGGAGGTGGCGAAACCCGGCTTCACCCGCCTGAACCTGAGCGTGCTGATGACCGAGGCCAAGGTGGAATTCATTCTGGACAGTGTCGTGGCCCTGGCAGAGCAGGCGGGTGATCTGGCCGAAAACTATGCCTGCGATACGTCCCGCGCGATCTTTGTGCCCAAGGCTGCACTGGCCTGATCCCATGAGCACGACAGGCTTGCAGTCCGCAAGGGAATAGCCCAGCCTTGCGGGCATGGCCGCGTGCAGGGTCATGGATGTGGTGTGGTATCTGGTAGCGAGTGGTCTTGGTCGGGTGAACGGGGAATTCAGAATCGATATCAACGGGTTGTGCCGCTTTTCCTACCCGTTCGCGCTGGGCTCCTTTGAGGGAAGCCACAGCTCCATGGAGGCGCTGCGCGCCACTCTCTATGCCGAAGCGCGGCTGCGCGAACGGATCTTCATTTTCAGGAACATCTTTCTGCCGCCCCTGCGGCAGCAGACCGACACGGATTTCAATGTCTCGGTTCTGGTGGGGGATCAGATGCCCGCCGCATTCCTGGACCAGCTCCGCGCCCTTACCGATGGGGTCAAGGGCGTTCATCTTGTCGTGGAACCGGAAGGACAGGACCCCAAGGATCTTTGCACACGCATCTTCCGCAGCATGCGCCGCGCCGATGCCGATCTTGTCGGAGAGTTCCGGCTGGATGATGATGACGCGGTGGCCGTCGATTTCGTCGCCAGATCCCGGCAATGCGGGCTGGATTTCAGAGAGCCGGTCGTCCGGCACGGCGTGGCGGGCGTCGATTTCCCCTCGGGTGGCTTTGTCTATTTTCTGGACCGGGACGTGGTTGTGCGGCGCTTGGTCATGGCGCATCTGTCCTGTGGCCAGATCATCTTCCTGCGTCCCGAATCCTCGAAAAGCGCGATCAAATACCGGCATTACCGCATGTGGCAGAAGCACCTCTACATCTCGCTGCCCGAGGATGTGATGTATCTGCGCTCTGTGCATGGCCATAACGTCAGTGGCGTGGACCGGATCGTCAAGACCAAGGACGTGATCCGGATGACGGACCGCCAGATCGACAGCATGGTCAGGGATCGCTTCGGCATCGACCTGTCCAGGGTCCGTGAGGACTGGGCAGGTTTTCACGCCTGACCGGATCCGTGCGGGGCCGGAGCTGTCGGGTCCTTTTTCGATCTGCCTCGCGCGGCGGGACTTGATTGCTTCGGAAACAGGGATCACAACTGGTCAAAGGACTCGTTTGAACACAAACAACTCATCCGCGAAAAGCACCAACAGGAGGTTCCCATGACCGCACCGTTTCTGTCTGCCGCAACTGCCATTGCCCTGGGCCTGACGGCGTCCCTTGCCGCCGCCGAAACCGTCACATGGCGCTTCAACAACAACTATGCGCCGACCCGGCCCGAATCCGCCCATATCCGCACTTTCGCGGAAAACGTGGCCGCGAATTCGGGCGGCAATTTCACGATCAACGTGATCGAGGGCGGCGGGATGAACCTCAAGGATGCCGATGCGCTGCGCTGGATGCAGACCGGCACGCCCGAGATCGCCTTCATCTGGCCCACCTTCATCGGGCGCGATGCGCCGGATCTGGCCAGCCTCTATGTCTATGGATCGGTCTCGACCGCCGAGGAACACCTGCGCGCGCTGCCTGCCGTGGAAGAGGCGCTGACCGCCGGTTTCGCCGAGCGCAACATCCCCGTCGTGGGCTTCATGGCGCTGCCGATGATCGACGCCTCGCTGTTCTGCCGCGAGCCTGTGCAAAGCCTTGATGAGTTGAAGACCCGCAAGCTGCGTGTCGGCTCGCGCGAGCAGGTCGAGACCTTCACCGCGCTGGGTGTGGCCGCGCAGATCGTGCCGCAGAACGAGCTTTATTCCGCGCTTCAGACCGGGGTGGTGGATTGCGCGCTTTATGCGGCGCGTTTTGCCAAGTCGATTTCCTTGCAGGAAGTGGCGAAACATGCGGTCTATACCGGCTTTCCCTTCCCGCCCGCACCCTATGCCATCGTGGCCCACAAGGCCACGCTCGAGGGGCTGAGCGCCGAGAACCGCGCGGCGCTGGATCAGGCGCTGGTCACGCTCAAGGAGGAGTCGTTCCAGTTCGACGGGGACGCCGCATCCGAAGCCGCCGCCCGCGCCGCCCTGACCGAGGAAGGCGTGACATGGTATGCCGATTTCAGCGCCGAGGAGGTGGCCACCATTCGGGAGGCCGCCGCCGCCACATGGCTGAAACTGTCCGAGGAAGGTGGCGCGGCCGCCGTGGGCTACCGTGCCCGGATCCTCGAGTTGATCGGCCAGTAAGGCCGCATCGGTGACAACCTTGCCGGAACGGCTGGACCGGGTGATCCTGTGGATCACCCGCGCCCTGGGGGCGCTTGGCGCGGCCTGCATCGCGGCGATGGCCACGCTGACGGTGCTGGCCGTCGTCATGCGCTATGCGGTGGGGGCGCCCTTTGCCTTTACCGAGGATCTGGCCGGGCTGATGCTGGTCAGCGCCGTGTTTCTGGGGATGCCCTATGCGCTGGCGACACAGGCCCATATCCGGGTGAACCTTCTGTATGACCGCACCCACGGCTGGGCGCGGCGCGGTCTGTTCCTGCTGGGACAACTGGTGTTTCTGGCCTTCGCGGCGGTGTTCTTCCGTGATGCGCGCGCGGACCTGAACCTGACCCTGATGCTGAACCTGAAGTCCGAGGTGGCGCGCATCCCGCTGGCGCCTTTCGTGGCGATGATGTCGGTCGGCGTCGCACTGGCGGCAGCGGTTGCCGCATGGCAGATGCTGCGCCCGCCGCCCGCTGGCATGGCGGCACCCGACATGCCCGAAAAGGGGTTCGACGCATGATCTGGCTGGTCATGGGCGGCACGCTGCTGGGCACGGTGATGACCGGGGCGATCCTTGGGGCATCGCTGGGGCTGACGGGCTTCGCGATCCTGCATTTCTGGTCGGGCGGGGCGACAAGCCTTGGCGTGCAGGCGGTCTGGAACACGTTCAACAGTTTCACCCTGACCGCGATCCCGCTGTTCATCCTGCTGGGCGAATTGCTGGTTGCATCGGGCCTTGCGCGCGGCGTCTACCGCGCGATGTCGCCGGTCTTCGCGCGGCTGCCGGGCGGGTTGCTGCACACCAATATCGCGGTCTGCGGCCTGTTCGGCGCGGTCAGCGGGTCGTCCATGGCGGTGGCGGCGGCGGTGGGGTCGGTCGCCTATCCCGAACTCACGCGGCGCGGCTATGACAAGGCCACGGTGGTGGGCAGTCTGGCCGGTGGCGGCACGCTGGGCCTGCTGATCCCGCCCAGCCTCAGCCTGCTGATCTATGGCGCCTTTACCGAAACCTCGATCGGCAAGCTGTTTCTGGCGGGGATCATTCCGGGGATACTGGCCGCCTTGCTGTTCATGCTGTGGATCGGGGTGTCATGCTGGCGCAATCCGGCGCTGGCCCCGGAACCCGCCCCGGAGCAGAGCCTTGGCCGCGCGCTGCTGGGGCTGGTGCATATCTGGCCGCTTCTGGCCCTGATCGGCGCGGTGCTGGGCAGCCTGTTCGCGGGACTGGCGACGCCGACGGAATCGGCGGGCGTGGGCGTGCTGGGGGCCATCGTGATCGGCTTTCTGGCGGGCGATCTGACCCTGCGCGGCATTCTGGAGGCGCTGATGAAAACGCTGGTCACCTTCTGCGTGATCGGCATGGTCTTCATGGGGGCGGTGATCCTTGCGCAATCCATCAGCGTGCTGGGTCTGCCGCAGGAGTTGCTGCGCGGGGTCGAGGGGCTGGGGATCGGTCCCTTGGGTATCCTCGGGCTGGTCGTGCTGCTCTACATCGTCATGGGCACGATCTTCGACGGGCTGTCGATGATGATCATGACCCTGCCCATCGTCTTTCCGCTGCTGGTGGGGCTGGGCTATGATCCGGTCTGGCTGGGCGTGCTGATCACGCTGCTGATCGAGATCGGGATGCTGACCCCGCCGGTGGGAATGAACATCTTCGTGCTGACCGGCATGACCGGCGGACAGGTCAAGCTGGGGCAGGCGGCGGTGGCGGCCTTGCCCTATTGGCTGGCGCTGCTGGGGCTGATCGGGTTGATCGTGGCCTTTCCCGGCCTTGTCACATGGCTGCCAAGCCTCGTCTCTTTGTAAAGGAACGCCCGATGCCCGCTTTTCTGGACCGTGCCCGCGCGCAGACCCTGATGCAGGAGGCGGGGATCGACGCGCTGATCCTGCTTTCGCCCGAGGCGTTCCGCTATGCCACCGGCGCCCCGGCGGGCGTGGCCACGATGTGGCGCAGGGCCGGGGCCGTGGCGGTGCTGGTGCCCGCCGATGCGGGCCTGCCCGAGACGGCGGTGGCCAGCGACCTGTTCGCGCCCGGCTTTCGGGCGGTCAGTCCCATCACCGACCTGCGCGAAAGCCCGATCTGGGTCGAGGCGCTGGATGCTGCGGGTTTCGACGCGGACGCCCCCGCAGCGCCCCAGATCGCCGCCCGCCGTGCCGCGCAGCCGGGGCCGGCGGCGCGCCCCTCTACCTTTGACGCGGGTCAGACCTATGCCCATCTGCGCGATGCGCTGGCCGAAAAGGGGCTGTCGCAGGCGCGGATCGGGGTCGAGATGGCCGCCGTATCGGCCGAGGACCTGCCCCTGTTGCAGGCGTCGCTTGCGGGGCTGACGCTGGTCGATGCGACGCGCGTGATCCAGCGGTTGCGCGCGATCAAGACCCCGGAGGAGGTGGCCCGCCTGCGGCAGGCCGTGACGCTGGCGGAAACGGGCATCCGCGCGGTGCAGGCCGCGATGCGCCCCGGCATCAGCCGGGATGCGCTGGCCGGGGTCTGGTCCGACACGATCCGCGCCCATGCAAGCGGGCTGAACCTGACGGGGGCGTGGGAATATATCTCGGTCGGGCGCAATCCCTGGGGCGGCAACGCGGTGGCAGAGCCGGGTGACCTGATCAAGGTCGATGTGGGCTGCCTGATCGACGGCTATACATCGGACACCGGGCGCACCTTCGTGGTGGGGCAGCCGCCCCGCGCCGCCGCCGAGGTGCATGCCGCGCTGATGGCGGGATTTCAGGCGGGCTTTGCGCAGCTGATCCCCGGCACGCCCCTGTCCGAGGTGCACCGCGCCACCACCAAGGCCATCCGCGCCCATGGTTTCGACAGCTATGCGCGCGGGCATTTCGGCCACGGCCTTGGCACCGGACCGGGGAGCGAGGAATGGCCCTTCATCGCGGCGGATTCGACCGAGATCGTCACCCCCGGCATGGTGCTGGCCTTTGAATGTCCGTGGTATATCACCGGCCTTGGCGGTTTCATCATCGAGGATCAGGTGGAGATCACCCCCGATGGTGCGGTATCCATGAATACGCTGTCACGCGATCTGATATCGGTCTGATATTGTTCCTGCATCGGGCGGATCAGTCTGCCGTCCTGCGTGCGATGTAGAACCCATAGCTGACATGGTCGGCATTGCGGTCGTAAAGCGCGATTTCGGCCTGTTCGGCGGCGATCAAATCGGCGGCTGTCTGGTCCCCGGCGTGGCGCGACGCGAAGGCTGCGAAACGGGCCTGCAAGGGGCGATAGTAATTCTCGCGCCAGCAATGCTGCGGCAGGGCGAAGTAACCCAGCGGGGTAAAGCCGTTCGCCTCCAGCACGGCGATCTTGGCCGAGGCCATGTCCACCTCGGGATAGGTCTGCATCCAGTGATCGTTCAGTTCCGCCGGGCGATCCTGCGTGAGCCATGTCAGTTCGGACACGGCCAGAACGCCGCCGGGCTTGAGGAAGCGACGCCAGCTCTGGAGGCCCCGTTCAAACCCCATGTTGTAGATCGCCCCTTCCGACCAGATCGCATCCAGCGAGGCATCCGCGAAGGGCAGCGCCTCCATCGCAGCGGCGTGGGTCGTGATGCGGTGGCCCAGCCCCATGGCCCGCGCGGCGCTGTCCAGCTTGTCCAGAAACGCAGGCAGGAGATCCACCGCCGCCACCTCCGCGTCAAGCTCCTGCGCCAGAACAAGGCTCGCGGCACCTGTGCCGCAGCCGATATCGGCGATCTTCAGGTCTTTCCCGGCACGCAGGCCCGACAATGTGATGGCAAGGCGTGTCTCCTCGGTCCCGCCGGGACCCTGCCGCGCACCGTCGCGGTGCAGATCGACAAGAAGGCTCAATTCATCCAAGGCGACGCTCCTCGCGGCAGGTCTGTGGCGTGAACCCTAGCGTGGCCGCGCGCCGGGTGCAAAGCGCTGGTCTGACCTGTGCCGGGGCGGACGTGGCATCACATCGCCGCGATGACGCCGTGATGCCGTAACCAAATCCGCCCCGCTGCGTAATGCACTCCATGCCTTGCCGATCACGGCATCGCAGCAGACGGAGAGACACCCATGATGACCCTCGCCCCGCCGATGCCACGCAGCCTGTCGCGGGGCGCGCATCCGATCACCAAGATTTCAGGCGACAGGAGGAGAGCTTCTGCGCCAGACTTGCAGCGAGGGGCACGGGTTGGGACCATGACGAACCGAGAGACTGAACTGGCTGACTTGCTGCGCGCGGCCCTGTCCGGGGATCAGCGCGCCTATGCCCGCTTCCTGCAGACGATCGCGCCGATCCTGCGGGGGGTCGTGCGGGCGCGGGGTTCCCAGTTCTCGCCCGAGGCGCAGGAGGACATCGTGCAGGACATCCTTCTTTCGGTTCATGCCAAGCGCCACACCTGGGACCCGACGGCCTCGGTCCTGCCCTGGCTTTATGCCATCACCCGCTACAAGGTGATCGACGCGCAGCGGCGGCGGCGTCACCGCGCGCATGAGCCGCTGGACCCCGTGATCGACCGCATCGCGGCCGAACCCCACGCCGATGATGTGACCGCAGCGATGGCCGCGCGGGACAGCGCGGTGCTGATCGACCAGCTGGACACACGCTCGGCCCGGATCGTGCGCGCCGTCAGCCTCGAGGGTGACAGCACCGCCGAGGTGGGGCAGCGCCTGTCCATGACCGAGGGTGCCGTGCGGGTGGCCCTGCACCGCGCGATCCGAAAATTGGGTGCTATCGCCCGGAAGGATGACCGATGAGAACCGATGACCTGATTGCCACGCTGGCCCGCGATCCCGCGACCACGCCGCTCCGACCCGCGCGGATCGGCGGGGGAGTGCTGGCGTTGGTGATGGTTTGCATCGCGCTGTTCCTGACCTTGATCGGGCTGCGCGCGGATCTGGCCCATGCGCTGACCACGCCCCTTGTGGCGGTCAAGACCCTGCTGCCGGCGCTGCTCGGCGGTGCGGGGCTGGTGGCCGTGCTGCGCCTGATGCGGCCCGAAGGGGCCGATACCGTTCGGCAGCGCGGCGTTCTTCTGGCGGCGCTGGCCGCTGCCGGGCTGCTCTATGCGGCCGGATTTGCCACGCAGGCCCGCTCCGCGTGGTTTGCCGATCTCAGCCCTGTATCCGTCATGGAATGTCTGCGCTCCATCATCCTGATCTCGCTGCCCGCACTGGCGCTGTCCTTCGTGCTGGTGCGCCGGGGGGCCACGACGGCCCCGGCCCGCACCGGGGCCGCGCTGGGCCTTGCCGTCGCGGGCGTGGCGGCGGCGGGCTATTCTCTCTATTGCACGCAGGACAATCCGATTTTCTATGTCACCTGGTATGGCGCGGCGATCCTGTCGATGATCGCGCTTGGTGCCGTCGCAGGGGCGCGTCTGCTGCGCTGGTAAGGCGCGTGCCGCAGGTCAGATCACCTGTTCGACCGGCCGCGCGGCGACGGGTTCCAGCGGCAGGGTGATGGTGATCGTCGTGCCATGGCCCGGCTGGCTGACAAGATCAATCTCGCCGTCCATCAGTTCGACCAGCCGCTTGACCATGGCCATGCCGATCCCGGTGCCACCGTATTTCCGCGCGATCCTTGGCCCGGCCATTTCGAATTCGTCGAAGATCGCGGATTGCAGGGCATGGGGAATGCCGATCCCCGTATCCGCGACCTCGATCCGCACATTGCCATAGCTGTCATTGGACAGCCGGATGTCGGCCTGCCCGGTTTCGGTGAATTTCACGGCATTGCTGAACAGGTTGTCCAGCACCGAGGCCAGCGCCATCCGGTCGCCGAGATAGACCTCTGCTGCCAGATCGTTGCGCAGGTGCAGGGCAATGGATTTGCGATCCGCCGCGCTGCGGTGGGTGTCGATCGTATCCGTCGCGATCCGGTGCAGGTCGCATTCCTGCTGCCCGATGCGGAAGGTGCCCGAATCCATCCGGGCCAGATCCAGACTGTCGTTGACGATGTCCAGCAAACGCAGGGCGCTGCGGTTCAGCAAGGCGACAAGATCCCCCGCCGTGCCGTCAAGTTTCATCCGGTCCAGCAGGCGGATGGATCCGACGATCCCGGTCAGCGGCGTGCGGATCTCGTGGCTGATATGCGCGACGAATCCCGATCTTGCCCCGGCGATGGCGCGGAGTTTGCGGTTCGCCTGCTCTTCCTCGATCTGGAGGCTTCTGAGGGCGATCAGATCGTCGACGCAGGCGGCAAGGTTCTGCATGGTCTCAAGATCGGTGTCGGTCCAGTCGCAGACCTCGGTCTTGATGCAGCACAATGCGCCGATGGTCTGGCCCGACACCACATGGATCGGCACCCCGATATAGGAGCGCAGCCCATGTTCCAGCACCAGCGGGTTATCGGCCGTGCGCGGATCGGCCAGCAGGTCGGGGATCGCCAGCGGGTGGCCGCTGTCCTTGACATAGCGGCAGATCGACATCTCGAGCGGGGTCTCGCGCGCGGCGGCCAGCGCATCGGGAAGCCCCTGGCAGGACGAGAAGAACTGCCGGTCAAGACTGGGTTGTATCACCGAGACCGTCGCCACCGGCGCGTCCATCACCGTGCGGGCGAGCCGCGTGATGGCATCAAGCCGCAAGTGCCGCGCGTCGCCGACAAGACCCAGTGATTCGTAGGTATGTATCTTTCCCAAGGCATCCGTGTCCTGAAAACCAGCATCATTCCGCAGACTTGGCCCGAAGCCGGGACCACAGGTCCCCTGCGCAGTGATGAAAAGCGCCTCCCGAAAGGCTCATCTACAGTATCTCAAATGGCGTTCGCCAGAAGTCTTTCGTCAATCAATGCGCGAAGCGCCATTTCCCGCTCAATCATGAGGATTGTTTGCCACGGTCCCGCTTCAGGCACGACGACAGGTCCGAAGCGGTCTGTTCCGGGCGGGCTGGTGATGCCGTCCAGTCGCGCCGTGAAGGCGGTCGCGGGCCTGACGCTGGTGGATCGTCCGGGGATCGTGGGCGCGGTCAGGCCCCCGGCTGGCCCGTCCCGTCCAGATGCAGTTCGATCTGGTCGAGCAGGATTTTCCGTTTGACCGGCTTGGCGATCACATCCACGAAGCCGGCTGCCAGATGATCGGCGATCTGATGCGGCATCAGGTTGGCGGTGAAGGCGATGGCGGGCGGCATCGGACGCCCCTCGCGCGCGGCGATCTCGGCCATGTGCCGCAACGCGGTCGGCCCGTCCATCACCGGCATCGAGATATCCAGCAGCAGGATGTCGAAGGCCTCTGCCATGAAGGTCTGAACCGCCTGCTCGCCGTTTCCGGCCAGCACCAGCGTGGCGCCCGTATCCTCCAGCATGGCGGACAGGACATCGAGGTTCACCTCGTTGTCATCCGCCGCAAGGATGCGCCGTCCCTCGAAATCCGGCGCGACCGGCACCGTCGGGGCGGCTGCGGGCAAGGCGGCCTGTTCGGTGGTCTCGGCCAGCGGCAGCGGCAGGGTGACGCTGACCCGGGTGCCTTGGGCGATCTCTGACGTCAATTCCAGCGTGCCGCCCATCATCCCGATCAATCGGCGCACGATCGACATGCCCAGCCCGGTGCCGCCATAGCGGCGCGTCATCGACCCGTCGGCCTGCACGAATTCCTCGAAGATGCGTTCCTGCTGCTCGGGTGTCATGCCGATGCCGGTATCGACCACCTCGATCCGGATATCATCGCCGCGCAGCAGGCTGATCCAGACCGAGACCTTGCCCTTGTCGGTGAACTTGATCGCGTTGCTGACAAGGTTGTGCAGGATCTGCGTGACCCTGTGCTGATCGCCCAGCCGGGGCAGGCTGGCGCGGCTGTCGGTGAACACCTCCAGCCGCAGCCCCTTGTCCTGCGCCTTGAGCCTGTGCAGCGCCTCGATCCGGTGGACGACCTCATCCAGCCGGAACGGCACGGATTCAAGCTCGAGCTTGTCCGCCTCGATCTTGGACAGGTCCAGAATGTCGTTCAGGATCGCCAGAAGCGACTCGCCGCTGCTGCGGATCACGCCGATCATCTGCTTGTGGCCCGGCGTCTCGAGCGACTGTTCGAGGATCTCGGACATCCCGAGAATGCCGTTCATGGGTGTGCGGATCTCGTGGCTCATGTTGGCAAGGAACATGGACTTCACGCGATTGGCCTGCTCTGCCGCCACGACGGCGGCATGGATGCTGGTGACATCGGTTCCGGCACCGCGATAGCCCGCGAACCGGCCATCGGCGTCGAAGATCGGGGTTCCGCTGATCATCAGCCACAACTGGCGCCCGTCCCGCGCGGTCACGCCATAGCTGAATTCGCTGAACGGCGCGCGGGCCGCGATCTTGGCCTCGAGGCTGGTCCACTCCGTCTTGGACAGGGTGTCCGGCCAGGTGTCGCGGAATTCCGCGCGGGTCTTGCCCAGAAGGTCCTCGGGGTCATAGCCGGTCACCGCGGCGAAACCGCCCGAGACATGGGTGAAGCGCAGGTCGGCATCCTGTTCCCAGACCCAGGACCGGCTGATATCCGTCACTTCCATGAAATGCGCGTTGACCTGTTCCTGCCGGTTCAGCGCATCGCGCAGGCGGTTCTCGGTCAGTTGCTGCGAGATCCGGGCCTCTTCCAGCTCGGTCATGCGGTTGCTCAGGGCGGTGTTGGCGTCCTCCAGTGTCGCGATGTTGCGCTGACGCTCCTCGATCAGGCGGCCCATCAGCACGCTGGGCAACAACAGCAGAAGCGCCGCGGTCAGCATGATGCCGCGCAGAAGCGAGGTCGTGGGCGGCGCGGTGTTCCAGCCATCGACCGGCACGGCCGAGATGCGCCAGCTTCCGCTGGGCAGCAGGACGCTCAGCGTGACGGGATCTTCCTCCAGGATGGCGGGGTCGCCGAAGAACACATCGCTGCTTTCCCCCATCCCGTCCCGTCCCGACAGCGCCACGCGCAGCGGCAGGTTGTTGTCGACCAGCCCGGCCGCCCGATAGAGCGCGGATTCGTCCATCACCGCCGAGACGATGCCCCAGAACCGCCGCGTGCCGTCGGCATTGGGGATGAAGACGGGAAACCGGCCGACGAAACCCCGGCCGCCCTGCACCAGATCGAGAGGCCCCGCGAGAACCAGCTCGCCGGTATCGCGGGCCCGGAGCGCGGCGTCGCGCTGCGCGTCGTTGCGTATGTAGTCAAGGCCGATCGCGGCCTCGTTGCCCTCGACCGGATAGACCATCTGGATCACCATGTCGGGCGCGGCCGCGATGTTCCGCAGCACCGTGTCCCTGCCGATCAACCCTTCCGCGATGCTGGCGAAGCGGTCCTGCTGCATGTCGGGCTCGGTGATCAACGTGGCGATCAGGCCCCGGATCAGCTGGACATCGGCGTTGACCTCGCCCTCAAGCTGGGTGCGCAGGACCGTCAGGTCCTGCATGACCTCGATCCGCATGTTCTGGGCGTGGAACATCCGGTTGCGGATTTCGGCCGCCACCCAGAGGCCGGTGATGACCAGCAGCGCCAGAAGAACCGCAAGGTTGGTGGGGCGCAGCACCCTGTTCCATCCTCCGGGTCTGGATGTCTGCGCCGGTTCTGGCCGCTGGGTCATGCGTTTTTCCTCGGGGCGCAGTGGCGTCGTGTGTCGGGGCAAACCGGGTGGAAACAGGCGAAACACATACAACCCAAGCTAAAGACGCCTGTGAGGGAAAGCGATAGGAGAATGGGGCAAGCGCACGCTTTTATGGATCATGCCGCGCAGTGTTGCACCTGCGCCGCTCTGCGCGGCGGTCCGTTCCGGCACCGGTCAGGATGGCGTCTCGTCCGGCAGCGGGTCCGGCCCGTCATGGGTATCCGCCGGGGCATTGCGCGCCTCGGCGTCACTGAGCGCGGCCAGGGTGAACGCGAGCGACAGAACGAACCGATCATCGTCCGTCTCGCGCCGCAACTCGCCGCCGATCTGCTGGGCGAAGGCCTCCAGCAACTGGGCCCCAAGACCCGTTGGCTGGTCCAGAGGGCCGGGCAAGGTCTGATCCGGTGTCTGTCGCGGCCCGATGCTGTTGACGATGCTGAGCAGGGCGCGATTGTCCGGCAGGCTTTTCAGGCTGACCGACAGCGTGGGCAGGGCTTCCCCGTCCTGACCCGCGTATTTCATCGCATTGGTCAGCGCCTCGGTCAGGAACAGCGACAGCGGCACCGCCTGATCCGGGATCAGGCGCAACGGTTCGAAGTTCTGCTCGATCGACAGGCGGCGCCCCGGCCCGGTGGCCATGTTCACCAGTTGCCGCGAGATGTCGGACATCAGCTCGTCCGCCCGGATATCCGTCAGGCCGCTGGTCTGGTAAAGACCGCGATGGATCGTGGCGAGGCTCATCACCCGGTCCCGCACGCCTTTCATCAGCGATTTGGCCTCGGGCGAGCGGGCCTGCCGCACCTGCATGTTCAGGATCGAGGCGATCAATTGCAGATTGTTCTTCACGCGGTGATGCACCTCGCGCAGCAGAACCTCTTTCTGGTGCACCGCATCTTCCAGCTCGGCCTCGTCATGCAGGACCGTGTCGGTCATCCGCATGAAGGCGTCCGACAACTGCCGCAGTTCCAGCGGTGCGCCGCGCACGTCGATCGGGCGCACGGCCCTGTCACCACCGGCAAAGGCCGAGATGGCGCCGCGCAGCCGGTAGACATGCCGCGTGACCAGTTGACCCGCCGCCAGCCAGCCCACGATCAGGCTGGCCACCCACATCATCGCCGGAAACATCGCGGCGGGCAGCGTATCCAGAGCGCTGATCCGGTTGCCTTCGCCGGGCCAGGTTCCCAGCGCATAGAGGTTCTGCTCGATCAGCGGAACGACGGAATAGACGCGCTCCAGCCCCTGGGCCGAGCTTGCGGTGAAGGCGAGGGGACGACTGCCCACCAGCGCCTTGAGGGCCCGGTTGCGCGGCAGCAGCCCCGCGGCCTCGTCCATGCCCAGCGATGAGGTCAGCACCTCGCCTTCCGCGTTGAAGGTCAGGATGGCGGCACCCTGTCCTTCGGGCATCGGCAAGGGCAGGGCAACCGCAGGGCTCTGCGGCGGCGGCATCGCGCTTTCGTTCAGCGCCAGATGCGGCAGGACGATGGAGACGGTGGCGATCACCCTGGCCGGTGCGTTCGCCGCGGTGGCTTGCTGAATGATCGGATGGCTGATCACGATGGCCGAGCCGGTCCCCAGCAGACCTGCGCCGTCCAGAACCACATCCGGTTCGCCGCCCTCCATCAGCCTTTCGAACAGCAGCGTGCCGTCCAGATCATCCGGTGTCACCGCCGGGGGACAGATGACACGCCCATCCGCCGCGACGATTGCGATATCGGCCTGCGGGGCAAGCTGCGTCTGCACCATGGGCAGGAACCGGGCGCATCGGTCGAGCGGGGCCGCCGCGTCGCCTGTGCCTGCCGGTGCGGTCGTCGACGCGCCCGCCGATGGTCCCGAGATGTCCCAGACCTCGCCCGCGATAGCTGCGGCCATGCCCCGGGCAAGCTGGATCAGGCGCAGTTCGGACTGCACGATCATCAGCGTCTCGCCCATCAGGGCGGCTTCCGAGCGGGCCCGCGCCTCTTTCAGCAGGGTGACCGATTGCAGGACGGCGATCAGCCCGACGGGCAGAAGCGCCACCGAAAGCAGCAGCGCCAACCGCACGCCCAGACGTTCGGACAGACGCTTCAGCCGGACCCAGATGGCCTTCATGCGGCTTGCGTGCCCGATCTGGACATCACGGCCGCTGTCGATCCGTCGATCCCGTCCAGCATGTGTTCACCGACCTCCATGCCCAGCAGCGCACAAAGCCGTGCCCGCGCCCGGCTGGCCCGGCTTTTCACGGTGCCTTCGGCGATCCCGATCATCGCGGCGGCCTCCTGCGTGGAAAAGCCCGAGGCCCCCACCAGCAGCAGAACCTCGCGGTGCTCGTCCGACAGTTTCGCGAAAGCCGTCGCGGAAATCGGTCATGGCCAGCTTGCTGTCATGGGCGGGTTTTTCGTAAAGCCCGGCGGCGTGGACCCCCTCGGGATCGGGTTGCTCGCGCTTGTGCTTGCGCCGGTGCGAATAGAATGTGTTGCGCAGGATGGTGAACAGCCAGGCGCGCATGTTGGTGCCGGGCTTGTAGCTGTCGATATGTGTCCAGGCCTTGACGATCGTGTCCTGCACCATGTCATCGGCCAGCGCCACATTGCCGGTCAGGCTGATGGCAAAGGCCCGCAAGGCAGGCAGATGGTTGGGCAGGTCGTCGCGCGGGTCGATCGCGTGGGGGGCGTCGTCATGCGGCAGCGGTTCACTCATTTTCGGACCTCCTGCTCGCGCAGACGGTCCAGCAGATCCTTGAAGCGGTCGGGCACGTCCTCCTGCAGCGCGGATTCATAGACACGCTTCAGGTTTTCGTCGATCTGATGGTTCAGACCCTGCTTCCTGCGTTTCCCGGTCTGCTCGTTCTGCGTCATCCGCGTCCCCATGCCTTGCACCATCTGATTTTGCATCCTACAGGGAACCAAACGCGGTAACAGGCGTTTGGTTCCCGACAAAACTGTAGACCGAGGGAAAAAAATGTCGTCAGACACCATGTCCGATCTTGCTGATCTTGTCGGGGCAAGCCTGCCCTACCTGCGCCGCTATGCCCGTGCCCTGACCGGCAGCCAGGATACCGGCGACCGCTATGCAGCCGCCACGCTGGAAGCGATCCTGGCCGATCGCGCGTTCATCGGCGAGATGTCCTCGCCCAAGGTGGCGCTGTTTCGGGCCTTTCACATGGTCTGGTCCAGCGCCGGTGCGCCGCTTGGCGAACCCGACGGCGACCTGTCCGCCCGCGCGCAGCAACACATGGCGCATCTGACCGCCAACACGCGCGAGGCGCTGTTGCTCCATTCGATCGAAGGTTTCACCGCGGCCGAGGTTGCCGCGATCATGAAGATCAGCCCCGCAGAGGCGGATGACCTGATCGACATCGCCCATGCCGAGATGCGGGCCTCCGTCGCGGGTCGCGTGATGATCATCGAGGACGAGCCGATCATCGCGGTCGACCTGCGCGCCATCGTCACCGAGATGGGCCACGAAGTCACCGGAATTGCCCGCACGCGGACCGAAGCCGTGGCGCTGGCCAAGCAGACCCCGCCCGATCTGGTGCTGGCGGATATCCAGCTGGCCGACAAATCCTCGGGGATTGATGCGGTGCATGACATCCTGACCGCGCTGGGCGACCGGCCCGTGATCTTCATCACCGCCTTTCCCGAAAGGCTGCTGACGGGCACCCGGCCGGAACCGGCTTTCCTGATCACCAAACCCTATGACGAGGATCAGGTCCGTTCGGCTGTCAGCCAGGCGATGTTCTTTGCCTCGACGGCGACGCTGTCGGCCTGAACGGCGACCGCCGCGCAGCATATGGGTCCGCCCGGCAACGGGCGGGCCCTTTGTCGTTTCGCAAGGCCCGGCCAAGTCGGACATCCACGATATTGCGATCTTTTTCGGGAACGTTTTCCGCGCTGGGGGGTTGTGTTTCTGACGGCACAGATGGTGCCGAAACTGCACAAGAAGGAGACCGACATGTTGGGATGGGCCCTTACGTTTCTGGTGATCGCGCTGATCGCTGCCGTATTCGGTTTTGGCGGACTGGCCTCCGCCTCGGCGGGGATCGCACAGATTCTTTTCTTCATCTTCATCGTGCTCTTCGTGATCGCGATGCTGGCGCGTGCCCTGCGCGGCAAACCGCCGATGTAACGGCGCGTCGGGATGCCGGATGCGTCGCCGTCCCTCGGTTGCATCCGGCATCCTGTTCCGCAGGTTCGCCACTTTTTTCACCGCGGCACTTCGGGTGCCGTCCTATCCTGAATGGAGGCCGACATGGCACAATCCGATACCAAAGCCACCGCTGACGATCTTTCGAAACAACTGGACGCCCTGCGCGCCGATGTTGCCAGCCTGACCGAGACCCTGGGCAACATGACCCGCGCCGAGGCGCGCGAGGCCGCGAACGGGGCCAAGCGGGTTGTCCGCAAGGCCCGTGACGGCGTCGAGCAAGAGTATGACAAGCTGCATCATCAGGCCGTCGAGGCGGTCGATCACGCCGATGCGCTGATCCGCGAGAAACCTGCCATGGCCATGGGCATCGCTGCGGGCCTGGGCCTGCTGGTCGGTCTCATGATGTCGCGGAAATCGTGATGTTCGACCCGGCTGCGCATCTTGAAGCGGCCGTGAAGGCGCGTGCCCGCAAGGGCGCGCGCCGCGCCGGATTGCTGCTGACCAGCGGGCTGTTGCTGGCCGTCGGAATGGGCTTCGTGTCCGCCGCGATCTGGATGGTCACGGCCGCCGCATGGTCGCCGCTGGTCGCGGCCCTGCTGCTGGGTGCGATCTATATCGGGGCAGGCGGCATCGTGCTCTACCTGGCCCTGCCATCGCAGGAGTCCGCCGCATCCCGCTCCGAGGCGCAGCCGACCGACGAGGCCGCGCCCTACCCGCCGCTGGCCGAGGCGTTCGTCTTCGGTCTGGATACGGCGTTGCGCCTGCGCCGCGCGCGCGACGAGTGAGCCCCGCCCGATGATACGCGCACAGGCCGATCAGAGCGGTTTTCCGAGAATCGCCACATGGGCGCTGGTCGTCATGGCCAGCCTCATGATCCTCAGCACATTGCAGGACGTGCGCAGCTTTGCCATTCCCACGGTGCTGGCCCTTCTGGGGGCCATCGCCCTCGAACCGGTGGCCCGCGCCGCGGACCGGATGCACATCCCGCGCAGCCTGTCGGCGGCGGTGATCGTCATCACGTCCATCGCGGTCATCGTGGCGCTGGTCTATTACGTCCTGCCCACCGCCGAGGAATGGAACCGGCGCGCGCCTGATGTGCTGCGCAAGCTGGACGGCTTGATGCGCAACATGATCAGCGGCCTGACCGATGCGATCCAGGGACCGCGCTTCGACAGCGATGGCGAGGAGATCGACCCGATCGAGCAACTGACCAGTTCCGGCGGCTCGCTGCTGACAGGGCTGGCCCTGACCGTGCCGATGTTCATCAGCGGCGCGCTTTACGCGGCGGTGCTGACCTTCTTCATGCTGCGCGAGCGCGCGCTGCTGGGGCGCTGGGTCATGCTGCTGGGTGCGACGCAATCGCGCCGCCGCGCGCTGGGCCGCGCGATGCGCGACATCCAGAGCAATGTCTCGTCCTATCTGCTGGCCATCACCATCATCAACACGTGCCTCGGTCTGGTCAGCACGCTGATGTTCTGGCTGTTCGGCCTGCCCAATCCCTTCCTCTGGGGCCTGCTGATGGGGGTGTTGAACTTCATGCCCTATATCGGCCCCGCGATCATGGCGCTGATCATCCTCGGGGTGGGGCTGGTCTCGTTTCCGGTACCGCAGATGGCGTTTCTGCCGGTGGTGTCGCTGCTGATACTGAACACGGTCGAAGGGCAGTTCGTGACGCCCATGCTGGTGGGGCGTCAGATGCGGCAGTCGGCCCTGACGATCTTCATGGCGATCACCTTCGGTGCCTGGCTTTGGGGGCCTGCCGGGGCGTTGCTGGCCACGCCGGTGCTTCTGGTGGCCTCTGCCTTCACCCGCCGCCACAAGTTGTCGCGCCGCTATGGCATGCGACCGCCCGCAGCTCAGCCCGCGCGCAGGGTGTCGAGGTAGAGCCGCACCGCCTCCTGCACATGGCGGAAGCGGTCACCGCCCAGATGCTTGCCGCCATACCAGCGCGTGACGATGACAAGGTGGTCATGCAACTGCTCGCGCTCCAGCATCCGCAGGATCACCAGACCGGCACCCGCCTCTCCGTCATCGGCCTTGAGCGCCTGATCCGCCGTGAGAACGGCCCAGCTGTGATGCGTGGCGCGGGCGAATTTCTTGCGCGCCCGCAGGGTCTTGACGAGGGCTTTCGCCTCCGCCTCCGAGGTGCAGGGCGCGCCCGCCACCGCATAGCGCGATCCGCGGTCGGTGATGATGTTCTCAAGAACCAGCATTCCGCAGGGCTACATCCCGCTGGCGCGCGGGGCAAGCCGCCCTGCGATCAGGCCGTGCCCGCCAGTTTCGGGCCGCGCTGCGGATACTCCGGCTGGACCGGCGCATCGAAATGGCGGGCCTCGATCTTCATGTCGGCCAGCGTATAGGCGTCAAAGGTGCTCACGAAAGCGTCCAGCGCCTTGTTCACCACCAGCGGCAGGCGGCAGACCGGCGTGATCCGGCAGGCATTGCCGGGCAGGAAACATTCCAGCATCGCGAAATCCGGTTCGGTCACCCGGATCACCGCGCCAAGGTTGATCTGGTCCGCCGGGCGGGCCAGCCGATAGCCGCCCGCGCGGCCACGCACCCCTTCAAGAAACCCGCTCTGCGTCAGTTGCAGCACCACCTTTTTCAGATGCGCGCGCGAGATGCCGAAGACCTTCGCCGTTTCCTCGATCGTGGTCAGCCGCTGATCCTCGAAGCTGGCGGCATAGAGCAGCACGCGGAGGGAATAGTCCGTGAATTTGGTCAGGCGCATTACGTTCTCCCGTTTTCCCCATCCTCTGTGCCACGCGGGGATTGGCAAGGGAAACCGGTTGCGACAGCTTGTCCATGCGGCATTGACAGCGCCGGACCGGGGCCGATGATGCCTGCCTGAACGTGACCCGCAGGACAGGACCCAGCCCATGACCCCCGATCAGGACCGTATCGCCGCCATCGCACAGGCACAGCCACCCTTCGCCGTGACGCTGGGGCTGCGCATCACCCATGCGACACCTGACCGGGTCGAGGCGGACCTGCCCGTGACCGAGGCGCTGGCCAATCGCAACAACACGCTGCATGGCGGGGCCTTCATGGCGCTGGCCGACAATCTGGGCGGCACCGCGACCTTCCTGAACCTGAAGGAGGGCGAGGGGACAAGCACCATCGAAAGCAAGACCAACTTCTTCCGCCCTGTCGCCATCGGGGATGTCGCGCGCGCGGTGACGGTGCCGTTGCACAAGGGCCGCTCGACGATGGTGTGGCAGACGACGATCTCGACCGGAGAGGGCAAGCTGGCCGCCATCGTGACCCAGACCCAGATGATCCTGCGCCCGCAGGCCGGGGGCTGAGGAGAGCCCGGCACCGCCTGCGCGCCGCTGCCGTGCGCGGTGCGGAGAGTGTATTGGTTGCAGGGATTGCGCTGGAGCCGTGCAGATCGCGGTAAGTTGCATGTTTCAGCGTGAAATATGCAATATATCAGTTCTAAAAATGCGATAAGCCGCAATAAAATTGCAAAGGATGCTGCATCTGGCCTTGCCGCTGTGGCCTTCCGGGTCGCGCGGGATCACATCCGCCGTGCCGTGGCGGCAGGTCGCGCGCGGATGCGCTGGATGTAGCTGACCCGGCAAACTGGCACTGTCCCTGCGCTCGGCGGCACGGCTAAGCTGAGCCAGAGAAGCCACGGAAAAAGAGGATGCGATGCCGGATCATGTGAATGCCCTTGGACAGCCGATCGGCGCGCCCCTGACGATCGCCCTGCCGCGCCCGCGCCCGCCGCGCAGCCCGATGCAGGGGCGATGGTGCGACGTGGTTCCGCTGGACCCCGATACCCATGCCGGCGCTCTGTTCGACGCCTATGCCGCCGATGCCGAGGGCCGGATCTGGACCTATCTTCCCGCCGGTCCCTTTGCCGATCTGGCGGCCTATCGCGCCTGGATGGATGCCACCTGCCTGACCGATGATCCGCTCTTCCATACGATCCTTGTGGACGGCAAACCCTTGGGCGTCGCCAGCCTCATGCGGATCGACCCGGCCCATGGCGTGATCGAGGTGGGCAATATCAACTTCTCCCCCGCCCTGTCGCAGACCCGTGCCGCGACCGAGGCGATGTTTCTCATGATGTCCCGCGCCTTCGACGAACTGGGCTATCGCCGCTACGAATGGAAATGCGACGCGCTCAATGAACCCTCCCGCCGCGCGGCGCTGCGTTTGGGTTTCACCTACGAAGGCACCTTCCGGCAGGCCATCACCTATAAGGGCCGCAACCGCGACACGGCGTGGTTTTCCATCATCGACAGCGAATGGCCGCGCCTGCGCGCGGGATTCGCGGCCTGGCTTGATCCCGGCAACTTCGATGCACAGGGCCGACAGCGCCACAGGCTGCACCAGGGCTGACAGAGGGAATGCCGGAAATTCAGGCGGATAAGGGTTAATCCGGCCCTCCACGCAGTTTGTGATGGTATGACAGGGGGGGGTGTGAAAAAACGAAGGGGCAGACCTGACCCCAAAGGTGCCCATGTCCATCCTTGCCAGCATTCATCACCTGACCCATTACCAATATGACCGCCCGGTCAGTCTGGGTCCGCAGATCATCCGCCTGCGCCCCGCGCCGCACAGCCGCACGCGGGTCGTGTCCCATGCGTTGAAGGTCAGCCCGGCCAATCACTTCGTGAATTACCAGCAGGACCCCTACGGCAACTGGCTGGCCCGCTATGTCTTTCCCGAACCGGTGCGCGAGTTGAAGATCGAGGTCGATCTGATCGCCGACATGACCGTCTACAATCCCTTCGATTTCTTCGTCGAGGAATTGGCCGACGTCTGGCCCTTCACCTATCCCGAGGATGTGGCCGAGGATCTGGTGATCTATCGCACCGCCGAACCCGCCGGGCCGCTGTTGCAGGCCTGGCTTGCGACCGTGCCGCGCGATCCGCAGCGCACAGTCGATTTCATCGTCGGGCTGAACGCGCGGCTGGCGCAGGACATCGGCTATGTCATCCGGATGGAGCCGGGTGTGCAGACCCCTGAGCAGACGCTCGAGACCGCCAGGGGATCGTGCCGCGATACAAGCTGGCTGCTGGTGCAGGCGCTGCGGCATCTGGGCTTTGCGGCGCGTTTCGTGTCCGGCTACCTGATCCAGTTGAAACCCGACCTGATCGCGGTTGATGGCCCGGTCGGGGCCACCCATGATTTCACCGACCTGCACGCCTGGGCCGAGGTCTATCTGCCCGGCGCGGGCTGGATCGGGCTTGATCCGACGTCGGGCCTTCTGGCGGGGAAAGCCATGTCCCGCTGGCCGCCACCCCGCATTACCGCAACGCGGCCCCTATTTCGGGTCTGGCCAGCGCTGCCAATGTGACCTTCGATTTCGACATGACGCGTGACCCGCGTGGCCGAACATCCGCGCATCACCAAGCCCTTCTCGGACGAGGCGTGGGAGCAGCTGAACGCGCTGGGCGAGAAGGTGGATGCCGCCTTGCGCGAAGGCGACGTGCGCCTGACCATGGGCGGCGAGCCGACCTTCGTCTCGATCGTCGATTTCGAGGCGCCGGAATGGAACACCGAAGCGGTCGGCCCGACCAAGCGCATCTTCGCGGACGCGCTGATCCGCCGTCTGCGCGACCGCTTTGCGCCGGGCGGTTTCCTGCATTACGGGCAGGGCAAATGGTATCCGGGCGAAACCCTGCCGCGCTGGACCTTCTCGCTCTACTGGCGGGGGGATGGCAAGCCGATCTGGACCGACCCCGACCTGATCGCGCCGGAAGAGACCGATGCGACCGTGACCCCGGATCAGGCCTCAGCACTGCTGTCGAACATGGCCGAGGCGCTGGGTGTGCCCGCCGAGAATGTGACGCCCGCCTTTGAAGACCCTGCCGAATGGATCATCAAGGAAGGCAACCTGCCCGAAAACGTGACGCCGCAGAATTCCGAACTCAAGGACCCCGAGGAGCGCAGCCGCATCGCCCGCGTCTTTGCACGCGGCCTGACCGAGCCATCGGGTTTCGTGCTGCCGGTGCAGCGCTGGCAGGCGAAAGCCACGGGCCGCGTCTGGCGGTCCGAGAAATGGAACACTGCGGCGCGGGCACCTGTTTCTGGTCCCCGGTGACAGCCCTGTGGGCTATCGCCTGCCGCTGGCCGCCTTGCCGCATATCCCCGAGGCGCGCTATCCCCATGTGATCCCTTCCGATCCGTTCGAGGATCGTGGCCCGCTGCCGGGTTTCGCCCGCGCCGCCGGTCAGGAGATGCCAGCGGATGGTGCTCCCGGAACTGGCCGCCGAACTTGCACAGCATCCCGCGCAGGCAACCCGCTTCACCGCATCCGAACCCGGCCAGACCCGGAACGAACAGGTCATCGGCGAGCTTGGCGGCGCGGTGCGCACCGCGATTTCCGTGGAACCCCGCGACGGGCGGCTTTGCGTCTTCATGCCGCCGGTCGAACAGGTCGAGGATTACCTTGATCTGGTCGCCGCCGCCGAGGCCGCCGCCAAGAAACTGGGCCTGCCGGTGCATATCGAAGGCTATGGCCCGCCCCATGATCCGCGCCTGAACGTGATCCGCGTCGCCCCCGATCCCGGCGTGATCGAGGTGAACATCCACCCGGCCCACACATGGGCAGGACTGCGTCGCCACCACCGAGGCGGTCTATGAGGAGGCACGGCAACTGCGCCTCGGCGCCGACAAGTTCATGATCGACGGGCGCCACACCGGCACCGGCGGCGGCAACCATGTGGTTGTCGGCGGAGCGACCCCCGGCGACAGCCCGTTCCTGCGCCGTCCCGATCTGCTGGCCAGCCTGATCCTGCATCTGGCAGCGGCATCCCGTCGCTGTCCTATCTGTTCTCGGGCCTCTTCATCGGCCCGACAAGCCAGGCCCCCCGCATCGACGAGGCGCGCATGGACGCGCTCTACGAGCTGGAAATCGCGCTGGCGCAAGTCCCGCTGCCGGGGCAGGGCACCCCGCCCGCGCCGTGGCTGGTGGACCGTCTGTTCCGCAACCTGCTGGTCGATGTGACCGGCAACACCCACCGGGCCGAGATCTGCATCGACAAGCTCTACTCCCCCGATGGTCCCACCGGGCGCCTTGGGTCTGGTCGAGTTTCGCGGCTTCGAGATGCCGCCCAACCCGCGCATGAGCCTGGCGCAGCAACTGCTGATCCGCGCCCTGATCGCGCGCATGTGGGCCAGCCCGATCAAGGGCAGCCTGACCCGCTGGGGCACCACCCTGTCAGACCGCTTCATGCTGCCGCATTTCGTCTGGGAGGATTTCCTCGAGGTGCTGGCCGATCTGCGCCAGCACGGCTTCGATCTGAACCCCGACTGGTTCAAGGCGCAGGCCGAGTTCCGCTTTCCCTTCTGCGGCGAGGTGGAGCGTCGAGGGCGTCACCCTGGAACTGCGCCAGGCGCTGGAGCCGTGGCATGTCATGGGCGAAACCGGGGCCATCGGCGGCACCGTGCGCTATACCGACAGTTCGGTCGAACGGCTTGCAGGTCAAGCTGACCAGCGTCGGACCCGGATCGCTATACCGTCACCTGCAACCGCCGCCGCCTGCCGCTGCAAAAGACCGGCACCAATGGCGTGTCGCGTCGCGGGTGTGCGCTTCAAGGCGTGGCAACCGCCTCTGGCGCTGCATCCTGTCCTGCCGGTCAACGCGCCGCTGACCTTCGACATCTACGACACCTGGACAGGGCGCGCGCTGGGCGGGTGCACCTATCACGTCGCCCATCCCGGCGGGCGCAACTACGACACCTTCCCGGTCAACGGCAACGAGGCCGAGGCGCGGCGTCTGGCCCGGTTCGAACCGCATGGTCACACCGCCGGCTTCTATGAGCCGGTGCCCGAGACGCCGCACCCCGAAGTGCCGATGACCCTTGACCTGCGGCGGGCGGCTGGCATCTGATGGCGGGTGCTGGCGCACCCGACGAACGGGGGCGTGCCCCTGTTCCAGCGCTATCGCCCCCTGCCGGGCGTGCCGGACGAACTCTGCGACGAAGCGGGCCGGATGCGGCCCGGCTGGTCCGGTCTGCTGGCCCATCTGTCGCGCCTGACCCCGGACGAGATCGCGCATGATTTCGCGCGCGGCGATCAGTATCTGGCCGATGCAGGCGTCTTTTTCCGCAGCTATGGCGACACCACCCTGTCCGGGCGCGACTGGCCCTTCAGCCCGGTGCCGATCATCCTGCCCGAGGCGGAATGGAGCAGCATCAGCGCGGGCCTGATCCAGCGCGCCGATCTGCTGGAACAGGTGGTGGCCGATCTTTACGGCGACAACCGTCTGGTGGCCGAGGGGCATCTGCCCGCGAGCCTGATCGCACAAAGCCCCGAATGGCTGCGCCCGATGGTGGGGGTGAAACCCCGGTCGGGCAACTTCCTGCATTTCATCGGCTTCGAGATCGGGCGCGGTCCCGACGGGCGCTGGTGGGTGCTGTCGGATCGCACCGACGCGCCCTCGGGGGCGGGTTTCGCGCTTGAGAACCGGGTGGCGACATCGCGCGTCTTCCCGGATCTGTTCCGCCAGACCAATGTGCACCGTCTGGCCGGGTTCTTCCGTGCCTTCCGCGAGGGGCTGGACCATCTGCGCGCCGATCCGGCTGCGCGGATCGGCATCCTGACGCCGGGGCCGCTGACCGATACCTATTACGAACAGGCCTATATCGCGCGCTACCTTGGCCTCAGCCTGCTGGCGGGCGAGGATCTGACGGTCGAGCAGGGCCGCTTGCAGGTCCGCACCGTGCAGGGCCTTGTCCCGGTCGAGGTGCTGTGGCGACGGATGGATTCGATCTGGACCGACCCGCTGGAACTGGCCGAACAGTCGCAGATCGGCACACCGGGTCTGGTCTCGGCGATCCGGCAGGGGCAGGTGACGATGGTCAACGCGCTGGGGGTCGGCGTGCTTGAGACGCAGGCCCTGATGGCCTTCCTGCCCCGGATCAGCCGCCATCTGACCGGCCAGCCGCTGGCGCTGCCCAATGTCGCGACATGGTGGTGCGGACAGCCTGCGGAACTGGCGCATGTGCGCGCCAATGCCGCGCGCATGATGATCGGACCGGCCCTGTCCACCCGCCTGCCATTCGAGACCAAGGCCACCCATGCCATCGGCGGGCAGTTGCGCGGCGACGAGGGCGGCGCGCTTGACACATGGCTGACCGCGAATGCCGCCCGGCTTGTCGGGCAGGAGATGGTGACCCTGTCCACCACCCCGGTGTTCGAGGATGGCGGGCTGGTCCCGCGCCCGATGACGATCCGCGTGTTTCTGGCGCGCACGCCGCAGGGCTGGCAGGTCATGCCCGGCGGCTTTGGCCGGATCGGCACCGGCTCGGACGCGACCGCCATCGCCATGGGGCAGGGCGGGGCCGTGGCCGATGTCTGGGTGGTCAGCGACACGGCGGTCGAACCCGTCTCGATGCTGGCCCCGCCGGATACGCCCTTTCAGCGCGCGCAGCTTGGCCCGCTGCCCGCGCGCGCGGCCGATAACCTCTTCTGGCTGGGCCGCTATGTGGAGCGCACCGAAGGTATCCTGCGCCTGACCCGCGCCTATCACAGCCGTCTGGACGAGGCCGCGACCGCGCCGCTTCTGGCCCTGATCCGCGAGCGCCTGCGCGTGCTGGCGATCGACCCGGAGCAGCCCGTGCCCGAGGGCTTGCGCGGCACGCTGGCCTCGGCGGTGAACAGCGCCAGCCAGATCCGCGACCGTTTCTCGGTGGATGGCTGGGCCGCGCTCAAGGATCTCGAGAAATCCATGGACCGCATCGCCCGCACCGCCGAGCTGGGCACGGATGCCGCGCTGGTGATGAGCGTGCTTCTGCGCAAGATCGCGGGCTTTTCGGGTCTGGTCCACGAGAACATGTATCGCGCTGCGGGCTGGCAATTCCTGACCATCGGCCGCTCGCTGGAACGCGCGGCGATGATGGCCGACCTTCTGGCCGTGACGACCGGCCCCAAGGCCCCAGACGGCGCGCTGGATCTGGCGATCGAGTTCGGGGACAGCATCATGATCCACCGGCAGCGCTATGCGGTTACCACCACCCGCAGCAGCGTGATCGACATGCTGGCGCTGGACCCGCAGAACCCGCGCTCGATCCGGTTTCACCTGATGGCCATACGCAACCGTGTGGACGATCTGGCCGCCCATCGGCCCGAAGCGCAGATCACCGATTTCGAACGCCGGGTGCTGGAGCTGGACACGCGGGTTGCCCTTCACACGGTCGATACGCTGGACAGCGCCGCGCTCAAGGCGCTGCATGGCGATATTCTGGGCCTGTCCACGGCGCTTCACGACGCCTTTCTGCTGTAGCGATGGGGATGATCCATGATCTATGACATCGTGCTGAACATCCACTACGACTACACCGGTGCCGCCGCCGGCGGGCGGCAGTTGCTGCGGATCATGCCGCTGGACATGCCGGGCCGCCAGCGCGTCGTGGCCGCCCTTGTCGATATCGTCCCGCGCCCGGTCGAACGGCGTAGCTGGACCGACTTCTTCGGCAATCCCACGGTCGAATTCGCCCTGCGCGGTGCCCATGACAATGTCGATCTGACCCTCAAGGCGCGGGTCGAACGCCATGATCACGCACCGCAGCCAGCGCGGTCCGTGACCCTGACCGAGATGCCCGCCGTTCTGGGCACATGCCGCGACCTTGGGGCGGACTCTCCGCTGCATTTCATCGCCGCCTCGGTGCGGGTGCCGCTGCTGCCGCAGATCGCGGATTACGCCCGCGATGCCGTCGCAGGGCAGCCCGCGTCAGCCACCGCGCATCAGACGGTGCTGACCATCGGGGCCGCCCTGCACGGGCACATCCGCTTCGACGCCAAGGCCACGACAGTGGACACCCCGCTGGCCGAGGCTTTCGCGAACCGGCGCGGCGTGTGTCAGGACATGTCCCACATCATGATCGCCGCGCTGCGCAGTCTTGGCATCCCGGCGGGCTATGTCAGCGGCTTTCTCAGAACCAGACCGCCCCCCGGTCGTCCCCGTCTGGAAGGGGCCGACGCGATGCATGCCTGGGTGCGGGCCTGGTGCGGGCCGCAGGCGGGCTGGATCGAATTCGACCCGACCAATGACTGTGTGGCAGGCCCTGACCATATCGCGGTGGCCCGCGGGCGCGACTATGCGGATGTCTCCCCGGTCAAGGGGATGCTGCGCGTGGCCGGTGGCCAGACCAGCCGGCAGGCCGTCGACGTGATCCCGCTGGACGGTTGAGGCGACAGCCCCGCGCGGGCGCTATTGCCCGGCCAGCTTGCGCTCGATCCCCGCGCGGTCGACAAGCCGGATCTTGCCCTTCTCGACCGCGATCAGCCCCTCCGCGCGCAGCCCTGCCAAGGCGCGGTTGATCGACTGGCGCGAACAACTGGCCAGATTGGCGATATAGCCCTGGCTTTGCATCACGCGGTTGCTGCGATCCGACAGCCGCAGGAGATAGGCGCAGACGCGCCGGTCCAGCGGATAGTTCTGGTCCATGTATTTGCGCTGATTGTCCCGCAGAAGCCGCCCCCGCGTGATCCGCATGACATTGCGCAGGATCAGCGGGTTGGTCAGACGCGCGGCCAGAAGCGGGACGGGACAGGACAGATAGGTGACCGGTCCCACGGCCGTGCAGGACGCCAGAATGGGCTGGCGCGAGATGGCCTCGATCTCGCCCAGCGTCTCGCCTTCGCGGGCATGATGGATGATGGCCACGTGATTGTCCGCGTTCATCAGGGACACTTCGACACAGCCATGCGCGATCACGATCATCCCGGAGGCATCGGCATGTTGCTGCAAAATGACCATACCGCTTGGTACGGTGCGCAGCTCGCAGGAGTCTATGAATTCGGAAACGCTGCTGGACGGCATGTCCTCGAATAATTCGGCTTTCCCAAGCTGCGGAAATTGCAGGCTTAATCGCATTGTCTTAATCCCGTGTCATAATTTCGACATACTGGCCGAGACCGACAGGGACTACAAGATCGACGCGTTACGGAAATACACCCATATGGCGAATCAGGGAAACTGTCCCGATTGGGCAACAGGGGTGTATCCCTCAAGCGGCAGGTCCTTCAGCGCCCGCATCATGGCGATCAAACCGGACACCTGATGCCGGATCGTCGCCTCACCCTTCTCGGCTGTGGCGACAGCGGCATTGCCGACGGTGCCTGCAGGGTTCAGATCGGCCGAAATCCAGCCCAGCGAGATCGGCCCCACCGGGGGGATCGGCGCCCCCTCGGCACTGGAGGTGAAATCCTGTGCTGCCCCCATGTCCACCAGTTCGGGATGCAACGCCAGCATGATCGAGGTTTCCACGTCGCCACCGTGGATACCATAGGTCAGTTCGCGCGGCGGATACATGCCCGCCGGTTGGCCAAAGGAACTCCACTGGCATTTCACCGCCATCATGCCCGCCCGCACCCGCAATTCCCGCGACAGGATCGACACCAGATCAAGATTGCCGCCGTGGCTGTTGACGATCACGATCTTGCGCACCCCGGCGCGGGCCACGGACAGCCCCACCTCGACCCAGGCCGCGAGGGCCGTCTGCGCCGACAGGGTCAGGGTGCCCGCCGCGTGCAGATGCTCGTTCGACTTGCCCACGGCCTGCACGGGCAGGATGCGGATATCCAGATCCTCGGGGCACTGGCGGCGCAGGGCGGCCAGCATCCCTTCGGCGATCATCATGTCCACGCCCACCGGCAGATGCGGGCCATGCTGTTCCACGGCGGCCGTGGGCAGGATGGCGATCGTCTCCTTCGGGTCGATCAGGGCGAATTCGGGGGCGCGGTATTGGGCCCAGTCCAGTCGTCTCATGCTTTGCCTTCCGGTCTGTAGGTGGCATCCAGCCGCGACCTGAGATAGTCGGCGGCAAGGATCGGAGCATATCGCGGACTGCCGGTTCCGGGCAGGGCGGCGATCATGCTGTCGGGGTTCGGGTCCAGAAAGAACGCCACCGACTGGCGCGGGCGTGGCGGCGGCAGCACGCGATGCGGGGTCGAGGCATAGATGTCATTGGTCCAGCGCATCAGGCAATCGCCGATATTCACCACCAGCGCGCCCGGCACATGCGGCACGTCCAGCCAGTCGCCGCCCTTGCCGCGCACCTGCAACCCTGCGGTGCCGTCCGTCGCCAGCAGGGTCAGCGCGCCATAGTCGGTATGGGCGCCCGCACCGATCTCGGCCGCTGTCGCCGCTGGCGGCGGGATAGTGCAGCAGGCGCAGCGTCGCCATGGGGGCGTCGAAATCCAGATCGAAGAACTGCGGATGCAGTTTCAGATCGCGCGCCACGGCCCGCATCAACCCGGTGCCCAGCCGCCAGACTGCATCGAAATAATCCAGCATCGTGCTGCGGAACCCCTCCAGATCGGGCCAGAGGTTCACGCCGCGAAACGGCTCGCCGCGCAACAGGCGCGGATCGTCCGCGCTCATCTCCAGCCCGATGTTGAAGGCCTCTTTCCGGTCGATCTGCCCCGATCTCTCGTCCAGCCGTTCCGACCCCATCATCGCCCAGCCGCGATTATGCGGATTGGTCCGGATCGACAGCGGCGTCTTGTCCGCCGCAGGCAGGGCGAAGAACGCGGCCGAGCGGGCGAAGACCTCCTCGCATCAGCGCGTCGGCGATGCCATGTCCGGTCAGCAGGAAAAACCCCGTCCCGCGACAGGCCTGCCCAAGGTCCGCGACAAAGCCCGCGCGGTCCTCCGCCTGCCGGAAGCGGCGCCAGTCCAGGATCGGGATCGTGCTCATGCGCGGCTTTCTTGCGGCTGTCGGCCCTTGCCGCCGATCAGCTTGTCCATCGCGCGGCCCACCCGCGCCAGATGCGCGGCGCGGCTGGCCGGGGTCGAGCTGTCCATCAGGTAATGCGCGGCAAAGGCCGTGCGGCAACCACGGGCGCAGAGCAGCCGGACCCCGCGCAGCAACGTGCGCTTGCCCGGCGCGCCGACAAGAAACGTCAGCCAGCGACTGGCCCCGCAGGTGGTGAAGACGCCCAGCCGCGTCACATGGGTCAGGCCGGGCCGGATCGTCTTGTTCACCCCGTCCGGCATCAGAAAGGCCACATCGGGCAGCATCACCCGGTCCAGCCACCCCTTGAGGATCGCGGGCAGACCATACCACCACGTAGGGTAGACGAAGATCAGCGTATCGCACCACTCCAGCGCTGCGGCATCCTCGGCCACGGGCGCGCGATTGGCGGGGCTGTCCAGATAGCCCTGCCATTCGTCACGGCTCAACGCCCCGTCGAAGCCGCGCGCATAGAGATCCAGCAGGCGCACCTCGGCCCCGGCCTCCTCCAGCCGCGTGCAGATCAGATCGCGCACGGCTGCGGTGAAACTGGCGGGATCGGGGTGGCAATAGACGACGAGTGCGCGCATTCAGAAGACCTTCATTTCCTGTTCCACCCGCGCCTGAAACGCGGATCGCTGCGCGTCGCTGGCCCGGTTCATGTCATAGAGCGCCAGATAGCGCAGCGTATCGGGACGCGTCACATGCCAGACCGCCCGCTTGACCACATGGCGCGGCGGATCGCCCGCCAGCAGCGCCCGCATCCGTGTCCCGCCATAGGTGGTCACGGCGGCCAGCTTGCGGATATGGGTCAGGTTCGGACGCACCTTGCCATCCTCCAGCCGGAAGGACACGCCGGGCAGGAACACCCGGTCGAAGAACCCTTTCAGGATCGCAGGGTAGCCGAAGTTCCACACCGGGAACACCAGCACCAGCGCCTGCGCCGCGCGCAGCCGTTCGACATAGCCCGCGACCGGCGCAAGGTTCGGCCCCACCTCGTGATAGCCGCGCCGTTCCGGCCTCGGACAGCACCGGGTTGAACCCTTCGGCGTTCAGGTCGCAATCGTCCACCTCCCAGCCTCGCGCGGTCAGGGTCTGCACCACGGTGCCGTGCAGACTGGCCGAGAAACTCTCGGGGCAGGGGTGGGCGAAGACCACCAGCGCGCGGGTCATTCCGCCGCCCGCATCCGGGGATACTGGTAGACGCCTTCGAACTTCCAGTCGGGATCATCCCAGGCGATCATCTTGCCGGGGTTCAGCAAGCCCTTGGGATCGGCCTCGCGCTTGAAGTTGAGCTGCCGGTCATCGACGGTCTGCCGCCCGCCTTCCTCCAGCGTATAGCGATGCGGGTTGAAGATCATGCAGCCCAGATCCTCGTGGATCTTCACGATCTCGTCCAGCCGCTCCTCGGTGGTGAACTTCACAAGGCTCAGCCCCGCGAACATCACCTTGCCGTTCTCGCGCAGCACTTCCAGATGCTGCATCACCTCGCCCTCCGCGCCCAGGGCCTTGCGGATCGCGGCCACCTTGGCCTGATGGTCAGGATAGCCATAGCGCACCTGCAGATAGGTGATCGACGGATCGACCTTCAGCGCGCGCAGGGTGGTGTGGTTCCAGCCATATTCGAACACGGCCCCGGGACCCTTTTCCCAGGTATCATTGTCCGAGCGGTAGATGACCGTGGCGCCGGGCCGCCGCGCGGTGAAGGTGTTGAACCCGTCCATGCTGTGCGGGGCCACCATCAGCGCGACCATGTGCTGACCCTCGCCGATATAGGGTTTCACCCGCTGGAAATAGGCCTGCGGGATCGGGGTCTCGAACACGGTGACCAGCTTGACAAGGATACCGTCCTGATTGGCGATCTCCTCGGCATAGGTGGCGGCTTCCTCGAACGTGTCGAAGGCCACGAACAGCCCGGTCCAGTCATAGGCCGGGGCCAGCGGCATCTCCAGTTCGGTGATGATCCCGTTAGTGCCATAGGCGTGGCTGACGCGGGCAAGTTCCTCGCCCCGGAATTCAAGGATGCGGGGCTCGGCCTCCATCGTCACGACACGCAGGCGGATGATATTGCCCAGATCGCGCAGGCTGCCCCATGTGACCGACCCCACGCCGCCCGACCCGCCCGCGACGAAACCGCCGATGGTCGCCGTCGCCCATGTGGACGAGAACATCCGCAACTCCTGCGCCGAATGGGCCTTTGTGGCGGCATCCACATCCTTGAGCAGGCAGCCCGGTTCCACGATCACGCGACCGGGGTGCACTTCCTTGACCGCCGCCATGTTCTTCATATGCAGGATGCAGCCCCCGGCCAGCGGCATCGCCTGCCCGTAATTGCCCGTTCCCGCGCCCCGCGTCGTGACCGGCACGTCATGGGCATAGCAGGTCTTCAGCACCTCGATCACTTCGGCCTCGGTCTTCGGGGCCACCACGAAATCGCCCACCAGATGATCCAGACGCGTCTTGAGCACCGGCGAATACCAGAAGAAATCGCGGCTCTTGGATTTCAGCGCGGCGGGGTTCTCGTCGATCTCGAGATGGGCCAGCGCATCACGCGCGGCTTGCACATTGGGTGTCATGGGATGGCCTTTCCAGAGGGCTGAGTCTGCATGTCTTTCGCACAGGTTCTGCCACCGGGGCCGCGCGCTTGGCAGCGGTCTGGGGGACATCCGGGGCTGTTTTCCGCCACCGACCTGCCGTTTCGCCCAAGGATGCGGCAGGCAATGTCGGCTCTGCACAATCTTTGGACATGTGCACGCGGCGCGCCGCAATTCCCGCTGGCCACGCTTCCTGCGTTGCGAATTGCGGCCCTAGACAGGGTTCAGAAACCAGACCCAACGGGGAGTCGCTCAATGAAACTGACAGGGAATCGTATCGCCGCAACAGCCGCCGCGCTGGCGCTGACGGCCGTGGCCATGCCTGCCGTGGCACAACAGAAAGTCACCTTCGGCACCAACTGGCTGGCACAGGCCGAACATGGCGGCTTCTACCAGTCCGTGGCCGATGGCACCTATGCCGCCTGCGGGCTCGAGGTCGAGATCGTCTCGGGCGGCCCGCAGGTCAACAACCGCGCCCTGCTGATGGCCGACCGGATCCAGTTCCACATGGGCGGCGACATGCTGCAGGCCTTCAACGCCGTGGCCGAGAATATCCCGGTCGTGTCCGTCATGGCCACCTTCCAGAAACACCCGCAGGTCATCATCGCCCATCCCGGCGAGGCCGACACCTGGGAAGAGCTCAAGGACCTGACGCTGCTGATCGGCGACAACGGCTTCACCTCCTACTACCAGTGGATGATCGCGGCGCATGGCTTCACCGTCGAACAGCGCCAGCCCTATACGTTCAACCCCGCGCCCTTCCTTGCGGACAAGCGCATGGGGATGCAGGGCTTCCTGTCCTCCGAACCCTATGCCATCGAAACGCAGGCCGGTTTCGTGCCGAATGTCTTCCTGATCGCCGATGCGGGCTATTCGACCTATGCCACCACGATCGAAATGATGCGGCACCATCGCTGAATCCAATCCCGAGGCGGTCAAATGCTTCGTCGATGGCTCGATCCTGGGCTGGTACAACTTCCTCTACGGTGACAACGCCGCCGCCAAGGAACTGATCCTCGCGGCCAACCCGGACATGACCGCACGACAAGATCGACTTCGCCATCAGCAAGATGATCGAACAGGGCATCGTCGATTCCGGCGACGCGCTGGAACATGGGCATCGGTGTGATGACCGACGCCAAGGTCGAGGATTTCTTCGACAAGATGGTCGAAGCCGGTGTGATCGCCGATACGGTCGACTGGAAAGCCAGCTTCACCACCGAATTCGTGGGCAAGGGGCTGGGCATGGATCTGCGCCCCAAGAACTGAGGCAGGGCAGGCGGCCGGCCGCCTGTCGGCCCCCTCGCCATTCCAGCAAGGAAGCCATCCGATGAGCAGACCCGAACGCCCGCCCCTGGGCCAGCGCCCTCCCGTGCTTGAGATGATCGGCGTCGACAAGACCTTCAACGGGGATGTCGTCGCCCTCAAGGCGATGAACCTGACGGTCAACCAGGGCGATTTCATCTCGCTTCTGGGGCCGTCCGGCTGCGGCAAATCCACGGCGCTGCGCCTGATCGCGGGCCTGTCGCTGCCCAGTCGCGGCAAGATCGCACTGGGCCGGTGGGCAGGGCGAGAACGATCTGGGCGTGGTGTTTCAGGAACCCACGCTGATGCCCTGGGCCACGGTGGCGCAGAACGTCTGGCTGCCGTTCCGCCTGCGCGGCACAGCCCTATGCGGCCGTCAAGGACGAGGTGCTGGAGGTGCTGAAACTGGTCGGGCTGGAGAAATTCCAGAACGCCTATCCGCGCGAATTGTCGGGCGGCATGAAGATGCGCGTCTCGATCGCCCGCGCGATGGTCACCAAGCCGCGCCTGATCCTGATGGACGAACCCTTTGCCGCGCTGGACGAGATCACGCGCTTCAAGCTGAACAACGATCTTCTGAAGCTGAAGGAGGCGATCGGCTGCACGGTGATCTTCGTCACCCATTCGGTCTTTGAATCGCGTGTTCCTGTCCGACCGGATCGTCGTGATGGCCGCGCGCCCCGGCCGCGTCATCCGCGAGGTCACGGTCGACGCGCCCTATCCGCGGGACGAGGATTTCCGCACCTCCGCCGAATACGCGGCCCTGTGCCGCGAGGCATCCGACGCGCTGCACGAAGCCATGGGAGAGCCCGCATGAGCCTGACCGAGACACGCCCGGCCAAGGCACCCGCGCCCGAGACCGTCGCCCTCGACGCCGAGGACATGCGCCGCCTGCGCCTGCAACGGTTCGACAAGATCGGCAAATGGCTGCTGCCGCTGGTGGTGCTGATCCTTGCGATCATCGGCTGGGACAGGCTGGTGGTCTGGAACGACATCCCGCATTACATCCTGCCCGGTCCGGGTCTGGTCTGGACCACGCTGGTGCAGGATTGGGCCATGCTGCTCGATGCGCTTCTGGTCACGCTCCAGATCACCCTGATGGCGCTGGCGGTGGCGGTGATCGGCGGCGTCGGGCTGGCGGTGCTGTTCACCCAGTCGCGGCTGGTCGAGATGTCCTTCTACCCCTATGCCGTGATCCTGCAGGTGACGCCCATCGTCGCCATCGCGCCGCTGATCTTCATCTATGTGGACAGCCGCACGGCGGGCCTGCTGATGTGCGCCTGGCTCGTGGCCTTCTTTCCGGTGCTGTCGAACACCACGCTGGGCCTGAACTCGGCCGACCACAACCTGCGCGACCTCTTCCGCATCTATGGCGCGACGCGCTGGCAGACGCTGCGCTATCTGCGCCTGCCCTCGGCCCTGCCGTATTTCCTGGGCGGTCTGCGGATCGCGGGCGGCCTTGCGCTGATCGGGGCCGTGGTCGCGGAATATGTGGCGGGCACGGGCGGGATCGGATCGGGTCTGGCCTTCCGCATCCTCGAAGCCGGCTACCGCCTGAACATCCCGCGCATGTTCGCGGCGCTGCTGCTGATCGCCATCACCGGGGTTGTCATCTTCGCCGGACTGTCGTTCCTGAGCCATATGCTGCTGCGCAAATGGCATGAAAGTGCGATCAAGCGCGAAACCTGAACGGGGAATACCATGGATTTCAAGACCCTGCCGCAGGCGGCCCGCCTGCGCCTCGAGAACCTGACCGTCCCGGCCTGCCTGCTGGGCAGGACGGCGGCCTCATGCGGACCGGCCTGACCATCGCGGATGGCCGGATCGTGGACGGCCCCGGCGATGTGACGGTGGACATGGGCGGCGCGATGGTCTTCCCCGGCTTCACCGACATGCACACCCATCTGGACAAGGGCCACATCTGGCCCCGCGCCGCCAACCCGGACGGCAGCTTCATGGGCGCGCTGACCACCGTCGAGCGACGACCGCATCGCCAACTGGACGGCCGAGGACGTGCGGCGGCGTATGGATTTCGCGCTGCGCTGCGCCTTTGCCCATGGCACGACCGCGATCCGCACCCATCTGGACAGCATCCCGCCGCAGGACAGCATCAGCTGGCCCGTCTTCCGCGAGATGCGCGCCGACTGGGCGGGGCGGATCGCGCTTCAGGCCTCCTGCCTGATCGGGGTGGACCGGGCGGATATGGGCGGCGATTTCCTCAAGACCGCCGATATCGTCGCGGACAGCGGCGGTGTGCTGGGCATGGTCACCTATCCGGTGCCCGATATCCGCGACCGCCTGACGGCCTTTTTCCGCATCGCCGCAGAGCGCGGGCTGGAGGTGGATTTCCACGCCGACGAAACCGGCGATCCCGATGTGGCCACCCTGCGCCTGATCGCCGAAACCGTGATCGAAACCGGCTTCGACGCGCCCGTCACCGTCGGGCATTGCTGCTCGCTGGCGGTGCAGGACGCGGCGGAATGTGACCGCACGCTGGATCTGGTGGCCAAGGCCGGGCTGAACATCGTGTCGCTGCCCATGTGCAACCTCTATCTGCAAGCGCGACAGGCCGGCCGCACGCCCCGCTGGCGCGGCCTGACCGTGGTGCACGAGATGAAGGCCCGCGGCATCAACGTCAGCTTCGCCTCCGACAACACGCGCGACCCGTTCTATGCCTATGGCGATCTCGACATGCTGGAAGTCATGCGCGAGGCGACACGGATCGGGCATCTGGATCATTCCGACCCCGACTGGGTGCAGGCCTTCCTGGGCAATCCCGCGCGCGCCTGCGGCTTTGCCGCGCCCTCACTGTCCCCCGGCGCGCCTGCCGATCTGGTCATCACCCGCGCCCGCGACTGGTCCGAGCTTTTCTCGCGCCCGCAGTCGGACCGGATCGTTCTGCACGCAGGCCGCGCCATCGACCGGACGCTGCCGGACTACGCCGAACTGGACGATCTCTTCGCCTGATCCCGCCAAAAGCAAAGGGGCGCCGCAGCGCCCCTTTCCCGATATCAAAGTGATATCAGATCACTCGCGGCCAACCAGCTTCCACAAGCCGTTTTCCACCACCGAGATGGTGATGTCATTGGCACCCTGATGGTTGTCGGCGCTGTATTTGATCTGGGTGTCCAGCAGGTCGCTGTAATAGTCCAGACCTTCCATCGCCGCGCGGAAGCTGTCCTGCGTCAGGTCGGGACCTGCCGCTTCCAGCGCGCGCACCACGGTTTCGGCGGCGTTATAGCCCAGCATCGCAAAGCCGGTCGCAGGCTGACCGAAGGCGGCCTCATACTCGGCGATGAACTTGGCGGGGGCGGGATCTTCGCGACGCGCCTGCAGGTCCACCCAGCCGGAAGCGGCATAGAGACCGTCGGTCACGCCACCGGGCACAGCGGCCACGGCCTCAAGGAAACCGGCCGACGTCGCCAGGAACTTCACATCGGTCCAGCCAAGCTGCTTGGCGGTGCCCACAACGGTGATGCCCGCGCGCACACCCAGCGCCATGGTCACGATCTCGCAGCCATCCGCGCGCAGCTTCTGCACCGCGCCCACGAATTCCTGCTCATCCGGCTTGTGCGTGGTTTCCGACACGAAGGTCAGGCCCAGACCCTCGGCCTGTTCCTTGGTCGCGTTCGAGATTTCCAGACCGAAGTCGGTCGGCAGATACATGGTGCAGACCTTGGTCAGCCCATATTCATTCGCCAGATAGCGCATCCCCGCCGTGGTCTGGTCGTAATAGCTGGAAAAGCCCGTGAACTTGTTGTCGACGGGTTCCTGCAGCATCTGCGCGCGCGGCGGTCAGCGGGTTGATGTTGAACATGCCCTTGGGGTCCATCAGCTGGAAACCGGCAAGGTTGTGCGGCGTGCCAAGGCTCAGCAGGTTGGCGAAGACCTGATCGCGGTTGATCAGCTTGTTATAGGCCTGCGTCGACTTCGGCAGCTGGTAGCGCGTGATCCTCGACCACGAAGCGGATCTGGCGGCCATGCACGCCGCCTGCCGCGTTCACCTGATCGAACTTGAGGTTCGCGCCATTGACGGCAGGCACGCCCACGGCGGCGAAGATGCCGGACAGGTCGTTGACCGAGCCGAGCACCACTTCGGTATCGGTCACACCCTGTGTCTGCGCCACGGCAGCCTGGGCCATGCCCAGAGCGACCGCACCGGCAAAGAGCGATGTCATCATTTTCTTCATGTTTGGTCTCCTCCCAGAAACACCCCGATTGCGGGATTCATTCATACATATCATCAATCAGCGCCTTGTGGCGCTTTTCGACAAAGCTGCGGCGCAGTTTCATCGTTGCCGTCAACTCCTCGTCCTCCGCCGTCAGCAGAACGTCGATCAGGCGGAAATCCTTGATCTGCTCCACGCGGGCGAATTCCTTGTTCACCTGGTCCATCTCGGCGCGGATCAGATCCAGCACGGGTTCCGCCCGCGCAAAGCGAGGCGAAATCCGAGAACGGCACGCTTGTTGTCCTGGGCGTATTTCTCGACGTTTTCCTGGTCGATCATGATCAGGCAGGTCAGGAACTTGCGCTTGTCGCCGATCACCACCGCATCCGAGATGTAATGGCGAGAACTTCAACCGGCTCTCGATCTCGGCCGGGGTGATGTTCTTGCCGCCCGCCGTGATGATGATGTCCTTGAGGCGGCCGTGATGGTCAGGAACCCGTCGTTGTCGAGCCGGCCGACATCGCCGGTCCGCAGCCAGCCGTCATCGGTATAGGTCTCGGCGGTCTTTTCGTTGTTGCGCCAGTAGCCCATGAAATTGTTCAGCCCGTAGGTCTGGATCTCGCCGTCATCGCGCGATGCGCAGTCTGCACGCCGGGCACGGCGCGGCCCACCGAGCCGAGGCGGTTGTCCTCGTCGGTATTCACCGTGGCCAGACCCGGCGTTCTCGGTCATGCCGTAGCCTTCCAGCAGCGGCACGCCGATGGCGCGATACCACATCAGCAGGTCGGGCGAGATCGGCGCCGCGCCCGATGTGCCCTGCCGCAGACGGTCCAGGCCCAGCATCCGGCGCAGGTTGCGGAACACGAGGAAATCCGCACAGCCTGTAACCCAGCGCGGTCGTCGCGGGCACGGGCTTGCCCTCCTGCATCAGCGTGGCGCGCTTCATGCCCACGCGCCAACGCGGCCTTGAAGGCCCAGCTTGCCCAGTGTCGTCGCCTCCATCGACAGCACGGTGACGCGGGAATAGACCTTCTCCCAGACGCGCGGCACGGCGGTGAAGACGTGCGGGCTGACCTCGTGCAGGTTGTCGAACACGGTCTCCGGGCTTTCCGCGAAATTCACCGTGGAGCGCACCGCCAGCGGGAAATAGATCGAGACTGTCACGCTCGAGGATATGGCACAGCGGCAGGAAGCACAGCTGCTCGTCGCTGGAATCCGTGCGGCAGCGCGCGGATGCCGCCCTCGATCGCCGCCATGATGTTCTCATGGCTCAGCATCGCCCCCTTGGGCGCGCCGGTGGTGCCCGATGTATAGATCAGCAGGGCGGTATCCCCGGCCTGCACCTTCTCGATCTCGGCCTCGAACATCTTGGGATGCTCGGCCAGATGCTGGCGGCCCAGATCGTAGAGCTCGTCAAGAAACAGGAACCGATCCCCCTTCAGATCGTGCAGGCCCTCGTCCTCAAGGATGATGACCTTCTCGACGGCCCGGCGCGCCATCGGGGATTTCCAGAAACTTGTCCAGTTGCTCGTCGTTCTCGACGATCAGGAACTGGGTGTCGCTGTCGTTCAGGATATAGGCCAGCTGGCTGCGAACTGTCGGTCGTGTAGACGCCCGAGGAAATGCCGCCCACGCATTGGATGCCCATGTCGGCATAAAGCCATTCCTTGCGGTCCTCGGACAGGATCGACACCACGTCGCCGCGTTCCAGCCCCAGACGCCTGAGGCCAAGCCCGATCAGCCGCGCGTGGTTCCAGTAATCGGACCAGCTATAGGCCTTCCAGATGCCAAGGTCCTTTTCCCGGTGCGCGGTGCGGCTGCCCAGCGTCGGTGCAGCGCGTCTGAAACAGCGCGGGCAGGGTCGAGCAGCCGTCGATCACCAGCGGGCGTTGCCCCGGCGTGGCGTTCAGCGACACACCGTTGACCACCACCTGCGGCTGGATGGGAGCGTGCTTTGTCATAGCCTTACCTCCATGTCTTCTTGCGCTTCCAGCGGCGCTCGCCGCGCGCGCCTTCGGTGTCATGGCCCAGATAGAAGCTCTGGATATCCTCGGACGCGGCCAGACGGTCGGCGGTGCCCGACATCACGATCCGGCCGAGCTCCATCACATAGCCATCATCGGCCAGATCCAGCGCCACGGCGGCGTTCTGTTCGACCAGCATCATCGTCACGCCCTCATCCTTGTTCAGGCGCTTGAGGATCGCGAAGATTTCCTGCGTCAGCAGCGGCGACAGGCCAAGGCTGGGCTCGTCCAGCAGCATGATCTTGGGCCGCAGCATCAGCCCGCGCCCGATGGCCAGCATCTGCTGCTGCCCGCCCGACAGGGTGCCCGCCTCCTGCTTGCGCCGCTCGGCCAGGATCGGGAAATAGTTGAACACCAGATCACGGTCGCGCGCGATCTCGGCCTTGTCGTTGCGCGTATAGGCGCCCAGCGCCAGGTTTTCCTCGACCGTCAGCAGCGGGAAACACCTCGCGCCCTTCGGGGACATGCACGATGCCCGGCCTTCACCACGCGGTGCGGCTCCAAGCCCTGAATTTCCTGGCCCTCGAAGATGATCTTGCCCTTTTCGGGGTCCATGATCCCGGAAATGGTCTTCAGCAGCGTCGTCTTGCCCGCGCCATTGGCCCCCAGCACGGTGACGACCTGGCCCTTGCGCACCTCAAGGCTGACGCCCCGGATCGCCATGATCGGGCCGTAGAATGCTCTCGAGGTTGCGGACTTCCAGCAGACGGTCGCTCATGCCGCCTTACCCCCCTTGCTGACGGCATTGGTGCCCAGATAGGCCTCGATCACCTTCGGGATGCGACTGCACCTCGGCGGGTGTGCCCTCGGCCAGTTTCGCGCCGTCGGCCAGCGCCAGCACCCGGTCGGAGACCTTGCTGACCAGCCCCATGTCATGTTCGACCATCAGCACGGTGATCCCCATCTGGCGGCGGATATCGTCGATCCACCAGCGCATGTCCTGCGTTTCCTCGACCGACAGGCCCGAGGCCGGTTCGTCCAGCAGCAGCAGCCGCGGCTTCGATGGCCAGCGCGCGGCCCAGTTCCACCACCTTGCGCACGCCGTAGGGCAGGCCGGCGATGCGCTTGTCGCGATAGGGTTGCAGGTCCAGAAAGTCGATCACCTCCTCGACCGCATGGCGATGCGCGCGTTCCTCGGCCGCGCACCGAGGGCAGGTGAACAGCATCTGCGCGATCATGTTGGTCTGCGGTGCCGGTGCCGCCCGACCAGCAGGTTCTGCAACACGGTCGCCTGATCGAACAGTTCGATATTCTGGAAGGTCCGCGCGATGCCCAGCATCGGCACCTCATGCGGGGCCAGTTTCAGCAGGTCCTTGCCGTCAAAGCGGATCGACCCGGTGACCGGCGTGTAGAACCGCGAGATCAGGTTGAACACGGTCGACTTGCCCGCCCCGTTCGGCCCGACCAGCGCGAAGACCTCGCCCTCCTCGACCGACATGGACAGGTTGTTGACCGCCGTGACGCCGCCGAATTTCAGCGTGACGTTGTCAATCTCCAGCAAGCTCATCTCAGCCGCTCCGTCTTGAGGTAGCTTTTCTGCCGCTTGAACATGTCCTTGCGGGCAGAAGGGGAACAGCTCGAAAAGGTGCGGATCTTCAGCCAGCGCCCGTAGAGCCCATCGGCTCGAACAGGATGAACAGGATCAGGATCACGCCGAAGACGCCCGATTCCAGCCCCGGAATGGCGACGCCGCGCGCCGAACGACGCCGATCGGTGGTCGATCGACAGGACCTGCGGCAGGAAGGCGATGACGATCGCCCCGAGAAACGCGCCGTGGATGAAGCCCAGCCCGCCGATCACGATCATCATCAGCAAGCTGGATCGACATCACGAAGTTGAACGTCTCGTTGTTGAAGGCCCCCGCGAAAAGGCCCATCAGCGCCCCGGCCCAGACCGGTGATCGCGCAGGACAATCCCGAAGGCGATGGTCTTGGTGCTGCGCCACGTTGACACCCATGGCCTGCGCCGAAATCTCGCTGTCGCGCACGGCGGCAAAGGCCCGGCCCAGCGGCGCGCGCAGCAGGTTGCGGTAGAACAGCGTCACCACCAGCACCACGACCAGCACCAGATAGTAGCCACTCCACCGGGTTGTTCCAGCGGTTGATCTCATAGCCGAAGAGGTCGATCGGCGGCGACATCTTGCCGTTGACCCCGTCGGTCCAGTCCTTCAGCAGCACGATGATGTCATCGGCCAGAATCGACAGCGCCAGCGTGGCGATCGCCAGATAGACGCCGTGCAGCTTCAGCGCCGGAATGGCGATCAGCGCGCCGACGACGCCGGTGATGACCCCCGCCAGCAGGAAGGCCAGCACGAAGGGCACATTGGCCTCCATCATCAGCACGCAGGAATAGCAGCCCAGCGCCATGAAGGCCGCATGGCCAAGGCTGACCTGCCCGGTCTGCCCGGTCAGCAGCATCAGGCCCAGCCCGGCCACGGACCAGATCAGCACGTTGGTCGCCTCGCCCAGAAAGAACGGATCGATCAGCAGCGGCAGCGCCAGCGCCAGCAACCAGCAGCGCCGCATAGAGGCTGAAGTTCCACCAGTCGGGAAACAGCCGGATGTCCTGATCGTAATCTGGTCTTGAAATGGAATCTGCATCGGCCTCACACCTTCTTCGCTCGGACCTGCGCGAACAGGCCGTGGGGGCGGAACAGCAGGACCGCGATCAGCAGGGCATAGGGCGCGATCTGGCTCCAGCCCGGCGGCAGGTAGCGCGAGGCGAAAGGCTCGATCACACCGACGATCAGCCCGCCCAGCAGCGCGCCCGGCAGGCTGCCGAAGCCGCCGATCACGGCCGCGGCAAAGGCCTTGATCCCGATGAAGCCCGGCCGTCGGGTCGAGCGCGCCCTTGGAGGCGTAGAGGATGCCGGCCACGGCAGCCACGATCCCCGCCAGCGCCCAGACCATGCCCTGAATGCGCTTGACCGGGATGCCCATGTAATAGGCCGCCATCTGGTTCTGGCTGGCCGCCTGCATGGCCAGACCCATCTTGGTGCGCTGAAAGAACTGCCACAGCAGGAAGGTCATGATCAGGGTCACGATGATGACCGCGATATCGGCCAGGCCAAGCACCAGCTCGCCGATCCGCACATCGCCCAGCGCCAGCGGCGAGCGCAGGGATTGCGGCTCATGCCCCCAGATCTCGCCCACGGCAAAGCGGATGACGAAGCCCAGCGCGATGGTCACGATGATCACCGCCACCTGGCTTTGCCCGAACACGGCGCGCAGCACCACGAGATCCAGCAGATAGCCCAGCACGCCCATGATCAGAAAGACCAGCGGCAGCGCCAGCCAGAAGGGGATGCCCGCATATTCCGGATTGACCAGCCCGAGGGTGACGAAGGCGCCCAGCATCATGAAATCGCCTTGCGCGAAATTCACGGCCTCCGTCGCCTTGTAGATCAGCACAAAGCCCAGCGCGATCAGGCCGTAGACACAGCCATTCGCAAGCCCGCTGATCAGAAGTTGCAAAACCTCCACGCGATCCTCCCTGTTTTGCGGCCCTTGCTTGTGATGCAGGGTGCCCCGGCTTTGCGCCGTTATTCTTTTGCCCTGCGACCGTTCCTCCTCCACAAGGTCCGGCGCGGGGGCCGAGGCGATCTGTTCCTGCATCCAAAGGTGGCACGGGGCAGTGGCCTCAAAGTGGCCCTACCTCTCCATGTTTACCCAAATCCGTCAACAGATTTGCCCCTGCCTGACGCAGCGGAATACAGCTATTCGGGATAAAATTCTGCATTGCGGACAATGACGCGGCGCGCTTGTTCCGGGGCAACCGGGCGAAAGGCCCGGTCAATCCGCCGCGAAATCCACCGCCACATGGCCGAAATCACCGAAATCCGCCGCGATCCGCGACCCGGGCGGGCATTCCACGGGCCGGATGAAACTGCCCGACAGGATCACCTGTCCCGCCTCGATTCGCTGGCCGTACATCGCCATCCGCCGCGCCAGCCAGACCACGGCCATCGACCGGATCGTTCAGAACGCCGGCGCCCAGCCCGGTCTCCTCGACCTCGCCGTCGCGGGTCACGATCGCACCGACCCAGCGCAGGTCGACCGCATCCACGGCATGGCGCTGCGCGCCCAGCACGATCCCCGCATTGGCGGCATTGTCGGCGATCGTGTCGAAGATCTTGCGCGTCTGCCCGGTTGCGGGATCGGCCCGCAGGATGCGCGTGTCCAGGATCTCCAGCGCGGGGGCCACGTAATCGGTCGCGGCCATCACATCGGCCCGCGTCACCGTCGCGCCCGCCAAGCGGCGCTTTCATGACAAAGGCGATCTCGGCCTCGACCCGTGGCTGGATGAAGCGCCCGCGCGGCACGGTCGCGCCGCTGTCGAACAGCATGTCGTCCATCAGAACGCCGCTGTCCGGGATGTCGATGTTCAGCGCCGCCTGCATCGCCTTGGACGTCAGGCCGATCTTCCAGCCGATCACCCGCCGCCCGGCCGCGCTGCGCTGCGCGACCAGCGCCTTCTGCACCGCATAGGCGTCGTCCATCGTCATGCCCGGATGGGCCAGCGACAAAAGCCCGATCTGCTGGCCTGTCGCCTCGGCCTGAAACAAAGCCGCAGCGGCGGCAGTGATCTCATCGGGCGTCATGCCTCATCCTCCACGGTGTTGCGCAGGATGCCGATCCCCTCGGCCTCCACCTCGATCACGTCGCCGGGCACCAGATACCGCGGCGGATCGAACCGCGCGCCGGCCCCGGTGGGCGTGCCCGTCACGATGATATCGCCGGGAACAAGCGTGGTGAAGGTCGAGATATAGGCGATCTGCCGCGCCACCGGGAACAGCATCCGCCCGGTGCGGTCGTCCTGCCGGACCTCGCCATTCACCCGCGTCTGCAAGTGCACATCCGTGATCTGCGCGTGATCGCGTGAACGGCACCAGCCACGGCCCCATCGCGCCGGAGCCGTCCCAGTTCTTGCCCTGCGTCACGTTGAACTTCGCATGGCGCACCCAGTCGCGCAGCGTGCCCTCGTTGCACAGGGTCAGCGCCGCGATGTGATCCAGCGCGTCGCCTTCCGCGATCCGCCGCCCGCCCTTGCCGATCACCACGGCAATCTCGCCCTCGTAATCCAGCTGCGGGGTTTCCGGCGGGCGGATCAGCGGCTGCCCATGCCCGGTAAAGGAGCGGGGAAAGCGGATGAACAGCGACATGTTGGGCGGGGCCTCTTGCCCGTCCTTGTATTCGGCGTTGCGGTCGGGAAAGTTCACGCCGACGCAGATGATCTTTTCGGGTGCCGGGATCGGGATATCCCAGTCGAAACTGCCCGTCGGGATGCGTGACCGCGCGCCCCTGCGCCGCCGCCTCCAGCGCGCCCAGACCATCCGCCGCGATCACCTCGCGCAGGGTCGGCCACTGCGGGAAACCCGTCCGACAGCGCGACGAACCCGCCCTCGACCACGGCCCCGTAAAGCTGCCGCCCCTCGGCCCTCACCGTCGCAAATCGCATCAGACCGCCCCCTGCTTCATCTTGCCAAAAATACTCAAATCCGCCGTCGCCACAGGCTCATGGCGCGATGATGGGCTGGGCCTTCAACCCGGACTCCACCAGCGCCGCCCCCGCGAACAGGCTGCCCTCCTCGAACCAGCTGCGCGGCGCGGGCGCGCCCCAGAGGGTCTGGCGCTGCGGGTCCGTCAGATCCCATTTGATCGGCTCCAGATCGGGATCGACCGTCTGGTAATCCGAGCAATAGATCTCGATCCGGTGCCCGTCCGGGTCGCGGATATAGAGGAAAAACGCATTGGAAATCCCGTGCCGTCCCGGTCCGCGCTCGATATTGCCGACGTAGCCGGTGGTCGCCATCAGATCCAGCAGGTCGATGATCGTCCAGCGGGTTGGGCACCCAGAACGCCGTGTGATGCAGGCGCGGGCCGGTGCCATTGGTAAAGGCCACGTCATGCACGCCGCCCTTGCGGTGCATCCACGCCGCCCAGAGCTTTCCGCTGTCATCATCCTCGGTATATTCGGTCGACGCGAAACCCGATCTCGTTGTAGAAGGCGACGCTGCCATCCACATCGCGGGCGAACATGTTGAAATGGTCGATCCGCAGCGGTTTCACACCCTTGTAGAGCGCGTATTTCTGGTGGATCGGCGGCAGGCGGTCCATCTTGACATAGAACTCCAGCGGGATGCCGAAGGGGTCGCGGGTGCGCAGGGTGCGGCCCATGAAGGGGCGCTCGACCCATTCCACCGGCAGTCCCTTGCCGCGAAAGAACGCCTCGGCCCGGTCCAGATCGGGCTCGTCGAACAGACCTTGAAGCCCAGCACGCCGGCGCAGGCCGCGTCCGACTTGCGCAGGACGATGCAATGATGCCCGCGCTCTTCCATCGCGCGCAGATAGATGGCTGTCGGCATCCTCATGCGTGACCTGCAGGCCCAGCGTGTCCACATAGAACGCGCGCGAGGCGGCCAGATCGGTCACGCCATATTCCACATGGCGACAGGCGGACGATGTTGAAGGGCGGATACAGATTCGGGGCGGGAACGGGCATGTCGATACCTCCTTTTCAGGCGCCAAGCCGGGGGATGGGATGCTGGCCCAAGGCCAGGCCGATGTGTTTCTGCTCCATGTAGAAATCAAACGACCAGTCGCCGCCATCGCGGCCGATGCCGCTGGCCTTGACCCCGCCAAAGGGCGTGGGCAGGTGGCGCACGTTTTCCGAATTCACCCAGATCATCCCGGCCTCCAGCGCATGCGGTAACCCGCAGCGCGCGGGTCAGATCATTGGTCCAGACATAGCCGGTCAGCCCGTAGGCCACGTCATTGGCGATCTCCAGCGCCTCGTCTTCGGTCTCGAAGGGGATCGCCGTCAGCACCGGGCCAAAGATCTCCTCCTGCGCGATCCGCATCTCGGGGCGTGCGCCGGTGAACAGCGTCGGGCGCACATAATACCCCGGCTGATCCAGCGCCGCGCCACCCGCCGCGATGGTGGCCCCATCGGCGCGCGCCATGTCGAAATAGCTGCACACCTTGTCGAAATGCACCTTGTGGATCAGCGGCCCCACTTCGGTGGCCGGGTCCAGCGGATGGCCGACCTTGATCCGGTTGACCCGCTCGATCAGCTTGGCGTGTGAAGTCATCGGCGATCGAGGTCTTGCACCAGCAGCCGCGACGACGAGGTGCAGCGCTCGCCGTTCAGCGAATAGATCATGAAGATCGCCGCATCCAGCGCGCGGTCCAGATCGGCATCGTCGAACACGATCACCGGGTTCTTGCCGCCCAGCTCGAAATGCACGCGTTTGAGCGTATCCGCCCCCTGCTTCATGATCATCGACGCCGGTTTTGCTCTCGCCGACAAAGGCAATCGCCTTGATATCGGGATGCTCGGTCAGGGCGCGGCCCGCCTCTTCGCCCAACCCGTTCACAAGGTTCCAGCACGCCGGGCGGCAGACCGGCCTCTTCGGCGATCTCCAGCAGGATGCGCGCGGTCACCGGGCTGAACTCGGCCGGTTTGTGCACCACCGTGCAGCCGGCGGCCAGGGCGGGCGCGATCTTCCATGTGGACAGCATGAAGGGCGTGTTCCACGGCGTGATCACCCCCACCGGGCCGATCGGCACGCGGGTGGTGATGTTCATCAAGGTGGGCGAGGGCAGGTGCTGCCCGTCCCGCGCCGACAGCGCCTTGATCGGCGAAGAAGCGGAAATTTTCGGCCCCGCGCAGCGCCGCCTTGGACATGAAGCGCAGCGCCTGCCCGGTGTCCCAGCATTCGCCAGCGCGATCTCCTCGGCGCGGGCCACGATCCCGTCGGCGATCCTGTGCAGGATCTTCTTGCGGGCCACAGCCTCCATGTCGCGCCATGCCGGGAAAGCCGCCTTGGCGGCCGCGGCGGCGGCGTCGATATCGGCGGCGGTCCCGCGCGCCACCTGACAGATCAGGCTTTCGTCCACGGGCGAATGATTGGCGAAGGTCGCGCCATCGGATGCCGGGCGATCCTGCCCCCCGATCCGGTTCATCACGCCTGTCGCGGCGATACGGTCCAGAATCGGGCGCAGCTTGGCAAGGTTGGCGTCCAGCGCGGCACTGTCGGTCATCGGTTCAGCCTTTCGGGGTGGTGGTGTCGTCAGCGCCCATATGCGCGCGGGTCGATCCGGCCTTGGGCGACAGGGCGGGGTCGATATCCCGCATCTCGAAGGACAGCGCCAGCGAGCGTTGCGCCATCACATGGGCCAGAAACCCCTCGGCGGCGGCAAAGACATGCGCCGTGGCCCTTTCGCGCGTCGGCAGATCGCGCCCGCCGCGCAGGCGCAGGGCAATGTCGATATAGCCATGCTCGGGATTGCCATCGGCGATGCTGACATGGCTGGCGGCAAAGGCGCGCACCCGCACCCCCGCCACCGGAAACTCGCCCGTCTCGATCGCGGCGCGGCGCAGCGTATCGCAGAGCGCGGCGATATCCACCTCGGGCTCAAGATTGGGCGAATAATCTATGGTGATATGCGGCATGAACCCCTCCCCGGATCTTGCCATTAACATGTTAAGTAAAAGGGCGGGTGCGTCAAGTCCTGATATTGCCTGCAAGCGTTTTTCGGGGCAGATAGAGCCATGGACATGACGCGCGACACAGCACCCGAAACCAATCGCTCCCTTCCCATCGCGCTTCTGCGGGCGCGCGAAAAGGTGATGGGCCCGATCCGGGCCATGCTGGCCGATGTGGGCGTGACCGAACAGCAATGGCGCGTGCTGCGCGTTCTGGCCGAACGCGGCACGCTGGACCCGACCGAGATCGCGGACCGCTCCTGCCTGCTGATGCCCAGCCTGACGCGCATCCTGCAAACCCTGACGACCAAGGGCCTGATCACGCGTGAGGCGCATCCCACCGACAAGCGCCGCCAGCTTGTGACGATCACCGCCGCCGGTCGGCAGCTGATCGCGGACAACCTCAAGGAAAGCCAGCGCCTGAACGCCTGGCTGCGCGAAAGCTTCGGGGCCGACAAGCTGGATGCGCTGCTCGATCTGCTGAACGAGCTGGACGCGCTGGACCGCGACCCGCGCGGCTGAGGCTGGCGGGGCAGGGGGCGCTGCCCCCTGGGCCGAACTGCGTTCGACCCCACCCCCGGGATATTTGCGGCAAGAAGAAGCGGAGGGCGCTGCGGCCCGTGCGGATCACGCCCTGACGATCCCGCGCGCGACCCAGTCGTCGAAAACCTCCAGCACCTTTTCCGTAAAGCCCGCATCGTTGATATGGCAATCAAGCCTGTGCAGCGTCGTATTGGGCGGGATGCACCTCTTCCATCGTCGCGCAAAACGCGGCCAGCCCCTCGGCATCATGCAGCGGGCCCTCGGGGCGGTCCCATTCGTTGCAGCCCCCGCAGGGCAGGATGAAGGCGGAAGGCCCCGTGGCCGTGGCCAGCTTTTCGGCATAGACGCCCGCAATCTCGCGCCGCTCCTCCGGGGTCAGGATGGTCGAGGTCAGCAGCCGGTTATGGTCATGCGTGGGCCGCCCGGCAAGGCGCGGCGGAATGGGTTGCCAGCCGATCAGGTCCACCAGATCATAGCAGGCAGGCGCCACGATCTGCGGGATGCCCCGCAGCCCTGCATTGGTCATCCGGTCGGCCCCGGCGGAGATGCCCGATCCCATGTGATGGTTCACGATCTCCTGCGTGGCGAAATCCATCACACAGGCAAAGGCCCCCTCGGCCGCCAGCGATTCGAACGCGCGCCCGCCCATGCCGGTGGCATGGAACACCGCCACCTCGAACCCGCGCGCCTCCAGCGCGGGTTTCAGATGCACCATGTAATGCAGGATCGTCTTGCCGAAGCTGGTCATCCCGATCAACGGGCGGTCGCGCCTCGGCGGCTCGACCGCGCGGGCCGCCCCCAGCACCGCCCCCGCCGCCTGGCTGAGCGAGGATTTGCAGACGGAATTCAGCCCGTAAAGCCCCCCCGCCCAGAGGATCATCTGGATATCCGCCGCGATCCGTTCCGGCGGCAGCATGGCGGAGAAAGCTGACGGTCGAGACCACGTATTTCGGCACACCCAGCGGCAGCGCCGCGCAAAGATCCAGCGCCAGGTCGGTGCCCATCGTGCCGCCCAGCACGATCACCCCGTCGATCCGCCCCTCGCGCGTGCAGCTGCCGGCGCCAGCATCGCCGCCCCCTGCGCCATGATCTGCATCGCGACATTCTCGTCGCCGCTGTCGATGGCCGCCTGGATCGAGCTTCCGCCCGCCTCGGCCACCTGATGCTTGGAGATGTCCGTGGGCGCCTTCGGATCGCCCAGAACCGAGACATCCATGGACAGAACCCCGCCCCCCTGCGCGCGGATGCGGCCCGACAGATAGGACAGCTCGTCATCCTTGGTGTCATAGGTGCCGACGACGAGGATGGTCTTGTCTGGCGTGGTCATGCGGTCCTCCGGGTTTCAGGGCGTGGCCAGATAGGCCTCTGCCAGTGGCAGGGCGGTGCGGATGGCGCGGGCGGATCGTGCGTCGCCGCCCGGTTCGTGCAGGCGCGGGATGATCCAGCCGGGATAGGTCAGCGCGCGCAGCAGGATGAACAGATCAAGCGTCGCGGGATCGACCGCGCGGCGCGTGGCATAGCCGTCCAGCAGGGCGGCGCGCATGTCGGCGTAATCCGGCGCGGGCAGAAAGCGCATCAGGAAAGTGGCAAGCTCGAAATCGCGAAACCCCCAGCCGCCATCGTCGAAGTCGATCAGCGACAGCGCGCCGTCATGGATCAGGATATTCTCGGACAGGGCATCGGCATGGATCAGCCCGTAATCCAGCCCCGGCCTCGATCGCGCGCCAGATGCGCATCGGCCCGGTCGCGCGCGGCCAGCAGCGTGGCGCGCTGCGCGCGCGGTCAGGCCGGGATTGTCCCAGAACCGGCCCCCAGAGCGGGCGATCCCCCAGCAGCCCCGCACGGTCCCAGGCGGGCCGGGTGAAACCGGCGGGCGGCGTCCAGGCGTCGCTGATGCCATGCAGCCGGGCCAGCAAGCGCCCCAAGGTCGCGGCACAGACCGGCGCGGTCCGTCACCTCCAACTGCGCCCTGCATCCCGATGGGCCGGCCCGGCAGCCATGTCAGCAGATCGACCAGCGTATCGCCCACCTCTTCCACCAGCGCGCCCGCGCGTGACGGCACCGGGCGCGGCACATTCAGGCCGCCCTGCACCAGCGCATCCATCCACTGCAGTTCCGACAGCAGCTCGGCGGCGTTGCGATAGCCCGGCCGGTGCAGGCGCAGGGCATAGGCGCCGCTGGCATCCTCGGCCCGCCAGACGACATTCTCGCGCCGCGCCGCCAGCCGTGATCTGGTCCGGCGCAAAGCCCCCAGAGGCGCGGCGGCCTGATGCTGCCACCGCCTCCATCACGCCTCCAGCGGGGTGACGCGCAGCACCGTCGTCCAGCGTCTCCAGCATCCGGTCGGCATCGGCATGGCGAGAACACCATCGGCGGGCGGATCTTCAGCACGTTGTAATGGATGCCAAGGAAATTCAGCAGCACGCCGCGCTGGCGCATCCCGTTGGCGACCCGCTTGGTAAAGGCCGTCGCAGGTGCCTTGGTGTCGCGGTCCAGCACCATTTCCGCCCCGAAGAACAGCCCCGATCCGCGCACATCGCCGATGCAGGCGTGCCGCTTGGCCAGATCGCGCAGCCCGTCGCGGGCATAGTCGCCCACCATGCCGCGCGTTCTCCATCAACCCCTCCTCCTGCACGACCTTGAGGGTCGCCATGGCCGCGGCACAGGATACCGGGTTGCCGCCGAAAGTGTTGAAATAGCGAAACGTGCTGCGGAAGGCATGCATCGTGTCATGCGGCGCGATCACGGCGCCGCCACCGGATGGCCGTTGCGCCATCGGTTTGCCGATGGTGACGATGTCGGGGGTGAAGCCGATCTTGCGGAACCCCCAGAAATCGCGTGCCAAGACGGCCGAAACCGGGCTGCACCTCATCCGCGATGATCACGCCGCCGGCGCGCCGCACCACCGCGACCGTCGGATCAAGCCAGCCGTGGGGCAGGTCGGGAAAGCCCTCATTGGCGAAGAACGGGCAGAGGATCAGCGCGGAAAACCCGTGCTCCGTCGCCTCCAGCGCGTCGATCTGTGCCTGCACCTTCGGCCGCAAAGGCATGGGCATGGGCCATCCCCGCCATCGCCGCCCAAGGGGCGATAGCTGTCGGGCGCGGGCACGAAGGCCACATTGCTCGCATAGCCCGCCCGGCGGCGGGTTTGTCCGGCTCAGCTGATGCACGGCCGTGGTGTTGCCGTGATAGGTGTGATCGGTGGCGATCACGCCCGGTCTTGCCGGTCACGGCCTGCGCCATGCGCAGCGCCACGTCATTCGCCTCGGACCCGGTGCAGGTCATCAGCGCCGTGTCGAAGGGCGCGCCAACCGTGGCGGTCAGCGCCTCGACATAGTCCAGGATCCCCTCGTGCAGATAGCGCGTATGGGTGTTCAGCGTCCCGGCCTGCGTGCAGATCGCCTCCACCACCTTCGGGTGGCAATGGCCCACATGCGGCACGTTGTTGTAGCAATCCAGATATTCGCGCCCGTCGGCATCCCACAGCTTCGTGCCCAGCGCCCCGCACCAGATGCACGGGCTCGTCATAGAAGGTGGACATGTTCGGCCCCAGCAGGCGGGCGCGGCGATCCATCAGGGTCTCGGTCATAGCTGGATCCACGCGGTCTTGAGGTCGTGATACTTGTCCAGCGCATGCAGCGATTTGTCATGCCCGTTGCCGGACTGTTTCACGCCGCCCAGCGGCACCGTGTTGTCCGACCCGCCATAGGTGTTCACATGCACCACGCCCGGCGCGCAGCCCCGCCACCATCCGGTGCGCGCGGCTCAGGTTCGCCGGTCCAGACGCGCGGAGGCAAGGCCGTAATCGCTGTCATTGGCGATCCGCAGCGCCTCCTCCTCGGTGTCGAACGGGGTCACGGCCAGAACCGGGCCGAAGACCTCCTCGCTGCGCCAGCCGGTGCTGCGGTTGCACGCCGGTCACGATGGTCGGCTCCATATAGGTGCCGCCGGTGTCCTGCAGGATCCGCTTGCCGCCCAGCACCACCTTGCCGCCCTCGGCCACCGCATCCGCGACAAACCCAAGGTTGCCCGCCAACTGCCGCTCGGAATTGACCGCGCCGATCTGGCTCGTCAGGTCCAGCGGATCGCCGACCTTCAGCGCCGCCGCATGACGCGCCAGCGCCGCGACAAAATCATCATGCATCGACCGCTTCCACCAGCAGCCGTGACCCTGCCACGCAGACCTGCCCGGCATTGCGGAAAATCCCCATGGCCGACACTTTCGCCGCCTGTTCCAGATCGGGCGCATCGGCAAAGACGATGTTGGGCGATTTGCCGCCCAGCTCCAGATAGATCCGCTTGAGGTTCGACCGCGCGGAATACTCCAGCAGCCGCCGCCCCGTGGCCCCCGATCCGGTGAAGACCATCACATCCACATCCATCGACAGGGCCAGCGCCTCGCCCGTGACATGGCCATGCCCCGTCACCACGTTCAGCACCCCGTCGGGCAGCCCGCAATCCATGCAGATCTGCGCCAGCCGCAGCAGCGACAGCGACGCGGTTTCCGCCGGTTTCAGCACCACCGAATTGCCCGCCGCCAGCGCGGGCGCCAGTTTCCACGCGCCGATCATCAGCGGGAAATTCCACGGCACGATGGCCCCCACCACGCCCACCGGCACATGATGCACCAGCCCCAGCACATCCGGCGCGGTCGGTGCGATCTGCGCCGTAGACCTTGTCGATGGCCTCGGCGTAATAGCGGAACGTGCCCGCCGCCGATCCGGCTTCGGCCTTCAGCGCCATGCCGATCTCGGTGCCGTTGTCGCGCACGCCCAGAACGGTCAGGGCCAGCGCCTCGGCCTCGATCCGGTCGGCGATCCGGTGCAGCACCGTCTTGCGCGCCGCAGGGGCCAGCCGCGACCAGCGCCCATCCTCAAACGCGCGGCGCGCGGCGGCCACGGCCCGGTCCACATCGGCGGCATTGGCGCGCCCCGATCGTGGTCAGTCTTTGTCCGTCGATGGGCGAGACAACATCGAGCGTTTCGCCCTGAGCCTCTTGCCACGTTCCGTCAACAAGAAGTCCTTGCGGCGGGACAGCAGCATTCCGAAGCGTGTCGATGCGGGTCTGGTCGACCATTGGGCCTCCTTGCGACGTCTGGCTTGGATCACCGCGCCCCGGATCTGGAAGGCGACGATCAGGATGATGAACAAAAACAGCGCCATGGCGATGGGCCGGTCGATGAAATCGAAAGGCGTCTTCACCCGCGCCATGGCGATGCGCAGCTTGACCTCCATGATGCCGCCCAGCACGATGCCCAGGATGATCGGCACGATGGGCAGGCTCAGGCGTTTCAGGATGAACCCGAACAGCCCGAACACCGCCGCCATCAGGCAATCGGTGGCCGAGTTGCGCAGCGAATAGACGCCCACGAAGACTGAGCGTCAGGATGCACACCCCCAGAAACCGGTTCGGCAATCCGCACCACCTGCATCAGCGCATTGGTGGAGAACAGCAGGAACACCATCACCAGCATGTTGAGGATCAGCAGCGCCAGATAGAGCGCCACGACGAAATCCATCTCGTTCTGGAACAGCCCCGGACCGGGCACCACGTTGTGCACGTAAAACACCGCCAGCATCATCGCCGTCAGTGCCTCGCCCGGAATGCCCAGCGCCAGCAGCGGCACCATCGCGGCGGCGGGCACCGCGTTGTTGGCGCTCTCCGACGCGATCAGCCCCTCGACGGACCCCTGGCCGAAATCCTCGGGCCGTTTCGATGTCTTCTGCGCATAGGTATAGGACAGGAACTGCGACGTGAACTCGCCCACGCCCGGAATGATCCCCATCATCACGCCAAAGCCCGATGACACGCCGGTCACGCGCGGATGCCGCGCCACCTCGCGCAGGCCCTGAAACATGCCGCCGCCCAGCGGCACGCGCTTGGTCTTGACGTCATCGCCCTGCATCAGCGTGAACGCCTGGCTGATCGCAAAAAGCCCCAGCACCACCACGATCAGATCGACGCCGGAGGCGAGCCAGCTCTGATCGAAGGTATAGCGCTTGGTGTATTTCACCGGCTCCAGCCCGATGGTGCCGATGAAGATGCCCAGACAGGCCAGCGCCGCGGCAATCAGCCGCCTGGCCCGCGATGCGACACCACGACCAGCACGAGACCCAGCAGGGCCGCCAGAAAGATCTCGCGCGCGCCGAACATCGGCGCCACCTTCGCCAGCACCGGCGCCAGACGGATCAGGCAGATGACCGAGATGATCGCCCCGAAGAAGACTGGCCGAATAGGCGAGGGAGATCGCCTTGCGCCCCTCGCCCCGCAGCGGTCATCGGATAGCCGTCATAGGTGGTCAGCGCATTCACCGCCGTGCCGGGCGTATTGATCAGGATCGCCGGGATCGCGCCGCCATACATCGAACTGCCGTAGATCCCCAGCAGCAGCGTCAGCCCCACGATCGGGTCCATCGAGAATGTCGCGGGCAGCAGGATCGCGATGGCGACCGCCGGCCCCACGCCGGGGATCGCCCCGATCAGCACCCCGCCGATCGACCCGACCAGCAGCGCCAGCGCCACGTCCCAGCGGTAAAGAACCTCAAGCCCCGCGAAGATCAGATCCATCCCGCCCTCACAGATAACGCAGCGCGAAGGCGCGGATGCCGTCGGGCAGGTATTCGTAGATCGCGCCACCCGGGATCTTGACGCCCAGCACACCCTTGAAGATCAGCACCACGGCCACCCCGAACGCCACCGAGGCCCACAGCATGCGCGGGCTGCGATAGCCCAGCCGCCAGGTCAGGGCCGGGGCAAAGATCATGGTGGCGGGCAGATACCCGATGCGCGGCACCGCAAAGACATAGACCATGAACCACGCGGTATATTCCAGCGGCTGCAACCAGATCCGCGCCTCGGCCCGGTCCTCGCGACTGATCCATGAGCCGCGCAATCCCTTGCCACGCCGCAGGCCGCGCAGGTGCAGCAGCCCGAACAGCACCATCCCGGCCCCCGCGACACCCGGCCAGAACCGGGCTGCGCGAACAGCTTGGTGCGCGGCGCCCATGTGGTCTGGTTGCCCAGATTGGACAGGATGAAGATCGCGAAACCCGCAAAGGCCAGCGCGAACAGGATCTGCCCGCGCCGTGGCCCCTTGCTGGCAAGGAAGGGATCGTCAGACATCATTCACCCTTGGTGATCGCTCGTTGCAGGTGGCCGGGCGGGCAGGTCTGCGACCCGCGCCGCCCCGTGCCGGATCACTCCAGCATCGCCTCGATGGCCGCGACCTTGGCGATATCGGCCTTGATCCGCGCGGCACTGTCGTCGGCGTTCTGCCAGTAGACCAGCGCGCCGGTATCCGCCGCGACCTGCTGGGCGCGCTCGCTCATCACGGTCTTTTCGGCCACGGCGATGATCTTGTCGCGCACGTCCTGCGGCGTGTCCTTGGTCACGAACAGCCCGTTCCACAGCGCGATATCAAGGCTCGGCTCGATCTCGCCGATGGTGGGGGCATCGGGCACCAGCGGGATACGCTCGTCGGTGATCGAGACCAGAACCTTGACCTGTCCAGGCAGGGCAGGATCAGCTGCAACGTGGTGTTGATCACATCCGCATCGCCACTGGCCAGCGTGTTGCAATCCAGCGCGTCAAAGGCCGCGTCCGATCCCCACTCGAAACCCATCGTCTTGGCCAACGCCTTGGTCACCTGCGTCGGTGTCAGCACATCGCCGAAATGGCCCAGCGCCACGTCGTTGTCCTGCGCATATGCCGCCAGCTCCGCCATGTCGTCATAGGGCGCATCGCCTGCCACGGCGATCACGAAAGGATAGGTCAGGAAAATGCCCAGCGGATCGAACTTCTCGGGCGTCAGTTCGGGAATGCCGATCTGGTGGCCCACCACCGGCACGCCGATCACGAAGGACCCGATGGTATAGCCATCCGCCGGCGCGGTCGCCACGTCGATCGCGCCGGGGAAGGGGCCGCCGCCGCCGCCGGGCTTGTTCACCACGGCCGCCGCCACGCCGTATTCGGCCTGAAAGTCATCCGCGATCATCCGCGTCAGCACGTCCTCCAGGTCGCCCGGCGGGCCAGGGCACGATGAAGGTGACGGGCTTCTCGGGATAATCGGCCAGAGCGGCGCCGCCGACAGCGGCCATGCACAGGGTCAGCGCCCCGCCAAGGATGGATGATGTCTTCATGTCTGTCTCCCTGTTTCGTTGTCATGCGGTTCATTATTTGAACCATTGGTTCTAAAATAGATTGACAGAGCGCCCGCGTTTCTGTCAACGATTTTAAGCGAAACCAAGGTATCCGCCGCTGCGGATGCCCGATTGTCAGGCAGGATACCGGAGCAGCTCCACCCATGGGAACAGTCGCCAAGGCCTTGTCATTGCTGGACCATTTCAGCCGCGCCCGGCCCGAAATCGGGCTCAGCGATCTGGCCCGCCTGTCCGGTCTGAACAAGGCCACGACCTATCGCCTGCTGTCGCGAATTGCAGCAGCGGGGATTCGTCGAACAGACCGGAACGGGCCGCGAATACCGCCTTGGCCCCGCTGTCCTGCGCCTCGCCGCCCTGCGCGAAGCCGCCGTGCCGCTGCGCGACATGGCCGCCACGGCGCTGCAATCGCTGTCGGACGCCACGCACGAGACCGCGCATCTGTCGCTGCTGCAAGGCGACCGGCTGACGATGCTGACCTATGCCTACAGCCCGCGCCACGGCACCCGCGTCACGATGGAGGATGCGCGAGATCCTGACCTTTCACGCCACCAGCTCGGGCCTCGCCGTGCTGGCCTTCAGCCCGCCCGAGATGATCGACCGCATCCTGTCGGCCCCGCTCGAAAAGCGCACCGATGATACGCTGACCGATCCCGCGCAGATCCGCGCCGCGCTGGCCGAGGTGCGCCGCACCGGCATCGCGGAATCCGTGGGCGGGTTCGAAAAGGATGTCCATTCCCACGCCATGCCGCTTTTCGATGCGCGCTCCCGCGTGATCGGCGCCATGGCCGTGGCCGCCCCCGTCGCGCGCATGACGCCCGATCTCAAGGCACTGATCCGGCGCGAACTCCGGCAGCATGCCACCGGCCTCACCCGCGCGCTGGGCGGCTTTCCCCCCGACAGCCTCGCCGGCGCAGGCCGCCGCATGACCCGTCCGACCGCGCCCTGATCCTCGACTTCGGCGGTGTCATCTCGCGCACCCTGTTCGAGACCCATGACCTGACCGAAGCCGCCCTTGGCCTGCCCCCCGGCACCCTGACGTGGCGCGGCCCCTTCGATCCGGACAGCGACCCGCTCTGGCAGGACATGCAGGCCGACGAGATCACCGAGCGCGACTACTGGCGCGCTGCGCACCGCCGAGGTGGCCGTGCTCACCGGACAGCGACTGGACCGAGATGTCCGATTTCGTCCGCGCCGCGCGCGGGGCCGATCCCGATGCCGTCATCCGTCCCGAATTCCGCGCCGCCATCGCAAGGGCCAGCGCCGCAGGCATCCGCCTTGCGATCCTGTCGAACGAGCTCGACCTCTTCTACGGCGCCGATTTCCGCGACAAGCTGCCGTTCCTGGCCGATTTCGACGTGATCGTGGACGCCACCTACACCGGCATCCTGAAGCCCGATCCCCGCGCCTATCGCCTCTGCCTCGACCAGCTTGGCCTGCCGGCCGGCGCCTGCGTCTTCGTCGACGATCAGGCCCGCAACATCGACGGCGCGCAGGCCATAGGCCTGCAAACCGTGCAGTTCGACGTGGCGCAGCCCGCCGCGCAGCTATGACCAGGCCCTGACCTTCTGGGCCTACCGAAAGGATGATCCGATGAAAGACAGCAATTTCCTGAAGGAAAACAACGCCCGCTCCATGTGGCACCCGATGGCCCACCCGGCCGACAGCCTCGCCAACCCGCCGACGATCGTGACCGGCGCCCAGGGCGTGCGGATCACCGATATCGACGGGCACGAGGTGGTCGATGCCGTCGGCGGCCTGTGGAACGTCAACCTCGGCTTTTCCTGCGCAGCCGGTCAAGGACGCCATCGCCGCGCAGCTGGACCGTCTGCCCTATTACTCGACCTTTCGCGGCACCTCCAACGACGCGGTGATCGAACTGTCCGAGGAACTGCGCGACTTCTTCGCGCCCGACGGGCTGACCCGCGCCTTCTACACCTCGGGCGGATCGGACAGCGTCGAAACCGCGCTGCGGCTGGCGCGGCAGTATCACAAGATCCGGGGCGAGGCGGCGGCGCATCAAGTTCCTCAGCCTCAAGAAGGGCTATCACGGCACCCATTTCGGCGGCGCCTCGGTCAACGGCAACGCCAATTTCCGCACCGCGTACGAGCCGCTGCTGGCCGGCTGCCACCACATCCCCGCGCCCTATACCTATCGCAACCCGTTCAACGAAACCGATCCCGGCAAAGCTGGCGCAGCTCTGCCTCGCGGCGCTGGAGGACGAGATCGCCTTTCAGGGCGCCGACACCATCGCCGCCTTCATCATGGAGCCGATCCTGGGCGCCGGCGGCGTGATCCCGCCGCATGCAAGCTTCATGCCCGGCGTGCGCGAGATCTGCACGCCGCCACGGCATCCTGCTGATCGCGGACGAGGTGATCACCGCCTTCGGCCGCACCGGAAGCTGGTCCGGCATCGCGCCTCTGGGGCGTGCAGCCCGACTTCATGTGCACCGCCAAGGCGATCACCAACGGCTATTTCCCCTTCGGCGCGGTGATGATCGCCGAAGAGGTGGCGCGAGGTGTTCGAGGGCGACAAGACCGGCGCGGCCGCCATCGGCCATGGCTACACCTATTCCGGCCACCCGGTCGGCGCGGCGGCGGCCCTCGCCTGCCTGGCCGAAACCGAGCGGCTGAACGTGCCCGAGAACGCCGCCGCGCGCGGCGCGCAGCTGTTCGCCGGGCTTGCAGGCGCTTGCAGAAGAAATACGAGATCATCGGCGATGTGCGCGGCGGCCACGGCCTGATGTGCGCGCTGGAACTGGTCAGCGACCGCGACCAGGAAGACCCCGATCGACAAGAAGACCATCGCCACCGTGCAGGAGGTCGCCTACCGCGCCGGGGCGATGGTCCGGGTCTCGGGGCCCAACATCATCATGTCGCCGCCCCTGGTGCTGACCGCGGATGACGTGCAGATCATCCTCTCGGCGCTGGACGAAGGTTTCGCCGCCCTGTGACCAGACAAAACAGGGGGCCAGCACGCGGCCCCCTGCTTCATCTTGCTGCAAATACTCAGGCCGCAACGCGTGCCACCCGCAGCGGCGCATCAAACCTCGGGCACGATCAGCACCAGCCCGTCCAGATCGGCGCTCGCCCTGATCTGGCAGGACAGCCGCGAGCCTGGCCCCCGCGCCGCCTCGACCGTGTCCAGCATCGCATCCTCGAAATCATCCGGCCCGCCGACCCGATCGGCCCAGTCCTCCGCCACCTGCACATGGCAGGTCGCGCAACTCAGGTTGCCGCCGCATTCGCCGATGACACCCGGCACATTCTGCGCCACCGCCGCCTCCATCAGCGACAGCCCCTCGGCCACGTCAGCCGTCACCTGCGCGCCATCCGGCAGAATCCACGTCACTTTCATCGCAGCACCCCTCACACGAACCAGACATAGAAATCGCGCAGCGCATCGCCTTCCAGATCGCGGGTCTTCTTGACCTCCTGCTCCTTCATGAAGACGTGGTTGTCCACCAGCAGCGACCCCACCGCCTCCGTCAGCGCGGTATCGGCCTTCAGATCCGCCATCGCCCCCTTCAGGTTCAGCGCCGTCGCCTCCTTGGCGTCCCTACTTCTCGAACCCGTCGCCGGTTTCCATCGGCGGCAGGTCATAGCCGCCCTCAACCCCCAGCCGTGCCGCCTGCAACACGGCGGCGACGGCCATGTAAGGGTTGGACGAGGCATCGGCCATCCGGTGCTCCAGCCGCGCCTTGGCGCCGCCCTCGCTGGAAATCCGCGTGGTCACGTTGCGATGATCGCCGCCCCAGTTGCGCCAGATACCCCGAGAGGCTCCCCGGTTGCAGCCGCTGATAGGAATTGGCCGTGGGCGCGATCAGCCCGGCCAGCCCCTTGTGATGATGCATCAGCCCCGCGACACAGCCCTGCGCCAGGTCGTTCATATGCTCCGGCCCGCCCTTCGGGCCCGTCGGACAGCGCATTGCCGCCGGCCTCGTCGACGAAGGAAAAGTTGACATGCATCCCCGATCCGCCCGCCTCGGCGATCGGCTTGGGCATGAAGGTCAGCACGATGCCGTGTTCCAGCGCGATCTCGCGCGCCATCAGGCGGAACAGCACGATATCATCCACCGCCTTGACCGCATCGTCGAAGGTCAGCGTGTATTCGAACTGCGGGCTGTCATATTCGGCGGTGATCATGTCCAGCCGGAAGCCCAGCTCGTCGGCCTTTTCCCAGATCGCATCGTTGAAGCGCAGCGGATCGGTGAAGGGCCCGGTGCCATAGACCACGCCGCCCGGCGCGTCATAGGGCACCAGCCGGCCCGTGCTCGTCGGCCGACCATGGCAAAGGCCTCCAGCTCGATCCCGACCTTGGGCGTCAGGCCCATGCCTGCCCCAATCCGCCACCGCCCGTTTCAGCGCGCCGCGCGCCGGCACAGCGGCAGCGGCGCGCCGTCGTCGTCGTAAAGATCGCCCAGCACGATCTTGGTCGCCCGGCTCCCAGCTGTCGCGGATCTCGTCGCCGCGCCAGAGCAGCTCCATGTCGGGCAGCCCCTCCATCATCATGGCGCCCGGCGCGTTCAGCAGGTCCTTGTCGTAATGCACGCCGAAGGTCGAGCGGCAGAACCGGGTGCTCGCCGTCGCCGATCTTCGAGCCGGGCAGGTACTTGCCCCGCATGATCGACAGATGGTCGCAGAAAAGCGCGCGCAGGCGGGTGTTCATCTCATGTCTCTCCCTGAGGCGCGGGTTCGTCCCGCGCGTGATCGTCAGGCGGGCGTGACCCGCACCGGCAATGCCTTGATCCCGCCGACGAAGTTCGAGCGCAGGAACTTGTGCGGCCCCGCCGGTTCGATCGATGTCAGCCGCTTGGCACAGTTCCTCGAACAGCACCCGCACCTCCAGCCGCGCCAGCCACATGCCGAGGCAGACATGCGGCCCGCCCTGACCGAAGCGACAGATGCCGGTTGGGCGTGCGCGCCAGATCCACCCGGAACGGATCGTCGAACACCGCCTCGTCGCGGTTGGCCGAGGCGAACCAGTAGAGCACCTTGTCGCCCTCGCGGATCGTCTTGCCGTGCATCTCGAAATCCCGCGTCGCGGTGCGCCGGAAATAGAGCGCGGGCGTGGCCCAGCGGATGATCTCGTCCGGCGCGGTCTCCCAGATATCGCCGCCCGCCTGCATCTGGCCCAGCAGTTCCGGCTGATGGCACATCGCCTGGATGCCGGCGGCGATGGAATAGCGCGTCGTGTCATTGCCCGCCGCCACCAGCAGGCAGAAGAAGTTGCGAAACTCGGTCTCCGGTGATCACGCCGCCGTCCCGGCCGGGCTGCAGGATCATGTGCAGCATGCCGTTGGTATCGCCCGCGTGCGCGCCTTATGCTGCCATCAACTCCTTGGCGTAGTCGATAAAGCTCCGCCCCGGCGGGCGAGTTGAACGGCATCATCCGGAATGCATCGGTGTCCATCTTGTCCAGCACATGGTCGGTGAAATCCGGGTCGGTATTGGCGATCAGCGCATCGCCCTTTTCCACCAGCCAGGGCAGGTCCGCCTCCGGCGTGCCGAGGATCCGGCCCAGCATCCGCATCGGCAATTGCCGCGCGATCGCCTTGGTCGCGTCGAACGTGCCCGTGCTCCAGCGCCTGTCGAGGATCTCGTCGCACAGATCGCGGATATCCTGCTCGTACTCCGCGATCACCGGCTTGGAAAAGGCCCGGCCACCTTGATCCGCGTCTGCATGTGCTCGGGCGGGTCGGTCTCCTGAAAGGTGCGGCGGGCCAGATATTCCTCGTAGGTCTGGTCCTCCATCCGGATGCCCCGCGCCGAGGAGAACACCTCGGCTGTCGCGGTTCATCTCGGTGATGTCGGCATGGCGCGTGACGACCAGAAGCCCTTGCCCCTGATCCCAGTCGGTCCAATGCAGCGGATCGTCGCGGCGCAGCCGGGCAAAGGTGTTGTGCGGCGCGCCCTGCGACGAAAGTGTCATGGCTGGTCAGATCGGCGATGGCCGTCGTCAGTCGGGGTCCAGACCGTCATCGCGTCACCTTTCCGTCAGCCGTCCCGATTGGGACTTGTCGTTAACCTGTTATGTATATTAAAAGCGGATATAAATATGTAAAGCAAAATCACGGAACGAAAGGCCATCGCATGCATCTGGCGATCCTCATGGCCAACACCGACGAAAGCGATTTCGCCGCACGCCCACCCCAAGGATGGCGAGAAATTCGCCGGCGCTGATCCGCTCTGTCCGCCCCGACTGGACGATCCGGGTCTTTTCGGTGAAGGACGGCGCAGTTTCCCGACGATCTCGCCGGCTTCGACGGGGTCATGATCACCGGCAGCCCGGCCTCGGTGCATGACTCGCGATCCCTGGGTCGCCGATCTGCTGGCCCTGATCCGCGCGGATCGTCGACGCGCGGCCTGCCGCTCTTCGGCGCCTGTTTCGGCCATCAGGCGATCGCGCTGGCGCTGGGCGGGCAGGTCGGACCCAATCCCGGCGGCTGGGTCTTCGGGCGCACCGAAACGCGCGCTGACCGATCCCGCGCCCTGGATGGACGCCCTTGCCCGAACGCGCCGGGCTCTATGCCGCCCATGTCGAACAGGTCACGCGCCCTGCCCGCGGGCGCCGCGTGTCCTGACCGCGTCGCCCGACTGCCCGGTCGGCGGCTTCGCCATCGGCACGACATGTCTACACCACCCAATACCACCCCGAGATGACGCCGGTTTCATCGCCGCCCTGATCGAGCATCTGGCGACGACAAACCCGCCGAGGTGATCGCCCGCGCCCGCGCCTCGCTGGCCGAGCCCGCCGACATGCGCCCCTTCGCCGAAAGCATCGCGCGCTTCTTCGAACAGGCCAAAGCGCAAGGCTGACCCCGCTTCATCTTGCCAGAAATACTCAAAATCCACGGCCCGCCACAGGCGCGTCGGATGCCTCAGCCCAGCACGGCCAGCAGATCCATCGCCGTCACCTGATCGAACTGCACATGCCGCGCCATGGCGGCCTCGGCCTCATCCGACCGCCGCGCCACGATCAGTGCCGCAATCGCGCGGTGATCGCGGGCCGAGGCGGCGATCGCCCCGGCATAGTGATAGCGCGCCCGGTAATAGGCCATCAGCTTGCGCGCATTGGTCTTGATCATCTCCAGCAGGAACGGATTGCCCGCCGCCTCGGCCACGACGCGGTGGAAATCGCATGTTCAGCTGGTAATAGCGATCCGGCTCCGCGTCGCCCAGCCGCGCCGCATGGTCCTCGCAGGCCGCGACGGCCGCCTCCAGCGCCGCCGCATGGGCGGCGGACAGCCGCCGCGCGGCCAGCCCTGCGGCCTGCCCCTCCAGCTTGGCATGCACCTCGAGGATCGCCAGAAACTCCTCCAGCGTCGGCTTGAACACCACCGCCCCCTTGCGCGGCAGGCGCCGGATCAGCCCGGCGGTTTCAAGCTGGATCAGCGCCTCGCGCACCGGCGTGCGCGACACGTCATGCGCCTCGATCAGCTCCTGCTCGTCGATCAGCCCGCCGGGGCGCAGGCTGCCGGTCTCGATCGCGCTCAGGATCGCGCGCGACGATGGTTTCGGTCTGGCCCGCCACGCGGCCCCTCAGCCCTTGGTCCAGCGCGCGGCCAGATCGCGCGCGGCGCGCGCCAGCAGCACCACGTCGATCCCCACGGCCAGAAACTGCGCGCCCCAGTCGCGGTAATCCGCCGCCGTATCCTGATCCAGCGCCAGAATCCCCGCCGCCTTGTCGGATGCCGCGATCCGCCCCAGCGCGTCCTTGATCACGGCCCGCACCTCCGGCTGCGCACTGTCGCCCCGGTGCCCCATGTCAGCGGCAAGGTCCGACGGCCCGATGAACACCCCGTCCACACCCTCCAGCGCCAGGATATCATCCAGCGCGGCAATGCCCTTCACGGTTTCCACCTGCACCAGCAGGCACATCTGGTCATTGGCCGTGCGGATATAGTCGGGGATCGCCGAGAAATGCGAGGCCCGCGCCAGCGCCGCCCCCGACCCCCGGATGCCTTCCGGCGGATAGCGCATCGCCCGCACCAGACCCTGCGCCTGCTCAGCACTTTCCACCATCGGGATCAGCAGCGTCTGCGCCCCCACATCCAGCGCCTGCTTGATCAGCCAGGCCTCGCCCATCGGCAGGCGCACCACCGGGTGACTGTCGGGCTTGCCCTCCAGCACCTGCAACTGCGCCATGATGCGACCGGATGTCATTGGGCGCATGTTCGCCGTCGATCACCAGCCAGTCGAACCCTGCGGTGGACATGACCTCGGTCGCATAAGGATCGCCGAACCCGGCCCAGCAGCCATATTGCATCTGACCTGCGCGCAGCGCCTGTTTGAAACGGTTGACGGGGGCGGGCATCGGTTATCCTTCTCTCAGATTTGCGGCCATCTCGACGATCACGTCATAGGCCATGTCGATATCCGCCTTTGTGGCATCGAATTGCCCGGCCTGAAAGCGGATCACGTAATCCCCATTCACCCGCGTCTGGGTCAGGTAGATGCGCCCGTCATCGTTGATGGCCCCCAGCAGCGCCTGCGTCAGCGCCTCGGCATCCCCGCCCGCTGGCGCATAGCGAAAGGTGAACAGCGACAGCACAGGCTCGGTCACGATCTCGAACCCCGGCGTCGCGCGCAGCCGTTCGGCCAGATCCTGAGACCATGCCACATGGTTGCGGATCATGCCGCGCAGCCCCTCCAGACCATAGGCGCGGATCAGGAACCACAGCTTCAGCGCCCGGAACCGCCGCCCCAGCGGGATCGACCATTCGGAATAGTTGATGATCCCGTCCGCCCCTTGCGTCTTGAGGTATTCCGGCTGGATCGCCAGCGTCCGCGTCAGATCCGCAGGCGAGCGGATGAAATGCGCCGACAGGTCAAACTGCGTGCCCAGCCATTTATGCGGGTTGAACACGACCGAATCCGCCATCTCGACACCCTGCCAGAGATCGCGGAACTCCGGGCAGATCATCGCCGCCCCGGCCCAGGCCGCATCCACATGGGTGAAGAGCCCATGATCCTGCGCCACCGCGCAGACCGCCCGCGATATCGTCGCAGGCCCCGGTGCCGGTGCCGCCGGTGCAGGCGATCACCCCCGCAGGCAGCATCCCCGCCGCCTTGTCCGCGACAATCGCCGCCTCCAGTGCCGCCACATCCATCCCGCGCAACGGCCCCGTGGTGGGGATACGCACCAGATTGGCCTGCCCGATCCCCGCGATCCAGATGGCGCGGTCCACCGAGGAATGCACCTCGGCCGAACAATAGATGCGCAGCACCTTCTGCCCCGGCAACCCGTTGGCATTGCCGTCCCACTCCAGCGCGCGTTCGCGCATCACCAGCACGGCGGCCAGCGTGGCGGAACTGGCGCTGTCCTGAATGACGCCGGAAAACGCCTCCGGCAGGCCGATGGACTGGCGCAGCCAATCCATCATCCGCGTCTCCATCTCGGTCGCGGCGGGCGAGGTCTGCCACAGCATGCACTGCGGCGCCATCACCGTGACCAGATGATCCGCCAGCACGGCGGCGGGCGAGGCATTGGAGGGGAAATAGGCAAAGAAACGCGGGTGCTGCCAATGGGTGATCCCCGGCATCACGATGGATTCGAAATCCGCGATGATCGCGTCCATCGGCTGCGCCGCCTCGGGCGGATGCGCGGGCAGGGCGGCCAGGGTGTCACCGGGCTTTGTCTGCGCCCGCACGGGCCGGTCGCGCAGACCGGCATGATAGCGCCCGGCCCAGTCGGCGGCCCAGCGGCCCCATTTCGGAAACTCGTCCCAGCGCATGTCAGTCCTCCCATGTGGTTAACATGATAAGTATATCCTGTCTCGCCATCTGGCAATCAAAATCCCCCGCGTTGCACATCATGGCAAGCGGGGGATTTTGAGTATTTTTGGCAAGATGAAAGGGGGAGGTCAGACCGTTTCGGGCGCGCCTGCCGCTTGCAGCGCCTGCGCCAGAACCGCGCGCCGCCCGATATGGTTCATCAGGATCAGGATCAGCCGCGCGTTCAGCGCGTCGCTCTCGGCCTTGCTCAGCCCCTCATGCGCGGCCAGCAGATCGGCATAGATGTCATCGGGCCGGTCCATATTGGGTGTCAGGATCAGATCGGCGTTCATCACTGCATCTCCTGTCCGGTGGCGCGGCGGATCGCGGCGCGGACCGCGCCCTCGTCATAGGCGGGCCAGCGCGCGGCCACATGCTGATCCGGGCGGATCAGGTAGACGGCGGCGGGCGCCTCGCCCAGATAGCGGGCCGCCAGCGCGCCGCTGGCATCGTCCTTGCCGGTCAGCGCAAGCCGCGTCACGTCGATCCCGCCCTCGGTCAGGCTGTCCGGCGCGTCGGCGTTCACCGTCAGCAGCGTGAACCTGTCGCCCAGACCGTCCAGCAGGAAGCCATTGCCCAAGGCCACATCGGGGCAGGGCGATCCGGGCCGCGTGCGCGCAGGCCCGCCCGGCAGCGCGTCGGGCGCTGTTCAGCGGCGATCCGTCATAGGTGCAGGGCACCGACAGACGGCCTGAATTCACCAAGGGCCGGGCAAAGGCGTGATGCTCGCTCAGGTCCAGCACCGCATCGCGGAAGATGCGGCTGATCTCGGACTTGGGCGTGATGAAATCGGTCGAGCGGGTGGAATTCAGGATGTTCTCATCCGCGCCATGCACGCGCTCCGGCGTCATAGCTGTCCAGCAGCGCTTCGGGGGCGCGTGCCCTCCAGCACCAGTTTCAGCTTCCACGCCAGATTGTCGGTGTCCTGCATGCCGGAATTGGCCCCGCGCGCGCCGAAAGGGCTGACCTGATGCGCGCTGTCGCCGGCAAAGATCACCCGGTCATGGCGGAACCGTTCCATCCGGCGGCACTGGAAGGTGTAGATCGAGACCCATTCCAGCTCGAACTCGACATCGTCGCCCAGCATCGCCTTGAGCGCGGGGAATGACGTTCTCGGGCTTCTTCTCCTCGGCCTTGTCGATGTCCCAGCCCAGTTGCAAGTCGATCCGCCAGACGTCGTCGGGCTGCTTGTGCAGCAGCGCCGACTGGCCCCGTGTTGAAGGGCGGATCGAACCAGAACCAGCGCTCGGTCGGGAAATCGGCCTCCATCATCACATCGGCGATCAGGAAATTGTCCTCGAACACGCGGCCGACGAAATCCAGCCCCATCATGGCGCGCATCGGGCTGAGCCGCCCCGTCGCAGGCGATCAGCCAGTCGGCGTCGATGGTGTAGGGGCCGTCGGGCGTGTCGATGGCCAGCGCGACATGGTCGCCCTGATCGGTCGACGGCCGTCACCTTGTTGCCGCCGCGGATCTCGATCGGCGCGCCCTCTGCCTCGAGCTCGCGGGCGCGTTCGACCAGATATTCCTCGAAATAGGGCTGTTGCAGGTTGATGAAGGCCGGGCGCTTGTGCCCATCCTCGGGCAGCAGGTTGAAGTCATAGACCTTGCGATCGTCGAAAAAGACCTTGCCCACGTTCCAGATGCACGCCCTTGTCCACCAGCGGCGCGCCGCAGCCCAGACGGTCCGCGATCTCCAGCGTGCGCTTGGCGAAACAGATGGCGCGGCTGCCGAAACTGACCTTGTCATTGTCGTCCAGCACCAGCGCCTCGATCCCCTGCTGCGCCAGGTCGATGGCGGCGGCCAGCCCGACGGGCCGGCCCCCACGATCACCACCTTGTGGTGGGCCGGGGTGACCGCGTCCTGATCGGCGCTGCGGGTATAGGGATAGAGCGGAACCTCGAAAATCTTGTTCATCAGTCGTCCTTTCGCAAAAGCGCCCATGCGGACCAGACCGCCGTGCCGCCAAAGAATGTGCCCGCGATCAGCACCACCTCGACCATGGCGATGCCACCGAAGCCGCGCGTGAGCAGGGCAAAGACCATCAGCCCCAGCCCGAAGATCGAGAAGCCCAGGCGCAGTTTCAACTCGCCCCGCGTTGGTCCGTATTTACCCGCCACGCCCGATCCCTCAGCCCTGCAGCGCCTCCCACATCTCGAGATCGCGCTGGGCGGTCCAGATGCGGGGCGTGTCGATGCCGCGCGCCTCGTCATAGGCGCGGGCGACGTTGAAGGGCAGGCAATGTTCGTAGATCGCGTAATCCGTGAACTTCGGATCGCAGGCGGCGCGCACGGCGTCCCAGGCTTCCTTGAGGATGCCGCCGCGGGCGGCGACGCGGGCGGCGGGGCGATAGGTGCTGTCGACGAAATCGCGGGTGTTCTCGATGGCCGCCGTTGACCATGTCCTGCCCGATCAGCGCATCGCCGCGGCCCGGCGCGATGGCATCGACGTCAAACGCAGGCGATCGCGTCCAGCGTATCGCCCCAGTCGCCGAAATGCCCGTCGCCGCAATAGCAGGCCGAGTGGTATTCGACGATGTCGCCGGTGAACATCACGTTCTGGTCGGGCACATGGATGACGATATCGCCCGCCGTATGGGCGCGGCCCAGATGCATCAGATCGACCCGGCGGTTGCCCAGATAGACGGTCATGTCGCTCGCTGAAACGTGGTGGTGGGCCAGGTCAGGCCGGGGATGCTCTCATGCCCCTCGAACAGACGCGGGAAGCGCTGGAACTCGCTGTCCCAGTCTTCCTGCCCGCGTTCCACCACCATGGCGCGGGCCGTGTCGGACATGATGATCTGTCGCGCGCCAAAGGCCGAGGCGCCCAGCACCCGCACGGCATGATAATGCGTCAGCACCACATGGCTGATCGGCTTGTCGGTGACGGTCGCGCACGCAGTCGATCACCTTGTTGGCCAGACGCGGGGTCGCCTGCGCCTCGACGATCATCACGCTGTCGTCGCCGATGATGACGCCGGAATTGGGGTCGCCCTCGGCGGTGAAGGCGTAGAGCCCCTCGCCGACCTCGGTGAAGGTGATCTTCTTTTCGGTCATGTCGCCTTGCGATGCGAATGCCTTGGCCATGGGTCGTCCTTTCTGATGTCGGTGCCGGGGCGGTGTCGGAGCCTCCGGCGGGATATTTGGAGCAAGAGAACAGGGTCATCTTGCGTAGGGATCTTCAGGGCGGGCAGGATCGTGCCGGTGCAGTCGCCAAAGCCGATCGTATAGCCATCGCCATGGGCCGCGCCGTGCAGGGTCAGCGTATCGCCATCCTCGAGAAAGCTGCGCGTCTCGCCGGTATCGAGCGTGAGCGGCTCCTTGCCGCCCCAGCTCAGTTCCAGCAGGACTGCCGCGCTGGTGCTTTTCCGGGCCCGAGATGGTGCCGGAGCCCAGCAGATCGCCCGGCGTCATCGGGCAGCCGCTGGTCGTGTGATGCGCCAGTTGCTGGGCGGCGGAATAATACATCTCGCGGTAATTGGTGCGCGCGATGGTGCGTGGCCGGTCTTGCCCTGCGGGTGCCAGCGTCACGGTCAGGTCGATGTCATAGAGCATCGGCCCGGTATCCTTGAGGTGATCGCAGCAGCGGCACCTCGCGCGCGGGCGTGTCGCACGCGGAACGGCTCCAGCGCCGCCGTCGTCACGATCCACGGGCTGATCGTGGTGGCGGTCGCCTTGGCCTGAAACGGGCCCAGCGGCTGATATTCCCAGGCCTGGATGTCGCGCGCCGACCAGTCGTTCAGCAGCACATAGCCGAAGATCATCGCATCGGCCTCGTCCACCGTGACGGGGCCCATCGCTGGCCGTGCCGACGATGGCGCCCATCTCCAGCTCCAGATCGAAGCGCGCGCAGGGCGCGAAACGCGGCGGCCGCGTCATCGGGGCCTTTCAACTGGCCCCAGGGGCGGCGGACCGGCGTGCCGGACACCACGACCGACGAGGCGCGGCCGTTATAGCCGATGGGGATGTGCAGCCAGTTCGGCGGCAGCGCATTTTCGGCGCCCGCGGAACATCGTGCCGACATTGGTGGCATGATGCCGGCCGGCGTAGAAATCGGTGTATTCCGCCACGAGGAAGGGCAGTGCATCTCGGCATCCGCCAGCGGCACCAGCAGGGGTTCGACCGCCGCGCGCTCTGCCGATCCCTCCGCCAGAAGCTGGATCAGGCGCGCGCGCAGGGCGGCCCAGGCCGCGGGGCCCAGTTCCATCACCTCGTTCCAGAACGGCACGTCGAAGACGGGCGCGTCATCGAGGCTCAGCAAGCCCCTCATCCTCGGCCGCGCGGCAATCGAGGATCATGTCGCCGATGGCCACGCCGCAGCGCGGGTCGTCATCACCGGCCGAGAAGACGCCGCAGGGCAGGTTGTTCAGCGGAAACGGGTGGCCGGGCGCATTGGCCGAGGCCACCCAGCTTGTCATCAGGGGCATAGTCTTGGGTCCTTCCGGGGGTCAGCCGCGCGGGGACGGGCGCGGCCGGTATTGCAGGGGCGGGCAGGGACCTTGGCCCCGGCCCGCATGTGGCACAAGGCCGCCTATTTCTTGCCGGGCGTGCCGTCGAACTTCTTCTCGAGGCTCTCCCAGCAGTCGATATAATCATCCTGCAAGGGCGCCTCCTTCGGCGGCAAAGCGCGTCAGATGCTGCGGGAAGCGGGTTTCGAACATGAAGGACATGGTATTGTCCAGCTTTTCCGCCTTGAGGTCGGCATTCGACGCGCCTTCAAAGGCGTTCTTGTCCGGCCCATGCGGCAGCATCATGTTGTGCAGGCTCATCCCGCCGGGCACGAAGCCCTTGGGCTTGGCGTCATACTGCCCGTAAATATTGCCCATCAGCTCGGACATGATGTTCTTGTGATACCACGGCGGGCGGAAGGTGTTCTCGGCCACCATCCAGCGTTCGCGGAACAGCACGAAGTCGATATTCGCGGTGCCCTCCACGCCCGACGGGGCGGTCAGCACGGTGAAGATCGACGGGTCGGGGTGATCGAACAGGATCGCGCCGACCGGGCAATAGGTCCGCAGGTCGTATTTCACCGGCGCGTAATTGCCATGCCAGGCCACCACATCCAGCGGCGAATGGCCGATCTCGGTTCGGTGGAACTGGCCGCACCATTTGATGATCACGGTCGACGGCACCTCGCGATCCTCGAAGGCCGCCACGGGCGTCTTGAAATCGCGCCGGTTGGCCATGCAGTTGGCGCCGATCGGGCCGCGCCCGGGCAGTTCGAATTTCTGGCCGTAGTTTTCGCAGACAAAGCCGCGCGCCGGGCCTTCCAGCACCTCGACCCGGTAGAGCAGACCGCGCGGGATGATCGCGATCTCCTTGGGTTCCAGATCGATGATCCCCAGCTCGGTGCAGAACCGCAGCCGCCCTTCCTGCGGCACGATCAGCAATTCGCTGTCGGCCGAGAAGAAATATTCGTCCTGCATGGACGCCGTGACCAGATAGACATGGCTCGCCATGCCCACCTGCGTGTTCACGTCGCCCGCCGTGGTCATGGTGCGCATGCCCGTGAGCCATGTCAGCGGCGCGTCGGTATGCGGCACCGGATCCCAGCGGTACTGGCCAAGGCTGATCACGTCAGGGTCGATATGCGGCGCCGATTTCCAGTAGGGCAGGTCGATCTTCGCGTAGCGCTTGCGAATGCTTGACCGAAGGCCGGATGCGATAGCACCAGGTCCGCTCGTTCTGATGGCTGGGCGCGGTGAAGGCGGTGCCCGACAGCTGCTCGCCATAAAGGCCATAGTTGCACTTTCTGCGGGCTGTTCATGCCCTGCGGCAGCGCGCCGGGCAGGGCCTCGGTCTCGAAATCATTGCCGAAGCCGGGCATGTAGCCGGGGGTCGTGCCCTGCGGCGTGGCCGCCTGCACGATGGAATGCGGAAGGGTGGGGCGATTCATGGGGCGTCCTCCTTTATGGTTGCGTTGTTAACAGTTGATTTTGTAACTAACAACAGAGGGAGCCGCCATCATGCCACAAAAAGACGAATTCGAATTGCAGAATTTCCTGCCCTATCTGCTCAATCAGGCCGCCGAGGAAAGCAGCCTCGCCTTTCAGCAGGTCTACAAGGATCGCTACGGGATGCTGCGCACCGAATGGCGGGTGCTGTTTCACCTGGGCCTCTATGGCCGGCTGACCGCCAAGGAGATCGGGATCCGCTCCAAGATGCACAAGACCAAGATCAGCCGCGCCGTGCAGCGGCTCGAAGATCGCCGCTTTCTCACCCGCGCCCCGGACGACGCCGACCGGCGGCAGGAATATCTGGACCTGACAGGGCAGGGCCGCGCGGCCTACCGCGACCTGCATGGCGTGGCGCAGGGCTATGACGCCGCGCTGGCCGATACCCTGACCCCCGAGGAGGAACGCATCCTGCGCGCCGCCCTGCGGAAACTGGCACGCATGGCCTGAGGCCGCCGGACAGGATCAGAACTTCGGCTCGACCCCCGGCAGGTTCAGCGCCTTGATCAGGTCGCGCAGCTCCTGCCGCGCCGCCACGTTCGAGATGTTGAGCTGCTTCACCCCGATATCCTTGAGGTCCAGCAGCGTCAGCCCGCGCGGGAACAATTCGCGGAAGATCACCCGCTCGTTGAACCCCGGCGCCACGCGAAACCCGATCCGCTTGGCCAGATTGTCCAGCGCGCGGCCCATCTTTTCCTTGTTGACCATCTGCTGCGCGCCCAGACGGTTGCGCACCACGACCCAGTCGATGGGCTTGAGCCCCGCCTGCGCGCGCAACTGCCGCGCGCTCCAGACCATCTCGGAATAGACCGAGGGGCCAAGGATCTTGCGCCCGTCGCCGTCCACATGGGCCAGCAGATCGAAGTCGATGAAACTGTCGTTCAGCGGCGTGATCAGCGTATCGGCCAGGCTATGGGCGACCTGGGACAGCCGCGTATGCGAACCGGGGCAGTCGATCACGATGAAATCGCTCACCGGGTCCAGCCGGGCAATCGCGGCCGACAGCCGCTGGTCATAGGGGTTTTCCCCGTCCTTCAGCGTGGCGGGATCGGCCTCGGGCAGGTCGATATAGACCGGCCCCGGCAAGGTCAGCCCGGACTTGGCCAGAAAGGCCGCGCGATTTTCGGCGTAGCGGCCAAAGGTCTTCTGCCGCAGATCCAGATCCAGCGCCCCGACCCTGTGGCCCAGCCGTGCAAGCGCTGTCGCCACATGCATCGAGACGGTGGATTTCCCCGCGCCGCCCTTTTCATTTCCCACAACGATGATATGCGCCAAACCGTATCCCCACGTTCCCCTGCAACAGACATGATCTGTCCTGGTGACCTATCCCGGTCGCGACCACGATATGTCCTATGTCCTCATATGTGAAGCGCCGCCGAGGTCAAGCGTCCTGCCGCGCCCCGGCCACCCGCGCCACACCATCGAATTGCGTGACAACCGGGCAGTAGCTTGCTAGGCACACCCCCGCGTAACGATGAATCAAAAGGTCCTGATGTGAAGATTGAAACCACGAAATTATCCGGCGTCCTGATCCTCACGCCGGCGCGCTTCGGTGATGCGCGCGGCTTCTTCTCGGAAAGCTGGAACCGTCAGACGCTGGCTGCCCAGGGAATCACGCTCGATTTCGTGCAGGACAATCATTCCCTCTCGGCGCGCGTGGGCACGGTGCGCGGCCTGCATTTCCAGTCGCCCCCCCATGCCCAGGCCAAGCTGGTGCGCTGCGGCAAGGGACGGCTCTTCGACGTGGCCGTCGATATCCGGCGCGGATCGCCCACCTATGGCCAGTGGATCGGCGAGGAACTCTCGTTCGAGAACGGCCGCCAGTTGCTGATCCCCGCAGGCTTCCTGCACGGCTTCGTCACGCGCGAACCGGACACGGAAATCATCTACAAATGCACCGATTACTACGCGCCCGAATGCGACGGCGCCGTGCGTTTCGATGATCCCGACATCGGGATCGACTGGGGTCTGCCCGCCGGGGTCGAGGCGCTCCTGTCGGACAAGGACGCCAAGGCACCCCTGCTGCGCGATTTTGAAACACCGTTTGTGTACGAGGGCTGAGCAATGAAACTTCTGGTGACCGGTGGCGCGGGCTTCATCGGGTCCGCCGTGGTGCGGCTTGCGGTGGCGCGGGGGCATGAGGTGGTCAATCTGGACGCGCTGACCTATGCCGCCTGTCTGGACAACGTGGCCAGCGTGGCAGACAGCCCGGCCTATGCCTTCGAACAGGCCGATATCCGCGATCGCGCCGCGCTGGACCGCATCTTTGCCGCGCACAAGCCCGATGCGGTGATGCATCTGGCCGCCGAAAGCCATGTGGACCGCTCCATCGACGGGCCCGGCGACTTCATCGAGACCAACATCACCGGCACCTACAACATGCTCGAGGCCGCGCGCGGCTACTGGATGGCGCAGGGCAAGCCGGACAGCTTCCGCTTCCACCACATCTCGACCGACGAGGTGTTCGGCTCGCTCCCCGCCGATCCGTCCGTGAAATTCACCGAAGACACGCCCTACGATCCGCGCTCGCCCTATTCCGCCTCCAAGGCCGCCAGCGACCATCTGGTGCGCGCATGGCACGAAACCTATGGCCTGCCCGTGGTGCTGACCAATTGCTCCAACAACTACGGCCCCTATCACTTCCCCGAAAAGCTGATCCCCGTGATCATCCTCAACGCGCTGGCGGGCAAACCCCTGCCGATCTACGGCGACGGGTCGAACATCCGCGACTGGCTCTATGTCGAGGATCACGCCGACGCCCTGCTGCTTGGTGCTGGAAAAAGGCGCGCTGGGCCGCAGCTACAACATCGGCGGCGAGAACGAGCGGACCAACCTTGAGCTTGTCCGCACGCTCTGCGCCATTCTGGACGACCTGCGCCCCAAAGCCGCCGGCTCCTACGCCGATCAGATCACCTTCGTGACTGACCGCCCCGGCCATGACGCGCGCTATGCGATCGACCCCGCCCGCATCCGCAACGAACTGGGCTGGCGCCCATCCGTCACGGTCGAGGAAGGCCTGCGCCGCACCGTGCAATGGTATCTGGACAACGAGGCGTGGTGGCAGCCGCTGCAAGCCCGCCACGGCGTCGGCCAGCGTCTGGGAACCAAGGCATGATGCGGGTTCTGGTCTTCGGGCAGACCGGACAGGTCGCCACCGAACTGGCCCGCCAGGCCACCCCCGACATCGCCATGACCTGCCTTGGCCGCGACCGTGCGGACCTGTCGGACCCCGCCGCCTGCGCCGCCGCCATCGCGTCCCATGACGCCGATGTGGTCATCAACGCCGCCGCCTATACCGCCGTGGACAAGGCGGAAGCCGAAGAAGCCCTCGCCACCACGATCAACGGTGCCGCCCCCGGTGCCATGGCGCAGGCCTGCGCGGCGCGTGGGCATCCCCTTCCTGCATATCTCGACCGATTATGTCTTTGACGGCACGGGCACAAAGCCTTGGCAGGCGGATGACGCCACCGGCCCGCTGGGGGCCTATGGCCGCTCCAAGCTGCTGGGCGAACAAGGCGTGCGCGCCGCCGGTGGTCCCCATGCGATCCTGCGCACCTCATGGGTCTTTTCCGCCCATGGCGCGAATTTCGTGAAAACCATGCTGCGGCTGGGCGCGGAACGCGAGAAGCTGACCATCGTCGCCGATCAGATCGGCGGGCCGACCAGCGCCGCCGACATCGCCGCCGCCCTGCTGACCATGGCGCGCGCCTTCCACGCAGGCCAGGGCACCACCGGCACCTATCATTTCAGCGGCGCCCCCGATGTCAGCTGGGCCGATTTCGCCCGCGAGATCTTTGCCCAATCCGGCCTGTCCTGCGCGGTCGAGGATATTCCGACCTCGGCCTATCCCACCCCCGCCCGCCGTCCTGCGAATTCCCGCATGGACTGCACCGCATTGACGCGTGACTACGGTATCGAACGTCCCGATTGGCGCGACAGCCTGCGCCGTGTATTGAGTGACCTGAAGGAGATTTGACATGACGAACCGCAAGGGGATTATCCTCGCAGGTGGATCGGGCACGCGGCTCTATCCCATCACCATGGGGCTGTCCAAACAGCTTCTGCCCGTCTACGACAAGCCGATGATCTATTACCCGCTCAGCGTCCTGATGCTGGCGGGCATCCGCGAGATCGCGATCATCACCACCCCCGAGGATCAGAGCCAGTTCCAGCGCCTTCTGGGCGATGGCAGCCAGTGGGGCCTCTCCTTCACCTATATCCAGCAACCCTCGCCGGACGGTCTGGCCCAGGCCTATATCCTGGCCGAGGAATTTCTTGCGGGCGCGCCTTCGGCCATGGTGCTGGGCGACAACATCTTCTTCGGCCACGGCCTGCCCGAACTGCTCCAGGGGGCAGACGCGCAGGACACCGGCGGCACAGTCTTCGGCTATCAGGTCAGCGATCCCGAACGCTACGGCGTGGTCAGCTTCGACGCCGAAGGGCAGGTCGTCTCGATCATCGAAAAACCGGCAAAGCCCGCCTCGAACTATGCCGTGACGGGCCTCTACTTCCTGGACGGCACGGCCCCGCAAAAGGCCCGCGCCGTCACCCCCTCCGCGCGCGGCGAGCTTGAGATCACATCGCTGCTCGACATCTACCTCGCCGAAGGCTCGCTGGCGGTCAAACGCATGGGCCGTGGCTATGCCTGGCTCGACACCGGCACCCACGGCAGCCTGCTCGACGCGGGCAATTTCGTGCGCACGCTGGAAAAGCGGCAGGGGATGCAGACCGGCTGCCCCGAGGAAATCGCCTTCGAACATGGCTGGATCGACCGCGCCGCCATGGCCGCAATGGCGGAAAAATTCGCCAAGAACGACTATGGCAAATACCTCAAGCGGCTCCTCGACTGAGGTTTTCTCCTTCGGGTTGTGAAAACGATGCTTGCGGTTGATTGATTCCGGAGGCATCTAGGGGTATCGGAGTTTGGGTGTGGCCTGTGTTCGGGTCACCTCTGTGTGTTTGGTAAATGGTGTCCGTGTCATGTCGACAAAAAAGACCGTTCTGATTACGGGTGGGGCCGGTTTCATCGGCTCCCGACTGGCGGAAACCCTCTGCCAAGACTACAGCGTCGCTGTCTTCGACAATTTCCATCCGCAAGCGCATGACGGCAACGCCGACAATCGCCTGCGGCTGGTCCGCAACAACATCACGACCGTCACCGGCGACATGCGCGATGCGGCGGCTGTCGCTGCGGTCGTGGACCTCTGCAAACCCGACATCATCTACCATCTGGCGGCCGAAACCGGCACCGGCCAGTCCTTTGACGAGCCTTCGCGCTATGTCGATGTCAACGTCATGGGCACCGCGCATCTGATCGCCGCCATGCGGGCCCATGCGCCCGCGCAGTGCCGCGTGATCCTCGCCGGGTCCCGCTCGGTCTATGGCGAGGGGGCCTGCGTCGACACCACGGGCCGCCCCGTGGCGGCGATGGAACGGCGCCCCGACGATCTGGCCTCCGGTGCCTTCGCCCCGCGCAGCCGCACAGGCGCGGACCTGACCCCCGTGCCCACCAACGCCGATTGCCCCGTGGCACCCGCCTCGATCTACGCCTCGACCAAGCTGATGCAGGAATACCTCCTGCAACAGGCCTTCTGGGGCACGCAAACCCAGGTGGGCATCCTGCGGCTTCAGAACGTCTACGGGCCGGGCCAGTCGCTCAACAACCCCTACACCGGCGTCTTGTCGATCTTCTGCCGCCAGATCCAGGAAGGCCGCGTCCTCAACATCTACGAGGACGGGCAGATCACCCGCGATTTCGTGCTGGTGGACGATGTGGTGCGCGCCTTCGCCATGATGGGGCAGGCCGGGGTCATGCCGCAGGACATTCTGGACATCGGGTCGGGGCAGGGGGCCACGATCCTCGATGTGGCGCGCAAACTGCTGACCTGTCTGGGCGCCCCGACCGACCGGCTGACCATCACCGGGGCCTACCGCCCCGGCGACATCCGCCATGCGGTGGCCGATATCGGACGCGCCGCCGCCCTGCTGGGCTGGGCCCCCGAAGTGACCCTCGACGCGGGGCTGACCAGCCTCGCCGCATGGTCGCGCGATCAGATGCAGGTGGTCGCGCAGGCAGGCGGCTGACAGACCGGCCCCTGACAAGGCGCGGCAAAGGCAAAGACGCCCCAAAGGGGCGCAATGTGGAAAGGCTGGAACGGATGAGTGCGAATATGGATACGGCAACGGGCGACAACACCGTCACCACGGGGATCGCCGAATGTGACGAGTTGGTCGGCCTCTATTCCTTTCCGAAAAGCGGCAACACCTGGCTGCGCGCGATCATCGCCGCGATTTTCCGCGTCCCGGTCGCGGACGGGATGATGGCCGAATATGTCATCGACATCCATGTGGGACAGCAGATCGGCAAGCGGCCCTGGCGCTTCGCCGACCGCACCTGGTGTTTCTACAAATCCCACAACAAGCTGCCCGACATCGAACAGGACGACCGGGTGATCCGCCCCGACAAGATCATCTACATCTATCGTCACCCGCTGGATATCTTCACCTCCTACCTCAATTTCCTGTCCGGCAACGTGACCGCCCTGTCGCAGAAGGTGTTCGGCTTCACCTTCAACAGCGTCGACGAGCTGACGCCCGAGCAGTTGAACCACCTCTTCACCCGCTTCACCACCCATGGCACCTTCGACCCGCGCGAGGCGGCCCCGTTCGGCAACCTCTTCGAAAGCATCGATAACTACACCGCCATGCGCGATGCGGGCCAGCCGGTCCATATCCTGCGCTACGAGGATCTGACCGAGGATTTCGATACCGCCGTCACGAAAATCTGTGCCTTCCTCGACGTGCCTCTGGAAGAGGGCGATCTGGACCGCATCCGCAGCGTCTCCGAAGGGCTGACACGGGGCGATGGCAAGTTCTTCTGGAAGCGCAAGGTGGGCACCCATCAGGAATACCTGAGCAAGGCCCAGATCGACACCTTCTGGCACCGGCATCAGGACCGGATGGCCGCTCTGGGCTATACACGGTGATGCACGCCTCCCTCGCCGCCGCCATCTATGTCATCCAGCACCGGACCCAGGGCGCGGCCCATGTGCGCCTCGCCCTGACCGAACTTCTGGCCATCGCGCCGCGCGTCATCGTCGTCACCGAAACCTCCAGCCTGGCCGATGTGCAGGCCGCGCTGGCGGACATCGACCCCGATCAGCGCGCCAGTGTCATCGCGGATGACCGTGACGCGGCCGTGCTCTCCTCCTATCGGGCCGGTCTGGCCGCGCTGGCCCGTGACGGGCAGGTCGCAGGGGATGTGATCCTCACCGGCTACCACGCCTTCGGCCCGATCCGGCCCGACGGCTGGCGGGACCTGCACAGCGACGCGGATCTGCTCGCCCCCTACTGGCATGACGCAAGCCTCGACGTGCGCCTGCGCGACCGCGCCGACATGCCGGACAAGCTGCCCTATCTGGATGTCGCGGTGCTGTCCCCGGCTCTGGTCAACGACCCCGGTTTTCAGGCGATGATGGACGGCCTCCCCGCCTTCCACGACTACTGGGACGAGGTCGAGCGTGGTCTTGTCCCGCTGGCGCGCTTCCTGCGCGACGCCGGGCACAGCATCGCCTGGGCCATGCCCGAAGCCGCGATGCAGACCGCCGACCCGCGCCATTACGAGGTGCACAAGCTGGTGGCGACGGGCGCGCCCTGCCTGCCTGTCTCGGTCCTCATGCTGGACCCGCTGATCCACGACCTGAACGGGATCGACCTGCGCGCGGCGCTGGACGGGCTGCGGACGGTCAACCCCGCGCTCTACAACGCCGTCATCGCCTTCGCCACGGCGCGCGTGCCGATGCGGTCCTTCAACACCATCGCCGATCAGTATGAGATCCTCAGCCCCCATTACCCCGCCACCCGCGCGGAATGGGGCTTTGGCCGCGTCGCCGTCTTCATCCACGCCTTCTACGCCGAGATGATGCCAGAGTTCTGGGCCCAGATCGAAAAATTCCCGATGCCCGCGCATCTGTTCCTCTCCACCGCCACGGACGAGAACAAGCAGGCCATCGAAGCCTTTCTCGATGCGCAGGGCTGGCCCGCAGCCGACCGCACCGTGCGGGTGGTGGAACAGAACCGGGGCCGCGACATGTCCTCGCTTTTCATCACCTTCCGCGATGTGGCCCTGTCGGGCGACTACGACGTCGCGCTGCGCCTGCACTCCAAGCGCACGCCGCAGGTCACGCGGCAGGTGGCCGAAGGGTTCAAGGCGCATCTCTTCGACAATCTGGTGCATTCGCCCGGTGCGATCCGCCAGATCCTCGACCGTTTCGACACCGAGCCTGACATTGGTCTGGTGATCCCGCCGGTGATCCATGTGGGGTTCGGCACCTTGGGTCACGCCTGGTATTCCAACCGCGCCACGGTGCAGGACCTGTGCAACCGCATGGGCCTGAACGTCCCGCTGGATGCCGATACCCCCGTCGCCCCCTATGGCACGATGTTCTGGTTCCGCATCGACGCGCTGCGCCCGATGTTCGAATGGCCCTGGCAATGGGAGGAGTATAACCCCGAGCCGAACCACGTCGATGGCGGCCTCGCCCATGTGCAGGAACGCCTGATCGGCTATGCCGTGCAGGGCAGCGGCTACCGGGTCCTGTCGGTGATGTCGCCGGAACTGGCCGCGCGCAACTATGCGCGGCTGGAATACAAGATGCAGCTCTTCGCCTCGCGCCTCGCCTCGCATCACGTGATGGACCAGATGGCGCAGCTCAACCGCGGGGCCGAGACCCTGAACGCCCGCACGGATCGCGGCCTGCGCCTGCTCTACGGGCGCATCATCGGCCGCTTCCCCGCCGCCCGCGCCGTCCTCAAGCCCCTGGCCCGGCGGATTGCGCCGATGCTGAACCCCGGCTATCGCCGCTGACACACCACGACCCGTAACGAAAAACGCCGCCCCGAAGGGCGGCGTTTTCCAATTCCGCTGCGGTGTGGATCAGAAACCCAGACCGGCGTACTTGTTCTTGAACTTCGACACGCGACCGCCGGCATCCAGCAGACGCGAGGTGCCGCCGGTCCAGGCCGGGTGCACGGTGGGGTCGATGTCAAGCGACAGCGTGTCGCCTTCCTTGCCCCAGGTCGAATGCATCTGGAAGGTCGAACCGTCGGTCATCTTGACGGTGATCATGTGATAATCGGGATGGATGTCTTTTTTCATCGTGCCGATCCTTATGCTTCAGCGCCCGAGGCGGGCTTGTAGTTGGCGACCTCTGCGATACGGGCGGATTTGCCGCGACGCGCGCGCAGGTAATACAGCTTGGCGCGACGGACACGACCGCGACGCACCACGGTGATGCTGTCGATGTTGGTCGAATAGAGCGGGAACACACGCTCCACGCCTTCGCCGAACGAAATCTTGCGGACCGTGAACGACCCGGCGATGCCCTTGCCGTTCTTGCGGCTGATGCAGACGCCTTCGTAGTTCTGCACACGGCTCCGGGTGCCTTCGGTCACTTTGTAACCGACGCGAATGGTATCGCCGGCTTTGAAATCGGGAATGTCCTTCCCGAGGGCGGCAATCTGTTCCGCCTCGATCTGTGCGATCAGGTTCATCGCAGTCTCCTATCTGCTTGCGGTTTGTCCCGCAAAGTTTGCCACGTCCTCAGAGCTCTTGGTCTTCAACCGGGTCCGCCTGCCGAAATATCGGTGCGCCCGCCAGAGGTCAGGTCGTCGTTCCTTGGTGCTGTGTCCCGGTCCACCGTGGCGCCGAAGAAGGCGGCCTGAACCAAAGTCATCAGGTCCGATAGACTCACACAGAGTCCCGGACGCGCGGGTCATATCGGCCCGCGTCCGCTTTGGCAAGAACCGAATGGGGCGCGTCAGTCCTGCGGCTTGCCTTTGTCGGCCTGATGCGCCTGCCACAGATCCGGCCGCCGTTCCCGCGTGATCGCCTCCGATTGCGCCCGCCGCCACGCCGCGATCTTGCCGTGGTTCCCAGATTGCAGCACCTCAGGGATCGCCCGCCCCCGCCATTCCGCGGGCCGCGTGTATTGCGGATGCTCCAGCAGCCCCTCCGAGAAACTTTCCTCCTCGGTCGATGCCGCATTGCCCAGCACCCCCGGCAACAGCCGCACGGTCGCATCAATCAGCGCCATCGCCGCGATCTCGCCCCCCGTCAGGACGAAATCGCCAAGGCTCACCTCTTCGATGTCGTATTCCTCAAGCACCCGCTCATCCACGCCCTCGAACCGGCCACAGAGCAACGTCACCCCATCTGCGGCCGCCAACCGCCGCGCCATGGCCTGCGTCAGCGGCGCCCCGCGCGGGGACAGGTAGATCACCGGCCAGCGTCCACGCGCCCCCTCCGCCGCCGCGTTCAGCGCATGCCCCAGCACATCGGGCCGCAGCACCATCCCCGCACCACCGCCCGCAGGCGTGTCATCCACATTGCGATGCTTGCCCTCGCCAAACTCCCGCAGATCGATGGTCCGCAGCGACCACCGCCCCTCGGCCAGCGCCTTGCCGGTCAGGCTTTCGCCCAGAACCCCCGGAAACGCCTGCGGCACCAGCGTGATCACCTGCGCCACCCAGGCCCCCGCCAGATCAGGCGTATCCGTCACCAGCTCACGCGGCCGCAGCGTCGCGCGGATCGAGATCCGGCCATGGGATTTCAGCGGGGCAGGGCCCTCGGGATCTGGTTCTTGCGTCATGCCCGTCCCATAGCGGCTTTTCCGCCGGCGCAAAAGATGCCCGATTGCGACGCGCCTCCCGCAGCCCTAGGCTTGCGCCAAAAGCAGCAGGACCAGACCCGCCCATGACCGATCATCGCACAAGGCTGATTGAGGCGGCCCGCGCGGCGTGGCGCGATGCGGCGCCGGGCCTCGGTCTCGACCCACAGCGCGCCACGACCCAGATCCTCAGCGCGCGGCGCGAAACCGGCGGCGGCCGCATCGTCGCGCGGATCACACCCGAAGACGCGCCCGACAGCCTGATCCTCAAGCTGCGCCTCGGCGCAAAGCCCGACACGCTGGAACAGGCCGTCCGCGCCTATACCGGTGCCGCGACAAGCCTCGCCGGGCAGGCCGGGCTGGCGGTGCCGCGCCTCATCATGTCCCTGCCATCCCATCACGCGCTGATCCTGTCGCACAGCCCCGGCCTCGATGCCCGCACCCTTCTGGCGGACAGCACCGATCCCGCCGATCATGTCCCCGTGCTGCGCGCGGCAGGCCAGTGGCTCGGCGCGCTGCACCGGGGACAGCCCGCGCCGCCCGCACCCTTCGATCCGGCCCCGGCGCTGCGGCGGCTGGCCAGAAAGGCCCGTGCCCCCCGCGCCAGCGCCGCCCGGACCCTCACGCCAGAGGTACTTCAAACCCTTGCCGCCCCCCTGCACGACCGCCCCCTGCGCAGCGCGGTCATCCACGGGGACATGACCCTTGGCAACCTCCTGATCGCCCCCGACCGGATCACCGGGATCGACCTTGAAAACGACCGGCCCGCGCCCGTCGCGCGCGATCTGTCGATGCTGCTGGTGGATCACGAGATCTGGTTCGGCCCCCGCCCCGCCGCCATCGCCGCCTTCTGGCAGGCCTATGGCGAGGATCTGCAGGACGACCCGGCGCTGCGCTTCTTCATCGCCCTCAGACTGGCGCGCCTCTGGCGCGAGATGCCCGCCGATCCCCGCCGCAGCACCCCCCGCCGCGCCCATGTCTGGGCCGGGCTACAGGCGATGACCGCGCGCCTCGCGGCTGACGGCGCAGGCTGATCCTGCGCGGGCTGACACAAGAGACCCGATGACGGCTTTGAGGCCATGGTGCCGGAAGCAGCAGGCGGCTTCGAAGCCTGCTTTGCTTGACTGACCCGACCGGTCAGACCTCGCTCCGGCGGACGAACGCCAGAGCAATCCCAAGCGCAATCAGAAAGCTGCCGCATGTACGATCTATCCAAAGCGAGCCCCGGTTACCGAGGAACTTGACGGCTTTGGCCCCGAGGCCCGCATAAGTCGCCATCACTGCGACATCGACAGCAATAAAGATGAGGGCCAGCGTCACGTATTGCATCGGCAACGGCTCTGAAAGCGTCAGGAACTGCGGCAGGAACGCGGTAAAGAACAGGTATCCCTTCGGATTGGTGACCGCGACGAGAAAGCTTTTCCGAAAGGTCGATATGGGGCTATACGCATCGCCCGCCTTGTGGCCGACACTCTGGATCGGCAAAGATCCGATATTGCCGGATGATCGCAGCGTTTGAAAACCAAGCCAGATCAGATACGCCACGCCAGCAGATTTGACGACAGTGAACCAGAAAGCCGAGGCCGCGAGCAGCGCGCCAAGCCCCAGAGCTGCCGCCGCGATCAGAACGCCGTCGGAAAGCGCCGCCGCACCTATCCCGACGCCCGCGCGCAGAAACCCGTATTTTGATCCGTTGGACAGGGCCAGCAGGACGGTTGGCCCCGGTGTCAGGACGACGACCAGAGCCATCAGGGCGAATGTCAAAAGTGAAAGCTCCATCATGCCCGCCCTGCGCTTGGTGTGGTTGTCAGGCCAGCGTGACCGCTGCGTCCGGGTCGCGACCAGCACCCGCCACAGGATCACACAGGCGGCGATTTGACCAAGAACGACCGCAGGCCAGATCAGACCGAGCTGTGCATCGAAGTATTTTTGCGGCCCGAACGAAAGCAGGGCCGACAGTCCAGCAAGAACACTCAGCGTCCGGCCCGGCACACTGGCAAGCGGCTGCATGATCAGTGCCGATAGGGCAATGGAAAGCGAGGCCCCGATAAAGGGCGCAATCCCAAACAGCGGTGTTGCCACCGGCGGATGCGGTTCGATCCCCGCATACAGTGCCGACAGCATGATGATCTGCAGCACGATCAAGGTGACAAGCGCTGCGGACGTTTGGCGTTCAGGTCCGGTCATTTCATCTCTCCAAAAGCGTAATTTCAGTTACGGTTGTACGCATCCGTAATTTAAGTTACGGATGCTGTCAACAAGAAGGAGGCAAGGAAATGCGCGAAGAAAAGCGCTCGCTGCGCCAGGAGCAAATCGAAACCGCGGCCTACGAGGTCTTGGAAGCGAAGGGATATGGCGGCACCTCAATGCTTGGGATCGCCAAACAGGCCCGCGCGTCGAATGAAACGCTCTACAATTGGTATGGTGATAAGCAGGGCCTGTTTCAGGCGCTCGTGACCCGCAATGCACAGGAGGTGAAGTCCCACCTTGAGCAGGAGTTACTGACCGATACGAGTGCCATGACAATCCTGCGCACGCTTGGGCCAAAGTTGCTCAAACTGCTCACGGGGGATCGGGCCGTTGCCCTGAACCGGGCTGCGGCAGCCGACAGCACCGGCGAGCTGGGCGCGACACTGTCAAAAGCCGGGCGTGAAACGGTCTTTCCACTGTTGGAGCAGGTTCTTTTGCGCGCGAAGGATGAAGGCCAACTCTCTTTCGAAGACTCCCGCACTGCCGTGGGCCTTTACCTCGATCTGCTGGTCGGGGATCAGCAGATCCGGCGCGTCATCGGCCGCCTCCCAAGCCCATCAAGTGCCTTCTGCGATCACCGTGCAGAACTCGCCGTCAGGCACCTGCGCAAATTGCTCGGCGCGCCTGACCAATTCCCAGACCACAAATTGGAAACCCCATGACACCTTTGACACCTCCTGCAGCCTGCCAGACCATGGCAGAGCTTCGAATCCAGATCGACGCGATCGACGTCGATCTCATTTCGCTGCTGTCCACGCGCGCCCGCTACATAGATCGCGCCGTCGATCTCAAGCGCGTCGAGGGATTGCCCGCCAGAACGACAGATCGCGTCGCAGAGGTTCTGGACAAGGTCGCGGCAGCAGCGACCGAAACGGGGTTGGACCCGGATCTTGCCCGCGGACTTTGGGCAGTGCTGATTGAATGGTCTATTCAACGCGAAATCAAGGAACTGGGCGCGTAACACCAAGGACCGTGCCAGCACGTTATGACGCAAGCCTACATTCATTCCATAATGGCGAAGAACCGCGTTGTCCCGCCTGCCAGACCTCTTCCCTCACCGCAGCAAGGCAGCGGTCTCGCTGTCGTGGCGGATGTGGCAACAACCCGCCCGGTCACGGCGCGCCTGTGACGCTGCCCGTCCCAAGCGATCCGTTAAAATATGGTGAATGCGAGCACGCAACCCATTGAAAACAAAGGGTCCGAGAAATGTCCCATCGTGGGACACCCATAGCCTGGCCTAGAACAACCCCTCGGGCGGGTCCGCGATGATGCGGCCCGTAGCCAGATCGACAGTCGGCACCGCCTCCAGCGTGAAGGGCAGCAGCACCGTCTCGGCCGATCCGGGCACCTGCACCTCGAGGATATCGCCCGCGCCATGGTTCAGCACCGCCTTGACCCGCCCCAGCGTGCCGCCGCCGCTGTCCAGCACCTCAAGCCCGATCAGGTCGGCATGATAATATTCGTCGTCAGGCAGGCTCGGCAGACGGTCGCGCGGCACGAACAGCTTCACACCCTTCAGCGCATCCGCCGCCTCCTTGGTGGTCACACCGGACAGGCGCACCAGCAGCCCATTGGTCAGCTGCCCCTCCAGCGCCACGTCGAACGTGCGGCTGCCATCCTCGGTCACAAGGGGGGCATACTCCCCGATCGCTACCGGATCGGCGGTAAAGCTTTTCAGGCGCACCTCGCCCCGGACACCGAAAGCGCCCGCGATGACCGCCACGCAGATCAGATCGCTCATCTCGAACCCTGTCCTTCCTTGTTTCAGCGCGTCTCGACCGTCAGCCTGTCGCGCCGGACCTCCCAGCCCTGCCGTTCCAGCTCGGGCGTCTCGCTCTCGGCCTCGGGCCAGCCGATGCAGAGATAGGCCACCAGCCGCCACCCTTCCGGCACCGACAGGTCCCGCGCCAGCTGCACCGGATCAAGGATCGACACCCAGCCCACACCCAACCCATGCGCCCGCGCCATCAGCCAGAACTGCATGACCGAGGCCACCACGGAGTAGCGCCGCATCTCGGGCATCGTCTTCGCCCCCAGACCGTGCCCCGTCTCGGTCGTCTCGTCGCACCAGACCGCCAGATGCACCGGCGCCTCGCGCATTCCCGACAGCTTCAGCCCCGCATAGATCGCCGCCTTCTCGCCGGAATAGCCGGCCAGCGCCTGCGCATTGGCCGCCTCGAAATTCGTCAGCGCCGCCGCACGCGCGGCATCGCTCTGCACCCGGATCAGCCGCCATGGCTGCGACAGCCCCACCGAAGGGGCCAGCAGAAACGCGTCGAGGCAATGCCGCAGCATTGCCTCGTCCACCGGGTCGGTGCGAAAGCGCCGCACGTCGCGGCGCCAGCGCATCAGCGCGGTCAGTTGGTCCTGGAATGCCGTGTCGAAGTCCTGCACCCCGGCCCCCTGACTTATTCCTCGGCTGCTGCCTCGGCGGGGGCTTCCGCAGGGGCTTCGGCTTCGGCCGATTTGGCGGCCTTCTGCTCGGCGCGGTCCTTGGCTTTCTTGCCCGGCTCACCCTTCTTGGGGTTGTTGCGCTCGGTCTTGGGCGTCACGCCTGCGGCTTCCAGCATGCGGGCCACACGGTCGGTGGTCTGCGCGCCCTGCGACAGCCAATGCTTGACGCGGTCGATATCCATTTTCACGCGCTCTTCGCTGTCTTTCGGCAGCAGCGGGTTGTAGGTGCCCAGCTTCTCGATGAAGCGGCCATCGCGCGGCATGCGGCTGTCGGCCGCCACGATGCGATAGAAGGGGCGTTTCTTGCTGCCGCCACGGGCCAGACGGATTTTCATTGCCATGTCAGTTTCTCCTTTGGATGGCTTGGTATGGCGGGCTTCCCCGCCAGATGGTTTGTTATTGTTGGTGTTTCTTGTGGTGTTGGATGACTTCCTGAATGATGAACTGCAGGAAAGCCCGTGCGAATTCCGGGTCCAGATCGGCGTCTGTCGCCAGCTGTTCCAGCCGGGCAATCTGGCGCGCCTCACGATCGGGATCGGAAGGGGGAAGGTCGTGCTGCGCCTTCAGACGCCCCACGGCCTGTGTGTGCTTGAACCGCTCGCCCAGCGTATAGACGAGGATCGCGTCCAGCCGGTCGATGCTGGCGCGGTGTTCGCTCAGGATCTCGGCGGCGCGCGCCACGACATCCGTGGTGTTTGTGGATTGCGTCATGCGTAGGCCTCCACCGATCCGTCGCTGTCCAGCGAGGCGGGGCCGGGATGGCGATACAGCATCTCGGTCCCCATGTAGACGTTCTGATAGGTCCGCTCCAGCCAGGCGCCCATCCGTTCGGCCAGCGCGACCGAGCGCGCATTGCCCGGCACGATGTTCGAGGTCAGCGTCATGAAACCCAGATCCGCATAGGCCCATTCCCGCGCACGTGCCGCCGCCTCATGGGCGATCCCGCGCCCTTCGAAACCGTCGAACAGCGCCCAGCCCAGTTCCGGTTCCGGCCAGCCATCGGGATTCCAGACGCCGGTGATGCCGGCGGCCTGACCTGTATCGCGATCCTCGATCGTGAAATAGCCATAGCCGTGGATATGCCAGTGCCCGACGTTCAGCCCGAACCAGCGCCACGCGTCATGGCGGTTGTCATAGGACCCGAAGCCCCAGGACCGGTCACGATCCAGCAGGAAGTCGATCATCGGCTCGATGTCGCCATGCTCCGGCCCGCGCAGGATCAGGTTGCGCGTCTCAAGACGCGGGGCCTGCGTCAACGGCCCGACGGGCACAGAGGAGGAGGGGGCCTGCATCGCTTATTTCTTCTTTCCGAAACCGCTCAGGCCGCCGGGCAGGTTCATCCCGCCCAGACCGCCGGGGCCTGTCAGGCTCGAGGGCAGCTTGCCGCCGGTCATCGCCTTGGCGGCAGCTTCCAGCGCCTTGGGGTCCATCTGCGACGGGTCCATCCCGCCGGCAGGCATCCCGCCTTTGCCGAACATGCCCTTCATGGCCTGTTTCAGCATCCCGCCTTTGCCCATCTTGCCCATCTTCTTCATCATGTCCGCCATCTGGCGGTGCATCTTGAGCAGTTTGTTCAGCTCGGACACTTCCAGACCGGCACCCGCCGCGATCCGCTTCTTGCGGCTGGCCTGCAAGAGATCGGGGTTGGCGCGTTCCTTCTTGGTCATCGACTGGATCAGCGCGATCTGCCGCTTGAGGATACGGTCGTCAAAGCCCGCATCCTTGACCTGCGCGGCCATCTTGCCCATGCCGGGCATCATGCCCATGATGGATTCCATGCCGCCCATCTTGAGCATCTGTTCCAGCTGCATCCGCAGGTCGTTCATGTTGAACTGACCCTTCTGGAAGCGCTTCATCATCCGTTCGGCCTGCTCGGCCTCGATGGTTTCCTGCGCCTTCTCGACCAGCGCGACAATGTCGCCCATGCCAAGGATACGGCCCGCGATCCGCTGCGGCTCGAAGGTCTCGAGCGCGTCCATCTTCTCGCCCAGACCGACGAAACGGATCGGCTTGCCGGTCACCGCGCGCATCGACAGCGCCGCACCGCCGCGCCCGTCGCCATCCATCCGGGTCAGGATCACGCCGGAAATGCCGACCTTGGCGTCGAATTCCTCGGCCACCTCAACGGCGACCTGACCTGTCAGACCATCGACCACCAGCAGCGTCTCGCGCGGCTTGACCGCATCGCGGACATCCTCGACCTCCTGCATCAGGGTCTGGTCGATCTGCAACCGGCCTGCGGTATCCAGCAGGTAGACGTCATAGCCGCCAAGGCTGGCTTGCGTCTTGGCGCGCTTGGCGATCTGCACGGCGCTTTCGCCCGCGACGATCGGCAGGGTATCCACACCGATCTGCTGGCCCAGGATCTGCAACTGCTGCATGGCGGCGGGGCGGTAGATGTCGAGCGAGGCCATCAGCACCCGCTTGCCATCCCGCTCCTTCAGCCGCTTGGCCAGCTTGCCGGTGGTCGTGGTCTTGCCCGAGCCCTGCAGACCGACCATCAGGATCGGGGCAGGCGGGTTGTCGATCTTCAGCGCGCCGGGGTCTTCCGCCCCCGTCAGCACCTCGACCAGCGCGTCATGCACGATCTTGACGACCTGCTGGCCCGGCGTCACCGACTTGGTGACAGCCTGCCCGGTCGCCTTGGCCTGCACGGCGGCCACGAAATCCCGCGCCACGGGCAGGGACACGTCCGCCTCGAGCAGGGCCACTCGCACTTCGCGCAGGGCGGTTTTCACATCCTCATCGGACAAGGCCCCCTGACGGGTCAGCCGGTCAAATACACCAGAGAGGCGTTCGGACAGATTTTCAAACATCTAAACGGCTCCTTTGCCCGTTGCACTTGACCCTTCAGATAAGAAGCGCCGCTCTCCTTGCCAATGACGTCCCCCCGGACAAGCCATAAAACCGGAACGGACCCCGTGGGCGCAACGCGCTGACGGGGGGCGATCCCGGGCCAAGCCCAAGGGACCGGAAGTTCTGACAGACCTCCGGAATGGCGCAGGCTTTAGGCGCGCCCGATGCCAGAGTCAAGCCGCTCCACCGCACGGCGCTTGCTTTGCCCCTTGTCATCGCAGCACAACCCGCGTTTTTATCGGACTGTGTTCACCCGTGCACAGACCGCAGCCCACCGCCCAAGGAGAACCGATGGACAACTGGGACGAGATCCGCACCGCCTATCACGTGGCCCGCATGGGCACGGTCAGCGGCGCCGCCGAGGTGCTGGGTGTCCACCATGCCACCGTGATCCGCCATATCGACGCGCTGGAACAGCGGCTGGGGGTCAAGCTCTTCCAGCGCCATCCGCGCGGCTATACCGCGACCGAGGCGGGCGAGGATCTTCTGCGCGTCGCCGCCGCCACCGATGATCAGTTCGCGCAACTGGCGGGCCGGATCAAGGGCAGGGGCAAGGATGTCTCGGGCGAGCTTGTCATCACCTCGCTGGCGGGCCTCGACGCGCTGATCCTGCCGGTTCTGTCGGCCTTCCGCGTGGCCCATCCGGGTATCATCCTGCGCTATCTGACCGGGGAACGCCTGTTCCGCCTGGAATATGGCGAGGCCCATGTGGCGATCCGCGCGGGCGCGGTGCCCGACCAGCCCGACAACGTGGTGCAACCCTTCATCCGCATGGCCCCCGCGCTTTACGCGGCCCCCGCCTATGCCGACCGCCACGGCCTGCCCGACAGCCCCGAGGATTTCGCGCAGCATGTCTTCGTCGCCAATGACGACAAATCCAACCGCGCGCCCTTCAACCAATGGCTCTGGAACGCCATCCCCGAGGAAAACGTCGTCTTCCGCAGCACCGACATGAGCGCGCTGGGCATGGCCATCGTGCAGGGCATGGGGATCGGCTTTCTCAGCCAGTGGGAGGCCGACGCCCACCCCGAGCTTCTCGAAATCGCCGCCCCCCGCCCGGAATGGGAGGCGCCGCTCTGGCTTGTCACCCATGTCGATCTGCACCGCACCACCAAGGTGCAGACCTTCCTGTCCTTCCTCAAGGCCCATGCGCGCGGGCAAAGCGGCGATCCCGACGCCTCCGGAGATGCCGACACATGACCGGGCAGGCGCGCGGCCATCTGGCGATGCTGCTCTTTTCCGCGCTGGTCGCGGGCAGTTTCTCGCTGGGTGTCATGGCGGCCCCCTTCATCGACCCCGCCGCCCTGACCGCGCTGCGCTTCTGGCTGGCCGCCGCCATCGTCGGCACTGCCGCGATCCTGACCACCGGCCTGCCGCGCCGCGCCTTGCAGGCACCCTGGCGCTACCTGCTGCTGGGCGGCACCTTCGGCATCTATTTCGTGCTGATGTTCGAAGGTCTGAAAACCGCGCAGGCGGTCTCGGCGGCGGCGGTCTTCACGCTGACGCCCGTCATCGCGGGCATCGCCGGCTGGTTCATGCTGCGCCAGATCACCACCCCGCGCATGGCGCTGGCGCTGGCCATCGGGGCGCTGGGCGCGGTCTGGGTCATCTTTCGCGCCGATCTGGCGGCACTTGCCCGCTTTCAGATCGGCCGGGGCGAGGCGATCTTCTTCGTCGGCTGCATCGCCCATGCCGTCTACACCCCCATGGTGCGCAAGCTGAACCGGGGCGAGCCGCCCGTGGTCTTCACCTTCGGGATGCTGATCGGCGGCGCGCTGCTGGTGACGGCCTGGGCCTGGCCCGCGATCCGCGCCACCGACTGGGCAGGGCTGCCGGGCATCGTCTGGATCACGCTCGCCTATGTCTCGATCTTCGCCAGCGCCACGACCTTCGTGCTGCTGCAATATGCGACCATGCATCTGCCCTCGGCCAAGGTCATGGCCTATACCTATCTCACGCCAAGCTGGGTGATCGCGCTGGAATACGCGCTGGGCAACGGCCTGCCCACGGCCTGGGTGCTGGGCGGGGTCGCGCTGACCATTGTCGCGCTGCTGATGCTGCTGCGCGACGACAGCGCCGCACCCGCGCCGGTCCCTCAGTCACCCTGACGGGGCGTTTCGGCCTCCTCGCGCGCCTCCTGCATCAGCTCGACCGCCAGAAACCGCTCGAAGGCGTCAAGGTTCACCGGCTCGAACTGGCCGAACCCCTGCATCCAGACGCTGGCGGCGCGCAGCGCATCGGGTTCCAGCTTGCACCATTTCACCCGGCCCCGCTTTTCCTGCGTGATCAGCCCCGCGCCGGCCAGAATGGCCAGATGCTTGGAAATGCGCCGCAAGGCTCATCCGGAAGGGCTCGGCCACATCCGTCACGGCCATGTCATCCTCCAGCAGCATCGACAGGATCGCGCGGCGGGTCGGGTCGGCCAGGGCGGCAAAGACGGTATCAAGCGGATCGGTCATGGCGCCATTAAGCCCGCGTGCCGTCAATCGTCAACCGGATGGTTGAATATGCTCCCGCGCGCCGATGGGCGCCAAGAGCCGCCGCGACAGAGTCGCGCCCCTGTTTCATCTTGCCACAAATACTCAATAAAACAACAGCTTGTCGCGAATGCGGCGCTGCGGCAAGGGCGCTTGACTCACAACGCCCCTGCGCATAGCAATGCGCCAACCATCCGAGGGGGGATCTCTGGCGTGACGGGTCCGGATCAGCAGCGGCAACTGGCCGAGCTTGAGGCAAGGATCGCGGCGGCCAAAGCGGCCCAGGCACCCAAGCCCCGCGTGGATGAGCACTACTCGCAGGCCAATCTGGCCTGGCGCATGGTGATCGAACTTGTGGCCGGTCTCGGGATCGGTTTCGGCATCGGATACGGGCTGGACAGCCTGTTCGGGACGCTCCCGATCTTTCTGGTGCTCTTTACATTGCTGGGCCTTGCGGCAGGGGTGAAGACGATGCTCCGCTCCGCACAGGAGGTCCAGAAGACCAAACTGGCCGATGAGGCCGACACGGGACAGGCCGACAAGGCCGATACGACAGGTGCCCCGCGGGGCTGACGGCAAGAGGACGGGTCATGGCAACGGATGCAAGCACGGGTACGGGTCTGGTTTTCGACCCGATGGAGCAGTTCCTGGTCAAGCCGCTGTTCGGCGGCGACGTGATCAACTGGTATACCCCCACCAACGTGACCCTGTGGATGGCGCTCGCCATTCTGGGCATCAGCGCCATGCTGGTGCTGGGCACCTCGCGCCGCGCCATCATCCCCTCGCGCAGCCAGTCCATCGGCGAACTGGCCTACGGCTTCGTCTACAAGATGGTCGAGGACGTGACCGGCAAGGACGGCCTGAAGTATTTCCCCTACATCATGACCCTGTTCATGTTCATCGCTGTTCTCGAACTTCCTGGGTCTGGTGCCGATGGCCTTCACCACCACCAGCCACATCGCCGTGACCGGCGTGCTGGCCTTCGCGGTGTTCCTGGCCGTCACCATCCTGGGCTTCGTCAAGAACGGCCCGGCCTTCCTCGGCCTGTTCTGGGTGACCAGCGCGCCGCTGGCCCTGCGCCCGATCCTGGCGCTGATCGAGGTCATCTCGCTACTTCGTGCGCCCCGTCAGCCATTCCATCCGTCTTGCCGGCAACATGATGGCAGGCCACGCCGTTGTGAAGGTGTTCGCCAGCCTTCGCCGGTCTGGTCGCCCTGTCGCCCCTCGCCATTCTGGGCGTCATCGCGATCTACGGCCTCGAAGTCCTGGTCTGCTTCATTCAGGCCTATGTGTTCACCATCCTGACCTGCGTCTATCTCAAGGACGCGCTTCATCCCGCACCACTAACGGTCCGGGCCCGATCATTCCAGCCAATTCCAACCGTAAGGAGAGAGTTCAAATGGAAGGCGATATCGCAGAAATGGGCAAGTTCATCGGCGCTGGCATCTCGGCGCTGGGCATGGGCGCTTGCCGCCCTCGGTGTGGGCAACGTTGCCGGCAACTTCCTGGCAGGCGCCCTGCGCAACCCCTCTGCCGCTGCGGGTCAGACCGCAACGCTGTTCATCGGCATCGCATTCGCAGAAGCTCTGGGGATCTTCTCGTTCCTCGTCGCTCTGCTGCTGATGTTCGCCGTCTGATACGGACGAAGACCAAGATCGGATGGGCCTGACGGGCCCATCCATCCACCACGGCACGTGCCCCGAGGGAGAACGACATGGCAACCGAACATACAGGCGCAGCATCTGCCCCCGGCATGCCGCAACTGGATTTCTCGACCTTCGGCAACCAGATCTTCTGGCTGCTGATCACGCTGGTCGTGATCTACATGATCCTGTCCCGGGTCGCCCTGCCGCGCATCGGCGCCGTTCTGGCCGAACGCCAGGGCAACATCACCAATGACATTGCCGCGGCCGAAGACCTCAAGGCCAAGGCCGTCGAGGCCGAAGCCGCCTATAACAAGGCGCTGGCCGACGCCCGCTCCGAGGCCAACCGCATCATCGCCGAGGCCAAGGCCGAAATTCAGGCCGATCTCGACAAGGCCATCGCCAAGGCCGACGCGCAGATCGCCGCCAAGGCCGCCGAGGGCGAAAAGGCCATCGCCGAAATTCGCGCGACCGCCCTTGAGAACGTCACCGAAGTGGCCAAGGACACCGCCAAGGAAATCGTCGCCGCCATGGGTGGCAAGGCCGATGCCCGCAGCGTGACCGCCGCCGTCACCGCCCGGATGAAAGGGTGAACCCGATGCGCAAGCTGATCCTCGTCCCCGCGCTTCTGGCGCTGACCACCGCCCCGGCCTTTGCCGCCTCGGGTCCGTTCCTGTCGCTGGGCAACACCGATTTCGTGGTGCTGATCTCGTTCATCGTCTTCATCGGTGTGGTCTTCTACTTCAAGGTGCCCGCGCTGATCGGCGGCCTGCTGGACAACCGCGCCGCAGCCATCACCGCGGAACTGGAAGAGGCCCGCGCCCTGCGCGAAGAAGCCCAGAGCCTGCTTGCATCTTACGAGCGCAAGCAGAAGGAAGTGCAGGAACAGGCCGATCGCATCATCGCGCAGGCCCGTGACGAGGCGACCGCCTCCGCCACACAGGCCAAGGAAGACCTGCAGAAATCCATCGCGCGCCGCATCGCGGCTGCCGAGGATCAGATCGCCTCTGCCGAAGCTGCCGCCATCAAGGAAGTGCGTGACCGCGCTGTCGTGATCGCCATCGGCGCGGCCCGCGATGTGATCGCCAAGCAGATGACCGCTGCCGACGCCGGCAAGGCCATCGACGATGGTATCGCCGTCGTGGATGCCAAGCTGCACTGATCCGCGCGACCAGCCTGACAATATGAAAACCCCGCAGTCCTGACTGCGGGGTTTTTTCATGTCGCGGTCAGGCAGTCCCTGCCCACTGTCGCCTTACCGGCGCTGTTCATGCTCAAAGCGTTGACGCGCGATGTCCTCGTGCCGCTCGGCCTTCTTCTGGTCGATCAGCGCCTGTTCCACGAAACTCAGATGCGCCTCGACCGCGCCGCGCGCACCGGCGGGATCACGCGCCTGGATCGCCTCGTTGATCGCGCGGTGCTGTTCCAGCAGCAGGTCACGGGTGCTGCGATTGCGGAACATGATCTGGCGATTGTAGAAAACGCCCTCGCGCAGCAGCTCATACATCGACCGCATCATGTGCAGCATGATCACGTTATGGCTCGCCTCGATGATCGACAGGTGGAAATCGGCATCCAGCAGCGCCTCGTCCGCCGGATCGCGCTTGGTATGTGCGGCGACCATCTTGTCGAAGATCGTCTGGATCACCCGCAGATCCGTGTCCGACGCCAGCCGCGCCGCCCGTTCGGCCGCCAGCCCCTCCATGTCGCGGCGAAAGGCGATATAGTCCAGAACCGCCTCGTCATGCGCCGCGAACAGCCGGATCAACGCGGGCGAGAACGCCCCGCCCAGCACATCGGCCACATAGATACCCGCGCCCGCCTTGCTGTTCAGCAGACCCTTGTCCTGCAATTCCGCCACCGCCTCGCGCAGCGAGGGGCGCGAAATGCCCATCCGCTCGGACAGTTCCCGTTCCGACGGCAGCCGTTCACCGGGGCGCAGGATGCCGCGCAGGATCAGCAACTCGATCTGATGGGTAACGCTCGTTGAGATTTTCTCGGGCTGAACCGATCGGAACGGCATATGGAACCTCGTTTGAATTGGTCAAATCATATGACCGGCCAAGCGGCCCGACAACCGTGATTCCGCAATCTCACAGCATCAGTGACACGACATAGGGTGCCAGGATCGCGGTCAGAAGCGCATTCAGCCCCATCCCGATGCCCGCGAAGGCACCTGCGGTGTCATTGACCTGAAAGGCCCGCGCGGTCCCGATCCCATGCGCGGCCACCCCCACGGCAAAGCCTCGCGCGCGCCAGTCGCGGATGCGCATCAGCCGCATCAGCGGTGTCACGATCACCGCCCCGATGATCCCCGTCAGGATCACCAGCGCCGCCGTCAGCGTGGGCAGCCCGCCCAGTTGCTCGGCGATGCCGATGGCGACAGGGGCGGTGGTGGATTTCGGCGCCAGCGACAGCCAGACCGGCCCCTCGATCCCAAGGCTGCGCGCGATCCACAGGGCCGACACGATGGCCGTGACCGATCCCGCCAGCAGGGCCGCCAGCATCGGCAGCAGCGCGCGCCGGATCTGCGCGCGGTTCGCGTAAAGCGGCAGCGCCAGCGCGACCGTGGCCGGTCCCAGCATGAAATGCACGAATTGCGCCCCCGCGAAATAGGTCTGGTAGGGCGTGGCCGTCGCCCAGAGCAACCCGCCCAGCAGCACCATCGCCACCAGCACCGGATTGACCAGCGGATTGCGCCCGGCGCGCTGCGACAGGTGATCCCCGATCAGATAGGCGACCAGCGTCGCCGTCAGCCACAGCAGCGGCTCGCGGCTGAGGTAGGACCAGATCTCGGGCAGGGGCAGGGCGGTCATGGCCGGGGCTCCTCGGGCGCTTGCGCGCCGTGATCGCCCGTCAGCCGCGCCACCGCCACGAAGGTCAGAACCCCCGCGATCAGCGCCAGCCCCGTGCTCGCCACCAGCACCAGCAGCAGCGCAGGCCCCGACCCGCCCAGCACATCCAGATGGCTGATGACCCCCACCCCAGCCGGCACGAACAGCAGCGACAGATGCGCCAGAAGACCCTGGGCCGTGGGCATCACCCGCGCCGCCAGCCCCGGCAGCAGCAGACACCCCGCCAGCAGCAGGGCCATGCCCAGCACCGGCCCCGGCACGGGCAGCATCAGCCCCCGCGCAAGCGTCTCGCCCAGCAACTGACAGGTCAGAAGGATCGCAACGGCCAATATCATCACAGCACTCCGCAGCTTGTTCGCCCTCATAAGTGCACAGCCCGCGCGCCCGCGCAAAAGGAAAGGCGTTCACGCAAGATTAACCAATCTCGCCCAGGATGGCAGCATGACACGCTGGATCATCCCCCTCCTGTTCCTCCTGCCCGCCTGCGATGGCGGCAGCCCGCATTTCATGGGCATCGAGCCGACGCGCGTCACCGTGGATGGCAGCACCTTCGCCGTCCGCGTCAAGGGCGATCTGGCCGAAGCGGTGCGCATCAACATGCAATACGCCCCCCGCATGGGCCCCATCGGCGGCCGCGCGGCCCGGGCGATGGAACAGGTCAGCGGTTGCAAGGTCCGCGAAATCCGGGGCGATCAGGCGCTGATCCTTGGCCTGCTCGATTGCTGATCTCACACCGCCCGGCGGAAACTGACCGAGGTTGGCCTGTCATACCCCGGATGCGCCGTGGTCCCTGTCATCTCGAACCCCAGCGCGGCAAAGGTCGCGTGGTTCTCCAGCAACTCCACCCGCGTCTGCAAGCTGACCGTCGCCAGACCCAGCGCCCGCGCCCGCTCAAGGCTCAGCGCGATCAACCGCCGCGCCAGCCCCTGACCCCGCGCCGCATGGGCCACGGCCAGCTTGCCCAGATAGAGCGTGTCTTCCTGTGGCATCAGGATCACGCAGGCCAGCGGCCCCGCCGCGCTCTCGATCACCCACAGCTCTGATTCCATCGCCGCGCGGCGCAACTCCGCCAACCCCATCCGCCCGAGGGAGGAGGGCGGGTCGATCCGCCCCTCCATATAGGCAAAGGCCACGCTCAGCAGGGCAAGGACCGGGCCCATGTCCTCCTCCGGCGCCATGCGGCGCGGCGCAGCTGTCCGCGTCGCCTCAGCCAAGCGGTTTTTCCATGAAGACACTGGTGCCATTGACCGCGTAGTCACCAAAGGCACCGCAGCGCCGGTATCCCTGCGCCGTATAAAGCGCAATCGCAGGTTCCAGCAGGTTCCCCGTCTCCAGCCGCAACAGGGGCAGCCCCATGCCGCGCGCCACCTCCTCCAGATGCGACAGCAGCCGCCGCGCCACCCCGCGCCCGCGCGCCTCCGGTGCGACGAACATCGACTTCACCTCGCCGTAGCCGTCCTTGCGGGCCAGCGCGATGGTGCCCAGCACCGTGCCCGCATCCTCGGCCACGAAAAAGGAAATCTCCGGTACCCGCAGCGCGTCGATGGACAGGTAATGATTGTCCTCCGGCGGAAACAGGCTCTCCATCAGCGCATGGCTCGCCCGCAGGCAGGCCAGCGCCCCCGGTTCGCGCGGATCGCCCGCCCGCACCTGCATGGTCTCAGCCCGCCACGCGCGCGATCAGCGCCACAAGCGGCGCCTCCACCGCGTCAAGGCTCAGGAAGAGGCCCACGCCCGCCACCATCGCCCCCGCCAGCCGCACCCGTTCAGCCCGCGCCGCCACAGCCAGCGTGCCCGCGCCCAGGGCCAGCGCGTATTGCATCACGCCAAGACCCGCCAGATACCCGACTTGCACTGCGACAGGGGCGGCACCTTCGACGCCCACGATCCCCGCCGCGAAAGCCGCGCCGTGAAACAGGCCAAAGCCCGCGAAAACCGGCAGCACCAGCCCCGGCGTCAGCGCCCGCCCCGACAGCACCAGCCCGCCCAGCACCAGCAGGGAGGCCGCGATCACCGTTTCCATCAGCGGCAAGGCCAGCCCCGACAGCGCCACGCCACAGCCCGCCAGCATGGCCGCCACATAGACCAGCGGTCCACTCAGCCGCCACCCGGCCAGCACTGCCGCCACACCCACGGCCAGCACGAAGAACAGATGATCGAAGCCCAGCACCGGATGCGCCAGACCCGACAACAGGCCCTGACCGGCCGTCTCCATCGGCAGTCCCGCCAGCGGATGATGCGCAAGGGCCGGACCAGAGGTCAGCAACAGCACGGGGAACAGCAGGCGGAGGGGCAGGCGCATGATCTGACCTTTCAGAATGTCTCGCGGCCCAGCGTCGCCCAGTCCAGCGGTCTCTGTCAACGCTGTCTGTCCTGAGGTGCTCCATTCTGTGGTTCCGCCCTGTGACGGGGCACAAAACCTCAATATATTGGGGATAACTCGGCGGAAATCCCCAGATCAGGTGCAACCCCGTTGACTCAAGGCCCCCATGACCCGCAAATTTGCCAGTCAAGGGAATCGAAAGGCCGCGCCCCGTGCGTTTCACCAAGCTCAGACTGACCGGCTTCAAAAGCTTCGTCGATCCGACCGATCTGCTGATCCGGGACGGGCTGACGGGCGTGGTCGGTCCGAATGGCTGCGGCAAGTCCAACCTGCTGGAAGCGCTGCGCTGGGTCATGGGCGAAAACCGCGCCTACGGCCATGCGCGGCGGCGGGATGGAGGATGTGATCTTCGCCGGTGCCGCCACCCGGCCGGCCCGCAACTTCGCCGAAGTCTCGCTGGTGCTGGACAATACCGACCGTCTGGCCCCGGCCGGTTTCAACGAAAGCGACGCGCTGGAGATCACCCGCCGCATCACCCGCGACGCCGGCAGCGCCTACAAGGTCAACACCAAGGATGTGCGCGCCCGCGATGTGCAGATGCTGTTCGCCGATGCCTCGACCGGGGCGCATTCGCCCGCCCTGGTGCGGCAGGGCCAGATTTCCGAGCTGATCAACGCCAAGCCCAAGAACCGCCGCCGCATCCTCGAAGAGGCGGCAGGGATCTCCGGCCTCTATCAGCGCCGCCACGAGGCCGAGCTGAAGCTGAACGCCGCCGAGGCGAACCTGCTGCGCGTCGATGACGTGCTGGAACAACTGGCCGCACAACTGGCGCAACTGGAACGGCAGGCACGGCAGGCGCAACGCTACCGCGCCATCGGCGAGGAATTGCGCCGGTCCGAGGGCCTTCTGCTCTATCGCCGCTGGAAAGAGGCCGACACCGCCCGCGCCACCGCCGAAGATGACCTGCGCGCCCGCACCACCGCCGCCGCCCAGGCCGAAACCGCCGCCCGCGCTGCTGGCAAGGAACGTGATAGCCCGCGACGATGCCCTGCCGCCCCTGCGCGAGGAGGAGGCGATCGCCTCCGCCGTCCTGCAGCGTCTGCAAGTGCAGCGCGATGCCCTGACCGATCAGGAAACCCGCGCCCGCCAGACCATCGACACGCTGAAAGGCCGGATCGAACAACTCGACCCGCGATATCGAGCGTGAAGCGGGGCTGAACCGCGACGCGGGCGACACCATCGCCCGTCTGGAATGGGAAGCGCGCGAACTGGCCAAGGCAGGCGAAGGCCATGCCGACAAGCTCGAAGCCGCCGCCGCCGCTGCCCGCGAAGCCGCCGACGTGCTGCAACAGCGCGAGGCGGATCTGAGCCAACTGACCGAAGATGTCGCCCGCCTTGCCGCGCGCCATCAATCCGCCCATCGCCTGCTGGACGACAGCCTCAAGACCCGCGCCCGCAGCGAGGCCGAGGCGACGCGCGCCCGCGATGCGGTTGACGCGTCCAAAGGGGCGCTGGACGCCGCTATCGCCGCATTTGAGGAGGCGCAGGCGCAGGAGGAAGCCGCCGTCGATCTGGCCGCCCGCGCCGATGAGACCCTGCTCGCCGCCGAGGCCGCCCGGTCCGAGACCCAGGAACGCGAGGCCGATGTGCGCGCCGAACGCTCCGCCGCCGAGGGCGAGTTGAACGCCCTGCGCGCCGAGGTAACGGCCCTCGCCCGTCTGGTGCAGCGCGACACGGCCGAAGGCGGGCAGATCATGGACCGCCTGCAGGTCGAACAGGGGTTCGAGAAAGCACTCGGTGCCGCGCTGGCCGACGATCTGCGCGCGCCCGAAGTGGACGCCGACGGCCCCTCCGGCTGGACCGCGCTGCCCGCCTATGCCGAGCCGCAAGCCCTGCCCAAGGGTGTCACGGCGCTGACCAACCATGTGTCCGTCCCCGAGGTTCTGGTGCGCCGCATGGGCCAGATCGGTCTGGTCGATCCCGATGATGGCCCGCGCTTTCAGCCGCTTCTGAAACCCGGCCAGCGCCTTGTCAGCCTCGAAGGCGATCTCTGGCGCTGGGACGGGTTCCGCGCCTGGGCCGAGGATGCGCCCTCCGCCGCCGCCCTGCGCCTGCAACAGCTCAACCGTCTGGAAGAGCTGAAGCAGCAGATGGAGCGCGCCACCTCCCGCGCCGATGCCGCCCGCGCCGCCCATGACAGCCTGTCCGCGCGTCTGGCCGACCTCACCGCCGCCGATCAGGCCGCCCGCGACGCGCGCCGCGCCGCCGACGCCCGCGTGAACGAGGCGAACCGCGCCCTCAGCCGGGCCGAGGCCGACCGCAACCTCGCCGCCTCGCGTCTGGAATGCGCTGGGCCTCGCCGTGACCCGCCACGAGGAAGAGGCGATGTCCGCCCGCGCCCAGGTGCTCGAGGCCGAGCGCGCCGTGGCCGATCTGGACGATCTGGACAGCGCCCGCGCCGGGATGGAAGACCTGCGCATGACGGTCGAGGCCGCGCGGATCACCATGATGACCCGCCGCTCTGCCCATGACGAGGTCCGGCGCGAAGGCGAGGCCCGCACCAAACGGTCGCAGGAAGTCACCAAGGAACTCTCCGGCTGGCGGCATCGCCTGCAAACCGCCGAGAGTCCGCAGCGCCGAACTGGTCGAGCGCAAGCAGGACTCCGAGGAAGAACTGCGCGAGGCCAGCGCCGCGCCCGAGGAAATCGCCGCCAAGCGCGAGGAACTCTCGGACGCCATCGACACCGCCGAGGCCCGCCGCCGCCGCGCCGCCGATACCCTGGCCGAGGCCGAAACCGCCCTGCGCGCCGCCGAACAGGCCGAGCGTGACGCCGAACGCGCCGCCTCCGAGGCGCGCGAGGCCCGCGCCCGCGCCGAAGCCCGCGCGGATGCCGCCCGCGAAACCGTGGCCTATGCCGCCGAGCGCATCATCCGAGGATCAGGAAACCACCCCGGCCGCAGCTTCTGGAAAGCCTCGGTGCCGACCCCGACGCCATGCCCGCCTCGGAGATGATCGAGGCCGACGTGAACCGCCTCAAGCGCCAGCGCGACGCGCTGGGTGCCGTGAACCTGCGCGCCGAGGAAGACGCCGCCGAGGTGCAGACCGAACATGACAATCTGGCGCGCGAAAAGTCCGACCTGGAAGAGGCGATCAACGCCCTGCGCTCCGGCATCGCCAGCCTCAACCGCGAAGGCCGCGAACGCCTGCTGACCGCCTTCGAGCAGGTGAACAGCAACTTCTCGCTGCTCTTCAAGCACCTCTTCGGCGGCGGCGAGGCCGATCTGGTGCTGGTGGAATCCGACGATCCGCTCGAAGCCGGGCTCGAGATCATGTGCCAGCCGCCGGGCAAGAAACTCTCGACCCTCAGCCTGCTGTCAGGCGGCGAACAGACCCTCACCGCGCTTGCGCTGATCTTCGCGGTCTTCCTCGCCAACCCCGCCCCGATCTGCGTGCTCGACGAGGTGGACGCGCCGCTGGATGACGCCAACGTCACCCGCTTCTGCGACCTGCTCGACGAGATGTGCCGCCGCACCGACACCCGCTTCCTGATCATCACCCACCACGCCGTCACCATGGCGCGGATGGACCGCCTGTTCGGCGTCACGATGCAGGAACAGGGCGTCAGTCAGCTTGTCTCGGTCGATCTGAAAAAGGCCGAGGCACTGGTCGCCTGAGGCGCGCGCCCGCTGTTTCTTCTTGCCTCAAATATCCAATCCGACCGCGCCACCAGTTGCGCGGCTCGCCTAAAGCCGCGACAGCAGCGCCGCCGTGGGCCAGGCATCCGCAGGCAGACCCAGCCGGCTCTGTTCCGCCCGCACCGCCGCGCGTGTGCCCGCACCCAGAATACCGTCCACCGCGCCCACATCATGCCCGCGCGCGGCCAGCTTTTCCTGCAACCGCTTCATGCCCTCCTGATCCAGCCCGGCATCGGGATTGCCCGGATCGAAGACCGGCGCACCTTCCAGCCGTGTCGCGAAATAGGCGGCGGTCAGCACATAGGTAAAGCTCTGGTTCCAGTCGAAGAACACGTTGAAATTCGGATAGGCGATGAAAGCCGGCCCCTTGTGTCCCTGCGGCAGGATCAGGCTCGCAGGCAGGTCCGCCGCCCAGCCGCCGGACCGGGGCTGCACCCCCATCGCCTGCCATTGCGACAGCGGCAGCGCCGTGCCGATCCCGGCGCGGCTCCAATCCATCTCGGCGGGCACATCCACCTCCTGCAACCACGGCTGCCCCTTGCGCCAGCCGAAATGCGCCAGCATCTTCGCCCCTGACAGCAGCGCATCGGGGGCCGAGGATTTCAGCCGCACATGCCCGTCCCCGTCACCATCCACGCCATTGGCGATGATGTCGCCGGGCAGCATCTGCACCATCCCGATCTCGCCCGCCCAGGCGCCCGTGGTGGTGGCGGGATCGAAATCGTCATTCTCGAACAGGGTCAGCGCGTGAAAGATCTGCGGGCGAAACAGGTCGGGCCTGCGGCAATCATGCGCCAGCGTCACCAGCGCATTGGCCGTGTTGAAATCGCCCTGAAAGCTGCCGTAATCCGTCTCGAACGCCCAGAAGGCCAGCAGCACCCCGCGCGGCACGCCATATTCCGCTTCGGCCCGGTCAAAGACCGCATCCCACTCGCGCCCCTTGGCCAGCCCCGTCTGCAACCGCTGCGCAGAAATCAGGCGGCGCGAAAAGGTCGTGAAATCCAGCGTGAACACCCCTTGCCGCCGGTCCGCCGCGATCACCGACGGGTCCTGCCGCACCGGCGCAAAGAACCGCGCCACGGCGTCAGGGCTGTGCCCGCGTGCCTGCGCCTCGGCCTTCAGCCCGGTCACGAAATCGCTGAAACTGCCACCGCATTGCGCCAGCACGGGAGACGGCGGTCAACGCCAGCAGGAACGCTGTCGACGGAAAGGGTGGTCTTGGACATGGGGCACCGTATCATCAGGGACTGTCGCGGCACCCTATCAGCCCGCGCTGGCCTGCGCGATCACAACAATGCAAGCACGCACGCAAGGCCGAGAACCGCTGCCCAGACCGCCCAGAGGACCCGCACCGCCGCCTCGATATCCTGCACCATCAGAGGCTTGCGCCCGGCGGCATTGACGAAGGGAAAATCCTGCATCCGCCCGTCATAGGCGCGCGGGCCTGACAGCGCGATCCCCAGCGCCCGCGCCATCGCCGCCTCGGGCCAGCCCGCATTGGGCGACCGGTGCAGCCCCGCATCCGCCACGATCCCGCGCCAGTCGCGCAGGCCCCCTTGCGTCAGCGGCGATCAGCACCGCCGTGCCCCTTGCGGGCAACAGGTTCAACAGATCATCGAACCGCGCCGCCGCCCAGCCGAAGGCCGCGTGCCGGGGCGTGCGGTAGCCGATCATGCTGTCGGCGGTATTGGTGATCTTGTAGAGCAGCAGCCCCGGCAGCCCCGCCACCGCGAACCAGAACAAGGGCGCCACCACCCCGTCCGACATGTTCTCGGCCGCCGATTCAATCGCCGCCCGCGCGACTGCGCTCTCGTCCATCGCGGCGGTATCGCGGCTGACGATCATCGCCACCGCCGCGCGCCCGTCCGGCAGACCGCGCCGCAACCCGTCAGAGACCGCCAGCACATGATCCACCAGACTGCGCTGCGCGATCAGGATCGCGGCCACGATCACCTCGACCACCGGCCCCAAAGACGCCAGCGCCGCGCCCAGAGCCAGCGCGCCCAATCCCAGCGCGACCATCACCGCGACACCCTTCAACCGCCGCGCCGCGCCATGGTTGAACCGCGCATCCGCCCAGCCGATCAGCCGCCCCATCAGCACCGCAGGATGGGGCAGGCGCGACCACAGCCAGCGCGGCTCGCCCAGCCACGCGTCCAGCAGCATCGCGAGGATCAGGGTCACAGCGCCGCCTCGATCCGCGCCCAATCCTCTGGCGCAGGCAGGCCCAGCCGGATCAGCGTCCTGGACCACGGGAAGATCCGGCTCCAGATCTGCGCCTGCCCCAGCTTTGCTTGCCACGCTTCGGCATCATCCACCGCATACAGGCGAAACAGGTCGGTCCCGCCCGCAACCTTCGCACCCGCGCGGATCATGGCAGCGTCCAGCCGCACCGCATCCGCCGCCAGCCGCGCCCGTGTCGCCTCGGCCCAGTCACGATCCGCCAGTGCCGCTGCCCCGATCTCCAGCGCGGGGCCAGATACCGCCCATGGCCCCATCCCCTCGGCCAGCCGCGCCAGCAGCGCGGGATCACCGATGGCGAACCCAAGGCGCAGCCCTGCCAGCCCCCAGAACTTGCCGAAACTCTTGAGAACGATCCCCCCCGCACGCGGCAGATGCGGCAGCAAGGACCGTTCGGGTGCCACATCGCAGAAACTCTCATCCACCACGACCAGCGGCACATCCGCCAGATCATCCGGGCCATACCAGCGCCCGTCCGGGTTGTTCGGATGCACGATCACCCGCGCCTGCACCGGGCCCTGCGCATCAGGGCAAATCTCCCAGCCATGGCCCGAAAAGGCCGCCGCATGTTCGTTATAGGTGGGCTGCGGGATATGTACGCGGCCCGCCCGCGCAAGCCCCGGTATCCGCGCAATCAGGGCCGAGGCACCGGGCGCCGCCAGCACGCCCATGCCACCCGGCACCTGCCACAGGTCCCGCGCGGCATCTTCCAGCGCCACCATCGCCGCGCGGTCGGGCAGGGCGGTCCATGCCGTTCTGGAAAGCGTCACGCGCTCTGCGGGCCAGGGGCAGGGGTTGATCCCCGTGGACAGGTCGATCCAGTCGCCCCGCGCGCCACCGAAACAGGCTACCGCCCCGTCCAGCCCGCCACCATGGTCACGCACCGGAGCCTTGCCCTGCGGCAGGCCGCCGCCCCTTGCGGAACCCGTGAAATCATCCGTCATCTGGCATGCTCCTGATTGCGGACCATCAAGCGGATTTGCGCCGAAAGCGCAAGCGGGCGGCAAAGTGTTAACAAATCATTCGGTTTCATTAACGCTTTGTTAGGATTTGACCGTCATGAAAGAGGCACATGTCGGCCCCGTATCTGGGGCCTGACACTCCGGGGCAGACGGAATGCCCGGCGATCCAGTGAGGAAAACATGATCGTCCTGATAGTCGAGCCGAATCCCGATCTGGGTCGGCTCTGGAAGCGTCACATGGAACGCCAGGGGGCCGAGGTGCATCTGGTACAGGGCCAGGACGCCGCTTTCGACCGTCTGCGCGCCCATGCCGTGGACATGATCGTGCTGGACCTTGTTCTTGAGGATGGCAGCGCACTGGCGATCTCGGACTACGCCAGCTACCGCCGCCCGGATGCGCAGGTGATCTTCGTCACCAACACCACCTTCTTCTCGGATGGCTCGATCTTCCTGCACAGCCCCAACGCCTGCGCTTTCCTGCAAAGCTCCACCCCGCCCGAGGATCTGGCGGTCATGGTCATGCATTACAGCCGCGTCAGCTGATCCCGCCCTCAGCCGCGCCCGTGCGGCGCGTCGAAATCCAGGATCGGGTTGATCGGAATGATCCGGTAGCGGATTTATCGTGTCGTGGCTGTAGTGATAGTGCCGCACGATATGGTCCAGATTGACCGTCCCGGCCACGCCCGGCACCTGATACAGCTCGCGCGTATAGGCCCAGAGGTTCGGGTAATCCACGATCCGCTTCCGGTTGCACTTGAAATGCAGGTGATAGACGGAATCGAACCGCACCAGCGTCGGGAACAGCCGCCAGTCGGCCTCGGTCAGCCGGTCGCCCATCAGGTAACGCTGCTGCGACAGCCGCTCCTCCAGCCAGTCCAGCGTGTCGAACAGGGGCCGCACACCGGCCTCATAGGCCGCGCTGCGTGGTGGCGAAACCGGCCTTGTAGACGCCGTTGTTGACCGTGTCATAGACGCGGGCGTTGACCTCTTCGATCCCGTCGCGCAGGTCGGCGGGCCAATAGTCGTCGCGGTTCCCGGTCAGATCATCGAAGGCCCCGTTGAACATCCGGATGATCTCCGCGCTCTCGTTCGACACGATGGTCTTGCGCTGCGTGTCATAGAGGATCGGCACCGTCACCCGGCCCGAGACCTTGGGATCGGTCCGGGTATAGATGTCGCGCAGGAAGGGCAGCCCGAACAGCCGGTCCCCGGTCGTGCCCGGAAAATCCGTGGCAAAGGTCCAGCCATCGCCCAGCATGTCGGGATGCACCACAGAGACGTCGATGTGCTCCGTCAGCCCCTTCAGCGCCCGGAAAATCAGCGTGCGATGCGCCCAGGGACAAGCCAGCGAGACATAGAGGTGATAGCGCCCGCTTTCGGCCTTGAACCCGCCCTCGCCACTGGGACCGGCGCTGCCGTCGGCGGTCACCCAGTTGCGGAACCCCGAGGTGGAGCGCTCGAAACTGCCGCCCGTCTTGCTGGTGTCATACCAGTCGTCATGCCATTCGCCGTCAACCAGTTGGCCCATCGCTCTGTCTCCTTTGTGCTGCTTCCAACCTAGGGCCAGGGGCGTTGTGCGAAAACCCGAAGGACCGCGCATCCGCCCTGCATCAGCGCACAGCTTGGCAGCGCGTGCGCGGCTGCTAGGTTAGCCACCGGAGGGTCGCGGATGCCGGTATTCGACAGCTACATGGTGGTGGACTGGTCCGCCAATGGCACGCCCAAGACCGGGCGCGACAGCATCTGGATTGCGCATCTGCGCCCCGGTCAGCCGGTCGTGCTGGACAATCCGCCGACCCGCGCCGCCGCCATGACCCGCATCGCCGCCACCCTGAGCGAGGAGGCAGATCAGGGCCGCCGCGCCCTCGCCGGTTTCGACTTCGCCTTCGGCTATCCGCAGGGACTGGCCCGCGCCATGGGGCCCGCAGCCGACTGGCGCGACATTTGGGCCTTTCTGCACGATCATCTGACGGATGGCCCGGACAATGCCAACAACCGCTTCGATCTGGCCGCGCGCCTGAATGCCCTTTTTCCGGGCGAGGGTCCCTTCTGGGGCAACGGCCTTGCCCGCGACATCCCCGGCCTGCCGCGCCGCAAGCCGCAGGGCTGGGGCGCGCAACTGCCCGCGAACCGGCGTCTGGCCGACAGCCTTGCCCCCGGTGCGCAAGAGGTCTGGAAACTGAGCGGGGCAGGTTCCGTCGGCGGGCAAAGCCTGACCGGGCAGGCGGCACTGGAGGGCCTGCGCCGCCGGATGCCCGTCACCGTCTGGCCGTTCGAAAGCGTCGACGCGTCGCGCGCGCCTGTCCTGGCCGAGGTTTTCCCCTCGCTGATCCCGCTGGATGCGACGCTCCATCCGGTGCGCGACGCGGCGCAGGTCATGGGTCTGGCGCAGGCGCTGGCTGCGTGGGATGGCGCAGGACGGCTGGCCGCCCTGCTGGACATGTCCCGCCGGATGCCCGAATCGGTGCGCCGGTTCGAGGCGATGATTCTGGGTGTCGACGCGCTGGCATCGTGATCCTCAGTCGGGCCGGGGCATACCACAGGTTTCGCATGCGAAACCTGTGGTTGCAAAATCAGCCAGACTCACTGTTGCCACTCTTTGGTCACGAAATGGAAATGAAATGTCGTCAAAGCTTTACTTGACGAATTTAAACCATGGCCCATCCTGTGGTTGAGGATTGGTAAGGGGGCTGCCATGACGACTTTTCTGTCCAAGGAACTGCGCGAAGGTCTGGCTGCGGCCCGCAAGCTGACCGAAAAACGCAAAAGCCGGCTGCGGATCGACGTGGATGGAAAAACCTATCCGGTCCTGCGTGTCTGGAATGGCGGCTTCGCCATGGACCGTGATGATGCCCCCCACCTGCGCGGGTTAGTCGATCTCTATGATGGCGGGCGGCACATGTCGCGTTGCCTGATCGTCGCGTCCGAGGCGCAGGACGACGAGATGTGGTTCGACTTCAAGCGCAGCACAGCCGTGACGGATCGCGCCGCCCTTGATTTCGCGCGGGACGAGGCCGCGCCCGTGGCCCTCATCGCGCGCGACTGAACGCAGGCTGACATCGAACCATTGACCAGAGGTTGACGGACCGGGCGGTGATCCGCGCCCGGCCCCTCTGTCGGTTATTGCAGATCGGCAAAGGCCTTCTGCATCCGCTCGACCGCCTGCTCCACCAGCGCGCGCGGCGTCGCAAGGTTGAACCGCAGAAAGGTCTCGCCCCCCTTGCCGAAGGTCGGCCCGTGATTGACCGCGATATGCGCGCCCTGTTCCACCCGGCGGGTGAACTCGGCCGGGTCCATCCCCGTGCCCGCGAAATCGACCCATGCCAGATAGGTCGCCTCCAGCGGCATCGACGACAGGCCCGGAATGGCGTTGATCCCTGCGTCGAAGAGCTGCCGGTTCCCATCCAGATAGACCATCAGCTCATCCACCCAGGCCGCCCCTTCGGGCGAATAGGCGGCGGTGGCCATGAACAGTCCGAAGGAATTGGGCGACAGGCCCAGTGCCATCATCCGCCCCTCGAACTTTGCGCGCAGCGCGGGGTCGGGGATGATCACATTGCCCGTATGGCTGCCCGCGATGTTGAAGGTCTTGGTGGTGGCGGTCATCATCACCAGCCGGTCGGTGATGCCCGCGTCCACATTCGCCATCACCGTATGGCTGACGCCCGGAAACAGCAGGTCGTGGTGGATCTCGTCCGAGACAAGGATCAGGTCGTGCCGCTTGGCGAAATCGGCCACGCCCTGCAACTCGGCCCGCGTCCAGACCCGCCCGCCCGGATTATGCGGCGAGCACAGGATGACCATCTTCGCCGACCCGTCCATCTGCGCGTCATAGGCGTCGAAATCCATCTCGAACCGGCCCGCGTTGTTCACCAGCGGACATTCGATCACCTTGCGCCCGTTGGCTTTGATGACCTTGGCGAAGGCGTGATAGACCGGCGTGAACAGCACCACCCCGTCGCCCGGCTGCGTATAGGTATCGACACACATGGCGGTGCCATTCACCAGACCATGCGTGCTGAAAATCCATTCAGGAGCCACCGTCCAGCCGTGCCGCGTCTGCATCCACCAGCAGATCGCCGCGCGATAGGCGGCATCGTCGCCGTAATAGCCGTAAACCCCGTGATCATGCATCTGCGCCACGGCATCCTGGATGCAATCCGGCGCGCGGAAATCCATGTCCGCCACCCACATCGGGATACCGTCTGCCGCCGGCACGCCATAGAGTTTTTCCATCATGTCCCATTTCACGGAATGGGTGCCGAAACGGTTGATCGGGGTCATCAAAGCTCATCTGCATCTCCTGTTTGGGCACAGCCTAACCCGTGACAGGGCGGCTGCAACGGGCAATTTTGCGCGCAAGGGGCCGTTTTGCACCATTGCACCCCAAGGGCCGCTGTCCTATCTCGTGCTGCATGACAAAACGCCCGATCCTGATCCATCCCGACCCGCGCCTCAAGAAGGTCTCGGCCGCCGTGCCGGACCTGAGCGATGACCTGCGCCGCCTGGCCGATGACATGCTGGAAACCATGTATGACGCGCCGGGGATCGGGCTGGCCGCACCGCAGGTGGGCGTGAATACCCGCCTGATCGTGCTGGATTGCGTCAAGGGCGAAGATGAGGCGCCGCGCCCGCTGATCATGTTCAACCCCGAGATCGTGGCCGCCTCGGACGAGCGCAGCACCTATGAGGAAGGCTGCCTGTCCATCCCCGAGCAATACGGCGAGGTCGACCCGCCCCGCCGAGGTGACCGTGCGCTGGATCGACCGCGACGGGCAACGAGCAGCAAGAGGATTTCGCCGGTCTCTGGGCCACCTGCGTGCAGCACGAGATCGACCATCTGAACGGCAAGCTCTTCATCGACTACCTCACCCCGCTGCGCCGCCAGATGATCACCCGGCAAGATGCAGAAGCTGAAGCGCGACAGGGCGCGGGTGTGAGCGGGCTGCCGATCCTGCGCTGGCCGGATCCGCGGCTGTCGCACGGTCTGCGACCCGGTGGCGCCGGACGAGGATCTGGACGCATCTGGTCCGCGACATGTTCGAAACGATGTATGCCGCCCCCGGGCGCGGGCTGGCCGCGCCGCAGGTGGGCGTGTTGAAGCGGCTGTTCGTGATGGACTGCGGCTGGAAGGATGGCGACATGACACCGATGGTCTGCATCAACCCCGAAATCCTGCGCGCCGACGGCATGGCCCCCGGCTAGCGAGGGCTGCCTGTCGATCCCCGGCGTGCTGGCCGAAGTCGATGCGCCCCGAACGCATCCTGCTGCGCTACCGCGATCTCGACGGCGCGGTGCAGGAGGTCGAGCTGGACGGGTTCGAGGCCCGCTGCGCCCAGCACGAGCTGGATCATCTGGACGGGATCGTCACCTTCGACCGCCTCTCGCCCGAGGCGCGCCGCGTGGTCGAAGAGGCCTATTCCGTCAGCTTTCCGGTGCGCCCCGCGTGACGGCACGGCGCTGCATCCCCTGGCCCGACGCGCGGCTGCGGACCCCTGCGGCGGATGTGGCCGCGATCACCGATGACATCCGCGCGATCTGGACCGACATGATCGACACGATGGAGGCGATGCCCGGCGTCGGCCTTGCCGCGCCCCAGATCGGCGTGATGCTGCGGCTTGCCGTGGTCGATGCCTCGGACAAGCGCGGGCAGGCCGTGCGCATGGCCAATCCCGAAGTCGTCCATGCCTCGGTCCAGTTGCGCGACCATGAAGAAGCCAGCCCCAACCTGCCCGGCGTCTCGGCCACGATCAGCCGCCCCCGCGCGGTGCTGGTGCGCTTTCTCAACGAGAGCGGCGCGATCGAAGAGCGGGATTTCGTCGGCCTCTGGGCCACATCCGTGCAGCACCAGATCGACCATCTGGCAGGGCGGATGTATTTCGACCACCTGTCGCAAGGTGAAACGCGACATGCTGATCCGCCGCGCAAGGAAACGGGCATGAGGGTGGTTTTCATGGGCACGCCCGATTTCTCGGTCCCGGTGCTGGATGCGCTGGTGGACGCGGGGCATGAGATGCGTGCCGTCTATTGCCAGCCGCCGCGCCCCGCAGGACGCGGCAAGAAGGAAACGCCGACCCCCGTGCATCAGCGCGCGCTGGCGCTGGGCCTGCCCGTGCGCCATCCGGTCAGCCTGCGGGACGCGCAGGCGCAGGCCGATTTCGCCGCCCTGGACGCCGATGTGGCGGTGGTCGTGGCCTACGGCCTGATCCTGCCGCAGGCGGTGCTGGACGCGCCCAAACGCGGTTGCCTGAACATCCACGCCAGTCTGCTGCCGCGCTGGCGCGGTGCGGCCCCCATCCATCGCGCGATCATGGCGGGCGATGCCCGAGACCGGCATCTGCATCATGCAGATGGAGGCGGGACTGGATACCGGCCCCGTTCTGCTGCGCGAGGCGACCCCCATCGGGGCCGAGGAAACGACGGGGCAACTCGCATGACCGCCTGTCCGCAGATGGGCGCTGACCTGATCGTCACGGCGCTGGCGCGGCTGGATGATCTGGTGCCAGAGGTGCAACCGCAGAGACGGCGTCACCTATGCCGCCAAGATCGACAAGGCCGAGGCGGCGGTGGACTGGACCCGCCCCGCCACCGAGGTGGACCGCCTGATCCGGGGCCTCTCGCCCTTTCCCGGCGCATGGGTCGAGGTGGACGGTCAGCGCGTGAAACTGCTGGCCTCGCGTCTGGCCGAAGGCGCAGGCGCACCCGGCGAGGTGCTGGATGACGCGCTGACCATCGCCTGCGGCACCGGCGCGGTGCAGCTTTTGCGCTTGCAACGCGCAGGGCGCGGCGCGCAGGATGCGGCAGAGTTTCTGCGGGGGTCACCCCCTGCCCAAAGGCACGATGTTATAGAGGGTCGAGCAATGTTTCCCACGATGATCGGAACGGTGGTGATTGCGGGTATCGTGGGCTATGCCTCGGAAAAGACAGGCTTTACCCGTAACGGTTATCTGCAGTCGATCATCATTTGCGTGGGCGGGGCGTTCCTGTTCTACTTCGTGCGGATCATGTTCGGCTTCAGCATCGGCAGCCCCGGCGTCGATGCGATCCTGTCCTCGGTGGGGTCGCTGATCCTGGTGCCCACCCATTGGCGCAAACGATAGGAGGTCCGCCATGGCGGTGATCTGGTTGCTCATCATAGGGGCCGCGGCGGGGTTCATCGCCACGCGGCTCATGCGGATCGAGGCCGATATCGTGACCACCATCGTCATCGGCATGGTCGGCGCGCTGATCGGCGGGCTGGTGCTGCGCGCGCTGCTGGCGGTCATGGGCATCGGTGCCGGGCTGGTGGGTGCGATCCTCGGCTCGCTCCTGCTGATCTGGCTCTGGCAGCTTTACACGGGCAAGAAATAACCACCGCCGCGCGGGTCGCGGCGTTGGCTTTTGAGTATTTGCAGCAAGATGAAGCTTACAGGGCCCGTGCTGCCTCGGCAAAACGACGCGCCTCATCCGGCGCATGGCCCATCTGCGCGGCCGGGTCGAACACCGGCGCAAGGTCCAGATCGGGATAGGCTTGCATCGCAAGCGTAGCCAGATCCGCGCCGGTCGCGCCCGCCTCCTTGCACAGGGCCTTGATCGCCGCCTGCGCCGCGGGGCGGGGCAGGTTCTGGGCCAGCACGAAACTCAGCGCCTCGGCATGGATCAGGTTCTGACCGTCGGTCATCGCGGCCAGCATCTGCGCGGGGTTCGGTTGCAGGCTTTGCGACAGGCTCCGGGCGTGGATCAGCGTGGCGGTCGTGGCAAGGCAGAGCTGCGGCACGGTCAGCCATTCGGTGAACCACGCGGCCCCGTCCCGGTCCAGCCGGTGCAGCGCCGCCCCTTGCAGCGTGGCGTTCAGCCCCGCGACCTGCCGCGCCGTGGCGGCCATGGCCGAGGGCAGCACGGGGTTCTGCTTCTGCGGCATGGTCGATGAGGCACCGGCAGCACCAAGCGAGACCTCTCCGATCCCGGTCTGCGTCAGGATCATCAGATCCTCGGCCATCTTGCCAAGGGCGAGGGCCAGCCGCGTCTGCCAGTCGGCCAGCCGCAGGATCGGGCCACGGTCGCTGTGCCAGCTGCGCTGTGGATCGCGCAGGTTCAGCGACTTGGCCAGCGCCGCGCGTGTCTCCTGCGCCTTCGGCCCCAGTGCTGCGGACGTGCCCGCAGCCCCCGAGAGCGAGACCCAGAGGCAGCTATCCCGCAGAGCGGGCAAGGCGGACAGCAGGTCCAGCAGCGGCGCGCCCCAATGGGCGACCGTCGCGCCGAAACTGGTGGGCGTGGCATGCTGGCCATAGGTGCGCGCGGCCATCGGGGTTGTCGCGTGATCGTCGGCCAGCCGCCCCAGCGCCTTGACCGTGGTGCCCAGCATCTCTTCCTGCAGCGCCAGCATCCGGGCCAGCCGCAGCATCAGCCCGGTGTCGATGATATCCTGCGACGTGGCCCCCCAATGGGCATATTGCGCATGTTCGGGCGCTTCCATCGCGGTGCGGAAAGCCGCGACCAGACCGGGCACGCGAGACGCCGTTCTGCCCGGTGGGGTCAGCCAGCCCGGCCGGGTCGATCTGCACCTCCATCGCGGCGCGGTGGATATAGGCGGCGGCGGTTTCCGGGATCACCCCAAGCGCGCCCTGCGCCTTGGCCAGCGCCCCCTCGACCAGCAGCATCGCGCGCACCTCGGCGCTGTCGGTGAAAAGCTTGCCGACCTCGCCCGACGGGAAAGAGGCGGCTGTACAGCGGGCTGTCGAACACGGAGGCGGCCATGGATCAGCCCTTCACGATACGGGTCAGAAGATCGGCCAGCCCGGCGGGATCGGCGAAGAAGGGCGAATGCCCTGTCGGCATCGCATGGACATCCGCAGCAGGCCAGTCCGCCGTCATGGTCTGTTGGTATTCCGGCGGGATCGTCTGGTCATCGTCGCAGCGGATATAGCTGCGCTTCACACCGGCATAGGCCTCGGTCAGCCGGATCGGCGTCGCCTGCGGCTTGATCGCCTGAATGCACAGGCGGGGCAGGGCGTAATCCACCGCCTCGGCCGGGCAATCGTTGTAGAAAAGCGCGGGTGCCTTGGCGAGGTCCACGCGGAAGGCCAGACCATCCTCGGTCGCGGATCGCGGCATCGGCCATGGGCTGACGCGGCGCCTCGGCCCGCATCTCGACCAGACTGCGGCCATCCTGCGCGGCATAGGCGCACAGATAGATCAGCCGGTCGATCCTGTCCGGGGCCATTTCGGCGGCCAGCGAGATGGGAAAGCCCGCCATCGAATGGCCGACCAGCGTGACGGGCGTGTCGATCGCGTCAAGGATCGCCTGCGCGTAGCCTTCCAGCGTGACCTCCTGATAGGGCGTCGCGTCCAGCCCATGCCCCGGCAGGTCGATGGCGCGGGCGGTATGGCCGCGCGCCACGAGTTCCGGGATCAGGTCGCGCCAGCACCACGCGCCGTGGCACGATCCGTGGATCAGAAGAAAATCAGCCATTCAGATATCCAGAAATACCGTTTCGCCCTCGCCCTGAAGGCGGATGTCGAAACGATACTGACCCTCGGCGGTCTTCTTTGCAATCAGCGTCTCGACCCGCGGGCGCTGTTCGATCCGCGCCAGCAGCGGATCGGTGCTGTTGTCCTCATCCTCGAAATAGATCCGCGTGGACAGGCCGATGTTGATCCCCCGCGCCACGACCCAGAGGCTGATATGCGGGGCCTGCATCCCGCCGCTGCGATGCGGAACAGGGCCGGGTTTCACCGTGGTCAGGGTGAAAAGCCCGCTGTCCTTGTCGGCGGCAAAGCGGCAAAAGCCGCCCACGGCAGGATCGGCGCCCGGCTGGCCCGCGAAAAGCCCCGCCGCATCGGGTTGCCAGCTTTCCATCATCGCATCGCGCAGCGCCCAGCCGGTGCCGTCGATCACCGCACCGGTGATGGTGATGACCTGCCCCTTGGCCCCCGGCGCGATGGGCGACAGGCCCAGATCCTCAGGGTAGACGCCGGGCAGACCCGCGAAACTGGGGATGCAGCCGATATGCACATAGGGCCCCGCCGTCTGGGACGGGGTTTCGATCAGCGTATCAAGCGATTGCACCATGGCTTACATCCCTTCCAGTCGGTTTTCGAACATGGTCTGGCGCCGCCCGCGCAGCACGATGTCGAACTTGTAGGCCAGAAAATCCAGCGGCCTTGCCCGCGCCATGTCCAGCGGCGCCACCAGCCGGTCCAACTGGCTGCGGTCCTTGATCGTCGCGGCGATGGGGCAGCGGTCGATCAGGGGATCGCCCTCGAAATACATCTGGGTGATCAGGCGCTGCCCGAAGCTGTGGCCGAAGACCGAGATATGGATATGCATCGGCCGCCAGTCATTGGCGCGGTTCGGCCAGGGATAGGCACCGGGGCGGATCGTCAGGAACTGATACCGCCCTTCGGCATCGGTGATCGTGCGCCCGCAGCCGCCGAAATTCGGGTCGAGCGGGGCCAGGTAATTGTCCTTCACATGGCGGTAGCGCCCGCCCGCATTGGCCTGCCAGATTTCCACAAGCGTATGCGGCACCGGGCGCGCGTTCTCGTCCAGCACCCGGCCATGCATCAGGATACGCTCGCCGATCGCGGGGCTGCCATCCTTGGAGAAATTCAGGATCAGGTTGTTGTCCAGCGGCCCCAGCAGGGAATGGCCAAAGCGCGGCCCGGTTTCTTCGCTGGGCGTGCTTTCCATCGACAGCAGCGGCCATTTCGGCGACCGCGGGACGGATGTCTTGTACTCCGGATCATAGGGCACCGGATGCATGTGGCGCTGGCGCGGGATCAGCGGCCCTGCGTCAGTGTCACCGTTATCGGTCATGTCTTTCATCGTCTGCCTCCATCTCGGCATAGGTCGCCTTGGCCAGTTTCAGCGCGTGATTGGCGCGCGGCACCCCGGCATAGATCGCGACATGCTGGAAGGCCTCCAGCACGTCCTGCTTGCTGGCCCCGGTCCGGGCCGTGGCGCGGATATGCATCGGGATTTCCTCGAAATTGCCGGTCGCGGCCAGCAGCGCCAGCGTCAGCATCGACCGTTCGCGCAAGGATATCCCGTCGGACGCCCAGACCGTGCCCCAGGCGCCTTCGGTGATCAGCGTCTGGAACGGTTCGTCGAACGGCGTCTTGGCCCGTCTCCGCACGGTCCACATGGGCGTCGCCCAGAACGCGGCGGCGCACCGCCATGCCCTTGTCGAACCTGTCAGACATGGCCCACGTCCTGCATGAACTTGGTCAATACGGCAGCGTATTCTTCGGGCTGCTCCACGCACGGCAGATGCCCTGCCTTGCGGATCAGATGGAACTGCGATCCGGGGATCAACGCCACGGTTTCGCGCACCAGATCGGGCGGGGTCGATCCGTCATCGGCCCCGGCAATCCCCAGCGTGGGCAGGCGCAGGCCGCTGGTCGGCGTATAGAAATCCGTGCCTGAGATCGCGGCGGAACAGCCGACATAGCCCTCGGCCGGTTGCCGGACCAGCATGTTGCGCCAGGCGTGGAATGCATCGGTCTTGCGGAACGGGGCCGAGAACCAGCGCTCCATGATCCCGTCCGCCAGCGCCTCGATCCCGCCGGCCTTCACGGCGGCGATCCGCTCGTCCCACATGGCGGGCTGGCCGATCTTGGCCCCGGTATTGGACAGCACCATCGCACGGATCAGGTCCATCCGCTTGACCGCCAGACCCTGCGCGATCATCCCGCCGATGGACAGGCCGACGAACAGCGCGTCCTTCACCGCCAGATGATCCATCAGCCGTTCCACGTCGCGCACCAGTGTGCCCATGGCATAGGGCGCGGGCGGCAGTTCCGACAGCCCATGCCCGCGCTTGTCATAGCGGATGTATTTCAGCCCCTGCGGCAGCAACGGCAGGATCTGATCCCAGAGCCGCAGGTCGGTGCCCAGCGAATTGGCAAAGACCACCGGACGCCCGTCGGGATTGCCGTCGATCCGGTAGTGAAGCTTGATGTCTCCCAGGTCTGCAATACGCATCAGTATGGTAACCCCACATAGTTTTCCGCCACGACGCGCTGGGCCGCGACAGAGGTTTCCAGATAGTCCAGCTCGGCCTCCTGCATGCGCTGCTCGAACGCGGACTGCTCCGGGAAGCGGTGTAGCATGGTCGTGAGCGACCAGGAAAACCTTTCCGATTTCCACACGCGGGCCAGCGCGCGTTCCGAGTATTTCTGCACGCCCTCATCATCGCCCTGATAATACTGGATCAGACCTTCATGCAGGTAATGCACATCCCCGATGGCCAGGTTCAGGCCCTTGGCCCCGGTCGGCGGCACGATATGCGCGGCATCCCCCACAAGGAACAGCCGCCCCCAGCGCATCGGTTCGGCCACGAAGGACCGCAGCGGCGCGATGGATTTCTCGATCGAGGGCCCGGTCACAAGGCTCTCGGCCGCGTCTTCCGGGATCCGGCGGCGCAATTCGTCCCAGAAGGCCTGATCGGTCCATTGATCCAGACTGTCGGTCACGGGGCATTGCACGTAGTAGCGGCTGAGATTGGCATTGCGCATCGAACACAACGCAAAGCCGCGCGCGTGGTTGGCATAGATCAGCTCGTGGCTGACGGGGGGCGTTTCCGACAGCACGCCCAGCCAGCCGAACGGATAGACCCGCTCGTATTCGCGCAGCACATCGGCGGGGATCTCCTTGCGGCAGGGGCCGTGGAACCCGTCGCAGCCCGCCACGAAATCGCAGTCGATCCGGTGGACCTTGCCATCCTTCAGATATGTGACGTATGGCGTTTCGGTATCAAGGTCATGCGGTTTCACACCCGCCGCCTCGTGGATCACCACGCCGCCCGCCTTGTCGCGCGCGGCATAAAGATCGCGCGTCACCTCGGTCTGGCCATAGACCATGACCTGCTTGCCGACCAGCTCGTCAAAGGCGATGCGAAAACCCCGGTTGCGCGCCGCCAGATAGGTGCCGCCATGCACGAAACCTTCGGCATCCATCCGCGTGCCGACACCGGCCTTGCGCAGCATCTCGACGCTGCCCCATTCCAGCACACCGGCGCGGATCCGGCTCAGCACATAGTCGCGGGTCTGGCGTTCCAGAACCACCGTGTCGATCCCGGCATTGTGCAGCAGTTGTGACAGCAGCAGCCCCGACGGACCCCCGCCGATGATGCAGACCTGTGTGCGCATGTGACATCTCCCCTGTTCGCGGGGAAAGAGAAGCAAAAATAGTTTACTCTGTCAATTAAAATGGCGGCGCGAACCTCAAAGGCACAGCAGCACGATTCCGGTCAGGATCAGCAATCCACCCAGCGCCTGCGGCATCGTGGGCGGGGCGATGGCCACCGACAGGATGCCGACAACCAGCAGGGTGACCAGCGTCAGGATGGCCCCCAGTGCGGCCAGCCAGCCGGGGTGGATGCCTTCGCAATAGGGTTTGAGCAGCAGCGTGGCCAGGGCGTATCCCCCGGCGGTGAAAAGGACCATAACGGCCCGGTGCGATGCGAGAATTGTTTTCATGATGATACGGTCTCTCTGTGACGAGCGCCTGAAATGAGGCCAATCTATGAAAAGGGAATTGTGGCACAACCGTTGCACGCAAAAGCCGTCCTGAAAAGACGGGAAAACCTTACCTAAGGTTGTGGATAACTTGGTGCGAATCCTCTGGCGGGATCAGGATTTCAAGGTCTTCAGCGCCTGTTCGTACATCTCGAGATCCACGTTGCCGCCCGAGGCGACGACGATCACGGCATCCCCCTCGATCTGGTCGCGGCGGGTCAGTGCGGCGGCCAGCGCCACGGCGCCGCCCGGTTCCAGAACGATCTTCAGCCGCAAAAAAGCCTGCGCCATGGCACGCAGGGCCTCGTGATCCGTGACGACAAGGCCCGGCCCGCAGAGGCGCTGCATGATCGGAAAGGTCAGCGTTGCCGGGGCTGGGTGTCACGATGGCGTCGCAGATGCTGCCGGTCATGGCGGCATTGCGCTCGATCGTGCCGCTGGCCAGCGACCGCGCCGTGTCGTCGAAATCCTTGGGCTCCACCGGCCGGGCGCGCAGACCCGGTGCCTCGGCCTCCAGCGCCAGCGCGATGCCCGATGTCAGGCCGCCGCCGCCGCAACAGACCAGAACATCCGCCTCCTCCACACCCAGCGCGCGGGCCTGCACCGCGATCTCCAGCCCGGTGGTGCCTTGCCCGGCGATGACCTGCGGCTCGTCGAAGGGTTTGATCAGGGTCAGGCCGCGCTCTGCGGCCATGCGCGCACCGATGGCATCGCGATCCTCGGTGGCGCGGTCGTAAAGCACCACCTCCGCCCCCAGCGCGCGGGTATTCTCGATCTTCAGGCGCGGCGCGTCGGAGGGCATGATGATGACCGACGGCACCTCATGCTGGGTCGCGGCCAGCGCCACACCCTGCGCGTGATTGCCCGAGGAAAAGGCGATCACACCATTGGCGCGCACGTCCTCGGGCAGGGCCGACACGGCGGAATAGCCGCCGCGATACTTGAAGCTGCCGGTATGTTGCAGACATTCCGCCTTGATCAGCACCCGTCGCCCGGCCAGATGGTCGATGAAGGGCGAGGTCAAAAGAGGTGTTTCCCGCGCATGGCCCCTGAGGCGGTCTGCCGCCGCCCGGATCATCTCGATATTCATGCCATCTGCTCCAGCCAGCGGTTCAGCGCATCCAGCGCCTCGGGTTCGTCAAGGAAAGGGATATGGGCCCGGTCCGGCACATGGGCCACGATCAGGCCGGGCATCCGCGCGGCCATGCGCGCGACAGTGTCATGCGTCAGCAGATCGGAATTCGCCCCGTGGATCACCGCGCAGGGCAGGGGGGCAATCGCATCGAAAAGCGGCCAGAGGTCGGGCGCCCCCTTGGCCCCGGCGGCGATCACCGCCTCGCGCAGACCGGGGTCGTAATTGATCCGCACGCCCTCCGGTGTCTCGACATGGGTATGCGTGACCTCCTGCCGCCAACGCTCCAGCGGCACGCCGGGAAACTTCGCGGCCATCGCGGCGGCGCGCTGCACCGCCAGTGCGTCCAGGCTCACAGCGTCGGGGTGGCGACCCAGATAGCCCATGATCACATCCAGCCCGCCGGGGTCCAGTTCCGGGCCGATGTCGTTCAGCGCCACACCCAGCAGGCGGTCCTTTGCCATCGCCGCCAGCACCATGGCGATCAGCCCCCCGCGCGAGGTGCCGATGATCGCCGCCTTGTCGATATGCAGGTGATCCAGCAGTTCCAGCACGTCCTTGGCTTCGCGCGGGACGGTATAGGTCAGCGGATCGGGCGACCAGTCCGACTGCCCGCGCCCCCGGTAATCCAGCCGGATCAGCCGCACACCCGGCAGATGCGGGGCCATGAAATCGAAATCGCGCGCGTTGCGGGTCAATCCCGACAGGCACAGCACCGGCAGACCCGCGCCCTCATCCTCATAATGCAGGCTCAGCCCGTCCGACGTGACAAAGCGCGGCATCAGCGGGCCACCAGATCCGGGATCGCCGTCAGGTCGCGCAGGATATGATGCGGACGGCCGGGCAGGCGGTCCACGGGATCGCCCGCGCGGTTCACCCAGACGGTCTCGAACCCGTAGGCGGCGGCCGCCCCCGCGTCCCAGCCGTTCGAGGACACGAACAGCACATGCGACTTGGCGCAACCGAAGCGCTGGATCACCATGTCATAGACCTGCGGCGCGGGTTTGAAGATCCCGACCGATTCGACCGACAGCACATCGTCCAGCACATCGCCCAGCCCGGCGGATTGCACCGCACCCGACAGCATCTCGGGGCTGCCGTTGGACAGGATCGCGGTATTCAGGCCTGCGGCTTTCAGCGCGCTCAGCATCGCGGGCACCTCGGGGAAGGCGCTCAGCTCCCAGTAAAGCGCCAGAAGGCGGTCGCGCAGCGCGCCGTCATCCGCCAGCCCCTCGGCCTCCAGCGCCCAGTCCAGCCCGTCCTGCGTCACCGTCCAGAAATCGGTATGATCGCCCGTGATGGCGCGCAACCAGCTGTATTGCAGTTGTTTTTGCCGCCACTTTTCGGACAGGGCGGGCCAGTGGCGGGCAAAAGCCTCGCGGCCCGGTTCAGCGGCGACCTGACGCGCGGCGGCCGCCACATCGAAGAGGGTGCCATAGGCGTCGAATATGCAGGTCGTGATCATCTGTCGGCACTGTCCTTTTGGAGACAGACTTGCACGGCGGCGGGCAGGGGAAAAGAGCTAATGAACGCGGATCACCCTGATCCCGGCCACATGTTTGCAAAATCCGTTCCGGGTCTGTAGCCTTGGACCCGTCAACCCGAGTACCCGTGCGCGCCCAGAGGCGAGGCGGCCTCGATCATTCACCTTTCCAAAGCAGAACTGGAACAGTCATGACGCAGGTCAAACCGGGCGATACCGTCCGCATTCATTATACCGGCACCCTCTCGGACGGGGCCACCTTCGACAGCTCGCAAGGGCGCGACCCGCTGGAGTTCGTGGTGGGCTCGGGTCAGATCATCTCGGGTCTGGATGTCGCCCTGCCCGGCATGAGCGTGGGCGAGAAGAAGGTCGTCGAAGTGCCCGCCGATCAGGCCTATGGCCAGCCCGACCCGAACGCGCGTCAGGCCGTGCCGCGCGCCGAGATCCCCGATGACATTCCGCTGGATCTGGGCACCCAGTTGCAGGTCCAGACCCCGCAGGGGCAGGTCATGCCCGTCACCGTGGTCGAAGTGACCGAAACCGAAGTGACGCTGGATGCCAACCATCCGCTGGCCGGGCGCGACCTGACCTTCGCCATCGAACTGGTCGCCATCGCCTGAAACGGGCACGCATGACGGCACACTGGGCAGGCGCGGGGTAGATTTGCCCCGCGCCTCTCCTATGATGGGGCAGCATCCCAGCCGGAGACATGCCATGAGCAGCCCCGCCGACACGATCCTCAGCCGCATCCGTGCCTTGCAGGAACAGCTCGAGGCCGAGTTCGAAAAGCGCAGCGAGGCCCTGCGCTACCGGCTGGAGAACGGGCGCGTCATCTTCGACGCCGAGGCCCGCCGCCAGCACCGCGACATGCGGGTGCGCCTGTCGGATTTCCTGCGCCAGACGCGGCCCCTCGTGGTGCTGGTGGCCCCGGTGATCTATGCGCTGATCATCCCCTTCGTGCTGCTTGACCTGACAGTCACGCTCTATCAACGCATCTGTTTTCCGGTCTACCGCATCCGCCTTGTCCGGCGCGGCGACTTCATCCGCATCGACCGTCATCATCTGGCCTATCTGAACGCGCTGCAAAAGCTGAACTGCGTCTACTGCGGCTATTGCAACGGGGTGATCGGCTATGTGCAGGAGGTCGCAGGCCGGACCGAGGCCTATTGGTGCCCGATCAAACACGCCGCCCGCGTGGGCGCGCAGCACAACTATTATGCCCAATTCGTCGATTACGGCGATGCCGAAGGGTTTCAGGCGGGGCTGAAAGCCAGCCGTGCGCGGGTCGGCCCTCCACCTCCGGGCTGAGTGTCTTCTTGCGGCAAATATCCTCGGGGGATGCCCGCAGGGACGGGGGGCAGACAGCCCCCCTCAGATCTCCAGCAGCACCGCCCCCGCGCGGCGTCCGGCTTCCACCGCCTGATGCGCCGCCACGCAATCGGACAACGCAAAGCGCGCATGGATCGCGGGCGTCAGCGCCCCCGCCGCATGGGCGCGGTGCAACATGCCGATGGCATTGGCGCGCTCGGCCTCGGGCAGCAGGTAGATCAGCACGATATCAAGGGTGATCGCCCGGAACAGATAGGCGCCAAAGGGCAGCACCGGGTTCATCTCCAGCGCCGAGCCATAGGCCGCGACCGTGCCATTCTCGGCCACCGCCTGCGCCAGCATCGCGGCATTCCGGCCGAACTCCACCTCGACGGCGCGGTCCACGCCGCGCCCCTGCGTCAGCTCCAGCACCTTCGCCGCCAGATCGGGGTCGCGGTAATCCAGCACCTCTGCCGCCCCGGCGGCGCGGACGCGCTCGAAATCGGCAGGCGAGGCGGTGGCGATCACCCGCGCGCCACCCCAGGCCGCCAGTTGCACCGCGTCATGGCCCACGGCCCCGGCACCGCCGGAAATCAGCAGCGTCCTGTCCGTCACGCGCCCCCCGCCAAAGACGCAATGCGCCGCCGTCAGGCCGGGAATGCCCAGCGTGGCCCCATCCTCCAGGCTCATCTCCGCAGGCAGGGCCACGGCCTGCGCGGCGGGCAGGGCGATCATTTCCGCCGCCGTGCCATGGGCGCGCCGCCACTGGCCGTTCCAGATCCAGACCCGCTGCCCGATCCGCGTCGCCTCGACACCCTCGCCCACGGCCTCGATCACGCCCGCACCGTCCGAATGGGGCACGATCACCGGAAAGGCCGGCTTGGTCACACCGGGCCGCGATCCGGCGCGGGCCTTCACATCCGAGGGGTTCACGCCGGAATGGGTCAGCCGCACCAGCACCTCTCCCGGCGCGGGATCGGGCGCGGGCAGGTCGGTCAGATGCAGCACATCGGCGGCAGGGCCGAAGGCGGAATAGGTGATCGCTTTCATGGGCGTGTCTTTCCTTGGGCAGCAATGCAAAACGCCCTGCAACAGTGGCAGGGCGTGTCATGGTGTTCAATCGCTTTGCGCGCGGACCTGCGCCGCAGCCTATTTCCGCCGCAGACGGATCACCACATCGACCGAGGCGATCTCGGCACCGGCGGGGGCATTGGGGATGCGCGTGATCTCCAGCTCCTCGCTGGGCGCGTCCGTCAGGATGCCGCTGTCTTCCCAGAAGAAATGCGGGTGGTCATGGGTATTGGTGTCGAAATAGCTTTTGGTGCCATCGACCGTGATCTCATGCATCAGGCCCACGTCGCAAAAGGCCCGCAACGTGTTGTAGACCGTCGCCAGCGAGACCCGCTCGCCCGTGTCCTGCACGGCGGCATAGAGGCTTTCCGCCGTGACATGGCGATGCTCGCCATCCCCGACCAGAAGGGCCGCCAGTGCCACCCGTTGCCGTGTCGGGCGCAGGCCGGCCGTGGACAGCCAGTCCGTCCCGCGCCGCTGGGCGCGCGCGCTGTGGTGGCTGTCCGTCAATGCGCTCACTTGATTGCTCATCGTCATCCGTTCCCGTCTCTTCCCCCCTTATAAAGCCCGAAACGGGGAAAATTCAATTGCAAACCATAACATGCCGCCAAGCGCCGCACCTTGGGGACCCGGTTGCACGGGCTTGCAACGATACAGGGGCCGATGCTAGAGGGGGCAGACTGAAAACCGGGGTCCAACACAACCCTGACGACAAGAAGGACCGCGCCAGCATGGCCCAGTATCCGAACCGTTTCGACAAGGAAGACCTGCTGAAATGCGCCCGTGGCGAATTGTTCGGCCCCGGCAATGCCCAGCTTCCCGAACCCCCGATGCTGATGATGGACCGCATCACCGAGATTTCCGAAGATGGCGGCGCTGCACGGCAAGGGCCATGTGGTGGCCGAGTTCGACATCACCCCGGACCTGTGGTTCTTCTCCTGCCATTTCCCCGGCAACCCGATCATGCCCGGCTGCCTTGGCCTTGACGGTCTGTGGCAGCTGACCGGCTTCAATCTGGGCTGGCGCGGCTGGCAGGGACGCGGCTATGCGCTGGGCGTGGGCGAGGTCAAGCTGACCGGCATGGTCCGCCCCGACCGCAAGATGCTGACCTACAAGGTCGATTTCACCAAGGCGATCCAGACCCGCCGCCTGACCATGGGCGTGGCCGACGGCATCGTCGAGGCGGATGGCGAGGTCATCTATCAGGTCAAGGACATGAAAGTGGCCCTCAGCGAAAGCTGATCCACGACACCGTTCCGGCACGGCCCGCGCACCCTGTCCTCGGGGCAGGCAGGCTGCGACATGTTCCGGCCGTTCCATGACCGTCCGACGCAACGCCATGCCGCCTAACCGCTTGCCCCTCAATCCTTGCTGTCCTACACAGGCCAAAGCCAATTGAAGGGAGGGCGTCCATGCGCCGCGTCGTCGTTACAGGGCTGGGGATCGTGTCCAGCATCGGCAACAATGCCGCCGAGGTTCTCGAAGCGCTCAAGGCGGGCCGCTCGGGCATCCGCGCCAACGAGGCGATGGAGGAGCACGGCTTTCGCAGCCAGATCGCGGGCGACATCAAGCTCGACATCGCCGAACATGTGGACAAGCGCACCCTGCGCTTCATGGGGCCGGGGGCGGCTTATGCCCATATCGCCATGGGGCAGGCGATCGCCGATGCCGGGCTCGAGCGAGGCCGACATCGTCAACCCGCGCACCGGGCTGATCGCGGGCTCGGGCGGGCCGTCCACGTCAGCCATGCTGGCGGCGCATCAGACGGTGCTGGCCAATGGCAGCCACCAAGCGGATCGGGCCCTTCGCGGTGCCCGAAATGCATGTCCTCGACCATCTCGGCCAACCTCAGCACGGCCTACAAGATCAAGGGCATCAACTATTCCATCACCTCGGCCTGCTCGACCTCGCTGCATTGCATCGGCAACGCGGCGGAACAGATCATGATGGGCAAGCAGGACGTGATGTTCGCAGGCGGCGGCGAGGAACTGGACTGGACCCTGTCCTGCCTCTTCGACGCGATGGGCGCGATGTGCAGCAAATATAACGACACGCCGGAACTGGCCTCGCGCGCCTTCGACGCGGACCGCGACGGGTTCGTGATCGCGGGCGGCGGCGGCATCGTCGTGCTGGAAGAGCTGGACCACGCGCTGGCGCGCGGCGCGAAAATCTATGCCGAAGTGACGGGCTTCGCCGCCACGTCCGACGGCCATGACATGGTCGCCCCCTCGGGCGAGGGCGGCGAGCGCGCGATGCGGCTGGCGCTGGCGGGCCTGAAGCCCGACCGCAAGGTGAGCTATATCAACGCGCATGGCACATCGACCCCCGTGGGCGACGTGGGCGAGGTCGAGGCAGTGCGCCGCGTCTTCGGCCGGGGCAGCACGCCGCTGATCTCCTCGACCAAATCCATGACCGGCCACAGCCAGGGCGCGACCGGCGCGCAGGAGGCGATCTATTGCCTGCTGATGCTGGAGCATGACTTCATCGCCCCGTCGATCAACGTCGAAAACCCTCGATCCCGCGATTGATGCGGCCGAGATCGCCACGGCACGCGTCGACAATGCGGGTCTGGACACGGTGATGACCAACTGCTTCGGCTTTGGCGGCACCAACGGCTCGATGCTTTTGTCGAAATATCACGGGTGATCTGACATGACAGGACAGATGCAGGGCAAGCGCGGCCTGATCATGGGGGTCGCCAACGAACGCTCGATCGCCTGGGGCATCGCCAAGGCGATGGCCGAGGCGGGGGCCGAACTGGCCTTCACCTATCAGGGCGAGGCCTTCGGCACGCGGCTGAAACCGCTGGCGGCAAGCGTCGGCTCGGATTTCATGGTCGATGTGGACGTGACCGATGATGCCAGCGCTCGATGCCGCGTTCGAAGCGTCTGGCGGCACGTTGGCCGACGATTGATTTCGTGGTCCATGCCATCGCCTTTTCCGACAAGAACGAACTGACGGGGCGGTTCCTGAACACATCCCGCGCCAATTTCCGCAATTCGCTGGATATCTCCTGCTATTCGCTGATCGAGGTGGCCCGTCGCGCCCATCCGCTGATGGTCGAAAACGGCGGCACGATCCTGACCCTGACCTATCAGGGATCGAACCGCGTGACGCCCTTCTACAACGTCATGGGTGTCGCCAAGGCCGCACTGGAATCCGCCGTGCGCTATCTGGCCAATGACCTTGGCCCGGAAGGCATCCGCGTCAACGCGATCAGCCCCGGCCCGATGAAGACGCTGGCCGGTGCCGCCATCGGTGGCGCGCGCAAGACCTACAAGCATACCGACATGAACGCCCCGCTGCGGTCGAACGCGACGCTCGAGGCGGTGGGCGGCACGGCGGTCTACCTCGCCTCGGACGCGGGCGCCTGCACGACCGGAGAGATCATCCGCGTCGACGGCGGCTTTCACGTGCTTGGCATGCCGCAGCCCGACAATATCTGAGGGCGGTCTCCCTCGCGGGCGACGAACGCTCCGCGGGGGATATTTGAGGCAAGAAGAAACAGCAGGGGGAGGTTCGGCATGACCGTCTTGATCGCAGGCGCGGGAATCGCCGGGCTGGCCATGGGCCTGACGCTGCATCAACTGGGCATCCCTTTCCGCATCTACGAGCGTGTGGGCGACATCCGCCCCCTGGGCGTGGGCATCAATATCCAGCCCAACGCGGTGCGCGAGCTTTATGACCTGGGCCTGAAGGACCGGCTGGACGCCATCGGCGTGCGCACCCGGCAATACGGGTTCTACACCAAGACGGGGCTTGAGATCTGGGCCGAGCCGCGCGGACTTCACGCCGGATACACATGGCCGCAATATTCGATCCATCGCGGCCAGTTGCAGATGATGCTGCTGGACGAGTTGCGCGCACGGGCCGGGGCCGATTGCGTCGTCACCGGCGCAGGTGTCGCCCGCTACGAGACCGGGCCGCAAGGCGCCGCGCTGATCCTCACCGATGGCAGTCGCGTGGACGGCGATCTGGTCATCGCCGCCGATGGTATCCGCTCAGCCATCCGGGCGCAGATGCTGCCCGATGAGGGCGAGCCGATCTGGAACGGGGCCATCATGTGGCGCGGCACCAGCCCCGGTGTGCCCTTTCTGGGCGGGGCGGCGATGATCCTTGCAGGACATGACACGCAGCGCTTCGTCTCCTACCCGATTTCCGCGACCGATCCCGAAACCGGGCTGGCCCAGATGAACTGGATCGCCGAACTGCGCGTCGATCCGAACCGCGCCATGGCCAAGGGCGACTGGAACAAGCCCGCGGACCCCGCGGATTTCCTGCCCGCCTTCGAGGATTGGGATTTCGGCTGGATCAATTGCCCGGCCATGATCCGCGCCGCCACGGGGCCGATCTATGAATATCCGATGGTCGACCGCGAACCCATGGACGCGCTGGACCGACGGGCGCGTGACCCTGATGGGGGATGCGGCCCATGCCACCTATCCGGTGGGATCGAACGGCGCGAGCCAGGCGATCATCGACGCGCGCAAGCTGGGGGCCGCCCTGCGCGCCCACGGCGTGACGCCCGCCGCACTCGAGGCCTATGAGGCCGAGATGCGTCCCCGCGCCGAAGGCATCCTGCGCGCCAATCGCGGCGCCGGTCCCGATGCGGTGATGCAGATGGTCGAGGATCGCTGCGGCGGGGTCTTCGACGATATCGAGGACGTGATCCCCCGCGCCGATCTGGCCGCCCATGCCGAGAAATACAAAAAGCTCTCGGGCTTTTCCATCGAGGTGCTGAACGCCCAGCCCGCCATTCTGGGGCCGGTGGACCGGGCGGCGGAATAACCGCTACCGGCTCAGAACCACTGGCCCGGCTCCATCAGGCCCAGATCCAGCAACTGCCGCGAATGCCACTCGAACGGGGTCGAATTGTGCCAGCGGAAATTGTGGATATCGAAGGTCGATCCGGGGTTGCGCCTTGAGCGCCTTGGCCGTGCGGAACGAACAGACCGCCGCCGTCATGTTGTGGTGCCAGGGGCAGGCGATAGGTATTGTATTCCTCGTCGTTGAAGATGTGATCCTCGCGCAGTTCCAGCCCGGGCTTGGCGCGGAACAGCGCGATACGGTCGATCTTGCGGCGCGGCGCGGGGATATGTTCCTCATAGCGCCAGCGCAATCCGCCGAAGAAATCCAGCTGCCGCTCCCGCGGGTGATCGTGATTGTCCGGGTCCAGCCGCGCCAGCGCGTAATAGCCCGACCTGTCCAGATGCGCATCCTCGAGGCTCACGGCGGATGGGGTGCGCGTTCAGATCGCCGGCGTAAAGATCGACGACATAGCACAGCATCGCATCGCGCCGTTCCTCGGTGTGAAAGGCCAGCATCTCGGCGACCGACGCGGCGTCTCGCAGAACGGATAGAACAGGTATTCCGCGTTGTAGCAGTAATAGAACCATGTCCCCGGCGCGGCCTTGATCATCGCGTTGACCGTCTCGGTCAACATGCCGGGCGCCAGCGTGTCGAGGTCGATCCGGTGCACCTTGGCATCGAATTCCGGGGCCAGCGCAAAGCCGGACGGCATCAGCACCAGCACCGCCGTAAAGCCCGATCCCAGGTGATGCCGCAGGGTCGAGTCGACCTCGACCTCATCCTCGACGAAGATCAGCGCGATCGGCCCCTTGGCCAGCACCTTGCCCGACCGGCTCAGAAAATCCTTGAGACTGGAATACCGCATCGTCGTGAAATCGCCCCGTACCTGTCGTGCTGGCTTTGTGCCGCGCAAGGTCCGCGAATTCGGCCCGCATTGCAAGAGACCCCGGTTCTGGTATAGGCAAGCAACCGATCCCCGCCCCCCGACCACCGACCGTCAGGACCCGTCCATGAACGCGCCCAAGAAGCTCTTCATCAAGACCTATGGCTGCCAGATGAACGTCTATGACAGCGAACGCATGGCCGAGGCGCTGGGCGGGTCCGGCTATGTCGAGACGGCGACGGCCGGATGACGCGGACATGATCCTGCTCAACACCTGCCACATCCGCGAAAAGGCGGCCGAGAAGGTCTATTCCGAACTGGGCCGCCTGCAAGCGGGCTCAAGGCGGCGAACCCCGACCTCAAGATCGGCGTGGCGGGCTGCGTGGCCCAGGCCGAAGGCGAAGAGATCATGCGCCGCCAGCCGCTGGTCGATCTGGTGGTCGGCCCGCAAAGCTATCACCGCCTGCCGCAGCTGGAGGCGCGCACGCGCGACGGGCAAGCGGGCGCTCGACACCGATTTCCCCGACGAGGACAAGTTCGAGACCCTGCGCCACCGCCCCAAGGCCGCGCGCGGGCCCACCGCCTTTCTGACCGTGCAGGAAGGCTGCGACAAGTTCTGCGCCTTCTGCGTCGTGCCCTACACGCGCGGGGCCGAAGTCAGCCGCCCCGCCGACCGCATCCTCGAGGAAGCGCGCGATCTGGTCGAGCGCGGCGTGCGCGAGATCACGCTGCTGGGCCAGAACGTCAACGCCTATCACGGCAGCGGGGAAGGCGGCGACTGGTCGCTGGCCCGCCTGATCCGGGCGCTCGACGAGATCGACGGGCTGGAGCGTATCCGCTTCACCACCTCGCATCCCAATGACATGTCCGATGACCTGATCGCGGCCCATGGCGATTGCGCCAAGCTGATGCCCTATCTGCACCTGCCGGTGCAATCGGGCTGCGACCGCATCCTCAAGCGGATGAACCGCAACCACACCGCCGAGGCCTATCTGCGCCTGATCGAGCGCATCCGCGCCGCGCGCCCCGACATCCTGCTGTCGGGCGACTTCATCGTGGGCTTCCCCGAAGAGACCGAGGCCGATTTCGAGGCCACGCTCGACCTCATCCGCGCGGTGGAATACGGGTAGGCCTATTCCTTCAAATACTCGACCCGCCCCGGCACCCCCGCCGCCGAACGCGGCCAATTGCCCGAAGACGTGAAGACCGACCGCCTCCATCGCCTGCAGGCGCTTCTGGGACAGCAGCAGCGCCGGGTGCAGGACAGCATGGTCGGGCGCGAGGTGGCGGTGCTGTTCGAAAGCGCAGGCCGGATGCCGGGTCAGATGGTGGGCAAATCGGAATACCTGCACGCGGTCCATGTGGCCGGGGCGGACGCCGCCGTGGGCCAGATCGCACGGGTCGAGAATCATCGACAGCGGCACGAACTCGCTCTCGGGTGTTCTTGTCTGACGCGACCCGCGCCGGTCCGCTGCGAGCGATCACCCAAAAGGCGAGTCTCAGAACCCACACTTTCGCATAGGTTGATTTTCGACCGGCACCCCTGCATCTGTCCGCCAATCCCGCGCTTTCTGTGGGGATTGTTGCCGTTAATTCCACAATATCTTGTGGAATTTTCTTTTCAACCGTCAGGAATTTAGTAAACTATCGTCAAATGTGTGTGTGCCTGTGGGGGTCTCCTGTCAGGCAATTTGGGTAAACAGTATCAAGGGGACTTTTGCCAAGATGACATGGTCAGCAATGCGTACGGCTTTCGCCTGCGCGGTCGTTTCGGCGGTAGCCCTGACGGGGATCGCCGGGGCAGCCTCAGCCCAGCAGAACACGGTCCGGGGGGAACGCTATATCCCCACCATCTGGATCGACCCGGATGGCTGCGAACATTGGGTCATGGATGACGGGGTCGAAGGCTTCATGTCGCCGCATCTCGACCGCAAGGGCAACCCGGTCTGCCACCGCGGTGAAATCTGCGGCGTCATGCCCACGGATCAGTTCTTCGCCACCGACCGGCACCAGATCCATGCCCATGCCCGCCAGAACCTGATCAATTTCTTCCGTCAGGCCAATGCGCGCGCCTATCTGGTCCATGGCCACACCGACAGCCGCGCCTCGGATGAATACAACATGTCGCTCAGCCATCGTCGCGCCAATGCCGTGGCCCAGGTCGCGCAATCCGTGGGCGCCAATGTGATCGACGTGCGCGGCTTTGGCGAGCGGATGCCGCGCGCCACCAATTCCACCGCAGACGGCATGGCGCAGAACCGCCGCGTCGAAATCATCTGCCTGCGCTGAGGAGACCGGGAATGACCTATATCAAGGCAAGCGCGATGCTGGGCGCACTCATGGCCCTGACCGCCTGCGAGGTTGGTGAGACGGGCAGGATCGGCGCGGACAAGACCCGCGACCGTGGGCAGGATGCCAAACACCTCAGCCAGCTTGTGGCGGGCATCTGGGTCGATCCCAACGGCTGCGATCACTGGATCATCGACGACGGCGTCGAAGGCTATCTCTCGCCGCGCCTGCAACCCGATGGCGCGCCGGTCTGTTCCAATGCCGCCCCTCCGGGCGTGGCGACCGGCCCGTTCAAATCAGGCTCGCGGATCCCCGACACGCTCTGATCCCGGCACGATTTGCCGCAAAGCGCACCACAGGCCCCAGCCTGTGGTGTTTTTTATTGCCGATGGCCCTACATTCTGTCCAAGCCGCTTGCGCGATGGCGCGCAACTTGGCACGCTTTAATTCAGGTGACAGGGTCCGCCCTCCGCAGGCCCGGCCTCAGCAAGGAGATCTGCTTGGCTATCACAGTGCTGCCCCCGCCCTTCGACCCGTCCTCCCAGATCGAACGTCTGGCCGAATTCCCCGACAACCGTCTGCTGATCGACCTGTGTGGCGAATACGATCGCAACCTGGCCGATCTGGAGAAGAAATTGGGGGTGCAGATCCTGCGGCGCGGCAATCAACTGGCCGTCTTCGGCGACCCGGACGCCACAGCCAACGCGATCGAAGTGCTGGATGCGCTCTATGAGCGGCTCGAATCAGGCCGCGCGCTCGAACAGGGCGATATCGACCTGCAGATCCGCATGGGCAATTCCGCGCAGGGCACCGGCCTGCAGGCGGGTGACCAGCTCGAGATGTTCCGCGCGGGCCGGGTCGAGATCAAGACCCGCCGCAAGCTGGTGGAACCCCGCACCGAGGCGCAGAAAGCCTATGTGCAGAACCTGTTCGACCAATGAACTCTGCTTCGGCATCGGCCCCGCGGGCACCGGCAAGACCTATCTCGCCGTGGCGGCGGGCGTGTCCATGTTCATCACCGGGCAGGTGGACCGCATCATCCTCAGCCGCCCCGCGGTCGAGGCGGGCGAAAAGCTGGGCTACCTGCCCGGCGACATGAAGGACAAGGTCGATCCCTACATGCAGCCGCTCTATGACGCGCTGAACGACTTCCTGCCCGGCAAGCAGACCGCCAAGCTGATCGAGGAAAAGCGGATCGAGATCGCGCCCCTGGCCTTCATGCGCGGCCGCACGCTGAGCAACGCCTTCGTGGTGCTGGACGAGGCGCAGAACGCCACCTCGATGCAGATGAAGATGTTCCTGACCCGTCTGGGCGAAGGCTCGCGCATGGTCATCACCGGCGACCGCACCCAGATCGACCTGCCGCGCGGCGTCTCCTCGGGTCTGGCCGATGCCGAGCGCCTGCTCAAATCCATCGACAAGATCAGCTTCAACTACTTCACCTCCAAGGATGTGGTGCGCCATCCCCTTGTGGCCGCCATCATCGAAGCCTATGAGGCGGACGGCACGATCTGAACCCATCGGAACGGACCGCCGCCCGTTTCTTCTTGCACCAAATATCCTCGGGGGTGCGGGGGCAGACAGCCCCCGCTGCAACATCGCCACATGCTGACCGACACGCAGATCGAAGACGACCGCTGGGACGAGGCCGGGCTCGAGGGCCTCGCCGAAACCGCCGCCTGCGCCACGCTCACCCATCTGGGTCTTGACCCCGATCTTTACGAAATCAGCCTGCTGGGCTGCGACGACGCGCGCATCGCTGTGCTCAACGCCGAGTTTCGCGGCAAGCCCGCGCCCACCAACGTGCTCAGCTGGCCCGCCCAGGACCTCGCCGCCGAGGAGGAGGGCGAGGCCCCCTATGTGCCCGACGCCACCCCGCAGGACGACCCCTTCGCCTTCGACGAGGATGGCGACGCGGATGAGGGGATCGCACTGGGCGACATCGCCATCGCCTATGACACCTGTGCGCGCGAAGCCGCCGAGACAGGCAAGCCGCTGGCCCACCATGTGACCCATCTGGTCGTTCACGGAACCTTGCATTTGCTGGGCTATGACCATGTTCGTGACAAGGATGCCACTTTGATGGAGACAATCGAGGTCGCGATACTTGGCAAACTGGGGGTCCCTGACCCATATTAGGATGACCGAAGGCGGGCCGGTTGCCCGCCAGACGCATATTTCAAGGAAGCGATGCTTCCGCATTCTGGAAAGGTACGATGGGCGACAGTATAGACGGGTCTTCTGGGGCAGCGCAGGGCGCGCTGCCGTATCCAGAGGTCGAGAAGACGCCACAGGGCGGATTTTTTCGCCGGATCATCGGGGCGCTGAGCCCCTCGGACAGCGACGGCGGTGAAGAGGAGGGGGCGGATGCCTCCACCCCGGAACGCCAGCAGGTCCACAATATCCTGAACCTGCGCCGGATGCGGGTCGAGGATGTGGCGATCCCCAAGGCCGATATCACCGCGGTCTCCGACACGATCACCATGGATGAGCTGGTCGAGCTGTTCCGCGAGACCGGCCTGACCCGCCTGCCGGTCTATTCCGGCACGCTGGACACCCCGCTGGGGATGCTGCACCTCAAGGATTTCGCGCTCAAGCACGGGTTCAACGGCGCCTCGGGCGAATTCTCGCTCAAGCAGATGCTGCGCCCGCTGCTCTATGTGCCGCCCTCCATGTCCATCGGCGTGCTGCTCCAGAAGATGCAGTCCGAACGCAAGCACATGGCGCTGGTGATCGACGAATACGGCGGCGTGGACGGGCTGGTCACGATCGAGGACCTGATCGAACAGGTCATCGGCGAGATCGAGGACGAACACGACATCGACGAGGATCAGTTCTGGACGGCCGAGAAGCCGGGCCAGTATCTGGCCCTCTCCAAGACCCCGCTCGAGGATTTCGAGGCCGAGATCGGTCTCTCGCTGACCGAGCACGAGGATGTGGACGAGGAAGAGATCGACACCCTCGGCGGGCTGGTCTTCATGCTGGCGGGCCGCGTGCCGGTGCGCGGCGAAGTGGTCCAGCACCCCGCCGGGGTCGAGTTCGAGGTGGTCGATGCCGACCCCCGCCGGATCAAGCGTCTGAGGGTCCGCTTGCCGCATGCGCCTGCCGCCTGAAATGCAGCCCGGCACGCCGGGTCTGCGCGGCCAGCTTGCGCTGGCCGTTCTGGCCGGTGTGCTGGCGGCGCTGGGACAGGCCCCTTTCGACCTCTGGCCCTTGGCCATTGCCGGGCTGGCGCTCCTGTTCGTGCTGCTGCGCCGGACCGATGGCCCCCGCCGTGCCGCCCTGATCGGCTGGGCGGCGGGCACGGGCCATTTCGCGCTGGCGCTGTTCTGGATCGTCGAGCCGTTCATGATCAACGCCGCCCGTCACGGCTGGATGGCGCCTTTCGCGCTGGTGGGCATGTCGGCGGGTCTGGCGCTGTTCTGGGCCATGGCCGGGGCTGCGACCCGCACGATGGGCGGGCACGGCGCTGGCCTTCATCGCCAGTTTCGCGGCGGTCGAGGTGACCCGCTCCTACGTGCTGACCGGCTTTCCCTGGGCGCTGATCGGCCATGTCTGGATCGAGACGCCTGTGGTGCATGCCGCGACGCTGGCAGGGCATCACGGGCTGACGCTTCTGGCGCTGGCGGCGGCAACCGGGCTTGTGATGCTGTTCGCGCCCGCGCGGCGCTGGTGGGGGGCGGCCAGCCTCGCCCTCGTCGGCCTTGCCGCGATCTGGGGCAGCACCATTGCGGGGGGCATGGCGGACGGGCCCATGGCGCAGGCCGATCCCGCCGCCAAGGCGGACCGCCCGGTGATCCGCATGATCCAGCCCAACGCGCCGCAGCATCTGAAATGGGACCGGACCATGATCCCGGTCTTCTTCCAGCGTCAGGTCGATTACACCGCCGCCCCCTCGGACGATCCCGCCCGCCCGCGCCCCGATCTGGTGATCTGGTCCGAAACCGCCCTCAGCGTCATTCTGGAAAACGCCGAACCCGAACTGGAAGCGATCGCCCTTGCCGCGGACGGGGTGCCGGTGGTGCTGGGCATCCAGCGCTTCATCGGCCAGCGCACCTATAATTCGGCGCTCTACATGGATCAGGGCGGCGTGATCCGCGCCATCTATGACAAGCACCAGCTTGTCCCCTTCGGCGAATACATGCCCTTCGGCGAGGTCATGGCCCGCTTCGGCATCCACGGCATGGCCGCCTCGCGCGGGGGCGGGTTCTCGGCCGGTCCCGGCGCGCGGCTGATGGATCTGGGCGCGCTGGGCCATGCGCTGCCGCTGATCTGCTACGAGGCGGTCTTTCCGCAATTCATCAACTCCGCCCCTGACCGTCCCGATTTCCTGATGCAGATCACCAATGACGCATGGTTCGGCGCGCTCTCCGGCCCCTATCAGCATCTGGCGCAGGCGCGGCTGCGCGCGATCGAGCAGGGCCTGCCCATGGTGCGCGTGGCCAATACCGGCGTCTCGGCGATGATCGACCCGCAGGGCCGCATCACCGCCCAGATCCCGCTGGGCGAGGCCGGATGGATGGACGCGGCCCTGCCGCTGCCGCTGCCGCCCACGCTCTATGCCCGCACGGGCGAGGGGCCGGTTCTGCTTTTCGTGGCCTTTCTGCTGCTCCTTTCGGCGGGATTGCACCTGCGCGCGCGGCGCGGCAAATAGCGATTGACGCTTGCGGCAAGCCCGCGTAACCACGCGGCTATTCCTGTCACAACGGCTTCCTGGCGTGACGGGCTTAACCCAATGGAGCACTTTTCATGTCACGACAGAACTATGTTTTCACCTCCGAGTCCGTCTCGGAAGGGCACCCTGACAAGGTCTGCGACCGCATTTCCGACGCGGTTCTGGACGCTTTCCTTGCCGAAGAACCCGAGGCGCGCGTCGCCTGCGAAACCTTCGCCACGACCAACCGCGTCGTCATCGGCGGCGAGGTCGGTCTGTCGGATCAGGCCAAACTGGCCGAATACATGGAACGCATCCCCGACATCGCCCGTGCCTGCATCAAGGACATCGGCTATGAGCAGGAGAAGTTCCACCACGCCACCTGCGAGATCACCAACCTGCTGCACGAGCAGTCGGCACATATCGCCCAGGGTGTGAACTCCAGCGAAAACAAGGACGAGGGTGCCGGCGATCAGGGCATCATGTTCGGCTATGCCACGAACGAGACCTCGGCCCTCATGCCCGCGCCGATCCAGTATTCCCACGCGATGCTGCGCCGTCTGGCCGAAGTGCGCAAATCCGGCGCCGAACCGACGCTGGGCCCGGATGCGAAATCGCAGCTTTCCGTGCGCTATGAAAACGGCGTGCCGGTGGGCGTGACCCAGATCGTGCTCTCGACCCAGCATCTGGACGAAAGCATGACCAGCGACGACGTGCGCGCCGTGGTCGAACCCTATATCCTCGAAGTCCTGCCCGAAGGCTGGGTCACCAAAGACACCATCTGGCATGTGAACCCCACCGGCAAATTCGTCATCGGCGGACCCGATGGCGACGCGGGCCTGACCGGGCGCAAGATCATCGTGGACACCTATGGCGGTGCGGCCCCCCATGGCGGCGGTGCCTTCTCGGGCAAAGATCCGACCAAGGTTGACCGTTCGGCCGCCTATGCCGCGCGCTACCTGGCCAAGAACATCGTCGCCGCGGGCCTCGCCGACCGCGCCACGATCCAGCTCAGCTATGCCATCGGCGTGGCGCAGCCCCTGTCGATCTATGTCGACACCCACGGCACCGGCGATGTCGAGGCCGCAGCCATCGAGGCGGCGATCCCCAAGGTCATGGACCTGACCCCGCGCGGCATCCGCACCCATCTGTCGCTGAACCGGCCGATCTATGCCCGCACGGCGGCCTATGGCCACTTCGGCCGTGTGCCGGATGCCGATGGCGGCTTCAGCTGGGAACGCACCGATCTGGCCGAGGCGCTGAAAAAGGCGCTCTGATCCGGCCCGGATCATCGCGGACAGGATTGCGGCGCGCCCAGGGGCGCGCCGTTTTCATGTGGACAGATACGCCCGCTTGATGCGCCCGGCGGATACCGCTAGACGGGCGCCATCATGACTGACGGCAAACATTCCTCTGGCGCGCCCTGGCGCAATTTCTATGGCCGCTTCAAGGGCAAGACCCTGCGCGACAGCCAGTATCAGCTGCTGGACACCGATCTGGACAAGCTCTCTCCCGGTCCGGTGGGATGGGAGGAAAACCCCGACCGCATCCCCCTTGACCTGCAATCGCTGTTCGGCAACCGCGATCTCTGGCTGGAAATCGGCTTCGGCGCGGGCGAACATATGGTGCATCAGGCCGCGCAGAACCCCGATGTCGGCATCATCGGCTGCGAGCCTTTCCTGAACGGCGTCGCCATGGCGCTGGCCAAGATCCGCAAGGCAGGCGTGGACAATATCCGCATCCATCCGGGCGACGCGCGCAACCTTTTCGATGTGCTGCCGCCCGCCAGCGTGGCCCGCGCCTTCCTGCTCTATCCCGACCCATGGCCCAAGAAACGCCACCACCGCCGCCGCTTCGTGACGCCCGAACATCTTGAACCGCTGGCGCGGGTCCTGAAACCGGGTGCCATCTTCCGCGTGGCGACCGACATTCCCGACTACGTCCGCCAGACGCTGGAGGAAGTGCCGAAAGCCGGGTTCGAGTGGCTGGCCGAAGGCCCGCAGGACTGGCGTGTCTCCTGGCCTGACTGGATCTCGACCCGCTACGAACAAAAGGCCCTGCGCGAGGGGCGGGTGCCCCATTACCTGACCTTCCGCAAGCGCTGATCCTGCGGCGTCTTCCCACCGGGCAGATCGGGCTCATGGATATTTTTGGCAAGAAGAAACGGGGGGTGATGGACCGTGCCTGCGGGCTGGGCTATCACGCTGCGAACATCTTCTGAGGAGTGAACCGATGTCCGGTCATGCCACCCCCGTTCCGATGACATCCACCGCCTGCGGTCCGCTGAAAGGCGAGGCGCATGTGCCGGGTGACAAGTCGATCAGCCACCGCGCGCTGATCCTCGGCGCGCTCAGCGTGGGCGAGACCCGGATCGAGGGCCTGCTCGAGGGCGAGGACGTGCTCGACACCGCCCGCGCCATGCGCGCCTTCGGGGCCGAGGTGACCGATCACGGGGCGGGGCGCTGGTCCGTGCATGGCGTGGGCGTGGGCGGCTTTGCCGAACCGGATCAGGTGATCGACTGCGGCAACTCCGGCACCGGCGTGCGCCTGATCATGGGGGCCATGGCCACATCGCCCATCACCGCCACCTTCACCGGCGACGCCAGCCTGAACAAGCGCCCCATGGCGCGGGTCACCGATCCGCTGGCCCTCTTCGGCGCGCAATCCGTGGGCCGTTCCGGTGGCCGCCTGCCCATGACGGTGGTGGGGGCAGCCGATCCGGTGCCCGTGCGCTATACCGTGCCCGTGCCCTCCGCGCAGGTGAAATCCGCCGTCCTGCTGGCGGGGCTGAACGCGCCGGGGCAAACCGTGGTGATCGAACGCGAGGCGACGCGCGATCATACCGAACGGATGCTGGCAGGTTTCGGCGCCGAGATCGTGACCCGCGACACCGACGAGGGGCGCGAGATCATCCTGACCGGCCAGCCCGAACTGGTCGCACAGGACATCGTGGTGCCGCGCGATCCGTCCAGTGCCGCCTTTCCGGTCTGCGCGGCCCTGATCGTGCCCGGCTCGGATGTGCTGGTGCCCAATATCGGCCTCAACCCCACGCGCGCGGGCCTCTTCACAACGCTGCGCGAGATGGGCGCGGACCTGACATATGAGAACCTGCGCGAAGAGGGCGGCGAACCCGTCGCCGACCTGCGCGCGCGGTTTTCGCCCGACCTGCACGGAATCGAGGTGCCGCCCGCGCGCGCGGCCTCCATGATCGACGAATACCCCGTCCTGTCCGTCGTGGCCGCCTGCGCGACCGGCCAGACGGTGATGCGCGGCGTCAAGGAGCTGCGCGTCAAGGAAAGCGACCGGATCGAGGCCATGGCCACCGGCCTGCGCGCCAATGGCATCACCGTCGAGGACGGCCCCGACTGGTGGACCGTCACCGGGCTGGGCCATGGCAACATTCCCGGCGGTGCGACCGTGGCAAGCCATCTGGATCACCGGATCGCCATGTCCTTCCTTGTGCTCGGCATGGTCAGCCGCACCCCTGTGACGGTGGATGACGCATCCCCCATCGCCACCTCCTTCCCGGTGTTCGAGCCGCTGATGCAGGCCCTTGGCGCAAGGATCACGCGGGACCCTGCATGAGCTATGGCCGCTACATCCGCATCCTGTCCGCGCTGACCGGGCTGATCTACCTGCTGATGCTGGGGATCGGCATGCTGTGGCTGGTCCCGGCTAGTGCGGGCTATCTGCCACCCGACACCTGGATCACCGGCTATGACGCGGCGCGCATGTCCGGCTGGATCATGGGGCTGGAGGAGCGGGCGATCGCGCTCTACCTCGGGCCGATCCACTGGCTCGACACGGTCTTTCCGCCGCTGCTGGGGCTGCTTCTGGCCAGCGTGATCTGGCGGTTTGGGCGCGGCTGGCTGGCGATGGTGCCCTTTCTCTATTCCGCCACGGACCTGTGGGAAAACGCGGTGCTGCGCGGCATCCTGCGCAGCGGCGATGTCGGGCTGGCCGGACAGGCCGCTGCCCTCACGCAGGGCAAGTTCGCCCTCTTGGGTCTGTCGCTGGCGCTGGTCTGGATGGTCTGGCGCGATTACCGGCGCAACGGCCCGCTTTATTGAAAACGGCCGCGCCCTGGGTTAGCTCTGGGGCAAAGGAGCATCCCATGGCCTTCACCATTGCGATCGACGGACCCGCCGCGGCGGGCAAGGGCACCATCAGCCGGGCGGTGGCGGCGCATTTCGGCTTTGCCCATCTGGATACAGGCCTGCTCTATCGCGCCGTGGGCATGCGGATGCTCGAAGGTGTCGATCCGATCGCGGCGGCACAGGCCCTGACCCCGGATGATCTGGAACGCGGCGATCTGCGTGGTGCCGCAGCGGGGCAGGCGGCCAGCAAGGTCGCCACCATCCCCGAGGTGCGCGCGGCCCTGCTGGATTTCCAGCGCGCCTTCGCCCGCAGGGCCGGGGGCGCGGTGCTGGACGGGCGCGACATCGGCACCGTCATCTGCCCCGAGGCCGAGGCCAAGCTCTTCGTCACCGCCAGCCCCGAGGTGCGCGCAAGACGCCGCCATGCGGAACTCTGCGCGGCAGGGGGCGACATGACCTATCCGCAGGTGCTGGAGGACGTGCACGAGCGTGACGCCCGCGACCGCGACCGCAGCACGGCGCCGCTGATCGCGGCGGATGACGCGGTGCTGATCGACACCTCTGCCATGGATATCGACGCCGCCGTCGCCGCCGCCATCGCCGCCATCGAGGCGCGCCGCTGATCCTTGCATTTTTGCGCATGTCTGCCATGCGCTGATGCACACTTGCACAAGCCCGGATCCCACCTACTTCGCGGACTCAGACACGGACAAACCCCGCAAGAAGGATCACAGATGTTTTACGAAAAGCTGGACTGGCGCTATGCGACCAAGGCCATGGACCCCACCCGCACCGTCCCCGATGACAAGATCGACCGGATCATCGAGGCCGCGCGCCTTGCGCCCACCTCCTCCGGCTTGCAGCCCTTCAAGGTGATCCTGGTGACCAACCCCGACCTGCGCGCCCGGATCGCGCCGGTGGCCTGGAACCAGAAGCAGATCGTCGATGGCACCGCCCTTCTGGTCTTCGCCGCATGGGACAACTACACCGCCGAACGCATCGACGCCTTCGTCGATCTGACCGCCGCAGCGCGCGGCGGTCTGACCGACGCCCTGCAGGGCTACTATGACAAGCTGAAAGCCGGCTACCTGCCGCGCGATCCGCAGGTGAACCATGACCACGCCGCCCGTCAGGCCTATATCGCGATGAGCTTCGCCCTGATGGCCGCCGCCGAGGAAGAGGTGGACGCCACCCCGATGGAAGGTTTCGACCCCGCCGCCGTGGACGAGATCCTCGGTCTGGGCGAACTGGGCCTCAAATCCGTGCTGCTTCTGCCGCTGGGCTACCGCGACGTTCAGAACGACTGGCTGCACGGCCGCGCCAAGGTCCGCCGCCCGCGCGAAGATTTCGTGATCGAACACCGCTGAGGTGCCGAACACCGCAAGGGGCAGGGGGGCAGGACGCCTTTGCCTCTTGCAAAACAGGGACAACGGGGCTATTGGCCAACCGTCCGAACGGCAGTAACCTTTGCAGGGCTGGCAGGAAGCGCAGATCGGGTTGACCCGCATTTCAGCTTTCGACCAGCCTCATCACTATTTTTCGGACCAGTGAAACCTCAAGACCGGCGGAGACAACCGCACGGCCAGAAAACAACGTTGAAAAGGAACTCAGAGACCACATGGCTCAGCGCGCAACTATGGAGGATTTCGAAGCCCTCCTGAACGAAAGCTTCGAAATGGACACCCCCGAAGAGGGTTCGGTTGTCAAAGGCAAGGTCATCGCAATCGAAGCGGGACAAGCCATCATCGACGTCGGCTACAAGATGGAAGGCCGCATCGATCTGAAAGAATTCGCAAATCCCGGTGAACAGCCCGACATCAGCGTCGGCGACGAGGTCGAAGTCTTCCTTCGCCAGGTCGAAAACTCCCGTGGCGAAGCCGTCATTTCCCGTGAAATGGCCCGCCGCGAGGAAGCCTGGGATCGTCTGGAAAAAGCCTATGCCAGCGAAGAGCGCGTCGATGGCGCCATCTTCGGTCGCGTCAAGGGTGGCTTCACCGTGGACCTGGGCGGCGCCGTCGCCTTCCTGCCCGGCTCCCAGGTCGATGTGCGCCCCGTGCGCGACGCCGGCCCCCTGATGGGTCTGAAGCAGCCGTTCCAGATCCTGAAAATGGACCGTCGCCGTGGCAACATCGTCGTGTCGCGCCGCGCGATCCTCGAAGAAAGCCGCGCCGAACAGCGCGCCGAAGTCATCGGCAACCTGACCGAGGGTCAGACCGTCGATGGTGTGGTCAAGAACATCACCGAATACGGTGCCTTCGTTGACCTGGGCGGCGTTGACGGCCTGCTGCACGTGACCGACATGGCATGGCGCCGCGTCAACCACCCCTCGGAAATCCTGGCGATCGGCGAGACCATCAAGGTCCAGGTCATCAAGATCAACAAGGAAACCCACCGTATCAGCCTGGGCATGAAGCAGCTTCAGGAAGATCCGTGGGATCTGGTGGCGGGCAAGTATCCGCTGGGCTCCACCCACACCGGCCGCGTGACCAACATCACCGATTACGGCGCATTCGTCGAACTGGAAGCCGGTGTCGAAGGTCTGGTCCACGTCTCGGAAATGAGCTGGACCAAGAAGAACGTGCACCCCGGCAAGATCGTCTCCACCTCGCAGGAAGTGGAAGTCATGGTGCTGGAAATCGACGCCGCCAAGCGTCGTGTCTCGCTGGGTCTCAAGCAGACCATGCGCAACCCGTGGGAAGTGTTTGCAGAAACCCATCCCGAGGGCACCGAGGTCGAAGGCGAAGTCAAGAACATCACCGAATTCGGTCTGTTCATCGGTCTTCCCGGCGACATCGACGGCATGGTTCACCTGTCCGACCTGTCCTGGGACGAGCGTGGCGAAGAAGCCATCCAGAACTACCGCAAGGGCGATGTCGTCCAGGCGGTTGTCTCCGAGGTCGATGTCGAGAAAGAGCGCATCAGCCTGTCGATCAAAGCCCTGGGCGGTGACAAGTTCGCCGATGCCGTCGGCGGCGTGAAGCGTGGCTCGGTGATCACCGTGACCGTGACCGCGATCGAGGATGGCGGGATCGAAGTCGAGTATGAGGGCATGAAATCCTTCATCCGTCGTTCGGACCTCAGCCGTGACCGTTCCGAGCAGCGCCCCGAGCGTTTCTCGATCGGTGACAAGGTCGATGTGCGCGTGACCAACGTGGACAGCAAGACCCGTCGTCTGGGCCTGTCGATCAAGGCACGCGAAATCGCCGAGGAAAAGGAAGCCGTCGAACAGTATGGCTCGTCCGACTCGGGCGCCTCGCTGGGCGACATCCTGGGTGCTGCGCTGAAAGGCGACAAGTGATCCGGTTCTGATCCTTCAGAACCGACAGACAATGACGGCCCCGCCCCCAAGGCGGGGCCGTTACTCATTTGCGAATCAAGCGTGCGCGCCGAATGCCGCAGCGCATCAATCGGCACCGCTGCGGCGCGGCAGGGCTCTGTCGGCAGCACGGCAAGGGACAATTCGGGGCAATAATCCGCGTGTCCTGCCCCCTCAGGCAGTCAAATAGCTGATTTCTCACATCGTTCCTGTTTCGGGACGCGATCTTTCTTTCTATAGTCGGGTCCAAGCTGCGCCAGACAGATGACAGCACCTTGGGAGATATGACCGATGATCAGATCGGAACTGATTCAAAAGATTGCGGATGAAAATCCCCATCTGTTCCAACGGGACGTAGAGAAAATCGTGAATACGATCTTCGAGGAAATCACCAACGCCATGGCGCGCGGCGACCGTGTCGAACTGCGCGGCTTCGGTGCCTTCTCGGTGAAGAAGCGCGATGCCCGGATCGGCCGCAACCCGCGCACCGGCGAGACCGTCCCCGTGGACGAGAAATTCGTGCCCTTCTTCAAGACCGGCAAACTGTTGCGCGACCGCCTGAACGGAAAGTGACCTGAACCCATGCGCTATATCCGCTACGCCTTTCTGGCCAGCCTTGCCATTGTCCTGATCGTGGTCGCCACGGCGAACCGCGAATATGTGACGCTGCATCTGCTGCCGGATACGGTCGAGGGCCTGATCGGGTTCAGCGCCGAGATCACCCTGCCGCTTTTCGTGGTGATCTTCGGCGGGATCATCGCGGGCGTGCTGATCGGGTTCATCTGGGAATGGCTGCGCGAGCACAAGCACCGCGCCGAAGCCGCCCGCCGCACGCGCGAGGTGGAATCGCTGGAACGCGAGCTGCGCCGCGAGAAGCGCCTCAAGAATCAGGACCAGGACGAGGTTCTGGCCCTTCTGGACGAGGCGTCCTGAACCCGCTATCCCCGCAGACAGCCAGAACTGCTGCGCGACCGGGGGGCCAATGACTACCGACATCAAGGTCAAGATCTGCGGGCTGACCCGCGAGGATGACGTGATCGCCTGCGCTGCGGGCGGCGCGGCCTATGTCGGGTTCAATTTCTTTGCCCCCTCACCACGCTATGTCGCGCCCGCCTTCGCGCGCGATCTGGCGCTGGCGGCTCCCATCGGGCTGGCCAAGGTCGCGCTCGTGGTGGATGCCGACGATGCGGCACTGGACGCGATCATCCAGACCGTGCCGCTCGACATGGTGCAACTGCACGGCCACGAAAGCCCCGAACGCGTCGCCCAGATCCGCGCCCGCTACGGCCTGCCGGTGATGAAGGCCATCGGCATCGCCGGGGCCGACGATCTGGCCCAGATCGACCTCTATGCCGCCGTGGCCGACCAGTTGCTGATCGACGCCAAACCGCCGCGCGGCGCCGTGCTGCCCGGTGGCAACGGCCTGTCCTTCGACTGGCGGCTGCTGGCCGGCCGGAAATACTGGACCCGGCCCTGGATGCTGGCAGGTGGGCTGAACGCCGCCAACGTGGCCGAGGCGGTCCGCCGCACCGGGGCCACGCAGGTGGATGTCGCCTCGGGCGTGGAATCCGCGCCGGGGGTCAAGGATGCAGGCCTGATCGCGACCTTCGTCCGGGCCGCGCAGGGCGACGCCAAGGCCGAGACTCCGCCCGTTCTGAGGTAATTTTCCACAGCAGCAGATTCTTTTTGACGATTCGCCTTTTCGGTATACTTTCGTATCCGAGGGACATGCCGGGGAACCGGACAAAGGCGCGAAACCTGACGGAGACACCGGCGTCTGATCCTTCAGACAGCGGTGCCACTGACACGATCCGCCGGCATGGTCGTCGACATGAGAATGTCGCGGAGGGAAGGCCATGATCGACAAGAGAATGTTCCAATCGGCACTGACAGCAGCCGAACGCCAGGCCGAAAGGCTGGAGACCGGCATGGTATCGGTCCTCGCGCGTGAAGTCGTGCGACGCCTCGCGGAACATCCCAAACGGGCCATGCTGTCGCATCACCACGCCACCGAGGCCGAGATCGAGACGCTTGTTCAGGCATTGCTCTCGGATCGCCACGCGGCCGCAGCGGACATGCTCTCGGGTCTGCAGGCCGACGGTCTGCCCCTGTCCGAAGTCTACATCGGCTATGTCACCGGGGCCGCACGACGTCTGGGACAGATGTGGGACAATGACGAAGTCGGCTTCCTGCAAGTGACACTGGCGACCAGCCGCCTGACGGCCATCATCTGCGGCCTCAAGAAGGTGTTTTTCGATCACGAAGGCGGCCAGAACCGCCGCGCCCTCTTCGCTGCCTGTCCCGGAGAAAGCCATGTGATGGGGGTCTCCATGGCCGCCGACATCTTCCGCCGCGCAGGATGGGAAATCGACCTCGAGATCGGGCAGGACCATGACGAACTGCTCATGGCCCAGCATATGGGCGGCTATCCGGTGATCGGCCTCTCGGCCTCCTCGGATGCGATGATCCTGCCGCTGGCACGGTTCATCCGCGCGGCCCGGCTCCTGACGCCGGGTGCCCTGATCTATGTCGCCGGTGAGATCACGCATCTGCACGCCGACATCGCCGTGACCGTCGGGGCCGATGGCGTGCTGAACGACCCCGTCACCGCGCTGGACCAGATCACGCAGGCCTTGTCGCCCAACTGATCCGCACCGCACGCTCGGCCCCCGCCGGCGCGGCACAGGAAAAACCCGCCGGTGGCTTTACCGGACCCCGCAGACGGGCTAGATCATGGGCCAGCCAAAGGAAGGTGCCACCCATGCCCGAAGACCTGATCAACTCCTTCATGACCGGACCCGACGAGAAGGGCCGTTTCGGCCAGTTCGGCGGGCGTTTCGTCTCCGAAACCCTGATGCCGCTGATCCTCTCGCTGGAAGAGGAATACGAAAAGGCCAAGACCGACCCCACCTTCTGGGCCGAGATGAACGACCTCTGGACCCATTACGTCGGCCGCCCCTCGCCGCTCTATTACGCGGACCGGATGACCAAGCATTTTGGCGGGGCCAAGATCTACCTCAAGCGTGACGAGCTGAACCACACCGGCGCGCACAAGATCAACAACGTGCTGGGCCAGATCATCCTGGCCCGCCGCATGGGCAAGACCCGGATCATCGCCGAAACCGGCGCGGGCCAGCACGGCGTGGCCACCGCCACGGTCTGCGCCAAGTTCGGCCTGAAATGCGTGGTCTACATGGGCGCGCATGATGTCGAACGTCAGGCGCCCAACGTCTTCCGGATGCGCCTGCTGGGCGCCGAAGTGGTGCCCGTCACCTCCGGGCGCGGCACGCTCAAGGACGCGATGAACGACGCCCTGCGCGACTGGGTCACCAATGTGCGCGACACCTTCTACTGCATCGGCACCGTCGCGGGCCCGCACCCCTATCCGGCCATGGTCCGCGATTTCCAGTCGATCATCGGCAAGGAAGTCCGCTGGCAACTGGCCGAGCAGGAAGGCGAAGGCCGCCTGCCCGACACCATCATCGCCGCCATCGGCGGCGGCTCCAACGCCATGGGCCTCTTCTACCCCTTCCTCGACGATCCCTCCGTGAACATCATCGGGGTCGAGGCGGGCGGCAAGGGCGTGGACGAAACCATGCAGCACTGCGCCTCCCTCACCGGCGGCCGCCCCGGCGTGCTGCACGGCAACCGCACCTATCTCTTGCAGGACGAAGACGGCCAGATCCTCGAAGGCTTCTCGATCTCGGCAGGCCTCGACTATCCCGGCATCGGGCCGGAACATAGCTGGCTGCACGACATCGGTCGCGCCAAATACGTCAGCATCACGGACGAGGAGGCGCTTGAGGCGTTCCAGCTCTCCTGCGCGCTGGAAGGGATCATCCCCGCGCTGGAGCCCAGCCACGCGCTGGCCCATGTCGCCAAGATCGCGCCTGACCTGCCTGCCGACCATATCATCGTGATGAACATGTGCGGTCGTGGCGACAAGGACATCTTCACTGTCGCCAAACACCTGGGCTTTGACATGAAGGTCTGAGTTTTGAGTATTTGAAGCAAGATGAAGCCGGGAAGAGCAATCCTCCCGGCTTCACTTTGCCAAAAATACTCAAATACCGCCGCGCGTCACTCGGGCAGGGCGTGCCGGACCAGAACCTCCAGCGGGACGATCTCCAGCGCGCTCTGATGGGTGGCGTCCAGATTGATGCGCGGCCCGCAGCCCTCATCCACCGCCTGCAGGAAACGACCCGCGCACAGGCACCAGTGATCGCCGGGGTTCAGCCCCGCAAAGCCGAACTCGGGGCGCGGCGTGGACAGGTCATTGCCCACATATTTCGACCAGGCCAGGAATTCGGCGGTCATCACGGCACAGACCGTGTGGCTGCCCTGATCCTCGGCGCAGGTGTTGCAATGCCCGTCACGAAAGAACCCGGTCACAGGGTCGAAAGAGCAGGGTTTCAGCGTATCGCCCAGCACATTGAGCGACTCGTATTTGTCCAGAACCATGGTGACCTCTCGTCTGTGGGGATGCGCCTGTTCTACATAGCATCCGCGATGCGGCGGAACATGGCAATATTCTGTGCATTCGCACCGGCTGTGCGGAAACCCCGGTCCGCGCCATTGGCGGCGATCACCACGCCGCGCGCCCGGTCGATATAGATATACTGCCCATAGATGCCGCGTGCGTAATACTCGCCCGGCCGCGCATCCGGGGCCATCCACCATTGCAGGCCGTATTGTTCCGCCCCCGGTGCCGTCGGGGCCGACGGCTCGGTCGAGGCCGCGACCCAGTCGATCGGCACGATCTGCTGCCCGTTCCATTCGCCCATCTGCAAAAACATCTGCCCGAACCGCGCGTAGTCGCGCGTGGTCAGGTTCAGCCCGCCCAGAACGAAGGCCGTGTCATGCCCGTCGGTGATGTAAAGCGGGTCCGCCTCCAGCCCCATCGGCGCGATCAGCTTTTCCTGCATCAGATCGGGAATGCTGCGCCCGGTCGCGCCGCGGATCACCATGCCGATCACATGGGTGTCGATGGACACATATTGCCATTGCCGGCCCGGCGCGACGAACGTCTCGGTCAGCCCGGCGGCGAAACCGTCCATCGACTGTCCCAGCGCCAGCACCCGGCCCATGCGGTTGATGTCGGAATTGAAGTCCAGATAATCCTCGTTGAACTGCACGCCACTGGCCATTTGCAGCACGTTCAGGATGCTGGCCCCGTCATAGGCCGACCCGGTCAGGGCAGGGGCATATTTGGTGACCGGATCATCCAGACTGTCGATCGCCCCGTCCTCCAGCACGATCCCCATCAGCGCCGAAAGATATGATTTCGCCACCGACCAACTGATCCGCCTGTCTGTCGGCAGTGGTATCAAGATGATAGCTTTCATGGCGTATTTCACCATCCTTCAGCACCACAAGCGCCGTCACCGCACGCTCTGCGATCCAGTCGTCCATGCCATCGGGCGGGTCCATGGGCGCGCCCTCGGGCAGGGGGCTGACAGGCCCGTCGCCGCGCGCCATGGGCACGGTCAGGAACAGACGGTCCATCGCGCTGAAATTGCCGACGATCTTCTCCTCGGCAAAAAGACTGTTCACCGCCAGCAGCCGCGTGATCTCCTCGCGTTTCCACACGCCGAGGACGGCGGCGGCAAGGATCAGCATGGCAAGGGCGCGCAGGGTCCATTTCAACAGCGAACGCATGGGGGGGTATCCTTGGGCCTGAGGGATCAGCGGAAGCGGTCGATCAACCGCTCCAGCGGGTTGCGGGTATCGGGCTCCGGCGCAGGCGCAGGCTTGGCGGCAGCGGGGGCCTCGGTCGCGGCGGGTGCTGCAGGGGCCGGTTTCGCGGGCCGCGCGGGCGCCATGCGCTGCGCCACGGCATTGAGGAACTTCGGCCCCTCGCCTGCGGCCAGCATCGGCGCGCCCTCGGCAATGCCGCGCATCATGTCGTCCAGCCAGTCCTGATCCGCCTTGGCGAAATCCGACAGCACATAGGCCGCGACCCGGTCCTTGTGGCCGGGATGCCCGATCCCGAGGCGCACACGCGCGTAATCCTCGCCGATATGCCCGTGGATCGACCGCAACCCGTTGTGCCCTGCATGACCGCCCCCCTGTTTCAGGCGGATCTTGCCCGGCGCAAGGTCCAGCTCGTCATGGAACACCGTCAGATCGGCAGGCTCCAGCTTGTAGAACCGCATCGCCTCGCCCACGGACTGCCCCGACAGGTTCATGAAGGTCTCGGGCTTGAGCAGGACCACCCGCGCGCCCCCCAGCCGCCCCTCGCTGACCTGGCCCTGAAACTTCGACCGCCACGGCGCGAACCCATGGGCCTGCGCGATGGCATCCAGCGCCATGAAGCCGATATTGTGCCGGTTTCCCGCATATTTCGCGCCGGGATTGCCCAACCCCACGAATAGCTTCATGCCCTGCGTCCTTCCTTCTGCCTGCGACCCTCAGGATATTGACCTGCGCCCGCCTTTTCAATCTTATGCCCTCGCGGCGACAACCGCCAGCCAGCGCACCGCCAGCCCGAACGATCCCACAGACCGGAGGCAGAGATGTCCTTTATCGCTATGAACCGTTTCAAGGTCCGTCACGGCCACGAGGAGGCGTTCGAGACCATGTGGCGCGACCGCGAAAGCCGGCTGAACGACATGCCGGGCTTCGTCGAATTCCGCCTGCTCAAAGGCCCCGACGGCGACGGCTTCCGGCTCTACACCTCGCATGTGATCTGGGCCAGCCGGGCGGATTTCGACGGCTGGACCCGCTCGCAAGCCTTCCGCGACAGCCACCGGGGCGCGGGCAACAGCACCACCCGCGACGCGCTCATGGGCGCGCCCGGTCTTCGAGGGCTATGACACCGTCCTGCACCAGTCCTGAGCCCAATGAAAAAGGCGCGACCCGCCGGGGCCGCGCCTGATGTCTCACTGTCCCCCGCCAAACCTGTGGTCCGACGGACAGGCGCGATCACTCTTCGGTGTCGTCGGCCTCTTCTTCGTCTTCCTCGACACCAGCCGAACGCAGGCCCGACGGCGCCGAGATATTCGCGATCACGAAATCACGCTCGATGGTCGGCTTGCTGCCCTCGGGCAGTGTCACGGCCGAGATCGTGATGGTGTCGCCGATGTTCAGGCCCGCCAGATCGACGGTCACGTGATCCGGAATGTCACCCGCCAGCACGTTCAGCTCGACCTCGGGACGCACGATGGTCAGCACGCCGCCTTTTTTCAGGCCGGGGCAGCTCTCGTGGTTGATGAAATCGACGTGGATGAACAGGTTGATCCGGCTGGTGCGACGCAGGCGCATCAGGTCCAGATGGGTCGGCAGATCCTTGACCACGTCGCGCTGCACATTGCGGCAGATCACGCGGACATCTTCCTGGCCGTCAACCTTCAGGTTGAACAGCGTCGACAGGAAACGACCCTGCTTGAGGCGCTTGAGCAGCGCATTGAAAGGGATGTTGATCGCAACGGGGTCAACCCCGCCACCGTAAACGATCCCCGGTACCATGCCGTCGCGACGTGCTTGACGAGCGGCGCCCTTGCCAGTCCCCGTCCGGACATGGGCGTGAAGATCAGGAAGCTCTCCAGCCATTATATCTCTCCAAAGTTAGGGCAGGGATCCTCCAAGGCTGTATCCCCGCGTGAAGCCGCGCGTATAGACGCAAAGCCCCGCCTTGAAAAGAGGGGAATCGCATCCCCCGCACCCCGCATCAGCCCTGCGCGGCACCCCGCGCCATGACCAGATGCCCGCCCGCCGCCATGACGCGCTCATGCAGGTCGAACTCGGCCGCCTGCACCTGCCGCAACCGGGCCTCGACCGCCGGGCTGATCGCCGTATCCGCCGGGGGCGAGACATTCTTCTGCGCGGGCGTCACCGCAAAACCCAGCCGCTCCGACAGGAAGCCGCGCAACGCCAGCGGCCGCTCATAGGCGAAAAGGTGATCCACCGCGATCTCCCCGTCCCGCCCCGAGACAAAGGCCCGCTGCGTCCCGGTCTTGGCAAAGGCCGGCGGCTTCGGCTCCAGCGCCGCCAGAACGAAGGCGTCGAACCCCATGTCCCTGATCCGCTTGGTCTCCGCCGGGCCGTTGGGCCGCTGCCGATACCGGTACCAGCTGCGCAGATACTCCAGCGGATCACGGATCACCGCCACCCGCTCCGGTGCCAGCCCATGCGCCTGCGCCAGATAGGGCGCGAAATGCCGCTCGTATTTCCGCACAGTCATGTGCTTGATCGAGGCCCTGCCCGCCAGCACGATATCCGCCTTGCTCCGCAGCGCCAGATGATAGGCCGTGCTGCCCGTCTTGGGCACGGCAAACAGAACCAGATCGGCAGTGGCGAAAACCAGCATCAGAGCACCTTGTCACATTACGCCGCCACACTGCCCCGCAGGGCGCCGCCTGTCAAAGCGTGCTGTAGGGGCAGGGGGCCTGACCCAGCGCGGACCGAAGGCGCAAAACGCCGCGTCGCGCTGCCCCTCAAATTCCAACATACTGCCGCCCCAAGCCCCCGCGCGGAATCAAGGCCGCAGGCCGCCGCGCGATCGCCGACACGCCCCCCGGGGCGGCGATTTGGCAACCGTAGTGGCATGAACAAATGTCCGAAGACCGGGCAACCATAAACCGCGCCAAACAGAGGTAGGATCGCCACCCCGCGTGTCGGCGATGGCGAGGGATGCAAAAGGCCTAAATCGGCCGTTCGCGGCAGTGCGGGCCAAGGTCAGCTATGCGGACAAAGCAGCCATTCCAATCATCAGCTCAAACAGTAGCTATAGAATTTTGAGCTACAACTTCAGAACAAGCGGACAGTGATCTGAAACCTCGGGATCGTGGACCACGTCAAAGCTCTTCGCCGCTTCTTCTTGGTTGATAAGCATGTAGTCGGCAAAGCGTCCCGGCTTGTTGTATTGCGAGTTACGCGTGCTGTCGAAACCGCGCCCAGTCACCAGTTCGGTCAGCCCAGCATTCCCTAGGATCGAAAGCGTTTCGCTGTCAGGCTCGACGTTAAAATCGCCGCAGATCACCGTGAGATGGTTTGATTCTGCGAGACTGCGCGACATACTAAGCAGCCTCCGCGCTTGTTTCTCACGCTCTGGCGTATCCATTTTCCCATTTAAGTCGCGAAGACCATGCATATGGGTAATGCTGACGGCTCGGTTGGAGTGCATAGTCCCAAACCCGCACACCATGCGCGCTGCGTGAGCGCGGGTGATCGCCATAACCGACGGGGGAATAGTCTTTGTGAACGAAGCCTTGCACCTGTCCGATGATCGGGAAAGAGCGATGCACGAAGGTCGCAAGACCCCATTGCGATGGGATTGAGCTATCACCGTCCCAAAGCACCCCTTGCGCAGCCGGGCAAAAGATCGCGACATGCTCCGGCAAAGCAGCGCTGACGTCGCGAAACAAATTGGCGCGTTGCTGCAGGATGTGATCGCCGTCCCGATACGTCAGCCAGTCTTTTTGAGACGCGGGGCTGTGGATGACCTCCTGCAAGCACAGAATATCTGGAGCCATCCCGGCTAGGTATGGCAGCAGTGCCTCGTGGAGCTTTCCACCCCAACCATTTAGACACATGATTTCCATTGCTTGCTCCCTTTGCTTGGAGCGGACATTCGCCGCAGCGAAGAAAATATGCAAGTTGGGCTCGAAGCAGACATTCGCGGCATCGACCGCCAATGACCGCTTTGGGGCGTTTGCAGTCGCCAAGCTATCAGCAAAATCAAGGTGGCGAGCCGGTTCATTTGGCAGATGGAATCCTCCAAACTGCCCCCAACCGTTAAAAAATCCTTACCGCCGTCCCGCAACCCATTGAAATCATTCACCCCGAAAAATGTCCCATCATGGGACACCCCGGGGGAGGGCTCTTGCGGATCAGGCCTGCCAGCGGCCCTCGAAGCCCTCGGGCACCAGCAGCACGTCGCGGGTCAGCTCCTCGATCCGGCGCTTGCCGCAGAGCGCCATCGAGATGTCCAGCTCCTTGTGGATCACCTCCAGCGACTTCTTGACGCCCTCCTGCCCCATCGCCCCCAGACCATAGACGAAGGCCCGCCCGATATAGGTGCCCTTGGCCCCCATCGCCAAAGCCTTGAGCACGTCCTGCCCCGACCGGATGCCGCTGTCCAGATGCACCTCGATCTTGTCGCCCACCGCCTCCAGGATCGACGGCAGCGCGCGGATCGAACTGATCGCCCCGTCCAGCTGCCGCCCGCCGTGGTTCGACACGATGATCGCATCCGCCCCCACGCTCAGCGCCATCTTCGCGTCCTCGGCGTCCAGGATCCCCTTGAGGATGACCTTGCCGCCCCATTCTTCCTTGATCTTGGCGATCTTGGTCCAGTCCAGCGCCGGATCGAACTGCTCCGCCGTCCACGCCCCAAGGCTGGAGGCGTCCGAGATCCCCTTCACATGGCCGACGATATTGCCGAAATGCCGCCGCTTGGCCGACAGCATCCCGATCCCCCAGCTCCACTTGGTGGCAAGGTTGATCATCGTCGGGATCGTCAGCTTGGGCGGCGCGCTCAGGCCGTTCTTGAGGTCCTTGTGCCGCTGCCCGAGGATCTGCAGATCCAGCGTGATCACCAGCGCCGAGCATTTCGCATCCTTGGCCCGCTGGATCAGGCGGCTGACGTAATCGGTGTCCTTCATGGTATAAAGCTGGAACCAGAAGGGTTTCGACGTCGCCCCCGCCACATCCTCGATCGAGTTGATGGACATGGTGGACAGGGTGAAGGGCACGCCGAACCGCTCGGCCGCGCGCGCGGCCTTGATCTCGCCATCGGCGCATTGCATGCCCGTCAGGCCCACGGGCGCCAGCGCCACGGGCATCGTCACGTCCTGCCCGATCATCTGGCTTGCGGTGCTGCGCCCGGTCATGTCCACCGCGACGCGCTGGCGCAGGCGGATCTGGTCGAAATCGGATGTATTCTCGCGGAAGGTCTGTTCCGTCCAGCTGCCGCTTTCCGCGTAATCATAGAACATCTTGGGCGTCTTGCGTTTGTAGATGCGCTTGAGATCGGCGATGTTCGTGATCACGGGCATGGCGGCGGCCTTTCACTGGCTTTGGTTAGCTTTGGTTACCAATCGGGGCCTTGTCAGGCAATCATTCATTTGCAGGGCTGACAGGGCACGATAGGCTGCGCCCACATTGCAAGGGGGGATGCCATGTTCTTTGATGATCTGCCTGTGGGCTATCGTTTCGAAACCGCGCCGCAGACCCTGCCGCTTGAGGCGATCACTGACTTCGCGCGGCAATGGGACCCGCAGCCTTTTCACATAGATGAGGAGGCCGCCGCCGCATCGCCCTATGGCGGGATCATCGCCAGCGGGTTTCACACCCTGCTGACGTCCTTCATCCAGACGCTTGAGCGCGGATATCTGGAACGAGGCGTCGATGGGATCACCCGGCATGACGGATATCCAGTGGCGGCTCCCGGTCCGGCCCGGCGACACATTGCGCACCCGCGCCGAGGTGGTGGCCTCGGTCCCCTCGACATCCCGTCCGGACCGCGGGCGCACCAGCATCACCTATGAGGTCGAGAACCAGGCCGGTGAGGTGGTGATGCGCTATACCGCCATCCACATCCTGCGGCGCAGGACGGGCTGACGTGCCAATCCACCGGCCTGTCAGGCGCGATGCGCGCCATCCGCCAGTGAGCGCACGAAGGCCAGCACATCGGCGACGGGCTTGCCCTTGGCCAGTTCCGCCACGATGGCGCTGCCCACGACGCAGCCATCGGCGACGGCGGCGATGCCCTGCGCGGCCTCGGGCGTCTTGATGCCGAAGCCCACGATCACCGGCAGATCGGTCTGCGACTTGATCCGCGCCACTTCGGGGGCGACATCGGCGGCGCTGGCCTCGGCCGCGCCGGTGATCCCGGTGATCGACACGTAATAGACGAAACCGCTGGTGTTCTGCAGCACCTTGGGCAGGCGCTTGTCGTCGGTGGTGGGCGTGGCCAGCCGGATGAAGTTCAGCCCGGCCTTCTGCGCGGGGATGCACAGCTCGTCATCCTCCTCGGGGGGCAGGTCGACGACGATCAGCCCGTCGATCCCGGCGGCCTTGGCATCGACCAGGAACCGGTCGACCCCGCGATTGAAGATCGGGTTGTAATAGCCCATCAGCACGATCGGGCGTCGTGTCGTCGGTCTTGCGGAATGCGCGTCGCCATATCCAGCGTCTTTTGCAGGGTCTGCCCCGCCTCGAGCGCGCGCTGTCCGGCCAGCTGGATCGTCTCGCCATCGGCCATCGGATCGGTGAAGGGCAGGCCCAGCTCGATGATGTCCACGCCCGCGCCGGGCAGACCCTTGATCAGCTCAAGCGAGGTGTCGTAATCCGGATCGCCCGCCATGACATAGGCCACGAAGGCCTTCTTCCCGTCGGCCTTGAGGGCGGCGAATTTGGCGTCGATCCGAGTCATGGCTGGCTGTCCTTCCCTGCGGTCGCCCCGATGTGCCGCAAACGGGCGGCAAACTCAATGCCCGATGCAGTCTGCACCCTTGCCCCGCGACCCGCTGCCGCTTTAAGAGCGGCGCAACTGCAACAAAGGAGGCCGGTGATGGGTTTCAAGATGGGGATCGTGGGGCTGCCGAATGTGGGCAAGTCGACACTGTTCAACGCGCTGACCAGAACGGCCGCCGCGCAGGCCGCGAATTTTCCGTTCTGCACCATCGAGCCGAACGTGGGCGAGGTGGCGGTGCCCGACCAGCGGCTGGACACGCTGGCCGAGATCGCGGGCTCCAAGCAGATCATCCCGACGCGGATGACCTTTGTCGATATCGCCGGTCTGGTGAAGGGCGCCTCCAAGGGCGAAGGTCTGGGCAACCAGTTCCTGGCCAATATCCGCGAATGCGACGCCATCGCCCATGTGCTGCGCTGTTTCGAGGATGACGACATCACCCATGTCGAAGGCCGCGTTGATCCGGTCAGCGATGCCGAGACCATCGAGACCGAGCTGATGCTGGCCGATATGGAAAGCATCGAGAAGCGGCTGCAGGGCTTGGTGCGCAAGATCAAGGGCGGCGACAAGGACGCGGTGCAGCAGGATGCGCTGCTGCGCAAGGCGCTGGCCGCGCTTGAGGCGGGCAAGCCCGCGCGCACGGTGCAGGTCGATGCCGAGGATGCGAAGGCCTGGCGGATGCTGCAACTGCTGACCACCAAGCCCGTGCTCTATGTCTGCAACGTGGCCGAGGAAGACGCAGGCACCGGCAATGCGCTTTCCGCCAAGGTGGCAGAGATGGCCGCCGCGCAGGGCAATTCCCACGTCGTGATCTCTGCCCGGATCGAGGAAGAGATCAGCCAGCTGGACGAGGAAGAAGCCCAGATGTTCCTGTCCGAGATGGGGCTGGAAGAACCGGGTCTGGACCGTCTGATTCGCGCCGGCTACGCGCTGCTGCATCTTGAGACCTATTTCACCGTCGGCCCCAAGGAGGCCCGCGCCTGGACGATCCGTCAGGGCACCGCCGCGCCACAGGCCGCAGGCGTGATCCACGGCGATTTCGAACGTGGCTTCATCCGTGCGGAAACCATCGCCTATGATGATTTCGTGACGCTGGGTGGCGAGCAACCGGCCAAGGAAGCGGGCAAGATGCGGTCGGAAGGCAAAAGCTATATCGTCAAGGACGGCGACGTGCTGCATTTCCTGTTCAACACCTGAGGCGGGCATCGGTCCGGGACGGATGGGCCGGCACTGTGCATAATTTGATGCGCTTTGCATTTTTTTACCCTGATCCTGCCCATGATCGGCATTTCGGACTTTGTTGACCGGACCGAATGCTGTAGGCAGATCGGGTCAGCACAGACGTGTTACCTGTTTCAAGAGTGGAGAGAGTGCTATGAAGAAATTTGTGATTGCAGCCGCCATGGCCGCTGCCCTGACCACGCCAGCGATGGCAAATGACCAGAAAACCTCCGATACGCCGATCCTGTCGACCCAGGCCGCACCTGGCGGTGCATTGCTGGGTGGTGCCGGTCTGACCACGACCACTCTGGTCACGATCGTCACGATTGGTGTGACCACTTTGGCCATCGCATCGGCAAGCAGCGGTTCGGGCACCTGAGCGCAGTCAGCGCCAGAACGGACAAGACAAAAGGCGCCCCGAGTGGCGCCTTTTTTCATGGCCTTGGATCACCGCGACCATGGCCGGATCGGTCAGGTGAACATGCCCTCAGCGGCGCAGCACCTGAAACAGGGCGCTGCCGGCACCGGGTGACAACCACTGTTCGGACTGGATGACCTGTCCCGCGCTATCGACCACATAGGTGTTGCGAAAGCTGATCTGCCCGGCGGTGCAGGCCTCGGTCATGCGGCGACCTGTCTGGTCGATCTCGCCCGCTGCGACCCGGACGGTGGCACCCAGGCTGACATCGCAGGCCAGCACCAGATCGCGGGTCACATCCTCGCCATCCAGATATTGCATGACCCGCCGCGCCGGTCCGCTGCGCTGTGTGCGCAGCAGTTCCAGCAGTGGGGTGACATCCGAGGCCATCAGATCGCTGCCCAGGCCACGGGTGGCGGTGATCACGCCCCTGGCGCAGGGTCATCGTCTGCCGGGTGCCGGTGGCATAGGTGCGGTAGGGGCCGTTGTCGATCAGGCCCAGGATGTAATAGGTCGCGTTCCCGTTCTGCGGACGCACCTGGATCAGGGGACCCTCGGTCCCGGCCAGCACGGCTGCAGGCTCCGCCGCCGCCTGTCCGCCCTGCCGGTCGGGTTGGAAAGCCTCGACGAGGCTGCGGGCAAGCTGCGTATAGTCGATCCGGTTCGGATCGTTGCTGCACCCCGCCAGCACAAGCCATGCGGACAAAAGCCCGGTCCAACGCCATGTTGCGCGCATCCCTGTCATCTCCAGACCCGTCCCCATTTCTTTTCAAGCTCGGGGCGGTGATAGTCGCGCACCTGCTCGTAAAGCCTGTCGCGCAGATCCAGTCGCGCACCACCGTCGCGCGTCAGCGGACGCACCGTCAGGTCGCTGACCCGGCGCGTCGGCAGGCCGCGCACGGCACCCAGCGGGATCGTGATGCGGAAGCCCTTGTCGAAGGACCCTTCGCCGAAATCCTCGGAGGTGACATCGGTCAGCGTGGCAAAGGCGCCCAGCCGCCAGCCATTGGCGAATTCCCTGTCGATGCTGAGCGTCGCACCCACGTCGCCCGCCAGATAGCGGCCCACATCCAGTTGTCCGTGATAGCCTTTGCCGAAGTCGTAATAGGCCGAGACATGGCCGGTGACGATGTTGTAGTCGCGCAGCCCGAACAACTGGTCGAAATCGCGTTGCTGCGCGTAATTCACCTCGACCCCGAGGGCGAGGCGGCTGTCCACCGGTTTCCACAGGAGTTCTGCCGAGGCACCGGCATACATCTGTTCCAGATAGCCCAGCGACAGGCGGCCATAGAGATTGGGGCCGGGGCGCAGGTAGCCGGTCAGGGTCAGATGGTCGACCGCAGGGTCGCCCTCGCGGGCGTAAAGCGCGTAATCGGTGCGCACACGGGGCAGGCCCGAGGGATCGCGCCGGGTGATCCGGTCCAGATTGCCGGCAAGCCGCTTCGACACCGAGCCCGAGAGCACGAGGCCGGGCGTGATCCGATAGTCGGCGTTGACCCGTGCCCCGAAATCGGCGCGCAACGGGTTGTCCGGGTCGAAGAAACTGTAGCGCAGATAGGGACCGACCGACCAGGTGAAGGCTGGCGACAGGCCGTCGGCTGCGGCAGGCGCGCGGCCGAACCCGTCCTCGATCCCGGTGCGCGCCAGCAGAGCCGTTGCGGGCGCGTTCTCCAGATCCTCGAGATCGCTGCGGCGGAAGATCACGGCCGACAGGGCCATGCCATTGACCACGGGCACGATCTCGAAGGTCTCGACCGTGCCGGGCAGGGTGCGGGCCATGATCCGCGCGCTGCGGCCGATGGCCTGCGGCTCCGCCCCATAGGTCGGGTTGATCAGGCGCAACGTGGCACGCTGCGCCTCAAGGTGCAGACCGCCGAAGACCAGTTGGTCCTGCGCCATCGCTTCGGACAGGCGGCCGGGCAGGGCGTCACGCAGGGCCGTGTCCTGCTGCCAGCCCAGATCCCGCCGCTCTGCCGCGCTGCGGCGATAGACCGGCGCCGGTGCCGGTTCCAGCCCGCCGGGTGCTGCGGCGCTGCGCGGGTTGGTATGCAGCGTGATCTGCGCCCCCAGAACCGCGCCATGCATCGCCATGATCGAGGCCTGCGCCCCGCTGGCGAAACGGTAGTCGATCCCGAAGTTCCAGGGCGATGTCGGGGTGAAGACCCCGTTCGCCGTTTCCTCGACATAGGCGTCCGAGGAATACTCCGCCTTGAAGGTCAGCCGGTCCGTCGCCGCCCATGTCAGCCCGCCGAAGGCCGCCACGTCGCCGCGAAACCAGCGGTCATAGCTGGGCACGCCGCCCTGTTCCAGCAGATCGGTGCTGCGTGTGCCGGTATTGCCCAGCGGCCGGTAGCTGCCAAGCCGCCCCCAGCCCAGACCGCCCGTCACCCGCAGGCTGGGCGTCAGGGCCTTTGTGGCCACGATGTATTCCGCACCATAGAGCGAGGTTCCGACGAAATCCTGCAAGCCGATCGTGACGGCAGGACGATAACGTCCCTCGGTCAGAAGCTGGTAGCGCAGGTCGAAGCTGCGGTCGAAATAGGTCGAGCGGTCATAGTCGGGAATATCGACGCCGCCCAGTTCGGTCAGCCCGTCCACGGCCAGATAGCGGAAACTGCCGGACAGGCGGGGCGTGATCTGGAAGGTGACGGTGCCGCGCGTGGTGCCACCGAAATAGGACAGGGTGCTGGAAAGGGTGGCATCCGGGGCCATCTCGGCGCTGGGCATGTCCAGAATGCCGGGCGATCCGCCAAGGGCGAAGGTGGGAATATCCGCCGGTGCTCCGAACCATCCCGCAGTATCCTGCGCCTGCGCGGGCAGGCCCGACAGCGCGGCAACCGCAAGTCCCGACAGCAGCAGCCGGCGCAGCTCTGGCTGGCATGGCCTGGGGTGCGACGTGGCAGGATGAGCCGGACGGTAACCGATTTCAGGGCAGAGCACGGAATCCCGCGCGTTTGCTGTTGACCTTGCAACCATCCAGGGACCGTCCTGTTTCACACACCACACACTTTACTGTTATGAGAAAGCCCTTGCCTTGTCCACGCTTCATGCCCCGCAGGGCAACACACCACCCGCGTCGCAAGGACGACATGCAGCCCGGCGATGACGGGGCCGGGTGGCACTTGTCAGCCCAAACCCCCGATTTTCCACTTGTCCCCCGCGCGCGTCATGGATACACCCATCCGCGGAGATGTGGCCGAGTGGTCGAAGGCGCTCCCCTGCTAAGGGAGTAGGCCCGAAAGGGTCTCGTGGGTTCGAATCCCATCGTCTCCGCCACCTTACCCTAGTAAGTTATTGATTTTAAAAGATAAGCGATAATCGCATCCCCCACCATATCCCCCACCTTGACGTGGACTGCCCCGGGTGTCATGACCAGTCGCCAATGGAAAACTTTTTTTGTGCTGTGTGTCATGCGGAATCTTGGCCCCGGTCCTGGAAGCAACCGCGCCAGACTTTCCTGGCCCGCTAGCCCCACCTGTCAGATGGTGACACGTGAGTGCCCGATTCTTGACTCCAGCGCAGCATTTGTGACTACTGCTAGCGGGTTTACCTTCCGCTGTTCTCGGCCTTTTGCTCTTACCACCGTGAAACTTCATAAAGTTGACCCGGTCCAAGTAGCACATCCTTCAGGCCGTCACGCACCGTTGATGAATCCAGCGCTTGTTTGCTCATGGTCGTATGGGCTTCGAAGGCGTCGATGATAGCATCAAGGATGGCCTGCGTCAGAGCGGGAGAGTTAGAGAACTGTTCCTTGCTGTTGTGGTTGGCCTGCTGAACCAGCGTCTCGCTTTCCATCAGTTTGCCCTTGATGACATTATTCACATAAATCAACTGGTCGTCATCTGTCACATCGCCTTGAAAAAGGTCGTTCAGCTTTGCCAGTATCTCCTGTAGCAAAGCCTTCTCTTTCTCCTGTAGGGCACCCGTTCCAGTGCTTGTCGCGGGCTTGAGAGGCTCCCTTTCCCCACTCAGTGATAGGGCGCGCTTCCCATGTGATGCGAGCTTGAGATGCTTCAGAAGTTATCTCGATGGGAGCGGAAACTGTCTGGTTGGTACGTCCAGCCCAAGCGCAAAACTACGTCTGCAAAGCCGATCAACCACAGGGTTTGCATTTTAAGGTCGGAAAGATGGTCTACAATCCAATTGCCGTCTCGAGGAGCGCTGCTCAACGCTCTTGATGGTCTTGTCAGATGAAACCAGCTTGAGACGGGCAGGGCGGTTGCATAGCCTCGCCGGATGACAAAACGCTCGCCCATTTCGGTACTTCAAAACCAGCCCTGAGATCATCCGCCTGGCGGTGATGCTGTACGTCCGGTTCCCGCTTTCGCTTCGGAACGTCGAAGACTTGCTCCATGAGCGTGGCATCGACGTGAGCCACGAGACCGTCCGGTTCTGGTGGCATCGGTTCGGCCCGATGTTCGCGGCCGAGATCCGAAAGCGGCGGATTGCCGGAATGAAATCCAGCCGCTGGCGGTGGCATCTGGACGAGGTCTTCGTGAAGATCAACGGTGAGCGGCACTACCTGTGGCGGGCCGTGGATCACGAAGGCGAGGTCCTGGAAAGCTTTGTGACGAAGACGCGTGACAAGACAGGCGGCGTTGAAATTCCTAAGGAAAGCAATGCGTAAGCATGGTCGCCCGGAGGTTATCGTCACGGATCGGCTGCGATCGTACGGCGCGGCGCTGAAGGAGATCGGTGCAGCAGATCGCCAGGAAACCGGTCGGTGGACGAACAACAGGGCTGAGAATTCGCACCTGCCGTTTCGACGAAGGGAGAGGGCGATGTTGCGTTTCAGGCGAATGCGAAGTTTACAGAAATTCGCCGCCGTCCACGCCTCTGTCTCCAACCACTTCAATCAGGAACGCAGCCTCTCAAGCTCGACCCAATTTCAAGACTGAACCGCACCGCCGCTCTCGCCGAGTGGCGCGGTCTCTTGCGCGGGATAAGGGGCAGCTCTACTGTCCATAGCTGAGACTGGTTCGAATTAGTCTGACAGCTCCCCACAATGTGATGTATTCGGATGCATATGATCGTACAAGCGTGCATAGCAAAGATGTGGGGTATAAGCTTATTTTTCTGAGTGTGCGGCAGTTCTTAAGTATTTAAATTCAATATATTAAATACCATTGCGTACGCGGCTTCTCCGCCTAGCCGCGCGTGAAATACTCCAGCGATCGGCGCAGATCATCGTCCTTGTACCCGCGTCCGATGAAAACAATCTGGTTTTGGCGATGGGCTGCCTCGGGTGGAAGAAGCTCGGGTGGCTGGACGGATTTGCGCACCGCCTGCAGCAGCAATGGGCCAGCGGGGGTTTCAAAGACGCCTTTGACGCGGACCAGATCATCGCCGCGCGCGTAGAGAAGGGCTGATAGCCAGACGGAAAACGTCGCCCAGTCCACATCGTCGGGAATATCGATTTTCGTCGGCTGGATCGGTGCGCCGCCATCCGCCAGCCGTGGCAGATCATAAGGGGACACGGCGGGCAAGTCAGGCAGGCTGAAGGGCTCACCTTTCACGGCCGCCTCGACAGAGGCACCCGGATTGAGATGGCGCACGGTCGCGACAACGGTGGCAAGCACAGTGTCTGGAACGGCGTCGACCTTGGTCAGGATGATCCGGTCGGCGGCTTCGATCTGGGCCCGCCCAAGATATTCGGTGCGCAACTGTTCGGCAGCGTTCATGGCGTCCACGAGCACGATGATCTCGGCCACGCGGATATGATGCACCAGGACGCTGTCCTGGCGGATGGTGTCGAGAATGGCGGCCGGATCGGCAAGGCCGCTGGTTTCAAGAACGATCTGGCCCGTGTCGCGTTCCTGATGGCGCTGGCGGCTGTGCAGGTCGCACAGGTCGCGCAGGGCGGCGACAAGATCATCCTTGCCCGTGCAGCAGGCGCAACCGCCCGACAGCATGGTCAGGCCCGCAGCTTGCGACGATAGCAGCGTATCGTCCACCGGCGTTTCAGCCGCTTCGTTGACAAGGATATGCGCCTTGCCGAAGGCACCCTCGAAAAGCTGGTGGCGCAGCCATGTCGTCTTGCCGGATCCGAGGTAGCCGCCAAGAATCGTCAGCCGCAGGCGGCCATCGTCAGGCGCGGGTGATCATGGGGCGGGTTCGGCCGGGGCTGTGAACCGAGGATCAAGCGGGTCGATGGGGTGGCCCAGCTGCCGCGCGGCCTCCTGCCAGACGGCTTCGAGGTCCGGCAGGAGCGTCGTGCGGCCGGAAAAGGACGACAGCGCAAAGCCTGGCCCATGTCCGGGGGGACGCGCCGTGAAGCCATAGCCATTGAGAAGCTTGTTCAGGATCTGAGCGCGGCGCAATTGCAGTCGCAGTCTGTCACCCGCGTTATCCGCGCCTGCGTCGGTCCAGTGGCCAGGGCGTGTCGGGAAACCGCATGCGTTGCACATCTGACAACCTCTTCCTTTGGCGGGAGGGGCAGCGCGCGTGGCACTGCCCCTTTACCGGTTCAGATCACTTCGGGGCGCTTGTCGCTGTCGAAGGGGAAGCGCTTGCGGAAGTCATCCGCGATGGTGTTGAAATCCACCCATTCCACGCCCGAATGGCCGTTGATGTAGTCGATCAGGCGCTCCAGCATCAGCAGGACTTGCGGACGGCCTGCGACGTCGGGGTGAATGGTGATCGGGAACACGCCATAGTCCATTTCGCGGTAGACCCAGTCGAACTGATCCTTCCACATCTGCTCGATGTCGCGCGGGCTGACAAAGCCGTGGCTGTTGGGCGCGTTCTTGATGAACATCATCGGCGGCAGATCGTCCACATACCAGTTGGCGCCGATATCGACGAGGTCGATCTCCTTGCCGTGCTTGAGCGGATGCATCCATTCAGCGGCGGTCTTGGAGTAGTCGATCACATTCCATTCGTCGCCGACGCGGGCATAGAAGGGCTGGAAGTCACGGTAGCTTTGGCTGTGGTCGTAGGAAAAGCCGTATTTGCCCAGAAGCGACGCGGTCACGTTGGACATTTCCCACCACGGGGCAACATAGCCCTTGGGCGCTTCACCGGTCAGTTTCTTGATCAGTTCGATGGACTTGACCAGAACATCCTCTTCCTGCGAGGGGGTCATGGCAACGGGGTTTTCATGCAGGTAACCATGCGCGCCGATCTCGTGGCCGGCCTCGACGATCATGTCCATCTCTTTCGGGAATGTCTCGAGCGAATGGCCCGGGATGAAGAATGATGTCCGCATCTCGTATTTCTTGAACAGGCGCAGCAGGCGCGGAACGCCGACTTCGGTCGCGAAGATGCCGCGCTGGATGTCGTTGGGTGAATTGCCGCCGCCATAGGAGCCAATCTGGCCCGCCACAGAGTTGATATCCGTGCCGAAGGCACAGTAGATTTTCTTGGTCATTTGTCGGTCTCCTCTTCGTTGTGTCAGTCGTGTCGGTGTCGATGTAGGGGCGGCGCTAGCCGCGGATCATCTCTTCGCAGCCCAGGGCCGCAGCCAGCAGGGCCGTGTCGTGTCCAGTCGGGGCCGACAGCAGAAAGCCGGTGGGCATGCCATCGGCGTCCGTGCCGTTGGGAATGGAAACGCCGCACCAATCAAGGAAATTGCCCAAAGATGTGTTGCGCAGGGTCAGGCCGTTGTGGCGGAAGAAAACTTCCTGATCCGCTTCGAGCGGTTCGACCTCCATCGCTGTGGTGGCCGTCGTCGGGCACAGGACGATGGACCCGCCGATCCGGGCTGCGGTCGAGGCCATGAAGCGCATCCGGGCCTGTTGCAGGGTCAGCACGTCAACCGCGCTCATGCTTTCGGCCAGTCGGATGCGGCGCACCACGCGGGCATCCATTTTTGCGGCGGCAGGGCCATGCACCCGGTCAAGGTGCAGCACAAGCGCCTCCGCTCCGGCCAGAAAACCGTGCTTGGCGATAAGATCGGTCAGTTCCGACAGTTCGGGCAGGGAGATGCGTTCGATCTTGGCGCCGGCAGCTTCGAGCCGCGCCACGGTGGCGTTGAAATTGGCGGCGACTGCGGGGGCAAGCCCTTCCAGCAGAATCTCGTCCGGTATAACGAGGGATAATGTCGCTGGGTTTGCGGCCTGCGCCTCGGGGGTGTCCTTGCCTCGCAGCACGGCGTCGAACAATGCGCAATCGGCGGTCGAATGGGCCAGCGGGCCGATCGTGTCCAAGGATTTTGCAAGGGGATAGACGCCCTCCATAGGATAGCGGCCCGCTGAGGTCTTGTAGCCCACGACGCCGTTGAAGGAGGCGGGGATACGGATCGAGCCGCCCGTGTCCGATCCCATCGAGAGGGGGACGATCCCTGCCGAGACCACAACGCCAGAGGCCGAGGACGATCCGCCGGGACTGCGCCGTTGACCGGTGGGGGCATGGATGTTGTGGGGGGTGCCGTAATGCGGGTTGAGACCGATGCCGGAATAGGCGAATTCCGTCATGTTGACCGTGCCTGTGGTGATCATGCCGGCCCTGTGGGCTGTTGCAATCACCGGGGCATCGACGGTCGCGGGCGCATCGGTCTTTGTGACGATGGCTCCGGCGGTGGTCACGCGGCCCTTGAGGTCAAAGAGGTCCTTCCATGCCACGGGCACACCGTCCAGCGGGCTGGCGGGCAACCCGGACTTGTACCGCAAGCGGGAGGCCTGTGCCTCGGCCATCGCCCTGTCGCGTGTGGTTTCGATATAGATCGCGTTGTCGCCGTGCTGTTCCAGCCTGTCATAGACTTCTTCAGTCAGGGTCACGGGATCAAGTTTGCCCGATTCCAGCCCCGCCGAGATATCCAGTGCCGTGAGATGCGCCATTGCAGTGTTCCTAGTGGTCGATCACGGTGGCATTGGCGGATTTCCACGCGACGAACGCGCTTCCCCCGGCTTTCAGCCTGTCGCGGTACTTGTCCACATGCCCTTCGACATTGATTTGCTTACCGTCCGAGAAGCGCACGATCATGTGCATGATGTGCCCCACGATCTGCAGTCTTTCGATGGTGCAGGGAATTGTGTTCGAGCCGAAGCTTGCACGCATCTCATCTTCGGGCACGTCGGCGGGTACCAGGTCCACCGCCTCGGCGGGCAGGATGATGCTCATCTCGCGCCCTTCATGGGCGTCGATCCCCGCGCGGTTTGCGCCAGCCAGAAGACCAAAGGCGGTTTCCAGCATCACATTGCCATCCTGCTGGCCCTTGACGGTTCCCGGCAGGATCGTGTTGGAGCCGATGAAGCGGGCGACGAACTGGCTGCTCGGGCGGGTGTACAGCTCGCGCGGAGGGCTGACCTGTTCAATCCGGCCTGCGTTCATCACAACGATGCGGTCGGACAGGGCCAGCGCTTCGGATTGCGCATGGGTCACGAAAACGAAAGTGATCCCAAGGTCGCGTTGCAGCAGTTTCAATTCGTTCTGGATGCTCTTGCGCAGGTTCGCATCAAGCGCACCAAGAGGTTCGTCCAGCAGCAGGATATCGGGTTCGACCACCAGCGAGCGGGCAAGCGCGATACGCTGGCGCTGACCGCCGGACAGGCGCGCGGTCGGCATGTTCGCGATCTCGCTCAGCCCCAGTTTTTCAAGCATCTGGTCAACCTTGCGGTTGGCTTCGGCGCGCGGCATGTTCTTGACCTCGAGGCCGAACAGCACGTTCTGGCGCACGTTCATATGCGGAAACAGAGCATAGTTCTGGAAAATCATCGATGTGGGGCGCTTCTCGGGGAGCTGGTCGTTCACGCGCTTGCCGCGGATCATCAGATCGCCCGATGTGACGAACTCGAACCCGGAAATCATCCGCAGGGTCGTGGATTTGCCACAGCCTGACGGGCCCAGGAAGGCAATGAATTCCCCTTTCTCGACATCCAGATTGAAGTCAATGACCGCCGGTGTCCCATTGTCATAGGTCTTGTAGACATTTGTGAGCTGAAGATCGTAGGCCAAAGGAAATGCGTCCTGTTCCTGGGAAAAGGGAAGGGGTGGTTCAGCCGGCGGACCGGCTGAACCAAGGGTGGTTTACGCGGACAGGAATTCGTCCCACTTCTGGATCAGCAGGTCATACTCATCCGGCCACTGGTGCCAGTAGGCCACGTTCGCGGCGCGCTCTTCCAGCGAACCGCCGTCGCGCAGATCGCCTTCCTTGATGCCACGCTCGGTCGCGCCGACCCAAGGCTTGCCCTCGTACCAGAAGGCATATTTGTCGGGATCCATCACGTTCTTCACGTTGGTGGTGGGCGAGTAGTAGCCCTGCTCGGACACGGCGATGGCGGGCGGGCCGGACAGCCAGTAGTCGGCATAGGCCGCGACCGCTTCCAGGTTCGGCGAGGTCTTGAGCGGGGAAACCCCGATCGCCCAGCCGCGATAGCCGCTCTTCATCGTGGCGTAGGAGCACTCAACACCCTGCGCCTTGACGGCCATGACAGCAGGCTGCCAGGCGTCCGCGATGACCATCTCGCCCGAGGCCAGCAGGTTCACCAGTTCGCCGAAGTCACCCCAAAGCGCGCGGAACTGACCCTCTTTCTTCTTGGAAATCAGGAATTTGGCGGCTTCCTCGATGGCAGCGGCATCCGGGTTGCCGGGGTTGGCCACTTCCAGCAGGCCCAGTTCGTTCATCGCCAGTACGGCCTGGCCGAATGCGATCAGCGGGTCGACGTTCAGACCGGTCTTGCCCTTGAACTTGGGATCGAACAGCGAAGACCAGTTGGAGGCTTCTTCCGCATCCACCAAATCGGGACGATAGCCGATGGAGTCGTAGTTGTAGACCGTCGGCACCATGTTCAGGCGCGTCTGGCTTTCGTCTTCCCAGATCTGGCCGACGATCTGTTGGTTCAGCGCCCAGCGGTCCGACGGTTTGGTGAAGGTTTCGCGAATGCCGGCCCAGTTCTTCAGGTCGGCCGCAGCAACGGGCGCCAGCTTGTCGGTGGCAACCATGGCGGCAAGACGTTCGCCGATGATTTCCCAGCAATCATACGCGTCCGAGCCGGACAGGATTTCGGTTTGCGTGTTCGGAAAAATGTCGGCCTTGCCACTAACCGAACCGACACCTGATTTTTCCTTGAAGTCATTCAGGATGCGTTCCTGAACGGTCACCGAAAGACCCACGGTCCGCAGTTCCTGGCTGGCCAGGTTCGCGGCAAAGACCTGCTGTGCGCCAAGGAATGGCATCCCGCCTGCCGCCAGCGCGGCGCTACCCGCGGTGGTCTTTAGAAAGTTCCGCCTTGAGAAATTTGAGTGTGTCACTTGTCTTCTCCTTGTTGAGGTCGTTTCGTCCTTGATGTTCGGGAAGGTTGCCCTTCCTTGCGTGTTCAGTAGCGCCCGACCATAAGCCCACCGTCCACGGTAATGACCTGTCCCGTCAGATACCTGGCGGCGTCTGACGCGAGGAATGCCACGACATCTGCGATGTCATCCGGGTGCCCGATGCGGCCCAGCGGAACGATATCGCCCACCGTTTTCGCGCCCTCGGGTCCAAGTGAATGTTTCTCTGACAAAAGCTGGGCGGTGCGGATGTATCCCGGTGCGACGCCATTCACCCGCACGCCGTTCCGGCCAAGTTCAACCGCAAGGCCCCGTACCAGACCCACCACCCCTGCCTTGGCCGAGGAGTAATGCACATGCTCGTCCCAGCCGTAGGCGACACCCATGATGGAGGAGAGGCAGACAATCGCACCACCGCCACGCGCCTTCATGCCGGCGGCTGCGGGACGGATCACGCGCAGCATGCCCTTGAGGTCGATATCGAAGGTGTGGTCCCATTTCTCGTCTGTCAGCTGATCCAGCGGCACACGGTGCGCGATACCCGCATTGGCGACGATCGTGTCGATCCGGCCGAAGCGGGTTTCGATATCCTTGACCACGGCATTGGCGCGCTCGGTGTCGCGCACGTCGAGATGCTGGAATTCCGCCTCGCCACCGGCCTTGCGGATTTCCTGCACGGCGCTGCGGCCGTCGTCCTCAAGAACATCGGTAACGATGACATGATCGCCGCGCGCGGCAAGGGCCTTGGCCGTGGCGCGACCGATTCCGATCCCGGCGCCCGTGATCAATGCAACTGATGTCATAGCATGACGTCTCCCGAATTTGGTGACAGGGTTTGGCCCACGTAGATGCGCGCCGCGTCTGAACACAGGAATGCAACGGTTTCGGCGACATCCTCGGGCTCTCCGAAGTGGCCCAGGGGAAGCTCTGCCGCCTTGGCGGCGCGCCAGTCTTCCGACAAGGCGCGCACCAGTGGTGTGTTGATCGGGCCGGGGGCGACTGCGTTGACACGGACGCCCTGGGTCGACACCTCACGCGCCAGCGCCTTGGTCATGCCAATGATCCCGGCCTTTGCCGCGGAATAGTGGACCAGTTCGATCCCGCCGATCTGGCCGAGTTGCGAGGCCATGTTGACCACGCATCCCGATTTCCGGGCCAGCATGTGCGGCAGCACCGCGCGGGTGCAGAGGAAGGTGCCGCGCAGGTGGACCGCGATCATG